>NZ_RJJQ01000009.1 GCF_003724155.1 Flexivirga caeni | reverse complement strand
GCCCGGTCACATCCCGAACCCGGAAGCTAAGCCCTTCAGCGCCGATGGTACTGCACTCGGTAGGGTGTGGGAGAGTAGGACACCGCCGAACAAACATTACGAAGTGGCCTCGCCCGGCAACGGGCGGGGCCACTTCTTTATGCCCCTGTTCATCGATGCTTCCGCGGTGGTCCAGTAGACACCCAGGCTGGGCTCACCGACTGTTAGGCCAGGCGTGCTTAGGATTGTGCCTGTTCGTGGCTTTCGGAGAGCAGAGGGAGATCGGTGAGCAGCGAGTGGTTGCGCACGCCGAAGATGCTGCGTGGTTCGTTCAACCCGTACGGGGGTGAGCAGGCGCGCCAGCACGCGGCGGTGCCGTGGCGGGAACAAGTCGCCCGCTGGGTTGGCCGACTCTTTTTCTTCGCCGCGGTCTGGTCTCTGATCGGTGTCCCCCTGCACGGCAACATCGTCGTGGAGATGGTCGACGACCTGCTCGGCCTGGTGAACGTGCCGGCGGAGCCCAGCCTCTTCATCGTCTGTCTGCTCTTCGTCTTGTCGGGCGCCATCCGCCGGCGGCTGCGGTTCGCCCATGGTGTCGTCGTCATTCTGATGGTGCTCAGTGTCCTGAGTGCGTTGCTGCTCTTCCTGGGTGCAATGTTTCGCCAGGACATCTTCGAAGACTCACGTCTGCGGTTAAGGGGCTTTGCCCGCGGCTATCACGCGTTCTTGACAAGTGTGCCGATGACGGCGATCGCCTTCGTCATCGGGCTTGTGACGCTGGTGGCAGTCATCATGAGCCGGAGCGCGTTCCCTGCGCGGCTCGCGGTCGGGAGCAAGCGTGCTGCCAGCGCAGTGCTCGTCGCGGGCCTGGCGATCTCGTTCGTCATCACGCTCGCGTTCACGTCGGCGATGCCGGGCAACTTGCGCGGAACTCATGAGATCGTTCGCTTCTCTGTGCGGTCGGTCTTCGGACTTGCCTCCGACCCGTCCACCCCCGGCCTGAACGGGCACGGTGGTCACCCTTGGATTTACGGCCTGGCCGGCATCATGTCGACCATCGCGTTGCTGCTCGCCAGCCTGATCTTCCTGCGTTCCGGTCGTGGCGGTCAGTTCCAGACCGCCGACGAGGAGCTTGCCGTGCGCCGGCTGCTGTTGCTCTACGGCGAGAACGACTCACTGGGCTATTTCGCAACCCGCCGCGACAAGAGCGTCGTGTTCGCGGCCGACGGCCAGGCCGCGGTCACCTATCGCAACGAAGGCAGCGTGAGCGTTGCCAGCGCCGATCCGGTGGGCAGGCGGGCGTCGTGGCAGCCCGCCATACAGGCATGGCTCGAGCAGTGCCGGGCACACGGCCTCTACCCCGCGGTGCTGTCCAGTTCCGAGCAGGGCACTCAGGAGTATGTCGAGGCCGGTCTGCGTGCATTTGCGCTCGGCGACGAGGCGATCATCGATGTCGAGTCGTTCTCGCTGCGCGGGCGTTCGATGCGCCCGGTACGTCAGGCGGTGACCCGGCTGACCCGTGCGGGCTACACCACGCAGGTGCGGCGGCACTCCGAGGTCGCGCCCGAAGAGATGGCGCAGATCGCGCGGCTCGCCGAGGAGTGGCGCGGTGAGGAGACCGAACGCGGGTTCTCGATGGCGCTCAACCGGCTCGGTGACCCCGCGGATGGTCGGTGCGTGATCATCACTGCACACGATCCGTCGGGAACGATCCGTGGATTCTTGTCCTTCGTCCCGTGGGGGGTGCGTGGCGCGTCGCTCGACCTGATGCGACGCGACCGCGACGCGGAGAACGGCCTGAACGAATTCCTCGTATCGCAGTTGATCGCGGCCGGGCCCGAGCACGGTATACGGCGGATCTCCTTGAACTTCGCGGTGTTCCGCGAGGTCTTCAGCAGCGCCGACCAGGTCGGCGCCGGCCCGATCACCCGGCTCAACGACGCGGCGCTGGGCTTCGCCTCACGCTTCTTCCAGCTGGAGACGCTCTACCGGTCGAACGACAAGTACAAGCCGGTCTGGGTGCCGCGGCTGCTCTGCTATGACCCCGCACTCACCGTCCCTCGTGCCGGGCTCGCGATGGGCATCGCCGAGGGCTTCGTGCCGATGATGGGCCCGCGCGTACTCACCGGCCCGCGGCCGTCCGACGTGCAGCCGCCGCGTCCCGAAGCCTGGTTCGTCGACCGCGTGCGTCAGCAAGAGGACGCGCTGCTGCTGCCGGCGCCGCCCCCGGTGCGGCTCTCCGAGCAGCAACAGGTGCGGCGCGGGAAACTGGAAGTCCTCGACGAGGCGGGAGTCGATGCCTACCCGGTCGCCGTCGCGCGGACCGACCGTGTCTGCAACGTCGTGGCGGAGTACCGCGACCTCCCCGCGGATCGCTGCACGGACCGGGTCGTATCCGTGGCCGGGCGCGTGCGTGCACTGCGCGACCTCGGTGGCGTGAGTTTCGCGGTGCTCGATGACGACGACCACCGGATTCAGATCATGGTGACTGCGTCGGACTCGCCGGAGGCGGCGCGAGAACTGTGGTGCAAAACGGTGGACCTCGGAGATCTGGTCAGTGTGACCGGTCCGGTCGCGACCTCACGCAACGGCGAGTTGTCGGTGCTGCTCACCAGCTGGCAGATGGCCGCCAAGTGCCTGCGGCCGGTCCCGCACCTGCACGGCCGGCTCGGCGACGATGCGCGCGCACGCAACCGGTCCCTGGAACTCATGCTGGATCCGGCGGCGCGCAAGGTGCTGCTGCAGCGTTCGGCGGCGATCGGCGAGATCCGGTCGGTGCTCGGCGACCACGGCTTCCTCGAGGTCGAGACCCCGACGCTGCAACCGGTGCATGGCGGTGCGACCGCCCGGCCGTTCAAGACCTACATCAACGCGTACAACATGGAGCTCTATCTGCGCATCGCACCAGAGCTCTACCTCAAACGGCTCGCAGTCGGCGGCATGCAGCGGATCTTCGAGATGAGCCGCAACTTCCGCAACGAGGGCGCGGACGCGACGCACAACCCGGAGTTCACCTCCCTGGAGGCGTATGCCGCGTACGGCGACTACAACTCCATGCGGGAGCTGACGCACGAGCTGATCATTCGTGTCGCCACCCGGACACATGGGCGTCCTATCGCGTTGCGGCCCAATGGTTCCGGCGGGTATGACGAGGTCGACCTGACCGCGCCGTGGCGGGTCATCACGATCCACGGCGCCGTGTCCGAGGCGGTCGGTGTGCCGGTCACGACCGAGACTTCCCGGGACGAACTGGTCGACCTGTGCGAGCAACACGACATTCCGGTCCGTGCCGAGCAGACGGCCGGCAAGCTTGTCATGGAGCTCTATGAAGCGCTGGTCGAGAAGCAGACGACATACCCGACGTTCTACTGCGACTTCCCCGTTGAAGTTTCGCCGCTCGCGCGCCGGCACCGAACCAACCCGAAGCTGACCGAGCAGTGGGACCTGGTGGCATTCGGCGCCGAACTCGGCACCGCCTACAGCGAACTCACCGACCCGGTGGACCAGCGGCAGCGCTTCACCCAGCAGTCGCTCGCGGCGGCCGCGGGTGACGTCGAGGCCATGCAACTCGACGAGGCGTTCCTGTCGGCACTGGAATATGCCATGCCGCCTACCGGCGGACTCGGCATCGGCGTCGACCGGTTGGTGATGCTGCTCACCGGGCAGAGCATCAAGGCGACCCTAACGTTCCCGTTCGTGCGCCCGCAGGATTGAACCGCCCGCTGCCTCAGCCGATTTCGGGCTGACTCGACCAGGGGAAGTCGATCCACTGGTCGGTGCGCTTCCAGACGTATTCGCACTTCACCACGGAGCGGGACTTCTCGTAGATGACCGCGCATCGCGTCTCTTTGACGTGACCCTCGCAGAAGGTGCGGACCAGATCGAGGGTGCCACCGGTGTCGGCGACATCGTCGATGACCAGCACGGTTGCACCGGACAGGTCGACCGGCTGCGGCACCGGCGGAAGCATCACCGGCATGGGCAGGCGCTCGTCGACTCCCGTATAGAACTCCACGTTGAGCACGTGGACGTTCTTCATGCCGAGTGCATAACTGATCGCGCCCGCCGGGATCAGGCCGCCGCGGGCGATCGAGATGATCAGGTCCGGCCGGTATCCCGAGTCGTGGATCTGTTGGGCGAGCTCGCGGCTCGCACTGCCGAATACGTCCCAGGTGAGCACTTCGCGCTGCGCGGTCATGGAAGTATTCAACTCCATCGGGATCGGGCGGGGTCAGTAGTCTTGCAGGATGACGGATGCGGGCGAGGGCGCCATATGACGACTCCCGGTCCGCGCTGCGATGCCGAGATCCCGGGCTACCTTCGGACACTCGGCATTCCGGGTCTGGCGGACATCCACGTGCACTTTCTCCCGGAACCGATGCTGCGCAAGGTGTGGGCCTACTTCGACCAGGCCGAACAGCACTACGGCACGCCGTGGCCGATCACCTACCGTTTCGACGAACGGACCCGGCTGCACCTGCTGCGCGACTTCGGGCTCCGTGCCATCCCGGCACTCGCCTACCCGCACAAGGCAGGCATGGCGCGCTGGCTCAACGACTGGTGTCGCGACTTCGCCGCCCGGGTGCCGGACGGTGTCCACTGCGGAACGCTCTATCCCGAGCCGGACGTGGCGGAGTATGTCGCCGAGGCGCTCGCCGACGGCGCGCAGCTGTTCAAGGTGCACGTGCAGGTGGGCAGGTTCGCACCGGACGACGAGCTGCTCGACCCCGCCTGGTCGCTGCTGTGCGATACGGAAGTGCCCATCGTCATACACGCTGGATCTGCTCCGATTGCAGGGGAGTTCACCGGTTCGGAAGGCATCGCGCGAGTGCTGGAGAGGCATCCGCGCCTCACCCTGGTGATTGCCCACGCCGGTATGCCGGAGTACCACGAGTTCGCTGACCTCGCGGAACACTACGACAATGTTCATCTCGACACGACGATGATCGCGACCGACTTCACCAATGGATTCGCGCCGTTGCCGGGCGGGTACCCCGCGCGGCTCGTGGACCTGCGCGAACGGGTTGTGCTCGGGTCGGACTTCCCGAACATCCCCTACCCGTATGCCGAGCAGCTCAGCGCGTTGGCCGGGCTCGATCTCGGTGACGACTGGATGCGGGATGTGCTGTGGCACAATGGATCCCGCCTGCTCCGGGTGCGCGACTGACGCGCGGGGTCAGTCTCCGCGCAACTGTGTGACGAGCTCGTCGCGGTCGGTGACGGGTGCGGTGCAGACGAAACCCCGGCAGACGTATGCCGCGGCGCGTCCGTCGACCAGCGACCGCCCGGCCAGGAGCGGGCTCCGCGTCGAGTCCGGCTCGCCATACACGATGACGGCACCGGCCGACGGCGTCCCCCACGCGGCACGAGTCAGGCCGCGTGCGGCGCGACCGTCCCCGACCACCGCGATCTGCAGCGGCCCGGCGAGCGCTGCTTCAGCCGTGGCGAGTGTCCACCCGGCGAATCGCGGTGCCTGCGTGGCGATTTCGCCCATTGCGGACAGCGCATCGATGGCGCGGTCGCGGAAGCTGGTCTCTCCGGTGAGTGCGCTCACCATCAGCAGTGCTCCGGCGAGGCTTGAGGTGCCGGAGGGTTCGGCGTTGTCGCCTGCACCACGCGGCGTGAAGAAGAGCCGCTCCCCGTCCGAGGCGGCGTCCTGGAATCCGCCGGACGGCCCGGCGAAGATCTGCGCGGCCGTGGTGAGCAGTTCGCGCCCGTGTGTCAGGTAGCGCTCATCGCCGGTTGCCTGGTGCAGGACGAGCAGGGCTTCGGCGAAGTTGCCGTAGTCGTCGGCGACACCTGGTGCACCGCTCACGGTGCCGTCGAGGGAACTGCGTCGCAGACGTCCGTCGACGAGGTGGCTGCCGAGGATGAATTCTGCGGATTTCGTTGCGGAGTCGAGCCATTCGGGCACGGCCAGGATCATTGATGCTTCCACGAGAGCACTGATCGCCAGGCCGTTCCAGGACGTCACGACCTTCCCGTCGCGGGCCGGTTGTGGTCGCTGCGCGCGCGTCGCAAGCAGGGTCGCGCGGGCACTCGACCACCAGGTCTCGTCGTCCGGGTCGCGGTGCAGGCTGAGGGTGGATCTGCCGTCCTCGAAGTTGTCGGCGGCCGCCACGCCGAGTAGCTCGCCTGCACGTGCGCCGTCCGGGCCCCCGAGGGCCGTCTGCAGTTCGTCGGGGCGCCAGACGTAGGTGGCACCTTCGACGCCGCCGGTGTCCGCGTCGAGCGAGCTGGCGAACCCACCGTGGAGGGTGCCGAGGTCGCGGATGATGAATTCTGCTGTCTCCGTGGCGATTCGGGCCGCGAGAGGACTGTGGCTGACTCGCCACAGATGTGCGTAGACGCGCAGCAGCTGGGCGTTGTCGTAGAGCATCTTTTCGAAGTGGGGGACTGTCCAGGTCGCGTCGACGCTGTAACGCGCGAACCCGCCGGCGAGTTGGTCGTAGATGCCGCCGCGCGCCATCGCCTCGCAGGTGTGCTCGACCATCCGCAGGGCTTCGTCGTCTCCGGTGCGAGTGTGATGGCGCAGCAGGAACTCCAGGACCATGGCAGGCGGGAACTTCGGAGCGCCGCCGAAGCCGCCATGCGCCTCGTCATACGACCGACCCAGCGTTGTCACCGCCGTGCGGGTCGCTTCATCGGTGATGGCGACCGGAGCGCCCCGCTCGGCCGCGGCGGCGAGCTGCCGGGTGACGTTCTCCCCGGACGCGAGGACCTGGTCGTGCTGGTTCTCCCAGGCGTGCCGGGAAGCCGAAAGGAGTTGCAGGAACTGGGCTTTCGGCAGGTAGGTGCCAGCGAAGAACGGCTTGCCGTCGGGTGTCAGCAGGCACGTCATCGGCCAGCCGCCATTGCCGGTCATGGCAGTGGTCGCCGTCATGTATGCCGCGTCGATGTCCGGCCGCTCCTCCCGGTCCACCTTGATCGCGATGAAGCCGGCGTTGACGACCGCCGCGACGTCGGGATCCTCGAACGACTGGTGCGCCATGACGTGGCACCAGTGACAGGCGGCATACCCGACGGACAGCAGGATCGGGACGTCTCGCCGTGCCGCCTCGTCAAGCGCTTCGGGTCCCCACTCCCACC
>NZ_RJJQ01000008.1 GCF_003724155.1 Flexivirga caeni | reverse complement strand
GTGGCACCAGTGACAGGCGGCATACCCGACGGACAGCAGGATCGGGACGTCTCGCCGTGCCGCCTCGTCAAGCGCTTCGGGTCCCCACTCCCACCAGTCGACCGGATTGTCCTGGTGTTGCAGGAGATAGGGGCTCGTGGCGTGGGCAAGGCGGTTGGCCATGACGGTGACTCCTGACGAGTGGCACGTGCGTCGCGGTTGCCTGCAAGATCGCGGGCGACGGCTCCTGGGGAGCTCGACGCGACTTCTGCGGTCCAGCTTAGGAGAGGCCGCTTGAGCGCACCTGCGCCTGCCGACGAGATGCGCACCAGTGTGTCGTTCGCCGGCAAGTCGGACTGGCACCAGTTGCCCGCCGTAGGACGTGGGGGCGTCCTGACCTGGCTGTCCGGTACGCGCCCAGCCGAGTGACCCAGCTCGGCACGAGGACAAGCCGGTGACCTTTCAGACGCGCAAAGCATCTCGCCAGAGTACGAAGGTGCGGTCGATCTCAACCGGGTCCACAAAGGTGTCGAAGGCCAGCTTGGCGCGCTCGACGCTCGCCGGATCACGCAGGACGCCAGCCGTCCACTCGACGCTCTGACGGACGTCGGCTCCAACCTCGGCGTGGTCGAGGAACTCCGCGATCACCCGACGTGTCTCTGCAGGATCAGCGACCGCCATCAACCGCCACAGGTCGCCGAGGTCCTTGTCGCGGACTAGTCCCTTGCGCGGCTCACGGAGTCGCTCGCCGACCTTGGACCCCTTCGCCAGAATCAGTGCCGGGATCTCGGCGACGAAGATCCCTGCCGAGAGGCGCGCGTCGGCGAAGTCCGTGATCGGCAGCTTCGAGCGATTGAAGGCCGCAAGCTCCAGACCAAGGGCGTTGCCGACGGTGAGCTTGCCGTGCGCGGACTGCAACGCCGGAACACCCCGCTTGGTCCGGCTCGCCGTGCCCGACAGTCCGTGTGGCGCGAGGAGATCGATCTTCTCCCTGTACAACCGTGTGCCGTCGGGTCGTCGTATGGCTCGCGTCCCCACAATCCCGGCCGTGCCGTGGTGCGGTGCTCGTAGCCCGCCTCGGCGAGAAGGGTCTCGATGCTCGGCAGGTCGCCGACCAAACCGGGCGTGACACCGAGATCGCCGTCGCCGGTAGGCATCCTCGGGACATCGAGGTCTATCGTCCGCAACAGGACGGCGTGAGCACCGACTAACGTGAGCGATTCGGCGTGAACTGCCAACACCTCGACCACGTTGATGATCGCTCGGCGGCTCCACTCGATTTCGGTCCGCGGTGCCTTGAACTCCGTCATGCGACTCGCCGTCCCACAAGGATGTCGGCCTGCTCAGCCATGCGGTCGATGCCGCCGTAGGCGTCGATGACGACTTGGTCGCGCGCAGCAACGGTGATGCCGTCAATCGCGGTCCGTCCGAGCTCGCTGACTCCGTCGAACGGGATTAGCGTGACCCGCATCCCGAAGGAGCCGGTCTCCTTGTGGTCAAGACCGGCGGCGTCAGACGCTCGCGCTGTGTCTTCGACGTAGAGGACCGGCCACGTCTCCCCAGCGCTGGAGCGGTATAGGTTCGCGCCTGCGTCACCTGTTGCGGCGTACTCGATCCCCGCAGCACCAAGAGCCTCCGCGATGTCGTACGCCGTCGGACCTGCCTTGAAGTCGACGGCACCCGGACGTCTGGTGAGGCGAGCGGCTCGGCCGGCCCGGAACAGCAGGCCGGCTTCCTTGCCGGCAACCACCTGTCCGGACTCATCGATGAGCCCGATCCGAGCCCACCGCTGCCGCCACGCCTCAACGCCCGGACTGGCCGCGATGCCTAGCTTCGGATCGAGCGCCAGCCGCGCAGTAGCGATCGCGCTCAGGTCCGCCGTCCCGGTGAAACCGATCGGCTCCCCCAAGACTGCCAGGATCTCCTGCGCCAAATCGAACGACGGGCTGACCTGACCGGCCTCGATCCGAGTGACCGTCGTCGGAGCGACATCAACCAACGCCGCGAGCTGACGGGCACTGAGCCCGTTCACCCGGCGCAAAGTCGAGATGCGCTCCGCAAGGTTCATGTGTCCAGCCTAAAGCAGCGTTGCAAATCTGCAACATGTTAGGAAATCGGCCGAAAGCCAACACGTCTCCACGACCTGTTGGACGACCTCACACGTCACCCGAACGGCTGCGGTGAGACCGCTTCTTGGCCCGCCACTGGCACCAGTGACAGGCGGCATACCCGACGGACAGCAGGATCGGGACGTCTCGCCGTGCCGCCTCGTCAAGCGCTTCGGGTCCCCACTCCCACCAGTCGACCGGATTGTCCTGGTGTTGCAGGAGATAGGGGCTCGTGGCGTGGGCAAGGCGGTTGGCCATGACGGTGACTCCTGACGAGTGGCACGTGCGTCGCGGTTGCCTGCGATATCGCGGGCGACGGCTCCTGGGGAGCTCGACGCGACTCCTGCGGTCCAGCTTAGGAGGGGCGCCGACAGCGGGCGGTGAAGCCCGACCCTGGTTCAGGTCAATCCCCGCACGCTCGGCGTCAGAGCGTGACCTGCCGTCTGTCCCATCTTGGGACAAACGGCAGATTCCGGGCCGCTCGCGGCATAGCCTCGAAAGACGCGGAAACGCGACAACGTGGGCGCTCGACACCGGCCAGGCGCCGCAGCCGTCCCACACCCACCGCCAGCAGGAAGAGGCAGTCAATGAAGACCAAAGCCGCAGTCGTCTATGAGTTCGGCAAGCCTGCCGTCATCGAAGAACTGGAACTTAGGGAGCCCGGCCCGGGCGAGGTGCTGATCCGCTACGTGGCTGCTGGGCTGTGCCACTCGGATCTGCACATCATCACCGGCGACCTGGCCGCTCGCCTGCCGATGGTGCTCGGCCATGAAGGCGCCGGCATCATCGAGAAGACCGGCCCAGGCGTCACCCGGGTCAAGGAAGGCGACCACGTCGTCTGCTCGTTCATCCCCAACTGCGGCACCTGTCGCTACTGTGCCAGCGGTCAGCAGTCCATCTGCGACATGGGGGCAACGATCCTGGACGGAGCGCTCCCCGGCGGCGGTGGCTACCCGCTCACGGGGTCACGCGGCGAGTATGGCGGCATGTGCATGCTTGGGACCTTCAGCCAGTGGGGCGTCATCCACGAGGCGTCGACGGTCAAGGTCGACGACGACCTCCCGTTGGACAAGGCGGTCCTCGTCGGCTGTGGCGTCCCGACCGGTTGGGGAGCTGCCGTCAACACGGCCGCCACCAAGGCCGGTGACACGGTCGTGGTCATCGGGGTCGGTGGCATCGGCATCAACGCCGTGCAGGGCGCCCGGTATGCCGGTGCGAAGAACGTCATTGCCGTCGACCCGCTGGAGAACAAGCGCGAGAAGGCGCTGGAGCTGGGCGCCACGCACGCATTCGCCTCGGTGGACGATGCGATGGAGACCGTCACGAACCTCACCCGGGGACAGATGGCCGATGCGGCAATCCTCACCACCGGTGTCATGCAGGAGGAACACATCACCGGTGGGTTCAACATCATCGGCAAGGGTGGCGACGTCGTCATCACCGGCCTGAACAAGCTCGACATGAACAACATCGTGCTGCCGGCGTCGATCCTGACGCTGTGGCGCAAGAACATCAAGGGCAGCCTCTTCGGCGACTGCAACCCCACCTACGACATCCCGAAGATCCTGTCGCTCTACCAGGCCGGCGACCTCAAGCTCGATGAGCTGATCACCAAGCAGTACACCCTCGACCAGGTGAACGAGGGCTACGCCGACCTCGAAGCGGGCAAGAATGTGCGCGGCGTGATCATTCACGAGCACTGAGCTGCAACACCCGTCGCATCGACCAGCATTCAACGACGAGAGGAACCCTGTGGCGTCCGACGCAGTTGCTGATCCGCGCATCGTGCCGGTGCTCGGCCGCGAGCGGGAGGTCGAGCTCATTCAGGCGGCATTGTCCAGCGGCACGCATACGCTGCTGGAAGGGCCGCCCGGGACCGGCAAGAGCACGCTGTTGCGTGCCGTCGCGGCAGCGCAACATGTCGACTTCATCTTCGTCGAGGGAAATGCGGAACTGACCCCCGCGCGACTCATCGGCCACTTCGACCCCTCGCAGATCCTCGAACGTGGTTACACACCAGACATTTTCATCCCGGGACCGCTGGTCGAGGCGCTCACGACCGGTGCACTGCTCTACCTCGAGGAGATCAACCGCATCCCCGAGGAAACGCTCAACGTCATGCTCACGGTGCTGAGTGAGGGAGAGCTCACCGTGCCGCGTTACGGCCGTATCCCGGCCGCCGACGGCTTTGCGATCGTGGCTGCGATGAATCCCTTCGACGGGGTCGGCGTGGCCCGGCTGTCGTCCGCGTTGCACGACCGCACGTGCCGCATCGCGGTCGACTACCAGAGCGCGCAGATCGAAGAGCAGATCGTCGGCTTGTATGTCGCGGGCATACCCTCCGGCTGGCGTTCCCAGGTGGTCGAGGTTGTGCGCCGTACGCGCGAGCACCCCGACATACGGGCAGGTTCCTCGGTGCGTGGCGCGATCGACTTCGCCAAGCTGGCCGCTGCCCTGGCAACGGTCCGGCACGTGGATGTGACTGACTGGCAGGTCGGGCTGGACGCGGCACTGACCGCGCTGACCGGGCGGATCACCTTGTTCGAGTCGGCATCGAAGTCTGCCGAGCAGGTGGTCGAATCGATCTACGCCGAGGTCTTCGGTGTGCAGGACGACCCGCAGGATCCTTCGGACGGCGGTGATCCCGCGGGGGAAGCCGGAGCCCGCAGCTAGCGGGCCCGAACGACACTCCGAAGCCGTCAGCGCCGCGCCGCCCGTCACCCAAGCAGCAGCCGCGGCAATCGACCGTCCCGCGCAGCGACCTGGCGAAGAACGCCTCGTTTGCGCAGATGTCGCCGGAGGTCGGCGAACTGAACGCCGACGTGCTCAAGGAGAAGCTGCAGGACGAGACCGACCGGACGCTGGAACTGATGGCCGAGATGGTCCACGCGACCGACCCGGTGCTGCGGGAGAAGGCGAAGCGGCTGGCCGCTTCGCTGGTGGTGCAGCTGAGCCGCGAGAATCGGATCGGCAGCAGTGGGGCGTCCCAACTCGTGCCATCGCGGGCGGTGCACGACATCGACGTCGACGCGAGCCTGGAAGCCATTGTGCAGGCCCGGTCCGAGGGCATCGCGCCGAATCTGGACGACCTGGTCGCGCGTTCCTGGACGCGGCCGCCACTGGCCGTCTGTCTGCTGATCGACGCCTCCGGATCGATGCGCGGCGCACGCCTGGCAGCGGCCTCGATGATCGCCGCGGCGGTGAGTCTGCGTGCCCCGCAGGAGCATGCAGTGGTGTCGTTCTCCCGCGCTCCCCAGGTGATCCGTGCCCTGCACGAGCCGGCCGGCCCGGAGCAGGTCGTCAGCCGTGTCCTCGGCCTGCGCGGGCACGGTGTGACCGGGTTGCGTGGCGCGTTCGAAGCGGCGCGCGACCAGCTTGCACACGCCCGGGCCAGGCGCACGGTGGTGTTGCTGATGTCGGACTGCCGGTCGACCGACGACCAGGATCCGGTGCCCGCCGCGCTGCAGTTGCCGAATGTCCGGATCGTCGCTCCCGCTGAGGATTTCGACGAGGCCGAGGCGCTCGCAGCGCGCATCGACGCACGGTGGGTGGCGCCGGAGTCCATCGCCGAGTTGCCCGCCGCCATACGCCTGTTGATGCAGTAGGCGGTTGGCAACCGGACTCGTCATTCCCGAGGACGGTCAGTGCATTCGGCTGTTCTGCTCAGAGCAGCGAAACCTGGTGATCGGCAGTCGGTTTCGCGCATGCTCGGTGCATGACCGACGAACAGCCAAGGCCACCACACCCACTCAGCAGACAGATCGCCGAGCGCCTTCTCGATCAGCGGGTGATCGTGCTGGACACCGCACTCGACGACGAGATCGGCACCCGGCTGATCTCGCAGCTCTACTTGCTGTCGGCGGCAGACCCGCGCGCGGAGATCAGCTTCTGGATCAACTCGCCGGGCGGCTCGGTGCCGGCGATGCTCGCGATCATGGACGTGATGCGCGCGATCCCGAACGACGTCTCGACGCTCGCGCTCGGGATCGCTTGCAGCGCAGGGCAATTCCTGCTCACTGCGGGCACGAGGGGCAAGCGTTGTGCGCTCCCGCACTCCAAGATCCTGATGCATCAGGGCAGCGCGGGATTCGGGGGAACCGCCGTCGACATCGAGCTGCAGGCAGACGATCTGCGCCAGACGCGAGACACCGTGCTGGGCATCACTGCCGAGCTGACCGGGCAGCCGCTGGAGCGCATCTTCGAGGATTCGCTGCGCGATCGGTGGTACACCGCCGAACAGGCCGTCGACTATGGCTTCGTCGACCAGGTGGTTGACGACCTGACTCGGCTCACACCACCGAAAACACCTGTTGGTCTTGGAGGTTCAACGCGATGACGAGCTATACCATTCCGAACGTCGTGGCGCCTTCGCCGCGCGGGGACCGCGTCATGGACGTCTACAGTCACCTGCTGGCCGAGCGCATCGTCTACCTCGGCACCGAGATCGACGATGGCGTCGCCAACGCGCTGATCGCGCAGATCCTGCACCTGGAATCGGTCGCGCCCGATCAGGAGATCAACCTCTACATCAATTCATCCGGCGGATCGCTCACCGCGACGTTCGCCGTGTATGACGCCATGCAGTTCGTCCGGTCCCCGGTCGCGACGACCTGTGTGGGACAAGCGTGTTCGACTGCGGCGATCCTGCTGGCGGCGGGCGCTCAGGGGAAGCGGAGCGTGCTACCGCACTCACGAGTGCTGTTGCACCAGCCGTCCGGTAGCGGCCGGGGCGCCATACCTGACATCATCCTGGCTGCGGACGAGGTGATCCGGCTGCGTGCGGAGGCGGAGGAGGTGCTCGCCCGCCATACCGGCCGACCGGTGGAGGCATTGCGCAAGGACACCGACCGTGACCGCATCTTCACGCCGCACGCGGCCGTCGCCTACGGCCTCGCCGACGAGGTGATGGCCTACCGCGGCTGAACTCAGGCCGCCAGGGCGACTGGGCCGCGCATCGGGACGGTCGCCCTGGCGGAGGTCCGGCGCAGCTCGCGCACGGTCAGATCGGTGACCTCGGCGACCGTGGAGTCGAGGGCTCCGGCGACGGCGGCGACGATCTCCGAGGACGGATCCTTGCGGCCGCGCTCGATCTCGGAGAGGTACTGCGCCGAGATCCCGGCTCGGCGAGCCGTCGTGGTGATGGTTCGGTGCCGCTGCATGCGCAGTGCCCGCAGTTGGGCGCCGAGGACATCCCGCCAGAGCGGCTCGACGATCGGAGTTTGCCGGAGCTGTCGCACGTCACCCATGCGTTCGACGCTAGACCTGCCGGGTGCGTGAACTCCACGGCTTCTGCTCAGAGCAGAACGGGCCGCGCGGTCACTGAGCGGTCACGTCCGTCGCGGCCGGCTCGCGGACCGCAGGCACGAGGAACAATGCGAGGGTTGCTGCGGCGCCGACGGCGAGCAGGGCGTGCAGCACTCCGACGTGCTCGCCGAGCAGGCCGAGCAGTGGGGGACCGGCAAGGAAGGCGGTGTAGGCGATGGTGCTGATCACCGAGATGCGTGCATGTGCGCGGGCGGGATCGTCCGCGGCGGCGCTCATCCCCACCGGGAAGCCGAGCGAGACGCCGACGCCCCAGACGACCACCCCGGCATACGCGAGCGGGGTCGTGCCGAAGACCACCATGAGACAGCCGAGCACCGCCAGCGCGAAGCAGACCCGCAGCGTCGGGACCCGGCCGTAGCGGTCGAGCAGCCCGGTGCCGAGCAGGCGGCCGCCCGTCATACAGGTCAGGAAGGTCGCGAACGCGAGCACCCCTGCCCACTTCGGCACGCCGTGGCCCTCGACGAAACCCAGGGACAGCCAGTCGTTGGCCGATCCCTCGGTGAAGCCAGCGACGAGCGTGACGACGCCGATGAGCAGCACGCGAGGGTCGGTCCAGGCACTGCGGTGGGACGGAGCACGTGGCGTGTCGGGGACGGGGGTGGCTTCGGGCATTTCCGGTGTGTCGGAAAGCAATTCGAAGTTCCGTGAATAGGTGAGCGCAAGTGTGCCGATGATCGCCATCGCCGCCGTGAGATGTGCCCAGAGTGGCACGTGCAGGCCGGTGGCGGCCACGCCGATCAGGGCCGCGAGCACGGTGCCTCCGCTGAACATCGCGTGATAGCGAGGCATGATCGAGCGGCCCTCGTGGCGTTCGACGACGGTGCCCTCGAGGTTCATGGTGACGTCCCACGGGCCGATGCCCATGCCCGCGACGAGCAGGCCGATGACGGCGAGCCAGAGCAGGTGGGCGGTGATGGCGAAGCCGGCGACGGCGTAGCCGCAGACGGCTGCGGTCGCGGCGACGCGGACGGTTGCGCGGGTGCCGATGCGGCTGATCACCCACCCGGCGAGCGGCAGCCCGCTGACGCTCCCGATCGATCCGGCCAGCAGGAACAGCCCGAGCCCCGCCGCGGACAGGTGCAGCATGTTCTTCACATCCGGCAGCCGGGCCGCGAAGGTCGCGAACGCCGCTCCGTTGAGGACGAACAGCACTGCCACCGAACGCGATACGCGCCGTGCGACTGCGTCGTCCGGCGGGGTCGGCGCGGTTGCACGGCGGTCGGCCGCCATCACCATGACATTCCTTCGAGACTCTGGGAACCACATGCGTCGAATCGATTCGATCGAATCGATTCGCTAGTCTGCTCCACATGTCCGATGGTGGTCAAGCCGGCAGCGCCGGCCGGGTGACGCTGCGTGATGTCGCAATCCGTGCCGGCGTCGCGGTCTCGACGGCCTCGCTGGTCTTCAGCGGCAACCGGCCGGTCGCCACGAGCACTGCCGACCGGGTCAGGGCTGCCGCCGTCGAGCTCGGGTATGGCGGGCCGGACCCGATGGCCTCGTCGCTGCGGTACGGCCGGAGCGGAGTGATCGCAGCGGTCGTCGAGCGGCGCATCCTGCATGCGTTCCGTGACCCATATGTCGTGTCCGTGCTCGATGGTCTCTCCCAGGTGATCGGAGAGATGGGCTGTGGTCTGCTCCTCCTACCGGACGCCACCGAGGGGCATGGCGACCCAGGCCCGCAGGTTTCCCGGATTGCCGCAGATGCGGCGGTTTTCATGTTGTGCGGTGACGAGAACAACGAGCTGGCAACCCAATTCGCGGCTCGCGGGGTCCCGATCGTGGGAACCGGTGCGCCGCGCGGTGCCGGCATCGTGCAGGTGACCGCCGACGAGCGCGCGGCGTCGCGGAGTCTCGCGGAGCTGCTGCGCGATCTCGGTCACCGGAAGGTCGGGCATGTGACGATGCCGCTGCGATGGGGAGGTGCCACCGGGGCGTGCACGATCGCACAGGTGCGGGCCAGTCACTTCCCGGACTCCCGCGATCGGGCACTCGGCGTGCGCGACGTTTTTCCCACGGCAGCACTGGTCGAGGCAGGGGAGCCGGACTTCGACTCGGGCCACGCGGCCGCCGGGCTGCTGCTGGATGCGCGGGATCGTCCGACCGCGATCGTGGCCCAGAGCGACCTGCTCGCTGCAGGCGTCGTGCAGGCGGCGGTGGACCGCGGGCTGCGGGTGCCTGAAGACCTGTCCGTGACGGGGTATGACGGAGTGCAGTTGCCGTGGTTCGGGCGATCCCTCACCACGATCGACCAGCACCCGCTCGACAAGGGGCGGACCGTCGGGGAGACGGTGCGTGCGCTGCTCGCCGGCGAGGACGTCTCGGACGTCACGGTGCCGGTCACTCTTCGCGTCGGCGACACCACTGGCCCGGCGCCCGCGTCCGGCGCTCACCGATTGACGGTCGACCCCGCCGATTGACGGTCGAGACAGCGGCTGACGGTGCTGCTGCGCCGTCACTGGTAGTTTCAGCCGTCAATGGTCAGTTCACAGTGGCGTCATGAACCGGACGGCTATCACTGCCCGTTCTGTGCGTTCCTGCGCGGCGAGTGGAACGACCGGAACGCCGCCACTGACCTCGTCGTGCAGCGTGAGCTGGTATTTGCCCGCATTGCGCCGAAGTGGTGGCCGGCCAACGACGGCGGGGTGCTCGTCATACCGAACGAACACGTGGAGAATCTCTACGCATTGCCGCGCGACGTCGGGCACGCACTATGGGACCTGACCCAAGCCGTGGCGGTTGCGATGCGGGAAAAGTATGAGTGCCAGGGCGTTTCGATTCGCCAGCACAACGAGCCGGCGGGCTATCAGGATGTATGGCACCTGCACATGCATGTCCTGCCGAGGTATGACGGGGACGATCTCTATGTCCGGCATCGTGAGGCGCGCTACGTCGGCGCCGCCGAGCGCGTGCCATACGCCAACCGGCTACGTGGCGCACTTGCCGACTGACGCACTCCGCACCGAATGACGCAGGTGCACATGCGGCACTCGGTGGTTGCTGCGTCACTCGGTGTGGCTGGAGCGGCTACGCTGAGGGCACACGACTGGCGACGGGTGGGTCACCACCGGGGAGTGTGAGTTCGTCGTATCGCCCGCCTGGGTACGACTCCGATCGAAAGAGGAGTCGAGTGATGGCAGCACACCTGTTGGACGGCACCGCCGTGTCCCGGACGATTTTCGGTGAGGTCGCCGAGAGAGCAGCGAATTTCACTGCGAGACAGGGGCGTCCGCCGTGTCTCGCCACCGTGCTGATCGGTGACGATCCGGCCTCGCACGCCTACGTGCGGATGAAGCAGCGGCGAGCTGGGCAACTCGGCCTGGAGTCTCGCCGGGTCCAGTTGCCGGCCGGCACGACCACCGAGGAAGCGGTCGCCGCAGTGCGGGCGCTGTCGCAGGACGATGAAGTCGACGGCATCCTGGTGCAGCATCCAGCGCCGGCGCAGGTCGACGAGATCGCAGTCTTCGAGGCCATCGCACCGGACCAGGACGTGGACGGTGTGACGATGGCCAGCTTTGCAGCAATGGGACTGTCCGCCAATGGTTTTCACTCCTGCACACCTGAGGGCATCGTGCGGCTGCTCGACGCGTATGACGTGCCGATCGCTGGTCAGCGGGTGTGTGTCGTCGGGCGCAGTGCGATCCTCGGCAAGCCGGTCGGACTGCTGCTGCTCGCCCGCGATGCGACGGTTACCTTCTGTCACTCTCGCACCACCGATCTGGCGGCGCAGGTCGCCGAGGCAGACATCGTCGTTGCGGCGGTGGGGCGTCCCGAGCTGATCCGCGGCGAGTGGATCAAGCCCGGCGCGGTTGTCGTCGATGCGGGATACAACCCGGGAAACGTTGGCGACGTGGAGTTTTCGGCCGCGGCGCAGCGGGCGTCATACATCACGCCAGTGCCGGGCGGCGTCGGTCCGATGACGATCGCGGTGCTGATGGGACAGACCGTCATCGCCGCCGAAAACCGGGTGCGGGAGACTGCCGGGCGCTCGTAGCCTCGTGACCATGCGCCCACCCGATGCCGTGTTCGCGGACCCGCGACTTGCCGTGCTCTACGACGTCTTCGACGACGACCGTGGTGATCTGGACGTCTATCAGGCACTCATCGACGAACTCGGCGCTCGCCGGATCGTCGACGTCGGCTGCGGAACTGGTTGTCTCGCAGTGCTGCTCGCCGCCGATGGGTATGACGTCACCGGCGTCGACCCGGCGGTCGCTTCCATCGGTGTTGCACGAGCGAAACCGCATGCCGACAAGGTGACCTGGATCGAGGGCGACGCGACCCAGCTGGATGGTCGCGTCGCTGACGCCGACCTGGCGATCATGACGGGCAACGTCGCGCAGGTGTTCGTCGAGGACGCGGACTGGTCGGCGACGCTGACCGCCATACATGGGGTGCTGCGGGACGGCGGCTGGTTCGTCTTTGAGACGCGCCGGCCCGAGGTGCGTGCTTGGGAGGAGTGGGACGTCCCGGAGACGCTCCGGGTGCATCCCGACGGTCGGCGGTCGGTTGTGCGGCGCGCCGTGACCGAGGTGTCGCTGCCGTTGGTGACGTTCGAATCGGCGACGCAGCTGGAGGGGGAGACGCTGAGATCGGTGTCCACGCTGCGTTTCCGGGAGTATGACGAGCTGGTGCGCGACCTGCGCACGCACGGATTCGAGGTCGTCGAGGTGCGCGACGCGCCGGACCGGCCGGGCAAGGAGTGGGTGTTCCTCGCCCGGAAATGCGCCGACTGACGGTCTGTTCGTCGAGTGACGGCGGAATTGCACCGTCACTCGGCGAGGAAGCCGTCACTCGCGACAATGGGGCTGCGGGGCTGCGGGGCGGGGCGTCACTGGAAGTCGCGGGACGTGGTGCGGACATGAATCGTGAGGTGTTCCAGGCGATCTGCGAGCAGGTTGACGACGCCGTCCTCGGAGCGTTCCAGGATGCCGCGCACGACCATTGCCGGTGAGGCCCGGGCGATGCGCCGGTAGCGGTGCCACACCCCGCGCGACACGATGACGTTGAGGATGCCGGTCTCGTCCTCGACGTTGACGAAGGTGATGCCGCCGGCGGTGGCCGGTCGCTGGCGGTGGGTGACGACGCCGCCGACCTCGACCCGGCGCCCGGTCTGAAAACCCTGCAACTGATGGACCGGCAGCACCCCGCGAGCGTCCAGGTCGGCCCGGACGTGCCGGATCGGGTGGTCGCCCGGACTGATCCCGGTCGCCTGCAGGTCGTGCATCAGCAGCTCGCCGATGGACAGCTCGGGCAGCAACGGCGGCTGGTAGGCGACGCGGACCGGCAGTTGATCGCTGCGGATCGACGCGGCCTCGGCCGACCGCCACAGCGCATCGCGGCGTGATCCGGTCAGCGAGTCGAGCGCGCCGGACAGCGAAAGTGCTTCCATCTGCTCGGTATTCAGGTCCGCTCGACGGGCCAGATTGGCCAGATCGGTGAATGACCCGTCGCGATCGCGAGCCTGCACGATCCGCTCGGCGGCGCTCTCCCCGAGCGCGGTGATGTCGGCAAGACCGAGCCGCACCGCGAAGTGCCAGTCGCGCCGATGCCGCTGCCAGTCCGGTGGCGCCGACGTGTCGAAGTCGCCGATCTCCTCCTGCGTGTGATCACGCAGGCATTCATCGTCACCACCCCGCAACTGCGTCGCGTCGGGGGAGTCCGGCTCCAGGTCGGCATGCACGTTCGAGCGCAGCAGGTCCGGTGAGCGCACCTCGACGCCATGCCGGCGAGCATCGCCCGTGAGCGTCTGCGGCGAGTAGAAACCCATCGGTTGCGAACGCAGCAGACCCGCCAAAAACGCTGCGGGATAATGCAATTTGAGCCACGAGCTGGCATAGACCAGCACCGCGAAACTGAGCGCGTGCGACTCGGCGAAACCGAAGTTGGCGAACGCCTCGATCTTCGTGTAGATCTCCTCGGCCGTCTGCGGAGGTATGCCGTTGCGAGCCATTCCGTCATACAGTTTGGTGCGCAGGGAGTCGATGCGCTCGACCCCGCGCTTGGACCCCATGGCGCGGCGCAGCAGGTCCGCGTCGGCGGGACTGCAGTCGCCGACGGCGATCGCCATCTGCATGAGTTGCTCCTGGAAGAGCGGCACTCCGAGGGTTCGTTCGAGCACCGGCTGCAGCAGCGGGTGCGAATAGGTCACGGGCTCCTTGTCGGTGCGCCGCCGGATGTAGGGGTGCACTGCGCCGCCCTGGATCGGGCCCGGCCGGATCAGCCCGATCTCGACGGCCAGGTCGTAGAAGGAGCGCGGCTTCAGCCGGGGGAGCGTGCCCATCTGAGCCCTGCTCTCCACCTGGAAGACCCCGATCGAGTCGGCGCGGCACAACATGTCGTAGACGCCCGGCTCGTTGCGCGGCAGCGTCTCGACCCGCCAGGGCTCACCGGTATGCGACTCGACCAGGTCGAAGGTGTGCTGCAACGCAGCGAGCATGCCGAGTCCGAGCAGGTCGAACTTCACCAGCCCCATCCACGCACAGTCGTCCTTATCCCATTGCAGGACAGTGCGATCCGTCATCCGGGCATGCTCGATCGGGCACACCTCGCTGACCGGACGGTCAGTGAGCACCATGCCGCCGGAGTGGATGCCGAGGTGCCGCGGATAACCCAGCACCTGACCGGCAAGCGCGATGACCGGGGCCGGTATGTCGTGATCGGCGCTCGAGATCTCCGCACCCCAGCGTTCCACCTGCCGGGACCAGGCGTCCTGCTGGCCTTGACTGGCACCGAGCGCCTTGGCCATGTCGCGTACGGCGTTCTTCGGGCGGTAGGTGACGACGTTGGCGACCTGGGCGGCGTTGCGCCGCCCGTACTTCCGGTAGACGTACTGGATGACCTCTTCGCGCCGGCCGGAGTCGAAGTCGACGTCGATGTCCGGCGCCTCCTCCCGCAACTCGGACAAGAAGCGTTCGAAGGGCAGCTCGTAGAAGATCGGGTCGATCACCGTGATGCCGAGGACGTAACAGACCGCTGACGCGGCTGCCGACCCGCGGCCCTGGCACAGGATGCCCTGCCCCTTGGCGAACTGCACGATGTCGTGCACGATCAGGAAATATCCTGGAAAGTCCTTCGCTTCAATGACATTCAGCTCACGTTCGATGCGTGCGTATGCCGCAACGTTGTCGCGTGCGTAGTGTTCGGCGGCGCCGCGCATGGTCAGCTCGCGTAGCCAGCTCATCGGAGTGTGACCCGACGGCACCTCTTGCCGGGGCAGGCGGGGAGACGCCGCTCGCAGGCTGAAGGCGAGATCGTCGGCGATCTCCACTGTGCGCTCGACGGCGCCTGGGAAGCGGTGCATGCGCGCAGCCATCTCGGCGCCGCTGCGGACGTATGCCGAACCGTGCGCGGGCAGCCAGCCGTCCAGCTCCTCCAGGCTGCGGCGCGACCGGACCGCGGAAAGGGCTGTTGCCAAAGGGTATTGGCCGGGCTTGGCATAGTGCACGGCATTGGTGGCAACGGTGGGCGTCCCGGTTGCGAGGGCGACCGCGGCAAGCCGGTCGCACGTGGTGCTGTCTGCCGGGTCGCCGTGGTCGGTCAGCTCGACGAAGACGTTGTCCGTGCCGAAAAGCTCTTGCAGCGAATGCAGTTCGGCAACAGCGGCGTCGTGCCCGTGTCGCGCGAGCGTGCGCGGCACACTGCCCTTGCGGCACCCGGTCAGGATCGCCCAGTGACCGGCTGCCTCGGCTGCGAGGGCAGTCAGGTCGTAGACCGGCTTGCCCTTCTCCGCAGAGTCGGCGAGCTGGCCGTCGGTGATCGCCCGGGCCAGCCGGCGGTAGCCCTCCGTGCCTCGCGCCAGCACCAGCAGGTGAGAGCCCTCCGGGTCGGGCACGCCGTTCTGTGGAGCGGTGAGCCCCAAGGACAGCTCGGCGCCGAAAACGGTGTGCAGCCCGTAGCTTTCGGCAGCCTCGGCGAAGCGCACAATGCCGTAGAGGCCGTCGTGATCGGTGACGGCGATGCCGTGCAGCCGTTGCCGGGCTGCCTCGGTGACCAGATCCTCGGGGGCAGCGGCTCCGTCCAGGAAGCTGTAGTGCGAGTGCGCGTGCAGCTCGGCATACGGCACGACAGGTCCGGCCGGTTCGGCGAGGTCGGCCGGCCGGAACCGGCCCCGCTTGCGCGAGAAGACCGGCCCGTCGCCTCCGTCTGCCGGGCGGCCGCGAACACTGCGCTCCTCGGGTCGTATGCCGCGAGACAGCGCCTGCTCCAGCTGTGACCACGGTATGGCGGGGTTGCTCCATCCCATCAGGTGTCACCTGCGAAATCAGTCATAACGTGCCTCGGTGAACCAGACCGCACCGTCGGACAGCAGCAACCACGCCGTCAGATGGTTGTCGACCAGCTGAAACCGGTTGAGCTGCTTGACCTTCCGCCACCAGCGTTGCCGGATAGGCCACGGTCCTGCCCACTGCTCGATGCGTCGCTGCCCCTCGTGCGTGCGCAGCCAGGTGGGCCGCTCGTTGACCGTGCCGCGCTCGTCCACGGTGATCGGCGCGCCATCCGCGGAGAGCACCTGCACCTGGCTCGCGCTGCTGAACACCGTGGCCGGCGAGGGGCCCGGCACCGTGCCCGGCCAGGGCTGCTCGAGCCGTCGTTCGCGCAGGGTCGGCAGGGCGTCGCCCCAGGGGCGCAGCACTCGGCGTTCGTGCAACAACCGCCCGCCTGCAACGGTGCTGGTGAGAACCGACTCGTGGCCGAGGCGGTGTTGCAAGGTGGTCAGGGCGTGCTCGACCTTCTCGTCCGGCCGGTCTCCCCAGAGTCCCTGCGCGTGGTGCTCGGCGTTGTCGACCGACTCGGGCAGCACCTGCACCGACAGCACCGACGCACCGAGCGTCTCGTCGTCCGTCGTGACTGCCTCCGTGGCGAGATCCTCCAGTTGCCAACGGATCCGGTCGAGCACCTCGGTCTTGCCGAACTGCCACGGATGCCGCCACAGCCGCTCGAAGAGGGCATCCGGCTCCAGCTGGACGGTCACCCGGATCTCGGTGCAGATCAGGGCCGACCGGGTGAGTAGCTGGACGAATCCTTCCGCCGCGGGTTCGCAGCGCAGCACGATCTGCTCGATCTGCGCAGCCGGCGGGTCGAAGGCGACGTGCAGACCGAGCTCCGGTGGCACCACACGGGGGCGCAGGATCGGACTGTCCTCCCCGGATGCGAGCTGGTGTGCTCGCAGCCCTGGTGCCCCGAACCGGCTGTTGACCTGGGCACGCGGCAGCTTCGCCAGGTCTCCCAAGGTGCGGATCCCCATGCGCTGCAACAGATTTGCCAGGCGTCGGTCGCAGGCAACGCTGACCGGCAGACCGGCCAGAAAGTCCCGGGAGCGCCCTGTCGGAACGACGACGAGAGGCTGTCTCGCAGAGCTGGAGTAGGCAGCGTGCTCGGCGGTGAAGAGGCCGTCCGCGACGGCCATCCGCAGGTCGACCGGCAGCCGCAACTCGTCAGCGGTGAAACGCTGCAGGTGCGTCAGCAGGGCGTGTGCGGCCGCCTCCTCGCTGCCGTAGAAACGGCCGGCACCGCGTGCCTTGACGGCAGCCAGGCCGGGCCGGACCACATGGACATCCGGGATCTTCTCCTCGATCGCACGCAGCACCGGCTCGAAGGCGCGCGTCTCAGCGGCAACGTCGTGGGGCAGCACGACCAGGTCGGGGCAACGGTGCTGTGCCTGGCGCACGCGCAGGCCGACGGCGACGCCTTCCGCCTGAGCGGCTGGTGAGCAGGCGACCACGACCCCTCGATCGGTGAGCGCGAGTGCCCGATCGGCGGCGATGCCCTGCACGAGCCGGGCGGCGAGCACCGGCCACCCCGGACACCAGAGCAGCAGCACGCGGATCGGCGCAGCGCTGATCATGGCCGCACCGGCAACTCGAGATCGGCATACCGGGTGCGCTGGCGTTCGGTCACCTCGAGACGCAGGGATCCGCCGCGGAGGTGACCGTGCCCGTCATACAGGCCGTCCCAGCGGGTGACCTGCCCGGTGAGCGTGGCGACGGCGCGCGGCCAGTTGCCCAGCACGACCAGGGTGCTGCCGCTGGTGCGTAGCCGGGCGAGCAGCCGGGAGACCTCGCCGGGGGAGATGTGCTCCGGGGGGGCCGCCACTACGAGAGCGCTGACCTCGACCAGGGCGGCGACCACGGACGTCCATTCCCCGGCGGGTACCCGGGGGATCAGGGCGATCCGGTCCAGCCAGACACCCCAGTCGGCCGCAGCCTCGATGCCCAGGTCGGGCACGCCGACCACGGCGCACCAGGAGCCGGCCGCCGAGGGACCGGCCAGCAGTGCGAGCGCTGCACTCATCGAGCCGTGCAGCGAGTAGACCGCCCCGGTGCGCAGCCCACGAGGGAAGAGTTCCACCAGCTCCGGGTGCACCGGGACATTGCCTGCGGCGGGCGACGTCTCGTGCCGCGCCAGCAGTTCGTGCAACTCGGCGACCCGGGTCGTAGTGGTGACTGCCATGCGATCCATCATCGAACACGCGTTCGAGGAAAGTCAATCGCAGGGGTCACCCGCCCCGGGTGGCCCGGGTCGCGGCCGACATAATCGCTCGGGTGATCGGTTCTGCTGCCTGGCACTCGTTCTCACGGGGCCCGGTCGAGCTGGCGTATGCCGAGGCGGGTGCCGGAGACCACACCGTCGTCCTGCTGCACGGCCTCGCCGGCACCGCCCAGGAATGGGCGGCGACCATGCGCGGGCTGGCTGGCACCCACCGGGTGGTCGCGCTGGAGCAACGCGGACACGGCCACTCCACGCGTGCGCCGGGTGACGTGACTCGTGCGGCATACGTCGGCGATGTCGTGGCCCTGATCGAACGCCTCGGCGGTGCACCGGTCACGCTGGTCGGGCAGTCGATGGGCGGCCACACGGCAATGCTCGTTGCGGCCGAAAACCCTGAACTGGTCAGCAGATTGGTGATGGTCGAAGCCGGCGTGGGCGGCGCTGCAGAGACCGAATTGGAGCCCGTCGAACGCTGGCTGCGCAGCTGGCCGGCGGTCTTTCCCGACCGGGACGCCTTCGTCGAATTCTTCGGCGGTAGTCCGGGTGCGGCCGAGGCGTGGGCCGACGGGCTGCAGTTCGACGCGGGCGGGCTGGCGCCGTGCTGGGATGCCGACGTCCTGGTGGCGGCCCTGCGTGCGGTGCTGGTGCTGCCGCGCTGGCGGGCCTGGGAGAGCGTCAGCGCCCCGACATACCTGATGCTGGGCGAGCACGGCGCCATACCGGCCGAACAGGTGGAGCGCATGTGCCGCCGCCCGGGTGTCTCGAGCATCACGATCGCCGACGCCGGTCATGACGTGCACCTGGACCGGCCGGCGGACTGGCTGGAGACACTGAACGGAGTGCTCACCGGCAATCCGTGAGCACTCCGTTCAGCGAGCGGTCAGTTGGCGGTGGTCTCCGTGGTGGTCGTGGGACGCTGCGCGAGGTCCTCGTCGAGGCGCAGGAGGCCGGGGCCGTCGTTGTCGATCAGCTTCAGGCGACCGACGATCTCGTCCACCGTCGATTCCTCCTCCACCTGCTCGCTGAGGAACCACAGCAGCAGCGGCCGGGAGTCCAGGTCGCCGGCCTTGTCCGTCGCGGAGTAGAGGTCGCGGATCGAGGAGGAGACCTTCTGCTCGTGCGCGAGCGCAGTCTCGAAGACGTCCAGCACCGACTTCACGCTGACCCGCGGGGCGGCAATGGCGCCGATCACTGGGTGGTTGTCGCGGTCACTGAGGTGGTCGATGAACTTGTTGGCGTGGACGATCTCCTCGTCCGCTTGGTGGCGCAGCCAGGCGGCGATGCCGGGCAGGTCGCGGTCCTCCATCTCGATCGCGAGCTGTCGGTAGACCATCGACGACTCGAACTCGAGGGTGATCTGGGCGTTGAACTTCTTCTCAAGTGCTGCGCTCATCTTCATGGCAGGCAGCGTATGTCGCGACGCGCCCCCGCGGCTAGGCAAGGTTGCCTAGCCACACCGGAGTCAGTCCTGCTGCACCAGCGACTGGTATGCCGGGTGCCGCTCGATCCATGCCGCGATGAACGCGCACTGGGGTATGACCGACAGGTCACCGCGGTCGCGGACGTCGTCCAGCGCGAACCGCGCAATGGCCGAGCCGACTCCCTTGCCCTCGAACTTCGTGTCGACCTCGGTGTGCACGAAAGTAATGCTGCCTGCTGCGAGTTCGTAGACCGCGAAACCCGCCAGTGCGCCGCCGACGCGAGCTTCGTAGCGGTGCAGGTCGGGGTTGTCGCGGACCGTGATGTCGTCACTCATGAATCCATCATGGACCCACCGGGGTCACCGCCCCGCTGACTACGCCCGTTGACGGTTGAACCGGCCGCTGACGGTTATCCCGTTCCCGCGCAGCACATGACGTGACGACAGTCCCAGGCGAAGAGTGACAACGAAGCGACCAGAGACGCAGGCGCCGTCCTAGTTACCATGAATAACTGTGAATCCGCTCCGTCTTGCGGGTGAAATCTCTTTGCGCAAGTCTACTGCGGCTCCAGCCTCGAATCCCTGACACTGCAGTTCCGGTCGGTGCTGTTCAGGTGGAAGGGACCCTTGCGAGTGCGGGTTGCGAGAGTTGCTCGCGGTGGTCCAGCCGCGCAGAAATGGCGCTGGCCGGCGTGCTTGGTCGTGCTCGCAATGGTCGTGGCCACCTTGGCCGCCGCCCATCAAGGGGTCCCGGTCGATCGACTGCAGCTGAACGATGGCGGCGTCTGGGTCACCAACGAGCAACTCCACCTTGCAGGCCATCTCAACTATCCGTCGCGGACCATCGACGGAGGAGTGGCGGCATTGTCGACGTCGTTCGACGTCTCCCAGCATGCCAATGACGTGCTGTTGCATGACTCACCAGCGGGCAAATCGACTGTGCAGTCGATCGCGACTTCGACGCTGGCGCTCGGGCAAGCCTTCACCGTGCCTGCAGGGATGCAGGTTGTCCAAGGCGATGACACTGCCGCGGTGGTCGACCCTGGGTCGGGGAAAGTGTGGGTCGTGGCGGCCTCGGCGCTGAGCACCTTCAGCACCAGGTCCACCCCCGTCATACACGGGGCCAAGGATGTTGCAGCGATCGTGGGCAGTGACGGCGCCGTGGATGCGGTCGATGCCACGGGTCAGGTGACCCGCGTGACCGGGCACGACGGTGCGTGGCATGCGCAACAGGTGGGAAAGCTTGCGGGCGTCACCTCAACGGCTCACCTCGAGCTGACGGTCGTGGGTGACCAACTCGTGGCACTTGATACGTCGACGGGCGTAGTGCACACCTTGCGTGGCCGCGTCTCGCTCTCCTCCGGTAGTGCCGGAGCGTTGGCGATCCAGCAGCCCGGGCCGAGCAGCGACGAGGTTCTCGTCGCCTCGGCCACACAGCTGATTCACGTCCCGCTGTCGGGTGCTTCGCCGACGCGCGTGCCGGCCGGAACCGCGCAGGGAGAAGGGGTTCCGGTTGCGCCGGTCATCCTGGACGGTTGCTCGTATGCCGCCTGGGCGGGCACGGGCAACTATCGTCGCGACTGTTCCGACACGTCGGACTCGCAGCAACTGGTATCCGCAGCCGTAGCGAAGACGAGCACGCCAGTCTTTCGGACCAACCGAGATGTGGTCGTGCTCAACGACACCACAAACGGGAACGTCTACCTGGTCAATGAGCATATGCAGGCGGTCAACAACTGGGCCGACGTGCAATCTCAGATCAAGGATGCGAAGCACAACAAGCAGACCGCCGACAGCACGCAGGTCGAGAAGACCACCAAGACGAGCAGCAAGAAGCAGCCGCCGCAGCCCCAGAACGACCAGTTCGGTGTCCGCCCGGGACGCACCACGGTGCTGCCTGTGCTGATGAACGACTCGGACCCGTCCGGTCTCGTGCTGACGGCCGAGGTCAAGCCCAGTGACGCGAAGACCAGTCTCGGCCCGGTGCAACAGGTTCGCGGGGGCCAGGCACTACAGATCACCACGCCATCCGACGCGCGCGGGACCACCACGTTCACGTACTACGCGGACGACGGCGAGACCGCTCCCGTGCCGGCGAAGGTCACCTTGACGGTCAAAGGCCCACAAGATGAGTCCGCGCCGGAACAGCTGATCGCTCCAGCCGCGCTGACCATGCAGCAGGGCGCCCACCTGTCGTACAACGCATTGCAGGGATGGGTCGACCCGGAAGGCGACCAGTTCTATCTGCAGTCAGCGACCTCGGAGAAACCCGACCTGCGGATCGGTGCCCAGGTCAACGGAACGGTGACGATCAAGGCTCTGCCGAACGCCGCAGTCGGCCCCCACACGATTTCAGTGACAATGAGTGACGGTCGTAAGTCACGCACCAGCGGCAAGCTGGTGGTAGACGTCACGAAGGGTGCTTCGGCTCCGGTCGCCAATCCCGACTTCGCTTCGGGCGCCGTCGGCTCGCCTCTCGTGATCAAGCCACTCGCCAACGACTACGACCCTCTCGGCGGCACGCTCACCTTGGCCTCCATCGGCAAGACGTCGACTGGGGCGACCGCCAGTGCGGACTATGCGGCGGGCACGATCACCTACACGCCTTCCAAGCAAGGCACGCAGTATCTGAGCTACTCGGTCGCGAACGCGCACGGTACGGCAACCAGCAAGATCCGCATCGATGCCAAGACCATCCGGGGAGCGGTCGCGCCACTGGCTGAGCCGGATCTGGGCGCGTTGCCCGCCGGCGGCTCTGTCACCATCCCCGTCCTCGACAACGACGACGATCCGGCAGGTGGTGTGCTGGTCGTCACCGATGTGCAGGTCGGCGCCAACTCACCGGTCACCGCGGAAGTGATCAATCACGAGTCGATCCGGGTCACCGCGCCGGGGGGCTTGACCGCGCCGACGATCTTCCATTACGTGGTCTCCGACGGGCAGGGGACTGCCACCGGCCAGGTGACGGTGGTACCGCGACCGGTCGATAGCTCGGTGCCTCCCGTCGCCGTCGATGACACCGGCACAGTGCGTGCAGGAGACGTGACTTCAGTCGACGTGCTGGACAACGACTACTCGCCGTCGGGGCTGGACTTGACCGTGTCGCCGAAGCTGCAGATCGTCGGGAAGCCGCTGATCGGCTCGACCGCCTTCGTCTCCCAGGACCAGGTGCGGCTCAAGGCCGGGTCCGCAGCCGGTACCGAGCGTGTCACGTACACCGTGACCGATGCAGACGGAAACCCCGCCTCCGCCGATGTGGTCTTCACCGTCGTGCCGCTCGCGCAGAAGAACCGGCCGCCAGCGCCACCCGCGCTCACCGCGCGTGCCATCGCGGGCACGACCACCACGATCCAGGTTCCCGTCACGGGTGTGGATCCGGATGGCGACTCGGTGATGGTCACTGCCGTGACTGGCAGTGCGCGCTTGGGAACGCCACAAGTGGTGGGCAACACCATCACGTATGCAGCGGCCTCGGGCGCCGCCGGCACGGACAGTTTCACGTATGTCGTCGCCGATCGCTTCGGTGCGCAGGGCGTTGGTACAGTGCGTGTCGGCGTCGCGCCGCCTCCGGCCTCGGGGACGCCCCCCGTCGCGGTTCCGGATCAGGCACGGGTGCGGCCGAGTCGCTTGCTCGGCGTCGCGGTGCTGTCCAACGATTTCTCCCCTGATGGCTATCCGCTCTCGCTGGTGCCGTCGATGCTCAAACCGGCAGATGCGGCATCAGGCAGGACGCCGGTGCGTGTCCAGGGCAGTCAACTCGTCCTCACCACACCGGCCACAGACCAGGTGCTGCGCTACTTCTATGGCATCAGCGACGGCCATGGCGGAACGGCTCAAGGGCTGCTGACGATCAAGGTGGACAAGCATGCGCCGTTGCTCGCGCCCATCGCACAGGACGACTACGTCGCACCGACAGAAGTTGCAGGAAAGAAGACCGTCGACGTCAAGGTGTTGTCCAACGACGCAGATCCGGACGGTCTCACTTCAGACCTGAAGGTCACGACCAGCGCACCAGGAGTGCAGGTGCTCAGCGGGGGTGTGTTGCGGGTGCCGGTGCAGGCGCAAAGACAGGTGATCCTCTATACCGACACCGATGTCGACGGCTTGACCGGCGACGCTGTCGTGGTCGTGCCGGGCTCGACCGATCAGCCTCCCACCCTCATCCCTGGTGTGCTCCCGGCGCAGGCGGTTGCGGGCAAGGTCCTCGACATACAGCTGTCGAAATATGTCAGCGTCCGGCCAGGGCACAGTCCCCACGTGTTCTACGCGAAGACCGTCGTCGCGGGTCCGTCGGCGACGGCACAGCTGACCAGCCCGAACACCGTCGCGTTCACTTCGAAGGCGGGCAGTTTCGGTATGACGTGGGTGCAGTTCCAGGTGTCGGACGGCACCAGCCGGACCGACAAGAGTGCGCTGAGCGCGACCCTCACGCTGCCCGTGCACGTCAAGGCAACGAGCGCGCTGCCGCTGATCTTCCGGCCCACCACCACACAAGTCGTGGCGGGGAAGAGCACCCGTATCGACCTGGCGCCGATGGTCCAGGATCCCAACCCGGGAAGTCATCCGTCGCTGCACTTCGGAGTTGGCACGGTGCCGGGGGGTTATCGCGCCACCATTTCCGGCAGCACCCTCTCGGTTGCTGCGCCGCTCAACGCGGTGGGTGCCTCCGCATCTATCCCGTTGACGGTCTCGGACGGAAGCACCAAACCGGTCGGTGGCTCCCTGCCGGTGCATGTGGCCGGAAGCGATGCACCGCTGATCACCACGACGACAGCCACCTTGGACAACGTCAAGAAGGGATCGACCGCGCACGTCGACATCACGCAGTATGCGACCAACCCCTTCCCCGGCAAGCCCTTGCGGCTGGTGGGACAGCCGCAACACTCGGGCGCGGCCGGCACGGTGACTGCTCAGGGCACGACAGTGGATGTGACACCGTCCACGAACGGTCAGATGACGATCACCTATCGCGTCGGCGACGCCACCGATCAGGCAAACCGGGTGGTAGCCGGGACGATCGTGGTGACTGCGATCGCCACGCCGGCCGCGCCTGTCGGCGTGTCGGCCGAAACCCACGTGTCCCGCACCGCATCGGTCAGTTGGACGCCGGGGAACGCGAACGGCTCGCCGATCACTGGCTTCACGGTCCACTGGGCCGGCGGGTCGCAGGCGTGTGGCCTGGTGACCACGTGCACGATCACCGGGCTTACCAACTCCACGACATACACCTTCACGGTGACCGCTGCGAACGCTGTGGGGACCTCGCCGGCATCCGCCCCGTCCGCCCCGATCACGCCTGATGTGAAGCCGAACCCGCCTTCCGAGCCGACGGTCAGCGGGCCGGAGGGCGACAAGTCCGATCGGCACCTGACGGTCTCCTGGACCCCGGCCAGCACCGAGGGCTCACCGGTGTCGCAATACACGATCCGCAACATCAACACCGGCCAGAGCAAGACCGTCCCCGCGTCCGTGTCGTCCGTGGACTTCACCGGGCTGACCAACGGCACGCGCTATAGCTTCACTGTCGTCGCGACCAATAAGAAGGGTGACTCCGATCCGTCGGCACCCGGATCCGGCGTGCCGATGGGTCTGCCCGCGGCTCCGACCGGCCTCCAGGGCGACTTCAGCCCCGCAGCTGCGGGGACCGCGCCGTCGGTCTCCCTGAGCTGGCAGGCTGCGGACCCGAATGGCGACCAGCCACAGAACGTGCGCTACACGGTGTCGAGTCCCAGCGGAGCCATCCCGAACTGTGCCGGCATTGCGGTGCTGCAATGCTCGGCGCCCAGCCCGGCCAAGGGCAACGTCACCTTCACGGTCACCGCGACCAACGCCGCGGGTGTCGGTACGGCAGCGAGCACGACGCTCCAGGTCTTCTCCGCACCCGGTCCGGTGCAGGGCTTGCAGATCGTGCCGACCGGCGCGAGCAATACCGTCAAGATCAGCTTTTCTCCCGGTGATCTGAACGGCGCGACTCAGTCGCAGGAGAGCTACGCATGGAGTGCCGGAGGTGCGTCGGGCAACCTGCCGCTGGGCGGCGGTGTGATCACGAACGCTGCCTTCCAAAACGGTTCCGCGGCCACCGTGCAAGTGACCGCGACGACAAGCGATGGCATCCACCGCGCGACCAGTGACACGGCCTCCGCGAGCAGCCCCTACCAGGTGTATGGCGCGCCGACGACGCCGAGCATCAGCTGCTCGGGCGGTTCGCAGTCGGTGACCTGCAACTGGTCCGGCGGCAGCGACGGCGGCAGCCCCACGTCATACAGCTTCAGCAATGGTGGCAGCGGCGCGGCTTCGGCGAGCGGGTCGCAGACCTTCGGCGGCTTCGGTTATTCACAGACGGTCACGATCTGCATCACCGCGACCCAGTCTGCTACCGCATACACCGGTGCACGTTCAGGGGGCGCGAATTGTTCCAGCGCCACGACCGCAGGCTGGCCGCAAGTTAGCAACAGCGGCAGTTCAGGGGCCTGCTACACCGCAGCAGCACGAAAGTATGGCCTGCCGTGTTGGACCTTCACCGTCACGGGCGTCCCGAATGAGCCGATTTCCTGTTCGGTGACGTCAACGATCAACGGCGCCAAGAACTGGGGTTGGGTCGGCAACCTTGACGGTTCTGGACGCCAGGTAATTCATTACGGGAACGGCCAGTACAACGGCTACGAGGTGTTCGGAAGCATGACCCCGTCAGATATTGCCGGCATCTGCCAGGCCAACGGTTAAGGAAGACTAATGCCTGTAACACCTGAAAACGCGGCCTGGTTTGCGGAAACCTGCGGCAAGCTCACCGACAATGTCGGCGAGGCGCTGCTGGGCAAGGCGCCGGTGATCCGACTGGCGCTGACCACCATGCTGGCCGAAGGGCACCTGCTGCTGGAGGATGCGCCCGGGACCGGAAAGACCGCGCTGGCCAGGGCGCTCGCGGCGACCGTGCAAGGCAGCCACAGCCGTATCCAGTTCACCCCGGACTTGCTGCCGACTGACATCACCGGCGTCACGATGTACGACCAAGCCAAGGCTGTATGGGAATTCCACAAGGGCCCAATCTTCGCTTCGGTGGTGCTCGCTGATGAGATTAACCGGGCTTCGCCCAAAACTCAGTCGGCATTGTTGGAGGTCATGGAGGAGTCGCAGGTCACCGTGGACGGTATTCGCTATCCGACGGATCGGCCGTTCATGGTGATCGCCACACAGAACCCCATTGAGCAGGCAGGCACTTACCGCTTGCCAGAGGCACAACTGGACCGCTTCCTGATGAAGACGTCAGTGGGCTACCCCGACCGCGACGCGGCCGTGCAGATTCTCGCCGGGTCCAGCAGACCGGACCGCACTAAGGAATTGCGCCCGATCATCTCCTCCAAGGCGATCGGCGAGATGATCGACATGGTTCGGGACAACCACGTGGATACCGGGGTGCTGGACTACGTGCAACGTCTCGCCGAAGCGACCCGGGACGACAGCGACACGACGCTGGGCGTGTCCACTCGCGGGGCCATCGCGATGGTGCGGGCGGCGCGGGTCTGGGCGGCGATGCACGGGCGAAATTATGTGCTGCCCGACGATGTGAAGGAACTCGCGGGTCCGGTGTGGACGCACCGGATCATCATGTCGCCCGATGCCGAGTTCGGTGGCTCCTCTGGGACGCGGGTGCTTTCCCGCGTCCTCGACGTCGTCGAGTCACCATTGGCACGAGCCTGAGCCGTCCATGTCAACTCTCCTCACCCGTGCCCGATCCCTCCCTTCGGCTGTGGCCGAACGCGCGCGATCGTCGCGCGCGCCCGATCGCTTCCGGTCCCTTCCGCTGGTGTCCCGGCTCCGCCCGGTAGCCGATCGGGCCGTCGCACTGCGTGGATCGATAACCTCCCGCTCCAGTGGGGTCACCGCACTCGGCTGGCTGGCAATCGCTGCGGCACTCGCCAGCTTGCTTTTCGGGCTGCGGGAGGGGTGGCGGGAGTTGGTGGCCGTTTTCGCTGTGCTCGCCACCGTGCTGATCTTGGCGGTCGTGCGCACGCTCGGGCGATCGGCATACACCGCCAGGATCGAGTTGGAGCGCACCAGGGTCACGCCGGGAGAGCAGGCGATGGGCCGAGTGGTCGTCACCAGCCGGACCGGACGCTCGTTGTTGCCGACGCAGTTCGAACTGCCGGTCGGTGCCGGGGTGGCGAGGTTCACCGCACCGGGTCTGACTCGCGACGAGGAGCACGAAGAGCTGTTCAGCATTCCCGCACGCCGGCGCGGCATTATCGTGCTCGGTCCGGTCCGGTCGGTGCGCGGCGACCCCTTCGGGCTGTTCCGCAAGGAGAAGCGCTGGACCGACCCGGTCGAGCTTTACGTGCACCCGCGCACCGTCGTCCTCGACGCGCGCAAGTCGGGGTTCCTGCGTGACATCGAAGGTGTCACCACTCAGGACCTGTCGTCCTCGGACGTCTCATTCCACGCACTGCGCGACTATGTGCCCGGCGATGACCGGCGTGCGATTCACTGGCGAACGACCGCTCGTGTCGGACGGCTGATCGTACGGCAGTTCGAGGAGACCCGCCGGTCGCACTTGCTGGTGGCACTGTCCACGAACCCGGCCGACTACCTGGACGAGTCCGACTTCGAGGTTGCGGTTTCGGCCGCTGCCTCCGTGGCGTTGCAAGCGGTGCGTGAGGACCGGCCGGTGACCGTGGTGACGCACGCCGGGCAGCTTCGCTCGCCGTCCGGTCCGGCATTGCTCGATCAGATGTGTGGGGTGGAGCTGGGCGACGGTGGCCGGGCCAGCCTGCAGTCCGACGCCGACCTGGTCACCCAGGCAATATCGCAGGTGCCCGGTGCGTCGATCGGAGCGCTGATCACCGGGCGTGCCGTCTCCGCCGGCCAGTTGCAGCGTGTCGATGCCGCATTCCCCCTCGACGTCTATGCCTTCGCGGTTCGGTGCGGGCCAGGCACGGAGACGTTGCGGCGGCGCCGGGTCCGCAACCTCACCGTCCTCGACGTCGCCCAGGTCGACGACCTGCCGCGTGCCGCGGGATCACTACGATGACCGCTGCCGTCGAGGCGAGCCGTGCCGGACGGCGGGCGTCATCCTCACGTCCGCGAATCTCCTTGCCAACCAAGGCAATTGGTGACCTGCTTGCTCTCGCGGTGCTGTTCGCAACTGGTGTCATCACCTTCGGGTCCCCATTCGGTGGTCGGCCTGGGTATGTCGCTGCGGCATCTGGAGTCCTGGTCGGTGCCGCAGTGGCGATCATCGGAACCTGGCGGAAATTGCCGGTCGTCGCTGTCGCCGTGCTGACTGTGATCGGCTACTTCGCCTTCGGGACTGCGGCCGCGCTGCCAGGCGCCGGATCCCACGGTCTCCCGACAGCAGACAGTCTGCACCGCCTCGCGCTGCTGTCCGTGCAGTCGTGGCGTGACCTGCTCACCGTCGCCACGCCGGCGAACGCGTTTCTCGGGCCCGCCGTGGCGCCATACCTGGCCGGGCTGGCCACTGCCGTGATTGCGGTGTCGTGCGCGCTGCGTCTGCGGCGCTGGGTGTGGGCACTTGCGCCGGCGACCGCATTCCTCATCGTGGGCATTCTGTGGGGCACCCGGCGCGCACCGCACGCGGGGCTGCTCGGCGCGGTCTTCGCCTTGGCTGCGCTCGCCTGGATCGCGTGGCGCCGGCATCAGGCGGTCACCGACCTGACCGCCGAGGTATTCGGTCGGAATAGGAAACGGTCCGGCAGCTCAGTGCTGAGCAGCGCGGCAGCGGCAGCGGCGCTTGCGCTCGCCGCCGTGGGAGCGCTTGCCGCGACGCCGGTGCTCAGTCACGGGCACCCGCGCCAGGTATTGCGTGATCGCGTCACACCGCCCACCGACCTGTCGGCGTATGCCTCCCCCTTGACCGGCTACCGCTACCTCGAGCGCGATGAGATGAAGACGCCGCTGTTCAGGGTGACCGGACTGCGCGGGTCCGAGCGCATCCAGCTGGCGGTGCTGAACTCCTATGACGGCAATGTCTACGGCGTTGCGGGTGCAGCTGCTGGCTTCTACCGGATCGGCGACAAGTACGACAGTTTCACGCCAGGCCGGGGCACCGAGCAGGCGCTCAAGCTGCAGATCATGGGGTATGACGGTCCGTGGCTGCCCGGCGGCGGCGACCTCAGTGCCCTGAAGTTCACCGGTTCCGGCGAAGCGGCGCAGCAGAATTCTCTGTACTACAACCCGGACAGTGGCACCGCCGTGACGACGGCCACCGTTGGGAAGGGCGCGGCGTATGACGTCACGCTCACTGTTCCGCAGCAGGCGACCGCGGGGGAACTGCGCAACGACGTACTCGCTCCGACGACCATGCCGCCGGAGACCGGGGTGCCAGATGTCATCGCGAAACTCGCGCAGTCATATGCGGGAAATGCTGGCACGCCATACGAACAACTGGTCAACATTGCTCGGCGGCTGCGGACCACCGGCTACTACTCCAACGGGTCGGACGGGCTGTCTCGTGCGGGCCACACCACGGAGCGGATCACCGCGATGTTCGCCGGTTCCCAGATCATCGGTGACGATGAGCAGTACGCGGTCGCGATGGCCCTGATGGCGCGCCAATTGGGGACGCCCGCACGCGTGGTCATGGGCTTCTACCCGGCACGGCCCGCGTCGGGTGCCCCATTGACCGTGACCGGGGCGGAGGCGCACGTCTGGGTTGAAGTCGATTTCGCGAAGTACGGCTGGATCCCCTTCGACCCGACCCCCAATCACTCCCGAGTACCGAAGGTTGAATCGCCCACGCCGAAGCCGAGACCCAAGCCTAACGTGCTGCCGCCGCCCCAGGCGCCCGTGCATCACAAGGACGAGTTGCCGCAATCACAGTCGGCGTCCAGCGGCAAGCAGAAGAAGCACAAAGCTGCCGCGGGCCTCACGGTGCCCTGGGCGCTCATCGGCGGGGTGGCTGCTGGGGCCGCAGTCGTGGCGGCGCCGTTCCTGCTGATCATCGGCTGGAAGTCGCTGCGCCGGTCCCGGCGCCGCAACCGTGGCCGGCTGGTCGACCGGGTCAGCAACGGGTGGAGCGAGTTCGTCGACGGGGCACGTGACCTGGGTTTCAGGACCCAGCGCAACACCACGCGACGGGAGACCGCCCAGCAGATTGCGCAGCGGCATCCGACGGCCGGGTCCGTGGCGGTTGCGGAGCGAGTCGATGCATCCGTCTATGGCTCGGGCGAACCGAGCACCCAGGAGGTTGAGGCGATGTGGCAGCAGATCGATGAGGCGCTCGGCGGCATGCGGGCGTCCGTGCCCGCGTGGCGCAGGCTTCTCTCCCATATATCGCTGCGTTCGCTTGCAGGTGGACGGCGATGAGCGCAGCGACGTTCGGCCGATCCCCCGTGGAGGGCTATCAGCCGGCCGCGATCGGCCGCCGGTTCCTCGCCCGGCTCATCGATTTCGCGCTGCCGGTGCTCGCCTGGCTGCCGACGCTCGGCGCGGCGGGAAGTCTCCGCTTCGCACTCGCCGCCTATCTGGTCAGCCTCGTGTTGCTCCTCGTCATCGGAATCGTGCAACTGCTGCTCGTGCTCACCAAGGGCGGCACCATCGGCTATCGAGTCTGCGGCCTCACCCACGTCCGTGTCACGACTGGTGCGGTCAGTGGGGGTAGAGCGTTTGGGAAGTACATCCTGGAGTCGTTGCTCAGCAGCTGCACCCTCGGCATCGGGCTGATCGTCATGGTCATCCTGATCCGGCAACCACTGAACCAGACCTTCCTGGACCGTGCGCTGGGTCTGCTGGTGATCGATGAGCGGCTCGGTCGACGGGGCGGCCAGCCATTGTCTGAAGCGGCTCCGGTGCGCACCGCCGCTCACATCCAGCCGGTGTCCGCAGCTGGGCTTGTCGCAGAGACAACCACGACACCTGTGTCGCCGGCACCCACTCGCCGAGATGCGAAGCCGCAGACCTTTGTCCCACCGGTCGTGTCGGCAAACCCGGTGATCCAGGCGGCGCCCTGGAGCACCGGCAGCGACGACGTCGACGAACCGGCGCCGAGGGCTCAGCCCGCTGCGCTGGAGCGACCCGTTGTCATGGACCGTCCCGTCTCTGGGGTGGCGATGGAACAAGCGGAGGCGACCTCGACGGCAATCAGCCCGCCGGTCGCAGGCCCCAGGATCGAGTTGGACGACGGCTCCCTCGTGGCGCTCTACAAGCCCGTCGTGCTCGGCCGCGAACCTGCTGCACCAGGTGGTGTGGGCGACGTGATGACACACGCGCTCCCGAACGCCGGTCATGCGGTGTCGAAGACTCATCTCGCGATCGGCATGGCCGACCGGGCGGCGTGGGTGCGTGACTTGCGGTCCACGAACGGTGTGTTCATTCGCGGCGCCGACGGGGATGTGCGCAAGATCGAACCCGGGAAAGCCACCACCCTGGCGCCGCACGAGACTGTTCTGTTCGGTGACAGGTCGCTGCGGGTTGTGCTCTCATGACTGCGGACCCGGCAATGCGCCTGCGATGGGGAGCCGCCTCGGATCGTGGCCTCCACCGCGCACACAACGAGGATGCCTACCTCGCCGCGCCGCCGGTTTTCGTCGTTGCCGATGGCATGGGAGGGCATGCACAGGGCGATCGTGCGTCGCGCGCCGTGATCGCGGCCTTCGTCGAGCTTGTCGGGTCTGAGTTTGTCTCGGCCGATCGGCTCGACGAGGCGGTGCGTGAGGCGGGAGCTGCCGTCGCTCGGCTCGCCTCGGCAACTGCCGCGCCCGGCTCGACGGTGGCAGGTGCGGTGCTGGCCCGCAGCGGTGAGCTGCCCTGCTGGCTGGTGTTCAACGTGGGTGACTCGCGCAGTTACCTGTTGTCGCCCAGCGCCCTGGAGCAGGTGAGTGTGGACCATTCGCGGCTGCAACAGCTACTGGATCGTGGCGAGCTCGCTCCGGAAGACGCCGCCGGGTATGGCGATCGACATGTCATCACCAACGCGCTTGGCGCCGGCATCCAGTCGCCTCGTGTCGACAGATGGCTCATTCCCGCCTCCAGCGGCGAACGATTGCTGGTGTGTTCCGATGGGCTGACCGATGAATTGACGGACACTCTGATTGAGGCGACGCTTCGCGCTGAGCCGGACCCTCAGGTTGCGGCGGAGACCTTGGTTGCTCAGGCGCTCGATGCCGGCGGGCACGACAACGTCACGGTGCTGGTGGTTGATGCGGTGCGTGTGGACGGTCCGGTCGGTGTTATTCAAGGCGGCGACATCACGGTGCCGGATCTGGAGACCGCGGCGGAGACGGCATGACTTCGCAACTCGTCGTGACTCCGTCGCCCGGAACCCAGCACGGCATTGTCTGGCCGGCCGGAATGGCGATGATCGACGCCGCGGTGACGGCCGAGGCCGCGCACGAGTTGTGGTGGGCGGTGCGCCAGAACGCCGATCTGGGCGGCTTTTTGGAACAGCTGGCGCGGCAATCGGGCAACAACCTGCTCCAGTTGTCGCCTTTCGCCGTCGTCCTCGCGAGCGGCGAGGGGGTGAAGTGTGCGGTCCGCGGTGCCTTCACCATCCGGGTGCGACTGGCCGATGGGCAGAACACCGAACTGACCGGAGTCGGTGCGAGCACTTGGGTGGAGCGAGGGCTGGGACCCGTGTCATCGATCAGCATCGGTGCGGATGGTCGAGATCCTGGGGAGGGTTCGGCACAGGTTCTACTGCGTGATGCGGTCATCCGTGCTGACGCACTTTCGGCGACCGTATGGCGAGCGCAGCCTCATACTCCGGAACCTCAGGCGGTGCAGGCCGAGCCGGCGCCTGCTTCGCCGGTTGAGCCTCCCGTGCCTGCACCCGTTGATGAGGAGTTGGTGCCACCACGGGCACCTTCCCGGCCGGTTGCTGGTGGCGCCGCCGGAGACATCGGTGACTCGTTGATCAAGCAGGAGTTCGCCGAGCCCGAGGCAGCCCCGGACTTGCATGCCGCGACGACTGCCGAGGCTCCGGGTGCGGCAACGCTGACCGATGCAGATGATCCGGCTCCCATCGGGCCGGATGACAACGCAGCGGAACCAGCCGGCGAACGTCGCTTCGCGCACCTGTGGGATGCCACCAGCATCCAGCCAGTCGAGTCCGCGGCTGTGCGAGAGCCGGTGTTCATCGACGAGGTGCCCGTCCCGCAGGCACGTCACGGGGTCGCCTCCCCACCCGCCAGACCCGCCGATGAGTGGGATGCGGAAGACCACGACGGACACACGATCGTGCAGGTGGCGTCACCGGACGGTCTGAGTGCGCCGGGTGAGCTGCGCGCACCGCCTGCGCTGGAGACCGCTCAGGCCGAGACGGTCCTGGCGATCCGGTGCGCGCAGCAGCATCCCAATCCGCCACAGCGGACCCAGTGTTATCTGTGCGGCGCACCCTGCGGAGGCGGCGCTGCGCAGGCCCAGCGTCCGCCTCTCGGGCGTCTGCGGGTGTCGACCGGAGAAGTGCTGGACCTGTCGCGACCGATCGTGGTCGGGCGGAGTCCTCGCGCCGGCCGGGCCGCCGGACCCGCCATACCCCGCCTGCTGGCCCTGCCGTTCCAGCATGTTTCCGGAACCCACCTGGAGATCGACTTCGAGGGATGGAACGTCCTGGCAATCGATCGGCACTCCACGAATGGGACGTACCTGCGGCGCGAGGGTGACGCACCGGTGCGCCTGCCTGAGGCGCCGACCCTGCTCGTCGATCACGACGTGCTCGACCTGGGACATGGAGTGCAACTGACGATGGAGGGGCTACCGTGACCGGCCGTGCGCCCTCGGCCCCTCCGGCGCTGGACGGTTTCCGATTCCTGGAATTGCTGGGCTCGGGCGGGTTCTCCGACGTGTTCAAATACGAGCAAGTTCAGCTGCATAGGGCGGTCGCGGTCAAGGTGCTGATCGGTGACTTGGACGCGGGTGGTCAGGCATCCTTCGAGGCCGAAGCCAACCTGATGGCTCAGATGTCCAACCACCCGTCGATCGTGAGCATCTACCAGGCGGGCGCCTCGCCCGACGGACGACCCTTTCTGGTCATGGAATACTGCCCCCCGCCAGGGCTCGACAAGCGGATGCGCCGCAAGCCGTTGTCCGTGCCGAACGCACTGGAGGTCGGGATCCAGGTCGCTGGGGCGGTCGAGACGGCGCATCGGCTCGACATACTGCATCGTGACATCAAGCCGGCAAACATCCTGTTCACCGAGTTCAACAGACCTGCACTGACCGACTTCGGGATCTCGGTGTCGGCGAATGCGGCGGCGTCGGGGCAGGCATTGGGAGTGTCCGTGCCATGGGCACCACCCGAGCAGTTGACTGTCGGCCAGCCGATGGGACGCAGCGGTGACGTCTACTCGCTGGCGGCCACGATCTGGAGCATGCTCGCCGGGCACAGCCCGTTCCAGCAGGCGGGTGGCGACAACTCCCTGTGGGCGCTCAGTAATCGAGTCAAGCGCGATCCGGTCCCGCCGATCGGACGTGACGACGTCGGTCCGGCACTTGAGCGCGTACTGCGGACGGCGATGGCGAAGGACCCTGCCGGACGCTATCCGACCGCTCTGGAGTTCGCGCGTGCCCTGCAGACTGTGCAGACCGAGCTGCATCTGTCGGTGACGCCGATCGACATCCGGGACGAGCATTACAGCGAGTCGCAGGTCGAGGAGGAGGATGACGGCGGAACCCGGATCTCCGGCTTCGTACTGATCGATCCGGAGGGGACCAGCCCTCGTACCGGCCGATCCACGGCCCCGGCGGTGAGCATCGGCAACGACTTGCTGACAGGTCCGGACCAGCTGAACTGGCGTCGGGATGCTGACGGGCCCGGCGTTTCCGGAGATATGCCGGCCGGTCCGGTCTTGCAGCACGGTCGAGGGGTCGCGGAAGCGGCGGAACGTGACTTCACTGCTCCCGCAGCTGGGCTCGCGGCGCCGATCCTCCCGGCCGCACCGGGTGCGGTCGAGGACACGCGCGGCCCGGCTGAGCAGCGCGCACCACGTAGTGTTTCGGTGCGCGCCCTGGTCGGTGCGGCTGCAGCGGTGCTGGTCATTGCGGTCGCAGCATTCGCCGTTGCGCACTGGACGCGCAGCCCGGCGACGACCGCACGCCATACCGCGCAGGTCTCGCAGCAACCGGCGGACGCCATCGGTCCTGCAGCCCCGTCGGCGCCGGTGCGGAAACAGGTCATCGCCGAACGGTCGTCCGTTGTCTTCTCCTGGCGCAACGTGGACGAGCAGGCAGGAGACAGCTACCTGTGGCGCGTCGACAACCCAGCGAAGCCGACGACCAGCTATCAAAGCACCGCGAAGACAACTGTCAGTGTGCCGGTGCAGAAGGGCCAGACATGCATCGAGGTGGAGGTTCGGCGGCTTTCCGGAGCGGTGTCGACTCCGCTGACCATGTGCGGGGCGGGCTCGTGACGACCACGCTGCGTGATGGGGGGATCCAGGTCGATTTCGGTGGCGAGGTGGTGCGCAGCGACAGGGACGAGCCAGTAAAGGTCGGGCGGCTGGGCGACATCAGCATCGACGACAATCCTTACCTTCACCGTCACTTTCTGGAGTTTGTGAGAAAGGACGGCTTCTGGTGGGTTGTCAATGTTGGCAGCCGGATTCCGGCACAGCTGACCGACCAGCTCGGTCTGATGCGCTCCACGCTCGCACCGGGCGCCGCGATGCCTCTGGTCTTCGCGACGACCATCGTCACCTTCTCTGCGGGGCCCACGACATACGAACTCGTGATCGGGGTGGATGCCGACGATGCATACAGCACTCCACCGCACCGCGTGGTCGGCACCGGATCGACGACCATCGCCCCGACGACGTTCACGGAGTCGCAACTGCTGGCGGTGCTTGCGCTTGCCGAGCCGGTGTTGCGTCGGGCGGGTGTCGGCACGTGGCAGATCCCGACGGCTGTCGAAGCGGCGCAACGTCTCGGCTGGAGCCAGACCCGCTTCGGACGCAAACTCGACAACATCTGCGACAAGCTGAGCTCCGCAGGAGTTCGTGGGCTGCGCGGTGGGCAGAACGGTGCGGCGGCCACTCGCCGAATGCGCCTGGTGGAGTATGCGATCTCCACCCTTCTGGTCACAACCGACGACCTGGCTCTGCTGGATGCGGCAGCACCACGGGTTGACTGCGTGCGCAAGGAGGCATCGGCGTGAAACTGAAACTCACCTATCGACCGCTGGGCAAGCGCTCCACACAGGACATTGTGGTCACGGCCGACGCGACCGCCACGGCCGCAGACCTTGCGGATGCACTGCACAGCGCCAGCCCTGATGCACCGCTCGGTCAGCAGCTGACACTGCGTGTATCCGACAGCCGTGGTGGCAGCCGGCTGCTGCCACCCGAGGTTTCGCTGATCCAGTCCGGGTTGCGTTCCGGTGCCGCTGTCGAGCTCAGCCGGCCCGAGCCGGATCCTAGTGCTGTAACCGGGGCGACGGTGGCGGTGCTCCGGGTCACGTCGGGCGCCGACAAGGGTGTCGAGGTGGGTCTTCCCATCGGGAGCAGCGCCATCGGCCGAGCACCCGATTGCGCTGTGCGGCTGTCGGATCCGACCGTGTCGAAGGTGCATGCCCAGATCAATGTGGGTGAGCGGGTCGAGATCGTTGACCTGAACTCCGCCAACGGTGTTCACGTCGGTGGAGTGCGGGTCAGCCGCGTCGTCGTGGAACCGGGTGACCGGGTGACCGTCGGGCATACCGAGATCACGCTAGGCCACGTGGTCGCGGTGGGCGCTGAGGCTTCAGTGTCGACCGACGTGGCCTTCGTTCGCGCTCCGCGCGTCGTTCCTCGACCTGTGCAGCGGGCGATCGAGTTACCGGAACTGCCGCAACCGCAGCGCAGTCCGCGGCTGCCCTGGCTGGCGATGATCGCCCCGCTCGTCATGGGTGTCGTGCTCTTCCTGGTCATGCACACATGGACAAGCGTGCTCTTCGTGGCGATGAGTCCGATCCTGCTGCTGGGCAACTGGTGGACGACACGATCGCAGGCCGCACGCGAGAGAGAAGCTGCCCTTCGCACCTTCGATGTCGAATTCGACCAGGCAAGAACTGATTTCGCACAGGCGTGCGCCACCGAACTGAGCGAGTTGCGCACGATGTATCCGTCAGTCGCCGAGTGCGTCCAGGCCATCGGCGGCCTCGGGCCGGTCTTGTGGTCGCGGCGTCCGGAGCACCCGGAGTTCCTGCAAGTACGGCTCGGCACGGGTCCCGTCGCCTCGCATCTGACCTCCGACAAGGTACGTCGCAGCGGCTATCCAGATCTGACCGAACGGCTACGCGCCCTGCAGCATGAATACGTCACCATCGATGACGCGCCCGTTGTCGCGGACCTGCGCGAGGTCGGCGGCATCGGACTTGCGGGTGAGCGGACGCTGGTCGACGGGGTGGCCCGAGCACTGGTGACCCAGCTCGCCGCACTGCACTCTCCGGCCGAGGTCGTCGTCGTCTGCATGACGTCCCACGCAGGTCGGCCGCGCTGGGCATGGTTGCGCTGGTTGCCACATACTTCCTCGCCGCACTCTCCGCTGGAGCAGCACTTGTCCGCCGACCCAGGGGCAACTCGGATCCTGCTTGCCCAGTTGGAAGACCTGGTCGACAGTCGCGCCGCGGACATGACAGGTGCGACCGCCATACGCGGCCCGATCGGCGACGAATCCACGAGCGCGCAGCCGGTGCTCCCGTCGATCTTGGTCGTCGTGGACGATTCCCCGGTCGAACGTGCGCGGATGATTCGCGTGGCCGAGCGAGGACCCGACGTCGGTGTGCACGTGTTGTGGGTGTCGGATCGCGTTGCCGAGTTGCCTGGAGCGTGCCGCAGTTTCCTGCATGTCGATGCGGGAGGCGTCACGAGCGCAGGCATGGTGCGGCGGGGCAGCATCGTCGGGCCGATCACCTGTGAGTCCGTCGGCATTGAGGTCGCCACCACCATCGGGCGGACACTCGCGCCCGTCGTGGATGCTGGCGCACCCGTGGAGGACGACTCGGACCTGCCACGCTCGGTGCCGATGGTGTCGCTGCTGGGTCAGGAAGAGTGCGACGACCCCGACGTCGTGCTCGCACGGTGGAAGGAGAACGAGTCGCTCACCGACCGCACGGGGCAGGTCCGGCGCCGTCGACCCGCAAGCCTGCGGGCACTGGTCGGGCATGCCGGCGCCGAGCCGTTCGTGCTCGACCTGCGCGTCAATGGCCCGCACGCGCTGGTGGGTGGCACCACCGGTGCCGGCAAGAGTGAATTCCTGCAGTCCTGGGTGCTGGGTATGGCGCACGCCAATTCGCCGGACCGGGTCACCTTCCTGTTCGTCGACTACAAGGGTGGCTCCGCGTTCGCGCGATGTGTGGCGCTGCCGCACTGCGTCGGACTGGTCACCGACCTCTCGCCATACCTCGTGCGTCGCGCGCTGCGCAGTTTGCGCGCGGAACTGAGGTATCGCGAGCATCTCCTCAATGCCAAGCAGGCCAAGGATCTGCTGGAACTGGAGCAGACGGGCGACCCCGAGTGTCCGCCGAGCCTGATCATCGTCGTGGACGAGTTTGCGGCGCTGGTCGGTGAGGTCCCCGAGTTCGTCGACGGAGTCGTGGACGTTGCGCAGCGTGGTCGGTCGCTGGGGCTGCATCTGATCCTTGCCACCCAGCGGCCGACGGGCGTGATCAAGGAGAACCTGCGGGCGAACACGAACTTGCGGGTGGCACTTCGAATGGCCGACGAACAGGACTCAACCGACGTGCTCGGGGTGCCGATGGCGGCACACTTCGATCCGGACATCCCGGGCCGTGGCGCGGCCAAGAGCGGACCGGGGCGGATCACGCCTTTCCAGTCGGCGTTTCCCGGCTCGCGGACTCCGGCAGTTGCACCACCGACGCCGATTCAGATTGCCGATCTGGGCTTCGGGATGCCACGGGTGTGGGAGTCCGCCGATCGCACTGTGGTGACGGACGAGAGCGAACCGGTGCCGCAGGATATCGAGCGCATCGTCGCGGCGGTGTCAGAGGCGGCTCGCCGGGGTAGGGTTCCCGCGCCGCGCAAGCCCTGGCAGGAGACGCTGGCGGACGTCTACAATTTGCAGCGGCTCAGCCAGCGTGATGACACCCAGTTGGTGCTGGGCGTCCTCGACGACCCCGACCAGCAGGACCAAGTGCTGGAGCACTTCCGACCCGATGAGGACGGGAACATCTTGTATTACGGGGCCAGCGGTTCCGGGAAGTCCACCGCCCTGCGGTCGCTCGCGCTGGCATCGGCGATCACACCTCGTGGTGGGCCAGTGCACGTCTACGGGTTGGATTTCGCCGGTGGCGCGTTGTCGGTGCTCGAGGCGATGCCGAATGTGGCCGCCATCGTGCCGGGAGACGATGACGAGCGAGTCAAGCGCACATTTCGGTTACTCCGCGACGTGGTCGAGGAGCGTGCGGTGCGGTATTCGCGCACCCGCGCTGGCACACTGACGGACTACCGCAAGACTGCGCAGCGAACCGATGAGCCGCGCTTCCTGGTGCTGCTCGACGGCTACAGCGCCTTCCGAGCGGCATACGAAGGCGTCATTGGCAACGACGCCTACTACTCGCAGTTCCTGCGGTTGTTGGCGGATGGTCGCGCTGTCGGTGTGCACTTCGCGATGACGGCGGACCGGGCGGGTGCAGTCCCTCCGTCGGTCTCCTCCGCATTCTTGCGTCGGATCGTGCTGCGGCAGGCCGACGAGGAGTCCTATTCGGCCCTCGGGGTGCCTCGGGACGTCATCGGGCCGACTTCGCCGCCAGGGCGCGCGATGCAGGTCGGTCTGCCGCAGGAACTGCAGTTGGCCGTCCTGGGCGAGAGCATGAACGTTGCGGTGCAGGCCCGTGACATCGATGATCTGGCCGCCGAGGTGGCTTTGCATCGCCCCCTCCGGCCGGCGCCGATTGAGGCACTCCCGTCGCAGGTCGCGGCGGATTCCCTGCCGCGTTCGATCGGTGGACGACCACCGCTCGGCATCGAGGACGAGACCTTGCAACCGATCGCCTTCGCTCCGCAGGGCGTGGTGCTGGTGGGTGGGCCGGCGCAGTCGGGCCGAACGAATGCCGTTGCGTGGCTGGCGATCGCGACCAGTCGGGTGGCTCCCGAGGCCACCTCCGTCTATCTGTCAGCCCGGCGCAGTGCCGTGGATATGTTGCCCATTTGGGAATATTCGGCGGTCGGGCAGGACGAGATTGCTGACTTGCTGCCGCGGTTGCAAGGCATGGCCGAGGTGCCTTCCACCGGCGATGTGCCGGGGTTGTGCGTTTTCGCCGAAGCGTTCCTGGATCTCAACGGCTCGCCGGTGGAGGCCGCACTGCTGACGCTGGCGACGACCATGCGCCGCAACGGGCACTTCTTCGTCGCCGAGAGCGAGACCTCCGCGTGGGGCAGCTTCAGCATGCTGGGCAAGGAGATCCGTTCCAGCGGCACTGCTTTGCTGCTGACGCCGGATCAGCAGGATGGCGAGCTTGTGCGAGGTGCCGCCCTGCCGAGGGTGCGGCGCACGGACTTCCCGCCGGGAAGGGGGTACTGGATACACGCCGGACGTGCTGCGCGGGTGCAGTTGCCGGTCGCGATGGGGTGACCGCCCCATCGACAGCAATTACCGGGGCGATGACGATGGTCAGGCAACGGCAAGGGCGGTCGTCGCTCGCGGCGAACACGCCTCGGAATCAACGAAGAGCCACCACAACGGTGGCATGACAGAAGGAGAAGAAAATGGCGTTCAAGGGTATGGATGTCGACATCCTGACCGGTGTTCACACGCAGTTGACCTCGCTGCAGGGGCAGCTGGACACCCTGATCCAGCAGCTCACGACTCAGGTCAACACTGCGCACGAGCACTGGGACGGCTCGGACTCCACACAGTTCGAGTCCGAGTGGGCGAGTAGCCACAAGGTCGCGTTGACTAATGCTTCTCACGCGATCACCAGTTTCGCGTCGAAGCTCAACTCCAACATCCAAGCGCAGGAGCAGACCTCCAGCACGTACTGATGCTCGTGTGCTGGGCACGGACCCGGGCGGCTGGCTGCTGCCGAGCCGCCCGGTGCCGTCGCAGCACCGAGAACAGATGAGAGTGAGTGGATGATGGCCAGAGAAGGCATGGACGACGATGTCGTTGAGGGTGTTGCACGGCAGATGCGCCAGATTGCCGATCAGCTGCAGACGATCGCGGCCTCGGTTGAGGGCGAGATATCCCGTGTGTCCGGGGTGTGGTTCGGCGACGCCCCAGTGCAGATGCTGGCCGACTGGCGCACTCAGCACGGCCCAGGACTGCGAGCTGCCGCCGGCTCGGTCACGACTTTGGTCGGCCGGCTGGACCAGAACGTTGCCGCGCAGCGGGTGACAAGCGCCACGTATGCCGGGAGCACTTCGTCGTCAGGCGTCGCCGGAGGTGGTGGCGGTGGAGGTGGAGGCGGTCGCTGGATCTCGGACATGGTTCACATCCCCCCGTGGGTTAGTTCGCAGTTCAAGGACGGGCTCATGGACCCTGCCGGGCTCGGCGAAGGCCTCGAGGAGTGGGCAAAGCGTCTTGCGCATTTCGAAATCCGCGGCTCTGACGGGAAGTTCATCAAATTCACGGGGAATTCGCTCGAGAAAATATTTGCGAGAAATAGCCTCGAAAACTTCGTGGCTAATCCGGGAAATGCGGAAGTTTTTAAGACGTTGAAATGGGGGTCGACGGCGATCCGCTTTGGTGGTTACGCGGCCTCGGCTGCAAGTATTGGTGTCGACTTGTATTTCGGATACCAGGAAAATTCCGGTCTTCCGGTTGTCGATCGCAGCGCATATGCTGTTGTTAATGCACTGCCCGACATTGGGGCAACCGCTGGTGGAATAATTGGAACGGCTATTCCGGTTCCAATCGTCGGCTCCGTGGTAGGTGGCGTCGTGGGGTATGGCATCGGAGAAGTGCTCAAATACAGTGCGGAGAATGCGCCGGAACTCATCGATGCTGCCACCGGTGTTGCAGAGAGCGCCGCGGCGGGCATCGACAATTTCAGTTGGAGCGTATCGCAATTTCTCGGAAGTCTGAGGTGGTGAATATGGAGGTCCTACGATCTGGCTGGGGAATCGAATTTGCTGTGCCGAATGATTGGGCGCCAACGGCGACGCCTCAAGACGGCGGAATAGTGGCTCTTGAGCCGAGGCTCGAGGAATTTCGCGCGAACATTGTCTTGGTGTCGGGTCCTGCAGGGACGCGAAGCCTTCGACAATGGCAGGCGGCCGTCGAGGCTGAACTGCCATCTGCCCTTGCAGGTTATCAACTTATCGATCTGACCCCTTGGGAGACGGACGTGGGGTCAGGCGGTCGACGATTGGCTCAATACACGACGGTCCAAGGCGACTACCTTTCGATGGAACAGTGGTTCGTGCGCGCCGGAAGCGTCGGCCATACACTCACGGCGACGGTGGAGACTTTTCGGTATTCGGTGCTCGCGCCGACGTTCCGTGCGATGGCGGAATCCCTGACGTTGCCCGGGGTGTCACGATGAGCATCATTGTCGAGGGCGGAATCATACGGCTTGATGACCGCGATTTCACCGGTATGGTCACCGGAGCGATCCCGATGCCCGACAACGATCAGCCGTTGCTTCCGCAAGCGTTTGCGTCGGTGATCGAGCCAACCGCACTGTTCCTGGTGTCCTTCGTGACCGCTGACCGCGGGTGGCAACACCAGATCTGGATCGGTGCTGCAGGGATGGTCGCGCTGCTCGACATCGACGGGGCGCAGAAGGAGCTGGTGACAGCTGAGATCGATGCAATGCCGGGGATAGTCGCGGCAGCCACGACCCTGGGGCCACGGCGGCCCCAGGGCGTCCGCACACCGATCCCCGCGACGGTGAAAGGCCTTCAGCGACTGCTCGAGGCGGAGCCCGCAGAACGTGCGAAGCGGCTACGTCCCTTCGATGCTGACCGCTTGTGGGTGCTGGACGGTACGGGGTTCTGTCCGGACGGATCGATTGCAGCGCAGGAAAGCATTCTGGTCCTGGACGGGCCGGGCGGCGTCTGGGTACCCGAGAACGGACAAGTCGTGCCGACCACGCCGACGGCAGTGTGGACCTTCCTGACAGCGGTCCTGGTCCAGCTCAGCACGGCCGGAGCGGAGCCTGATCCGACCCAATCTCCTTCGGTTGTGGGGAGAGCGATGTGACCTCGGTGGTGCCAGCAATTCTGCACGGACATATTCGCCGGATGAAGCTGCTCGCCTGTGCGCTCGCCGTGGGGGTGTTGTTCCTGGCCACCGGCTGTACTGGTGGTTCGGGAAAGGCTGCGGTGCCGTCGGCGGACGCTTCGTCGGGAGTTCCGGGTTCTGCGGCGACTCCGGCGGCGGTGTCTCCGTCGTCGCACGCGGGCGAAGCGGTGCCGCTGGTCTTGGTGGTGGATGGATCCGGATCGATGGTGACCACGGATGCGGGCGGCGGCGTATCTCGGATGGCGGCGGCGCAGCGCGCGGCGAGGCACGGCAGGTTGCGACGTCCACCGGGCTGGGATCGGTGCAGGTCGGGCAGAGCCTGGATCGGGTGCGTGCGGTCAATCCGGGGTTTCCTGAGTGGTCGGCGGGGAGTCGGTTCAGCGGATCACCGCCGGGGCTGACCGGTCCGGGGAAGGTGCTCACGGTGATCGTGTGGCGGGATTGTTCGTACCTCTTCGATTCGTCGAAAACGCTCGTGGGCATCGACCCGGGTGGCAGCGGCACGATCGACGGCGTCAAGCCAGGATCGTCACCGGTCGAGGCGAGGGCGGTGTATGGTGCTCCCGAGTCGACGGCGAAGAACGCCGATGGCACGTATTCGGTGCTGTATCAAGCAGATTCGACCGCCAAGACCCACTACTTGATCGTGTACAACGGCAACCCGGCCGCTGGAGCCACGGTCATCAAGATCATCTACGTGTGCGCCTGCAGCGTGCCACGGAAGACCGTGGCCAAGACGCAGGTCTCCTACGTCTGGCCGTCGACGCAGGATGGCTGGACGATCCGGCAGCGGTCGGACGATCCGTGTAGCGCCGTCTCCACTGGCGACGACGGTGTGAGTAGTAACTTCGCCACGAGGCCGGACGAGTTTTCGTGCGGTATCGAAGCCGATTCCTTGCTGGTCTGCCGGTATGACGCCGGTTCGGTCACCTGCCTCGTCAATTACGAGATGAAGGACGCCGTCCGGTTCCGAAGCACAGGTCCGGCGGGCCGCCACTTCGCGGTCACGGCTCACCCACAACCGTTGCGAGCGACCCTTAGCAACGGTCAGGTGTGCAACTGGATCTCGCACGACCAGACGCAGCACTACGGTGGCCGCAACAGTTGGCTGTGGTGTGGCGAATTCTCAGCGGATCCGGTGAGGGCACTGCTGCTCAAGTCCAACGGCTCCTACTTCGACACGTCCGGGACTCTGTGGACAGCCGAGTACGACGTGGGCACCGCGGCACCCACGACGGTCACGGTGAAGAGTGTCGTCTACGCACAGTGAGTACGGCGTTCACGGCTACTGCGGCGGCAGCACCGACTGCTGGCTGGGCAGCTGGTCCTGGCGCAGCAGGCCGACGGGGCAGGTCAACCCGTTGGGCCCGTGATTGCAGTAGCCCGCGGGATTCTTGTGCAGGTATTGCTGGTGGTAGGCCTCGGCGTAGTAGAACAGGCCCGCCTCGGCGGCCGGCCGGATCTCGGTGCTGATCTCGCCGAAACCGTTGTCGTGCAACACTTTTTGGAATGCGTCTCGGGTGGCTACCGCGGCCCGCTCCTGCTCTGGCGTGGTCCAGTAGATCGCCGAGCGGTATTGCGTGCCGACGTCGTTGCCCTGCCGGTTGGCGGTGATCGAGTCGTGATTCTCCCAGAACGACTTGAGCAACTGCTCGGCGTCCGTCGCCGCCGGGTCGTAGGCCACCAGCACGGCCTCGGTGTGCCCGGTGCGGCCGGTGCAGGTCTCCTCGTACGTCGGGTTGGGCGTGTAGCCGCCCATGTAACCGGCTGCCGTCGTGACGACGCCGGGCAGTCGCCAGAAGATGCGTTCGGTGCCCCAGAAGCAGCCCATGGCGACATACAGCACCTGGGTGCCCTCGGGCCACGGGCCCTGCAGCGGAGTGCCGAGCACTTCGTGCGTCGTCGGTATGCCGGGCAGCGGCGTCGCGCGGCCGGGCAGCGCTTCGTCGGGTGACACCGGTGCGGTCTTCTTGCCGAAGAGGAACGTCATATCCCCGTAACGACCGAGCGGCCGGAAGGCTTCCCGGTCAGCAGTTCTTGAAGCCGGTCTTGGCCTTCTTCTGGGCTGCCGTCTCCTTGTAGCTGCACGAGGTCACCTTCGCGCTGCCCTTCTTCAGGGTGGCGGTGTCGCCGGTGTTGTTCCAGATCATCGACCTGGTCATGCCCCAATAGAGGTTGGCCGCGGTGTTCTTGCCCTTGCCGGTGTGCACGGTGACGGTCTTGCCGGCGCCCAGCTTGAAACTGCTCGGGAAGCGGAACGTGTGCTTGGCGCCCGCGTCCTGGATGAGGTAGCCGGACATGCTGATGGTCTTGCGGGTGACGTTCTTGACCTGGATGTACTCGCGGTTGAGCCGGGTCTGCGTGTATGGCGTGTCCGCGCCGGGCTGGTCGAAGTAGAACTTCGCGAACTTCAGCGTGGTGGCCGCGTGCGCGGGTGCCGCGAACGGCAGCGCCATACCGGCGGCGAGGACTGTGGAGGCAGCAAGGAGCGAGGCGCGACGGCGCATGACGGTGACTTTCGAACGAGACGGGGTGACCGGCGACGGGCCGGGTAAAGAAATAGTAAAGGAAAGTCCGCTCGTTTCCGAACTGCCCGACCCCCGCTACGGCGGGGCTGGCTCACGTCTCGGACGGTGGGGGCACCGCGAGCCCGAGGCGCAGGAGACCGCGACGGAATCCGGCCTCCTGGCGCGCGGTGATGAGCAGACTCCGCTCATCGACCAGCCGGCAGTGCTGGCGCAATTCGGTCGCGACGTGCGATGCGGTCGCCGCGTCCGAGCAGGTGACCAGCCGCACAGTCCCGCGATCCCGCAGTCGCGCGGCCGCGAAACGGGCATCGGCCAGCAAGTTCCGCATCGGCGCGGGCACCTCGTGCGTGCCGCGCTCGGCGAGGAAACGCTCGAAGTCCTCCAGGGGACGGCCGGCCGCCACCGCGGCAAGCAGACTCTCGGCCGAAACGCTCCAGATCTCCTCGGTCGTCTCGGTGGCGTATGCCGACAAGGCCATCCGGTCGCCGGCCGTCAGTGCCCCAGTTGCCACCACATCGCAGTTCGGCAGGATCGTCAGCGAGGTGTCCTGTGCGGCGTGGGGTGGCTCAGCATAGCGTTCGGCCTGGCCGGTGACGTACGCCCCGAGCGCGTTCAGCCGGATCGCGTGCAGCCCGTCATACCGGCTCAGCGCGTCCAACTCGTCGGTGCCCCAATTTTCGCGGAAGTCGTCCCGGGCTCCTGCCGGCGGCCGCAACTCGACATCGAGCAGTCCGAGCGTAGCGGCATACTCCAGCAGGATGACGAGCGTGTAGCGCCCTTCCAGCAGGCTCCATTCGTGAAATCCGCTGTAGCCCAGGCTGCCGTACTCCGGCTCGCAGATGTAGAGCCGCCAGATGGCGCGGTCGTTGCGGACGATCCCGAACACGGGCCCGGTGCGGCGCATCTTCGCGAAGAGGTCGTCGATGGTGATCCACTCACCCGGCGGGAGGGTGTCGAGCACGGACGCGACAGCGGCGCGGCGGCGCGCGACCGCCGTGAGGACGTTCTTCGCGCGCTGGCCCTTGATGTGCTCGATCCGGCTGAACTCGTCGATCACACCGTGGCTCGCCCATCGGGTCCACAACAGCCGGATCGTCTCAGCGCCGGGATTCTTTTGTGCCGCACGGCCTTTGGCGGTCAGCTCCAGTCGGCTACCAGCCAGTTTGGCCAGGCCACCGGCCTGCAGCAGCACCGGCCAGGCGAAGGCGGCGATGTCCTCGCCGGAGTAGAAGTCGCCGTCCTGCAGGTGGTCGCGAACCAGCGCGATGGTGGCGGCTGATGGGCGGCATGTCTTGGCGCTGCAGCGGATCGAGCCTTGCGCGCACAGTTGCAGCATCGTGTGCAGGTTGGCGAGCGCCTCGTGATCGGTCGGGCGGGTCTGCGTGCTGGGGTCGTCCTCGATCACTATTGCTCCTATCGGTGAAGGCGGTTCATCCTCTCGCAGGTGTCCAGGTGGCGGCTCGGTAGCCTTACCCGGTGCTGACTGTGCAAGACGCCCTCATCCGCCTCCAGAAGTTCTGGACCGACCGCGGCTGCATGATCGTGCAGCCCTACAACACCGAAGTCGGTGCGGGAACGATGAACCCCGCCACCCTGATGCGGGTGCTCGGTCCGGAGCCGTGGCGGGTGGCGTACGTCGAGCCGTCGGTCCGCCCCGACGACAGCCGGTATGGCGAGAACCCCAACCGGCTGCAGACGCACACGCAGTTCCAGGTGATCCTCAAGCCGGAGCCGGGCAACCCGCAGGAGCTCTACCTGGAGTCGCTGGAGGCGCTGGACATCGACATCCACGCCCACGACGTGCGGTTCGTCGAGGACAACTGGGCACACCCGTCGCTGGGCGCATGGGGCCTCGGCTGGGAGGTGTGGCTGGACGGCATGGAGATCACCCAGTTCACCTACTTCCAGCAGGTCGGCGGGCAGAACCTCGACCCGATACCGGTCGAGCTGACCTACGGCATCGAGCGCATCATGATGGCGCAGCAAGGGGTTTCGCACTTCAAGGACCTGCAGTATGCACCCGGCGTCACCTATGGCGAGGCGTTCGGCCAGCAGGAGTACGAGATGTCCCGCTACTACCTGGACGACGCCGACGTCGAGGTCAACCAGGAACTTTTCGCGCGGTACACCGCCGAAGCGGAGCAGTTGCTCCAGGAGCGGTTGCCGGTCCCGGCGTACAACTGCATCGTCAAGTCCTCCCACGCCTTCAACGTGCTCGACGCGCGCGGCGCCATCTCGACCACCGAGCGGGCCAAGGCGTTCTCGACCATGCGGCGCCTCACGCGCGACGTGTCGCAACTGTGGGTCGAACGCCGCGCCGAGCTCGATTTCCCGTTGCTGAAGACCGAGGCGCCGAAGGTGCTGGCCGGGTCGGCGGTCCGGCACCCGGCGGACGAGCCGGAGCTGTTCGACCTCGCTTCCCTGCCGACCGTGGCCGAGACGCTCGCCGTCGAGATCGGCGTCGAGGAGCTTCCGCCGCACGTCGTGGACCAGGCGATCGGCTTCGTGCGCCAGCAACTCACCGAGCGGCTGGGCGCAAGCAGGCTCACGCACGGTGCGATCGACGTCGTGGGCACCCCGCGGCGGATAGTCGCCACGGTCGCCGACGTCGCCGCGCACGAGCCCGACGCGGCGATCCTGCGCAAGGGGCCGAAGGTCGCCGCGGCATACGACGCGAACGGCGAACTCACCAAGGCGGCACAGGGATTCGCGCGCGGGCAGCAGGTAGACCCCGCCGAGCTGATCCGTGCGGAATTCGACGGTGTCGAGCACGTCGCGGTCAAGGTCACCGAGACCGGTCGCGACGTGCTGACCGTCACCGGCGAGATCGTCGCCGGGATCATCGAGAGCCTGCGCGCCGACAAGAACATGCGCTGGTGCGACCCGCAGTTGTCCTACAGTCGGCCGGTCCGCTGGCTCGTCGCGCTGTGGGGCGAGATCGTCGTGCCGGTGCGTGCATCGGAGCTGACGTCGGGACGCACCACCTACGTGCACCGCACCGACCCCACTCCGCTGGTTCGTGTCGACACTGCCGACCGGCTGCGGCACGTGCTCGACGCGCACGGGCTCGTCCTGGATCCGGCGGCGCGGCGTCAGCAAGTCATCGATCAGTCCCGCAAGCTTGCCGAATCCGTCGGCGGGACAATTGATTTCGATGGCGAGTCGGCGCTGGTCGACGAGATCACCAACCTGGTCGAGGAGCCGCACGCCATCCTCGGCACGTATGGCGAGAAGTATCTCAAGCTGCCTGAGCAGATCCTGACGACGGTGATGCGCAAGCACCAGCGCTACCTGCCGGTCCGCGACGCGCAGGGGGCACTGATGCCCTTCTTCGTGACCGTCGCCAACGGCGCCACGGATGACGTGCTGGTCACGCTCGGCAACGAGACCGTGCTGCGGGCCCGCTACGAGGACGCGGCGTTCTTCTACGACGCGGACCTGCAGGTGCCGCTGGCCGACCTGCGCACCGGCATCGGCAAGCTGACCTTCGAGAACCGCCTCGGCTCGATCGCGCAGCGCGCCGACCGGATCCGCGACGTCGCCGCCGGACTGTCCTCTCGGGTAGAGCTTCCCGAGGACGAGCAGGCCACGCTGCGGCGGGCTGGCGAGCTGGCGAAGTTCGACCTGTCCAGCCAGATGGTGATCGAGTTGTCCTCGCTCGCCGGTTTCATGGCGCGCGAATACGCCACGAAGGCGGGGGAGACCCCGCAGGTGGCGCAGGCACTGTGGGAGATGGAGCTGCCGCGCTCCGCAGGCGACGCGCTGCCCGAGTCTGCACCCGGTGCGATCCTCGCGCTCGCCGACCGATTCGACCTGCTGGCAGCGATGTTCGCGATCGGCGCCAAACCATCCGGGTCGTCCGATCCGTTTGCGCTGCGCCGCGCCGCGCTCGGCCTGGTGTCGGTGCTGCGGGCGCATCCGGAGCTGGGCGCGATCAGCATCGACGCCGGGCTGGCGGCTGCCGCCGACCGGTTGCGGGCACAAGGCATTGAGGTCTCGGACGAATCCGTCGCATCCGCACAGGAATTCATCGTCGGCCGGTTTGCCCAGCAGTTGCGCGACGAAGGTGTGTCCGTCGGTCTCGTCGCCGCGGTCACCCCGCTGGCGGCAGCACCCGGCGTTGCGACCCAGGCACTTGCCGACATCGAGACCGCCCGATCGAACGACCGCTTTGCGCCCCTCGTGGAGCAGGTGCAGCGCATCACCCGCATCGTGCCGGAGGGGACGCCCGCGGCATACGACCGGGCATTGCTCGCCGGAGATGCGGAGCGGGCGCTCGTGACGTATGTCGAGGAGCTGCCCGATCACGCGAACGACGGTGTGCCCCAGTGGTTCCCGGATGCAGTGCGCCTGGTGGCGCCGCTGACGACATTCTTCGAGGACGTGATGGTGATGGCGGACGACCTGCAGTTGCGCGCCGCACGCCTCGGCCTGCTGCAGACCGTGGTCGACCGTGCACCGCGAGGGATCGACTGGCGCGAGCTGAACTCCGCGATCTGACGCCTCCGTCTTCGAAAGGACGGTTGTCGGTGAGTGGCGGTATACAGGAGTCCCCGAGACCAGGAGGCTCCGATGACCCAGCTCGCCGACGAAACCCTGCGCTGGTTGCTGGCTGGTGATCCGTCGATCCGGTGGCAGACGCTGGCCGGCCTGACCGATGCACCGCCGCAGGAGGTGGCCGCGGCACGCTCCGAGGTCGCCGAGTCGGGCTGGGGCAAGGACCTGCTCGACCAGCAGTCCGGTGGCCGGTGGGCCGACGGCGGATACTTTCCCGCGCGCGACTGGCATCCGGCGGTGCCCATCACCGGCGACCCGGAAGCGCAGCCCTGGGTCGCGACCCTGCCGACGCTGCGGCTACTGCGGGCATTCGGGATCGAGCCGGACCACCCACGGGTGCGTTCGGCGATCGAGGGCGTCGCGGAGCACTGCACCTGGGAGTATGACGACCTGCCGTTCTTCGACGGCGAGGTGGAGCCCTGTATCAACGGTGGCGCACTGTCCGTCGGCGCCTACTTCGGGCGTGACATGGATGCCCTGGCGACCCGCCTGGTGGGGGAGCGGTTGCCCGACGGCGGCTGGAACTGCGAGGCCGAGCGCGGCTCGACCCGGTCGTCGTTCCACACCACGATCTGCGTGCTCGAAGGACTGCTCGACTACGAGCGCGGCGGCGGACAGGTGCCGGTCGCCGAGGCGCGGCGCGGCGGCGAGGAATACCTGCTCAGCCGCGCGCTCTTCCGCCGGGCCAGCACCGGTGAGCCGGCCGACGACAGCTGGCTGGAGTTCTCCTTCCCGACGCAGTGGTACTACGACGTGCTGCGGGGCCTCGACTACTTCCGCGATGCCGGCGGCACGCCCGACCAGCGCCTGACTGATGCACTCGACCTGCTGCGCACCAAGCGGCAGCCGGACGGCACCTGGCTGCTGGAGAACACGCACCCCGGTCTGGTCTGGTTCGACCTGGACGACGGGGACGGAGCACCCAGCCGATGGAACACCCTGCGTGCGCTGCGGGTGCTGCGCTGGGCGGACGGGAACGACTGACGGGTGGTGTAGCGACGGCGCTGCCGCTGCCTAGACTTTCCGGATGACTGGATTCTCCACACGTGCCATCCACGCCGGCCAGGAGCCGGACCCCCGCACCGGCGCCGTCGTACCCGCGATCTATCAGACGTCGACCTACAAGCAGGACGGTGTCGGCGGCCTGCGCGAGGGCTACGAATACTCGCGATCGGGCAATCCCACGCGTGCCGCGCTCGAGGAGTGCATCGCCGCGTTGGAAGGCGGCGCAAAGGGTTTCGCGTTCTCCTCCGGGCTGGCCGCCGAGGATTGCGTCATGCGCGCGGTCCTGCGGCCCGGGGAGCACATGATCATCCCGACCGACGCGTATGGCGGCACGTTCCGCCTGGTCGACAAGGTGCAGAAGGTGTGGGGCGTGGACTACAGCCTCGCCAAGGTGTCGCAGGCCGACGCGATCCGCGGCGAGATCCGGCCCGGTGTCACCAAACTCGTCTGGATCGAGACCCCGACCAACCCGCTGCTCGGCATCGCCGACATCGCGGCCATCGCCTCCATCGCGCACGAAGCCGGTGCGTTGCTCGTCGTGGACAACACGTTCGCATCGGCATACCTCCAGCAGCCGCTGAGTCTGGGCGCAGACGTCGTCATGCACTCGACCACGAAATACTCCGGCGGGCACAGCGACGTCGTCGGAGGTGCCGTGGTGGTTGCCGAACACGTTGGTGTCGAAGCGTTTTCGGATCTTGCGGAGCGAGTCGGATTCCACCAGAATTCGATGGGCGCGATCGCCGGACCGTTCGACTCCTGGCTGGTGTTGCGGGGGCTGAAGACCCTCGCGGTGCGCATGGAGCGGCACTGCGACAACGCCGAGAAGGTCGTCGAATACCTGCGCGGTCGCAGCGACGTCACGCATATCCACTACCCGGGGCTGGACAGCCACCCGGGTCACGACATCGCCGCACGCCAGATGCGCCGCTTCGGCGGCATGGTCAGCTTCCAGCTCGCGGGGGGCGAGCAGCACGCCGTCGACGCCATCGGCCGCACCAAGCTGTGGACGCTGGGGGAGTCCCTCGGCGGCGTCGAGTCGCTGATCGAGCACCCGGCCCGGATGACGCACGCGAGCGTCGCCGGGACCGAGCTCGAGGTGCCCGCCGACCTGATCCGCCTGTCCGTCGGGCTGGAGGACCCGGACGACCTGATCGCCGATCTCGACCAAGCGCTCTCCTGATCGAGAGGACCCATACCGGTACGAGAGGACCCGAAATCCGGCATTGACTTCGGGTCCTCTCGTGCGTTAAGGGGTCCGCTCGATCGGTGCGCGGTGCGAGTTGACTCGAATCAAGACGCGATATATCGTCATTTGTGAACTTGCGATATGTCGCGAAATTCGGTGGCGGTTGTCGGAGGTCGATGAGACCGTAGGTCAATCGGGACGAGGGAGTCGAGATGGGTGACGCGGTGACGGCCGACGGGCTGGTCAAGCACTACAAGGACGTGAAGGCCGTCGACGGCGTGAGCCTGCGCGTGCCCGAGGGCAGCGTGCTCGGCGTGCTCGGTCCTAACGGCGCGGGCAAGACGACGACGGTGCGGATGCTCACGACGCTGATCCGGCCGGACGCGGGGGCCGCCACGGTGGCGGGTGCCGACGTGCTCCGCGACCCGCAGGCCGTGCGCCGCAGCATCGGAGTGTCGGGCCAGTATGCCGCGGTCGACGAATACCTCAGTGGCCGTGAGAATCTCGAGATGGTGGCTCGCCTTTATCACCTGCCGGCGAAGGAGGCCAAGGCTCGCGCCCGTGAACTCTTGCGTCAGTTCCGGCTGGACGACGCGGCCAATCGTCCGGCGAAGACCTACTCCGGCGGCATGCGCCGCCGCCTCGACCTGGCCGGCGCACTCGTCGCCCGGCCTCCGGTGATCTTCCTCGACGAGCCGACGACCGGTCTTGATCCGCGCAGCCGTGGTGACATGTGGGACGTCATCAATGATCTTGTCGGGCAAGGCACGTCGGTGCTGCTGACCACGCAATACCTTGAAGAAGCCGACCGTCTTGCCGACAATATCGTCGTGATCGACCACGGGCGGATCATCGCGGAAGGCACTGCGGACGAGTTGAAGGCACAGGTCGGTGGGGAGCGGCTGGAGATCACCGTTGCCGAGGCGGAGCGGATAGCTGACGCGACCCGAGTGCTCGAAGTCGTGGGCTCGGGAACGGTCGAGGCCGATCGGCACACGCGCCGTCTCATCGTGCCGGTCACGGGTGGCACCCAGTCTCTGCTGCAGGCGGTGCGTGCCTTCGATGAGCAAGCAATAGCCGTGCAGGACATCGGAATTCGCCGGCCGACCCTGGACGACGCGTTCCTCAGCCTCACCGGACACAAGGCGGTGTCCGACGAAGCCGACGATTTCGAGCAGCTCGCCGGGCAGGCGTCATGACCGACGTGAGAACTCGGTTGTCGTCGACGACGGCCGATGACAGCCAGGAGATCCGCACCGGCAGCCTGATCGGCGACGGCTTGACGGTCGCGCGGCGCAATCTGATCAAGATCCGGCGGGTGCCCGATCTGCTGATCTTCACCACCCTGCAGCCGATCATGTTCGTGCTGCTCTTCGGCTACGTCTTCGGCGCGCTCGCTGGTTCTGGTGCATCGGTGCAGTCCGGCTATCGCGAGTTCATGATGGCCGGCATCTTCACCCAGACGATCATCTTCGGTGCGACCATCACCGGCTACATGATGGCCGAGGACATGCAGAAGGGTGTCATCGACCGGTTCCGGACGCTGCCGATGCACCCGAGCGCCGTGCTCCTCGGCCGCACCCTGACCGACGTCGTCAACAACGTGGTGGTCCTGGTTGTGATGTCCGTGACGGGCCTGATCATCGGCTGGCGGATCCATCACGGTGCGCTGCACGCGCTGTGGGCCTACCTGCTGATGCTGCTCTTCGCCTATGCGCTGTCCTGGGTGTTCGCCTATGTCGGCCTGCGCGTCCGCTCCCCGGAAGTGGTCAACAACGCGTCGTTCATGATCATCTTCCCGGTGACGTTCATCGCCAACACGTTCGTGCCATCGCAGAACATGCCGGTGGTCCTGAAGCAGATCGCCGGCTGGAACCCCGTCTCGACCATCACCCAGTCGGCGCGGGAGAACTTCGGCAACCTCTATGCGCTGAAGTCCGGCCAGACCCACGCGGCTGTCGACAAGCAGACGGCATACACCTGGGCGCTGCAGCACCCGGATCTCTACACCCTCAGCTGGACCGCCGTGCTGCTGGCGGTGTTCCTGCCGTTCGCGACGGCGGCCTACAAGAAGGCCGTCGCCAAGTAGCTCGGCGGACACGAGAAAGGGCGGCGCGCCGGCGAAGTGTGCCGCGCGCCGCCCTGCCCGTATGACGGACAGCCCGTCTCAACCGGTGTAGGCTGTGGCGTCGAGGACCAACACGTCGATGGTCTTGCCGTTGGGTGCGTCGTAGGAGACCTGGTCGCCGACCTTGGCGCCGTTGATCGCGCTACCGAGCGGGGACTTCTCGCTGTAGACGTCGAGGGTGGAGTCGCCGGCGATCTCGCGACTGCCGAGCAGGAATTTCTCCTGCTCGCCGAACATCTCGACCGTCACGACCATGCCGGGGCTGACGACACCCTCGGTCGCGGACGATTGGCCCACGACCGCATTGCGCAGCAACTCCTCGAGCTGGCGGATGCGGGCCTCCATCTTGCCCTGCTCCTCCTTGGCGGCGTGATAGCCGCCGTTCTCCTTCAGGTCACCTTCTTCGCGGGCCTCCTCGATCTTGGCCGCGATATCGCTGCGGTCTTCGCCCGAGAGGTGATCCAGCTCGGCCTTGAGGCGGTCGTACGCCTCCTGGGTCAGGAAGCTGGCCGAGGTGTCGGCAGTGGTCATGACGTCTCCTTCAGTCGTCGGACCTTGGTCAAACAATGAGGTCCGGGGCCACCTCCGGCTCATCGCTCGGATGCTGGTCCCAGACCTGGGTATAGCGACCCACACTACCATCGACGTGCGCCGCGCCCGAATCGTCGTGCAGCCGCCGCACCGCCGGTCAGCGGTATGCGCAACTGTCGACGATGCCGGTGACTGCCTTGGACACGGTCGGGATGGTGCGCGTATAGGACGTGGTCAGGTGGTTGCTGGCCGGCAGGTTCACGGTCAGCACACCGACCCGGTTATGGGTGATGTCCTGCGCCTCGAGCGTGCAGGTCACCGGCTTGCCGTCCTGGTTGGTCACGAAGAACGTCACCTCGACGCTGCGGGAGTCCTTCACGGTGAACGGTCCGTTGTCCCAGCTGACGCCGCGCGTCGCCGAGATGCCCCACCAGGTGGCGATGCCGGTGGCCGCCAGCACGCCGATGATCCCGATGATCCACCACTTACGTTGTTCGGGGGTGAGTTGGGGCATCGCCATAAGGTGAGAGAATAGGTGCCGAACCCGGGTGATTCCCGGGCGCCCCGTGTGCGCCCGACCGCGGACCGCCCTTTTCCGAAGCGTCCTACGAGGAGTCCACGACGTGACAGAGGGCTTGCGCCTGTTGGCGGTTCACGCCCATCCCGACGACGAGTCCAGCAAGGGCTCGGCGACCATGGCCCGGTATGTCGACGAGGGTCACCCGGTGCTGGTGGCTACCTGCACCGGTGGCGAGCGCGGCGACATCCTCAACCCGCGGCTGAAGGGCAACGCCGACATCGCTCGTGACATGCCCGAGGTGCGTCGCGCGGAGATGGCCAAGGCGCGCGAGATCCTCGGTGTGCGGCAGGTGTGGCTGGGGTTCGTGGATTCCGGTCTGCCCGAAGGCGATCCGCCCCCGCCGTTGCCCGACGGGTGCTTCGCTCTGGAACCGCTGGATATCACCACCGAGGCGCTGGTCCGGGTCATCCGTGACTTCCGGCCGCACGTCGTTACGACATACGACGAGAACGGCGGCTACCCGCACCCGGACCACATCATGACGCACGACGTCACCGTCGCGGCGTTCGAAGCGGCGGCCGATCCGCAGGCGTTCCCGCACGCGGGTGCGCCTTGGCAGCCGCTGAAGCTCTACTACGACCGCGGCTTCTCCCGCGCCAAGATGATGGCCTTCCACGAGGCGCTGCTCGACGAGGGGCGCGAGTCGCCATACGCCGAATGGGTGGAGCGCCGCCTGAACCGCCCGGAGGGGCGGGTGACGACCCGGGTCGAGTGCTCGAAGTATTTCCCGGTGCGGGAGCAGGCGCTGCTCGCGCACGCGACGCAGATCGACCCGGACGGCACGTTCTTCGCGCTGTCGCCGGCCGGGCAGGCCAGGGTGTGGCCGACCGAGGAGTTCGACATCGCGCGGTCCTACGTGCCGATCGCCGAAGGCGAGGACGACCTCTTCGCGGGTCTGCCGCAAGACGTCGCGGCGGCCGACGCGATGGCGTCCGGCCCGCTCGGGGCGCCGGTGGTCGACGATGTGGTGCAACGACAAACGCAGGAGGCAACCCATGGGTGACGGCGGCAACGAGAGTGTGGCGGTCACCGCCGGCATCTGGGGCTTCATCGTGCTCTTCGGACTGGCGCTGGCGTGCTGGCTGCTCTTTCGCAGCATGAACAACCACCTGCGCCGGGCGCAGTGGCAGGAAGACCAGGATCACCCTGTGCGGCAACGAATTCCGAACACGAAGCCGCCGCGCGATGAACTTTCGGTGTCGCCGGGGAATCGGCCTGGCGTGAATCCGAGAGATCGCCAGGGCGGCACCGGCTGAGACCGGCGAGGGATCAACTGCCTCTCAGTTTCATAGGTAAGGTTTGCTTCTGCGTCGAGCGCAGCGGGCGGTCGGCGCAGGCCTGGGGAGTGCAACTAGATGTCCTTGCTCGGCAAGCCGTTCCTCGTCACACTCGTGATTCTCGCGGTGATCGCGCCGGTCGCGACACTGGTGTTGTGGCCGAAGGCTCGCGGCCCGCGTGCGCTGCGCGTTGTCGGCCGGTTGGTGCTGCTGGGTGTGTGCGAACTCACCGCGGTGCTGCTCGTGCTCACTGCTGCCAACGACTACGGGCAGTTCTACTCCTCCTGGAGTGATCTCCTCGGCACGGTGCACGGACACTACGCGACCGCTCAGTATGGCGCCACCGCAGCACCCGCCCGCCGTCCGGTGGTGAAGGACGCGCAGATCGTCCGGCGGCCGGCCCAGGATCTGGGCACGCTGCAGGTCCAGGGAGTCGACAACTGGTCGTCGCCGAAGCAGTGGCGCACTGAGGGCAAGGTGCTCAAGGTGCGCATCACCGGCCGCCGTTCCCACCTGTCGGAGCAGGCGCTCGTCTACTTGCCGCCGGAGTACTTCTCCCCGAAGTACGCCAAGACCGCGTTCCCCGCCGTCGAGGCGCTGACGGGGTACCCGGGCATCTACACCACCCTGGTCTCGCGGCTGGACTACCCGCGTGCCGCACTGGACCTGGTCCGCAAGCACCGTGCTGCACCCGCGATCTACGTGATGATGTCGTCCTCACCGGTCGCGCCGCGCGACACCGAGTGCAGCGACGTTCCCGGCGGCCCGCAAGCGGAGACTTATCTGAGCTCCGAGGTGCCGAACGCGATCGAGCGGGCGCTGCGGGTGCGGCATACCTGGGGCATCATCGGCGACTCGACGGGCGGCTTCTGCGCGGCGAAGTTCGCCTTCTACCAGCCGCAGGTGTTCCTCGGCGGGGTGTCGCTGTCCGGTTATTACCAGGCATTCAACGACTGGACCACCGGCGACCTGTATGGCGGGTCGCTCGAGCTGCGGCACCGCGACGACCTGCTGTGGATGCTCGAGCACCGGCCGGCCCCACCGGCAAATCTCTTCCTGACCATCAGCAAGCAGGAAACGCATCCGCGCGACGGCTACCCGGACACCGAGCGCTTCCTGAGTCTGGTGAAGCCGCCGATGCGGGCTACGGCGCTGATCGCACGGGAGGGCGGGCACAACTACGCGACGTGGGGCCGACAGCTGCCGCGTGCACTCAGCTGGTTGTCGGCCCAGATCGGCAAGCCCGGCGGCATCTTCCGCGACACTCCCGCAGGGGGCGGGAAGGCCGACGCCTCCGGTGCTGATGCGTCAACTGGTGGCGTGTCCGTAGATCGCCAGTGACGCGGCGACGTAGTGCGCGATGAAAGCGACGACGGTGAACGAATGGAACACCTCGTGGAAGCCGAACCATCGCGGCGACGGGTTCGGCCGCTTCGTGCCGTAGACGATCGCGCCGAGGGTGTAGAGAACTCCGCCGACGGCGATCAGGGTGATGATCGCCGGGCCGCCGGAGCGCATCAACGGGGCGAAGTAGAAGATCGCCACCCAGCCGAGAGCGACGTAGATGGGGGTGTAGAGCCAGCGTGGTGCGCCGACCCAGCAGACCCGGAAGAGCACACCGAGGCCGGCGCCGCTCCACACCAGCACCAGCAGGCTCAGCGCGTCGCGGCCGTGCAACAGCGTGAGCGCGAACGGCGTGTAGGTGCCGGCAATGATCAGGAAGATGTTGGAGTGGTCCATCCGCTTCAGCAGGCCCTCGACCCGCGGGGTCCACTTGCCGCGGTGGTAGACCGCCGACGTGCCGAACAGCATCGCCGCGGTGACGGCGAAGACCGCCGCGCCGATGCGGCCGCGTGCCGTCGGGGCCAGGCACACCAGGACGATGCCTGCTGCGACGGCGAGCGGTGTCATCCCGGCGTGCAGCCAGCCGCGCAGCTTCGGTTTCACCGCGCGGATCAGATCGGCCGCGTCCCGCTGCAACGAGCGCGCCGCGGCAATTTTCGGCTCGATCATGACGCCAGGGTAAGCGAACAGATTGTGACCGGAAAGCCCGTCCTGCCGCGATGAGACGAAGGTCTCGGCATACTCTGGACACCGGAGGTTTCCTCTGCACCAGCCTCCGGATGTCTTCGACAGGGAAGTGGGATCGGCCGATGCGCGTGCGTGACCTGCTCTACGCCGCGTACGAACGGCACGTGCGTAAATCGCTGCCTCAGCAGAACCTGCCACGGCACGTGGGCGTGATGCTCGACGGCAACCGTCGCTGGGCCCGGGCCCGCGGCGCGCAGACTGCGGACGGTCACCAGGCAGGTGCCGACAACATCAAGCCGCTGCTCGAGTGGTGCGAGGAGGCCGGGGTCGAGGTCGTCACGCTCTGGTTGCTGTCCACCGACAATCTCAGCCGGTCCCCGCAGGAGCTGACGCCGTTGCTCGGCATCATCGAGGGTGCGGTCGAGAGCCTCGCCGCCGAGCAGCGCTGGCGGCTGCACCCGGTGGGTGCGCTCGACCTGTTGCCCGACTCGACATCGCAGGTCCTCAAGCAGGCTGCCGATGCCACCTCCGCCGTGGACGGCATGATCGTCAACGTCGCCGTCGGGTATGGCGGGCGGCGCGAGATCGCCGACGCCGTCCGCGCGATGCTGCAGGAGCACGCCGAACGCGGCACGTCGATCGAGGAACTCGCCGAGACGCTCGACGTCGAACACATCGCCCAGCACCTCTACACCAAGGGTCAGCCCGACCCCGATCTGGTGATCCGCACGTCTGGGGAGCAGCGGCTCGGGGGCTTCCTGCTCTGGCAGAGCGCAAACTCCGAGTTCTACTTCTGCGAGGCCTACTGGCCCGACTTCCGGCGCGTGGACTTCCTGCGAGCCCTGCGTGCGTATGCCGAGCGTGATCGCCGGCTCGGCAGGTAGGCGGAACGCGAGACGACGACCGGGGCGGCTGAACGCCTCGCGAGCCTGCGAGCGTCAGCGTCCAGCCGTGCCGCGAGGAGTCGAGCTAAACTACACTACCCGAAATGCGCTGTGATGGCGCGGGATTCGCCGTCGACCGTGACGCTCCCGCCATACGGCAGCAGGAGCTGGGGGCTGGTGTGGCCGAAGTCGACGTCGAGTGCGACGACGAGGTCCGGGTTGTATTCGCGGGCCGCGCGCAGCACCGCGTCGCGTTGCTCTGCCCGCAGCCCCGCCGCTGACTCCGGCGAGACCGGGTGGTCGTGGTCGCTCACCGGCGGACGTGCCCACAGCAGCGCTGACGCGGCCGCGAGCAGGCCGCGCTCGCCGAGGTTGCGCAGCATCCAGTAGTTCTCGGTCGGTGTCTTCGGGTCCTCGTCGGCTTCGAGCAGCAGCACCATGCCGTCATACGCCGGGGCGGGCCGCAACCAGCGGTTCGCGGCGAGCGTCCACTCCACGATCGCGAGGCAGCCGCCCCAGGTGACGCCGGTGACGGGTCGCGCCGGACCACTCCAGGTCCACGGCTCGGCCGGCTGGTCCGGTGCCGGGTCGGTGAGCGCGCGCGGGTCGTCCCAGCGCCAGCCGACGTCCCGGGACCGGGCGGGCTCGGCCAGTCGCAGGTCGCCGCCGAAGAGTGCCGCGCGTAGTGACTCCAGATGCGCCCCGTCCGGCACCGGCCCGAGATGCACTTGCGTCGAACCGCCATGCACGCCCGCAATGCCGTGGAACCACAGGTAATTCAGCAGGTTGGTGTTGTCGCTGTAGCCGAGGAACCGCTTCGGGTTCGCCTGGATGACGTCCGCGTCGAGGTGCTTCAGCACGGTGATCTGGTCCTCGCCACCGATGGTCGAGACGATCGCGCGGATCGTCGGATCCGCGAAGGCGGCGGTGACGTCGGCTGCGCGCTCGGCGGGTGTCGCGTCCCGCCGCGTCGTCGGGAACTCGACAGGTTCGACACCGAACTCGTCACGCAGCCGGGCCATCGCCCGGTCGTGTATGGCGGGGAAGTGCGCCGGCGCGGCCCAGCTGGGGGAGAGCACCGCGACGCGATCGCCGGGGCGGACGGGCGGCGGCAGGACGGGTGACGACATACCGGCTATGCAATCAGGTGAACTTTGCGTGACTCGACCGGCGTGGCTTCTGCGGATCTGCATCGCCGTCCGTAGTGTCGGAACTGACGCAGCGCGATCCCCGTGCTCGCGTTCGGGAGGCCCGACGATGGAGCGATCACCGCTCCGGACGAAGGGCCGGCACCGGCTCTTCGGGGCCCGGTCCCGGCACCTGGTCCGAGAGTAGGCACGCGGCACGACCTGCCGCGCGCCTGGAGGAGATCGACATGGCCATCAGCTCCCAGCCCTCCCCTTCGACGCCCACCAGCGCGACGCCGCGCGGCATCCGCACCTACGTGCTCGACACCTCCGTGCTGCTGTCCGATCCGCGCGCGATGCGCCGGTTCGCCGAGCACGAGGTCGTGCTGCCGGTCGTGGTGGTCACCGAACTGGAGGCCAAGCGGCACCACCCGGAGCTGGGCTACTTCGCGCGCACCGCGCTGCGCGCGCTGGACGACCTCCGCGTCGAACACGGCCGGCTCGACGCGCCGGTGCCGATCGGTGACGGGGGTACCCTCCGCGTCGAGCTCAACCACACCGACCCGCAGTCGTTGCCCAGCGGATTCCGCTTGGGGGACAACGACACTCGCATCCTCGCGGTCGCGCGCAACCTGGCCAACGAGGGCAGGGACGTCACGATCGTCAGCAAGGACCTGCCCATGCGGGTCAAGGCGTCGGCGGTCGGGCTGCAGGCCGAGGAATACCGCGCGGAGCTCGCCGTCGAGTCCGGCTGGACCGGCACGGCTGAGATGGACGTCGCTCAGCAGCAGCTCGACACGCTGTATGACGACGGGCGCGTCGAGCTGGCGGAGGCCGCCGACCTGCCGTGCAACACCGGAGTGGTGCTCCTCGGCGCAGGCAGCAGCAGCGCTCTCGGCCGGGTGATGGCGGACAAGTCGGTGCGGCTGGTCCGCGGCGACCGCGATGCGTTCGGGCTGCACGGCCGGTCCGCCGAGCAGCGGATCGCGCTCGACCTGTTGCTCGACCCGGACGTCGGGATCGTCAGCCTCGGCGGCCGCGCGGGCACCGGCAAGTCGGCGCTGGCTCTGTGCGCCGGTCTCGAGGCGGTGATGGAGCGGCGCCAGCACAGCAAGGTGATCGTCTTCCGGCCGCTCTACGCCGTCGGCGGCCAGGAACTCGGCTACCTGCCCGGCACCGAGAACGAGAAGATGGGCCCGTGGGCACAGGCGGTGTTCGACACCCTCGGCGCGGTGGTGTCCCGGGAAGTGACCGAGGAGGTCATGGACCGCGGGCTGCTGGAGGTGCTTCCACTGACCCACATCCGGGGGCGCTCGCTGCACGACGCGTTCGTGATCGTCGATGAGGCGCAGTCGCTGGAGCGGGGCGTGCTGCTCACCGTGCTGTCGCGCATCGGTCAGAATTCCCGCGTTGTGCTCACCCACGACGTTGCGCAGCGCGACAACCTGCGGGTCGGCCGGCACGACGGCGTCGCCGCGGTCATCGAGAAGCTGAAGGGGCACCCGCTCTTCGGGCACGTCACGCTGCACCGCAGCGAGCGGAGCCCGATCGCCGCCCTCGTGACCGATCTGCTGGAAGGAACCGAGTCCTGAGCGAGGACCGCCGCAAATCCTTTCGTCTCAATATCTCGGTTCGGTAACGCTCAGCTGTCATCTTCGAGTAACGTACCTGCGGACGCGCTCGAAGAAAGCGGTCGGCAACGACCGCAAGAGTGCGGCGTAGCCCGTGCGACACGGTCCCCGAAATTCCCGGGTCGCGCGGCTACGCCGGAATCACCTCTGGGGCGCGTCAGCCATGTCTTCCCCCGAAAGGCTGCTGCTTCATGTCTCGTCCCGTGGGACGTCACCGCGCTCGGCGCGACACCGGAATCTACGCATTGCGCCGCCCTGCGGTCGCCGCGACTGCCGCGATCTCGACGATCTCGGTCGCCGCAGCGGCATACTCGACGGCGGCGAGCGCCAACGCGAGCGTTGCGGGTAGCCCCCGTGCCAGCATCGCGTTCGGCACGGCCGAGACCAGCTCGACCGCCCTGCTGGCCGCCAACTCGGCGGTGGCCGGTGACGGCCAGGCGCAGCTCTCCGCGGCCCAGCAGGCCGTGGCCGCACGCGCTGCAGCCGACGCCAAGGCCCGCGGCGCGGCGGCGGCGAGCGCCACTGCCGCGAGCAAGTTGCAGGCCCAGGCCGCGGAAAGCGCGAAGGCAGCGCTGAAGGCCGCAGCGGACAAGACGGCCACCGCGCCGGCTGCGGCTTCGCAGCCGTCGAGCGACCCGACGCCCCCGAGCACCTCGCGCGGCGGATCGCGCCCGACATACAGCGGCAGCCCGCAGGCGATCGCGGCCGCGATGCTCAGCTCCTACGGCTGGGGGCAGGACCAGATGGGCTGCCTGGTCAGCCTCTGGAACCGCGAGTCGGGCTGGAATGTCTCCGCGTCCAACCCGTCGTCGGGCGCCTACGGCATCCCGCAGTCGCTGCCCGGATCCAAGATGGCCAGCGCCGGCGCCGACTGGCAGACCAACCCCGCGACGCAGATCCGCTGGGGTCTGGGCTACATCCAGGCGACCTACGGTTCGCCGTGCGGTGCGTGGGGGCATTCGCAGGCGACCGGCTGGTACTGAGCCCGGCGCGTCGGGCACCTCGGCACGTCCGGGTGAGGGGCTAGTTTGGGCACCATGTTCCTGCACAAGCGCTGGTTCGTCGCGACCTACTGGATTGTCGCGCTGGTGCTCATCGGTGTCGGCGGAGCGCTCGGTGCACGGTGGGGCGACTCCCAGGCGCCCACCTTCGACAACCAGGAGAAGGGGTCCGTCCCGGCGAACGGCGTTTCGCACCTGCTCTATCAGGTCTTCGGCGGGATCCTGCTCGCCCTCGTGGTCGCCGCGCTCTTCGCCGGCGTCTGGCTGCTGCTGTGGATCCGGACCCGTCGTGCCGAGCGCGGGTATGACGAGGGCGATCTCGACCTCGACGACGCGGACGCCATGTCGGTGGATGACGTGGAGCACCTCTTCGACGAGGAGGACGACGAGGTGGACGAGACGCCCAGCCCGCCGACGCACCGCCGCTGAGCGGTTCGCGAGGTTGGGCCCAGCTCTCTCAGATCTTGCGCAGGCGCACCCGCGTCACGTGGTGACTTTCGTCCTTGCGCAGCACCAGCGTTGCCCGGCCGCGCGTGGGTGCGACGTTCTCCACCAGGTTGGGGCCGTTGATGGTGTCCCAGATCTGGCCGGCCCGTTCCACCGCCTGCTCGTCGGTGAGGGCGGCATACCGGTGGAAGTAGGCGTCCGGGTCCGCGAAAGCCGTCTCGCGCCAGCGTAGGAAGCGCTCGACATACCACTGCTTGATGTGGTCCTCACGCGCGTCGACGTAGACGGAGAAGTCGAAGAGATCCGAGACGGCCAGCGTGCCGCGATGGTCGGTGCTCGGCACGGACGGCTGCAGCACGTTGAGGCCTTCGACGATGAGCACGTCCGGCTGGCGCAACTCGATCTGCTCGCCCGGGACGATGTCGTAGGTCAGGTGCGAGTAGACGGGCGCATTCACGACCTCGGCTCCTGACTTGACCTCGGACAGGAATCGGATGAGCTTGCGCCGGTCGTATGACTCGGGAAAGCCCTTGCGGGCGAGCAGGTTCCGGCGCTCCAGCTCGGAGTTGGGAAAGAGGAAACCGTCGGTCGTGACCAGCTCGACCCGTGGGGTTCCCGGCCAGTGCGCGAGCAGTTCGCGCAGGATCCGGGCGGTCGTCGACTTCCCGACGGCCACCGAGCCGGCGATGCCGATGACGAACGGGGTGCGTGCCGGGCGCTCGCCGAGGAAGTCCGTGGTGACGCGGTGCAGCCGCCCGGTGGCCGCGACGTAGATGTTGAGCAGCCGGGACAGTGGCAGGTAGATCTCCTCGACTTCCGGTATGTCGAGCCGGTCGCCGGTGCTGCGCAGCCGCCGGATGTCGTCGGCGGTGAGGCTCATCGGGTGGGAGTCGCGCAGGCCGGACCAGCCCGCCCGGTCGAACTCGATGTATGGCGTCGGGACGGACGTGCGGCTGCGTGTCACCGGGCCATTGTCCATGCATGGGTGACTCATCGGGTTCAATTGGGCCCTATGTGTGGAATCGTCGGATATGTCGGCTCGCGAGTCGACGGGCGTGCGCTCGATGTGGTGATGGAGGGTCTGGCCCGTCTGGAGTACCGCGGATACGACTCCGCCGGGGTGGCACTGGTCGCCGACGATGCGATCGAGGTGCGCAAGCGGGCCGGCAAGCTGGCCAACCTCGCCGGGGAGATCGCCGAGCATCCGCTGGACCCGTCGCGCACGGCGATCGGCCACACGCGCTGGGCGACCCACGGGGGACCGACCGACGCGAACGCGCATCCGCACCTGGGCGGCCCGGGCGGGCGGCTGGCGCTCATCCACAACGGCATCATCGAGAACTTCCACCCGCTGCGGGCCGAGCTGCTCGCCGCCGGGGTGCAGTTCCGCTCCGAGACCGACACCGAGGTCGTCGCGCACCTGCTGGCGCAGGAGTATGACGGTGACCTCACCGCAGCGATGTTGCGCGTCGTCGCCCGGCTGGAAGGTGCCTTCACCCTCCTCGCGGTGCACGCCGACCAGCCCGGCGTCGTGGTCGGAGCGCGCCGCAACAGCCCGCTCGTGGTGGGTCTCGGTGAGGGGGAGAACTTCCTCGGCTCCGACGTGGCCGCCTTCATCGGCTACACCCGGGAGGCGCTGGAGCTGGAGCAGGACCAGATCGTCACCATCACCCCGGAGCGGGTGGATGTCATCGGCTTCGACGGCGAGGCGGCCCGTGGCAAGACCTTCCACGTCGACTGGGACGCTGCCGCCGCCGAGAAGGGCGGCTACCAGTGGTTCATGGAGAAGGAGATCCACGAGCAGCCGCAGGCCGTCGCGGACACGCTGCTCGGCCGCAGCGACGGAGCCGGCCGGCTCACGCTGGACGAGCTGCGCATCTCCGAGGCGCAGCTGCGCGCCGTCGACCGGATCACCTTCGTGGCGTGCGGCACTGCGGCATACGCCGGCATGGTGGCGAAATACGCCATCGAGCGCTGGACGCGGATCCCGGTGGAGGTCGCGCTGGCGCACGAGTTCCGCTACTGCGACCCGATCGCCGACGACCGCACGCTCGTGGTGTCGATCAGCCAGTCGGGCGAGACCATGGACACGCTGATGGCGGTGAAGCACGCCCGGGACCTCGGTGCGCTGACCGTGTCGATCTGCAACACCCACGGCTCGACGATCCCGCGCGAGTCGGACGCGGTGCTCTACACGCACGCCGGCCCGGAGATCGCGGTCGCGTCGACCAAGGGCTTTCTCGCCCAGATCACCGCCTGTTACCTGCTCGGCCTCTACCTCGCGCAACTGCGCGGGGAGTCGTATGCCGATGACGCTCGTGCCGTGCAGGCCGAACTGCAGGAGATCCCCGGTCTCATTACCGACGTGCTCGGCCGGCTGGACCGGGTGCGCGAGATCGCCCGCTTCATGGCCGACACCCGCTCGGTGCTCTTCCTCGGCCGGCACGTCGGCTTCCCGATTGCGCTGGAGGGCGCGCTGAAGCTCAAGGAGCTGGCGTACATCCACGCCGAAGGGTTCGCCGCGGGCGAGCTCAAACACGGGCCGATCGCGCTGATCGAGCCCGGGCAGCCGGTGTTCATCGTGGTGCCCGGACCGGACACCCCGCACGGGCTGCACGGCAAGGTCGTCTCCAACATCCAGGAGATCCGGGCCCGCGGCGCCCGCACCCTCGTGATCGCCCAGGACGGTGACACGGCCGTCGAGCCGTTCGCCGACGAGGTCATCCGCGTGCCGCGGACCTCCCCGATGCTGCAGCCGCTGCTCGCCGCTGTGCCGTTGCAGGTCTTCGCCCTCGAACTGTCCAACGCCAAGGGCCTGGACGTCGACCAGCCGCGCAACCTGGCCAAATCCGTCACGGTGGAATGACGTGATCGTCGGGGTCGGCATCGACGTCGTCGACGTGGCTCGCTTCGTCGCCAAGCTGGACGCGACGCCGCGCCTGGCCGAACGGCTCTTCGTGCCCGCCGAGCGCGCGCTGCCGCCCAACTCACTGGCCGGCCGGTTCGCGGCGAAGGAAGCGCTCGCGAAGGCGCTGGGGGCACCGGGCGGCCTGCACTGGGTCGACGCGGTCGTGGTCAAGGACGCTGCTGGCAAGCCGTCCTGGGAGCTGGCCGGCTCGGTAGCGGATCGGGTGGAGCAGCTCGGCATTCGCTCGCTGCACTTGTCGATCTCGCACGACGCCGGCATCGCATCGGCGGTCGTGGTCGCCGAAAGTTGAGGAGAACCACCATGATTCGTGCGTATGACGTGCCTGCTGTCCGGGCCGCGGAAGAAGTGGTCCGGGCACAGCTGCCCGACGGCGAGCTGATGCAGCGCGCGGCGACCGGCCTCGCGCAGGTGATCGCGGCGCGGCAGTCCGAGGAGGGCAGCGACCGGGTGGTCGTGCTGGTCGGCGGCGGAGACAACGGCGGCGACGCCCTGTATGCCGGGGCCATCCTGGCCGCAGACGGTGCCAACGTGCTGGCGGTGCTGGCCGGGTCACAGACGCACGAAGGGGCACTTGGAGCCGCCGAGTCCGCCGGCGTGCTGCTCGAGGAATGGCGGTCGGGTGAGCCGCCTGCCGCTGTCGTATCGGCGCTCGCCGAGGCGGACGTCGTGGTCGACGGCATTCTCGGCATCGGCGGCCGTCCCGGCCTGCCGGAGCACCTGCGGGCGATCCCGGACCTGGTCGGAACAGACGCGTTGGTCGTCGCTGTCGACCTGCCGTCGGGCTGCGACCCGGAGGGGCAGGTCCGCAGCGACGCGCTCTACGCCGACGAGACGGTGACCTTCAGCCTCGCGAAGCCGGTCCACCTGATGCCCGCGACCGAGCAGGCGGTCGGCCTGCTCACCGTGATCGACATCGGTGTCCCGGAGCCGGAAGTCGCTGCAGTGCAACGCTTCTCCCATGCCGACGTGACCGGGCTGTGGCCCGTGCCGGCACCGGGCGACGACAAGTATTCGCGCGGCGTGCTCGGTGTCGTGACCGGCGGTGAGCACTACACCGGCGCGGCCGTGCTGTCGGTCACCGCCGCAGTGACCGCCGGCGTGGGCATGGTGCGTTACATCGGTCCTGAGGCGCCGACCGGCCTGCTGCGGCATGCCGTGCCGGAGACGGTCTTCGGGCCTGGACGCGTGCAGGCCTGGCTGATCGGCTCCGGTCTCGAGCTGGACGAAGCGACAGCAAAGCAGCTCTCGACGGCGCGCGAGGCGCTCGCGAGCGACCTGCCGGTGGTGCTCGACGCGGGTGGCCTCGACCTGCTGAACGAGCCGCGTTCGGCGCCGACCTTGCTGACGCCGCACCTCGGTGAGTTGCTCCGGCTGGCAACGCGTCTCGACATACAGGGGGAGGGCGGGACGCTCACCGATGCGGACGTGCGACACGCACCGACCGTGGTCGCCGGGCAGGTGGCCGACCGGCTCGGCTGCACGGTGCTGGTCAAGGGAGCGGTCACCGCAGTCGTGTCGCCCGCGAGCGTGGGCCGGCCGATCCTGACCCAGGCGGACGGCCCGTCCTGGCTGGCCACGGCCGGAGCCGGTGACGTGCTCGGGGGAGTGTGTGGCGCGTTGCTGGCGTCCGGGCTCGACCCGGCCACCGCGGGTGCCCTCGGGGCGCTGGTCCACGGGGTCGCCGCCGACCGCGCCAATCCGGGCGGTCCGGTGCGCGCCCTCGACGTCGCCCACGAACTCGGCCGCACCGTCGCGCACCTGCTGCGGCTGCCCGCCTGAACTTCGGCCGTGCCGGATGCCACACTTGCCCTGTGACTGACCACGTTCCGACCTTGCCCGGTGACGCGCCCTGCCGGGTGACCGTCGATCTCGACGCCATCTCGCACAACGTCGAAGTGCTCCAGCGGTATGCCGGAGACGCCGCGGTGATGGCGGTCGTGAAAGGCGATGCCTATGGCCACGGCCTGGTGCCGAGCGCGCGTGCGGCGCTGCGCGGGGGTGCCCACTGGCTCGGTGTCGCGCAGTTGCAGGAGGCCTTTGCGTTGCGCTCGGCCGGGATCACCGCTCCGGTGCTCAGCTGGCTGCACGCTCCGGGCGTCGACTTCGCCGCCGCGGTCCGGCAGCGCATCGACATCGGCGTGCCGGCCATCTGGGAGCTGGACGCGGTGGCGGCAGCGGCCCGCGAGGTCGGCGAGACCGCGCGCGTGCAGCTCAAGGTCGACACCGGCCTGGGCCGCAACGGCGCGTATGGCGCGGACTGGCCCGCTCTGGTCGAGGCAGCCGCGCGACACGTTGCGGACGGAACGCTCACTGTCACAGGGGTTTTCACACATTTCGCGTTCGCTGACGCGCCGCACCATCCGACTGTGCAGGCGCAGCAGGTGAAGTTTGCCGACGCGGTGCACGACTGCGAACGTGCCGGGTTCGCGCTCGAAGTGCGGCATATGTCGAACTCCGCGGCCACCTTGACGACGCCGCGGGCGGCATACGACATGGTGCGGCCGGGGCTCGCCGTCTACGGCCTGTCGCCGGTGCCCGACATCGGCGGCCCGTCCCGCTTTGACCTCGTGCCGGCCATGCAGGTGTCGGCGAACATCACTGTCGTCAAACGGGTTCCGAAGGGTCAAGGGGTCAGTTACGGGCACACCTACGTGACGCCGCGGGAGACGACGCTGATCGACGTGCCGTGCGGGTATGCCGACGGCGTGCCGCGTTCGGGCTCGTCGGTGGGGCCGGTGCTGGTCGGAGGGCAGCGTCATACGGTCGCGGGACGCGTGTGCATGGACCAGTTCGTCGTCGACGTGGGCGATCTGACGGTGCAGGCCGGCGACGAGGTGGTGCTTTTCGGCAGCGGTGCACACGGTGAGCCGACCGCGCAGGACTGGGCCGAGGCGACCGGCACGATCAGCTACGAGATCGTGACGCGGATGAGTTCGCGGCTGCCGCGGGTCTATCTCGGCGAACCGGCCCGGTGAGCGCGCGCTCGCGCGGGCTGATCGGGCTCGGCATCGGCCTGGCCGCCGCCGGCGTCGCGACGGCCGCCGGTGTGGCTGCCGACCGGGTGCTGCGCGCCCGCAAGGACAAGGAGACCGACGTCGCCGAGGAGGAGCTCGACCCGTCGGGTGCGGTCGTGGTGGCTGACGACGGGGTGCCGCTCTACGTCGAGATCGATGACCAGGACGATCCAGTGGCGACGGTGGTGCTGACGCACGGTTATGCGCACAACCAGGCGCTCTGGTCGCGGCAGCGGGGCGCCATCCATGACGCCGGCTATCGCGTGGTCGCCTGGGATCTGCGGGGGCACGGGCGGTCCGGCGAGGGCGACGACTCGTCATACACGATCGCGCAGCTCGGTCGTGACCTGGCCACGGTCATCGACCGTACGACGCCGGAGGGGCCGATCGTGCTGATCGGTCATTCGATGGGCGGTATGGCGATCATGGCGCTCGCGCAGGAGCGCCCCGAGCTGGTCCGCGACCGGGTGGTCGGCGTCGCGTTGATCAGCACCAGCGCCGGGGGCCTCACGGAGGTCAACTACGGGCTGGGCCGCCAGCTCGGTGGTGTCGTGCACCGGCTCGGTCCGGCGGCAGTGAGCCGGGTGGGTCGGCGGCAGGAGCTGTTCAACAGCGCCCGGTCACTCGGACGTAATGTCGAATCCGTTCTGGTGCATCGGTATTCATTCGGCGGGCCGGTGCCCGCAGGCGTCGTTCGGGAGGTCGCGGACATGATCTTCGCGACTCGCATGCACGTGATCGGTGCCTTCATGCCGACTCTCATGGCGTATGACGGGCGCGCGGCGCTGCCCATGCTCGCGGGCATCGAGACGCTGATCCTGCACGGGACGCGCGACCGCATCACGCCGATCGAGCATGGCGAGCGGCTGGCGCAGGAGTTGCCCGGGGCCGAGTTGGTCGTCGTGGAGAACGCCGGCCACGTGCTGCCGCTGGAGGACCCTGAGCTCGTCACCCGGGAGCTGCTGGAGTTTCTGCGACGTGCCACTCGGGCTTCGGTGGACACCGAGGTTTCCCAGTCGGATTCGGCCACCTCATGACGGATCGGCGACTGGTGCTCGGCTCGGTCGACGCGACCCAGGAGTGGGGGCGGAAACTCGGCGCGCTGCTGCGTGCCGGCGACGTGATCGTGCTGACCGGTGGCCTCGGTGCGGGCAAGACGACGCTTACACAGGGCATCGCCGAGGGTCTCGGGGTGCGCGGGCCGATCACGTCCCCGACATTCGTCATCTCGCGCATCCACCCGTCGCTGGCCGGTGGACCGTCCCTGGTGCACGTCGACGCCTACCGGCTGGGCGGCCCGGACGAGCTCGACGACCTCGACCTCGACGCGGACATCGCCGTCTCGGTGACCGTCGTCGAGTGGGGAGCGGGTATGGCGGAGGCGCTCGCGACCGAGCACTTGGAGATCGTCCTCGCTGCGGGTGGTCCGGATGACGGTGAGGATGCCCGGGTCGTCACGTTGGTGCCCACCGGTGGCAGGTTCGAGGAACTGGCCGCGCGGCTGCTTGGTGCTTGCTGATCGTCGTCCGGCTGACATACATCGAACGCCCGGTCCACGTCAGGTTGCGGTGGCAGGTGACGCGTTCTTCGGCCGGTAGGTGAGGAGGAACGGGGTCGCGGCGAGGATTCCGGCGGCGATGATGATGGCGAAGCCGAGGAGTGCGTCGCGGGTGGTGACGTGTTGGAGGGCGATGCCGAGGCCGATGACGGGGATGGATATGCCGATGTATCCGGAGAGGAAGAACGCGGCGAGGGATTCGGCGAGTTTGGCCGGTGGTGAGATGCCGATGACGACGGTGAGGCTGCCTTTGAACGTGGCGCTTCCGCCGGCGCCGATGACTGCGCCGCCGATGAGGAACAATGTCAGGCTGGGTGTGGGGAGCCAGGCGGAGGTGACCAGGATTGTGAGCCCGAGGATCATCAGCAGGACGCTGATCGTGAGCACGGCGCGGGGGGTCCATCGGTTGATCGCGGTGGTTAGCACGATTCCGGCAGCGAAGACGAGGCCGATCGCTGCGCCGGCGAGTGCGAGTGAGGTGTGGTGGAGTACTACGAGTAGGAAGGTGCCGGCCAGTCCGATGAACATGCCGAGCACGGCGAAGGCGAGTCCGATGCCGACGAGTGCGGCGATGAACTCTGATCGGGCGTGTGGCGGCACTGCGGCCCGTTGTGGCCGGTAGGGAGGGCGGGGGTCCAGTCGGGGTCGGGTCTCGGCGGAGAAGATGAGCCCGACTGCTGAGATGGCGAACGCGGCGAGCATGACGACATACGGGATGGTCAGTGGATGTGGCGCGTATTGGGCGAGCAGCCCGACGACGAGGGCACCGAGGCCGAGGCCGCCGAGGGTGATGTTGCTGGCCAGTAGTTGTGCCCGGTGCCGCAGGTGCGGCGGCCGGTGTGCGGCGTGCAACTCGGTGAGATAGGTGGTGGCGGTTGACGCGGTCAGGCCGACCGACAGGCCGCACAGCACGCGGGCGAGGAAGAGGCCGGGCAGTGCGGGCCAGGCGATGAAGATGATGGCGCTGATCGCGTCGAGTCCGAGTGCGGCCAGCAGGAACGGGCGGCGGCCGTGCTGGTCGGAGAGGTGGCCGGCGAAGAACAGGCTCGCGATGACGCCGACTGCGTAGGCGGCGTAGACCAGCGTGATCGTCAGCGAGGTGAAGTCGTCGCGGCGGGCGTAGAGACCGTAGAGCGGGCTGGGCGCGGTCATGAACGCTTGCAGTGAGAGGAACGCGAACGCGGTCATCCAGTAGCTGAAGCGGTGCCGAGTGGTGCTGTGCGCGCGGGTGTTCATAAGGGCACCCTAACTCAATTTCTATCCAATGGTCATAAAAGGAGGCCAACGGCCGTACTCGAGCGGTGTCCGCAGATCCTGCGCGCGGCGCGGACTGTGAGGTGGCGTGCCTTGGTGCTGATCTGGTTCCGGTGGGCAACTGGCCGGGAGGGGTGCTCGTAGGATTCGAGGCATGCCCCCACGACCTGACGCTTCGTCCGGCAATGCCGATGACGCTGCCCAGGCGCCCCGTCGTGGGCGTGGCCGGCCGGCGGTATTGAGCCGGGAGCGGATCGTGGCGGCGGCGTTGGAGTCGAATCTGGACACGCTGACGGTGCGCGAGCTGGCAACCAAGCTGGGGGTTCGTCACGGCGCCCTGTATCACTGGGTAGCTGACCGTGATGAGTTGCTTGATCTGGTCAGTCAGGTGATCGTGGATCGAGTGTTACCGGCCGATGATCCCCGGCCGGAGCAGTGGCGGGACTGGTTGCGTCGGCTGGCGTGGTCAGCGCACGATGAGTTTCTCGCGGTCCCCGGCTACGCGACGCGGACCTCGCAGCCGCATCGGCATAACCAGGAGTCGTTCGGGCGGATGCGGACGCAGGTGATCAAGGCGTTCACCGCGGCGGGGGCGAGCCCGGAAATGGCCGAGCAGAGCTTCTATATTTTCGCGACTTCCCTGTTCAGTTGCCTGTCGGCAATCGAGAACTCTGTCGATCTGGGCGGCAGTGACGTGCGGTACGACGTATTCCTGGAGACCCTGTTGCGAGGTCTGCCGGCCCGTGACGAAGTTCCTGGTCGGCCGGCGTCGAATCGGTCGTGGGCAGGGTCGTCGGCGGCGCGATCCTCCGCAGCCGGTCCGTCAGGTCGTCAGTCGCCGAAGGCAAGCCGGTCGGCGACGTCGGGGTCGGCCGGGTCCTGACCGGCGGCTGCGGCGCGTTGGTAGTTGGCGAGGGCGGTGTTGTCGAGTCCGTTTTTCCAGTAGACGGTCGCGCGGCGGTCGTCTCTGTGGGTGTGGCGCTGGTGATCCAGGTGATCGCTGGATCGTCGCGGCGGGGGAGCAGATCCAGGTCCGAGTCGTGGTCGGCGGTGAGGAGCACTCCTGGTGGGGACTGTTGCGGGCAGGGTTTCGAGGATGACCGCGACCGCGGGCGGTGCGCTGTCGTCGCCGGCGAGTAGGCGGGTGTCGGTGCCGGTTGCAGCGTGGAACTCACGGCGCATTCCGGACAGACCGATGGTGTCACCGTGGCTGGTGCGGACGGAGCCGAGGAGGGGTTGTGGCGATCGCATCGCTGACCAGCTCAGCGGGTTGCCAGGGTGGTCGTTGTCGGTGGTCGCCGATAGGCTTGAAGTGCTTCTGTGCCGGGATTGGTTGGCGCGAATTTGATTGGGGGATATGGTAATTCGGTGATTCTGGGATTGACCTGGGAGTCGTACGAATGTATGATGGGAGCATGTCGAAGCAGCAGCTACTGGTCCCCGGTGAGGTCATCACCGGTGCACCCGTGGATGCGCTGCTGGCGACGGCGCACGCGTTGCTGGTGGCAGCTGCTGGCAAGGTGCGGGAGGGGACCCGGGATGTTCCTCGCGGAGTGTTGATCGATCAGGCGGTCGCCTGCCAGCAGGTGCAGAACACGGCGTGGTCGGTGCAGTCAGTGCGGTTGGCGCAGGTCGCTTCCATCGAAGAAGTCATGATCTCTGGTGAGGGGGTGCGGGAGGTGCGGCACCCGATCGGCGCCCACCAGGACGAGTGGTTGCCCGCGGAGGTCGCCACCCGGTTGGGGTGGTCGGACCGGCAAGCCACCAACCGGCTCACCGAAGCAATTCAAGTCATCAGGTGCACCCCAGGGTTATTCGACCTCGCGACCGCCGGGGTACTGGATGCCCGCAAAGTCTCCGCGGTCACCGACGTCCTCTGTAGCGCCACCCCGAACGCGATCCGGCAGGTCGAAGCCGGACTCCTGACCGTGATCGACCAAGCCAGCCAAGCCAGCCACGACGACGAGAACCCTGGCCAGGACGCCGAAGACGGAGCCTCGGCGGGTGAGGAACCCGGCCAGGACGCCAGTGACGGTGACGACCAAGACGCCGCGACCGGTGAGGAACCGGGAGTCCCGGTGGCGGTGACGTCCACGAAACTCGTCCGGCGGGCACGCAGGTTGCTCGCTCAGGTGGCGCCCGCCGAGGCGGAGGAGTCGGCCGCGGTGCGGCGGGCGCACGCGCTGGGGGTGCAGGTGTACCCGCACGACGAGCCAGGGTTGAGCGTGCTGCGCGCGGTCCTACCCACCATCGACGCCATGCAAGTGCTGGCCGGAGTCAACGAACTCGCCAGTCACCTGCACCAGGACACCACCACGGCCAAGGGCCTGGACGAGTGCCGGGTCGACGCATTCACCGACCTGCTCCTTGGCAACGTCACCGTGGACACGACCTGTGTGCTGCAGATCCCCGTCATCCCCGCCAGGACCAGCGCGGCCGGGGCCGGCGGGGCCGGATTCACCCCCGAGGTCATACCCGAACGGCCAGTGACGAAGCCCGTAGTGGTGTCCAGGGCTACCGAGCCCGTGTTCGCCAGGTTGCTCCGGGACACTTCGAGAGTCAGCCTCGACCTGCTGACCGCGGTAGGCGCGCTGGAAACAACCCCAGCAGGTCTGACGGCTGGCGCGAGCGGCCCGGCCCGGGGGGACTGGAGCTGGCGAAGCCCCGGCGACGTGCAGCAACTGGACAGCACCCACCGCACAACATCACGCCACGCCACGAGCGCAGCCGAGCAAGCCAGGGTACCAGGGACCCGATGGCGGATCAGCGACACTGTCATCGAAGGCATTGGCGTCATCCCCGCCGCAGTGCTCACCCACCTATGTCAGACCCTCGGCACCACCCTGACCCGTGCCCTGGTCGACGCCGACACCGGCGCCACTCTGGAGTCCTCGGATCGGACCTACCGGCCCAGTGCACGGGTACGCCGGTTTGTCACCCGGCGGGACGTGCACTGCCGCTTCCCCGGCTGCACCAGGCCCGCGGTCCGCTGCGACGTCGACCACGTCACCCCCTTCCCCGACGGCCCCACTGCCGCCTGGAACCTGCAATGCCTGTGCCGACACCATCATCGCGCCAAACACGAAACCGGCTGGAAAGTCACCATGACCCGCACCGGGGTCTGCACCTGGACCAGCCCCTCCGGCCGCAAATACGTCACCTGGCCCGGCGACTGACTCGTGAGCCGCGGCTCGTCCGCCCCGCCGCGGGATCAGTGCTCGCTTGGGAACTGAGACCGGCTTGAAGGTCACGGACGATCGTGCCGAGTTGTCCCGATGCGAGGAGCCCCGGCCCGAGGGGACCTGATCGGTTCTGCCCGACAGGTGGAAGGGTGCGCAGCGCAGCCCGGACCTCCGCCGTCAATTGCGCTAGCTGCCAGCGGATTTCGTCGTCACCGGCTTGTGGCCGGTTGGGTTCCGCGATGCTGGCTGCCCTCACGGCATACGCCGCAGCCCCGAGTGCGTGTGCACCCATATGGCACACGGCGACGGCCTGCCCGGCAGACCGGGCGGCAGCAGCGGCGGCGGGAGTCTGCACCGCGCCGACGGGCACGCCACCGACGAACCGGCGGCGCTTCAGCCTCGAACAACCCGAGCACCCGCTCGGCGCAGTCGGCCGCCCATCCGGCGACGAGACGGCGATCTGCTTCGCTGAGCGTCTGCGGTGAACTCACGCTCGAACTCTATGCATTGTTGTGCGCGTGGAGTCAGAGGTGAGAGCGATCGGCGCCAGGCGGCGCCGTACCCTTGTCCGGTGCTCCTGCTCGCTCTCGACACCGCCACCTCGGCCGTCACCGTTGCGCTCCACGACGGCGACCAGGTCGTCGCCGAGGAGTCGCTCGTCGACGCGCGCCGGCACGCCGAGACGCTGACCCCGATGATCGCCTCCGTCGTCGCGGGCGCCAGGCACCGGCCCGCGGACCTTACGGCAGTCACGGTCGGCGTCGGACCCGGGCCCTTCACCGGCCTGCGCGTCGGCCTCGCCACCGCGGTCACGCTCGGCCTGGCCCTCGACATACCCGTGTATGGCGTGTGCACTCTCGACGCGCTCGCGCACGCCGTCGCCTTACGGCCGGGCTCCCCGGCGAAGTTCGTGGTGGCGACCGACGCGCGCCGCAAAGAGGTCTACTGGGCGCACTACCGGACGAATGATGGCTTCCCGCAACGTGTTTCGGGTATGCCGCAGGTGTCGCGGCCGGCCGACCTCTCCGACGAGATCCGCGCACTCCCAGCCGCCGGACGTGGCCCGCTCCTCTACCCCGACTGCTTCGCCAGCGCACTGCAGCCGCTCGACGTGCCCGCGGGAGCGCTCGCGGCATACGCAGTGGAGCAATTGCGCACGGGCGGCGAGCTGCTGCCCGTGCAACCGCTCTACCTGCGCCAGCCGGACGCGACCCCCTCGGCCGGACCCAAGTCGGTGCTGCCGCGATGACCACTCCACTGCGCGAGCTGGAGTGGCCCGACCTGGCCGACATCGGTGCCCTCGACGAACAACTCTTCGGACAGGACGCGTGGTCGGCTCGGTCGTGGTGGGCCGAGCTGGCCGGCCGGCCCCGACGCCGCTACACGGTCGCGACCCAGGGCGAGCGGATCGTCGGCTACGGCGGCATCGACTGTGCCGGCGCGACCGCGGACGTGATGACGATCGGCGTCGACCCGGCCGCTCAAGGCGCCGGCGTCGGCCGCGCGCTGCTGGCCCACCTCCTCCGCCAGGCACGCGAAGCCGGCGCCGAGGCATTGCTGCTCGAAGTCCGTGCCGACAACGACCGAGCCCGAAACCTTTACCTGCGAGCGGGTTTCGAGCACATCCAGACTCGGCGCAACTACTACCGCCCCGACAACGTGGACGCGCACATCCTGCGCGCCGACCTCAAGGTGACCGCATGACCGAACCGCTCATCATCGGCATCGAGAGCTCGTGCGACGAGACCGGCGTCGCGTTCGTGCGCGGCAACACGCTGCTGGGTGACGTCGTCGCCAGCAGCGTCGAGCAGCACGCGCGCTTCGGGGGAGTGGTGCCCGAAGTCGCCAGCCGCGCCCATCTGGAAGAGCTGATCCCGACCATCCGGCGCGCCTGCGAAGAGTCGGGCCACCGCCTCGCCGACGTCGACGCGGTCGCCGTCACCTCCGGCCCCGGACTCGCCGGTGCGCTCATGGTCGGCGTCGCCTCCGCGAAGGCGCTCGCGTGGGCGCTCGACAAGCCGCTGTATGGCGTGAACCATCTCGCGGCGCACGTCTGCGCCGACGTGCTGGACCACGGCCCGCTGCCGGAACCCACTGTGGCACTGCTGGTTTCGGGTGGCCACACCAATCTGCTGCTGGTGCGCGACATCGCCTCCGACGTGGTCGAACTGGGCAGCACCATCGACGACGCGGCGGGCGAAGCGTTCGACAAGGTTGCGCGCGTGCTCGGCCTGCCCTACCCCGGAGGGCCGCACATCGAGCGGGCGGCCGCCGAGGGCGACGCCACCGCCATACGCTTCCCGCGTGGGCTGACCTCGCGCAAGGACCTGGAACGGCACCGCTTCGATTTCTCCTTCTCCGGCTTGAAGACCGCCGTCGTGCGCTGGGTGCAGGAGCGCGAACGTGCCGGCGAGCCCGTCCCGGTGGCCGACGTGGCAGCGAGCTTCACCGAGGCCGTCGCGGATGTGTTGACCCGCAAGGCGATTGACGCCTGCCGCGAGTATGGCGTGGGCGATCTCCAGATCGGCGGCGGCGTCACCGCGAACGCCCGGTTGCGCGCACTGGCGCAGGAGCGCTGTGACGCGGCAGGTGTCAGCCTGCGCGTCCCGCGGGTGCGCCTGTGCACCGACAACGGTGCCATGGTCGCCGCGCTCGGCTCACAGCTGGTGCAGCGCGGCCTCGCCCCGAGTTCCCTTGACCTGCCTGCAGATTCGTCGATGCCGGTGAGCCAGGTCAAGGCGGACTGAACTCACCAGTCCCGGTGCTCGATGCCGGAGGCCCAGCGCTCCGGGGGCTCCGGGCGTTCGAAGACCGAGGCGATGGCGATGCGGCCGGGGCCGCTTGCGGACAGCCACAGCGTCGTCGACTGGTATCCGGTCCGGTTGAACGAGCCCGCGGCGGCGCCACCGGGCTGTTCGGAGACGAGGCTCAGACGCACCGAACCGTCGTAGTAGATCAACGACGAGGGCTGCACCAGGATGCTCTCGCGGGGGGCGAGATCACGGATCAGGACGTTGCCCGGAGCGTGCAGCATCAACAACCCGTGCTGGCCCTGGGCCTGGAAGCGGTCGACGAATTGGCCGATCGGGTAGAAGTACTCCGTGTCGTTTCCGGAACGGGTGGAATACCACACCGGCGCCTGGTACCAGTCGTAACTGACGTTGGAGCTGGCGACCAGGAAGCGATGCTCATGCACGTTGATGGCCTGTCCGGCCCGCAGTGGCACCGCGATGGTCTCCCCGGGTGCGTCCTCGCTGAAGGCCAGCGAGCCCGGCCCGTGCGCGGTCATCATGACCAGCGGCAGACCCGCCATCATGCGTTTGAAGCCGCCCTTCATCGGCAAGGTGTCCAGCTGCACGCGGGAGTCGGCGTGCAGCAGCACGTGGTGGGAGAAGTAGACCCCGTCCTCCGGCCCCAGCTCCATCTCCGTCATCGGCACATACTTGCCGCTGACCTCGCAGGTGGAGCGGTTCCAATAGAGCTTGGTCATGTCCCGCAGTGGCGGCAGTTCGATCCAGCCGGAATCGCTCGTGCGCAGCGTCACGTCGATGGGTGCACCGCACGAGGGACAGCTGCGTTGCTGACCGTCACTGGGCATCCGGCAGTAGGGACACTCATAGGTGGTGTTCGTCATCGGCGGCACACACCCTCAGCCATGGTGCACGTACATCGACTGGATGCCGACCCGGCCGGGGCCGGTCATCTCGGCGAGGTACATGCTGTGCCGCATCATCCCGGTTCGCAGATTCTGCTGCACGGTCGACATCTGCACCGAGGAGTCCTTGTAGAGGAATCCGCCGGGCTCGACGAGGATCTTCTCCCCGGCAGCGAGCGTCTTCTGGAACACGTTGCCGTATCCGTGCAGCAGCAGCAGCCCCTGCTCGCCGTGGGTGACAAAGCGGTCCATGTACATCCCCTGGCCGCCGTGCAGCACGTTGACCATGCCCTTGATCTGCACGAACGAATAGCTCACCGAGTGCGTCGCGGCGAGGAAGGCGTGTCCGCGCACGTCCATCTCCATCGAGGGGTGCAGCGGTAGCACCACCACCTCGCCGGTGGCGTCGCGAGACAGCGCGATCCGGCCCGGGCCGTCGGCCTGGTTGATGATGTGCGGCATGCCGCCGAGCTTTCGGGACATCCCGCCGCCCAGCTTCGTGGCCTGTATGGCGAGCCCTGGGTCCTTCCACAGCATGACGTGGTGCTCGAAGTAGACCGCATCGCCATGGGCGAGGGCGATCTCCGCCACTGGGACGATCTCGCCGTCGATCTGGCAGACCGAGGAGGCGAAATGGAACTCGGTCAGGTCGTGCAGCCGGGGTGCCTCGGCCCAGCCGGCCTCGGTCACGCGCACCGCATCGCTCAGGGAGGCACCGCAGGCCCAGCAGGACGCAGACCCCTCCTGGTTGACGCTCCCACACCATGCACAGGTCACTTGATCCATCGGCGGTCCTTTCCGTGAAGCCGTCCGCGCCGCTGGCGAGTATCCCAACGCGGGGTGGGAATTGGCTGCGGGTTCTAGCACCTCACCAGGCCGAGGCGCTGTTTGAGCGCCAGCACCCGGTGCGTCGAGGCGCTCAGCTTCGCCGCGAACGCCGGGTCGCTCGCGGCATGGGCGAGCAGGGCGCCGATCATCGTGCCCGCGTCGCTCGCGCGAGCGGTCAGCACGATGTCGCCACCCGCGTCGATGAAGCGCACAGCCCGCTGACCGACCGGAACGGCCGCAACCGCAACGGCATTCATGTCGTCGGTGATGACCACCCCGTGCCAGCCGAGCTTGCCCCGCAGCAGCCCGGTGACGATCTTCGCCGAGAACGGAGCCCGGTTGGCCGGGTCCAGCTTCGCGTAGATTGCCGACGACACCATCACCGCGCCCGCACCGGCCTTCATCCCGGCGGCGAACGGCGTGAGGTAGGGATCGTTCTCGGTCGTGTCGGTGTCGGTGGTGCCGATAGTCGTCACGTCGGTGTTGCCGGTGACCCGCCCGAGCCCGGGGAAGTGCTTCACCGTCGCGCCGACGCCCGCGGAGACCAGGCCCTGCACCACGTCCCGCACCGACTGCGCGACCGTGGCCGGATCGTGCCCGTATTCGCGGTCGAAGCTCCCGATCGGCGCATTGCTGGCCGCCGTCGCGGCCGGGACCGTATCGGCCACGGGTGCGAGGTCGAGGTTGACGCCGGCCGACTTCAGTTGCGTGCCGATCGTCTTCGCGTATGCCGTGCGCGCCGCCGCGCTCATGCTGCCCTGCTGCAGAGCCGTGACGAGCGTGCTGAAGCCCGGGCCGCGCAGTTGCTGCACGGCGCCGCCCTCCTGATCGGCCGCGAGCAGCAGGCCGACTCCGCCGGTTGCCGTCGAACTTGCTTGGGATTGCAGGTGATCCGACGTGGTGCGGATGCTCGCAGCGCCCTCCGCCCACCCGCCGAGGTAGATGACGTTGCCGACGTGCTGCGTCGCGATGAGCGTGTCATCGGCATTCATCGAGCTGGCGCCGTCCAGCCCGATCATCAGCAACTGCCCGGCGCGTTGTGCCGGGGTCAGCCGGTCGTAGGTGCGCTGCACGCACCGGGAGGTGGGAGAGGTTGCGGTCGATGTGGCGGGCATCGCGGTGACACCCGCTGAGGATCGGGCCGGCGAGGCGGCCACGCGGGGAACGGCCGAGCTGGCGGCCGAGCCCGCGGCCGTCGTCGAAGCCGTACCGGCCGCAGCCGCTGACCCGCCGTGAGAGCTGCCCGACGAGCAGCCGGCGGTCGCCACTGCAGCCACGACATACACCGCGGCGAGGCGTACCGACCCACGAGAGAGCACGGACCGACCGTAGCTCACGGCGGACCGCAACTCACGGTGCGGGCACAAGCATCAGCACCGCTTGCGCCCCGCCGATGCGGGTGACCAGGATCGTCGCTTCGGCGCTGCCCTTGAGCCGCAGCTGGCGCCGCAGGCCGTCCGGATCGACCGACGCACCCTTCTTCTTGATGGTCAGCCGGCCGATGCGGTGGTCGCGGGTCCAGGAGCGAAGTGCCTTGAGATTGAAGGGCATTGCGTCTGTCACGACATACTTCTTGGCCCACGGGACGACGACGTCGCGCGGCGAGCTGACGATACCGACGCCCGTGTCGAGTTCGACCCCGTCCACCCGGCGCACCAAGGCCCCGCTGAGACCGGCCCGGATCACCGCACGGTCGGCCTCGTAGAGATAGCCGTGCAGCCGGTCGAGGCGCGCGGTCTGCGACCCGGCATCCTCCGCGTCGCGCTCCAGCACCTCATAGGCGAACTGGTCGCTCACCACCAGCGCGGACCGCCCGACGTCCCATGCCGCGGCGTTCCACCACAGCACGCACTCCACCACCTCGCCGTCGTATGACGTCCACTGCGCCTGGGTGCCCGGCGGGACCTGGCCGTGTGCCAGCGAGGGGGACAGCTTCACACCGGCGGCGGCCACCTGCGCGCCGGCGGCACACACGAAGTCCCAGGCGGGCACGAGTTCGTCGAGCCGGAAGGTGCGCCGGGTGCGTCCGGTGATGTCGGCGACCCCGGGCGTACGGCGCGCCGGGTCGAGCCAGACCGCCGCGTCGGGTGCTTCCCTGCGACCCGGCAGTCGCACCCGTTCGGCGAGCTCGTGCTCCGCCCGGGCATGCGGCCACGGCCGCAGGTTGTAGTCGGCGATGCACGCCGTCACCTCGTCGGCGTCCACGGCCGCGACCCGCAGACCGGAGTCTGCGAAGGCACGCGCGTCCGCGCCGATGCCGCAGCCGAGGTCGTGGACCACCCGTGCGCCCGAACCGGCGAGCCGGCGGGCGTGCAGCCGGGCGACCTGGCGCCGGGTCGCCTGCTCCAGTCCGTCGGGGGTGAAGAGCAGGTCGCGCGCGGCGCGGCCGAACTTGCGCTCGCCCCGGGCGCGCAGCCGCGACTGAGTGAGAGCGGCCGCGACCAGCTCGGGGTCGAAACCCTCTCGCCGCAGCCGCTCACCGAGCACGAAGGACTCCGCCTCGTCATACGGCGGCAGGGACGCCAGCAACGCCGCGCCCTCGCCACTGATCAGCTTGGCGAGCAGTCCGGGCGTCATACGGTTAAGTGTTGCGCATGAAGGGAATGCGCTTCGGTCCGGCGCGCATCGTCGTCACGTTCTATGCGATCACCGTCACGATCGGCACCGCTTTGCTGGCGCTGCCGGCCGCCAGCACCAAACACGGCAGCGCGGAGTTCAGCACGGCGCTGTTCACCGCGGCCAGCGCCACGTGCATCACCGGGATGTCGCCGGTGGACGTGGCGACCTACTGGACGCCGTTCGGGCACGCCGTGATCCTGTTGCTCGTGCAAGCGGGGGGCCTTGGCATCGTGACGCTCTCGGCGCGTCTGCTGCAGCTGGTGCACGGCCGAATGGGTCTGCAGGGCACGTTGGCGGCCCAGGCCGACGCACACACCGACACGCCTGCGCACGCCCGCTCGATGGTCCGGGTGATCGTGCGGTTCTACCTGCTGCTGGAGGTGCTGCTCGCCGTCCTGCTCGGGCTCCGGCTGCACTTCGCGTATGGCGAAGGGGCCGGCCGCGCCGCCTGGGAGGGCGTCTTCAACGCCGTCTCCGCGGTCAACAACGCCGGTTTCACGCTCTATTCGCAGGGTGCGGTGAAGTTCGCCGGCGACCCGTGGGTGCTCGCCATGCTGTGCTGCGGCGTGTTCATCGGCGGCCTGGGCTACCCGGTGTGGTTCGAGCTGATGCGCCGGCGTCGGCCGCGTCAGTGGTCGATGCACACCCGGTTGACGCTCTACGGCTCGGTGATCCTCTTCGCCGCAGGGCTGGTGACCTTCCTGGCGTTCGAATGGCGCAACCCGGCGACGATCGCGCACATGAGCGTGACCGACAAGATCTGGAACTCCATCGGGGGAGCGGTCTTCCCGCGCACTGCGGGCTTCAACACCGTCGACTACGAGCACGTGCGGCCGGAGACGATGGCGGTCAACTACGTGCTGATGTTCATCGGCGGCGGCAGCGCCGGCACCTCGGGCGGCATCAAGGTGTCGACCTTCTTCCTGCTGGGTGCGGTGATCATCTCCGAGATCCGTGGCGAGCCGCAGGCCCGGGTCGGGCCGCGCGCCATACCGGCGGCAGTGCAGCGGCAGGCGCTGACCGTGGCACTGCTCGGGGTCGGCTGCGTGATGGCCGGCATGATCGCCGTCATCACCATCAGCGAGCAGCCGATGCAGCTGGTGCTCTTCGAGACGATCTCGGCGTTCTCGACCACCGGACTGAGCGCGAACCTGACCGCGCAACTGCCCGTCGCTGCCCAACTGGTGCTCGTCGCATTGATGTTCATCGGCCGAGTCGGCACGATGACGGTCGGCACCGCGCTCGCCATGCGGCGCAGCAAGCGGCGCTATCGCCTACCGGAGGAGTGGCCCATTGTCGGTTAAACGACGCGGAACCCTGGACGCGCACAGCGTCCTGATCATCGGTCTCGGCCGCTTCGGCACCTCCGTCGCCAGGACGCTCACCGAGCAGGGCTGGGAGGTCCTCGCGGTCGACCAGTCGGGCGAGCTGGTGCAGAAGTGGTCGGACGTGCTCACCCACGTCGTGCAGGCCGACAGCACGGACGTCGACGCGTTGCGGCAGATCGGTGCCGGCGATTTCGAGCGCGCGGTGGTCGCGATCGGTTCTCATCTGGAAGCCAGCATCCTGACCACGGCCAACCTGGCCGACCTCGAGGTCCCGAGCGTGTGGGCGAAGGCGATGACCAAGCAGCACGCCCGCATCCTGGAACGCATCGGCGCCCATCACGTGGTGCTTCCGGAGCGTGACATGGGTGCGCGCATCGGTCGGCTGCTGGTCGGATCGCTCACGGATTATTACGAATTGGAGAGCGGGTTCGGCATCGGCCGGATGGGTGCACCGGACCGGCTCTGTGGCAAGACGCTGGCCGAGCTCAGCCTCCGTGGCCGGTATGGCGTGACGGTCGTGGCCGTCAAGCACCAGGGCGGCGGCACCTTCGAGGACGCACGGCCCGAGACGCGGATCGAGCGGGGTGACCAGCTGGTCATCTCGGGCTCCACCGAGCGGTTGCAGCAGTTCTCGGGGCGGGCCTGAAACCCGAGACAGTAGAGTCGTCATACACCGAAGTCCGCCGCCTGAAGGGTCCGCCGCCCGTGCGCGAGATCGTCGTCTTCTCCGGATCAGCCCACCCGACCTTCGCCGACAGCATCTGCGATCACCTCGGCGTGCCGCGGTCGTATGTCGACCTCAAGCGCTTCAGCAACGACTGCCTGCAGGCGCAACTGCTTGCCAACTGCCGGCAGCGTGACGTGTTCCTGGTGCAGCCGCTGGTCCCGCCGACGCAGGATCACCTGATGGAGCTGCTGCTGATGATCGACGCCGCGCGTGGCGCGTCGGCCGAGCGCATCACCGCCGTCATCCCGTATTTCGCCTATGCGCGATCGGACAAGAAGGACGCGTCGCGCATCTCTATCGGCGGCAAGCTGGTCGCCGACCTGCTCGCGACCGCCGGCGCCGACCGGGTCATCACGATGGCGCTGCACGCGCCGCAGGTGCACGGGTTCTTCTCGATGCCGGTCGATCACCTGACGGCGATCGGCGTGCTGGCCGACCATTTCCGCGCCAGCGGCGACCTCGCCGATTCGGTCGTGGTGTCGCCCGACTTCGGAAACGCCAAGACCGCAACGCAGTTCGCCCGATTGCTGGGGCTCCCGGTAGCGGCCGGCTCCAAGAAGCGCATCTCCGACGAGAAGGTCGTCATCGACACCATCGTCGGCGACGTCGACGGCAAGCGCGCGATCGTGCTCGACGACGAGATCTCGACGGGTGGGTCGGTCGTGGAGTTGCTTGATCGGCTGGGGGAGCGCGGCTGCACCTCGGCCGACATCGCGTGCACGCACGGCCTGTTCGTCGGGCGGGCGGTCGAGCGGCTGTCCGCGCATCCGCTCGTGGGGCACGTCGTCACCACCGACACGGTGCCGCGTCCGCCGGACTGGCCCGCGCTGCAGGTGCGCTCGGTGTCCGCGCTGTTCGCCGAGGCGATCGCCAGGATCCATGCCGGCGAGTCGGTCAGCAGCCTCTTCGACGGCGTCGACCCCTCGCACGCCCCGCCGCAGGCGACGTTGCCGCTCGGCTGAGGGTCAGCGGGGCACCCACACAGTCACCAAGCACACCTCCTGGCCGCCGCATGCCTGTCGGAGGGACTTGCACCACGCCGACCAATAAGATACCAATAGTCTCCTATGGTTGATTCACCGACGAAGCCAGCGACCCGTCGACGCGGGCGAGCGCTGGAAGACGCCCTGCTGGATGCCGCGTGGATGGTGTTGGAGCGGGCCGGGTATGCCGGGTTGACGATGGACGCCGTCGCTGCGGAGGCATCGACGAGCAAGAGCGTCCTCTATCGGCGCTGGCCGTCGCGTTCCGACCTCGTTCTCGCGATGGTGCTGCGCCGAGTGCCGATGGCACCGCAGGTCGACCCGGACACGGGCACGCTGAGCGGTGATCTGCGGGCGCTGCTGCGCCAGGTGAGTGAGCGGTTCATCTCTCTCGGTGCCGCCGTTCCTGCGCTTGCCGCCGAGTTGCCGGGCAATCCCGAGATCGTCGAGGCATCCCGGGTTGCGTTCGGTGCCGCGGAGGCATTGGCCCAGAACATCGCCGACCGGGCGGCAGAGCGCGGGGAGATCCCGACCGCCCGGCTCGCGCCGGCCACTCTCCGGGCGCCGCTGAACCTGGCGCGGTTCGACCTGCTGATGACGATGCAGCCGCTTGACGAAGCTGCGATCGACGCGCTCGTGAACGAGGTCGCACTGCCGCTCTACGGCGCGAGTCGAAGTAGTTGCGCTCACGACCCCCTGCCTTGCCCGCCTCACCACCTGGAGGACTGATGACTGTTGTCGCCATGGACGCCGCTGGATTTGCGGCAGCGGAAGCGCGGCTCGCGCTCGGAGCTCCGATTGTGATCCCAACCCCATCGCCGCTGGCGTACGTGCTGTTCGCGGACGAGGCGACCGGTATCAACGTGGCCAAGGGCCGCGATCGTGACCAGCCGGTCGGTGTCACCCCGGTCGCTTTCGAGGTGATCCGCCCCTATCTCGGCGTGGACCAGGATGGTGAGCGACTTGTCGAGTGGCTGATGTTCGACGCGCACTTCAGTCTCTTGATTCCCGTCCGCCCACCGACACCTGAGTGGTTGGCTCCGGCGATCGTCAAGGGTGTCGCTGCGCTCGCGGGTGCGTGGCTGCCGCAGCTGGAGCCGCTGTTGCGCAACCGGAAGTTCGCATACAGCAGCTCGGCCAACGCCACCGGCGCGCCGCCGGCCGCCGACGCCGCGAGCGCCGATCGCGCCTTTGGCGGCGACCTGCTGGTCCTCGACGGCGACGCCTGCCGCGCCGGTGACGGGAGACATGGCTCCACGACCACGCTTGCCGTGAGCGCCGAGGGCGCTCTGTCCGTCTACCGCCACGGAATCCAGGACGCTGGCGCCGAGGATGACGAGGAACGATTTCTCCGCACGCTCGGCGCCTGCGCCCAGGTGGCACGATGACCAGGAACGCGACGGTACGGTCCGGGGACGACACGCCATTGCGCCGCCTGCTCAGCCTGCCCATTGTTGGCTTCGCGCCGTGGCTTCTGCTCGTCCTCGTCGAGGGCCCGGGGCGCGTCGCGCTCGCCTCCGGCCTGGCCTGCGCACTGGCGATCGCGATCACGGCGAGCGGCGCGGCGATTGGTCGGCGCCCTAAGCTGCTCGAGGTCAGCGGGATCGTCGTCTTCGGGCTGATGCTCATCGTCGTGGTCGCCTTCCCGGACACCCGGCATTGGCTGGGGCTGTGGGCGGCCGAGATCTGCAACGCTGTCATCGCGCTGGTCACCGTCGGCTCGATCGTTGCGCGACGGCCCTTCACGGTGGCCTACGCGCGGGAGATGACCGAACGCGAGCATTGGGACAGCCCGCTGTTCATGCGGGTGAACTACGCACTCAGCTCGGCATGGGCAACCGCATTCCTGGCCAGCGCGATCGTCGGCTACCTGGGTGACGGGCCCCTGCACGACCCCACCAACATCTGGACCAACTGGGTCATCCAGGTCGCGCTGGTCATCGCCGCCATCGCGTTCACCAACTGGTACCCGCACAAGGCCCTCGCGCGATACTCGCCCGAACCCGCCTGAGCACTCGCCGCCGGATCATTCTTGGCACTCAAGTTGCATGAGTGCTAACGACCGCATAGATTCTGTGCTGGCACTCTTCCTGGGACAGTGCCAACCGGAGTTCGTGGTCGACCCCCGCGACGGCGCCCACGACATACCCCGGTCGGTAGCTGACCAGGGCACGCATCCACGGCCCGCTCGATCGGGCCCCAGAACAGGAAGGTCACACCGTGTCGGTGAACATCAAGCCGCTCGAGGACCGCATCGTCGTCAAGTCCGTCGAGGCCGAGCAGACCACCGCCTCAGGCCTGGTCATCCCGGACACCGCCAAGGAGAAGCCCCAGGAGGGCGAGGTCCTGGCCATCGGTCCGGGTCGCGTCGACGACAACGGCCAGCGCGTCCCGCTGGACGTCGCTGTCGGCGACCGCGTCATCTACTCCAAGTACGGCGGCACCGAGGTGAAGTACGCCGGCGAGGAGCTGCTCATCCTCTCGGCCCGCGACGTCCTCGCGGTCGTCACCAAGTAAGACCCCACACTTTGCGTATGACGTGCCTCGGCTCGCTCACTTCGAGCGGGGCCGAGGCGTCGTCATACGTGACCAATTGACGAAAGGCCAATAATGGCAAAGGAATTGGAGTTCAACGACGCCGCCCGGAAGTCGTTGGAGCGTGGCGTTGACGCCCTGGCCAACGCGGTCAAGGTGACGCTCGGCCCCAAGGGCCGCAACGTCGTCATCGACAAGAAGTGGGGCGCCCCGACCATCACCAACGATGGTGTGACCATCGCGCGTGAAGTCGAGCTGGACGACCCGTATGAGAACCTCGGCGCCCAGCTCGCCAAGGAGGTCGCCACCAAGACCAACGACATCGCCGGTGACGGCACCACCACCGCGACCGTGCTCGCCCAGGCCATGGTGCGCGAAGGTCTGCGCAACGTCGCCGCTGGCGCTGGTCCCGCCGCGCTCAAGCGTGGCATCGACCAGGCGGTCGAGGCGATCAACGACCGGCTGCTCAAGGACGCCCGCGAGGTCGAGGGCAAGGACGAGATCTCCCAGGTCGCCGCCCTGTCCGCGCAGGACCAGACGATCGGCGGCCTGATCGCCGAGGCGTTCGACAAGGTCGGCAAGGACGGCGTCATCACCGTCGAGGAGTCCTCGACCGCCGAGACTGCCCTGGAGTTCACCGAGGGCATGCAGTTCGACAAGGGCTACATCTCGCCCTACTTCGTCTCGGATCCCGAGCGCATGGAGGCCGTCCTGGAGGACGCCTACATCCTGATCAACCAGGGCAAGATCTCGGCGGTCGCCGATGTCCTGCCGCTGCTGGAGAAGGTCGTGCAGTCCGGCAAGCCGCTGCTGATCATCGCCGAGGACATCGACGGCGAAGCGCTGTCGACCCTGGTGGTCAACAAGATCCGCGGCACGTTCAACGTCGTCGCGGTCAAGGCGCCCGGCTTCGGTGACCGTCGCAAGGCCATGCTGCAGGACATCGCCATCCTCACCGGCGGCCAGGTCATCGCCGAAGAGGTCGGCCTCAAGCTCGACCAGGTCGACCTGGAGCTGCTCGGCCAGGCCCGTCGCGTCGTCGTCACCAAGGACAACACGACGATCGTCGACGGCCAGGGCGACGCCGATGCAGTGGGCGGCCGGGTCAAGGAGCTCAAGGCCGAGATCGAGCGCACCGACTCCGACTGGGACCGCGAGAAGCTGCAAGAGCGGCTGGCCAAGCTCGCCGGCGGTGTCTGCGTGATCCAGGTGGGTGCGCACACCGAGGTCGAGCTCAAGGAGAAGAAGCACCGCATCGAGGACGCGATCTCCGCGACCCGCGCCGCGATCGAAGAGGGCATCGTCGCCGGTGGCGGCTCCGCTCTCGTGCACGCTGCCTCCGCCGTCGACGCGCTCGCCCTGGAGGGCGACGAGGCGACCGGCGCCGCGCTGATCGCCAAGGCAGTCGTCGAGCCGCTGCGCTGGATCGCCGAGAACGCCGGGCTCGAGGGCTACGTCGCCGTCGCGCGCGTGCAGGACGAGCCGGTCGGCAGCGGCCTGAACGCCGCGACCGGTGAGTATGGCGACCTGGTCAAGCAGGGCGTCATCGACCCGGTCAAGGTCACCCGCTCCGCACTGCGCAACGCCGCCTCGATCGCGTCGATGGTGCTCACCACCGACACGCTCGTCGTGGACAAGAAGGAGGACGAGGAGGCCGACGCCGGCCACGGCCACGGCCACAGCCACTGACCTGCCTCGCTTGAAACACCGCAACGGGCCCCGTCATACCTCGGTATGGCGGGGCCCTCGCCATACCCGGGCCTCCCAGCGGGGAGGCGGATTTGCCCGATCAGCTGGCCGCAATCGGATGAACGACCTACTCTGGAAAGTGCGGCTACTTCCACGTGCCTACCGCGACCGGACAAGGAACGAACGTGAACTCGGGGACTTCTCGATTGCGTGCTGGCCAGGACGACCTGGTCGGCGAGTTGGACGCTGCCCCCGTAACGTTTTCGCCGCGTCGAGCGATGTCACCAGCGAACGCACAGACTTCCCTGCGCGATCTGGCGGCAGGCGCTCGTGACGGCGACGCGGATGCCACCAACGAACTCATGGCAGCCGTACACCAGCTGGCCGTTCGCTATGCGCGCGGCAAGCTGGGCAGGTTTTCCGCTGCCGCCGATGCCGCCGCCGATGCGGCGCAGGAGGTGTGCGTGGCCGTCCTCACCGCGTTGCCGCGCTACTCCGACCGTGGCGCGCCTTTCGAGGCGTTCGTCTACCGCATCGCCGCCAACAAGGTTGCCGACGTGCAGCGTTCGGTCATCCGGCGGCCGGCGCCGACCGACGAGATCCCCGAGACCGTCGACGAGCGACCCGGCCCGGAGGAGTGCGCGCTGACCGGCGACGAGTCCGGCCGGCTCTGGGCGATGCTCGACCGGCTCTCGCCCCAGCATCGCGAGATCCTCACCCTGCGCGTCGCCGTAGGACTCTCGGCGGAGGAGACGGCCGACGCCCTGGGCATGTCCGCGGGTGCGGTGCGCGTCGCCCAGCACCGTGCGCTGTGCCGGTTGCGCGGCTTCTTCGACGAGGACGCGGCACCATGACGCCTAACCTCGACGACATCCGGCGCGACGACGAGTTGCTGGACGCGCTGGGCCGGCGCCAGGCGACACGTCCGGGCGACGCCACCGGCGAGGCGCTGCGCGCCTGGGTCCGCGAGATCGACGCCCCTGACACGTCCCTGCCCAGCGGGCGCTACGCACGCCGGCGGCACCGGCACGTCAGGGCCGGTGTGGTCGCGGCCCTCACGGTCGGCACCCTGTCCATCTCCGGTGTCGCAGCCGCCGTCACGGGTGTCGGCGGCATCGCCCAGGTCGCCCGGCACATGGGTTTCGTCCACCGCAGCGCAGACTTCGGCTCCGGCGCAGCCGGCCCGACCAGCACCGGCTCCGCCACGAGCGCCACATCCGAACAGGCGCCCGCGTCCCCACGGCGGATGCCGGCCACGGGTGTCGGTTCGGTCGCCACGAACAGGCCAGTGCCCACCACCCTGCCCCGCGTGCTTCCGGGCGCGATCCTGCCGCCGGACAAGGGCGGGTCGGCGCCCTCCACCACGTCGACGACCCCGCCGTCGACCACTCCCACCAGCCGGCCGACGAGTCCCAGGACCACCCCGACCTCACCGTCGTCCACCTCGTCCGGTTCCACCAGCCCGAGCGGTTCGCCGACGTCCAAGCCCACCAGTCCGCAACCGACCGGTCCCACGCACGGGCCTTCGTCCCCGGCGCCCACGTCGACCACGGCGCCCGTCTGGTCCCCAGTGTCGCCGACGAGCAGCGGCACCTCCTCCAGCAGCGGCACATCCAGCGGCCCGACCGGCGCCGACTGACCTTCTGTCCGGTGCCGGGGGCGCGCCTCTTACACTCGTGCAATGGCTTTCGAGGAGTCGCCCGCGCCCGCCCACCCGTTCGACGTCCCGGCCAAGTTCGGTCAGCTCGGACTGACCTACGACGACGTGCTGCTGCTGCCCGGAGAGACTGACGTCATACCCAGTGAGGTCGACACGACCAGCCGGGTGACCCGCGAGATCAGCCTTCGGGTGCCGCTGGTGTCCGCGGCCATGGACACCGTCACCGAGGCCCGTATGGCGATTGCCATGGCACGCCAGGGCGGTCTCGGGGTACTGCACCGCAACTTGTCCATCGACGATCAGGCCGAGCAGGTCGATCTGGTCAAGCGCACCCAGACCGGCATCATCTCCAACCCGGTGACCATCGGGGCCGGCGCGACCCTCGAAGAGCTGGACGAGACCTGTGGCCGCTACCGCGTGTCGGGACTGCCCGTGGTGGACGACGGCGGCCACCTGATCGGCATCATCACCAACCGGGACCTGCGCTTCACCCCGGTCGCCGAATGGGCATCGACCAAGGTGTCCGACGTGATGACCCGGCCGCCGCTGGTCACCGGTCCGGTCGGCATCAGCCGTGAGGACGCGGCGGCACTGCTGCGCCAGCACAAGCGCGAGCGGCTGCCGCTGGTGGACGACGACGGCCGGCTCGCCGGGCTGATCACGGTGAAGGACTTCGTGAAGTCCGAGCAGTTCCCCAACGCATCCAAGGACGCCGACGGCCGGCTCCTGGTCGCCGCGGCGGTCGGCTACTTCGGGGACGCGTGGGAGCGCGCCACCACCCTGGTCGAGGCGGGTGTCGACATCCTCGTGCCGGACGTCGCCAACGGACATGCCCGGCTGATGCTCGACATGATCCGCAAGCTGAAGTCGGACCCGGCCACCCGTCACGTGCAGGTGCTCGGGGGCAACGTCGCGACTCGCGAAGGCGCGGCGGCACTCGTCGAGGCGGGCGTCGATGGGGTCAAGGTCGGCGTTGGGCCGGGCTCGATCTGCACCACCCGAGTAGTCGCCGGCGTCGGCGTGCCGCAGGTCACCGCGATCTACGAGGCATCGCTCGCCTGCAAGCCGGCCGGAGTCCCGGTCGTCGGTGACGGTGGTTTGCAGTTCTCGGGTGACATTGCCAAAGCCCTTGTGGCGGGGGCGGATTCGGTGATGATCGGCTCGCTTGTCGCCGGCTGCGAAGAGTCACCGGGCGACCTGATGCTCGTCTCGGGGAAGCAGTTCAAGACCTACCGGGGCATGGGCTCGCTGGGCGCGATGGCATCCCGCGGCAAGAAGTCCTTCTCCAAGGACCGCTATTTCCAGGCCGACGTCGCCAGCGACGACGAGATCGTGCCCGAGGGCATCGAGGGCCGCGTGCCCTACCGCGGCCCGCTGGGCACCGTCGTACACCAGCTCATCGGCGGTCTGCACCAGTCGATGTTCTACGTGGGCGCGAGCACGATCCCGCAGCTGCAGGAGCGCGGCCGCTTCGTGCGCATCACGTCCGCCGGGCTGAAGGAGTCGCACCCGCACGACGTGCAGGGCATCGTGGAGGCCCCCAACTACGCGCGCTGACCGTCAGTCCGCCGCCAGCAGATTGCCCCGCAGGTCGAAGCGCTCGCCATAGTGCGGGATGACCCGGCGCACGCCCGAGGGCATCAGGAAGCGGGTCGGCGACATCGTGTGGATCGGGAATACCACCTTCGGGTGAATGGTCTCGATCATGGCGAAGATGGCGTCGGCGGTCGCGTGTCCGGACGAGCCGCGGCGCAGCAGCGTGACGCCGAGCGCGGCCAGCCAGTCGGCGAAAACCGCCCAGTGCGGGTCGAATTCGCCCAGCGGCGCACCGTTGGCGTGGAAGAACGGCGTCCCCGGCGTGATCGGCAGGTCGAGCAGGCTGGGCAGCTCCGTGGTGTCCGGCTGGATGACGTATGACGCGGGCTGCGCCCGGACCTCGTCCAGCAGCTCCTCGGTGAACGGCGCCGCCTCGACGCCCATCCGCTGCAAGAAGTCGGCGACCTGAGCGGGCCACAGGATCGTGCGGCCGTGTTGCCGCGCGAGTGCGGTGAACTCGGCCGCGCGCTCGACGTCCCGCGGGTAGACCGACAGGAGCACCAGCCCGGCGTGGTCGAGCGTCTGCACGAAATCGGCGTTCACGGCGGCCTCATCGCGGATCACGCCCTCCGGCGGGTCGAAACTCATCAGCGTGCCCTCGGTCACGAACGCGTCGACACCGCGCACCCGCTCCACGAAGGCCTGGGTCAGCTCCGGGTGCTCGCCGTGGAAGCGTAGATCGCCGGTGAACGCGAGCACCCCGTCGGGGCAGGTGACCAGGTAACCGCTCGCCCCCGGCACGTCGTGATCGACCCGGATGCACTGCACGCTGAACGGGCCGAAGTCGCGGATCTCACCGTCCTGCAACGGGATCCACTGCGGCGCCGCGCCGGCCAGGCGTTCACCGGAAGCCTCCAGCGCGTCCAGCACCCGCACTGTGTCCGCATGCGCGTGCATCGGGATGCCGGCCCGGACAAAACCCGCCAGGCCGGTGTGGTCGATGTGTGCATGACTGGCGAAAACCGCTGTCTCCTCGGTGGGTTCGGCCAGTGCGGCATCCTCGTCCGACAGCCAGCGCCGGTCCCAGAGGCCCGGGACGCGCGGCGCCATACCCAAACGCAACCGGTCGGCGAGTTCGCGGCCCGCGCGCTCGCGCACCGGCGCGCGGAACAGGTCGGTCTGACTGGGTATGTCGAGCCCGATGTCCAGCATCACCCGGTGGCTGCCCTCGGTCAGGGTGATCTTGCTGGATCCGATGACTCCGAGTCCGCCCCAGAACTGGACGACTGTCATGAATTCTCCTTGGAAATGAACGGCTCGTCAGCCACGAACGCCACCGGCCGCCGAGAACGCGCCGGTGATGAACTGCTTCTGCAGCAGCAGGAAGACCACGAGGACCGGGATGGTCGTGAACGAGACGCTCGCGCACAGGCCGGTGTAGTCGGTGCCGTTGGTGCTGGAGAACACCGACAGACCGACCTCGATCGGTCGCACGGCATTCGATGACGTCATGACATACGGCCACAGGAACGCGTTCCACGAACCCATCAGGACGTTCAGGCCGAGCACCAGCAAGGCCGGGCGCACCATCGGCAGACCCACCCAGAAAAGGATCCGCAACGGGCCGCAGCCGTCGAGTTCTGCGGCCTCGAAGAGCTCCTTGGGCACGTTCAGGAAGAACTGCCGCACCAGGAAGATGCCGAAAACGCTTGCGCCGAAAGGCAGGATCTGGATCCAGTAGGTGTTCAGCAGGTGCAGGTGCTGGGCGATGATGTAGTCCGGGATCAACAGCACGCTCTGCGGGACCATCATCACCGACAGCACCAGCCCGAAGAGCGCGCCGCGTCCCCGGAAGCGCATCACCGAGAACGCGAAGCCGGCGAGCAGTGAGGTGAGCAGCGCCAGCACGACGGTGCACACGGCGATGAAGATCGTGTTGGTGAAGAACCGCTCCCACGGGGCCATGTGCCAGGCACGGTCGTAGTTGCTGAAGTTCGGGTGCGGGACGAGCGAAGCCCAGGAGAACGAGTACGCCTGCGACGTATTCAGTGTCGACGTCACGAACACCCAGTAGAGCGGCGCGATGAAGGCAAGACCGACCAGCGCTGCCACGACGAGCCGGACGACGCGACCGGTCGTCGACGTGCCCGGGCGGCGCGTGGCGCGCCGTCCGGGCAGTCGTCGGGTGCTGCCCGGCAAAGTGGTGCCGGTCACTGCGCCCCGTTCATGTGCTTCATCGCGTTCGCCTGTGCCGTCTTCAACGCGGCGGCCGGGTCCTTGCCGTTGCCGAGCGCGGCCTGCAGGCCGAGTGCCAGGTCACCTTGCGTCTCCGAGACCGAGGCGTACGGCGGGGTGTCCTGCGCCCACTCCAGCGACTCGGCGGCGAACTTCTGATACGGGTGCGACTTCAGGAAGCTGCTCATCAGCGGCAGCGCTTGGGAGGTCACCGGCAGGTAACCGCTGGCTGTCGACCAGGCAGCCTGCTGCGCCGGGGTGGTCATGAAGCTCAGGAACTTCCAGGCGGCGTCCTGCTGCGCCTTGCTGGCCTTGGCGAACATCACCACGTTGCCTCCGGCCAGCTGGTTGGCCGGCCCCGACGGACCGGTGGGCAACGCGGCGGTGCCCATGACGAACTTCTTCCCGACGGCCGCACTGTTGTAGTAGTACGACGCGACGCTGGAGATGTCGAAGGCACCCTTCTGGGCACCCAGCGCGATCTGGCCCGGATAGTTGCTGCCGATGGCGAGCGCGCCGGCCTTCTTCAGGTCGACCAGGTAGGTCAGCGCCTTCACGGCCGCGGGCGAGTCGAACTGCGGCTTGCCGTCCGCGGTCCAGGCAGGTGTTCCGTTGGCCTGGCAGAGGATCTCGAACCATGCGGTGCCGCCGGCCGGAGCGCTGCTGCTGCCCGGGTCGATCGAGATCGCCGTGACGCCCTTCGTGGACACCGCCTTGGCGACCGTTGCGAACTGATCCCAGGTGGTCGGCACCGGCTGGCCGGCTGACTTCAGCATCGCAGTGTTGTAGTACATGATCACCGTCGACTTCGCGAAGGGCCACATCCAGGTCTTGCCGTCGGACAGCTTCAGGTCGTTCTGGATGCCCTTGTAGAACGTGCTCGCTGTGCTGGCCTCGTTCGGGAAGGAGTCCAGCGGCATGATGACCTTGCTGGAGGCGAACGCTGCGGCATCGCTGGAGTAGACCTGGGCCAGCGTCGGCGGGTCACCGGCCGACGTGGCGGCCTTCAGCTTCGCAGTGAGTGTGCCGTAGTCGGCGTACGGCTCCAGGTTGACGACGATGTTCGGGTTCTTCTTCTCGAACGCCGCGACCTGGGCCTGCATGGCGGGCTTGAGCGCACCACTGGACATCGCTTCCATGAAGGTGATGGTGGTCTTGCCGCCGCCGTTGCTACCGGCCTTGGTCCCGCCTCCACCGCTGGATCCGCCGCTGCCGGTCGACCCGCACGCTGCGGTGACGCCGACCAGCCCGAGGGCGGCGACTGCGGTCAGCAGCTTGACGCTGCGACGGCGAGTTGTGTTGTTGGACATGATCTTTCCCCTTACTGGTGGGTGTCAGTCGCGAGTGCGATTCAGGACGAACTGGAGGATGGACAGCACCGCGGTGATGACGAGGAGCACGATGGCCAGGGCCGCGGCATACCCGGTGTGATAGACGACGAAGGCCTGGTAGTAGATCTCGTAGCTCAACGTGCTGGTGCCGAAGTTGCCTTGAGTCATCGTGTAGAACTGCGTGAACGCCTGCAGCGACGAGATCGTGCTGATCACGACGACGAAGAACATCACCGGACGCAGCTGCGGCAACGTGATGTGGATGAATTCCTGGAAGACGTTGCAGCCGTCGACCTTGGCGGCCTCGGAGAGTTCGGAGGACATGGTGGTCAGCCCGCCCAGGATGATGATCGCGATGAACCCGAGTTCGTGCCAGAGCGACACGAAGATGACCACGGGCATCGCCCAGGTATTGCTCTCCAACCAGTTCGGACCGCCGATCCCGAAGACCTTCAGGACCTGATTGGCCAGGCCGAACTGGCCGTTGAAGATCCACATCCACACCAGTGACGTCGCCACGAGCGGGGTGACGTTCGGGAGGAATGTGGCGGTGCGTGCCGCCGACATCAGCCGCCCGCCACGCTGCAGCAGCAGCGCGATGAGCAGCGCGAGCAGTGGCCCGAGCACCACCATGGCAACGACGAAGTATGCCGAGGTCTTGGCGGTGTCCCAGAACGAGGGGTTGGCCTGGCCGGCGAAGGCGTTCTTGTAGTTGCTCAGCCCGATGAACTTGCTCTGCGAGATGTTCAGCGGATTCCAGTTGAACAACGAGATGAACGCGGTGTAGAGCGTCGGCGCGATGGTGAAGACGAAGAAGATCACCAGCGCCGGCAGGACGAAGAAGTAGGCGATCGGCGAATTCATCGCCCGACGGGGACGACGCGCGGCAACACTCACGGCAGTCCCCTCCTCCGGCGGGTGCTGCCGTTCGCCGGCAAGATCGATCGCTCGCTGCGCTCACTCATGACGAGAGTGATGGCCTTTCCGGTACTCACGTCGCTCACCGGGAGTCACCGGCTCGCGCGCAAGATTTCAGGATGACACCTTTCGGTGACGCGATGGTGACAAGTGAGGTAACAAGATGGGTCCACTTGGTGTAGCGCCGTGGGACTCCGGCAACGGTTGAGGTGAAGTCCGCTTCACGTCGTAGCGTTCTGCTGGTGACCGACAGTCCGTGGACCCCGCTGCGCCGGATGGCGCTCGCGGGCTCCGTGCTGCTCGTCGGGCTCGTGGCGTTCGAACAGATCGCGGTGTCCACGGCCATGCCGACCGTCGCACGTCAACTGCACGGTCTGGGCATCTATCCGGTCGCGTTCGCGATCCCGATGGCGGCATCGGTGGTCGGGATGGTGATCGCCGGCACGTGGGCTGACTGGGCCGGCTCAAAGGTCGTGATCCTGACGGGAACAGCACTTTTCGTCGGCGGATTGGTCATCGCCGGCGGCGCCGCTTCGATGCCGGTGCTGGTGCTCGGCCGGACCGTGCAGAGTCTTGGGGGCGGGCTCAACGTGGTCGCGCTCTACGTGCTGATCGCTGCGGCGTTTCCCGCGCAGTTGCGGCCCAAGGTGTTCGTCGGCACGTCGGGGGCGTGGGTGGCGCCGTCGCTGTTCGGACCTCCGGTCGCTGGCTACCTTGCGACGGAAGGTCACTGGCGGTGGGTCTTCTGGCTCGCCGCCGCGGCTGCTCTTCCGGCGCTTGCGCTGCTGCTGCCGGTGATGCGCAGGCTCCCGCCGCCGGAGGGTTCGCGGGAGGAGGCGAGCGTGGTGCGCCGTCGCTGGATCGCCGCGGTCGGCGCAGCAGTCGGGGCGGCCGTGCTGTCGGTCGCGGCCGATCAGCCGGGCGTGATCGTGGTCATCGCCGCGGCGATCGGCGTCGCGCTGCTGGTGTGGTTCGCGCCCCGGCTGGTGCCGCGCGGCACGGTCCGGGCCGCGCGGGGCATGCCTGCGATCGTCGCGACACGTGCGTTGCTGGGCTCGGCCTTCTCCGGTGCCGACGTCTACCTGCCGCTGATGCTGACTCGCCAGCACGGTATGACCGCCACCGAGGCCGGCTTGGTGCTGACCGTCGGCGCGACGTCGTGGTTCGTCGGAGCGTGGTTCGCAGGCCGGATGAAGACCGCTGAGCAACAGCGGCGTGTTGTGCGAATCGGCCTGGTATTGCTGTCGATCGGCATTGCCGGAGCGATCGCATCCGCCTGGCCGGCGACCCCAGGCGTGCTGCTGTACGTCGCGTGGCTGATCGGCGGCAGCGGCATCGGGCTCGCCTACTCGCCCCTCACAGTCCTGCTGATGGGTATGTCGGCGCCGGAAGAGCAAGGACGCAACTCCTCCGCCTTGCAGACCGGCGAGACCCTCACCACCTCGGTGCTGCTCGCCGTGTCCGGGATCGTCTTCAGCGCGCTCGGCACGCACTCGGAGGTGCTCGCCTTCGTCAGCGGACTCGTGCTCGCGCTGCTCACCGCACTGCTCGGCACTCTCGTCTCGCGGCGCCTCGCGCCCGGCACGGCCGGCGGAACTCAGCGGGCGCTGGTCGCGATCACCGAGGCCAGCGACGCAGGCTGAAATCCGTCCGGCTTCAGCACCTTCCCATCGGCGCGGCGCGGGCCGCCGACCTTGGAGAGGTTGGCCCGGTGCACTTCGGCAAACGCGGCATCCGCGGGAATCCCGAGCGCAGCGAGGGCGCCATACGTGACGTAGAGCAGGTCCACCAGCTCGTGCGCCAGAGGGGCGAGGTGCGTCGGTTCGAGCGGCCCGCCGTCGGTGAGTTGGGCCGCGAGATCCCGCGCGGCCTCCGCGACCTCGGCGTGTTCTTCGTCGACCAGGCGCTGACGGAGCGCCAGCAGCGCCGGCGACGGCACCGTCGGGACGGTCGGATAGTCGTCGCCGAGTGCGTCGTGGAAGTCTCGGACCCGCTCGAAGTTCGACGTCGTCATACCGGCAGCTTGGCACCTGCAGATCGAGCGGCACACTAACGTCACGAGCGGACCACGTATTCGGGGTGAGTTTGTGTGCCGCTCAATGCATTGGTGTGCCGCTCGATCGGTGGGCGGTCCTCACGGCGCCGGCCGGGCAGCGGCCGGTAGCCTGCTGCCCGTGACTGAGATCGAGATCGGCCGAGGCAAGCGGGGGCGCCGCGCATACTCCTTCGACGACATCGCGATCGTGCCGTCGCGGCGCACGCGGGACCCGCAGGACGTGTCGGTGGGCTGGCAGATCGACGCCTACCACTTCGAGTTGCCGGTGGTCGCCGCGCCGATGGACTCGGTGATGAGCCCCGCGTCCGCGATCGAGCTGGGCAAGCTCGGCGGGCTGCCGGTGCTCGACCTCGAGGGGTTGTGGACCCGCTACGAGAACCCCGAGCCGCTGCTGCACGAGATCGCGTCGCTCGATCCCGAGCGAGCCATCTCGCGGATGCAGGAGATCTATCGCGAACCGATCCGTCCTGACCTGATCACGTTGCGGCTGAAGGAGATTCGCGACGCCGGGGTGACCACTGCCGGTGCGCTGTCGCCGCAGCGGACCCAGGAGCACTGGAAGACCGTGGTCGACGCGGGCGTCGATCTGTTCGTCATCCGCGGCACGACGGTGTCGGCCGAGCACGTGAGCGGCCGCGCCGAGCCGCTGAACCTGAAGCGGTTCATCTACGAGCTCGACGTTCCCGTGATCGTCGGCGGCGTGGCGACCTACACGGCCGCGCTGCACCTGATGCGCACCGGCGCGGCCGGGGTGCTCGTCGGGTTCGGCGGGGGCGCGGCGCACACGACCCGGCGCGCGCTGGGGATCCACGTGCCGATGGCAACCGCGGTCGCCGACGTGGCCGCGGCGCGCCGGGACTACATGGACGAGACCGGCGGCCGTTACGTGCACGTCATCGCCGACGGCGGCATGGGCCTGTCCGGCGACATCGTCAAGGCATTCGCGTGCGGTGCCGACGCAGTGATGCTCGGTGCGTCGCTCGCCCGCTCTACCGACGCGCCCGGGCACGGGTTCCACTGGGGCAGTGAGGCCCACCACGAGCATCTGCCCCGTGGGGAGCGCGTGGAGGTCGGCACGGTCGGGACGCTGGCGCAGATCCTGACCGGCCCGGCACAGACCGCGGACGGCACCACGAACCTGATCGGTGCGCTGCGCCGCTCGATGGCGACCACCGGGTACTCGGACCTGAAGGAGTTCCAGCGCGTCGAAGCAGTCGTTGCGCCATACCAGCGCAGCTGACTGTGACGAAGGTTACTCTTGAGTAATGACCGATCAGCACACCGTCGATCCCACGCTGCCGTCCCGGCTTGCCCGACGCGTGCGGGCGGCTGCCGGCGCCGAGCATTTCGACTGCCTGACCCCGTTCACCGGCGGGGTGATCGCGACCCTGCCGGTCTCGACCGAGACCGACGTCCGGCAGGCGTATGACGCAGCTCGTGCCGCGCAAGCCCGCTGGGCCGCTCGCGCGGTGGGCGACCGCGCGAAGATCCTGCTGCGCTTTCACGATCTGGTCCTGGCCCACCAGGACGAGCTGCTCGACCTGATCCAGCTGGAGTCGGGCAAGGCCCGCCGGCACGCGTTCGAGGAGGTGCTGGACGTTGCGGGCGTCTGCCGCCACTACGGGCGCAAGGCCCCCGACTACTTGCGACCGCGACGGCACCTGGGCGCCATACCGGGGCTGACGCAGTCGACCGTGCTGCACCAGCCACGCGGGGTGATCGGCGTGGTCGGCCCCTGGAACTACCCGCTGTCGATGTCGATCACCGACGCGCTGCCCGCCCTGATCGCCGGCAACTCGGTGGTGCTGCGCCCCGACGAGAAGGCCGCGCTCACCGCCCTGCGCGCGGTGGAGTTGCTCGACCAAGCCGGGTTGCCGCGCGACGTGCTGCAGGTCGTCCTCGGCCCCGGGCCGACGATCGGCGAGGCGGTGCTCGACCGCGCCGACTACGTGATGTACACCGGCTCGACCGCCACCGGACGCACGGTCGCCGAGCGCGCCGCATCCCGGCTGGTCGGGGCGTCGCTGGAGCTCGGCGGCAAGAACGCGATGTATGTCGCCGACGATGCGAACCTGCGCCATGCCGCCGAGAGCGCGGTGCGGTCCTGCTTCTCCTCGGCCGGTCAGCTGTGCATCTCGATCGAGCGGCTGATCCTGCACGAGCGCATCGCCGAGGACTTCCTGAAGATCTTCCTCGGCCGGGTGGACCGGATGACGCTCGGCGCGGACCTGGCATGGGGAGTCGACATGGGCTCGCTCATCTCGCCGGAACAACTGGACCGGGTGACCCAGCACGTCGAGGACGCCCGCGCCAAGGGTGCGACCGTCCTCGCGGGCGGGCACGCCCGGCCCGACATCGGGCCGTACTTCTACGAACCCACCGTGCTGGACGGCGTGACGGCCACGATGGACTGCCGGATGGGGGAGACGTTCGGCCCGGTGGTCGCCGTCTACCGGGTCAGCGGTGACGACGAGGCGATCGCGCTGGCGAACGACACCAACTACGGGCTGAACGCTTCGGTGTGGAGCCGCGACACGACACGCGGCAAGCACCTCGCGTCGCAGATCCGGTGCGGCACCGTCAACGTCAACGAGGGCTACATCGCGGCGTGGGGCAGCAACGGCTCGCCGATGGGCGGCATGGGCGACTCGGGGCTCGGCCGGCGGCACGGGTCCGAAGGCATCCTGAAATACACCGAGTCACAGAACATTTCGGTGCAGCGAGGCACCCCCTTCCGGGTTCCCAGAGGTGTCCCCGAGAAAGTCTGGGCGCGGTCGATGGCGCGCGGTATGCGGGCCATGAAGGGGATGCGCCTGTCATGACGTTCGATCACGACGTGGTCGTCATCGGGTCCGGGTTCGGCGGCTCCGTCGCGGCGCTACGTCTCGCCGAGAAGGGGTATGACGTCCACGTCTTCGAGTCCGGCCGCCGCTTCGAGGACGACGACTTCGCCAAGACCTCGTGGGACGTGCGCAAGTATCTGTGGGCGCCGCGGCTGAAGTGCTTCGGCGTGCAGCGCTACCACCAGCTGCCCGGGGTGATGATCCTCGCCGGCGCAGGAGTCGGCGGTGGCTCGCTCAACTACGCCAACACCCTCTACAAGCCGCCGCCGGAGTTCTTCGGCGATCAGCAATGGGGACACATCACCGACTGGGATGCCGAGCTCAGCCCGCACTACGAGGTCGCGCGCTCCATGCTCGGCGTCGTCGACCAGAACCCGTGTACCGGGCCGGTCGAGACGCTGATGAAGGAGACCGCCAACTCCCTGGGCGTGGGCTCGACCTTCCGCAAGACCCCGGTCGGCGTCTTCTTCGGCACAGCCGGTGAGACCGTGCCCGACCCGTTCTTCGGCGGCGAAGGCCCGGCCCGCACCGGGTGCACCGAGTGCGGCAACTGCATGGTCGGGTGCCGGGTCGGTGCGAAGAACACCCTGATGAAGAACTACCTCGCGCTCGCGGAGCGCCGCGGTGTCACTATCGAGCCGCTGCGGACCGTGGTCGAGCTGGAGCCGGTGGGCCCGGAACCGGCCGGCACCGGCTTCCGGATCACCACCGAACGCACCGGCGCCTGGGTCGCCAAGGACCGGCGCTCGGTGACCGCCGCCCACGTGGTGGTCGCCGCCGGCACCTGGGGCACGCAGAACCTGCTGCACCGCATGAAGGTCACCGGGCGGCTGCCGCGCCTGTCGGACACCCTCGGCGAACTCACCCGCACCAACTCCGAGGAGCTCGGGGGAGCGGCAGCGGTCAGCGTCCCCGACGGCGTCGACCTGACCCGCGGGGTTGCGATCACCACGTCGTTCCACATCGACGAGCGCACGCACATCGAGAACGTCCGCTACGGCAAGGGCTCCAACCTGATGGGCCTGATGTCCACCTACCTGGTCAACGGCGACAAGGGTCCCGTCGGCCGCACGGTGCAACTGCTCGCGCAGGCCGGCCGGGCGCCGCTGACCGCGGCCCGGGTGCTGGGCCCGCGGTGGAGCGAGCGCACCATCATCGCGCTGGTGATGCAGAGCATCGACAACTCGATCACGGTGCGCCCCCGGCGGAGGCTGGGACGCATCCGGCTGACCACCCAGCAGGGGTATGGCGAACCCAACCCGCGCTGGATTCCCGCGGGGCACAAGGCGATTCAGGCAATCTCGGCACAGCTCGCGAAGATCGGCAAGGTCGACGTCGTCGCGGGCGGCTGCTGGCCGGAGTTCTTCGGGATGCCGATGACGGCACACTTCCTGGGCGGCGTGGCGATCGCGGCGGACCCGGAGCACGGCGTCATCGATCCCTATCACCGGGTATGGAACTACCCCGCCCTGCACGTGGTCGACGGCTCGGCCGTCTCGGCGAACCTCGGCGTCAACCCGTCGCTGACGATCACCGCGCAGGCCGAGCGGGCGATCGCGATGTGGCCGGTCAAGGGCGCCGCCGACGAACGACCGGAGCAGGGTGCGCCATACCGGCGGCTCGACACCCCGCGGGCCCGCGTGCCCGGCGTCGACCTGGGTATGCCGCGGCTCGTGTCCGCCTGAGATCACCGGGCGTGCAGCGGGCGGCCAGGGTCCGCGACGTATCCTGCTGGGGTGTTTCGTGCCGCGTTCCGCCCTCGCATGCTGGGGCTGCTGGCGCTGACCGTGGCGTTCTTCATCGGCTGCGTGATTGCCGGGCTGTGGCAGTGGGGCGTCGCGCAGGACAACGGGTCGAAGGCGATGACCGACAGCATCCACCGGCCGGTCGTGTCGCTCAACCAGGAGCTGAAACCGCAGCAGACCTTCCCGTCCGACGGTTCGCTGCAGCCCGTGCGCTTCCAGGGCCACTACGACCCGAGCGGTCAGGTGCTGGTCAGCGGCCGGGTCCTGCATGGCGTGACGGGCTTCTGGGTGGTGACCCCGGTTGTCGTCGACGGCACCGGTGCCCGCATCCCGGTCGTGCGCGGCTTCGTGCCCCGGCCTGCGGATGCGACCCGGCCCCCGGCGACACCGGTCACGGTCACCGGCGCACTGGCACCCGGTGAGGCGCCGTCGGCGAACAATCCGCCGCCCGGTCAGCTGTCCACCGTCGACCTGGCGGCGTTGCTGACCAAGTGGGGCGGCAACATCTACAACGGGTTCGTCTTCCTCACCGCCGAGCAGCCGGTGCTGACCTCGCCGGGCGTGCAGCCGTTCCCGCCGCCCACCCCGGGAAGCAGCGGACTCAGCCTCGTCAACCTCGGATATGCGCTCCAGTGGTGGAGTTTCGCGGTGTTCGCGATCTTCATCTACTTCCGCGAGCTGCGCCGTGAGGCGCACCCCGAGCTGCGGCCCGGTGCCGCCGAGGCGGACAATCAAGCGGGATCAGCCCCCGCCATACCCACGACTGAAGGAAGTCATGTCTGAGACCGAGACCCAGGTGCTCGCCACGCCCGCCGGGGAGTTGCGCCCCACCGACGACCTGGCCAAGGTGGCGACCGCGCTGAAGTTCTTCCGGGTGATGGCGATCATCGCCGGTGTCGCACTGCTGATCCTGTGCGTCGAGCTGGTGCTGCACTACGGCTTCCACAACGAGGCGATGTCCTGGTGGTCGCCGATCCACGGCGTGCTCTTCATCGTCTTCATGATCTCGGTCTACAACCTCGGGACCAAGCTGCGCTGGAGCGCGATGCGCATGGTCGGCTACATCTGCACGGCGTTCGTCCCTGTGCTGTCCTTCTGGCTGGAGCACCACGTCGGCGGTGCCGTCGGCGCCCTGCTCGAGCGGGCGCAGCGCGAGCGGTAGGCGCGGCCGATAGAATTGGTCGAGTGACAGCGCCGCTCACCGAAAAGCCCGTCCTCGTCGTCGATTTCGGCGCCCAGTACGCGCAACTGATCGCCCGCCGCGTCCGGGAGGCACAGCTTTACAGCGAAGTCGTGCCGCACACGATGCCGGCCGGCGAGATGCTCGCCAAGAACCCGGCAGCCATCGTGCTGTCCGGCGGTCCCTCCTCCGTGTATGCCGAGGGCGCCCCGTCCCTGGACCCTGCTCTGCTGGAGGCGGGCGTGCCCGTCTTCGGCATCTGCTACGGCTTCCAGGCGATGGTCCGCGCGCTCGGCGGCTCGGTCGAGCACACCGGGCTGCGCGAATACGGCGCGACCCAGGCGCAGATCGAGGACACCGGCTCCACCCTCTTCAACGGCCAGCCGGCCGAGCAGTCCGTCTGGATGAGTCACGGCGACTCGGCGTCGAAGGCGCCCGAGGGGCTGCGGGTCACGGCGACCACCCCGGGCGCGGCCGTCGCCGCCGTCGAGGACGACGAGCGGAAACTGTATGGCGTGCAATGGCATCCGGAGGTCATGCACTCGACCTTCGGGCAGCGCGTGCTGGAGAACTTCCTGCTGCGCGGCGCCGGTCTCGCCGCCGACTGGACACCGAAGGCGATGGTCGAGGAGCTCGTCGACGGTGTCCGCGAGCAGGTCGGCACCGACCGGGCGATCTGTGCCCTCTCCGGGGGAGTCGACTCGATGGTCGCCGCGGCCCTGGTGCAGCGTGCCATCGGCGACCAGCTCACCTGCGTCTTCGTCGACCACGGGCTGCTGCGCGACGGCGAGGCCGAGCAGGTGCGCGAGGACTTCGTCGAGCTGACCGGGGCCGACCTGGTCGTGGTCGACGCCGCAGACCGCTATCTCACCCAGCTCGCCGGTGTCACCGACCCCGAGCGCAAGCGCAAGATCATCGGCGAGCAGTTCATCCGGATCTTCGAGCAGACCGCGCGCGACATCGTCGCCGACCGCGGGGACGACCAGCACCCGGTGAAGTGGCTGGTGCAGGGCACGCTCTACCCGGATGTCGTGGAATCCGGTGGCGGCACCGGCACGGCGAACATCAAGAGTCACCACAACGTCGGCGGACTGCCGGACGACATCCAGTTCCGGCTGGTCGAACCGTTGCGGCTGCTCTTCAAGGACGAGGTCCGCCAGGTCGGGCTGGAGCTCGGGCTGCCGGAGAAGATCGTCTACCGCCAGCCGTTCCCCGGGCCGGGCCTCGGCATCCGCATCGTCGGCGAAGTGACCGCCGAGCGGCTGGCCATCCTGCGTGCGGCGGACCGGATCGCGCGCGAGGAGCTGACCGCCGCGGGTCTGGACCGCGAGATCTGGCAGTGCCCGGTGGTGCTGCTCGCCGACGTGCGATCGGTCGGCGTGCAGGGCGACGGTCGCACCTACGGCCACCCGATCGTGCTGCGCCCGGTGTCCTCCGAGGACGCCATGACCGCCGACTGGACCCGCCTGCCGTATGACGTGCTGGCTCGCATCTCCGGGCGCATCACCAACGAGGTGCCCGACGTCAACCGGGTCGTGCTCGACGTGACCAGCAAACCCCCGGGCACCATCGAGTGGGAGTGATCGCCGGCAGTGAGCAGGATCCACAGCGATCACACATCCCGGCACTGGCGGACCCACGGGCGGCCGGCCGAGGATGATCGAGTGCTGACCACTCCCCTGCCGATCCGCGAACGCATCGCGCCGGCACCGGTGGAATCGCGCCCGTCGCAGCTGGACCGGTGGCAGATCTGGTTGCACGCCGTCCTGATGGCGACGGCTGCGGGCGCCGGTCTCGTGGTGGTCGTGCGCTACGCCATATATTCCACGACCGGGTTCGCCCGGGATCAGCGGCTGATGGAATCACTCGGGGTGACATCGGCAGGCTGGTCACGGCTGATGGACGTGCTCGGCCTGGTGACCGACGCCGGGGTCGCGATCGCGCTGCTGGCGTGTGTCGTCGTGGCGATGGCGCAGCGCCGCTGGGCCGTGGCGGCCGCGGCCGGCGTGCTCATCGCGGGCGCCAACCTGACCACCCAGGTGCTGAAACACCATGTCCTGCAGTCGGTGGCGCAGCAGAACTCGCTGCCGAGCGGGCACACGACGGTGGGTCTGTCGCTCGCGCTCGCCGCCGTGGTCGTGGCGCCATACCGCTGGCGCCCGCTGGTCACGGCAGGGGCGGCGGCCCTCGCGACGTTCATCGGCGCGGGCACGGTCGCCGCGCACTGGCACCGGCCGGGCGACGTGCTCGCTGCGGGAATGGTCTGTCTGGGCTGGGCAGCCGTCGCGCTCGCCATCGCGGGGGGCCTGCAGCGGCGCCGGCACCGGGGCCGGCAGGCGCACGCGCTGTGGCTGGCGTCGGTGGCCGGTGTCGTCTTCGCGGGCGTCGTCTTCGTGGCGATCGGCGTGCGGCCCAGCTTCGGCTTCCACGACCTGCCGCGTGCGATCTTCGCGCTCGGCCTGATGGGCGCGATGTTCGGCATCGTGGTCGCCTGGGTGTCGTCGGCCGTCGACCGCTGGGTCGCCTGACCCCGCGCCAACCGCTATCCGGTCGAAGGTGCGCCGACCTTGGGCATCGCCCACCAGGCGAGCCAGCCGAACGCGCCGAGCGGGATCTCGGCGATGTGCGTGAAGAGCGCGAAGATCAGCACGCCCGCCGCTACCGCAGGTGGGTTGGCGCCCCAGAAGGTGAGCACGACCGCCGCACTCGCTTCGGTGAAGCCGAGTCCGCCGGGCGTGAACGGGATCGCGGTCATCAGCCGGCTGATGGCGTATGCCGCGAAGAGGTCGGCCACCGGAAGGTCGACGTGCACGGCCGCCATCACCCGCCAGAAGAGCAGGAACCACAGGCCGAGCTGACCGATCACGCCCAGCGACATCGGGAACCAGCCGTGCTTGGTCACCGTGCTGATGCGTGCTCGCTGGTCGAGCAGGAGGTGCTTGATGTGCAGCGGTGTGCCCTTATTGTCACCGCGGCGCATGCGGGCGAGCAGCGGACCGACCCGCTCGTCCAGCTGGTCGCCGAGCCACGCCGTCCACTGGGGGCGGCTGAGCGCGACGACGAAGCCGATCAGCAGCAGCAACCCGATCACGCCGCCCCACCAGGCACCGCGCCGGACGATCGACGGCATGGCGTCGGTCGACTGGGACACCGCTGCGATGCCGGCGAGCGGCATGCCGACGCGGAAGAGGACGTTCCAGATGCCGCTGACGATCAGGCCGGTGGAGATGTTGCGGCGGGCGAAACCCCAGGAACGCAGCATCATGTAGGTCGACGCCATTCCGACGGCGCCGCCGCCAGGCAGCACATTGCTGACCGCCGAACCGGAAACGTTGATGATGGACGCCTTCAGGTGGGACAGCCCGGGCAGCGCCGCGGACAGCGTGAAGGTGTAGACAGCCAGGCCCAGCAGCATGATGCCCATGCATTCGAGTGCCGCCTGCGGACCCATCAGGTCGAGGTGATGGCCGATCTTGGCCCACGAGGTGTGGGTGAACCAGGGGAGCGAGGCGATGATGACACCGGCGAGCACGATGCCGAGCGAGGCGTGGATCGCCAGCCGGGGGCTGAACTTCGGCATGACGGGCGTCTCGCCGTCGTCATCGCCCGCCAGGTTGTTGTCCGCGACGATGTCATCGAGCTCGACCGTGCGGTCCTGCGCACGTTTCTCGCTCTTCATGCCAACCCCGAGAAGATGTCGTCACTGATCGGGCCGGTGTGCGCGGGATCGCGAAACCATTCCCTTCCGAAGACAACATCATAAATTGGCCGCGGGATCTTCAAGAACAGGCTCAGCGTGCGGTCGGCTCCGTCGTCGGCCGCCGCCTGGGAGGCGTGTGCCGCCATGGCCGCGCGCTTCTGGGCGATCTGGTGCCGCACGTCGATGCGGTGGGTGATCTGCGCACGCGGCGTGAAGGCACGCTCGTAGACCCCCAGGTCGAAATTGCTGGGGAACCGGTAGAACCGGGACACGAACCGCACGGTCCGGCTGAGCAGCTCACGCGGAACGGTCGCCTCGACGACGCGCGGTGTCCCCGCCAGCCGGGCCGCCTCCGCGCCGACCTGGTGCACCTTGACGTGATCGCGGTGGCCGTAGCCGCCGGCGGCGTCATACGTCATCAGCACGTCGGCGTGCTCGGCCCGCAGGATGTCGGCGAGCAGACCGGGGGCGGCGGTCGCGCGCACGAAGCGCCGGCTGCCGGGCAGGTCCGGTGGTATGGCGCCGACCATGCCGGAGTCGGCATACCCCAGGTGTATGACGCGAGCCACTCCCATCGCGGCCGCACTGCGCTGCAGCTCGTGCAGCCGGCGGGCGCCGAGGCCGTCCCGGAAGTCGCCGGACGTCAGGCCGAGCGCCCCGTCGGTGGCCACTACGAGGACGACGCGGTGCCCGGCAGCAGCCGCCTTGGCCAGGGTGCCGGCCGTGAGCAGCGCTTCGTCGTCGGGGTGCGCGTGGAACGCGACCAGGGTGTGGGGCATCGGCCCCATCCTCCCCCATGGCACTCTTGGGGATCGATGAAGGTCGCGCTGCTGTCGGATTGCTATCCGCCCAGACTCGGGGGCATCGAGACCCAGGTGCACGGCCTGGCCCGGGCCCTGGTCGCCGCGGGGCACGCCGTCGAGGTGTTCACCATCACGCCCGGTCCGGCGGACGGCCCGATCCCGGTGCACCGGCTCGGCCTGCGCCGGGAGCTTCCCGGCGGGCTGCTGATCAACCCCGCGGCACGCTACTCACTGCGAAAGACGTTGCAGCGCAGCGACTTCGACGTCGCGCATGCGCAACTCGGAGTTGTCAGCCCGTTTGCGATGGACGGTGTGGGGGTCGCGCTGGACGCGGGTCTTCCGGTCGCGGCGACCTGGCACAGCGTCACCGGCCATTCCGAGCCGCTCGTGCGTGCCCTCGGGTATGCCGCCCGGTGGGCGCGACGCGGCGCCGCGCTCTCGGCGGTGTCCGCCGTCGCGGCGGCGCCACTCGAGCGGGTCACGGGCTCGCCGGTGGCGATCGTCCCGAACGGCATCGACACGTCGTTCTGGTCAGCGGGGGAGCGGCCGCAGCGCTCCGGCCCGGTGCACGTGGTCAGCGCGATGCGGCTCGCTGCGCGCAAACGCCCCGCCCAACTGGTCGACGCGGTGCGGCGGGCGCGGGAGACCTCCGGCACGGACATCCGGCTGACCGTTGCCGGGGACGGTCCGCTGTGGCGCCGGCTCCGGGGTCGCGGGGGAGGCTGGCTCACGCTTCCCGGTCGGCTGAGCCCGGAGGCACTGCGTGACCTCTACTGCCACGCGGACGTGTATGCCGCCCCCGCCGTGCTCGAAGCCTTCGGGATCGCGGCGGCGGAGGCGCGCTGCGCCGGGCTGCCGGTGCTCACCCGGGCGGAGAGTGCGGTCCGCGAACTCGTTGAGGACGGGGCCACCGGGCTGGTCGTTGCCGACGACGCCGGTTTTGCAGCCGCGGTGGCCCGCATTGCGACGGATCCCGCACTGCGCGAACGGCTTTCGGCCGGCAGTCGGCAGACGCCGGTCGGTTTCGGCTGGCCGGACGTGGTGCAGGGTGTGCTCAGTGAATATCGGCGCGCCGCGTCCGGCGGATGAGGAAGCTGACGCCGGCTGCCGCCAGGAACACCACGCCGACCGCGAGGGCCAGGGCGATGCCGACGACGGTCCAGTCCGGCCGGTCGGCCAGGCGCCATACGACCGCGACGGCGGCCAGCACCAGCACGATCACGCCGCGGACGACGGTCGGCACGTGGGGTCCGGTCTCGGTGTTCATGCCGGCTCCTTGATGGTGATGTTGCCCGTGCCGACCTCGGCCGACAGGTCGATGACCTTCGGGCCGTCGCCGACGGTGATGGTGTGTCGGGTGTCGATGCCGCCGTAGGAGCTGACCGGCGAGTCGACGGCGTTCTGCCGGACGAGTTCGATGCCGCCGATGCGGGCGTGGCCGGCAACCCGGACGGTCACGCCCCGGGGCACCGAGATGGTCAGCTGCCCGATGTTCACCCGGGCGTGCAGGTCGGTGCGCTCGGGCAGGGAGTTCACGTCGAGCGAGCGCAGGTCCAGGTCGCCGTTGCCGATCCGCATCGCGTAGTTGTGCTGTGCGACGGTGGTCGGACGCCAGGACTCGTCACCGATCGAGCCGGTCCACGGCATACCCTTCGGCGCGACCACGGAGGTGGCCAGCGCCAGCAGCGCCGCGAGCATCGCCAGCGGGCCGAGCACACCGCCGCGGCGTCCCGCCAGTCCCCCGATGACCAGCGCGACCGCCGCGACGGCGGCTCCAGCGGCCAGGCCCACTTGCAGGGCACTGCCGCCATGGGAGGTGCCGACAAGGACCAGCGCAGTGAATGCGCCTGCCAGCACGGAGATTCCGAGGATGGTGAAGGTCAGCGCGGCGCCGAGGCGGGGGCGTTTGACGCGGACCGGGACGAATGGCGGGGCAGGCGCCGTGGGTTCCCACGGCGGCGCCGGCGCGTCCTGCTTGCTCAGGTCGATGCCGCTGCCTTCCCGGGCCACGGCTCCGGCGGCTGCGGCACGGTTGCCGGCGCTCGGCCCCTGCGGCGGGTTGTCCCACGGTTGGGCACGAACGGTGTCGGTGATCCGGGAGATCCACTCTCTGGTCGACTCCTCCGGGTGCCGGGCGCCCGGTCCGTGACCGTTCCACGCGACGAACGCCAGGGCGAGCCCCGCCAGCACGATGGCCTGCCCGCCCATGCCCCAGCCGTGTCCGAACGACCAGAACGCGCCGAAACCGCCGCACGACAGCACCACGGCGAGCACGCACAACGCGATGGACGCGAGGTCACCGTGCCGCACCGCCTTCTCGGCCGCGATCTCGCTGCGGTCGTCCGGCAGCAGCGCCCAGCCGAGGAAGTACAGCGGCACGCCGAAGCCGAAGAGGCAACTGGCCAGGATGAAACCGGCCCGGACGATGAGCGGGTCGACGCCCCACCGCCGGGCGAGTCCGGCCGCGACGCCGCCGATCCACTTGCGTTCCCCGTCGCGCTGCACGCCGAGCCGGCGGGCGGCGCCGAAAAACCGGTCGAGGGCGTCATACCCCTTGACCGGCTGCGGCTGTGGTCCCGGATAGGTCTGCTGCGTCATACCCACCACGATGGCGGGGTATGACGCCCGGTGCCATGCGGGTCGTCCCTGACGATGCCCTGAGCCACCCCCGAAAACCGCTTCGGACGCTCGGTAATCGCCTCCGGGTGCGCCAGACTGGCACTGTGAGCCAGACAGCCCGGGTCGAGGACGTGCAGCGTCCGCCGCTGGCCCGGCCCACCGAAGGGCGGGTGGTCGCCGGCGTGTGCGCCGGGGTCAGCCGGCACCTCGGCGTGCCGTTGGCCGGCTTGCGGGTGATCACCGCGATATCGATCGCGCTGCTCTTCGGGGTGCCGGTCTACGTCTTCCTGTGGCTGACGATGGCGCAGTCCGAGGGGCCGGCGCTGGTGCAGCCGTTCGAGCGCAAGGGCCGCGGGATCCCGCGGCACCCGCTCTACCTGTTCGGCATACCGGTGCTGGTGCTCGGCGGGCTCGCGGTCTCGGGCGCGATCCGCTCCGCGGCGCGGCTGTCGCTGACCCTGCCGCTGCTGGTGATCGGCGTCGGTCTGGTGCTCGTCTGGTCCCGGCTGGACAGCTCGGAGCGGCGGCAGTGGATCAGCGCGAGCGACCGGCGGGAGACGCGCATCCGCACCGTCGTCGGCATCGTCCTGGCGCTGGCCGGGCTGATCTTCCTGCTCTCCCAGGGCGGCGGGATCGGCCGGCTGCGGGATGTGGCTGTCGGCGTGCTGGTGGTGCTGCTCGGTGCCGGCATCCTGGGGGCGCCGTTCATCGCGCGGTTCTTCGACACGCTGCGCACCGCGCAGACCGAACGCATCCGGGCAACCGAAAAGGCAGACATTGCAGCGCATTTGCACGATTCGGTGCTACAGACGCTGGCGCTCATCCAGCGGCGGGCCGACGACCCACAGGCGGTGCTGCTGCTGGCGCGGGCACAGGAGCGGGAACTGCGCGGCTGGCTGTATGCCGAGCAGGTGCCTCCCGACGCCACGCTCGCGGCTGCTGTCACGGAGGCCGCCAGTGACATCGAGACGCTCCACGGCATACCGGTGGACGTGGTGGTGACCGGTGACCGGCCGCTGGACGAGGCCGGGGTCGCGCTGGTCAGGGCGTTGCGCGAGGCACTGGCCAACGCGGTGCGGCACGGCGCCCCGCCGGTGTCGGTCTATCTCGAGGTGGGGCCGGCGGAGGTGGAGGCGTTCGTGCGCGATCACGGGCCCGGCTTCGACCCTGCTGACGTTCCCGCCGACCGGCTCGGGGTGCGGGAGTCGATCGTCGGCCGGATGCGCCGGCATGGTGGCGAGGCACAGTTGCGGCGGCTGGACGACGGCACCGAGGTGCGGCTGCGGATGCCGGTGGCGGCCGGGCCGAACGAGCAAGCTGACGAAGGCGGAGACAAGGTATGACGGCGCGCGTGGTGTTGGTGGACGACCACCGGATGTTCCGGTCGGGCGTCAAGGCCGAGCTGGACGATTCGGTGACGGTCGTGGGGGAGGCGCCCGACGTCGACGCGGCCGTCAAGGTCATCCGGGAGACCCGGCCCGATGTGGTGCTGCTCGACGTGCACCTGCCAGGCGGCAACGGCAACGGCGGCGCGGATGTGGTCACCGGGTGCGCCGGCCTGCAGACCGAGTCCGGCGACCCGGTCCGGTTCCTCGCGCTGTCGGTCTCCGATGCGGCCGAGGACGTCATCTCGGTCATCCGGGCCGGCGCCCGTGGGTATGTCACCAAGACGATCAGCCCGGCCGACCTGATCTCCGCGATCGACCGGGTCCGCGACGGGGACGCGGTGTTCAGCCCGCGGCTGGCCGGCTTCGTGCTCGACGCGTTCGGCGCGACCGCCGGTGAGATCGCCGAAGTCGACGAGGAGCTCGACCGGCTGTCGGCGCGCGAGCGCGAGGTGATGCGGCTGATCGCGCGCGGCTACCAATACAAGGAAGTCGCCAAGGAGCTCTTCATCTCGGTGAAAACGGTTGAGACGCACGTGTCGTCGGTGCTGCGCAAACTGCAGCTGTCCTCCCGGCACGAGCTCACCTCGTGGGCGATGCAGCGCCGGCTGCTTTAGTCCGTCGGCTCCTGCGCGGCGAGGCGGGCGTCGCGTTCGGCGGCGAATTTCGCGACGTTCTGCTCCATCTTGCGGCGCAGGATGGTGGAGCCGAGGATGCCGAGGACGACCGCGATGCCGAGGGCGACATACGAGAAGTTCTTCAGATAGGACTCGGCGGCGGTGCCGACGTAGTAGACGAGGTAAGTAGTGCCGCCCGCCCAGCAGATGGCGCCGGCGGCGTTGGCGGTGAGGAAGCGCGGGTAGTGCATCTTCAGCGAGCCGGACAGCGGGCCGGCGAAGATGCGCAGCAGCGCGATGAACCGTCCGACGAAGACCGCCAGCATGCCCCACCGCCGGAAGACGTGCTCGGCATACTCCACCAGATCGGGTCCGAAATGGCGCGGGAAGCGGCGCCCGAGGTAGCCGAAGAGCCGTTCCCCGTAGCGTCGGCCGATGGTGTAGCCGATCGTGTCGCCGATGACCGCGCCCGCCACTCCGGCGATCGCAATGCCGTGCGGGCTGATCGCGGCCTCATGCCGGGAGGAGAGGATCGCGGCGGCGACCAGGATGGTTTCGCCGGGGATCGGGACGCCGAGGCTTTCGATGCCGACCGCCAGCCCGACGAGCAGGTAGACCGCGATCGGCGGGATCGTGGTGAGCCAGTGGTCCATGTCAGTCCTTGGGCGACGCTCAGCGCCAGCCGGTTCCGGCGCCTCCGGGGATGTCCCCCGCAGGATCGTACGGCGCGCGGGTGAACCGGAAGGTGCCCAGGTCGAGGTATGCCGGTCGCCCCGGCGTGCCGCCGTGCGCGGTGAGGCGTTCGCTCGCGAAGTATTCGTCGAGCCCGATCCAGCCGTCGCCGGTGGGTGCGAAGCGGGAGCCGCGCCCGCCGCCCTGCGGGGTCAGCACCAGGTGGTCGCCGTCGCGGGTGAGCAGGTGCGGGCGGGGTCCCCAGAACCAGGTGCCCACGAGGTGTTCGTCGTCGGCGGCGTGCGGGTCGGCCACCCAGGCAGGGCTGACGCGCGGGTGCTGCGCGCGCAGGATGTCGAGCAGGTCGGCGGTGGACAGGTCGAGGCCGGCGGTGCTGTTGACGAGTTGAACGACCCCGTCGCCGGTCTCGGGGTCGATGCGCAGCGCCGACTGGTGCCCGGGCATCGACCCGCCGTGCCCGATCAGCCGCCGGCCGCCCAGGTTGACGATGTCGAGCCCGAAGCCATAGGCGCGGGTGTATGGCGCGCCCGGCGTGTCGTCGACCAGCGCGGGCACCTGCATCTCGGTGCGTAGCGCGTCGGACAGGACTCGGCTGTCGCCGCGGACCAGGAAGGCGGCGAAGGCGGCGAGGTCGTGCACGGTTGACCAGAGTTGCCCGGCGGGTGCCATCGCGAGGGTGTCGGTCGCGGGCTCGTCGTGCAGCAGATCGGCATACGGGTGGACGGCCAGGCCGGGCGCGGCGGAGGCAGTCGGGGCGTAGGTGGTGTCGCGCAGGCCGAGCGGGGTGAGCACTTCGGCGTGCAAGGCGTCCCACCAGGTGCTGTTGCGGAGGCGGGCGACGAGTTCGCCGGCGACCGCGAAACCTACGTTGCTGTAATGGAATCGGCGTCCCGGCCGGTGCAGCGCGCGGATGCTGGGCTGCAACTCCGGCCAGTTGCGACCGCTGCTGCGTTCCCACCAGGCGCCCTCGGTTTCCGAGGGCAGGCCGGCGCCGTGGGTCAGCAGTTCGCTGACGCGGACGCCGGGGAGCCGGTCGGCCAGTTCGGGCAAGTGCTCGGCGACCGGGTCGGTCAGGGCGACGCGACCGTCGTCGACCAGGCGCAGGGTGAGCACGGAGGTGAAGGTCTTGGTGATCGAACCGATGCGGTATTGCGTTGTGGGCGTGGCCTTTCCGCCATCAGGTCGGCCGGTCACATGTCCCACCGCGCCTGCCCAGACGACCTCGCCGTCGGCAATCACCGCAGTCGTCGCCGACGGTGCGCGACTGGCGCGCTGGGCCGCTGCCAAGCGGGCGTCGAGGAGTTGTGCGGTGTGATCGTCGAGGGTCATGGCATCCGATCCAACCACGGTCTGGGAGAGTTCTGCCCGTGCGAGTTGTCACAGCGAACGTCAACGGGATCCGGGCCGCGGTGCGCCGGGGTGGTCTTGCCTGGCTGGCGGGCCAGGATGCGGATGCGCTGGCGTTGCAGGAGGTCCGAGCGTCCAGCGAACAGCTGCGCGCCGCGTTGACGGGCACGGATTTCGAGTCCTGGCACGTCATCCATGCGCCGTCCGGGGATGCGGGGCGTGCTGGTGTCGCGGTGCTGAGCCCGCATCCGGTGCTGGACAGCCTCGTCGGGTTGCCCGGCTTTGAGGAGACAGGCCGGTGGGTCGAGGCGACGGTTCAGGTCGCCGGCTCGCCGGTGACGGTGGTGTCGGCATACGTGCACACCGGCGAGGCGGGGACGCCGAAGCAGGACGAGAAGTTCGCCTTCCTGGAGGCGATGGGCGAACGTATGGCGAGCCTGATCGCCCGCGACGCGGTTGTCACCGGCGACTTCAACATCTGCCACACCGCGCGAGACCTGAAGAACTGGAAGGGAAATCGCGGCAAGGCCGGGTTCCTCCCGGAGGAGCAGAAGCACCTCTCGCAGTGGTTCGAGTCGGGCTGGGTCGACGTGGTGCGGGAACAGGCCGGTGACGTCGACGGTCCCTACACGTGGTGGTCGTGGCGGGGGAAGGCGTTCGACAACGACGCCGGCTGGCGGATCGACTACGTCCTGGATTCGCCATCGCTGGCCGGTCGGGTCGAGCGGCACCTGATCGGCCGGGCGGCGGCATACAGCGAGCGGTGGAGCGATCACGCGGCCGTCGTCGTGGACCACCGCTGATGTCAGTGCCGGCGCCTACTGTCATTGGATGACCAAGTTCACCTATTTCACGGCGTGCACGCTCGATGGCTACATCGCTGACGCCGACAATTCGTTGCAGTGGTTGTTCGACGTCCCGGTCGGCGAAAACGACACTGCTGTCGGGGATTTCATCGACGAGGTCGGGGTGCTCGTGATGGGTGCGACGACCTACTCGTGGATGCTTGGGCACGAGGACGTGCTGGATCGACCGGAGAAGTGGCGCGAGTGGTATGGCGACCGCCCGACCTGGGTCTTTACTCATCGCGACCTGCCATCGATCCCGGGCGCGGAGGTGAGGTTCGTCGCCGGCGACGTGCGCGACCAGTTGGGCGTCCTGCGGCAAGCGGCGGGAGATCGCATGGTGTGGCTCGTCGGCGGCGGTGAGCTTGTCGGCGCGTTCGACGACGCCGGTGCGCTGGACGAACTCCGGCTGGGGATGGTGCCGGTCACGCTCGGCGCGGGTGCCCCAGTGCTGCCGCGCCGCATCACCTCCGAGCGACTGTCGCTGGTGCAGGCGCACCAGGTCGGGCAACGCGTGGACCTGCGCTACGCCGTGCGCCGGCGAGAGGTCGATCAGTCCGCGGCGAGGTCGATCCAGTAGCGGCGGATGACGCCGTGGTCAGGGGTCTCGCGGACGTCCTCCAGGACGCCGCCGTGCCGCTCGATCGTGCGGTATGACGGGACGTTCTCTGTGTTGCAGGTGATCAGAACCCGTTGCAAGCCAAGCCCTTTCGCCTGATCGAGAGCAAGGCCGAGTGCGGCGGTGGCGACGCCCTGGCGCCTCGCGGAGGGGCGCACGCCATACCCGATGTGGCCGCCGACGGCGAGCAGGAAGTCGTTGAGGCGGTGCCGCAGGGAGATCGAGCCGAGGATGCGCGTGGGGTCGCGGTCGTCGACGATCCAGGAGAGCGTGTCGTGGACGCGGTCGGGCGGCAGCACAGTCGTCTCGTCGGCATACGCGACGCGCTGGGCGACCCAGGCCGCGAAGCGCTCCGGGTCCCTGAGTTCGTCGTCGGTGATCGAGTCGGTCGCATAACCGTCGCGGTGGCCGGTCCCGAACTCGAAGGCGCTGTCCAGGAAAGCAGCGTGGAGTTCGGCCGTGGGCTGAATCAGGCGGATCCGGGCAGGAGACGTATCAGGCGCCATCGGCAGATCCTCCCAGGCGAGCCTGGATGCTGTCACCACACTTATCCACAGCCTGGCCGGAAATCGGCGGGTAGGGAGGGGGATGTGGACAACAATTGGCGGCGAAAAGGCTTGCATGACAACGGTGTTCATGACATAGTCGAACACATGGACGATGAAATAGCACGCGAAATGAGGGCTCGACCGACCTGGTCGACGCTTCCATGGTGCGCGCGTTTCACGACCGGCTGGATGCGCCGGTCGCCGTGCTCGACCCCTCGTCCAGTGCCGCGGACGCCCTGGTGAGCAGGCAGGAGCGGGTGCTCGATGAGCTGCGGGCATGCGACGAACTGCGCAACGCGTTGTCGGCACGGATGGCCCGGCTGGCGGTGGTCGCTGACGAGCTGCAGCGGGAGCGCGACATTGTGCGGCGGATCCCGGTAGCAGACACCGCTCGGCTGGTGGGCTCGCAGGTCGGGTTCGCTCGCCGCCGCTCGGGGCGCGACGGTGCTGCGTTCGTCCGGCTCGCGCACGTGCTGACCCAGGACATGCCTCAGCTGCTCAAAGCCCTGGCTGCGGGACTGATCGACGAGACTGCTGCTTCCCGCATCGCCCGCGAGACGCTGGGCCTGTCCGCCGCCGACCGGGCGACCGTGGACGAAGCGATCGCGCCGATGCTGGGTCAGGTGTCGGTGGGGCGGCTGGTCAATGCCGCGAAGGAGCAGGCATACGCCCTCGACGCCGAAGCGCTCCGGGCGCGCCGGCTGAAGGCGGAAGCCGACAGGGACGTCACGGTGCGACCCGCGCCCGACCAGATGGCCTGGCTGAGTGCATTGCTGCCGATCCAAGATGCCTTGGCCTGCCAGCCTGCGCTGGAGGCGGCCGCGGACCAGGCCGCCGACAACCAGACCAGTGCGGGCACCAGAAGCAGGGCAACCCGCGCGCAGGTGAAGGCCGACGCCCTCGTCGAGCGCGTCACCGGCCGCTCGCGCGGATTCGCCAACAACAACGTGTGCGTCAACCTCCCGCTCCCCGCGGACACGTTGCTGGGCAACACTCCTGCGCACGTGGCGGGCTACGGGCCGGTGCCGGCCGACCTGGTCCGCGAATGGATCGGCAGCGGCGACCCGACCGGACCCCAGTTGCGGCGCCTGTTCACCCACCCGGGCATGGGCGACATCATCGGCATGGACTCCCGGTCCCGCCGCTACCCGGGACTGCTCGCCCGGCTGATCCTGTTCCGCGACCAGACCTGCCGCACCCCGTGGTGCTCGTCGCCCGTCCGGCACACCGACCACATCGAGCCGCACGCGAAGGGCGGCGCCACCAGCGCCGCCCGGCATGCCGCCACCGACCCGTCATACACCGAACACACGCTGATGGCGGTGGTCTGGGACCACAACGTCCACCAGACCGACCGCCGCCGCGCGGGCCTACGCCCCGCCGACGACGCCGACGACACCGGTTGAGTCGACGCTCCCCGGCGGGATGTCGCCCGCGGGCCGCTCCCACGCGCCGAACGCCAGCAGCAGCGGAAAGGCGGTCAGCATCCCGGCGGCCGGGATCGACACGCCGGAGTCGTTGACCAGGAAACCCAACGTCCACGCGAACAACACCGTGGTCAGCGCAGCCGACACGATGGGGTCGAAGCGCCACGCGGTGAAGGTCCACGCCGGCAGCGCCGATTTCGGCACCAGGGCGAGGGCGATGGACAGCAGTAGGAGAGCGGGGATCAGACTGATCCACCAACGCGACTGCACGAACGTCGTGTTGATGCTGATCGCGTGCGTGAACTCGGAGATGTCGTCGTGATGGACCAGCCGGTCGAAGTAGAAGCCGAGGTGCGTCCGATATTCAGGGGGGTAGAGGGAGTCCAGGCCGGCGCACGCGAGACTCCAAAGGCAGGTGATCACGACCGTCCCGGCGATCCAGCGCCCCCGGTGACACTTCGCCGACATGTTCCACAGCACGAGGGCGACCGCCGGCACTAGGGCGAGACCGCCACCGCCGTCGTTGCCCAGGCCAGGGCCGTTGTCGACCGCCGCGCTGAGCAGCCCCAGCAGCACGACGACGGTCATGGTCGCACGCGACGACCAGACCTGCCGTGCGGCCGAACCGACGACACTCAGGGTCAGCAAAGTCACGGTCACGAAGGTGCCGTAGCCGAGGTTGCCCATGCCGAAATAGCGCGAGGCGAACTCTGGCAGCAGACCCATCATCGAGAGCAGCTGCCACGGAGTGCCGAGGATCGTGTCGACGATCATCGCCCACCACGTCAGCACACAGACCGTGAAGAGCGGACCGAGCCGGTAGGACCTCGTCGCCGTTGCCGCCGCGCCGATCAGACAGGCGATCAGCGACACTCCCACCGCGAGGGCCAGCCGGGGCCGCCCGGCCGACTCCCAGCCGACCGTGTTCACCAGCAAACATGCCGCCGGCAGCGCCGCCAGGGTCGACGACACCGCGACGACGAGGGCCCAGATCCGCCGGCGCCGCACCCGCCGCGCCGTGCGCAGCAGCACGACCAGCACGATCAGCAGCACGGCGAGGCCGGCGAACGCGCACGTCAGGTATGGCGCGGCCAGTGACGAACTGACGGCGAGAGCCGCGGTCCTGCGCCGCGCCGCGCGGGCCGCCGAGAAGGGGGGCGTGGCTGTGGCACTGAGCAGTGGCCGGGCGTAACCGGCCAGCTGTGTCTGGCCCACCGATCGGTAGAGGGTGGCGGCAATGTCGTCGACCGCGACCAGCCCAGGATGCCTCGTCTGGTGACTGGTCAGCTCGCCCGGACGAACCCCCGGCCCCCAGCACACAATCGCCCCGAGGCCGTTCGCCGGCCGGCCCGGCACAGTGCTCAGCCCCGCGACGATCACGTCGGGGCCGGCCGGCACCCGCCGGAGCACCATCGGCAGCAGTCGGCGCGCGGACCCGGGAGGCAGGTCGATCAGCGTGAGGTGACAGGTCGTGGCGAAGTCAGCCGGGTCGGCGCGGAAGTCGTCGACGCGACCGGACGAATCGGCGGCACCGAGGGCGGCATACTCGCCGGCGGCGGAGACGCACTGCCCGTGCTGCTCGGCCGCGTGGGCGAGCGCCCCCGGATACCCCTCGGTCCGCGCGAGGCTCTCGGGCAGCCCGGTCGCATCACGCCGCACCCCGGTCGCGCAATTGCGCGGGCCGGTCGTCGTGCCCGATGTCGGACCGTGCACCGAGCCCGCCGAGATGGTGCTCCACGCGGAAGCCGCACAGAACTCCGTGCTGCTGGCGAAGCGGAAGAGCGTGCCGACCGCTGCCTTCGGCAGGTGGTCCCGCAGTACGGGGTATGCCGACAGCCCACGCCCCGACCACGACAGGCCAGGCACGTTGATCACGACGACCGGCGCTCCCGCGCCCACGTATGACATCCGCGTTCCCGCCCGCGCGACCCGCAGCGCAGCAGCGCCAGCCGTCAGCGCGCAGGTGATCACCAGGAACACGATGAGGAGGTGTGACGCCCGGACACCTATTTCACGCAAGGCACCCCGCCGCTGTTGATGTCCGTCAGCGCCGTCACCGGCGGCCCCGAGCGCCCGCCGCCGGTGCCCGAGACGGCGGTCGGGACACTGGTCGGACCGCCCAGCGGAGCGGTGCCGAGCACCACGACGAGCTGCCCGGCGGCCAGGCTCGGGTCGGCGGCGATCGTCGTACCCGCACCGACGGTGCGCGCGAGCGCGTGCGCCGCGGCCTTGTCGGCCGGGTTGTACTTCACCACGGTTGCCGACTGGGTCGGCCCGTTGCCGATGGTGCCGGCCCGGTAGCCCTTGCCGGTGAGACTCGACTCCTGCGCCGCCGCCGCGCCGGCGATCCCGGACGCATTGGTGACGGACACGGTGTAATCAGCCACCGGCGGCGGCGGGTCCGCCGGTGCGGCGTGGTGCTTGGGCGCCGGTTTGCCGGAGAGCAGTTGTGCGGCCGTCGCCCGGACGCGCGCCGCGTCGACCAGGTTCACGTCCTGCCCGTCGACGACACCGAAGCTCTGGATCGGCATGGTGTAGAAGTGCAGGCCGCCACCCGCCAGGTGCTCGGCGATGCCGACCAGGGCGAGCGTGTTGAGGTTCTGCGACAGCACGATGTTCTTCTTGGCGACGTCCATCAGGCCGAGCGTCTTGGTTGGATCCAGCAGCGTGTCCGCCGACTTCAGCTGGGTGAGCAGGCTGATGATGAACGCCTGCTGGCGGCGTTCCCGGTCCAGATCGGTGAAGTTGAGGCTCGGGTTGTGCGTGTCGCGCCGCTGCCGGACGAAAGCGAGCGCCTGGGACGCGGAGATCTCCTGCACTCCCTTGTGGAAGTCGGCGCCGGAGAACGTGTCCACCGTGTTCTCCTTGACGCAAACCTTGATCGGCTGCACCACCTGCGCGAACTGGTAGAACGCGACCATGGTGACCTCGATGAAGCTGCTGATGTGCACGCCGAGGAATTGGTCGACTGTCTTGATCTCGGCCGCCCGGCCGGCGTCGCGGCTTTGCTGGTATGCCGCCTGGCCGGTCACCCCCTTCGCGCTCAGCTCACGCTGCTTCTGATCGGCCGCCAGCCCGTAGGCCTCCTTGATCTTGCCGTGGCACTCGCCGTCCGGGCAGCCGGGGAAGGCGACGTAATCGTCGCGGGGGATGGAGATACCGACCGCGTGCTTGCCGTCACCCGAGATGTGGATGAGCATCAACACGTTGGAGTTGAGGCCGCCGACGCTCTGGTCCCCGGTGTGCAACGCTTCGTAGATCTTCTTCGGCAGCGGGTTGCCGTTCTCGTCCACCCGGCTGTCCAGGCCCATGACCAGCAGGTTAGTGCCGGCCTTGGTCTTTGCTGGCGTCCCCTTCAGCACCGCCGACCGCCGCACCTGGTTGATGTCGTGGTAGAGGTAGGCGCCATACGCGGCTACGCCACCGACCACGAGCACCATGATGGCGGCTGTTCCGATGATCAGCCGGCGGATGATCACTCGCCGACGTCGTCGGCTCCGCATCCGTGTGCGGCTGGGCGACGGCGCGGCGCTGCGACCGTTGCCCGGGCCTTCACCCGGATCCTTGGACACCGGACCGGGCAACGGATAGCGGTCTGTCATCGGCCCTCCGGCCTCCATCGATCGACGACTGTGTCGTGCCGGCGGAGCCGGCCCCCTCGTGCGACCTGCTTTTCTAGCAAGGCAAGCTCCACGAAGGCTGGACGACCGCTGGACCGCGGCCGCATGGCGGTGTCCGAGGGGCCGCGTAGTCTTGCCACCGAGATGAGCAGCCTTTTCGACGATCTACCCCTGCCCGGATTCCCGCCCGATGCTGCTTCGGCGACCGTTCCGACCGGCGTCGACGAGCGCGGCGTGCCGAGGTGGGCGAGCCTGGGCACCCCGGCGCCGGCGGCCGAGCGTGCACCGGCCACACCGTCGATGGCCGACCCGGAGAGCCTGGTCGCCGGACTCAATCCGCAGCAGCGGGAGGCGGTGCTGCATCAGGGGCCGCCGCTGCTGATCGTCGCCGGTGCCGGCTCCGGCAAGACCCGCGTGCTGACGCATCGCATCGCCTACCTGATGGCCGCCCGCCACGTGCAGCCCGGCCAGATCCTGGCGATCACCTTCACCAACAAGGCCGCCGCCGAGATGCGTGAACGCGTCGAAGCACTTGTCGGCCCGGTCGCCCGCTCCATGTGGGTGTCGACCTTCCACTCCGCATGCGTCCGGATCCTGCGCCGGGAGGCAGCCAAGATCGGCATGAAATCGACCTTCTCGATCTATGACGCGGCGGACAGCCAGCGGATGATGGCGCTGGTCATTCGAGACCTCGACCTCGACCCGAAGCGCTTCCCGCCGCGCTCCTTCAGTCATCAGGTCAGCAACCTGAAGAACGAGCTGGTCGACGAGGAGACCTACGCCTCGCGAGTGGTGGACGGCACCCCCCAGGAACGCATGCTGGCGGAGGCCTATGCGGCATACCAGCGCAGGCTGCGGCAGGCCAACGCGCTCGACTTCGACGACCTGATCATGACCACCGTCAGCATCCTGCAGGTCTTTCCGGACGTCGCCGAGCACTACCGCCGGCGGTTCCGGCACGTGCTCGTCGACGAATACCAGGACACGAATCACGCGCAATACATGCTGATCAAAGAGCTTGTGGGGCATACGGTTTCGGACGCTGCGCTCGGCGAGGTGCCGCCGGCCGAACTCTGTGTCGTCGGTGATGCCGACCAGTCGATCTACGCCTTCCGCGGCGCGACGATCCGCAACATCGAGGAGTTCGAGCAGGACTACCCCGACGCCGACACGATCCTGCTGGAACAGAACTACCGCTCCACCCAGAACATCCTGCAGGCCGCCAACGCGGTCATCGCCAGGAACGAGGGCCGCCGCCCCAAGAACCTCTGGTCGGATGCCGGCGCCGGGGCGCCGATCGTCGGGTATGTCGGGGACTCCGAGCACGACGAGGCCGCGTTCGTCGCGCGCACCATCGACCTGCTCGGCGACGAGCACGGCGTCACGCCGAAGGATGTCGCCGTCTTCTATCGCACCAACGCCCAATCCCGTGCGCTGGAAGAGGTTTTCGTCCGCGTCGGCCTGCCCTACAAGGTCGTCGGCGGCACCCGTTTCTACGAGCGGCGGGAGGTGAAGGACGCCCTCGCCTATCTGCGCGTCGTGTCCAACCCGGCCGACACGGTCAACCTGCGCCGCATCCTCAACGTGCCCAAGCGCGGCATCGGCGACCGGGCGGAGGCGTGCGTCGCCGCGCTCGCCGACCGGGAGCGGATCCCGTTCATCGCGGCGCTCGGCCGCGCAGCCGACGCGCCCGGCATCGCGACGCGTTCGGTGACCTGCATCAACGGCTTCACCGCGTTGCTGGAGGCGCTGCGCATCGTGCACGAGGCCGACGACACCGGGGTCGGCGACCTGCTGGAGGCCATCCTCGACCAGTCGGGCTACCTCGCCGAGCTGCGGCGCAGCGCCGACCCCCAGGACGAGACCCGGGTCGAGAACCTTGCCGAACTCGTCGCGGTGGCAAGGGAATTCGATGAGAACTACCCAGGCGGTTCGCTGGAAGACTTCCTCGAGCAGGTCTCGCTCGTCGCCGACACCGACGAGATCCCCGACGAGGAGGGCGAAGACCTCGGCGTCGTCACCCTGATGACGCTGCACACCGCCAAGGGCCTGGAGTTCCCGGTGGTCTTCCTCACCGGCATGGAGGACGGCACCTTCCCGCACCTGCGCTCGCTCGGCGATCCGAAGGAGCTCGAGGAGGAGCGCCGGCTGGCGTATGTCGGCATCACCCGCGCTCGCGAGCGGCTGCACATCTCGCGGGCCGAGGTGCGCTCGGCGTGGGGCGCGCCGCAGTACAACCCGCCGTCCCGCTTCCTCAGCGAGATCCCCGACGGGCTGATCGACTGGCAGCGCGTTACCACGACCTCGACCAGGCCGTCCTCGACCCCTGCCGTGGCGCGCCTCGCGGCCAAACCAGGGGTGCGCAGCCCGGGAAACCGTGCGATCATCTCGCTGAACTCCGGTGACCGGGTCACGCATGACACGTTCGGGCTGGGGTCCGTCATACGCGTCGAAGGGCAGGGGGAGCGAGCCATGGCGCACATCGACTTCGGCGGTGACACCGGTGTCAAGCGGTTGCTGCTGCGCTACGCCCCCGTCGAGAAGCTGTAAGGCAGCCCGGTGCGCACGGCACGGAACCGGACGGCACTGATCAGTGCTGCGGTGTTCGTCGTGCTCGTGCTGATCCTCGTCGGCGCCTGGTGGCTGGTGCATCGGCAGGACACCCGTCGCGTACCGCAATTCGTGAAATCGTCCGCGGAGTCCGCCGAGCGGTCCGCGCAGTTCGTCGATGGCCTCCCGCCGCCCCCGGCCGCGCATCGGGACGCTGAGGGATGTGACGTGCTGACGTGGGAGCCAGCCGTGACGGGTGGCAAGGGCGGCACCGTGACGGTCGATCCCGGCCCGAGCGGCGCGGTCGTCTACTGGCTGCCGGGCAGCCAGTCCACGAGTTGCCGGGTCCGAGTCACGAAACTGACCGAGGCACAAGCCGATTCGCTGGCGACGGACGTGCGCAAGTCGACCTCACACGGCGGCAGGTGGAGCTGCCCGGCGGATGACGGGTCAGCCGCCTGGATCTTCTTCCGGTATGCCGACCGCCCGCGCGTCGAGGTCGTCGACGCGGCGCTTTCCGGGTGTCTGAGCGCGGGCGCACCTGGGCGTGACTCGGTGGGGCCGTTCTGGCGCGGCGCCGACGCGTTGACCGCGCTGCGCCCGGCCGGTGAGTAACCGCTCAGAAGACGCCGCGCGCCCGCAGCCAGAGTCCGTTGCCCCGACGCAGTCGGCCGCTGCGCAGGTCCACGGACTCTGCTGGGGTTGCACCCGTCCCGGCATACCGGGTATACATGCACTCACCAGGGTAGATACCGGGTATATCCCATCGGGGGAGGAACCCAATGTCGATCAAGCACAGCCTGCTGGCACTCCTGCAGGACGGGCCAGGGTATGGCGCCCAGCTGCGTCAGGAGTTCGAGCAGCGCACCGGAGGCACCTGGCCGCTCAATGTCGGGCAGGTCTACACGACACTCGGCCGGCTGGAGCGTGACGGGCTGGTGGAGAGCGCCGGAGCCGCCGACGAGGAGGGCCGGATCGCCTACCAGCTCACCGACGCCGGACGCACCGAGGTCGAGCAGTGGTGGGCCGTGCCGGTCGCGCGGGAGCAGACGCCCCGCAACGAGCTCGCCATCAAACTCGCGCTCGCGGTGACGCTGCCGGGGGTCGACGTGCAGCGCATTGTGCAGACTCAGCGCACCGCCACGATGACCCACCTGCGCGACCTGACCCGCCTCAAGCGCCGCGCCGACGGCGAGGACCTGGCGTGGGAGCTGGTGCTGGAGTCGCTCGTCTTCGCCGACGAGGCCGAGGTGCGCTGGCTGGATCACGTGGAGGCGAGGATCAGCCGCCTGGGCCCTCCGGAGGCGAAAGCCTCGCGGACGGCGCCCGGCGCCACCGCGGGGAACGCTGGAGTGCGTGAGGGGGCGACGAACGGATGACGCAGCAACCGATCCTCCGGCTGGACGACGTCGTCCGGACCCACGGCACCGGCAACACCGCGGTGCACGCGCTGCGCGGTGTGTCGCTGACGGTGCGTGCCGGAGAACTCGTCGCGGTGATGGGCCCGAGCGGCTCCGGCAAGTCCACTCTGCTCAACCTTGCCGGCGGCCTGGACGCGCCGACCGAGGGCGCGGTGTCGATCGACGGGCAGGTGCTCGCGTCGCTGTCGCGTGCTGGACTGGACCGGCTGCGCCGCCGGACGATGGGTTTCGTCTTCCAGGACCTGAACCTCATCCCGTCGCTGACCGCGATCGAAAACGTCTCTCTCCCGATGGAATTGGACGGCGTGGGTGTGCGCAAGGCGCGTGCTGCGGCTCGCGACGCCCTGGGCAAGGTCGGCATCCTGGAGCTGGCCGACCGCTTCCCGGAGCAGCTGTCCGGCGGTCAGCAGCAGCGGGCCGCGATCGCCCGCGCGCTGGTCGGTGACCGGCGCCTGGTTCTCGCCGACGAGCCGACCGGTGCGCTCGACTCGACCACCGGCGAAGCGGTGTTGCGCACGCTGCGTGACCAGTGCGACGACGGCGCGGGCGGGCTCCTGGTGACGCATGAGTCGCGGCACGCGGCGTGGGCCGACCGGGTGATCTTCCTGCGCGACGGCGTGGTCGTCGACGCGACAGGTGACGCGGAGACTCCCGAGTCGCTGCTCGAAACGGGGGTCTGACATGGGCACCTCGGGGGAGTCCACGTCAGCTCCGGCGCTCCGGAGTTCAGCTCCGGCTCTCCGGCGCTCAGGGGGCATCGGAGGGTATGTCGGGGGCTGGCGAGTCTCGTTGCGGCTCGCCGCCCGCGACATACGCAAGCACCGCGGCCGCGCCGTGCTCGTGGTGCTGCTCATCGGGTTGCCGCTGTTGTTCATCGCCGCAGGCGGCACCTTCGCCTTCACCAACGTCGTCAGCCCGCGCGAGGGCATCCCCCGGACGATGGGCGCGAGTCAGGCGCGGCTGACGGTGCAGGGCTCGGACGCGATCGTGCAGGACTGGAGCGGTGTCGCCTTCGGCATGATGGACGGCAACATGCCGAAAACCCTGCATTTCCGGGGCGATCCGAAGTCGCCGACCGCACGCGACATCCAGGGCGTCACCGGCGGCACGGTGCTCCCAGTGACCTGGTCGCAGCCGTATGTCGTGCTCGCGCACCGGTCGATGCTCGCATCGACGCTCGGCATCGACGGCCGCCGGCACGCGTATGACGGCATGGCTCGTCTCACCGCCGGACGGTGGCCGCGGACGGCCGACGAGGTGCTGGTCAGCCGGGCGGGTGCCGCCGACGGCATACCCACGCACGGCACGCTCACCCTGCACAGTGGCGGCATGACCCGCACGGTGACCGTCGTCGGCCGAGCGGACACCCCGAACGCGCAGTCGCTGGTCGCGCTGCCGAGCGGTCGGGCAACGTCGTGGGTGCTGGACCGGAAGTCACCGGTGCGCTGGCCGGAGGTCAAGGAACTGAACCGCTACGGCCTCCTGGTCGCCAGCCGGTCGGTGATCGAGCATCCCGGGCAGGCGCAGGCAGATCCCGGAAATCAGTTCCTCGGAGCCGGCGATTCAGGGAACACCTCGCTGCTGATCCTGCTCGGCACCGGGCTCGTCCTCGTGATCGCGCTGCTCGCCGGCCCGGCGTTCGCGGCAAGCGGCGCCCGGCACCGCCGCGCGCTCGGCCAGCTCGCGAGCAACGGCGCCAGCAAGGCGCAGCTGCGCCGCTATGTGCTCGCCCAGGCGCTGCTGCTTGGCGCACTCTCGGCGATCATCGGCCTCGTGCTCGGCGCTGCGTGCGGGTGGCTGGCCGTGCAGGCCTACGCGCACTGGTCGCCCACCTCGGCCGCGCCCGGCCCGCTCGACCTGCGCTTCGGCTGGGGGCTGATCCTGCTGGCTGTCGCCGTATTCGCTTCTCTCACCGCGGCTTTCGTGCCTGCGGTGGCCGCTTCCCGGGTCAACCTGATCGCCGTGCTGCGTGGTCACGTGTCGGTCGCGAAGGTGCGCGCCGGCTGGCCGATCGCCGGCTTGGTGATCGCCGCGGTGGGGGCCGTGCTGCTCCCGATCGCGTTGGTCGCCAGCGAGGGCCGAGACGGCGACGCTGCCGACACCAGCCCCCTGGTCGTCGGCGGCATCATCCTGGGCTCGGTGTCCCTCTTCGTCGGCACGCTGATGACGGCACCCTGGCTACTCGCCCGGCTCGGCAGCCTGGCCGGTCATTTCCCGCTCCCGCTGCGCATCGCGGTGCGCGACATCGGCCGCCAGCGCGGCCGGGCCGTCGCGACGACCGGCGCGATCCTGGCCACGGTCGCCGTGCTGACCACCACGGCCATCACCCTCGCCAGCAACAACCGCGCGATGCAGGAGGCCTACCAGCCCAGCCTGCCGATGGGCCAGGCCCTGGTCACTGCGACCGACGGGGCCGCGGTCGACCCGGATGCCATCCGGGTCATCCGCGATCAGTTGCCGCGCGCGGCACTGACCGAGCTGCGATCGGTCGGCTCGCCGAGTGCGAGCGGCGGTGGCAATGATGGAGACCTGGTGCAGGTGACCGCGGGCTATCAATCGGGCTGCAGCGACACCCAGGCGCTGGCCGGCCCGGGCGACTCTTCCTGCTCACCGGTGTTCGCTCCGTCGTGGGGAAACCTCCTGGTCGCGGCGACGCCTGCCCAACTGGCCCGTGTCTTCGCACTGAGTGCGAACGATGTGGCGGCGCTGCGTGCCGGCCGCGTCCTGCTGCCCGGCGGCCCAGCGGCGCAAAAGCGTGCCATGACGGTCGTCACCGGCACCGGCCGCTTATCGAGCACCGGACCGTTGCAGGATGCCCGAGTCACCGCGAAGGTCTCGGTGCCGGTCGCGCTCAGCCCGCAACCGTTCTTCACCATGCAGCTACCCCAGCGCACGACGAACGATGGGCAATCCGTCACGACCTACGGCTCGCTCATCACTGCTTCCGCGCTCATCTCGACGGACGCGGCGGCAAAGCTGCCGGGCGGCAGCTACCTCGCCGGCGTCCTGATCCGCAACCCCGGCGGTGTTCCCCGCAGCGCGGCGCAGACGATCAGCGACCGGCTGAACGGTCCGGCAGGATCCGGCGACATTCTCTACGTCGAGCGCGGCTACCAGGATGTCGACAACTGGATCTGGCTGGTCATCGGCATTGTGTTCGGTCTGCTGGTCCTCGTCGCCACCCTCACCTCGACCGCGTTGTCCAACGCCGAATCCCGCGCGGACAGTGCGACGTTCGCCTCGCTGGGCGCACCGTCGCGGCTGCGCCGGCTGATCGCCGGATCCAACGCGGCGGCGGTAGGCCTGTTCGGAGCGCTCCTCGGCCTGGTCGTCGGGTGCGTCGCCGGGTATGCCGCGAGCCATCCCGCGACGCGGAGCGCGCTGGGCGGCCACCACCACACCATCACCGTCATCCCGTGGGCGATGCTGCTGGCGGTAGCCATCGGCATACCCCTGCTCGCCGGGGCGCTCGCCGCGCTCGCAACCCGTGGCCGGGTGCCGATGACCCGCCGGCTGACCTGAAATCGCCGACCCAGCGGGTGCGCGGAAGCGCCATACCACTAGCATCCGAACTGGACAACGAGGTCCGGACGCCCGCCGTCCGCGGCACGCTCCGGACGCCTCGAGCCTTCAGAAGTTCTTTCCAGAAGCGACATGAGGGACGGATTCCGCGTGGATCTCTTTGAATACCAGGCGCGCGACATGTTCGAAGCGCACGGCGTGCCGGTGCTGGCCGGCCAGACCGCCACGACCCCGGAGCAGGCCGAGCAGGCCGCGGCCGAGATTGGCGCCACGTCCGGCGGCGTGACGGTCGTCAAGGCACAGGTCAAGACCGGAGGCCGCGGGAAGGCAGGCGGCGTGAAGGTCGCCAAGTCGCCGCAGGAGGCGAAGGAGCGTGCCGCCGAGATCCTGGGCATGGACATCAAGGGCCACACCGTCGGCACCGTGATGATCGCCCAGGGCGCGGACATCAAGGAGGAGTACTACTTCTCCGTCCTGCTCGACCGGGCCAACCGCAGCTACCTGGCGATGTGCAGCAAGGAGGGCGGCATGGAGATCGAGCAGCTCGCCGTCGAGCGTCCGGACGCCCTCGCCCGCGTCGCCGTCGACCCGAACGTCGGCATCGACGAAGCCAAGGCGAAGGAGATCGTCGACGCCGCCGGCTTCGACGCCGAGCTCGGCGCCAAGATCGCCCCGGTGCTGCAGAAGCTCTGGGACGTTTACACCGGTGAGGACGCCACCCTGGTCGAGGTGAACCCGCTGGTGCAGACCGGCGCCGGGGACATCGTCGCCCTCGACGGCAAGGTGACCCTCGACGCCAACGCCGACTTCCGCCACCCGGATCACGCGGCGCTGGAGGACACGTCCGCGACCGACCCGCTGGAAGCGAAGGCCAAGGAGAAGGGCCTCAACTACGTCAAGCTGGACGGCCAGGTCGGCATCATCGGCAACGGTGCGGGACTGGTCATGTCCACCCTCGACGTGGTCGCCTACGCCGGCGAGCAGTATGACGTGAAGCCCGCCAACTTCCTCGACATCGGCGGCGGCGCCAACGCGCAGGTCATGGCCGATGGGCTGGACGTCATCCTCGGCGACGAGCAGGTGAAGTCGGTTTTCGTCAACGTCTTCGGCGGCATCACCGCGTGCGATGAGGTTGCCAACGGCATCAAGGGTGCCCTCGAGATCCTGGGCGACAACGCCAAGAAGCCGCTCGTCGTCCGCCTTGACGGCAATGCGGTCGAGAAGGGCCGGGCAATCCTCAACGAGCTGAACCACCCGCTGGTGACCCAGGTCGACACGATGGACGGCGCCGCGGCGAAGGCCGCCGAGCTCGCCGGCTCCGCCAAGTGATCCGCTGACGGCATACGAAAAAGGAACCTTCAAGAATGTCAATCTTTTTGAACGCTGACAGCAAGATCATCGTCCAGGGCATGACCGGTGGCATGGGCTCCAAGCACACCGCGCTGATGCTCGACGCCGGGTCCACCATCGTCGGCGGCGTCAACGCCCGCAAGGCCGGCACGACCGCCGAGATCGGCGGCAAGGAGCTGCCCGTCTTCGGCACCGTCAAGGAGGCGATGGAGGCCACCGGCGCGAACGTGTCGGTCGCGTTCGTGCCGCCGGCGTTCGCCAAGGACGCCGCGATCGAGGCCATCGACGCCGAGATCCCGCTGCTGGTCGTCATCACCGAGGGCATCCCGGTGAAGGACTCCGCCGAGTTCTACAACTACTCGATCGGCAAGAAGACGAGGATCATCGGCCCGAACTGCCCCGGGATCATCACCCCCGGGGAGTCGCTGGCCGGCATCACGCCGCACACGATCGCGGGCAAGGGCCCGATCGGGCTGGTCTCCAAGTCGGGCACGCTGACCTACCAGATGATGTATGAGCTGCGGGACTTCGGCTTCACCACCGCCATCGGCATCGGCGGCGACCCGGTCATCGGCACCACGCACATCGACGCGCTGGAAGCCTTCGAGGCCGACCCCGATACCAAGGCGATCGTGATGATCGGCGAGATCGGCGGTGACGCGGAGGAGCGCGCTGCGGCATACATCAAGGAGCACGTGACCAAGCCGGTCGTCGGGTATGTCGCGGGCTTCACCGCGCCCGAGGGCAAGACGATGGGTCACGCGGGCGCCATCGTGTCCGGTTCCTCGGGCACGGCTGCCGCCAAGAAGGAAGCGCTCGAGGCCGCCGGGGTGAAGGTCGGCAAGACGCCGTCGGAGACCGCCGAGCTGATGCGCGAGATCCTGCGCGGCAGCTGAGGTTTCGCGGCTCAACCGCCGAGGAGGGTCAGGACGGTGCCGCTGATCATGAACGGGCCGAACGCGATCTGGGTGTTCCGGGTCGCGCGCCGGCCGATCAGCAGCACCGCCGCCCAGACCCCGCCCAGCACGAAACCGGCCATCGTCGCGGTCAGCACGGCCGTCCAGGACGACCAGCCCAGCTGGACGCCGAGACCGACCGCGAGCTTGACGTCGCCCAGGCCGATCCCGGCGCCGCCAGGGGATACCACCAGCAGAAGCAGGTATGCCGCGCCGAGCGCCGGACCCGCGAGGACCGCGCGCAGCAACGCCGGCCAATCACCCGTGGACAGGCTGGCCGCCGCTGCGATGAACACCGCGAGCAACGCCAGCGGATAGGTCAGCGCGTCCGGCAGCCGGTGCACGTCGAGGTCGATCGCGGCCAGCGCCGCGAGCACCGGCAGGCTGAGGCACGAGACGAGCGTCATACCAGCGTTGTGGCGCTCGGCCAGGGCGTGCGCGACGAGAAGGCTGACGAGCGGCAGGGCGGCGAGCAGCCAGAGGTGGCTACGGGTGGGTGTGCCGCTCTCGTCGGCATGCCGGTGCGCCTCGGTCCGCAGCCGGGTGCGTAGTGCGGCCGCGACGGGCACCGCCATACCTCCGGCAAGGGCGCCGATCAGCCACGGGTTCATGCGGCTAGAGGCTAGCCGGTCAGCGGCGCACGGCTCGTTTCCAGTGCAGCAACAGGGTCGTGATGAGCGCGCCGAGCACGAGTTCGACCGCGAGCAGCGGCACGATCAGCAGCGACGGGCCGAGATACGACAGCGATCCTCCGCTCACGCCGGCGGTGGACAGCCAGCTGAGCAGCAGCACGATGAGCACCGTCATACCGGCCGCCTGGGCAGCCGTCGCGGCCTTCGTGCGCAGCGACGCGTAGGTCGTCAGGCCGGCGAGCGCGCGATGGCCCACGAAGCACCCGAGCAGCACCGGCAGCAACGGGGCAAGCGTGGCCACCAGTGGTAGTGGGCCCGCGCCGGGCACTCCGCCGAGCAGCGGCACCATCGGCAGGATCCCGCCGTGCACCGAGCCGCTGCCGACGCTGACCGCGCCGAGTTGCACGGTCGCGCCGGTCGTCCACCCGGCGGCCCAGAGCACCAGGTTGGGCAGTGCGGCCAGCTGACCGGCCCACAGCACTACGCCGCCGAGCAGTCCGGGGTGCAGTTGCCCCTGCAGGTCGCCGATGCGTGACGCGTGGGTCAGCGCCAGCACCAGCACGATCACCAAGCCGATGCCCAGGTAGGCCAGCACACCGCGCACGGCCGGGCGCAGCGCGCGACGTGTCGAGAGTGAAACGTGTTCGTCGACAAAGGTTTTGGCCTGGTCGGCAACCGGTTCATCGCTGCGCAGCAGCGCCCACAGAGTGCCGGCAAATCCGACCACGAGCGCGCCGGGCAGCACGGTGAGCAGGCTGGGGCTGGCCGGTCCGCCGTGGGAGAGTGCGGTGATGACCAGGCCGGTGACGGCATACCCGCCGAGGTATGCCGCAGGCCCCTCCCACCATGCGCCGGAGCGTTCGGACAGGTGGGTGAGCATGGCCTTGGCCGCCATCCGCGCGAACAGCACGGCAAGCGCGGTCAGCACCAGCGGCGCGAGGGTCAGCGTGTGTGCGGCGACCGACACGTGGCCGCGGTGCGCGAGCGCCCAGCCGTCGCCGGCGAAGCTGAGCGCGTCGGTCCACGAGGTCGTGCTGTGCGGGTCGGCCGCCCACGCCACCATGACCGGCGCGACGAGCACCAGTGCGAGCGTGACCGCCCCGACGGCGCCGTAGCCGACGGCGATCGAGAGTTGCCGCCAGTCGCGGGGCGCGGGCGTCCGGGGCGAGCTGGGCACGGAGCTGCGGGTGCGATCCAGAAGACTCATGTCGCAGCCATGGTCGCGGGGATCGGGCGGTGATTCGTGCAGACTCGCCGGGCGGCAGCGGATTCCCCGGTGTTACATAGTTTCGGTAGCCTGCCGAATGTGGTGAACACCCAGCCCGTGCCCATCGTCGTGCTCGTCTCCGGCTCGGGGACACTGCTGCAGGCGCTGCTCGACGCCGCGCAGGATCCGGCGTATGGCGTGCGCATCGCCGCGGTCGGCGCCGACCGGGACGGCGTCGAAGGGCTCGCGCGGGCCGAGCGTGCGGGTGTTCCGACGTTCGTCTGCCGGGTGCGCGACTACCCTGACCGGGCGGCCTGGGACACCGCGCTGACGGAGCACGTCGCGACATACGACCCGGAGCTGGTGGTGTCGGCGGGGTTCCTGAAGCTCGTGGGGGAGCGCTTCCTCGTGGCGTATGGCGGGCGCTACCTCAACAGTCATAACGCGTTGCTGCCGAGCTTCCCCGGCATACACGGCCCCCGCGACGCGCTGGAGTATGGCGTGAAGCTCGCCGGCGCAACGCTTTTCGTGGTCGATGCCGGCGTCGACACAGGCGCCATCGTCGCGCAGTGTGCGGTGCCGGTGGAGGACGACGACACCGTCGACACCCTCACCGAGCGCATCAAGGAGGCCGAGCGCCCGCAGCTGGTGCAGTGGGTCGGCCGGCTCGCCCGCGACGGCTTCACCGTCGAGGGCCGACGCGTGCGGGTCGGATAAGCTAGGCCCACACGACTGGCGCAGGTGGGTAACCACCGGGGAGTGGAATCGCGCGTATCGCCCGCCTGGGTGCGCGCAGCCATCACTGATCCCTGCAAGGAGAGTCATGTCCGAGCCGCAAGGCCGCCGTCCGATCACGCGCGCACTCATCTCCGTCTACGACAAGACCGGTCTCGAAGACCTCGCGCGCGGCCTGCACGCCGCCGGCGTCGAGCTGGTTTCCACCGGCGGTTCCGCTGCCCTGATCGATGGCCTCGGCATACCCGTGACCAAGGTCGAGGACCTCACCGGCTTCCCCGAGTGCCTCGACGGCCGGGTCAAGACGCTGCACCCGAAGGTCCACGCCGGCATCCTGGCCGACACGCGCATCCCCGAACACCTCTCGCAACTGGACGAATTGGGTGTTGCGCCGTTCGAACTGGTTGTCTCCAATCTCTACCCCTTCCGGGCGACCGTCGCCTCCGGCGCGACCCCCGACGAGTGCATCGAGCAGATCGACATCGGCGGCCCCTCGATGGTGCGCGCCGCAGCCAAGAACCACCCGAGCGTCGCGATCGTCACCTCCCCGGACGCCTACCCCGCAACCCTGGACGCTGTCGCCGCTGGCGGCTTCACCCTGGACCAGCGGAAACTGCTGGCAGCGCAGGCTTTTCAGCACACTGCCGACTACGACAACACGGTCGCCAACTGGATCGGCAACGTCTATGTCGACACCAGCGACGGCACCGGTTTCCCCAGCTGGTCCGGCGCGACCTTCGTCAAGGCGGGCGACCTGCGGTATGGCGAGAACCCCCACCAGGCAGCGGCGCTCTACCGGCACTGGCGTCCCGGCATCGCGTCGGCCGAGCAGCTCTTCGGCAAGGCCATGTCCTACAACAACTTCGTCGACGCCGACGCGGCGGTCCGGGCGGCATACGACCACGGCGACCAGCCGACCGTCGCGGTTATCAAACACGCGAATCCCTGTGGCATCGCTGTCGGTTCGGACATTGCCGACGCGCATCGCAAGGCGCACGCGTGTGACCCGATGTCGGCGTTCGGCGGGGTGATCGCCACCAATCGGCCGGTCACCGTCGAGATGGCCGAGACGGTGCAGGACATCTTCACCGAGGTGGTCGTCGCACCCGACTTCGAGCCCGGTGTGGTCGAGATCCTCGGCAAGCGCAAGGCGATCCGGCTGCTCAGACTCTCGTCGGAGGACGCCCAGCAGCGGGATCCGGTCGAGATCCGCCCGATCAGCGGCGGCATGCTGATGCAGCGCGTCGACAAGGTCGACGCGGTCGTGCGCGACGAGGACGGCACGATCACCGGCGGTGACGACGCGGCCAACTGGCGGCTGGTCTCCGGCGACGCCGCGGACGACGCCACGCTGGCCGACCTGCAGTTCGCCTGGCGCGCGATCCGCGCGGTCAAGTCGAACGCGATCCTGCTCGCCTCCGGCGGCGCTTCCGTCGGTGTCGGGATGGGTCAGGTCAACCGGGTCGACTCCTGTCACCTCGCGGTCAGTCGCGCCGGCGCGGACCGTGCGCGCGGCTCGGTGGCCGCCTCGGACGCCTACTTCCCGTTCCCCGACGGCCTGCAGGTGCTCCTCGACGCCGGCGTGAAAGCCGTTGTGGCGCCTGGTGGTTCGATCCGCGACCAGCTGGTGATCGACGCCGCCCAGGCGGCCGGCGTCACGATGTACTTCACCGGCACCCGCCACTTCGCGCATTGAAAGTCCGTCGGGAGCAAGCTCACCCCCAGATTGAGCGGTACACAAACGCATCGAGCGGCACACATATTCACCCCGAATATGTGTGCCGCTCGATGCGTTACTGTGCCGGTCGATCAGTGATGCGCGGCGGCCTCCACCTTGCGCAGCCGGGCGACGAGGGTCTTCAGCAGGGCGGCGGCGATGTCGCCGTCACCGCGCACGAGCGGCATGAACGCCATCGGTGACAGCGCGAACGTCTCGACACCGTCCGGGCCGGCGGTGATGGTCGCCGATCGCGGCGCGCCGTCGATCATCGACAGCTCGCCGACGTAGTCGCCGACGCCGATCTGCCCGCGCTCCTCGCCGCCGACGACGACGGTCGCGGAGCCGGCGAGGACAACGCGCAGACCGCTGTCCTGCGCGCCCTCGGTGATGACGTGCGAACCGGGGCCGCTGCGGAAGGTCGAGCCGCTCTCCGCGATCTGCGAGATGGCCGCTGGGCTCAGCCCAGCGAACAGGTCGATGCCAGCGAGGATCTGCTTCAGCTGGGCGCTTGCCATGGACGAACCCCTTCGAGACGTGAACACCGGTGCGGTAACCGAGCCAACCTAGCAGCGCAGCATGCTCTCTGCCGGGTAGATTCGCTATCCGTGACGACATGCGCTCGCTGCGGGGCCGAGCTTGCCGAGGGGGTGCGCTTCTGTTCGTCCTGCGGCGCGGCCGTCGCGCAGGGTGGTTTGCAGGCGCCGGTGCGCAAGCACGTGGTGATCCTGTTCTGCGACCTCGTGGGGTCGACGACGCTGGGTGAGGGTGCCGACCCCGAGGCGCTCCGTGAGCGCCTGGCGCGCTACTTCGACGCGGTGTCCCGCGTGATCTGGTCGTATGGCGGCACGGTCGAGAAGTTCATCGGTGACGCGGTGATGGCGGTCTTCGGCGTCCCGGACACCCGGGAGGACGACGCGGTGCGTGCGGTGCGGGCCGCGATCGGCATCCACGAAGCGGTCGCTGACCTGCCCGGGCTGCACGTGCGCATCGGCGTCAATTCCGGCGAGGTCTTCGTGACCCATCAGCCGGACGGGCAGTTCTCGGTGACGGGCGATGCGGTCAACACCGCTCAGCGGCTCGAAGCCGCGGCCGGCACCGACGAGACGTATGTCGGGGACACCGTCGCCGAACTCGTCCGTGCGCACGTCGTGCTGGATGACGTCGGTGAGGTCCTGCACAAGGGCAAGACGGTGCCGCAGCAGGTGTTCCGGGTCGCCGCGGACCAGGACCGGATGGTCGAGGTGCGCGAACCGGCGTTCGTCGGTCGCGAGGTGGAGCTGGCCGACCTGGCCGCGCTCGCCGATCGCGCGGCCGCCCGCGAGGAGGGCTGGCTGCTGACGTATGTCGGGGAGCCAGGCATCGGCAAGTCGCGGCTGGTCCGCCAGTTCGCGGCCGGTCGCGGCGACGCCCTGCGCGTCGTCGTCGGCGGCGCCGACGCGATGAGCACCGGCGCGTTCGGGCCGTTGGCCAGCTGGCTCTCCGGCCTCGACCCCGACTGGGAGGCGTATGTCGAGACCCTCCTCGGGGGTGATGCAGCTGCGGTGCTGCACCGCTTGCGCCCCGCGGTCGGCCGCTCGGACGCGCAGACCTCCATCGACGACGTCGTCTGGGCGGTGCACACGGTGCTGGCGAAGCTGAGCGAGAGTGCGCCGGTCGCCTCGGTGTGGGACGACCTGCACTGGGCGACGGAAGCGCAGCTGGACTTCATCGGCAGACTCGCCACGGCGTGCCGCAACCTGCCTGTGCTCACCATCTGCCTGACCCGGCCGGAACTCTTCGACGCCAACCCGGCCTGGGGCGGTGGTCGCAAGTCGCGGGTCGAGGACGTCATACCGCTGGGCGAGGAGGAGATGCTGGCGCTGGCTGCTGAGCGGATCGCGTTGCAGGACAACGAGATCGACCTCACCGCGGAGGACCTGGTGGCGCGTGCCGACGGCAACCCGCAGGTGGTGCAGCTGCTCGCGCAGTCGGCCGCGGCGGGCGAGGGGTTGCCGGCGTCGGTGACCCAGCTTTACGAGGCGGCGCTCGACCGGCTCTCCGCTGACGAGCGGGCACTGGTCGAGGTCGCTTCCGTCTACGGCCGGAGCTTTCCCCTCGCGCCGGTGGCAGCGACCGCCGGGCTCGCCGACGCGGGCGTCGTGGTCGACCGGTTGCGCAGCCGCAATGTGCTGGAGGTCACCGGCGAGGGTGGTTACCGCTTCGGGCAGGCGGTGTTCATGCAGACGGCATACCGCACGATGCCCAAGCGCACTCGCATCACTCGGCATGCGGCGCTCGCCGACTGGCTGGCGGAACACCGTCACGAGGTTGCCACCGACACCGTGCCTCTGGTCGCGTCCCACCGCCGCCGGGCGTACGAGTTGCTGCAGGAGATCGACGGGCCGCCGGAGGAGTTGGCATCGCTGCGCGAGTCGGCTGCAGCCAGCGGGATGCATGCGCTGCGGGCGATGGAGTTGCGCAGCGACCCGTCCATGCCCGACCTGCTGGATCAGGTGAGTCAGCTCCTGGCACCCGGCGACGCAAGGTTCTTCCGGCTGGCGCTGAGCCACCTGGTCGTCGGCACCAACTTCATGCGCGATCGGTCGCGCTGGACCGAGGTCGGAGAGCGCATCGAAGCCAGGATGGCCGCTGATCCGGTCTGGCAGGTGGTGGGTCCGGTCCTGCGCCATCACCGCGGAATGCGTACTGGACTGCTGACCGCAGCCGAAGCACGCACAGAAGGCAGGGCGATGCGTGAGAGACTGGGGGGCTTTCCGGACGCACCGGCCAACGCCGTCCAGCTGGCGCGCCTCTACCTGTCTCAGGCGGAGGCGGATCTGGGGAACCTGACCGCCTGCCATGCGCTGTGCCTCGAAGGCATCGCACAGGCCCACGCCTGCGAGGATGGCTTCTTCGAACAGGTCTGGCGCAACTTCGACATCCAGATCGGCAACTCCGGCAATGCGCCGTTCCGTGAGGTCATCGCAGACACCCGTCACGTGCAATCGATGGTCGCCGCGAACAGGGGACTCTGGGCCACGACGACGTCGGTGCTGGCGAGTGCGCTGGCGTGCAACGGGCAGTTCGACGCTGCGTGGCACGAGTGGGATGACCTGACCGCAGCGCTCGGCGATGACGTGGAGCGGCTCCCTCATGTCACGCAGTACCTGCCGCGGATGCTGTCCGCGGCAGGGCGACTCGCAGACGCCGCACATGCCTGGGCCGAGCTCGTCGACAAGGCACAGCGGTTCTCGATCCCGACGCTGGCATGTGGCTGCATCAGCGGCGCCGCTCGGGATGCGATCTTTGCGGGGGATCTTGCGACGGCGCGGACGATGCGCGGCCAGGCCGGCACGATCGAACTGCATGACAACTTGTCAGCTCACCGGGACAACGCGATCGCGTTCACCCACGCCATTGAGTGCGCCCTTGCCGGCGATCGCCCGGGCGCGGAGGCGTGGATGGACCGCGCCACGGGCATCGACCGACCCGAGGAGAGCCTGCTGGAGGCGGGCTATATCAACAGTTTGGCAGCCATCGTCGAGCACCTCCTGGGCGACGAAGCCGCCTCACGCACGGCAGCCGAAGCGGCGAAGGAAGCCTTCGACGCCAAGGGCGCGGTGGCGCTGCGTGACCAGGTCGACGCCTGGGTCGCCAATGCCGACAGGCTGCGCACGGCAGCAGACGCGGTAACCGGTTGACCCACCAGGCAAAATGGCTTTCCGTGACGACCTGTGTGCGGTGCGGAGCCGACCTGCCCGACGGCGCACGCTTCTGCGCCTCGTGCGGTGCAGCCGTCACCCAGGGCGGGTTGCAGGCGCCGGTGCGCAAGCACGTGGTGATCCTTTTCTGCGACCTCGTGGGGTCGACGACGCTGGGTGAGGGCGCCGACCCGGAAGCGCTGCGCGAGCGGCTGTCCCGCTACTTCGACGCCGTCTCCCGCGTCATTTGGTCGTATGGCGGCACAGTCGAGAAGTTCATCGGCGACGCGGTGATGGCGGTTTTCGGCGTCCCGGCGACCCGCGAGGACGACGCGATCCGCGCGGTGCGCGCGGCCACCGGCATACACGAAGCAGTTGCCGACCTGCCTGGCCTGCACGTCCGGGTCGGCGTCAACTCCGGCGAGGTCTTCGTCACCCATCAGCCGGATGGGCAGTTCTCGGTGACCGGGGATGCAGTCAACACGGCTCAGCGGCTGGAGGCTGCTGCTGGCACGGACGAGACGTACGTCGGCGACACCGTTGCCGAACTCGTCCGCGGCGAGATCGTCCTGGACGACGTCGGTGAGATCGTGCACAAGGGCAAGACGGTGCCGCAACAAGTCTTCCGGGTCGCCGCTGACCAGGACCGCATTATCGAAGTGCGCGAACCCGCATTCGTAGGCCGCACAGTCGAATTGGCCGATCTGAACGTCCTTGCCGACCGGTCTGCCATGCGGCGCCAGGGCTGGCTGCTGACGTATGTCGGTGACCCTGGCATCGGCAAGTCCCGGCTGGTCCGGCAGTTCACGGGCGGGCGCGGCGGGCTGCGGGTCGTCGCCAGCAGTTGCGATGCGATGACCACCGGCACGTTCGCCCCGCTCACCCGCTGGCTCGCCAGCCTGGCCGACGACTGGCAGGCGTGTGCCGAGGGGCTGCTCGGCGACTGCGCACCACCGGTGCTGCAACGGCTCCGATCGGCGGTCGGCATGTCCGACAGTCCGACCTCCGTCGACGACGTGGTCTGGGCGGTCCGGGCACTCCTTGCCGCCGTCTGCGAGACCACGCCGGTCGCATCGGTGTGGGACGACCTGCAGTGGGCGACGCCGACGCAGCTGCAGTTCATCGGCGCACTCGCGGCTGCCACCCGGACGCTGCCGGTGCTGACGATCGGCCTCGCCCGGCCCGAGCTCTTCGAGATCGACCCTGGGTGGGGCGGTGGCCGCAAGGCCCGTGTCGAGGACCTCGAACCGCTCGACTACGACGAGATGCTCACGCTCGCGGCCGAGCGGATCGCCCTGCAGGCCGGCGAGGCCAATATCACCGCCGAGGATCTGGTCACTCGCGCCGACGGCAACCCGCAGGTGGTGCAGCTGCTCGCGCAGTCGGTGGCCGCCGGGGGAGCGCTGCCTGCCTCCGTGACCCAGCTCTATGAGGCCGCCATCGACCGGCTCGGCCCCGACGAACGCGCTGTGGTGGAGTCGGCGGCGGTCTACGGCCGCCTCTTCCCGGCCGCCCCGGTCGCGGCGCTCGCCGGCGTGTCCGATGCGGGCGCCGTCCTCGACCGGCTGCGCGACCGCAACGTGCTGGAGGTCGCCGGGGACGGTGACTACCGCTTCGCGCAGGCGGTGTTCATGCAGACGGCATACCGCACAATGCCGAAACGCACTCGCATCACCCGGCATTCGGCACTTGCCGACTGGATCGCCGGCCACCGGGACGCCATACCCGCCGACTCCGTCGCACTCGTCGCGTCGCACCGGCAGCGCGCGTTCGACCTGTCGCAGGAGATCGACGGATCGCTGACCGAGCGGACGCAGTTGCAGGCCGCGGCGGCCGACGCCGCGATGGAGTCGATGCGCGCGATGCGGTTGCGCGGCGACCCGGGAACGCCCGACGCGATCGACCGGTTGCTCGACGTGCTGCCCGGGGGTGACGCCCGGCACTTCGAGGTCGCCCACGCGGTCGCACTGGAACGCACCGACCTGACCGACGTGTCCCGCTGGAGCGGCTGGCTGGACCGGCTCGACACGGCGATGGGTGCCGATCCGGTATGGCGGGTGGCGCGCACCGCCATCCGGCACTGGGCCGCGGTCAGCAGCGGCGAGCTCACCCTGGAGCAGACCCGTGCCGAGGGCAGGCGGCTGCTCGCCGAACTGGATGACCTCGGATCAGTCCACCCGCTGGCGGTCGACCTGGTGTCGCTCTATCTCGCGCAGGCGGAAGCCAACCTCGGCTATTTGTCCGCCTGTCACGAGTTGTGCCTGACCGCGATCGCGCGGGCACGACGTGACGGGCAGCACTTCAGCGAGCGCATGTGGCGCAACATCGACCTCCAGATCGCGTATACCGGGACCACCCCGGTCCAGGAGGTGATCACCGACGCGCGGACTCTGCAGCAGCTGGTCTCCGGGCACGCGCACATCTGGCGCACCACGACCGCGGTGCTGGCCGGAGCGCTGGCGATGAGCGGTGAGCTGGAGGAGGCGCGGTCCTGGTGGGAGCAGCTTGATGCCGCGCTGCAGAACGTTCCGGTCCGGCTGAGAGCCTATGATTTGCAGCACTTTCCGCGGTTGCTGCTCGCCGAGAGCGCTCCGGGTGATGCGGCCCGCTTCTGGGCGGCGCGAGCCGCGGAGACCGAGTCGCCGAGCTTCGTCACCGCCATGCTGGGGAGCGCCGCGCGCGACGCGATCTTCGATGGTGACCTGGCGTTCGCCGTCGAGTGCTCGCAGCGGGTCGTTGCGGTGGACCTGCCCGCGAGCCTGGCGTTCCAGGAGGACGTCAGCACGGCATACATGCTTGCCGTGCAGTGCGCACTGCGCGGCGACCGCATCGGCGCATTGCGGCAGATCGAGATCCCGGAGCGGGTGGACCCGCCGGAGGAGAGCCCGGTCAACGCCGCATTCGGGTGCACCATGCGCGCCATCGTGGAGCAGCTGCTCGGCGACGACGCGGCCCGGCAGGAAGCCGCCGGCCAGGCACGCGCCGCGCTGACCACCAAGGGTGCGACCGCGCTGGTGCCTCAGGTCGAGCGATGGGTCGGCAACGCGGAGCGCCTCCGGGGCGGCGCCTGGAAGAATGACGCCTCGTGATCACCTGTTGGCGTTGCGGTTTCAACTCACCCGCCGGCACGAAATTCTGTCCCAACTGCGGTGCGGCGCTCGCAACCGGTGCGCTTCAGGCGCCGGTCCGCAAGCACGTCGTCATCCTCTTCGTCGACATCGTCGGGTCCACCGGGCTGGGTGAGTCGATCGACCCGGAGGCGCTGCGCGCCGGGCTGGCCCGCTATTTCGATGCGGTGTCCCGCATCGTCTGGAAGTACGGCGGCACCGTGGAGAAATTCATCGGTGACGCGGTGATGGCGGTCTTCGGCGTCCCGGCCACCCGTGAGGACGACGCGATCCGCGCGGTGCGCGCGGCCACCGACATACACGCCGCAGTGCACGACCTATCCGGCCGGATGCAGGCCCAGCTCGGCCAGCGGCTCCGCGTGCGGATCGGCGTCAACTCCGGCGAAGTCTTCGTGACGCACCAGCCGGACGGACAGTTCTCGGTGACCGGCGACGCGGTCAACGTCGCGGCCCGTCTCGAGGCAGCGGCCGACGCCGACGAGACGTATGTCGGCGACACGGTGGCCGCGCTCGTGGGCAACGAGGTGTCGCTCGACTTCGTCGGCCCGATCACCCATCGTGGCAAGACCGAGCCGCAGGACGTTTACAAGGTGTCCGACCGGGACGGGCGGGTCGGCGACATCCGGCGCACGCCGTTCGTCGGGCGCGCGTCGGAACTGCGCGACCTCGACGCGATCGCCGACCGGTCGCAGCGACGCGGCGCCGGTTGGTTCCTGACGTATGTCGGTGAGCCCGGCATCGGAAAGAACCGTCTGGTGGGGCAATTCGTCGACGGACGGGACGGTTTGCGGGTGCTGCGCAGCATCGCGCAGCCGCTCGGCACGGACGGCAACTACGGGCCGCTTGCCAAGCTGCTCTCGGCGATCAGCGAGGACTGGGCCGAGACCGTGCAGGGTCTCTTCGACGAGCGCACCGCCACCGCGATCGTGCGCCGGCTTGAGTCGGCGACGGCGCGGTCGGAGGAGCCGACCTCCACCGAGGACATCGTGTGGGCTGTGCGCAAGGTGATCTCGCGCCTGTCGCTGAACGGACCGATCGCGTTGTGGTGGAAAGACATTCACTGGGCGAGCGAGCCGATGCTCGACCTGATCGAGCAGCTTGTCGAGCCGCTGCTGACCGACCCGGTGCTGACCATCTGCACCACCCGGCCGGAGCTTTTCGAGCGTCGGCCGATGTGGGGCGGTGGGCAGCAGTCCCGGGTCGAGCCCGTCGACCCGCTCAGTGCCGGCGAGCTGCGTGAGATGGCCGCCGAGCGGATGCCCGAACTCGAAGCAGCCGCAGCCGAATCCGGCCGATCACCGGAGGTCGCGCTGGACGCGCTGATCCGCCGCAGCGACGGCAACCCGCAGGTCTTCGAGGTGCTCCTCGGCTCGATGTGCGACGGGGAGGAGCTGCCGGTTTCGGTGCACACGCTCTTCGAGGCGACGCTCGACCGGCTGACGCCGATGGAGCGTGCCTTCTGCGAGGTCGGCGCCGTCCTCGGCCGCGAGTTCTATGCCGAGGCGGTCGGTCCGGTGCGCACCGCGAACCCCGACCCGGAGGACACCGGCAACGAGGTGGCCGGCCGGCTGCGGCAGCTGAACATCCTGGAGATGGTCGGCCAGGACAGCTCCGGCTTCACCCGATACGCGTTCGCCCAGTCGATGCTGATGGAGACCGCCTACCGCACCCAGGCGCGCCAGGTGCGCTCCGAGCGGCACCTGCGCGCAGCCGACTGGCTCACGAAAAATGCTGAGCGGCTTGAAGGTTCGCAACGTATGGCGATCGCCGAGCATGCCCGGAAGGCGTATGCCGAGCTGGCCGCAGTGTCGTCGGACACCGCCTTGCTGTCCCGGGTGCGGGACAGGGCGGCAGCTGCTTCGTTCGACGCGGCAGAGGAGCTGGACCTGCGCGGCGAGCCGGGTGCCCGGGCGGCATACCTCGATCTCATCCCGCTGTATGCCGACGGCGACCCCAAGCTGCACGACGTCGCGCACCGGGCGTTCATGCGCTCTGACCACATGAGCTTCCACGAGGTCGAGGAAGTGGTGCAGCGCTTCGACAAGAAGCTGGACGAGTCACCGGCCTGGCTGGTCCACCGGGAAGGGCTGCTGCTTGCCGGGCGCCTGCAGACTGCCGCGACGACACCGCTCGAAGGCATCGCAATGAGCACCGAACTTGTCGGTGCCACAGCGGAATTCGACGACTTGTCGTCGATCGTGCTCGACGTGGGTTGGGCTCGGGTGATCGCTTACGGGCTGGCCGGACGGATGACCGAGGGGCTCGGCGAGGTGAGCCGGCTGACCGAGATCGCGGCGGCTGCGGGGGACCGGCCGGTGCGCCGGCGACTGACCAATGCGCGCGTCGAATACGCGATGTGGAGTGACGAGCCGGTCGAGCTGGTGCTGCAGGACGTGGACCAGGCGATCGCGGCGGGCGGGGCACGGCGCGAGCGGGTGCTCAGCCTGCTGCCGTTGCGCGTGTGGCTGCGGGCGATGCAGGGCGACCGCGCCGGCTCGACGCAGGACTGGGAGCAGACGAAGGCGTTGTCCAGCGGGCCGGATTACCTTGCCCGAGAAGCGGATCGGTGGGCGATGGCGCTCTATAGCTTCGGCGAGGCCACTGAGGCCGCGGAGGTGCTCGTGCAGTCGCTGGACCAGATTGCGCCGATCATGCAGCTGGACAACCGGATGTGGGTCGTCCGGTTGCGGTTGCGGGCGGGGGACCTGGACGGGGCGCTGGACGCGTTCGACGGCGACTTGGAAACGCCCACGCTGGAGGACGACGGGTACAGCCCCGGCCTGCGTGACTCGGTCGTCGCGCAACTGCTGGCTGCGACGGGCAACGCCGGCCTTGCTCTGACACGGGTCGAGGAGTCACGGGCGGCGATTGCGGGTATGTCGATGCCGATCACCCTCGCCGAGCAGGCAGTCGACGAGGCGGTCACCCACCTGCTGCTGGGTGACGCACGGTCGGCCGCCGGCGCCGCAGACCGGGCGCGAAACGCCTACCGGCGCAAGGGTGCGGAAATCATGGCGGATCACGTGGACGACTGGCTGGCTGCGGCGAGCCGGCTGAGGGGAGCTACTGATGCGCACTGAGCAGCGCACTTTCCGCACCGGCGGCACCGAGGCGGTGCTCGACATCACCCGGGACTGCGCGGAGTTCGCCCGGGTCGGCCCGGACGGGCTGCTGCACGTTTTCGTGCCGCACGCCACGGCCGGCATCGCGATCATCGAGACGGGTGCGGGCAGCGATGACGATCTGCTGGCGGCGCTCGCGGACCTGCTGCCCGCCGACGACAGGTGGCAGCATGCGCACGGGAGCCGCGGGCACGGCCGGTCGCATGTGATGCCGGCACTGATCCCGCCATACGCCACGGTGCCCGTCGTGGACGGACGACTCACGCTCGGCACCTGGCAGAGCATCTGCCTGGTCGACCTCAACGTCGACAATCCGGTGCGGACGGTGCGGTTGTCGCTGATCCCGGGCTGACCCGGTTCGCCGGTGACGCGGCCATGGGAAGATGTGCGCTGTGACGGCGACTCTCCTGGACGGCAAGGCAACGCTCGCGGCGATCAAGGACGAGTTGCGGGCGCGGGTGGCCGCTCTCGCGGCGCAAGGCATCGTGCCGGGGCTCGGCACCGTGCTGGTCGGCGATGATCCGGCCTCGCACTGGTATGTCGGGGCGAAGCACAAGGACTGTGCCAGCATCGGCATCCACTCGATCCGCCGCGACCTGCCCGCGACGGCGACCCAGGCCGAGGTCGAATCCGTCATCGATGAGCTGAACGTCGACCCGGCATGCACCGGTTTCTTGGTGCAGCAGCCAACCGGTCTCGACGAATTTGCCTTGTTGTCAAGGGTTTCCTCCGAGAAGGACGTGGACGGGCTGCACCCGGTTAACCTGGGCAAGCTGGTGCTCGGCGAGGACGGTCCGCTGCCGTGCACACCGATCGGCGCACTGGAGTTGTTGCGCCGGTATGACGTGCCGATCAACGGCGCCGAGGTCGTCGTGATCGGCCGCGGCCTGACCGTCGGCCGGCCGCTCGGCCTGCTGCTCACCCGGCGCAGCGAGAACGCCACGACCACGTTGTGCCACACCGGCACCCGTGACCTGGCGGCGCACACGCGTCGGGCCGACATCATTTTCGCGGCCGCGGGAGTGCCGGGTCTAGTCACGGCCGACATGGTCAAGCCGGGCGCGACGGTGCTCGACGTCGGGGTCTCGCGCGTTGACGGGAAGATCGCCGGCGACGTCGCACCAGACGTCGCCGAGGTCGCGGGTTTCCTGACGCCCAATCCCGGCGGTGTCGGACCGATGACCCGGGCGATGCTGCTCAGCAATGTCGTCGCCGCGGCGGAACGGGGTGCGGCGGGCGGCGAGGCTGCGCGGGCGGGTGCGCCCTCGGGGAACGCGTGACCAGATTCCCACTCGGGCCGCTGTGGTGGTTCGTCGCAGTCGGCAGCGCGCTGGGGCTGGTGGTGATCGCCATTGGTGAGGTGCGCGCCGGCGGTTACCTGCTGGCGGTGGTCCTCGGGTTGACAGGAATCTTTCGAATCTCCTTGCCGGACAAAGCGGTCGGCGCCCTCGCCATACGATCCCGGGCAGGGGACGGCGCCGCGCTCATCATCCTGGCCATCGTCGTCGCGATCCTCTTCAGCATCCTCAAACTCACCCCGCTCCCTGCGTAAGCGGGCGTCCCGAAGGCTCGACGGTCGCGACTCCGGGACGGGTTCTGCGGGGTTTGGCGTCCCGAAGGCTCGACGGTCGCGACTCCGGGACGGGTTTTGCGGGGTTTCGTGTCCCGAAGGCTCGACGGTCGCGACTCCGGGACGGGTTCTGCGGGAGACTGCGTCCCGAAGGCTCGACGGTCGCGAGTGCGGGACGGGTTCTGCGGGGTTTCGTGTCCCGAAGGCTCGACGGTCGCGAGTGCGGGACGGGTTCTGCCGAAATCAGCGTCCCGAAGGCTCGACGGTCGCGAGTTTGTCACCCGAAATGACGCTGCCAGTCGTCACGGATCACGACCCGCGGTCCGCCCGCCGCGACGATTGTGTCCGTGATCCGCTCAAGAACCCGAAGCGGCTGCGTGTACATCGCCGAGGAGGTGATGAGGACGAAGCGCCACCCCATGGCCTCAAGCTCCTCACGCCGCAGGATGTCGCGCTCCCACTGATCAATCCGTTCGATGTGGTGCCGCCCGTCGAACTCGACAGCGACCTTCCACTCCGGCAGGGCGAGATCAAGTTCGCGCTTTCGGCCGGTGGATTCGTCATAGACCATGTGATTGATCGACGGCGGGGGAAGCCCGCCGCTGAGCATGAGCAGCCGCAAGCGGCTCTCATTGGGGGAGTAGACCTTGCCACGGACCAGCGCGGCGGCTTCCCGCGCGTGCTGGGCGCCATGGGCCGAGACATCGGCAACGAAGTTGCGCAGATATGTCGGACTGCATGCCTCGCGGCGAACCAGGGAGTCGCCGAGCACGAGTAGGTCGACGAGTTCGAGCGACCGGGCCAGGTCCAGGAAGGTCTGGCCCGGCGAGGTGAGGTGAATTCCTCGATACCGCAACAGATTCGGCGGGTTCTTGTAGAAGTGAAGGAAGACGCCGTCCCGCTTGCTGTGGCGCCGGATTCGGGTGCCGAGATGCAGATTTGAGGCGAGCGGGGTGACGCCACCGAAGACACGAGCCGCGCTGTACTGAGCGGCAAACTGTGCGCCGTCGATGACGCGAATCGCGAATGCGAGCTGTTCGATGTATGTCGGTCGGGCGCCCGCCTTCACGTAGGTACCGCGGAACAGCCGCCGATACTCGCCTCGCTGAAGGTCGCGTTTCGTGAGGCCGGCGGCGTACGCCTCTTCAGTGGTGAACAGGTCGGGGAGCGCAAGCTGCCGCCGGATCGGGATGGGTGCAGTCATGCATCGCAGGGTTGCAGGGTTCAGCGTCCGCCCGCAGAAGTTATCCACAGCCGCGGCTTCGGTCCCACGGCCCGAAGGCTCGACGGTCGCGAGTGCGGGACGGGTTCTGCCGGAGACGGCGTTCCGAAGGCTCGACGGTCGCGAGTGCGGGACGGGTTCTGCGGGAAACGGCGTTCCGAAGGCTCGACGGTCGCGACTCCGGGACGGGTTCTGCCGGAGACTGTGTCCCGAAGGCTCGACGGTCGCGACTGCGGGACGGTGCGAGCCGCCCCCAACCCACACACAAACGGGCGCCGGCTTCGAAAAGCCGACGCCCGCGTGAGCTGTATGTCGAGACGCCCCTATCACCGGGCCGCCTCGACGAGACGACCTCAGATCAGCCCGAGCTCCTTGACGGTGTCGCGCTCGGAGACCAGCTCGCGCACCGACGCGTCGATCTTGCCGCGCGAGAAGTCGTCGATCTCCAGTCCCTGCACGATGCTCCACTTGCCGTCGGCGACGGTGACCGGGAAGGAGGAGATGATGCCCTCGGTGACGCCGTAGGAACCGTCGGACGGCACCGACATCGAGACCCACTTGCCACCGGTGCCGAGCTGCCAGTCGCGGGCGTGGTCGATGGTGGCCGACGCCGCGGATGCTGCGGACGATGCGCCGCGCGCGTCGATGATGGCGGCGCCGCGCTTGGCGACGGTCGGGATGTAGGTGTTCTCGATCCAGTCCTGGTCACCGACGGCCTCAGCGGCGGACTTGCCGCCCACCTGCGCGTGGAACAGGTCGGGATACTGCGTCGCGGAGTGGTTGCCCCAGATCGACATCTGGCTGATGTCGGAGACGGTGACGCCGAGCTTGGCGGCCAGTTGCGCGAGCGCGCGGTTGTGGTCCAGCCGGGTGAGGGCGGTGAAGCGCTCGTTCGGGATGTCGGGCGCGTTGCTCATCGCGATCAACGCGTTGGTGTTGGCCGGGTTGCCGGTGACCGTGACCTTGATGTCGTCGGCCGCGACCTCGTTGAGGGCCTTGCCCTGCGGGCCGAAGATGCCGCCGTTGTCCTTCAGCAGGTCGCCGCGCTCCATGCCCGGGCCGCGCGGCTTGGCGCCGACGAGCAGCGCGTGGTTGACGCCGTCGAAGACCTTCTTGGCGTCGTCGCCGATCTGCACGCCGGCCAGCGTCGGGAACGCGCAGTCGTCGAGTTCCATGACGACACCCTCGAGCGCCTTGAGCGCGGGGGTGATCTCGAGCAGTCGCAGCTCGACGGGGGTGTCGGGACCGAACAGGTCGCCCGCGGCGATCCGGAAAAGAAGGCTGTAACCGATGTTGCCGGCGGCGCCGGTGACGGCGACCTTGACTGGCGTTGCGCTCACGAGGACTCCCAGTGGGATGAGGTGAAATCTTTCGCGTATGACGCTAGCAGCGGCTCGGCCGGGCCTGGCACCGAGGTCTTGTCGCGGGACCGATAGCCTGGTATGGCGCGAGCAGCGCCATACCACCGGTGGATCACCGGCACCAGACGAGCAAGGAGCCAGAAGCAGGCATGGAGAAGATCAAGGTCAAGAACCCGATCGTCGAGCTCGACGGTGACGAGATGACCCGCATCATCTGGCAGTTCATCAAGGACCGGCTGATTCACCCCTACCTCGACGTCGACCTCAAGTACTTCGACCTCGGCATCGAGAACCGCGACGCGACGGATGACCAGGTCACGATCGACTCCGCCAACGCGATCAAGGAGTATGGCGTGGGCGTCAAGTGCGCCACGATCACTCCGGACGAGGCGCGCGTCGAGGAGTTCGGGCTGAAGGAGATGTGGAAGAGCCCCAACGGAACGATCCGCAACATCCTCGGCGGCGTGATCTTCCGCGAGCCGATCATCATCTCCAACGTGCCGCGGCTGGTGCCGGGCTGGACCAAGCCGATCATCATCGGCCGTCACGCGCACGCCGACCAGTACAAGTCGCAGAACTTCAAGGTGCCCGGCGCCGGCACGGTGAAGATCACCTATGAACCCGCCGACGGCAGCGAGCCGCAGGTCTACGAGGTGGCGACGTATGGCGACGACGGTGGCGTCGCGATGGGCATGTACAACTTCAACAAATCCATCGAGGACTTCGCGCGCGCATCGCTCAACTACGCGCTGCAGCGCAAGGTGCCGTGCTACCTGTCGACGAAGAACACCATCCTGAAGGCGTATGACGGCCAGTTCAAGGACATCTTCCAGCGCATCTTCGAGGACGAGTTCAAGGCCGATTTCGACGCGGCCGGCATCACCTACGAGCACCGGCTGATCGACGACATGGTCGCCTGCGCGATGAAGTGGGAGGGCGGCTACGTCTGGGCCTGCAAGAACTATGACGGTGACGTCCAATCCGACACTGTCGCACAGGGTTTCGGCTCACTCGGGCTGATGACTTCGGTGCTGATGACGCCCGACGGCAAGACCGTCGAGGCCGAGGCGGCGCACGGCACGGTGACCCGTCACTACCGCCAGCACCAGCAGGGCAAGGCCACCTCGACCAACCCGATCGCGTCGATCTTCGCGTGGACGCGCGGCCTCGCACACCGCGGCAAGCTGGACGAGACCCCGGACGTCACGCAGTTCGCCGAGACGCTCGAGCGCGTCTGCATCGAGACCGTCGAGGGCGGCCAGATGACCAAGGACCTCGCGCTGCTCGTCGGCCCGGACCAGCCGTTCCTCACGACCGAGGAGTTCCTCGCCGCGCTCGACGAGAACCTGCAGAAGGCGATGGCCGCCTGAGCCGGTAGCACGATCCGCGAACGGGCGGTCAGGGTGATCTCACCCTGACCGCCCGTTTCTGTCGATGCCGGTCGCCTTGTCGGCCGACCGGGACTGGTGGGCTATACGTGACTGAATGTGCCGAGCGCCTCACTGCGATCGGCGAGGGCTTGCAGCGCCGTCGTGGACAATGGAAGCCATGACCGACAAGCGCGAGGTCCGGACCTGGCTGACCGACATGGACGGTGTGCTGGTGCACGAGGAGCACGCCATACCAGGGGCGGCCGACTTTCTGCGCCGGCTGCAAGAGCTCGATCTCGGCTTCCTGGTGTTGACCAACAACTCCATCTATACACCGCGTGACCTGCGGGCGCGGTTGCAGGCCAGCGGCATCGACGTCCCTGAGGACGCGATCTGGACGTCGGCCCTGGCCACCGCGCAGTTCCTGAACGACCAGCGGCCCAACGGGTCGGCATACGTGCTCGGGGAGGCAGGGCTGACGACGGCGCTGCACGACGTCGGCTACATCATGAGTTCGCGCGAGCCCGACTACGTCGTGCTGGGGGAGACCCGCACCTACTCGTTCGAGGCGATCACCAAGGCGATCCGGCTGATCGCCGCCGGGTCGCGGTTCATCGCGACCAACCCGGACCCGAGCGGGCCCTCCACGGACGGGCTGTTGCCGGCGACCGGCGCGATTGCCGCGCTCATCACCCGCGCGACGGGTGTGGAGCCCTACTACGTCGGCAAGCCGAACCCGCTGATGATGCGCAGTGCGCTCAACCGCATCCAGGCGCACTCGGAGACGACCGTGATGATCGGCGACCGGATGGACACCGACATCGTGAGCGGGCTGGAGGCCGGGCTGCGCACGATCCTGGTCCTGACCGGCTCGACCAGCGCCGCGCAGGTCGCCCGGCACCCGTTCGTGCCGACGCGGGTCGTCGACTCGATCGCGGACGTCGTGCCGCTGGTCGACGAGTTCGCCGCGCGCGACTGACCTCCCGCAACGGGCAAGGAGGTCAGGCGCCGACTGCTGTGCGGAAATGCTCGATCGTGCGGCGCAGACCCTCCTCGAGCCGGGTGGTCGGCTCCCAGCCCAGTCGCTCCTTCGCCAGTGAGATGTCCGGGCGCCGGCGCGTCGGGTCGTCTTGGGGGAGCGGCTGGTGCACGATCGGCGAGCTGCTGCCGGTCAATTCGACCACCAGCTCGGCGAGTTCGAGCATGGTGAATTCGCCGGTGTTGCCCAGGTTGACCGGGCCGGTGAACGACGGGTCGGACTCCATCAGCCCGATCAGCCCGGCGACCAGGTCGTCGACGTAACAGAACGAACGCGTCTGCGTGCCGTCGCCGAAGATCGTGATCGGCTCGCCGCGCAGCGCGAGCACGATGAAGTTGGAGACCACCCGCCCGTCGTCCGGGCGCATCCGCGGACCGTACGTGTTGAAGATGCGGGCGACCTTGATCGGCAGATCGTGCTGGCGCCGGTAGTCGAAGAAGAGCGTCTCCGCGCACCGCTTGCCCTCGTCATAACAGGAGCGCACGCCGATCGGGTTCACGTTGCCCCAGTAGCTCTCCGGCTGCGGGTGGACCTCCGGGTCGCCATACACCTCGGAGGTCGACGCGAGCAGGATCTTGGCTCCGGTGCGCTTCGCCAGCCCGAGCATGTTGATCGAGCCGTGCACGCTCGTCTTGGTGGTCTGCACCGGATCGCGTTGGTAATACACCGGACTCGCCGGGCAGGCGAGATGGAAGATCTCGTCGATCTCGACATACAACGGGAACGTCACGTCGTGCCGCACGAGTTCGAACGCCGGGTTGGCGAGCAGGTGATGCAGGTTGGAGCGGGTGCCGGAATAGAAGTTGTCCACGACCAGCACCTCGTCGCCGCGCTCCAGCAGCCGCTCCACCAGGTGCGACCCGATGAAACCCGCCCCACCGGTCACCAGGACGCGCCGGTCGGTCATGACGCCCCCCGGCCGCTGTGCCGCCGCACGAAGTTGGCCAGGTCGGCGCTCTGCTGGACCCGCGTCGGCTGGTGCACGTAGGTCATGTGCCCGGACTCATAGAAGTGGTGCTCCAGACGGGGGAGCAAGGCAGGAGCGAAGCGGGCGACGTCGTCCATTGCGCAGTAGTACGGCGTGGCGCCGTCGTAGTAGCCGTAGGCGAAATGCACTGCCAGGTGGGGGTTTTGGCGCATCGCCCGCTCCAGCCGGTCGATCACATAAACCGCGGAGTTCTCGAACTCGTGGAAGCTCCACTCCCGCCCGACGTCCTCGCTGATCGTCCGGTAGACCTGCTCGCTGGTCACGCCCAGCTCGCTGCCGAGATAGTGCTGGAACGCCGCGGCATACGGCCCGATGATCGCATCCATCGACGGGTCCGCATCCATCTCCTCGGCGATCCGGCTCCCCGCGAGGCCGGTGAACCGGGCATCGATGCGGCCCACCGTCATACCCTCGTCGCGCAGCAACTCCCCGCAGAAGCGCCAGTGCTCGATGCGTAAATCCGCGCGGTCGACGTAGTCCTCACTCAGCCCGGTCAGCGCCGCAACCCGCGAAACCGCCTCTGCACGCTCGGCTTCGGTCAGCCGATTGCCTCGCGACAGCACCCACGGGTAGTCGCGCGACGCATACTCCTCCGCCTCGTCCAGCACCTCCCGCAACGGCCGGTCGCCGTGCTTGCCGTGGAAGTGCGCCGTCGCGGCATAGAAGGGCAGATAGAGCGCATACGCCCGGTCGTTGCCGTGCTCGAAGTTGGCGGTCCCGAAGTCGAGCACGCTGCTGATCATCATCAGCCCGTTGAGATACATCCCCAGCTTGTCCTGCAGGTGCTGCGCGAGTGCAGCGGCGCGCGTCGTGCCGTAGGACTCGCCGGCGACGAACTTGGGGGACAGCCAACGGTTTTCGCGAGTCGTCCAGGCGCGGATCACCTCGCCGACCGACCCGATGTCCGCAGTGAAGCCGTGGAACTCCTTCGGCTTGCCGCCGGCGACGACCCGCGACAGGCCGGTCGACACCGGGTCGATGAAGACCAGGTCGGTGACGGCGAGCAGCGTTTCGGCGTTGTCGACCAAACCGTATGGCGGCGGCAGCAACTCGCCCACGTCGCCCATCTCCACCCGCCGGGGTCCCAGCAACCCAAGGTGCAACCACAGGCTTGAACTGCCCGGCCCGCCGTTGAACGCGAACGTCACCGGCCGCTCCCGCGGGTCCGCGTCGTCCAGGGTGTATGCCGTGACAGCCACCTCCGCAACCGGCTTACGCCCTTGCCAGACACCGTCTTTCAGGTCGTCGGCACGCAACACGACCGTGCCGGACTCACTGGTGTAGGCGAGCAGCCCCGCAGCCGTGGACACCGTGTGTGACCGGCGGACCAGCACATCCTGCGGATCGGGCGTGGCCGCCGCGGCGTCGCTGGCGAGAGCGTGGGACTCGGTGTTCACCCGTCGCAGACTAGTGGCCCGCGGTCATCGAGCGGTCGTCCACGCCCGGCGCGATGACCAGGTTGACGCCGCACCGGCTGATCGCCTGCCGGGCGTCCTCGTCGAGTTCGGCGTCGGTGACGAGGGTGTCGACCTGGTCGAGCTTGGCGATCGTCGACAACCCGATCGTGCCCCACTTGCTGTGGTCAGCCACCACCACCACGCTCTTCGCCGAGTGGATCAGCGCCCGATTGGTCTGGGACTCCTGCAGATTGGGGGTGGTGAGGCCGGCGTCCAGGTCGATGCCGTGCACGCCGAGGATCAGCGTGTCGACGTGCACGGTGCGCAGCATCTCGTTCGCGACCGGGCCGACCAGCGCGTCCGAGGGCGTCCGCACCCCGCCGGTCAGCACCACCAGCCGGTCGTGGTCCTCGGGGTCGAAGAGCAGGTCGGCGACCCGCGGCGAGTTGGTGACGACCGTGAGCCGCTGGACGTCGCGCAACTCGTGCGCCACGGCATACGCCGTCGTGCCCGCCGAGATCGCCACCGACGACCCGGGGGAGATCAGCGCGGCGGTGGCGCGCGCGATCTCCGATTTCGGCACGGGGTACATCTCGGACTTCGCGGTGAAGGTCGGCTCGTCGGCGCTGCGGTCGGCACGCGTGGCGCCGCCGTGCACCTTGCGCACCACGCCCTTGCGCGCGAGCGCCTCGATGTCGCGCCGGATCGTCATATCGCTGACGTGCAGCTCGGCGACCAGCTCCGAGACCCGGATGCCGCCGTGCTCCTCCACGGCATGGGCGATGAGGTCCTGCCGTTGTCTGGCGAGCATCGGATCTCCCTTCGGGCGCCGCGTTTCCGTCATATCTAAACACGATCAAACACCAGGCCGGTTGCTTGGCCTCGATACGCGGAGCAGCACGGAGTGAGAGACTGGCCGCCTCCACGTCATACCCCATGCGCCGACCGGCGCCACGAAAGGCAGCACACCCCTTCCATGAGCGACACGTCCAGCGTCCCCAGCCCGCGGATCCTCTCCGGCATGCAGCCGACCCATGACTCGCTGCACCTCGGCAACTACCTGGGCGCCCAGGTCAGCTGGGTGCGCATGCAGCAGGACTTCGACGCGTTCTTCTGCGTGGTCGACCAGCACGCGCTCACCATCAACCCGGACCCGGCCGACCTGCTCCGCCGCACCCGCGTCACCGCGGCGCAATATCTCGCCGGCGGCGTCGACCCTGACGTGTCAACGGTTTTCGTGCAGTCGCACGTGCCCGAGCACTCCCAGCTCGCCTGGGTGCTCAACTGCATCACCGGGTATGGCGAGGCAGCTCGCATGACCCAGTTCAAGGACAAGTCCGCCAAGCGCGGCACCGACGGCACCAACGTCGGCCTGTTCACCTACCCGATGCTGATGGCCGCCGACATCCTGCTGTATGACGCCACGGCCGTTCCCGTCGGCGAGGACCAGCGCCAGCACCTGGAGCTGACCCGGGACCTGGCACAGCGCTTCAACTCCCGCTACGGGCAGACCTTCGTCGTGCCCGACGCACACATCCCCGAAGGCACCGCCAAGGTGATGTCGCTGCAGGAGCCGACCGCGAAGATGAGCAAGTCGGCTGCCAACCAGAACGGCAACCTGATGATGCTCGATGAGACCCGCGTCAACACCAAGAAGATCAAGTCCGCAGTCACCGACACCGACAACGCGGTGCGCTACGACCCGGAGGCCAAGCCGGGCATCGCCAACCTGCTGCGCATCCACTCCGCACTGTCCGGCGACGCCATCGACGTCCTCGTCGAGCGATATGCCGGGGAGAACAAGTACGGCGCGCTGAAGACCGACGTGGCCGAACTGGTCGCTGACGTCCAAGGCCCGTTCAAGGCACGCGTCGACGAGCTGCTCGCCGACCCCGCCGAGCTGGACCGCATCCTCGCCCGCGGCGCCGAACGCGCCCGCTCCGTCGCGTCGGTCGTGCTCGAACGTGCTTATGACGCAGTCGGATTCCTCCCCGCGGGCGCACCCCGGTCATGAAGACGATCGGCGTCTCGATCCCGATCCCGCCGCCCTACGCGCACGAGCTGCAGCAGGCCCGGGTCGAGGCCGGCGACCCGCTCGCGCACGCGGTGCCGCCGCACGTGACGCTGATGCCGCCCACCGCGATCGACGACGACCAGGAGGCCGCGCTGCGTGCGCACCTGGCCGGCGTCGCCACGGCGCACCCGTCGTTCCGGATGACCCTGCGCGGCACCGGCACCTTCCGGCCGATCTCCCCCGTCGTCTTCGTCGCGATCGCCGAAGGCATTGCCGAGTGCGAGCAGCTGGAGCGCGCCGTGCGGTGCGGCCCGGTCCGGCGCGACCTCGACTTCCCCTACCACCCGCACGTCACGATCGCCCACGGCGTGCCGGATCCGGCGCTGGACGCCGCGTTCGAGGGACTCTCGGCATACCAGCGCAGCTTCCCGGTGGCCGGTTTCGACCTCTACGAGCACGGCGAGGACCACGTATGGCGCCCGGTGCTCGCCTGGCGGCTGTGCGGTGGGACGGCAGCGACCGGCGTTAGGTAAACCTTATTTCGATATCAAGGTACTTTGCGGCGTAATCTGAGGGCCGTGGCTACCTCAACCGTCTCCAAGCCGCCACGGGCCCGCACCGGCAAGGCAGGAAGCACAGTCTTCCTGAAGGTCCTGATGGCTGTGACCGGCTTCATCTTCGTGCTCTTCGTGATTGCGCACATGTACGGCAATCTCTACAAGCTCTTCGACGGGCACCTCGCGTTCAACGAGTATTCCGAGCACCTGCGGACCATCGGCGAGCCGATGCTCCCGCGGCACGGCTTCCTGACGATCATGGAGGTCGTCCTCGGCGTCAGCGTGATCCTGCACATCTACAGCGCAGTGCAGCTCTGGAAGCGCTCCAAGGCCGCCCGCCCGCAGCGGTATGTCGTGAAGAAGTCCGTCGCCCAGTCGTTCTCGAGCAAGTGGATGCGCTGGGGCGGTGTCTTCCTGCTGCTCTTCCTGATCTGGCACCTGCTGCAGTTCACCATCATCCGTTTCAACGTCGGTAGTGGCGGCGACAACCCCTCGATCACTCACGATCCCTACGAGCTGGTCGTGCACAGCTTCAACGTGTGGTGGGTGACGCTCATCTACGTCGTCGCGATGATCGCATTGGGCATGCACCTGCGGCACGGCATCTGGAGCGCCGCGCAGACGCTCGGCTTCACCCCGACGCCGCGCGCCCGGGTCATCGCTAACACCATCGCCATCGTGGTGGCGCTCGTCGTCGCGGTCGGTTTCGTCATTCCACCGCTCGCCATCGCCTTCGGCGGAATCAAGTAAGGACTGCTGCCAGATGCCTGAACTCATCGACAACCTCTACTCGCTCGGCGAGCCGATCCAGGACACCAAGGCCCCGGGCGGCCCGATCGACCAGAAGTGGACCACCGCGAAGTTCGAGAACAAGCTGGTCAACCCGGCCAACCGGCGCAAGCTGTCGATCATCATCGTGGGCACCGGTCTGGCCGGGGCCTCCGCCGCCGCGACACTCGGCGAAGCCGGCTACCACGTGAAATCCTTCTGCTACCAGGACAGTCCGCGTCGCGCGCACTCGATTGCAGCGCAGGGCGGCATCAACGCGGCGAAGAACTACAACGACGACGGCGACTCGACCTACCGGCTCTTCTACGACACGGTCAAGGGCGGCGACTACCGCTCGCGCGAGGACAACGTCTACCGCCTGGCCGAGGTCAGCACCAACATCATCGACCAGTGCGTGGCGCAGGGCGTGCCGTTCGCGCGCGACTACGGCGGCCTGCTCGACAACCGCTCCTTCGGTGGTGTGCAGGTCGCCCGCACCTTCTACGCCGCCGGCCAGACCGGCCAGCAGCTGCTCATCGGCGCCTACCAGGCCATGGAGCGCCAGGTCGCGGCCGGCACGGTGACCCAATTCACCCGGCACGAGATGCTGGAGGTCATCATCGTCGGCGGCGTCGCCCGCGGCATCGTCGCGCGCGACATGGTGACCGGTGAGATCGAGACGCACACCGCCGACGCGGTCGTGCTCGCCAGCGGCGGCTACGGCAACGTCTTCTACCTGTCGACGAACGCGATGGGCTGCAACGTCACCGCGTCGTGGCGCGCGCACCGCAAGGGCGCGCTGTTCGGCAACCCCTGCTACACGCAGATCCACCCGACCTGCATCCCCGTCGCGGGCGACTACCAGTCCAAGCTGACCCTGATGAGCGAGTCGCTGCGCAACGACGGCCGCATCTGGGTGCCGAAGAAGCGGGAGGACTGCGAGAAGGACCCTCGCGACATACCCGAGGAGGACCGCGACTACTACCTGGAGCGGATCTACCCCGCCTTCGGCAACCTGGTGCCGCGCGACATCGCCAGCCGCCAGGCGAAGAACATGTGCGACGAGGGGCGCGGCGTCGGCCCGCAGGTCGGCGACTTCCGCCGCGGCGTCTACCTCGACTTCGCCGACGCGCTGTCGCGGATGAGCCGGCACGAGATCGACGCGAAGTACGGCAACCTCTTCGACATGTACGAGCGGATCACCGGCGAAGACCCGCGCGTGGTGCCCATGCGCATCTACCCGGCCGTCCACTACACGATGGGCGGGCTGTGGGTCGACTACGACCTGCAGACGACCATCCCGGGTCTCTACGCGGTCGGCGAGTCCAACTTCTCCGACCACGGCGCCAACCGGCTGGGTGCCTCGTCGCTCATGCAGTGCCTGGCCGACGGCTACTTCGTGCTGCCCAACACGATCCGCAACTACCTGGCCGGCGGGCCCTTCGAGCCGGTCGCCGACGACGCACCCGAGGTCCAGGAGGCCGTGGCGTCGGTCACGTCCCGCATCGACGCGCTGCTGACGGTGAACGGCGAGCGCACGGTCGACTCCTTCCACAAGGAGCTCGGCCACATCATGTGGGAATACTGCGGCATGGAGCGCACCGACGCCGGGCTGCGCAAGGCGATCGACCTGATCCGGTCACTGCGCGAGGAGTTCTGGCGCAACGTGCGGGTGCTCGGCAGCGCCGAAACGCTCAACCAGTCACTGGAGAAGGCCGGCCGGGTCGCCGACTTCCTCGAACTCGGCGAACTCATGTGCATCGACGCACTGCACCGGACCGAGTCGTGCGGCGGGCACTTCCGCGCCGAGAGCCAGACCGAGGACGGCGAGGCGCTGCGCGACGACGAGAAGTTCGCGTATGTCGCCGCGTGGGAGTTCACCGGCGGCGACCGCGGGCCGCTCGAGCCGCCCGTGCTGCACAAGGAAGACCTCGTCTACAAGTTCATCGAGCTCAAGCAACGGAGCTACAAGTGACCCCACGAAGTTCTCCGCTCGCGGCACCCCACGAAGTTTCTCCTCCGCTTCGCTCCCCCGAATACTTCGCGGGGACCCCGTTGCCTCGCTCCGATACTTCGCGGGGGCCCCGCCTCCACCCCGAAATTTCGCAAGGAAGCTGATGAAACTCACTCTGAAGATCTGGCGGCAGGCCGGACCTGACGCCGCTGGACAACTGGTGACCTATCCGGTCGAGGGCATCTCCGAGGACATGTCGTTCCTGGAGATGCTGGACGTGCTCAACGAGGAGCTGATCGGCAAGGGCGAGGAGCCGGTCGCCTTCGATTCTGACTGTCGCGAAGGCATTTGTGGCATGTGCTCGCTGATGATCAACGGGCAGGCGCACGGCCCGGAGGTCACCACAACCTGTCAGCTGCACATGCGCTCGTTCAGCGATGGTGACGTGATCACCATCGAGCCGTGGCGCGCCGAGGCGTTCCCGCTGGTGCGCGACCTGATCGTCGACCGTTCGGCGTTCGACCGTGTCATCCAGGCCGGCGGCTACATCTCGGTCAACACCGGAGCCGCCGTCGAGGCGAACAACATCCAGGTGCAGAAGCACAAGGCCGACCGCGCCTTCGACGCCGCAACCTGCATCGGCTGCGGTGCCTGTGTGGCCGCCTGCCCGAACGCCTCGGGAATGCTCTTCCTGGGTGCCAAGATCACCCACCTGGGCGAGTTGCCGCAAGGCCAGGCCGAGCGTGACTCGCGCGTCGTGAAGATGCTGAACCAGCACGACGCCGAGGACTTCGGCGGCTGCCAGAACCTCGGCGAGTGCGCGGCCGCGTGCCCCAAGGGCATCCCGCTGGACGTCATCAACCAGCTCAACCGGGACTTCATGAAGGCCAAGCGGTGACGAGTCCCGCCACCGTCGTTGTCGCGTATGACGGCAGCGAGGACTCCGGCAACGCCGTGCGCTGGGCCGCGCAGGAGGCGGGGCGGCGGTCGGCGCCGCTGCGGGTCGTGTCCGTCATACCGCCGGTGACGTTCGTCGCCCTGCCCTACCCCGATTCGCTGAACGAAGGGGTGCCGCAGGAGGCGGAGAAGCTGGCGCAGGAGGGTGCCGCGGCGGCGCGCGAGTATGGCGCCACGGACGTCTCGGCCGCTGGTTTCATGGGTGAGCCGGCCGCCATACTCGTCGACCAGTCCGGGTCAGCCGGCCTGCTGGTGACCGGCAGCCGCGGGCACCGGCCGCTCGCGTCGGCGCTGATCGGCTCGGTCGCCTACGCGGTGAGCGCGCACGCGGCCTGCCCGGTGGTCGTCGTGCGCGGCGACCTCGGGCCTGACGCCGGAGAGGGCCCCGTCGTTGTCGGGTATGACGGCTCCGAGATCGCCACGCGCGCAGTCGATTTCGCGGCAGACCAGGCCGCGCGAGCCGGGCGGGAGCTGCGCATTGTCACCGTGTGGTTCGACACCACCGAAGCCGCGGCAGCCCTGACCACGGTCACCGACCTGCGCACGCAGCTCACCGCCGATGCCGCCCACGTCGCGCGCCTGGCCGGGCAACGAGCGCTGCAGCGACACCCGCAGCTGGTGGTGTCCGAGGTCGCCTGCGAAGGGTTGGCAGCCCGCGAAATGCTCGCGCAAGCGCACGACGCCTCGCTCCTGGTGACCGGGACCCGTGGGCACGGCGGTTTCGCCGGCCTGCTGCTCGGTTCGGTGAGCCACGCGGTGCTCGGCGGAGCGCGCTGCCCGATCGCCGTGGTGCGCTGAACGCCCGCCGAGCGGGTGCATTAGCCTCAGCCCCATGTCGACGCAGGAAAGCGGTCCCATCGAGGGGTTCTGGACGGTCATCCCTGCCGGGGGTTCGGGCACGCGGCTGTGGCCGCTGTCGCGCTCCGGTTCACCCAAGTTCCTGCACGACCTCACCGGCTCGGGGTGGTCGCTGTTGCAGGGAACGGTCGACCGGCTGGCGCCGCTGTCGGAGGACCGGCTGCTGATCGCGACCGGCCTGCGGCATGCGCCCGAGGTGCGCCAGCAGCTGCCCGATCTCGGCATCGATGCGCTGCTGGTGGAGCCGTCGCCGCGCGAGTCGATGCCGGCCATCGGGCTGGCCGCGGCCATCCTGGAGCAGAAGGACCACGACGCCGTCGTCGGGTCGTTCGCCGCCGATCACGTCATCCGTGACGACGAGTTGTTCCGGCGTAGTGTGCGGGAGGCGGTCGCGGTCGCGCGCACCGGGCGGCTGGTCACCATCGGCATCGAACCCACAGGTCCGGCAACGGGATTCGGCTACATCAAGCTGGGTGACCCGCTCGCCGTCGACGGTGCGCCGCACGCGCGCGGGGTGGAGTCGTTCGTCGAGAAGCCGGACGCGGCGACTGCGCGCAGCTATCTGGATAGTGGCCAATACCGCTGGAACGCAGGCATGTTCGTCTTCCGGGCGACCGTGCTGCTGGACATGCTCGACCACTACCAGCCAGGTCTGGCCAGCGATCTGCGCTCGATCGCGAACAACCCGCTGCGGCTGACCGAGCTGTGGCCGCGGCTGCGGGAGATCTCGATCGACAAGGCGCTCGCCGAACCTGCCGCGGTCGACGGCCGGGTGGCTGTCATCCCGGGCGAGTTCGACTGGGACGACGTCGGCGACTTCGACTCTCTCGGCGCGCTGCTCGCCGACAGCGAGGACGGCGTGAAGGTCCTGGGCAACGCGGCGGACGTCGTCGCCGAGGACACCAGCGGGGTCATCGCGCCGCGGTCCGGCCGGGTGGTCGTGACCCTCGGGGTGCGGGACATCATCGTCGTGGACACGCCGGATGCGCTGCTGGTCACCACCCGGGCCCGCGCGCAGGACGTCAAGAGCGTCGTCGAGCGGCTCAAGTCCGGCGGCCGGGCCGAGCTGACCTGACCATGTCCGTGCGGGTGCGCGCGCTCGACGCCGGCTACCGGAATGCGGTGCGGCCGTTGCTGTTCCGCGTCGGCGGCGGCGACGCCGAGGCCGCGCATCACCGGACGCTGCGGCAGATGCAGTGGATCGGGGAGCATCCCAGCGTCATACGGGCGCTGGAGCTGGGGGTGCCTCGACCGGCCACTCCGGTCGAGCTGGCGGGGCTGCATTTTCCGGGGCGCGTCGGCCTCGCGGCCGGGGTCGACAAGGACGGCGTCGGCGTCAAGACCTGGGAATACTTGGGTTTCGGGCACATCGAGCTCGGCACGGTCACGGCACATGCGCAGCCCGGCAACCCGCAGCCGCGCCTGTTCCGGTTGCGCGACAGCCACGCGATCATCAACCGGATGGGCTTCAACAACTCCGGTGCGCAGGCGCTGGCGGAGCGCCTGCGTGCGGCAGGCCCGGTCGGCATACCCATCGGGGTGAGCATCGGCAAGACCAAGGTCACGCCGGTCGAGGACGCGATCGAGGACTACCTGGCCAGCCTCGCGGTGCTCGACGGGTGCGCCGACTACTTCGCCGTCAATGTGTCGAGTCCCAACACGCCCGGGCTGCGCTCGCTGCAGGACAAGGGGCCGCTCGCGGAGCTGCTCACGCACCTGGTGCGGGCCGCGGGGGAGCGGTCGGGGACGCCGATCTTCGTCAAGATCGCGCCCGACCTGACCGATGGCGCGATCGACGACGTGCTGGAAGTCGCGCAGGCGGCCGGAGCCAGTGGCGTGATCGCGACCAACACCACGCTCTCGCGGGACGGGCTGGCCGGCACCGACCTGCCGCTTGCCGCGGAAGCCGGCGGCCTGAGCGGCGCCCCGCTCACCCGTCGCGCCCGGTATGTCGTCACCCGGATCGCCTCGACCGGCGGTCTGCCCGTCATCGGTGTCGGCGGCATCATGACCGCCGACGACGGCCGGGCGCTCGTCGACGCCGGCGCCTCGCTGGTGCAGGTCTACACGGGCTTCATCTACCGCGGCCCCGCCCTCGTCGCCGAGCTCAACCGCGCCCTGGCCTCCTGATCGAGCGGCACACAAACGCATCGACCGGCACAGTAGATCCGGCCGTATTTCTGGGCCGCTCGTTCAGTGTGTGTACCGCTCAATCACGGAGGTGTGCATCGACTTGCGGGGAAGGGGTCCGTCCGGGAGGGCCCAGCCGCCGTTCTGCCCAGGTCGGAATGGCTCCGGGCGGACGCCGAGCCCCGCCATGACCGTCGCGAACCGGTGCGGGTTCAGCGCCTCTCCCCAGTCCCAGTGCCCGACATCGCGTATGTCGGGGTGCCGGCGCAACCGGTCGTCGCGGCGCTTGGCGCGCCATACTGCCTCCTCCGCCGCGTCTCCGGTCAGGCCGTCCGCGACGTGAAACTTCATCCGCCCGTCCGCCTCGCCCACGATGCCGAGTTGCCGCCAGTAGAAGTCGACCCGCCCGATGAAGCCGGACGCATCGAAGAACTCGACCTGCAACTCGGGCATCGGCAGCCCGAGCTGGAAGATGCGCGTGCGGCTCAAGGACTCCAGCGGCGACTCGGCGCGAGCGTCGGAGAGGCACATGGCTAGTTCGGCCATCTTGCAGCCACGCGATCGCTTGGGCAGCGCCCGGGCCTGGGAGAGAAGTGCGGACTGCTCGACCACGCCGAGACGCAGTGCGGCGTCGGCTGCCGCGATCGCCGACTCCAGCGACGCCGATCGTGCCCGGTCGATCACCGTGCGGTCGAAGGTCGTCACCCGTAACCCTTCGACCTCGATGTGCTCCGGCGCGAGTGAGGTCCGGCGTCTTCGGGACTGCGGTGATCGTCCGCGTATGTCGGGAGCTGTCGCGAACTCGACCAGTTCGGTGGCGTTTCCGATCGCTGGAAGGTCCAGGATCGCATCCGCCGTGCTGTGCGAGAAAGTGAGCGGAGTGCGCGCGGCGTGCTGTACCGCGAGCGCCATCAGGATGCGTCGATCGCGATCGTTCAACGTCCTGAGGTCGCAGGCGGCGAAGGCGCCGCGTCGAAACCGCGACCACATGTCGCTGGACACTGATCCGTTGCTGGTGATCAATGCCAGCCGGTCGGCAGCGGTCGGCACGAAGAGGTCATGGACTCGGCGCACTGTCTCGGCACAGGAGGCAAGGTGCGCTCGGCGCGCATCCGCGAGATTCTCCGGTCCGTGGGCACGGACCGGATCAGGTGTGAAGGCGTGCGCAGAGGTCATGGCGCAGCAGCCTGCCGCAGCACACGCAATCCGCGCAGAAGTTATCCACAGCCTCCATCGGGCCCATATTGACCGGCACACAAACGCATTGACCGGCACAGCAATTTGCGGATTTTTCTGTGCCGCTCGATGCGTTTGTGTGCCGCTCGATCGGGGAGGGTGGCCGGTAGCCTGGGCGGGTGTTGCGTCGGGCCAAGCGGATCCGGGAGCTGTTCATCCCGGTCGTGTTCGGGCTGCTCGTGCTCATCACGCTGGTGTGCGTGCTCGCGAGCTGAGGGACCAGCGGAGGCGGACCGGAGCGGACGCCCTGCAGCACGACGTGCGCGAGACCGCGGCCGAGATCTTCGCCGCGCGCGCGGCGTAGTCCGACCGCGGATTCGAGCCCTTCCTGGTGCTGGTCGCAGCCGCCGAAGGCACCGGTCGTAGCATCAATGACTTGTGAGTGAACTTGCCCAGACCCGCACCACCGAACACGCGACCGCTGCGGTCCTCGCCGAGGTCGACCGGCTGCTCCCGCAACTGATCGCCTGGCGCCGCGACCTGCACGCGCATCCGGAGCTGTCCTACCAGGAGACGCGCACCACCTCCTTCCTCGCGGACACGCTCACGGCAGCCGGCATGGCGCTCACTCCCCTGCCCAGGACCGGCTTGATCGTCGACATCGGGGCGTCCGAGCCCACCCAGCGCGTCGCGCTGCGCGCCGACCTCGACGCGCTGCCGGTGCCGGAGCGCAGTGGCCTGCCGTTCAGCTCGACCGTCGACGGCGTCTGCCACGCGTGCGGGCACGACGTGCACACCGTTGCCGTCCTCGGGGCCGCGCTGGCGCTGAAGTCAGTCGAAGCCGAGCTGATCGCACGCGGCCTCGCCGTGCGCTGCATCTTCCAGCCGGCCGAGGAGGTCGTCCCGGGCGGCGCACACGACGTGCTCGAGTTCGGCGCGATGGACGGCGTCGACCGGGCGTTCGCCGTCCACTGCGACCCCAGCATCGACGCCGGCACCGTCGGCCTGACCGTCGGTCCGATCACCGCGGCCTGCGACGCGGTGGACGTCACCCTCACCGGCCCGGGTGGCCACACCTCGCGCCCCCACCTCACGGCCGATCTGACCTTCGCGCTCGCGAAGGTTCTCACCGAGGTGCCGTCGGTGCTCAGCCGGCGACTCGATCCACGGTCGGGAGCCTCGCTGGTCTGGGGACAGGTCGACGCGGGTCACGCCGCGAACGTCATCCCGGCGACCGGTCACGCCCTGGGCACGCTGCGCATCCTGGACGCCGACGAATGGCGCCGCATCGACGGGCTGGTCGAGCAGGCGGTGCGGGACGTCGTGGCGCCATACCAGGTGGTGGCGAAGGTCGACCACGTCCGCGGAGTGCCGCCGGTCGTCAACGACGCAGCGGCGGTCGCCGCACTGGACCGGGCGGTCCGTGCCACCGAGGGCGACCAGGCCGTGGTGCCCACCCGGCAGTCGCTCGGCGGCGAGGACTTCTCCTGGCTGCTGCAGTCAACGCCCGGCGCGCTTGCCCGGCTCGGCACCCGCACCCCCGGTGGTGCGACCTACGAGTTGCACCAGGGGGACCTGGTCGTCGACGAGTCCGCCATCGGCATCGCGGCCCGGCTGCTGGCCGTCGCAGCGCTCGACGGAGCCTGAATCCGTCCCGTTCCGAACGCCGTCCGCCCGGCCGGGAAGTAACGGTTCGGTCCCATCGCGGTGATCGGTGGGCGCGTCGCCGCCGGCGACGATAAGCTGCCCACTTGCGCTGGATCCGGGAGACAGGTGTCACCCCTCCGGCATACCCTGAGCACCCGCACCCCGCGGAGCCTTCTCAAACCCGACACAACGTAGTTGCACAACCAAAGGAGACACCGTGCGTTCGGTGATGAAGATTGCGGCCGTCTCGGCCATCGCAGCCATGGCCCTGGCCGGCTGCGGCAGCAAGCCAGCCAAGAACAGCTCGACCAGCGCAGCCGGCGGCAGCACGAAGTCTGCGGGCTCGACCGGCGGCACGACCGCCAAGGCAACCGGCAAGAAGCTGAACGCCTGCATGGTGCTCGACACCGGCGGCGTGGACGACAAGTCGTTCAACGAGAACTCCTGGGCCGGCATGCAGGCCGCCCACCAGGCCAACCCGAACGTCTCGATCAAGTACGTCCCGTCCAACTCCGGCAGCGACTACACCCCGAACCTCACCAAGTTCGCGCAGAGCGGGTGTGACCCCGTCATCGCGGTCGGCGGGCTGATGGGCGACGCCCTCAAGAAGGTCGCCGCCGCCAACCCGAAGGTCCACTTCGCCGAGATCGACAACGGCAACCAGAACGCCAGCAACATCTACGGCATCGAATACAACACCGCGCAGGGCGCCTTCCTGGCCGGCTACCTCGCCGCCGGTATGACGAAGACCGGCACGGTCGGCACCTGGGGCGGTTTGGCCATTCCGCCGGTGACGATCTACATGGACGGCTTCTGGGAGGGCGTGCAGTACTACAACAAGCAGCACTCCAAGAGCGTCAAGGTCCTCGGCTGGAACGAGAAGAACCAGAAGGGCGGCACCTTCTCCGGTTCGTTCACCGACCAGAACAAGGGCAAGTCGATCACCCAGGCGATGGCCAGCCAGGGCGCCGACATCGTCTTCCCGGTCGCGGGCGCCTCCGGTCTCGGCGCCGGCGCGGCCGCTGCTGCCTCCGGTGGCAAGCTCAACCTGATCTGGGTGGACACCGACGGCTGCGAGAGCGCGGCGAACTACTGCAAGTACTTCATCTCCAGCGCGACCAAGAACCTCGCCGGCGGTGTCGAAACCTACCTGAAGGCTGCGTCGGCCGGCGCGTTCCCGACGGGCAACTACATCGGCACGCTGCAGAACAACGGAGTCGGCCTGGCGCCGTTCCACGACTTCGCCTCGAAGGTCCCGAGCGTGCTGCAGAAGGAGCTCGCGACGGTGAAGGCGGACATCATCTCCGGCAAGATCACCATCACCTCGCCGAGCCAGCCGAAGTAGGCACAGGCGATCGACGGGGTGGGCGGCGCGCGCAGCGGCCGCCCACCCCGAACCTGTCAGCACGAAGGTAGGGAGTCTCTGCGTGAAGCTCGAACTGCGTGGCATCACCAAGCAATTCGGCTCGTTCACGGCCAACGATCACATCGACCTGGTGGTCGAACCCGGGCAGATCCATGCGCTGCTCGGTGAGAACGGCGCCGGCAAGTCGACGCTGATGAACGTGCTCTACGGCCTCTACGAGCCGACCGCGGGCGAGATCATCGTCGACGGCGAGCCGCAGAAGTTCGACGGCCCGGGCGATGCGATGCGCGCCGGCATCGGCATGGTCCACCAGCACTTCATGCTGGTGCCCGTGCTGACGGTGGCCGAGAACGTCATGCTCGGCGACGAATACACCAAGTCGGCCGGCATGCTCGACCAGCGCAAGGCGCGTGAGGTGGTGCGCAGGCTGTCGAAGGACTACCACCTGGAGGTCAATCCCGACGTCCTCGTGGAGGACCTCCCGGTCGGTATCCAGCAGCGGGTGGAGATCCTCAAGGCGCTTGCCCGGCACGCCAAGGTGCTGATCCTGGACGAGCCGACCGCCGTGCTGACCCCGCAGGAGACTGACCATCTGATGGACGTCATGCGGTCGCTGAAGGCGGACGGCACGTCGATCGTGTTCATCTCGCACAAGCTTCGCGAAGTCCGTGCCATCGCGGACACCATCACCGTCATCCGCAGGGGAAAGGTCGTGGGCCAGGCCGATCCGTCCGCGACACCGGCCGAACTCGCGGCCCTGATGGTCGGCCGGCCGGTGCAGTTGCAGGTCGACAAGGCGCCCGCTGACCCGGGCGACGTCATGCTCGGCATCGAGGGCCTGCACGTCATCTCGCCCACCGGGCAGGTGCTGGTCGACGACGTCTCCTTGCAGGTGCGGGCCGGTGAGATCTACGCCGTGGCCGGGGTGCAGGGCAACGGCCAGTCCGAGCTCACCGAGGCGGTCGTCGGGCTCGTCGAGCCGACCTCGGGCACCATCTCGCTGGACGGGCGGGACATCACCGACACCAGCACCGACGAGATTCTCGGCCGCGGGGTCGGCTACGTCCCCGAGGACCGCATGCATGACGGTCTCATCGGCAGTTTCAGCATCGCTGAGAACCTCGTCCTCGACACGTATGACGAGGCGCCCTTCGGCAACGCGGTCTCGCTGAACCTGCAGGAGATCACCAAGAACGCCACCGAGCGGGTCGAGGAGTTCGACGTGCGCACCCAGAGCGCCGAAGCGGCAGCCTCCACGCTCTCCGGCGGCAACCAGCAAAAGGTCGTGCTCGCGCGGGAGATGAGCCGCCCGCTGAAGCTGCTGGTGATCTCCCAGCCGACCCGCGGTGTCGACGTCGGGTCGCAGGAGTTCGTCCACAAGCGCATCGTCGCCGAACGCGACAGAGGCACCGCGGTGCTGCTGGTGAGCACCGAACTCGACGAGGTCATCGGCCTCGCCGACCGCGTCGGTGTGATGTATGCCGGCAAGATCATCGGCGAGTTGCCGCCGACCGCATCGGCCGAGGAGTTCGGTCTGCTGATGGCGGGACAGACCGCCACCGACGCGAAGGAGGCGTCATGACCGACGAAGGTCCGGAGCAGCAGCCCGCGCCACCGGAGCGCGGTGACGTGCTGGTCGCCGAGCAGGAGGCCGGCGGTCAGAAGACGCGCGACACCATCGGCGACATCCTGCGCAGCGACCACCCCGCCGTGGTCACGGTGCTTGCGGTGATCTGCGCGATGATCGTCGGCGCGATCCTGATCATCGCCTCCGACAGCGCGACCCGCGAAGCGGCGGGCTATTTCACCGCCGCTCCCATGGACACCATCTCGGCGGCATGGGACGCGGTCAAGGACGCCTACATCGCGCTGTTCCAGGGTGCGATCTACAACCCGAATGCCCCGCAGGCGTTGTCGCCGATCTCCGAGACGCTGGTCTACGCCACTCCGCTGATCCTGGCCGGCCTGTCGGTGACGCTGGCGTTCCGGGCCGGACTGTTCAACATCGGCGCGCAGGGCCAGATCCTGATGTCCGCGGCACTCGCCGGCTACATCGGCTTCGCGTGGCACCTGCCGGCCGGCATCCACATCATCGTGGCGATCGTCGGCGGCATCGTCGGTGGCGCGATCTGGGCGGCGGTGGCCGGCCTGCTGAAGGCGAAAACCGGCGCGCACGAAGTGATCACGACGATCATGCTCAACTACATTGCGGTGTTCTTCGTCAACTGGCTGCTCACCGAGAGATGGTTCCAGGCGCCGCCATACAACCAAGCGCAGTCGCGCACGGTCGCCGGCAACGCACAGTTCTGGCACCTGATGGGCTCCGACCTGCGGGTCAACTTCTCGTTCATCCTGGCGATCGCCGCCACGGTCTTCGTGTGGTGGCTGCTGAAATACGGCACCTTCGGTTTCCGGGTGCGTGCGGTCGGCGCCAACCAGGACGCGGCACGCACCGCAGGCATGAGCGTCGCCTCGACCTACATCGGTGTGATGATCGTGGTGGGCGCGCTGTGCGGCCTGGCCGGCGTCTCGCAGATCCTCGGCACGGCGAACAACTACCAGGTCACCGCCAGCGTCGACGGCGGGGTCGGCTTCACCGCCATCACCGTCGCGTTGCTCGGGCGCGGCACCGCGTGGGGCACGTTCGCGGCAGGCCTGCTCTTCGGGGCGCTGTCCGCGGGCAGCGGCCAGCTCCAGGTCGCGACCCAGACACCGCCCGACCTGGTGCAGGTCCTGCAGGCCCTTGTGGTGATCTTCATCGCGGCGCCGGGCCTGATCCGGCTGATCTTCCGGCTCCGGCGCAGTAAATCCGCTGGCTCGGCCGTGCTCGCGAAGGGATGGAACGGATGAGTCCCGAACTCGGCAAGAGCGACGCGATCGTGGAGTCCTCGGTCGACACCGTCGAGGTGTCACCGGGCGAGGTCGTTACCCAGCACCTGGTCGAGGTGCGTATGTCGACCCGGCGCCGCATCGGCATCGGCGTCGCGATCATCGTCATCGGCCTGATCGTTGCGCTTGCGCTGGCAGCCTCCGCCGGCTCGCACTCGACGCGCTTCGACCTCAACGGCGCCAACCCGGGCGTCTCGGTGCCGAAGTTCTCGCTTCCCGGTGTCACGGTGATCGTGATCTGCGGTGTGCTGATCGTGCTGCTCGGCATCGCGCAACTCGCCCGGGGCTTCGGCAAGCGCACGATGCGGTGGGTCGGCATCGGTGTCGCCGTGCTCTTCCTGCTCGGCTTCCTGACCTGGGCCGGCACCGAAGGCAAGCAGCCGATTCAGGTGGGGTCGCTGCTGCAGCAGACGCTCTTCCTGGCGACACCGCTGATCCTCGGCGCGATGGCCGGTGTGATGTGCGAGAAGACCGGCGTCATCAACGTGGCGATCGAGGGGCAGATGCTCTTCGGTGCCTTCGCCGGGGCGCTCTTCGGCACCATCGCCAGCAACTGGGTGGGCCTGCTCGCCGCAGTGGTGATCGGTGCGCTCGTCGGTGCGCTGCTCGCGGTCTTCGCGATCAAGTTCATGGTCAACCAGGTCATCCTCGGCGTGGTCATCAACGCGTTCGCGCTCGGCCTGACCGGCTATCTCTTCGACGCGATCATGGCCAACAACGGCGGCGGCACCAACCAGCCGAGCGTGTTCAACCCGATCAAGATCCCGGTGCTGGGCGACATACCCGTCGTCGGCTCCCTGCTGTTCGACCAGACGATCATCACCTACCTGATGTACGTCATCGTGATCGTCATCGACGTGATGCTGGTGCGGTCGCGGTGGGGCCTGCGCACGCGCGCGGTCGGCGAGCATCCGAAGGCGGCCGACACAGTCGGCATCAATGTGCTGCGGCTGCGCTACCAGAACGTCATCATCGGCGGTGGCATCGCCGGCCTGGCCGGTGCGGCGCTCACGATCGGGTCAGTCGGGCAGTTCAACAAGAACATGACCTCCGGCCAGGGCTTCATCGCGCTCGCGGCGCTGATCTTCGGCCGGTGGACGCCGCGTGGCGCCCTCGGTGCGGCGCTGTTCTTCGGCTTCGCGAGCGCACTGCAGACCGCGCTGTCGTTGCTGGCCACACCGGTCAACATCGACTCCAACCTGCTGCAGATGCTGCCCTACCTGGCCACCATCTTCGCGGTCGCCGGCCTGGTCGGGCGGGTGCGCGCACCCGCCGCCGACGGTGAGCCCTACGTCAAGGGATAGGTGAGCCGATGAGTGCGGATGCCGGTGTCGACTGGGACGCGCTGACTGCCGAGGCGGCCAGCGCGATGCGGCACGCCTACGTGCCCTACAGCAAGTTCCCGGTCGGCGTGGCCGGCCTGGTCGACGACGGCCGGGTCGTGTCGGGCTGTAACGTCGAAAATGCGGCGTATGGCGTGGCGCTGTGCGCCGAGTGCGGCATGGTCAGCGACCTGGTGCGCGGCGGCGGCGGGCGGCTGGTCGCGGTGTCCTGCGTCAACGTGCAAGGCGAGGCGCTGATGCCGTGCGGGCGGTGCCGCCAGCTGCTCTGGGAGCACGGCGGTCCGGAGTGCTTGCTGCTGACCCCGCTCGGCGTGCGCACCATGCAGGAGGTGCTGCCGCAGGCGTTCGGCTCCGGCGATCTGGAGCACGTCGGACGTGGTTAGCCGGCGGTCGGCACTCCGCCGGCCAGGCAGCTGGTAGTCACCTTGGCCAGCTTGGTGGCGTCCAGCGGGTTCAGCTGCTCGATCTTGCCGTTCTTGAGGGCGAGCAGCGTGGCCTCGGAGAATTGCGAATATCCTTTGTCGGCAACGCAATTGGTCACATTGCCAACCAGGGACCGCGGCACGCCCTTGCCGACGAAGTAGTTCGTCATACCGGCTGCGACCTGGGCCTTGCTGGGCTTGGCGTAACCGCCGGATGCCGTGCTGGGGGACGTGCTCGGGGCGGCGGCGGACGACGACGTGGGTGAGCTCACCGCCTTGTGCGACGTGCCGGAACTGCAGGCTGCGAGCCCGAGCGGCAGAGCGAGCAACAGGCCGGCGGCAGCGGCCAGCTTGAAGTGCAGCGAACGCATGGGGTGTCCTCCCGGGTGGTGATGTGTCGGCTCTTGGACGTCGAAACGCCCCGGTCGGTTGCACACCGATCGGGGCGTTTCGAGGTACGGCGGGCGGGTCAGCTGCCCTTGACCGCGGCCGTGGCGCAGGTAGTGGTGGCGTTCTTGAGCGTCGTCTCGTCCTTGGCGTCGCCCTTGGAGCTCGAGCTGCCGCTCTTCATCGCGTTCAGGGTCTTGGCGCTCAGCTTGTCGTAGGTCTTGTCCAGGGTGCAGGTCGCAACCTTGTTGGCGACCGAACTCGAGATCCCTTTGGACTGCATGATCTTCGCGTATCCGGTGGCAGCGTCTGCCTTGGACGGCTTGCTGCCGCCGCCACCACAGGCGGCGAGGGTCATGGGCAGGCTGAGCAGCACGGCGGCTGCGGCGGTGCGGGCGATGAGCTTCATGGGTTCCTCCAGAGGGATCGAGCTGGTGTGTGGATGTGGTTTCCGGTGCAATGGACGCACCGGACGCGCAAGCGGTTCCCGGCGACTGCGAGAATCACCGACATGACCGAGAGTTTCGATGCCGTCGATGTGATCGCCGCCAAGCGCGACAAGCGAGTCCTGCGCAAGGACGCTATCGACTGGGTGATCGACGCCTACACCCGAGGTGCCGTCGCCGACGAGCAGATGTCCGCGCTGGCGATGGCGATCTTCCTCAACGGAATGAGCCGCGAGGAGATCGCACACTGGACGACGGCGATGATCGTATCCGGCGAGCGGATGGACTTCGGCTCGCTGTCTCGCTCCACCGCCGACAAGCATTCGACCGGGGGGGTCGGTGACAAGATCACCCTGCCCCTTGCTCCGCTCGTCGCCGCGTACGGCGTGGCCGTGCCTCAGCTGTCCGGCCGCGGACTGGGCCACACCGGCGGCACCCTCGACAAGCTGGAGTCCATCCCCGGGTGGCAGGCGTCGCTGACGAACGAGGCGATGCTGCGCCAGCTCGACGAGATCGGTGCGGTGATCTGTGCGGCCGGTGCCGGTCTGGCGCCCGCGGACAAGAAGCTCTACGCGCTGCGCGACGTGACTGCCACGGTCGAGTCGATCCCGTTGATCGCGAGCTCGATCATGAGCAAGAAGATCGCCGAGGGCACCGGCTCGCTGGTGCTCGACGTGAAGGTCGGCAGCGGCGCCTTCATGAAGACCGCGGAGCAGGCGCGCGAACTCGCGCGCACCATGGTCGATCTCGGCACCGACGCCGGTGTGCGGACCGTCGCGCTGCTGACCGATATGTCGACGCCGCTCGGGCTGGCCGTCGGCAATGCGATCGAGGTGCAGGAGTCGGTCGATGTGCTCGCCGGCGGCGGGCCGGCCGACGTGGTTGAGCTGACCGTTGCGCTGGCCCGCGAAATGCTCGCCGCCGCAGGCAAATCCGATGTCGACCCCGCCGAGGCGTTGCGGGACGGCAGCGCGATGGATGTATGGCGCAGGATGATCTCCGCACAGGGCGGTGACCCCGACGCCGCACTGCCGGTGGCGACCGACAGCGAGGTGATCACCGCGGACAGCAGCGGTGTGCTGCAGCGCCTGGACGCGCTCGCGGTCGGTGTCGCGTCGTGGCGGCTCGGAGCGGGCCGGGCCCGCAAGGAGGATCCGGTGCAGGCAGGCGCCGGGGTCGTCATACACGCCAAGCCGGGGGATGCCGTGACCGCGGGGCAGCCGCTGCTGACCCTGCTCACCGACACCCCGGACCGCTTCGCCCGGGCGAAGGAGTCGCTGCGGGACGCGTGGTTGATCGGTGAATCGGCCGACGAGACAGTGCCGTTGGTGATCGACCGGGTCTCCTGAGCACCCGCTGTCCCGGCACTCACTAGAGTGTCGGGATGGTCACCCGTTACACCGAACCGGTCCGCATCCCCGTCCCCGGCGGCAAGATCATCGATGAGCACATCGGTGCGGCCAGCACCGGCGAAGGACAGGTCAGCGTCGCCCACATGCAGGCGCCGCCAAATTGGTCGGAGCCGTTCCAGACGCCGGAGTTCGACGAGTTCACCGTGGTGCTGAGCGGGTCCGTCATCGTCGAGCACGGCGCCGGCGAGACCACGACGGTCACGGCCGGACAATCCCTGAAAACCACTGCGGGCGAACGCATTCGCTACTCCACCGGCCCGGACGGTGCCGACTACTTCGCCGTCTGCATGCCCGCCTTCTCTCCCGAAACGGTCAACCGTGATGAGTGAATCCGACATCCGCCCCGAGATCCTGGCCCTGCCGAAGGTGCTGTTGCACGACCACCTGGACGGTGGCCTGCGGCCGGCGACGATCATCGAGCTGGCACTCGAGAGCGGCTACGACGCGCTGCCGGAGACCGACCCGGTCGCACTCGGCAGGTGGTTCCGCGACGCCGCGGACTCCGGATCCCTCGTGCGCTATCTCGAGACGTTCGACCACTCGGTCGCGGTGATGCAGACCGCGGAACAGTTGCGGCGGGTGGCGTCCGAATGCGCGCAGGACCTCGCAGCAGACGGCGTCGTCTACGCCGAGGTGCGCTACGCGCCCGAGCAGCACCTCGCGGGCGGGCTTGCGCTCGAGGAGGTCGTCGAGGCCGTCAATGCCGGCTTCCGCGACGGCGAGCGCGCGAGCGGCGGCACGATCGTCGTGCGCGCTCTGCTGACCGCCATGCGTCACGCCGCGAAATCCACCGAGATCGCCCGGCTCGCAGTGCGTTACCGCGACGACGGGGTTGCCGGTTTCGACATCGCCGGCGCCGAGGCCGGCTTCCCGCCCACGCGGCACCTGGACGCGTTCGAATACCTCCAGCGCGAGAACGCGCACTTCACCATCCACGCGGGGGAAGCCTTCGGGCTGCCGAGCATCTGGGAGGCGATCCAGTGGTGCGGCGCCGAACGGCTCGGGCACGGGGTGCGCATCATGGATGACATCACCGGTGTCGGGACCAACCATGAGCAGTTGGGGCGGCTGGCGGCATACGTCCGCGACACGCGCATCCCGCTCGAGATGTGCCCGTCCTCCAACCTGCAGACGGGTGCCGCCGAATCCATTGCGACACATCCGATCTCGCACCTGAAAGACCTGCGGTTCCGGGTCACCGTCAACACCGACAACCGGCTGATGAGCGGCACCTCGATGTCCCGTGAGATGCAGTTGCTGGTCGACGAGGCGGGGTGGAGCGTGGACGATCTGCGGTGGGTCACCATCAACGCGATGAAGTCGGCGTTCCTGCCCTTCGACGAGCGGCTCGCGATCATCGAGGACGTCGTCAAGCCCGGCTACTAGGGCGCCGGCCCAGCGGGTCCGGCGGGAGCAGGCGTTCCCGGATGGCCTGCTCTCGGCGCAGCCGGGCAGCCTCCCGGTCGCTGCGCGCCGTGAGCACCGCGGACAGCACGTCCTCCGGATGTGCGGGCGGCGGGGGAGGTGCGACGAGCGGCATCACCTGCTGCATCAGGTTGGTAGTCATGGCAGTTCGGGCGGCCGGGGTGAGGGCGGCGCGGCGGATCAGGAACTGCCGGATCGCCAGTGCCAGCCCGTCGGGCAGCGGCGCGAGGTCGGCGTGGACCGCCCAGTCGCGCAGGTATGGCGGCGCCGGTGGTGGCGGGACCAGCTTCATGCCGGTCTGCTCGCGCACGACATACGTGCCGGCGGCGAAGTCGCCGAGCCGCTTCCCGCGGGCATTGCAGACCGACGCTATGACAGCGACGACCCCTGAGGTGAAGACGATCTCGATCACCCCGACCAGTCCGCGCACGAAGGCGTGCCGGAAGACGATCGGGCCGCCGTCGTCGCGCACTACGCGCAGTTTCAGGATCAGCTTGCCGAGCGAACTGCCCCGCGTGAGCGTCTCGATCGTCACGGGCAGCACGAGCACGCAGGTCACCGTGGCCAGCAGCATGAGCGTGCTGAAGGTGGCACTGCTGCTGTCGCCGGAGGTGAAGATCAGCAACAGATAGAGCCCGAACAGGACGAGGAAATAGAGCGCCCAGTCGATCAGCGCCGCCAGGAGGCGGCTCGGGAGGCTCGCGGCGGGGATGTCGATCAGCACCGCTTCGCCGGTCACCAGCAGGTCGTCGACGCCGCCGCGCAGCGGACGCGCGGGTGTCGTGCCGATGTCTGCGGGCATGTCCGCAGCCTATAGTTACTCGGCGTGGACCTCGACGCGTTCGTCTCGGCGCACTACGGGGAGTGGGAGCGGCTGCGCTCGCTCGCCGGCCGCCGTGCGCTCACCGGCGCCGAGGCCGACGAATTGCTCGACCTCTACCAGCGGGTGGCAACCCACTTGTCCATCCTGCGTTCCGCGGCCCCGGATCCCACGGTGCTGCAATATCTGTCGACAGTGCTGGCGAAGGCGCGCACCGCGTCGCTGCGCCGGCGGACGCTCTCGTGGTCGCGGGCCGGCGATTTCGTCATCCGGGAGCTTCCGGCGGTGCTCTACCGCACGCGCTGGTGGTGGATCACCACGGCGGCGGTCAATGTTGCGGCGGCGCTGGTCATCGGTGTCTGGGTGGCGCGCAATCCGTCGGTGCAGACGTCGTTCATCTCGCCGGGGGCCGCGCAGCAACTGGTGGGCCACGACTTCCGGCACTACTACTCGGAGTATGGCGGGACCGATTTCGCGGCGCGTGTCTGGACGAACAACGTGTGGGTGGCGGCCATCTCGATCGCGTTCGGCGTGCTCGGTTTCCCCATTGCGTACGTGCTCTGGAACAACGTCGTGAACGTCGGGGTTCAGGGCGGCATCATGGTGTCCTACGGCCACGGCGCGGAATTTTTCGGGCTGATCCTGCCGCATGGAATCCTCGAATTGACAGCGGTTTTCATTGCCGCCGGCTGCGGCCTGCGGCTCTTCTGGTCCTGGGTCGAACCCGGCGGACGCACCCGCGCCGACGCGATGGCGCACGAGGGGCGGTCACTCGTGGTCGTGGCGCTCGGGCTGATCGGCGTGCTGCTCGTCAGCGGTGCGATCGAGGCGTTCGTGACGCCGTCCGGGCTGCCCACCGTCGTGCGGGTGGGCATCGGCGTGCTGGCCGAGATCATCTTCCTCACCTACGTCTTCGTGCTCGGGCGCCGCGCCGTGCGCGAGGGCTACACCGGCGACGTCACCGCGCAGGATCTCAGCGCCGTCCGCCCTGTTGCGGGTTGAGCGGGTGGCGTCGGGCGCGGGCGGTGGCGTCCCGGACTCGCGACCGTCGCGCCTTGGGGACGCGGATTGCGGCAGAATCCGTCCCCAAGGCTCGACGGTCGCGCTTTGGGGACGCCCTGACCCTGGTTTCCCGTCCCGAAGGCTCGACGGTCGCGCTTTGGGAACCGCGACGGAGCCCCCCACACCCGCCTACAGCAGGCCGCCACTCTTCAGCAGCAAGTAGTGGTCGACGAGGGCGAGGGGGAGGGCGTCCGGCTCCTCGTCGAGCACCGTGACGCCGAGCCGCTCCAGTGCGGTGCGGGTGTCGAGGCGGAGCAGTTCGGTGCGTTCGGCGGCGCTGGCGTCATACACCTCGGCGGCGGTGCCGCGCTGGGTGCTCATGGCCCGTATGCCGGGGTCGGCGACCGACGCAAGGATCACCCGGTGGCGGGTGGCGGCGGTCGCGAGGACGGGCAGCAGTCCTTCCTGGATCGCCGCGGGCTCCAGCGGCGTGATCAGCACGACGAGTGAACGCCGCTTCGGGATCACGCCTTCGGCACCGATGAGGCCACGCCAGTTTGCTTCCACGAGAGCGGATTCCAGCGGTGCCATGGCGTTGATGACGGTGTGCATCAGCTCCGCGCGATCGGAGATGCCGGTGACTCGGGCCCGGATCCGGCGATCGCCGGCCAGGAAGTCGACCCGGTCGCCGGCCCGCGACGCGAGCGCCGTGAGCAGCAGGGCCGCGTCCATTCCGGCATCCAGCCGGGTTCCGTCGCCGATGCGGGCGGCCGAGGTGCGGGAGGTGTCGAGCAGGATCACGATGTGCCGGTCGCGCTCGGGCTGCCAGGTGCGCACCACCGGGCGTTGCCGGCGGGCGGTCGCGCGCCAGTCGATGCTGCGTACGTCGTCCCCGTCGACGTAATCCCGCAAGGAGTCGAACTCGGTGCCCTGACCGCGGATTCGCACCGCCGAGCGGCCGTCGAGCTGCCGCAGCTGGGCCATCCGGCTCGGCAGGTGACGCCGGGACGGAAAGCTGGGCAGCGCGCGCACCACGCCCGGCACCTCGCGGGAACGCTGCCGCAGCGCAAGCCCGAGCGGCCCCGCGGTACGCACGGTGAGGCGGTCCGCGCTCCGGTCGCCCCGGCGGGTCGGCGTCAGCTCGATCACCTGGCGCGCCTGTTCACCGGGCCGCAGCCGCAGCGCCATCCGCGTGACGCCCGCTCCCGCCGACGGCTGCCAGGCGTCGCGAACGGCTCCGCGGACGGTCCGGTTGCCGGTGTTGCGCACCGTCAGCATGCTGCTGGACGACTCGCCCAGCCGGACCGGGCGCACCGGGGACCGTTCGGCAGCAACGGATTCCGTCGACGGTGCGAGCCACAGGTCGACCCCGACGAGGGCTGCCACCACCAGCAGCCACCAGAACACCGTGCTGACCGCAGGGTGCACCAGCACCGCCACCATGCCGAGGGCGGTGAGCAGCGCCGTGCGTCCGGTGATCGCCATACGAAGGCCTACCGCGGCACGGGGACCGAGCCGACCGCGGCGTCGAGCACCGTTGCTGCGCCGACGCCTTCGAGCTCCGCCTCCGGCCGCAGCTGCAGCCGGTGCGTCAGCGTCGGACGCGCCATCGACTTCACGTCGTCGGGCGTGACGAATTCGCGCCCGGACAGCCACGCCCAGGCGCGGCTGGTCGCCAGCAGCGCGGTGGTCGCCCGGGGGCTCGCGCCGAGCGACAGCGACGGCGAGTTGCGGGTCGCTCTCGCGATGTCGACGATGTATGCCGCGACGTCGTCACGCACCTGCACCTGTTGCACCGCGGCGGCACCGGCCGCGAGGTCGGCTGCGGTCGCTACGGGCCGGATCCCTGCGGTGGCAAGGTCTTTGGGGTCGAAGCCGACCGCGTGCCGGCGCAGCATCTCCAGCTCGACGTCGCGCGCGGGCAGCGGCATCGACACCTTCATCAGGAAGCGGTCGAGCTGTGCTTCGGGGAGCGGATAGGTGCCTTCGTATTCGACCGGGTTCTGGGTGGCGGCGACCATGAACGGAGCCGGCAGCTGCCGCGCGACGCCGTCGACGGACACCTGGCGTTCCTCCATCGCCTCCAGCAACGCCGACTGTGTCTTGGGCGGGGTGCGGTTGATCTCGTCAGCCAGCAGCAGATTGGTAAAGACCGGACCTGGCCGGAAGGTGAATTCCGAAGTGCCCGAGTCGAATACGAGAGATCCGGTGATGTCGCCGGGCATCAGGTCAGGCGTGAACTGGACGCGCTTGGTCTCGATCGAGAGTGCCGCGGCCAGCGACCTCACGAGCAAGGTCTTGGCCACGCCCGGCACACCCTCGAGCAGCACGTGTCCGCGCGCCAGCAGGGCGATCACCAGCGCGGACACGGCCGCGTCTTGCCCGACCACCGCCTTGGCGACCTCGCCGCGCACCGCGCCGAGCGCGTCGCGGGCGCGCTGCGCGGCGGCAGCTTGGTCGGGGGAGAGCGATGTCATCGTCGTACCTGCCTTTCCAGCTGGTGCAAGTCTTGCGCGAGGGTGACCATGGATGCCTCGTCGGGCGGGTCTGTGCCGTAAAGCAATTCGGCGGTATGTCGTGGGTCGCTCCCAGCCGCCTGGCTGGTGCGCGCCACGAGTTCGTCAGGTGGTGCGTTCGCGGCCAGCCCGAGATAGCGGGCCAGCCGAGCCCGGGTCGCCATACGGAGCACGGCGAGAGCCCGGGAGCGGTCTCGGGCCTTGCGATAGAGCTGACCGCGGCTGCGGGTTGTCTCGTCGGAGGGCACCACCACGGGCAGCGGTTCGACGGCGAGGCGGCCGAACCGCCTTCCGCGCCAGAGCATCACGACCAGCACCACGGCGCCGGCGAGCCACACGCCCGGCCTGAACCAGGCGGGCCACTTCGCGCCCTGCGTGTGGGGGTTGTCCGCGGTGGCGAGCGTCGGCGCCAGCCAGACGACCCGGTCGGCGGAGCCGAGGATGCGCAGGGCGATCGCGGCATTGTCCGCAGAGGTGATCGTCTTGTTGGTGAGCGCGGCGCGGCTGCCGAGCAGCACCGTCTCCGGTGTCTGGTCACTCGCCGGCAGCACCGCGATCGCGCCGGAGCCACCCTCGCCGAAACAGGTCGCGCCCTCCTCCGGCGTGTAGGAGATGTCGGCGAAAGTCAGCCGCAGGCCGGTCAGCCACGGCACAGTGCAGTATGGATCCGGTTTACTGTCAACGGGTTCCAGCCCCGAAACGGGAAGCTGCAACGCGTCGACGACCTGCGGGTCGGCATCGACGATGACCAGCCGCCGCGCACCCGCTGCGGCCGCCATGGTGCGTCGTAGTGACGCCGCGGACAGCAGCTCCGGGCGGGTCAGCACGACCGTCGCGCCCGCGACCCCCCGCAAGCCGGCCGCGCGACGCACGACCGAGACGTGCACGCCATGCTGATCGAGCACCTGGGCGACGGCGCGCGTTCCATCTCCTTGTGCCGAGTCAGGGTCGAGCGGCTGGTCGGTGGTGCGGGGCGCCAGCAGCACGACCCCGACAAGGATCAGCACGAGGACCCCGCCGATCGCCGTCAGGACGACCCGGCTGCGGGTGATCATCCGGCCGCCTGCGCGAGGTGCTGCGGGCGGGCGTGCTCGATGCCCTGGTCGAGAGCCCGGATGCGGTCGACATCGCTTGCGTTCGCGTCAGCCGCGCCATACCGAATCGCATCGAAATGGGTTGCCGCAGAGGCGAGTTCACCAACACTCCCGGGGAAGAATGGCGCGAGCTCGATGCCGACCTCGTGCGCCGTGCGACCAGGCTGCGGGAGTAGCAGCGCGCGTTCCTCCGCCCGTCGTGCCACAGCCCGGAAGAAATCGAGGTATGCCGCGGCGTGCTTCCCTTCCACCTCCGCCCGCGCGGCGCGCTGCCGCAACTGTTCGGCGCTGAGCTCGACACCGGCCAGCACACCCTCGGTCGCCGCGCCGCGCCCGCCGGCGAAGTTGCCGCGCAGCCGGGTCAGGCCAAACACCACCAGCGCGATGATCAGCACCAGCAGCGGAACGAGCACGTAAGTGGGCAACGCGCTGCCGACGCCGTTCAGCAAGTCCTGCAGGTGGCTGGTCGCCCAATCCCACAGCCGTTGCAGGAGCGTGCGCTGGTCGGCATACACCGGTTTGGCCAGCTCGTGCTGCAGCCAGCCGTGCGCGGTCTTGCCGTCGGGGGTGAGTGGCGCCCCGTCATCTGCCACCGGTGGCGTCCTTGCCGGCCGCTTCCATCAACGTGACGTCGAGCGCCTCCTTGCGGATGCGCTGGTCGAGGTAGAGCAGCGCGGTGACCCCTGCGGTGAACGGTGTCGTGAACGCGGTCACCACCACCGAGACGAGCTGCACGGCGACGGCGGCGCCGGCACTGAGCCCGTTCGTGCCCGACATGGCGACCGCGATGAGCGCGACCGGAGTGGAGACCACCTGGCTGATCACATAGACGATGAGCTGCGCCAGCAGGGTGATGCCGAGGATCCGCCACCACTGGCCATTGGTCAGCGACCACGAACGGCGCAGGGCAGCCACCGGACCGATGCGCTCCAGCACGACCGCGGGCGCGGCGAGCGAGACCTTGAGTCCGATCCAGACGATCGCCACGAACAGCCCGAGGCCGAGCACGATTGCGGCGATCACGGCGGCGACGGAACTGACGGCTACGGCCAGCAGCACCACGATGCCGACCACGATGCCAGCGGCGATCCCGGCCGCCAGGCCGATCAGCAGCATCAGCCCGATCAGCGGCAGCAGCCGGCCGCGCACCCGCCGCCAGGTCTCGCCGATCGTGATCCGGTGCCCCAGCACGGCTTCGGAGACCACCGTCGTCAGCATGCCGCCGAGCACCACGCTGGCGATGCCGGACAGCAGGGAGCCGACCCCCAGCCCGATCTGGCTGCCGAGATTGGTCGTGACTCCCGAGTCGCTGGTCACGGTGATGCCGGAGTTGACCAGCAGCACCGTGATGATCACCGACGGGATGGCCACGATCAGCGCCATGACGGCGGACAACCCGATGGTCGCGCCGGGATTGCCGCGGATCGTCGCGAACGTGCCGCCGAAGATGTCGCTGAGCGTCAGCGGCCGCAGCGGTATGACGCCCGGCTTCGGCGCGAGCTGGTAGACCGGCGGGTAGTAACCGCCCGGCGGCCCGTACTGCCCGTACTGCGGTGGCGGTGGCGCGTACTGCCCGTACTGAGGTGGCGGCGCGTACTGCCCGTACTGCGGTGGCGGTGGCGGCGGTGGCTGCCCTCGGCCGTCGCCGGGCGAGTCACCCCCGGGGCTCGTCCATCCGTTCGTCATGCACCGACCCTAGATCACTCACGCGCCGGGAGCTGCCCGGCGAGACGGCGCGCCAGTTCCTTGGGGCGCACCGGCTGCGCGCCGAGCTCGCGCTGCAGGTCGACGATCGCCGGCTCGGCGGCGGCCAGCCGCAGCCCGCGGCGCACCAGCACGCGCGGCGGCTTGCGTCGCTCGGACAGATCGCGCACCAGCCGGCGCGCGAACGTCAGCCAGCGATTGTGGTGCACGCAGTAGGCACCGAGCAGCAGCCCGCGCTCCCGCAGCGGCTCGATGACGTATGGCGCGAAGATCCCTTCCGCGATCACGACAGGAGCACCGCCCAGGAGCACTCGGTGGGTGCCGGTCGCGCGCGACGCGGAGATGTCGTAGACGGGGGCGACGATCTCGCCCGTGCCGCACAACTGCGCCAGTGCCGCCACCGCGTCGTCGCACCGCCACGACCGCACGTCGTCCCAGTCGGCGAGGCCGCTGGGCAGCACCGGCAGGCTCCGGTCGTCGCCGTCCTTGTAGTAGTCGTCCAGGCGCACGATCGGCCAGCCGTGCTCCCGGGACAGGCTGGCCGACCAGCGCGATTTGCCGGAGCCGCTCGGGCCGCCGATCACGAGCACCCGGGCGTGCGGGGAGGGTCCGGTCATGGATGCAGCAGGACTACTGGCCCTTGGGGTGCCAGACGGTCTTGGTCTCCAGGAACGCACGTGTGCGCGAAAGGTCAGGCGTTGCAAACCAATCCGGCTCGACCGCGTCCGTTCCGGTGCCGGCGGGACGGACGACGCGCTTGACCGTGTCGGCCGCGGCGGCCTCGAGCTCACCCCAGGGCACGGCGGTCGCACCGGCCAGATCGATCGCGTTCACGTCGCGATGTGCCGCGAGCCAGGGAGCGACCTCTGCGGTGCGCCCGGTCACGATGTTGACGACACCGCCGGGCACGTCGGAGGTGGCCAGCACCTCGGCCAGCGAGATCGCGGGCAACGGCCGGTCCTCACTCGCGACCACGACGACGGTGTTGCCCGACACGATCGCCGGCGCGATCACCGAGACCAGCCCGAGCAGTGAACTCTCTTGCGGCGCAAGGATGCCCACCACTCCGGTCGGTTCGGGAGCCGAGATGTCGAAGTAGGGCCCGGCGACCGGGTTGAGGTTGCCGAGCACCTGCGCCAGCTTGTCGGGCCACCCGGCATACCAGACCCAGCGGTCGATCGCGGCGTCGACGACCTTGGCCGCCTGCGGCCGGGTCAGTCCCTCGGACGAGGCGACCTCGGCGACGAACTGCTCTCGCCGTCCTTCCAGGATCTCGCCGACGCGGTAGAGCACCTGTCCCCGGCCCATTGCCGTGGCCCCCGACCACCCCTTCACCGCGGAGCGCGCGGCGACGACCGCGTCGCGGATGTCCTTGCGCGAACCCTGCGCCGCGTTGGCCAGGAACTTCGGCGCGCGACCCGAGGACATCACCTCGTAGGACCGGCCGGACTCCGACCGGGGGAACGCGCCGCCGATGTAGAGCTTGTAGGTCTTGCGCACCTCGAGGCGAGACATCAGTGCGTTCCTTCCGTGTCCAGGTATGCCGCCAGGCCGTGCCGGCCGCCCTCCCGGCCGTAACCGCTCTCCTTGTAGCCGCCGAACGGCGAGGTCGGGTCGAAGCGGTTGAACGTGTTGGCCCACACCACGCCCGCGCGCAGCCGGTCGGCCATGGCCAGGATCCGCGAACCCTTCTCGGACCAGATGCCGGCGGACAGGCCGTAGGGGGTGTTGTTCGCCTTGGCGACCGCTTCGTCGGGGGTGCGGAAGGTGAGCACCGACAGCACCGGGCCGAAGATCTCCTCCTGGGCAATCCGGTGCGTCTGCGCGACGCCGGTGAAAACCGTTGGCGGGAACCAGAATCCGTGCTCGGGTAGCTCGCACGGCGGGCTCCACCGAGTCGCACCCTCCGCCTCGCCGGCCGCCGTCAGCGCGGTGATGCGGGCCAGCTGGGCGGCGGAGTTGATCGCGCCGACGTCGGTGTTCTTGTCCATCGGGTCGCCGACGCGCAGCGTGCCGAGGCGCCGCTGCAGGCGGTGTATGACGTCCTCGGCCACCGACTCCTGCACCAGCAGGCGGCTGCCCGCGCAGCACACCTGTCCCTGGTTGAAGAAGATGCCATTGACGATGCCCTCGACCGCCTGGTCGACCGGCGCGTCGTCGAAGATGATGTTCGCGGCCTTGCCACCCAACTCCAGGGTGAGCCGCTTGCGGGTGCCTGCGACGGTGCGGGCGATGCTCTTGCCCACGTCGGTGGAGCCGGTGAACGCGATCTTGTCGACGTCGGGGTGCTCGACCAGGGCCTGCCCGGTGGCACCCGCACCGGTGACGATGTTGACCACTCCGGCCGGCAGATCGGCCTGCTGGCACACATCGGCGAAGAGCAGCGCGGTGAGCGGGGTCGTCTCGGCGGGCTTGAGCACCACGGTGTTGCCGGTAGCGAGCGCGGGTGCGATCTTCCACGCGAGCATCAGCAGCGGGAAGTTCCACGGGATGACCTGGCCGACCACCCCCAGCGCACGCGGACTCGGGCCGAGACCCGCGTACTCGAGCTTGTCCGCCCAGCCCGCGTGGTAGAAGAAGTGCGCCGCCGCGGTCGGGATGTCGACGTCCCGCGACTCCTTGATCGGCTTGCCGTTGTCGAGCGTCTCCAGCACCGCGAACTCGCGCGCCCGCTCCTGCAGCAGCCGGGCGATGCGGAAGAGGTACTTGCCGCGTTCGGCGCCGGACAGCCGGCTCCAGGTGCGCTCGTAGGCGCGCCGCGCCGCGCGTACCGCTTTGTCGACGTCGGCGGCATCGGCCTCGGCGACGTCCGCGAGCTGTTCCTCCGTGGCCGGGTTGATGGTCTTGAACGATTTCCCGCCGGACGGGTCGACGAACTCACCGCCGATGAACAGCCCGTATGACGAGGCGATGTCGACGACCGAGCGCGACTCCGGTGCCGGTGCGTATTCGAATTTCCGTGTCATTACGTGTCTTTCGGGGTCAGTCGATGGTGACGTAGTCGGCGCCGGAGTAGACCCCGGTGCGCAGCTTCTGACGCTGCAGCAGCAGATCGGTCAGCAGGCTCGACGCGCCGAAGCGGAACCGCTGGGGGGTCAGCCAGTCGTCGCCGGCGACCTCGCTGACCATGACCAGATAGCGCAGCGCGTCCTTGCTGGTGCGTATGCCACCGGCCGGTTTCACACCCACCAGCTCGCCGGTGAGTTCGCGCCAGTCACGGACCGCTTCGAGCATGAGCAGCGTGACCGGCATGGTCGCCGCCGGCTGGATCTTGCCGGTGGAGGTCTTGATGAAGTCGGCGCCGGCGAGCATCGCCAGCCAGGACGCGCGACGCACGTTGTCGTAGGTCGCGAGCTCACCGGTCTCCAGGATGACCTTCAGGTGGGCGTCCGGCTCGTCGCCGGTCCGCGCGCACGCCTCCTTCACGGCGGCGATCTGGTCGAACACGAGGCGGTAGTCGCCCGCGAGGAACGCGCCGCGGTCGATGACCATGTCGATCTCGTCGGCGCCGGCTCGCACTGCGTCCTTCGTGTCGGCGAGCTTGACCGCGAGACTGGCGCGACCCGAGGGGAACGCCGTGGCGACCGCGGCGACGTGAATCCCGCTGTCGCCCAGGGATTCCCGGGCAATGTGCACCATGTCGCCATACACGCAGACGGCGGCGACCTGCGGTGTGCCGAGATCGGTCGGGTCGGGCAGCTTCGCCTTCGCGCACAGGCTGCGGACCTTGCCGGGTGTGTCGGCGCCTTCGAGAGTGGTCAGGTCGATCATGCCGATGGCCGTGTCGATCGCCCACTCCTTGCTCGTGGTCTTGATCGAGCGGGTCGCCAGCGCGGCGGCGCGGGCCTCAATGCCGACCTGGTCGACACCGGGCAATCCGTGCAGCCAGGTGCGGAGTGCTTTGTTGGTCAACGACCCGACGCCGAGCAGCTCCCGAGCACGCGACGTTGCAGATGATGGGCTCACCGGTGCAGCCTACCTGCCATGCAGTTCACTCTTCCCGGTCGTGGCTCGGCTCAGTCCAGCCCGCGTCGCACCTATCGACAGCCCGCCATGCTCGTCCCCGGAGTCCTCCTCACGGTCCTCGGCGTCGTCGCCGTGGTGATCGTCCTGTTCGACGGCGGAAGCTCGCTGCGCGACGTCCTCTGGCCGATCGCGGAACTGCTTGTCGTCTGGGTGATCTTCCTGCGGCCGTGCGTCCGGCTCACCCAAGCAGGCGTCGAGCTGCGCAATCTGGTGCGGGACGTGCGATTCGGCTGGCCGGCGATCGATCTGATCGAGCAGCGCTGGAATCTCAAGCTCGTCGACGAGCACGGACACGCCTACGGCTCGTGGGCGATCGCGGCGCAGCGGCCCCGCCGGGCGGTGGCCCGGAGCGGATGGCGACCCGGCGCCGGGCGTGGGACGGTCGACCCTGTCGACCCGGCCGACGTCATGCGGACGCGACCCGGCTCCGCGGCCGGCGTCGCATCCGCGATCCGCGACGCCCAGCTGGACTATGCGTCGGCGACGGCGCGCGACGCGTCATACCTCGCGAACGACGAGATCGTGGCCGGGCCCGCGTGGGGCCCGATCGCCGCGCTGGTGCTCGCGGTGATCTGCGTGGTGGTGTCGGTCGCGGGCTGACGCCGCGGACCGGCTCAGGGCGCAGTCAGCGTCTCGAAGTCGGCCCGGACGGCGGCGAGTCGCTCACGGGCGAGCGACGGGTCGGCGTCGATCGTCTCCAGGTAGACCTTCAGCTTCGGTTCGGTGCCGCTCGGCCGCACGATGATCCGGGTGTCGTCGGCGAGGAAGTAGCGCAGCCCCTCGGTCGGCGGCAGACCGGCTGACCCCTCGGCCAGGTCATCAATCCGCGAAACCTCTTGTCCGGCAACGGATCCGGGTGGGTTCGCGCGCAATCGTGCCATGATCGTGCCGATGATCGACAGGTCGTTGACGCGCACCGAGAAGCTGTCCGTCGCATGGGTGCCGTATGTCGCGGCCAGCTCGGCGAGCACCCCGTCCAGGGAGCTGCCCGCGGCCTTGCGCGTCGCGGCGAACTCCGCGATCAGCAGCGCGGCGCTAATGCCGTCCTTGTCGCGCACCGCGGCCGGGTCGACGCAGTAGCCGAGCGCCTCCTCGTAGCCGTAGGCCAGGCCGGGCACCCGGCTGATCCACTTGAAACCGGTGAGCGTCTCGGCGTGCGGCACCCCGGCACCCGCGGCCATCGCGGCGAGCAGCCGCGACGACACGATCGAGTTGGCGAAGACGCCGCCGGGCGCGACGCCGCGCTCCAGCAGGTAGGCGCCGAGCAGCGCGCCCACCTCGTCACCGCGCAGCATCTCCCAGCCGGTCGCACGGGGCACCGCCACGGCGCACCGGTCGGCGTCGGGATCGTTGGCGATGACCAGGTCGGCACCCGTCCGCGCGGCGAGCGCGAGCGCGTGATCGATCGCGCCGGGCTCCTCCGGGTTGGGGAACGCCACGGTGGGAAATGCGGGGTCCGGCTCGGCCTGGTCGGCCACGGACTCCGGCGCCGGGAACCCGGCTCGCTCGAAAGCCGCTCGGAACACTGCGGATCCGACGCCATGCAGCGCCGTGTGCACGATCGTGATGTCCCGCGGCCCATCCGGCCGCACGACCTGCACGACTGCGTCGAGATAGTCGTCGACGACCTCGTCGGACAGTGTCTCCCAGCCGTCGTCGGCGAGCGGTACGTCCGCGGCGCGGGGGAACCGGCTGATGGCGGCGCTGATCTGCGCGTCGGCGGGTGCCACGATCTGGCTGCCGTCACCCAGATAGACCTTGTAGCCGTTGTCCTGCGGCGGGTTGTGGCTCGCCGTCACCATCACGCCGGCGTCCGCGCCGAGGTGGCGGATCATGAAGGCCAGCACCGGAGTCGGCAGGGTGTGCGGCAGGATCATCGCGCGGCCGCCCGCTGCCACGAAGACGGCTGCGGTGTCGCGTGCGAACACGTCGGAGTTGTGCCGGGCGTCATACCCGATCACGACGGTGACGTCCGGCTTGCCGAGCGACTCCTGCAGGTATGCCGCGAGCCCCGCCGCCGCGCGGATGACGACGACCCGGTTCATCCGGGCCGGACCGGCGCCGAGCGCGCCGCGCAACCCGGCGGTGCCGAATTCGAGCAGCCCGGAGAACCGGTCGCGCAGGTCGTCGATGGCCGCGGAGTCGCCGGATTTTGCTGCCGCGACGACGGATTCGAGCTCGGAGCGGGTGGCTGGGTCGGGGTCGTCGGCGAGCCAGGCGCGTGCCTCCGCCAGCAGGTCGTCGTTCATTCGGCGGCGTCCTGTCCGGCCGCGATGCGTCCGACCACCTCGGCGAGCAAGCGGCCACAGCGACCGGCTGCAGCCTGCCCTGCCTCGATGACCTCCGCGTGGGAGAGCGGCTGGTCGCTGATGCCGGCGGCCAGGTTGGTCACCAGGCTGACGCCGAGCACGTCCAGGCCGGCCTGCCGTGCCGCGATCGCTTCCAGCGTGGTCGACATGCCGACCAGGTCGGCGCCGATGATCCCGGCCATCCGCACTTCCGCCGGCGTTTCGTAGTGCGGCCCGGTGAACTGCGCGTAGACGCCCTCGTCGAGCGAGGGATCCACCGACCGGGCGATGTCGCGCAGCCGCGGGGTGTAGAGGTCGGTGAGGTCCACGAAGTTGGCGCCTTCGATGGGGGAGTGCGCGGTCAGGTTGATCTGGTCGCGGATCAGCACCGGGGTGCCGGGTCCCCAGGACCGGTTGAGGCCGCCGCAGCCGTTGGTGAGCACGATCGTGTGGCAGCCCGCCGCGGCGGCGGTTCGCACGCCGTGGACGACCGCGCGCACGCCCTTGCCCTCGTAGAAGTGTGTGCGGGTGCCGAAGACGAGGGCGCGGGCACCGGTGTCGCCGATGGCGATCGAGCGCATCGCGCTGGAGTGTCCGGCCACCGCGGCAGCCGCGAAGCCGGGCACGTCGGCGTTGTCGATGGTGGTCAGGGTTTCGCCGATGCGGTCGGCGGCCTGGCCCCAGCCGGACCCGAGGACCAGCGCGATGTCGTGCCGCGGGGCACCGGTGCGTTCGGCGATGACCGCTGCCGCGGCTGTGGCGACCTCGAAGGGGTCGGTCGCCGGATCGGAGAGTTCAGTGGTTGCAGTCACGGGCGCCAGCGTATGACGTGCCGGTCCCGCCCGCAGGCGATCGGTGGCCCGGCAGGTGTAGCCGGGCTCTGCCCGCATGGAAGGATGGGCTCCCGTGAACGGGCGTCAGCAACACGTGGTGATCATCGGCGGTGGTCCCGGCGGTTACGAGTCGGCACTGGTCGCCGCGCAACTCGGTGCCCGGGTCACGGTGGTCGAGCAGAACGGGCTGGGCGGCGCGGCGGTGCTCACCGACTGCGTGCCCAGCAAGACGCTGATCGCGACCTCCGACTTCATGTCCCGCTTCGCCGCGGCGGGCCGGCTGGGGGTCGGCTTCGAGGGCACCCGGGACGACCAGCATGCCGAGGCGCACGCGACGCAGGTCAACGGCCGGATCCTCGACCTGGCCAGTGCGCAGAGCCATGACATCCGGGCCCAGGTGGAGCGGGTCGGCGTCAGCGTCCGCATCGGGCGGGGCCGCATCGCCGGGCCGGGCAAGGTCGCGGTCGAGCTTGCCGACGGCGGCGCGGAGTTGCTCGCCGCGGACGTCATCCTGCTCGCGGTCGGCTGTGCGCCGCGGGTCATGCCCACCGCCATACCGGACGGGGAGCGGATCCTCACCTGGCAGCAGATCTATGACCTGAGGGAGCTTCCGGAACGGCTGATCGTCGTCGGCTCCGGTGTCACCGGAGCCGAATTGGCCCATGCCTACTTGGGATTGGGCAGCCACGTCACGCTCGTCTCGTCGCGCGACCGGGTGCTGCCGGGCGAGGACGCCGACGCGGCGACGGTCATCGAGAACGTCTTCCGCCGGCGGGGTATGACGGTGCTCGGTCACTCCCGCATGCAGTCCGCCCGGCGGGACGGTGACGAGGTCGTGGTGACCCTGGAGGACGGGCGCGAAGTGCGCGGCTCGCACGTGCTGCTGGCCGTCGGATCGGTGCCGCTGACCGGCGACATCGGGCTGGACACTGTCGGCGTCGAGGTCGGGGACGCGGGTCACATCGTCGTCGACCGGGTCTCCCGCACCTCGGTGCAGGGCGTCTATGCGGCAGGTGACTGCACCGGGGTGCTTCCGCTCGCCTCGGTGGCCGCCATGCAGGGCCGCATCGCGATGGCGCACTCGCTGGGCGACGCCGTGGCGCCGCTCAACCTGCGTGGCGTCTGCGCGAACATCTTCACCGACCCGGAGATCGCGACGGTCGGTTACTCGCAGGCCGACGTCGAGTCAGGTCGTGTCGAGGCGCGCACGATCACCATGCCGCTGTCGACCAACCCGCGTGCGAAGATGCGCAACATCACCGACGGATTCGTGAAGATCTTCAGCCGTCCCGGTGGCGGCACCGTGATCGGCGGAGTGGTTGTCGCACCTCAGGCGTCGGAACTGATCTACCCACTGGCCGTCGCGGTGCAGAACCGCCTCACCGTCGATCAGCTGGCCAGCACCTTTTCGGTCTACCCGTCGATGACCGGCACGATCGCGGAGGCCGCGCGCCGGCTGCACGAGTCGGAGTCCTGACCCGCAGCGGTCAGCGTTCGTCGCCAGGGTCCCGGTCTGCGCGGGAGTCGTCCTCGTGCGGTGCATACGGGTCGACCTGGTGGGGGAGCAGTCCGGCGTCCTCCCACCTGCGCATCCGCTGCTGGTGCAGTTTCGGGCGCACGTAGCGCAGCGCGAATATCACGCCGACCAGGACGACGATCAGCACGACGAACTTCACGAAGGTTGCCACGGCACGGGTTCCGATCCGCTAGCGGGTATGGCGGTCGGACCCCAATCTACTTCGCGCGCGGTGCGCGGTCAGTGACCGGTGGCGAGGTGGGTGTAGTAGCGGCGGATCGGCTGCCGGCGGGCGATCCGCACTCTGCGGTTGGCGGTGAAGAAGCGGGTCAGTGTCACGGTGGCGAAGGCGGCGAAGAGTGCGATCGCGACCGCGTTGACGATCACGAAGCCGATGAAGAAGTCGTTGATGTCGACCATGGCGAACTCCTGAAGTCATGTTCACTACGTCTGTAGTAATCAAGACACTACGCCTGTAGTGGTCGCCGTGCAAACCGGCTCGGCGTGGCATCGCTCACACCGGCGCCGTGGTCGTGAAAGAGTGGCCGGGTGGCTCACCAGCAGCGATCCGTCGAGCGGCGCCGGGGCACGTCTCCGGAGGGCACCGCGGCGCGCCAGGAACTCCTCCTGCGCAGTGCTATCGCCGTGGTCGGCGAGTCCGGGATGCGCGGGCTGACCCATCGTGCGGTCGATCGTGCGGCGGGTATGCCGGAGGGCACCTGCTCGGTCTACTACCGCACCCGGCTGGCGCTGCTGACGGCGCTCGGCAGCTTTGTCGCGGCTGCGCTGCATGCGGACGTGCGCGCGCTCGGCGCCGAACTGCCCAGCCCGACCGACGATGCCGGGGTCGACCGGGCGGTCAGCGCGACGACGCAGATGCTGCTGCGCTGGTCGGAGCACCCGGATCTCATCGTCACGATGTCCGAGCTGGTGCTGGAGGCGGCGCGCACTCCCTCGCTGAGCGAGCCGATCATCGCCTGGCGGTCCGACCTGATCGAGGTCGTCGATGGCATCGTCTGCCGCACCGAGCAGCCTGGGGCGCGATTGCGTGCCGAAGCGATCGTCGCCGCCCTGGACGGCGTGGTGCTGAGCGCTCTGCTGGCGACGTCGAAATCGGACCGGCCGGCCTATCTGCGCCGGATGGTGACGCTCGTCCTGCGCGGCATCATCGACGCCGATCTCCACGAATACAAGCTCAACTGATCGTCGCCACCACGGCACCGGCTCTGACGGTGTCGCCGGCGGCGACGGACACGGTGGTCACGGTTCCCGCGCGGTCGGTGGTGATCGGCTGCTCCATCTTCATCGCCTCCAGCACCACGATCGTGTCGCCGGCCGACACCTGATCGCCCTCACGGACGGACACTCGGACCACGGTGCCCTGCATGGGCGCGGTCAGCGAATCGTGCGTAGCGGCAATGCCATTCGAAGCCTTCCGGCTTCGCTTGGGTGCAGGGCGCAGCCCGTGCGCGGAAGGTGCCGGAGCCGGCGGTGCGGCATACGGCGCGAGCTGCCCGGCGAACTCGGTTTCGATCCACCGGGTGTGGATGGCGAACGGCGTCTCGTCGTCGGTCGCGAAGGCGGGGTCGGTGACCACGGCTCGATGGAAGGGCAGCACGGTCGGCAGCCCGTCGACGACCAGCTCGGCCAGCGCGCGGCGGGACCGCTCCAGCGCCTCTCGGCGGGTGCGGCCGGTGACGATCAGTTTGGCCAGGAGTGAGTCGAATGCCCCGCTGACGACGTCGCCGGCGGTCACGCCCGAGTCCATCCGCACGCCGGGGCCGCCCGGCGCTTCGAACGTCGCCACGGTGCCGGGCGATGGCAGGAAGCCGCGGCCCGGATCCTCTGCGTTGATGCGGAACTCGAAGGAGTGGCCGCGCGGCTCGGGGTCGTCGTAGCCGAGCGGCTCGCCGGCCGCGATGCGCAGTTGCTCGCGCACCAGATCGATGCCGGTGACCTCCTCGGAGACCGGGTGCTCGACCTGCAACCGGGTGTTGACCTCCAGGAAGGTGAGCGCGCCGTCCGGTGCGACCAGGAATTCGCAGGTGCCCGCACCGACATACCCGGCAGCGGACAGGATCGCCTTCGAGGCGCGTGCCAGCTCGGCGTGCTGCGCCGGGGAGAGGTATGGCGCGGGCGCTTCCTCGACCAGTTTCTGATTGCGTCGCTGCAGCGAGCAGTCGCGTGTCGACACGACTACGACATTGCCGAAAACATCTGCCAGGCATTGTGTTTCGACATGCCGGGGCCGGTCGAGGAATCGTTCGACGAAGCACTCGCCACGCCCGAATGCGGCCACCGCCTCACGCGCCGCGGAGTCAAACAGGTCGGGGATCTCGGCGAGTGTGCGGGCGACCTTGAGACCGCGACCGCCGCCGCCATACGCGGCCTTGATGGCGACCGGAAGGCCGTGCTCGCGTGCGAACTGCGCCACCTCGGCCGCGCCGGAAACGGGCCCCGCGGTGCCCGGCAGCAGTGGCGCGCCGACTGTCGTCGCGATGCGCCGCGCCGTCACCTTGTCGCCCAGGGCCTCGATCGCTGCCGGGGGTGGACCGATCCAGCTCAGCCCGGCGTCCAGCACCGCCTGCGCGAACTCTGGTTGCTCGGACAGGAAGCCATAGCCCGGGTGGACGGCGTCCGCTCCCGCGCGGCGCGCGGCATCGAGCAGTTTCGCCTGGTCGAGGTAGGTCTCGGCGGCGGTCGACCCGCCGAGCGGATGGGCTTCGTTGGCTGACCGGACGTGCAGCGCATCCCGATCCGGATCGGCATACACCGCAACGGATTTCAGACCAGAGTCGGTGCAGGCCCGCGCCACACGCACCGCGATCTCACCGCGGTTGGCGATCAGGACCTTGCGGAGCGGTGCCATGCACCGACCCTACTGAACAGGTGGTTCGGACCGGCCGGTCAGGACTGGACGCCGGCCTCGTGCACCAGACCCATCGCCACCTGGGCGAGCTGCTGGGCACCCGGGATGCCGAACTGGCTCATCAGGTTGCCCGCGACGGCACTGTCGATCACATTCCCGATGGCCGACACAGCAGCGTTCCATGCCGGGTTGCTGTTGAGCATGGCGTTCGGGGTCGGGATCGGCAGCGGCAGCGGTGCGCCATAGCCGACGCGCGGGGTCTGTGCGAACCAGTGATCGCCCGGGTGGGAGAACGCACCGAACGGGTCGAAGTGGTATGACGTGTGGTCGCCCTGCAGGTAGCCCTGCACCTCGTTGTTCACGGCCATCGCATTGGTGAACGGGTTGGCGGCGTTGCAGATCACGTCGTTCTCGTTGCAGACCTCGCTGACGTCGACGCCGTGGAAGTCCCGCGGGCCGGGCGCGTCGATGGTCGGCAGGTTGGGCAGCATGGTCAGAATGCCACCGGCGAGACCTTCGACACCCTTGTTCTGCGGGGCCCGGCGCGGGTCGCCGAAGAGCACGGCGTTCATCTGGTTGTGCGGGATGGAGTTCTTGGCGGCCAGGTCGGCGATCGCGTCGCCCGCGACGAGGGCGCCGAACGAGTAGCCCATGAAGGCGATCTTCGCGCTCGGGCAGGACGCGTGGTAGTCGGTTGCCAAGCGCTCCAATGCCGGCACGGCCTGAGAAACGGTGTCGTTGAGCGTGGTCGGGTCCTTGATCGGGATGATGCCGTTCTGGTAGCGGAACAGCTCGCGGTCCCAGCCGGGGGCGGTGGTGACCTTGCTCAGACTAGGACCGCCGAAGCTGTTTCCGGTCTCGCCGTTGCCGTAGCCGTCGACCAGGAAGATCTTGTTGTTGCACCCCGCCGCGGTGGCGGCCGGTGCGTTGTGAACGGCCGCTGCTCCCAGCGCGGTCACGGTCAGTGCCCCGCTGGCGATCATGGTCAGCGTTCTGCGAGTAATCGTTTTCTTGCGAAGCGACATCTGCTCAACCTCCGTGGTAGGGATCGCGTCGGCCGGTGTGGGTGTCCTGGTGGCTGCCGACGCCCAGGACGCTAGGTGCAACTCACGAGTAGCAAAACAACAAGATCTCCAAGTCTTGGTAAAGATTTTCCAGGCCGGATGCAGCGGCTAGCGGCGCAGCGTGCGCAGGTCCGCGTGACAGCGTTCCTCGACGACCGCGAGCTCACGCAAGGTCTGCTCGATGTCGGCCCGGCGCTGTTCGAGCTCCACCCGTCGCTCGGCGATCTGCTCCAGCAGGTAGTGCAACTGCCCGACTTCGCCGGGCTGTTCGTCATACATGTCGATGATCGTGCGAATCTCATCCAGGGGAAAGCCGATCCGCTTGCCGCGCAGGATCAGCGCCAGGCGCGTCCGGTCCCTGCGGTGGAAGACGCGCACGGTGCCGCGACGCTCCGGAGTGATCAGGCCGAGCTCCTCGTAGTGCCGGATCGTGCGGTGGGTGATCTCGAACTCGTCGGCCAGCTGCGCGATCGTCCACGTCGGGTGCCCGTCCGGAGTTGTCATGCCGAAGATCGTGCTTTACGTTTACGTCAACGTCAAGTAGGGGCGCCCGACTCACGAAGGATCACCGCAGCATGTTCGAGCTGACTCAGGAGCACGAGGACTTCCGCCAGGTGGTCCGCGATTTCGCCGAGCGCGAGGTCGCGCCGCACGTCGCGCAGTGGGACCGGGAACATCACTTCCCGGTCGAGCTCATGCCGAAGCTCGGCGAGCTCGGGCTCTTCGGCCTGGTCGTCCCGGAGGAGTATGGCGGGGCCGGTCTCGACGAGGGCGGCTTCACCTACCTGTGCCTGGCGATCGAAGAGCTCGGCCGGATCGACCAGTCCGTCGGCATCACGCTGTCCGCAGGCGTGGGCCTGGGCATCAACCCGATCCTGACCTACGGCTCGGCAGAGCAGAAGCAGCGGTTCCTGCCCGACCTGGTGGCCGGCCGGGCGCTCGCCGGTTTCGGGCTGACCGAGCCCGACGCCGGCTCGGATGCGGGCGCGACCCGCACCCGGGCAACGCTGACGGGCGGCCAGTGGACCATCGACGGCGCCAAGGCGTTCATCACCAACTCCGGCACCGACATCACCTCGGTCGTCACCGTGACCGCCCGGACCGGCACCGACGAGAGCGGCCGTCCCGAGATCAGCGCGATCATGGTGCCGTCCGGCACGCCCGGGTTCACCGCCGAGCCGGCATACGACAAGCTCGGCTGGCACATCTCCGATACGCACGGACTGACCTTCTCCGGCTGTGTCGTGCCCGAGGAGAACCTGCTGGGGGAGCGCGGCAAGGGCTTCCGGCAGTTCCTGAAGACACTCGACGACGGGCGCATCGCGATCTCGGCGCTCGCGGTTGGCCTGTCCCAGGCGTGTCTCGAGGCGGCGACCGAATATGCAAAGACCCGAACGGCTTTCGGCAAGCCGATCGGCGTGAACCAGGGCGTGTCGTTCCAGTTGTCCGACCTTGCCGTGATGGTCGAGGCGTCGCGGCTGCTGACCTACAAGGCCGCGTGGCTGAAGGACGAGCTGGAGGCCGGGCGCCGGTCGGTCGCGGAGGTCAAGCAGGCGGCGGCGATCGCCAAGCTCTACTCGACCGAGTCAGCGGTCACCGCGACCCGCATCGCCACCCAGATCTTCGGCGGCAACGGCTTCATGGAGGAATACCCGGTGGCGCGCTTCTATCGCGACGCCAAGATCCTGGAGATCGGCGAAGGAACCTCCGAGGTGCAGCGGATGGTGATCGCCCGCGGCCTAGGGTTGTGATGTGGCGCAGGAGACGGTGAGCGACGGATCGCTGGTCGCACGGCGGCGCATCGCGCTGCTCGTTGACGACGAATCGTTCGTCGAGGACGGCCGCGCCTCGGCAGTCGCCGACGGCATCGTGACCGGGTCCGCCCTCATCGACGGGCGACCAGTGGTCGTCGTCGCATCCGCACCGCGCACCGGGCCGTGGAGCGCGCAGGCGATCGACAAGATCGAGCGCGGGGCGGCATCCGCGGTGCGCCGCGGAGTGCCGGTCTGCTGGCTGCTGGACGGTGCGGCGGACCCGGACCCCGCCGGCGTCGCGAACGGGCCCGGCATCGACCGGATCGCGCAGCAGGCGGTCGCCCTGTCGCAACGGGCGCCGCAGCTGTGCTGTGTCTTCGGCACGCTCGTCGGCGACCGCGCACTCCTGCCCGGGCTCACCGACGTCGTCATCCTGGTCGACGGTGCCGCAGTGCTGAGCCTCGGCAGCGTCGATGCAGCGGAAGCGGTTGACGGCGAACACGTTTCGCTGGTGGAGCTCGGTGGCGCGCGGATGCACTGCACGGTCTCGGGGTCGGGTGACCTGCTGGCCGCCGACGATGCTGACGCGATCGAGCTGGCGCGGCTCTACCTGTCGTACGTGCCCGCCCGGCGCGGGGAGCAGCCCCCGGCCTACCTGGGCGAAGAGCCGGTGCGCCCGCTCACCGCGGACACGGTGCCGGCCGGGGCGAGCCGGCCGTTCGACATCCACGACCTGATCGCCGGCATCGCCGACGCCGACTCGTTCTTCGAGCTGCAGCCGCTCCTCGCTCCTGGACTGGTGACCGGATTCGCCCGGCTCGACGGCCGCTCGGTCGGCATCGTCGCCAACAACTCCGCGGCCGGGGGTGGTGTCCTCGGGGCGGACTGCGCGCAGAAGGCGGCCGGCTTCGTGCGGCGCTGCGCCGCGCACTCGATCCCGGTGCTGCACCTGGTCGACCTTCCGGGGCCAACTGCCGGAGTGGCGGCCGCCCGCGGTGGCGTGCTGCGGCGCGGCACCGACCTGCTGGCCGTCGTCACGGCCGCCCCCGTCCCGCACGTGTGCGTGATCGTGCGCACCGGGTATGCCGCCGGCCTCCTCGCGATGTGCGGACCGCGCTCCGAGACCGAGGCGAGGCTCGCTCTGCCGACCGCCGTGGTCGACGGGCGCACGGCGCAGGAGGCGGCTGTCGGACTGCTGGTCGACGCGGTCGTCCCGCTGCCGGAGCTGCGCGCCGAACTGCTGCGACGGCTGGCGCATGCCGCGAAGAGATGAGTCGACCGGTTACCGTAATGGGGTGCCAGCGCGCGTGGCGATCGACCGGGCCCAGCGGAGATTCCCGCCGCTGGGTTATCCCATCGCCGTCGTCTACAAGTTCTTCGACGACATGGGCAGTTATCTTTCGGCGCTGCTCGCTTACTACGCGTTCGTGTCCCTCTTCCCGCTGCTGATCCTGGCGACCACGATCCTCGGCGTCGTGCTGGCCGGTGACCCGCACCTGCAGCAGCACCTGATCCGGTCGGCGCTGAGTGAGTTCCCGATCATCAGCGATCGCATCAAATCGCCGAACGCGCTGTCCGGCAGCTGGGTCTCGATCACGGTCAGCACCCTGGTCGCGCTCTACGGTGCACTCGGTGCGGCGCAGGCCTTCCAGTTCATCGCCAACAGTGTCTGGCAGGTGCCGCGCAACTCCCGGCCCAACCCGTTCACCGGCCGCGGGAAGTCGATCGGCCTGATCGGGCTGCTCGGCACGTCGCTGCTGGCGACCATCGGCCTGACCCAGGTGGTGCCGCGGCTGGTGCACCTGGAGGGCCTCGCGTCGTTGGGGATCAAGGCGGGCACCCTCATCATCGACGGGCTCGCGCTGATGGTCGCCTATCGGGTCGCGACCAGCCGGCCCTTGCGGTGGCAGGACACCTGGCCCGGCGCGCTGTTCGCCGCACTGATGTGGCAGGTGCTGCAGCGCTTCGGCGGTCTGTATGTCGAGCACGTCCTGCAGCGCAACAAGACGATGGGTGACCTCGCAGTCGTTCTCGGTCTGATCCTGTTCCTCTACATCGCCGGCATCATCATCGTGATCAGCATGGAGATCAACGCTGTTCTCGCGATGCGTCTGTGGCCGCGGGCACTGCTCACGCCGTTTACCGACAACGTCGAGCTGACCGAGGCCGACGCGCGCGCCTACACGGGGCTGGCGAAGGCGGCCCGGCTCAAGGGCTTCCAGCAGATCGACATCGGCTTCGAGAAGCCGCCGCAGCTACCCGAAGCACCCGGCAAGGCAGCCCCGCCGGCACCGTGGCTGGGCGACATGCCATTGCCGCTCGACTTCGAGAACGCGGATCGCGCACCGGAGCCGACACCTCCGCCCGCCACCGTGCCGATGCCGGCGCGGCCGTCCCAGGACCCGCGGGAGGCGCACCGGCTGCCACCCGTGCCGGCGCCCGGCCCGGGACGCGACGAGGCGCGCACCATCCCGATGGTCGGCCGGCACCCCGTCGCGACGGACGACGAGGACGATGTCAACGACACCGCCCCCGTCATCCGCGGACCCTGGTCGGCGGAGCGCTGAGCAGTCAGCGCCGGCTACGTTGCCGCCGGGCCTCCGCCTCGCGTGCGCGATCCTCGCTGGATTCCACCAGCAGGCGCGGAACGGTGCGCGGGGTGCCGTCCGCGTCGACGGCGACGAAGGTGAGGAACGCTCGCACGATCTGTCGCTCCTCACCCGGCCGGTTCCACCGCTCGGCGAACACCGTGGTCAGAACGTCGAGCGAGCTGCGTCCGACGGCCGCGACGACGGCTGTCACCTTCAGCAGATCGCCCACCTGGGCGGGCGCCAGGAAATTGAGCTGGTCGACCGACACCGTGACCGCCGGACCACCGGAGTGCCGCGCGGCAGCCGCCGCGGCGGCGTCGTCGATGAGTTTCATGACGACGCCGCCGTGCACCGTGCCGTAGAGGTTGGTGTCACCTGGGCCCATGATGTGCGCGAGCGTGATGGCGCTCACCGCCGGCGGCTTGTCCTCCAGCCGGTCGGTGAGCACGGCCTTGCGTCCCGCCCAGCCCGGGTCGGTCACGAGGACACAGTCGCGCGCACCGCGGCAGCGGCGGACACCAGGTTGGCCAGTGCCGGACGGACCTCGTCGGTGCGGCGCGTCTTCAGCCCGCAGTCCGGGTTCACCCAGACCTGGCGGGCGTCCAGCGCACCAACCGCCCTGGTCAGCAGCTCACGGACCTCGTCGGCCGACGGCACCCGCGGCGAATGGATGTCATAGACGCCCGGGCCGACGCCCTTGCCGTAGCCCGCGGTGTGCAGTTCGTCCGCGAGCGACATACCCGACCGGGTTGCTTCGAGACTGATCACATCGGCGTCCAGGTCGTCGATCGCGGCGAAGATGTCACCGAAGTCGGCGTAACACATGTGAGTGTGCACCTGAGTGGTGTCATCGACGGAACTCGTTGCCAGCCGGAACGATTCGGTCGCCCAGTCCAGGTATGCCGCACGGTCGGCGACCCGCAACGGCAGCGTCTCGCGCAGCGCGGGCTCGTCCACCTGGATCACCCGGCAGCCGGCCGATTCCAGGTCGGACACTTCGTCGCGCAGCGCCAGCGCCACCTGTCGTGCCGTGTCGCCGAGCGGCTGGTCGTCACGCACGAACGACCACGCGAGCATCGTCACCGGGCCGGTCAGCATGCCCTTGACCGGGCGCTGCGTCAGCGACTGCGCGTGCTGCCACCAGCGGACCGTCATCGGCTCGGGGCGCGACACGTCGCCGAAGATGATCGGTGGGCGCACGCACCGGGTCCCATAGGACTGCACCCAGCCGTGCGTCGTTGCCAGGTATCCGTCCAGTTGCTCGGCGAAATACTGCACCATGTCGTTGCGCTCGGGCTCACCGTGCACCAGCACGTCGAGGCCGATCTCCTCCTGTAGGGCGATCACGGCGCCGATCTCGTCGCGCATCGCTGCGTCATACGCCGCCTGGTCGATCTCGCCGCGCCGCAGAGCTGCGCGTGCCTTGCGCAGCGCGTCGGTCTGCGGGAACGAACCGATGGTGGTTGTCGGCAAGAGTGGGAGTCCGAGCTCGGCCTGCTGCACCTCGCGCCGCTGCTCGAACGCTGACCGCCGGTGCGCGTCCGCGTCGGAAACGGCGGCGACCCCTGCGCGCACGGTGTCGTCATGAGTACGAGCCGACGTATGCCGGGAGCCGATCGCCTGCCGGGACCTCTCCAGACCCGGGGTGGCCGCCTCCTCATCGCCGAGTGCCGTTGCCAGTGTGCGCAGTTCGAGCACCTTCTCGCGAGCGAAGGCGAGCCAGCTGCGCAACTCGTCATCGAGGGAGACCTCCTTGGAGGCGTCCAGCGGGACATGCAGCAGGGAGCACGAACTGCCGACGACCAGGTCGTCGACCTGGCCGGCGAGACGCCGCAGGATGGCAAGCTTGTCGTCCAGGTCGGCAGTCCAGATGTTCCGGCCGTCGATCACGCCGGCGACCAGGCGCTTGCCGGGCAGCCCGTGCTCCAGCACGGCCGTCACGTTCTCCGGCACGGTGCAGTCGACCGCGAGACCGTCGACCGGCGCCTCGGCGAGCACCTCGAAGGCATCCTGCAGCGCGGCGAAATAGGTCGCGACCAGCAGCTTCGGGCGAGCGGTCGCGGAGCCGAGCCGGTCCAGCGCGTGGCGTGCGGCATCGAGCACGTGCGCCGGCTGGTCGAGCACCAGTGCCGGCTCGTCCAGCTGCACCCACTGCGCACCCGCGTCGTGTAGGGCCGCGAGGATCTCGGCATACACGTCGAGCAGCGGGTCGAGCAGCGACAGCGGCTCGAAGTCTGCCGGCGCGTCCGGTGCCGCCTTGGCCAGCAGCAGGAAGGTGAGCGGACCGACGAGCACCGGCCGCGCGGTGTGGCCGGCAGCGGTTGCCTGGGCGAGGTGCGCGAGCTGGCGGGACGCGTCGGCGGCGAACGTCGTCGCGGGGGAGAGCTCGGGAACGAGGTAGTGGTAGTTGGTGTCGAACCACTTGGTCATCTCCAGCGGCGCGACGGCGTCGTTGCCCCGTGCCATCGCGAAGTAGACGTCCAGATCGGTCTCGGCCGCGTCCCGGTAGCGCTGCGGGATCGCGCCGACCATGGTGGCGGCATCGAGCACGTGGTCGTAGTAGGAAAAGTCGCCGGTCGGCACTTCGTCGATGCCGTTGTCCGCCAACAGTTTCCAGGCATCCGCGCGGAGTCCGGTGGCAACGCTGTCCAGCTCGGCGGCACTGCTGCGGCCCGCCCAGTAGGACTCGATCGCGCGCTTCAGCTCGCGCTTTGGGCCTTGCCTAGGCCAGCCGAGGACGGTGGCGGGGGTGGGGGTGGGGTTGATCATGAGAACACTCCTTAGCGACCTTCCCGAGAGGTCACGAATCGGCCGATCCCGGGTCCGGGGTCGGGCGACAGGCAGGTCTTCGGACTCGTGAGCGTGCCCGTGGTGGGCGCCTACTGTCCGTCGCTTCCCAGCCGGATGGCCAGTGCGTATGACGGAGGTCGTTCTCACATACCGCTGCGGGGCAGTCCCGGATTCACACCGGGTTCCCTCTTGCGACGCGCCACCCCAGATCGTGCAGGTATGGCGCGAACCTGTCGCGCCAAGCAGCCTACTGGGCGGCTTCGGCGTCGTCCGGCGCGGTTCGGCCTCCGGGCTCGCTGGTGCCGATCACCGCGTCCATGGGTGCGCCGAAGGCGAAGCCGATATACGTATGACGCTCGACACCGTCGTCGGTTGCTGCGACCTGCCGCGATCGCTCCATCCAGCGGGAGATCAGCTTCCCGAATTCGTTCTGGAACTCCTCGACCTCGGAGCGCGAGAGATGCACACCGAAGTCGTTGAACCAACTCGTCGGCTCGCCGGGCCCGTCGTTGTCGTCCTCGAGTGCGACCGAAAGCGCCGCCCGTGCGGCCTCCTGGGTGAGGTTCTGTAGGGACCCGACCGCCTGAGGTCCTCCGGGTAGCTTGCGCAACTCGCCCAGGTCTGCTTGGAACCCCTCGTCGGAGGTCATTCGCCACCACCGTTCACGGGCGTCCGTGCCTCGCTCGGTGTCCTCTCCGATCAGGCCGTAACGTGCCAGTTGACGCAGATGGAAACTCACCGAATTAGCCGGCTCGCCAATGGCGTTCGCAAGATCGACCGCACGAGCGGACCCTCGTGTGGTCAGCTCGATGACGAGGCGCATCCGTAGTGGATGGGCGAGGGCCTTCAGCTCACGCGGGTCGGCGATGCGCTTCGGCTCGGTGCGGTCAGGTCGCTCGCTCACGTCGCCAAGCCTGCCGAAGACCCGAGAAATTCACAAGAACAGATGCGCAAATAAAAATGCGCAAACTTACTTGCCTAATCTTCCGCGGTGGGGAAAGCTGGCGGTCATGAGTTCACCGCCCCTCTGGCGCAATCGCGACTTCCAGTTGCTGATGGTCGGCAACACGCTGAACGGCATCGGCTCCCGGATGAGCGGCCTGGCCTTCCCGCTGCTCGCGCTGTGGATGACCGGCAACGCCGCGCTGGCCGGACTGGTCGGGGGAGCGGTGGTCGCCGGCATCGTCGTCGCGGGGGTGCCGGCCGGGGCGTTCGTCGATCGCTGGAACCGGCGTGCGGCGATGGTCGGGTCGGCGCTGGTGGCCGCTGCGGCATACACGACCGTCGTGGTCGCCTATCAGGCCGGGCACCTCACGATCGCGCACCTGGTGATTGCCGGTCTGGTGGTCGGCGCGGCGGAAGCCGTCTTCGAGCCCGCGGACACGCTGGCCACGAAAACCGTTGTGCCGGCGGAGGAACTGGGGTCGGCCATGTCTGCGGTGCAGGGCCGGCAGGGTGTCACCGGCCTCGTGGGGCCGCCGCTCGGCGGCGCTCTCTTCGCGATCTCCCGGTCGCTGCCCGTGCTCGCCGATGTCATCTCCTATGTCATGTCCGCCGCCGCGACGCTGCTGGTGCGCACGCCGCTGCCGGCGCCGCCACCGGATGGCGGAGCACACGAACCGCCCATGCGGGCAATGAGATCCGGCCTGCGGTTCGTCTGGCGCCACGAGGTGCTGGGGCCTGTCGTCATCGTCGCGACCCTGCTCAATTTCGCCGTGAACGGCTTCCTGCTGGTGCTGATCGTCGTGCTGCGCGATCGCGGTGTCCGCCCGGCCGGCATCGGTCTCGCGGAGACGGCGATCGCGGTCGCCACCATCGTCGGAGCGGTGCTCTCCGCGGTGGTGCTGAAGAAGCTGCCCGCCGGGAGGACCCTGATCGCCGGTGCCGTGTTGCTCGGAATCTGTTTGGTGGCGTGTGCTTTCGTGCACAGCTACCTGGTGGTGCTGGCCGTGCTCACCGTCGGATTTCTGCTGGTCCCAGCAGGCAACGCCGGGTTCATGACCTACGTCATGCTCATCACGCCGGACGCGATGCAGGGCCGGGTGCAGAGCGCGCTGATGACTTCGGTGATGGGGATGTCCCCGCTCGCACCCGTGGTCGGCGGGCTGCTCGCACAGTGGTGGGGCGGAGAGGCGGCGCTCGTCGCGCTCGGCGGACTCACCCTGCTGACCGCGCTGCTGGTGCTGCTGATCGGCCCACTGCGGCGCATGCCGCTGCTGGCCGACGTGCAGCCGGTCGGCGCACCCGAGGCCGCGGCAGCGTGAGCTGCGTCCGTCAGCCGGTGGATTCGGCGACCACACTCGTGTCCTGGGTGCCGAAGCGAATCCCCTTCTGCTCCTTGCCGATCAGCGTCAGGATGATCACCGCGACAAAGACCGGCACGATGGTGACCGACAACGCGAACGGGTAGCCATGCGAGGACGCCAGGGACTCCTGGATGGGCAGGTTGAACGCCGCCAGGCAGTTGCCGAGCTGATAGGTCACGCCCGGATAGAACCCGCGGATCTCGTCCGGAGACAGTTCCGTCAGATGCGCCGGTATGACGCCCCATGCACCCTGCACCATCATCTGCATCAGGAACGAGCCGAGGATGATCATGCCCACCGACGTCGAGTAGGCGAAGAGCGGCACGATCGGCAGCGCCAGCACGGAGCACAGCACGATCAGCGTGCGGCGGCCGTAGCGCTCCGACAACGCTCCCGCGATGGCGCCGCCGATGATCGCACCGATGTTGTAGATCACCGCGATCCAGGTGGCCGTCGACTTGGCGAAGCCGAGTGCGTGGTCGGTCGTCTCCTTCAGGAAGGTCGGGTAGACGTCCTGGGTGCCGTGGCTCATCCAGTTGAATGCGGTCATCAGCAGCACCAGGAAGATGAACCGCCGCCAGATGGCTGGGTTCTTCACGATGTCGGCGACGCTCGTCGTGGTCTGCTTGAAACGCTGCTGGCTCTGCCGCCATACCTCCGACTCCTCGACCCGGGAGCGGATGATCAGCGAAATCAGCGCGGGGACGATCGACAGCGCGAACATCCAGCGCCAGGACAGGCCCCACCAGGTGTTGACCACCAGGAAGGCCAGTGACGCGAGCAGGTAGCCCATCGAGTAACCGCCCTGCAGGATGCCCGAGAAGAACCCGCGCCGCTGTGCCGGGATCTTCTCCATCGCGAGCGCCGCGCCCAGCCCCCACTCGCCGCCCATGCCGATGCCGTAGAGCATGCGCAGCACCATCAGGATCCAGAAGTTCGGTGCGAAGGCGCACAGGAAGCCGACGACCGAGTAGAACGACACGTCGACCATCAGCGGGATCCGGCGTCCGGCGCGATCCGCCCACAACCCGAAGATGAACGCACCGACCGGTCGCATGATCAGCGTCATCGTCGTGATGAGCGACATCTCGGTGAGCGACTTGTGGAAATCCTTGGCGATCTGGGCGTAGATGAGCACGACGAGGAAGTAGTCGAAGGCGTCCATCGCCCAGCCCAGATAGGCGGCAGCGAAGGCGTTACGCTGGTCCGGCGTGAGCTTGCTGCGTGGCGTGGTCGCGGTCATGGCGCTCCTTCGGCTGGGTGCGATGAATGGCGGTCCGGGGAGTGACGCTAGCCGCACCGCGGGAGCGATCGGGGCTTGGCGATCGGTCGATTTGCCTGCTGACCAAACCGTTATCTTCCGAAGAGACAATTGTCCGGCCGGTGGTGGCAGGGTGAGGAATTGTGACGGTGCACGGGAGGGGGCGCGCGGGGGTGGCCACGGGCAATTCACATCGCCCACCGTTGCGACATAACAAGGACTACGCGTTGCTGATCGCTGGGGGCGCCGTCTCGAGTCTCGGCAGCCAGATGAGCAGTCTGGCGTTCCCGCTCATCACCCTGGCCACCACGCACAGCCCGTTCGCCGTCGGACTCGTGACCGGTGCCGCCACGATGGCCCTCGTGCTGATCGGACTGCCGGCGGGCGCGCTGGTCGACCGCTGGAACAGGAGGTGGACGATGATCGCCGCCGCCGCGCTGGGCGCGATCGCCTACGGCTCGGTCGCGGCCGCCGCGTTCGCCCATCGAGTGACCGTGCCGCACCTGATGATCGCTGCCGCCTGCGGCGGTGTCGCGAACAGCTTCTACGGCCCGGCCGAGCAGGTCGCGGTTCGTAGCGTCGTGCGAACACGGGACATCCCGCGCGCCGCTATGAACAACGAGGTGCGTTCGGCGGCCGCGGGACTGGCCGGTCCGCCGATCGGCGGGTTCCTCTTCGGCATCGCTCGGGGCCTGCCGATGGTGGCCGACGTGGTCACTTACCTGGTTGCGATCCTCACCGCGTCGCGGGTGCGCACGGCCCTGCCGGGTCCGGGCACGAAACAGCGGGAGGCGCTGCTGCCGGCGATTCGCAGCGGGCTGACCTTCCTTTTCGGCAACAACCTGCTGCGGGCGATCACCCTATTGTCGATGTTCCTGAACTTCTTCGGCACCGGGCTGGTCGTCTCGGTGACGATCACGATGCAGCAGCGCGGCACCGACGCCACATGGATCGGTGCGGTGTCCAGTGCGATGGCCGTGTCGATGCTCGTCGCCTCGTTCCTATCCGGCCGCCTGCTCCGGCACCTGAGCGTCGGCGTGCTGATGCTGCTCACCCCGATCATCGGCGCGGTCGCCTTCGCAGGTATGGCGTTCGTCCACGCGCCGCCCGTGCTGATGGTCCTGATGGCGTGCGCGACGTTCCTGCTTGCCCCCTGCAACGCGGCAGTGATTTCGGTGCTGACCAGCACGACGCCCGCGGAGAAGCTAGGCCGGGTGATGAGCGCGGACAACGTGCTCTCGCTGGTGCTCACCTCGCTGGCTCCGGCGACCATGGGTTTCCTGATCGGCGGGATCGGCGGGCGTGAGGCGATGCTCATCTTCGCCGTGCTGCTCGTGGTGTCAGGCCTGCTCGTCCTGGCTTTTCCGCGGCTGATGCGCCTGTCGGCAGTCGCTCGCGCCACCGCGTAATCCGTTGCGGCGCAGCCGGATTCAGCCCCGCAGCTGGTCGAAGGTGACCCCGATCTCGCGGAGCATCTCGCGCAGCACGGGCAGGCTGAGCCCGACCACGTTGTGGTGGTCGCCCTCGATACGCTGCACGTAGGGGCCGCCGAGACCGTCGACCGTGAACGCGCCTGCGACGCGCAATGGCTCGCCCGTCGCGACATACGCCTCGATCTCGGTGTCGGTGAGGTCGGCGAAGTGCACGACGGTGGAGGCGAGGACGCCGAAGGTGGCGCCCGTCGACTCATCGCGTGCATCGATCAGCCAGTGGCCGGTGTGCAGCGTGCCGGACTTCCCGCGCATTCGCTGCCAGCGGGCCACGGCCTCGCCGGCGTCGGCCGGCTTGCCGAAGGTGTCGCCCGCGAATTCCAGCACCGAGTCGCAGCCGAGCACCAGGGCGTCCGCGTCGCTTCCGGCGGCGACCGCCTCGCACTTGGCGCGAGCGAGCAGGAACGCGACCTCGTCGGTGGCCAGCGTGTCGCCCAGCCGTTCCTCGGCGCGGGCGATGGCGGCCGGCTCGTCGACGTCCGACACCACCACGTGCGGTTCGACGCCCGCGGAGCGCAGCGTGGCGAGGCGGGCGGGGGAGGCCGAGGCCAGCACGAGATCGACGGTCACGGCGAGCAGCCTAGTGTCCGGGGCGGCAGCTCAGCCGAGCACGTCGTCCACGAAGCACCACCGCCACCCCTCGCCGGGCTCGAAGGAGCGCATCACCGGGTGACCGGTGTGCGTGTAGTGCTCGGTCGCGTGCTTGCCCTCCGAGGAGTCGCAGCAGCCGACGTGGCCACACGTCATACACAGCCTCAGGTGGACCCACACGGTCCCGTCGCGCAAACACTCCTCGCACCCGTCCGGCGTCCGCGGATCGATGGTGAAGGGCGCCTCGGCCAGGTGCTCGCAGCCGAAGCGGCGCTCCTCCGGCGTGAGCAGCAGTTGCTCGTTCAGTTCGCGGTCCTGGGCGTCGGCGCGCGCGATCATCGACTCCTCGATGTCCAGCAACTGCATCGCCTCTTCGAGCACCTCGTGATCCATGACGCCCTTATCCCGCAGCTTGATCACCTTGGACCGTTCCGCATCGAGCATCGCCGACCGCAGCCGCCGGTAGGCGTCCGACGGGGTCTCGGTGGTCGGATCGCTGCGGCCGAGGCGCTCCCAGGCCAGGTTCGCGCGCCGGGTGCTCTGGTGCCGCAGGGTTTCCACGACCTGCTCGGGCACCTCGAATTCGCTGTCGTCCAGCTCCTGTTCGAGTCGCCGGTTGCCGGCGTTGATGGCCGCCTGCACGAGCTGGGCGGTCTGCAGCGCGTCCTCCCGGGGATCCGGTCCGTGCAGGTCCAGCCAGCGCGCGACGGTGCCCAGCGTGAAGCCCTGGATGACAAGGGTTCCCACGGTCACCACCAGTGCGATGAAGATCATCGCCTCGCGTTCGGGGGTGTCGGTGGGCAGCAGGGACGCGGCAGCCAGGGTCACCACGCCGCGCATGCCGGCCCATGACGCGATCGCTGTCTCGCGGCCGGTCAGTGAGGTATGCCGCCAGCCGAACCGGCGACCGATCAGGTCCAGCCCGATCAGCCAGATGGGTCGCAGCAGCATCGTGGTGAGCAGGATGATGACGGCGATCACCACGGTGCGGCCGAAGCCGCTGTCCGAGCGCTGCACGGCCTCGACGATGGTGCGGGTCTGCAGGCCGATCAGCAGGAAGACCATGTTCTCCAGCAGGTAGGTCACCGACGCCCAGTTGAGCCGCTCGGCCACCCGCGACTGGGCAGTCTGCAGGGCCGGCGCCGCATGCGAGGTGGCGACGCCGCAGACGACGGCCGCGAACACGCCCGATGCGTGCAGTTTCTCCGCGGGCAGGTAGGCGATCCAGGGGCTGAGGAAGCTGAGCGACACGATGGTGACCGTGTCGGTGACGTGTCGCCATACCCACTTGACCAGCAGGTATGCCAGATAGCCGATCGCGGCGCCGCCGAGCGACGCCCACAGGAAGTCGCGGCCCGCGGTGAGGATCGTGACCGCCCCGGCGCCCCCGGCGATCAGTCCCTTCGCCGTGTTGACGATCACCAGGGCGGTGGCGTCGTTGAAGAGCGACTCGCCCTCGAGGACGCCGACGACCCGACGCGGCAGCCCGATGCGCCGGGCGATGGCGGTGGCGGCCACGGCGTCCGGCGGCGCGACGATGCCGCCGAGGGCGACCGCCGCGAAGAACGGCACGTCGAGCAGCTTCCACGCGACCACGGCGACGCCGAACGCGGTGAACAGCACCAGCAGCACCGAGAGCCGGAGGATCTGGTTCCGCTCGCGGCGCAGGTCGATCAGCGAGGTGTTGGACGCGGCGCCGAAGAGCAGCGGCGGCAGGAAGCCGAGCAGGATGATCTCCGGATCGACGTCGAACGGGTAGGGCATGAACGGCAGGAACGACACCACCGCGCCCAGAGCGACCAGGAACAGCGGCGCGGACAGCCGCAGCCACCGGGCGAGGGTCGCGCCGGCCACGACCGTCGCGGTCAGCAGCAGGATCGGCAGGGCGATATGCACCCCGTCATCCTTCCAGGCCGGAGCCGGTCAGAGTGTGCCGAGCACCGCCGCGCGCAGTGTGTCCAGGCCGACCGAGCCGATGTCGAGCGCACGCCGGTGGAACGACTTCAGGTCGAAGTCGGCGCCCGCACGCTCGCGGGCGTCGTCGCGCAGCTGCAGCCAGATCCGCTCCCCGACCTTGTATGACGGTGCCTGTCCCGGCCAGCCCAGGTAGCGGTCGAGCTCGAACCGCAGGAAGCCCTCGGCCATGTCGCAGTGCGCACCCAGGAACTCCCACGCCTTGTCGTAGGTCCACGCGCCGCCGCCGACCTCCGCCGGTGCCTCGAAACCGCAGTGCACGCCGATGTCGAGCACGACCCGGGCGGCGCGCAGCGACTGCCCGTCGAGCATGCCGAGCTTGTTGCCGGGGTCTTCGAGGTAGCCCAGGTCGTCCATCAGCCGTTCGGCATACAGGGCCCAGCCCTCGCCGTGCCCGGAGCACCAGACATCGAGGCGCCGCCAGCTGTTGAGCAGCGCGGAGCGGTAGATCGTCTGGCCGCACTGCAGGTGATGTCCGGGGACACCCTCGTGATAGACGGTGGTCAGCTCGCGCCAGGTGCCGAACTCCTCGACACCCTTCGGCACCGACCACCACATGCGGCCGGGCCGGGAGAAGTCGTCGCTCGGCGACGTGTAGTAGATGCCGCCGGATTGCGTTGGGGCGATGCAACATTCGATGGTGCGGACCGGGCCCGGTATGTCGAAGTGCGTGTCGGCGAGGGCGCTGATCGCCTCTTCCGCCTTCTCCTGCATCCAGCGTTGCAGGGCGTCGGTGCCGTGCAGCTGGTATGCCGCGTCGGACTCCAGGGCGTCCATCGCTTCGCGGACGGACGCGCCCGGCTTGATGCGGTCGGCGACGCGCCGCATCTCGCCGGTGATGCGGGCGAGTTCTTCCTGGCCCCACGCGTAGGTCTCCTCCAGGTCGACCTGCGCACCGAGGAACTGCCGCGAGTGCAGCGGATAGGCGTCCCGGCCGCACCCGTCGGCCTCGGGTGCGAGCGGCAGGAAGCGTTCCTGCAGTTGCTCGCCGGCGGCGGCGTAGGCGCGCGCGGCGACGTCGACGTCGTCGGCGATCTCCGGGTGGTCCCGCTTCAGCCCGGCGAAGTAGCCGTCGGCCGCGGTGTGGTCCTTGGTCTGCTGGATGCACGCCTGCACCTGGCGCACCGGACTGACGTTGCCCCGATCGGCCGCCACCTGCAGCGACTCGAACCATTGGTCCAGGGCCCGCGGTATGGCGCGCATCCGCCGGCCGATCGTCGCGATCTGCTCCGGCGTGTCGGTCGGCATCAGGTCGAAGACGTCGCGCACCTCCTGCAGTGGGGAGGCGATCACGTTGAGGGAGCTGTGCGGCAGGAGGGCGTCATACGATTCGATCTCGAGGCCGAGCCGCTCGCGCATGGCGTCGAGGGTGACCTTGTCGACGTCGTCCTGGGCGGTCACGCCGTCCAGCGCGCCGAGCGTCTCGCGGACCAGGTCGTGGCGCTCGGCGAGGCCGGCGGGGGAGAGGTCGTCGAGTTCGTCCTGCCGGTCGGGCGACCCGATGTAGGTGCCGCTGATGGGGGACAGCTCGATCGACTTCTCGTGGAAGCGCTCGGCGATCGAGTCGACAGGGGTCGGGGTGCGGGTGAGGTCGTCAGTCACACCTGCACGCTAGTCCGCCCGATTCCGCGTTGCACGGGGAATACGGCCGAGGAACAATCGGCCCCGTGGGATTCGAGGAGCATGCGGTTGCGTCCAGAGCGAGCGGTAGCGGGAGGGTGCTGTCGACCAATGTCGGCCGGGCAGAACAAAACTCGGCCAAGCCCACGATGACCGGCATCCACAAGCGGCCCGTCGATCGGGTCGAGGTGCGCGCGCCGGGCCCGAAGAGGGGCGGGCTGGGCAGCGGTGTGCTCGGTGACTTCATCGGTGACCGGGACAACCACGGCGGCGACGATCAGGCCGTGTATGCCGTGGCCCGCGAAGAGCTGGACTGGTGGGGTGAGCGGCTCGGCCGGTCGCTCGCCGACGGGATGTTCGGAGAGAACCTGACCACCGTCGGCATCGACGTGGACCATGCCGTCGTGGGCACCCGGTGGTCGGTCGGGTCGGCCGTGCTGGAAGTGACCGGCCCGCGGATCCCGTGCGGCACGTTTCGGGTGCACATGGCCGAGCGTGGCTGGCTGAAAACGTATGTCGCGCATGGTCTTTCGGGTGCATACCTGCGCGTTGTGGAGCCTGGCGTCATACGGCCGGGGGATGTGGTCGAGGTGGGCGCGGCGCCTGCACACGGCATTGAGGTCCCGACGGTTTTCCGTGCGTTCTATGACGACCAGGACGCGATGCGCGCCGTCGTGAGGGCTGGCGTGCTGAACTCGGTGGAGCACGAGCGTATGGCGGCGAAGCTGGCGTAGTCGGTTCTGGTAGCCGCATCCGCTGAAAGTCACCCACTCCGTTCGTGATCGTGCAATAGTCGAGGTGTCATCCGGGTTGCCTGAGCAAACCTCCATGTCGGTGGTGGATGGGGGGGAAGCGCTTGACTTGAGCCGTTACGTTCTTGCGAGAATATGGCGTGATCGCCGGCGCGCGATGTCTGTTGCGGTGGTGCTGGCGCTAGCTGTCGGATCATTTCTCCTGTTGAGCGGAGCCGTTCATGCGACGGCGGTGCGCACTGTCGGGACCGTGAATGGCGCGAATTCGACGTATGACGTGCTGATGCGGCCCGCGGACAAGTCGGGATCTGCGCACTCGCAGGGCCTGGTTCGGCCGAACTTCCTGTCCGGGACATTCGGCGGCATCACCCTCGCTCAGCTGGCGCGGATCCGCGGCATCAGCGGTGTCCAGGTGGCCGCGCCGATCGCGATGGTTGGCGAAGCATTCGAGCGGATCATGTACCCGATCGATGTCACCAAGTACGTTCGGCCCGGCCGGACTTCCGTGTTCCGCTTCCGGTCTGCCGCGACCGTGCTCCGGGGAAACGTCCGCTTGCCTGGTGAGTCGGGTTATGTACTGGTTGGGGACAACGTTTCTCTCGGCGGGTCGTCGAACGTCGAGCAGATCGGCAAGCGCCGGGTCCGAGTGTGCGTCCAGCCTGATCCGTCGGTCTTGTCCGACGAGTCTCCGTTCAGCGCTGCCAACATGTTTTCCGCACAGTGCTGGGACACCGGTGGAGGTGTCAACGGCGATTCGCTGTGGCCTGCCGGCCAAGGTCAGTTCATTGTCCAGGTGCCGATCGTCTTCCCCATCATGATCGCCGCAGTCGACCCGTCTGCCGAAAACCAATTGGACGGATTGTCGCGTGCGGTCAGCGCGGGTACGTCGCTTGCGGGTAGCAAAGTCACCAGCGAGAGCGACGGTTACGCGAATTTCTATACGGTTCCGGCGATTGCGTCGTCTCGCACGTACGTCGATGACACAACGTCAATCCGGGTGGACGAGCTTGATTCGGCCGCGGTACGCAAGCTCACTGCAGGCTCGGGCATGACCGCGTCGAAGGCTCGAGATCTGGTGATGGGAGCAGGCGGGAAGCCCATTGCGACGCGGACGGTGACGGCGGTGCAAGCGCACGATTCGTGGCTCAACGGGGGCACCGACTTCGACGGGACGCTGAACCCCACGATCTTGTTTCAGCCCGGACCCGTTCAGTACACCGGGACGCCAGAGACGGGCCTGACAGCCCGGCTGCAACCCCGTGATGATTCCGTGTGGCGCACCTACACGTATAGCAACGTTCCTTGGCCGCCGCTGCCACCCGCCACCAACACGCGCGGTTTCCGCACGATCACCCCGGTGCCGGAGTCTGGGCCGAATCAAGTGCAGTTGCAAGTCGTTGGCCAGTTCGATCCGGCACGGCTGACCAAGTCCTCCGATCTGGCAAAGGTGCCGATGGAGACGTATCAGCCGCCGACCGCCACCCCAGCCGATGCTCCAACCCGTGCCCTGCTCCATGGAAAGGCACTGGCACCCGACGGCAACCCCCGCGGCTACCTGCAAGAGCCGCCGATGCTGCTGGTTCCCATGAGCGCTCTGCCTCGATTCGCAGACTCAGGCACCTTTACCGCTCCACCCGGTTCGAATGCGCAGCGAGCTCCTATATCGGCGATCCGCGTACGAGTAGCCCATGCCGCCGGCAATTCGGCAACTGCTCAAGCGCGTGTTCGCTTGGTAGCGAACCAGATTCAACAGGCCACTGGGTTGCGGGTCGATGTCACCAAGGGCTCGTCACCCAGCACCGTTCGCGTGACAATTCCGTCGACGGCGCGAGGAGTGCCGACGATGACTGTGGATGAGCAGTGGTCACGGCTAGGTGTCGCCACCTTGATTGTGAATGCGATCGACCGCAAGACTCTCGCCTTGTTGATCCTGATCGTGATTGCGTCGGCCGTTGCCGTCACGATCAGCGCAAACGCCTCGGTCCGCGCGCGGCGCCAAGAACTCGGCGTCCTGGCCTGCATCGGCTGGAGACCTCGAACAATTCGTCTCGAAGTGATCGCCGAACTGTGCCTCATCGGTTTGGTCGCCGGCGCGCTCGGGTCGGTGGCCGCGCTCCTGACCGCTCCGATCGCCGGTGTCCACGTCACGTCTGGCTGGTATGCAGTTGCCGTTCCCGCGGCGGCACTGTTGGCAGTCGCAGCGGGCTTGCTGCCGGCCTGGGCCGCGGGCCGGGTCACCCCCGTGGAGGTCACCCGCCCAAGTGCGCGTGCCACTCACACCGGAGTGCGGCTGAGAGGAGTCAGGACCATGGCGATCACCTGGCTGGCGCGAACACCTGGCCGGGCTGCTGCCGGAGCTATCAGCTTGGCCTTTGGCGTCTGCGCGGTCGCGATCCTGCTCGGGATTCTGCGTGCCTTCCACGGCGCCGTGGTAGGCACGGTCCTTGGTGCCGCGGTGACTGTCCAAGTGCGTGCTCCGGACCTCGTTGCGGCCGGCGTACTTGCCCTCATCGGCGTGCTCAGCCTCGTCAACATTCTCTATCTCGACCTACGTGAGCAGGCGCCTCGATACGCCACCCTGCAAGCGACCGGCTGGCGACGCCTGACCCTGGTCCGGCTGATCATGTGGCAGGCCATCGCCATCGCAATTGCGGGTGCCGCAGTCGGGGTCCTGGGGGCCTTGGTCGCTCTCGACGTGGCCGTTGGCCTCGACCGGGCCGCCGTACTGACCACCGTCAGCGTCGGCGTTGTCGGCGTGCTCATTGCTGCACTGGCAAGTCTGATACCGGCGACTGCTGTGGGACGCCGTCCGAACGCACGCCTGCTCTCGGCGGAGTAGGCACCTTTGCATGAGCAGCCACTCGTAGCCGCAAGGAGAACCGCCATGACCACGACACACTCGATGCGAAAGCCGGCCCCTGCCGGCTCCCGCCTCGTCATCGCCGACCTGTGCAAGAGCTATCGCATGGGCGACCAATCGGTCTTGACCGCAGCCGACGACGTCAATCTGGAGATCGCTCCCGGAACCATCACCGCAATCACCGGCCCTTCTGGTTCAGGCAAGTCCACTCTGCTGCACCTCATCGGCGCGATCGATCGCGCCGACAGCGGCCGGATCCTGGTCGACGACACCGATATCACTGGGCTACGGGGCAACGCCCTCGCCGACTACCGAGCCAGCGTCGGATTCATCTTTCAGCAGTTTCACCTGGTCCCCTCGCTGACCGCCTTCGACAACGTGTTGGCGCCCTTGGTGTCGCGTAAGACGTCATTCGATCGGCGCTCACGTGCTCAAGAGCTCCTCGCGGAGGTCGGATTGGACGGACGCGAACGCGCGTTGCCGAGCCACTTGTCCGGTGGCCAGCAGCAACGAGTTGCGATCGCTCGTGCCCTCGTCAACAGCCCCGGTCTCATCCTCGCTGACGAGCCCACCGGGAACCTCGACGCGGCCAACGCCGCCGGCATCCTGAAACTCTTGCGACGGCTGCAAGAGGCGTACGGTACGACGATCCTGATCGCGACCCACGACGCGGCTATTGCGTCGAGGGCTGACTCCATCGTGACAGTCCGTGACGGTCGGACAACGGTCCAGGCGGGAGACTGAGCACCCCGCTTCCGGAACTTCTTGGCCCGGCTTCTCGGTGCAGGGGCAAACGCAATTGCGAGGCTGCATTCTCGTCCCTGCGGACCTATTGGTCGCACCTGGCTCGATATCAGGAAGCAGTGCCAGGAACACGCGCGGAGGTGCGTTTTGTCTCGCTGATCGAGTAGGCAGAGGAGGCCCGCCCTGAGTAGCGGAGGAGCGCAGCAGGGGAGCGTATCGAAGAGCGCAGCGGAGGAGCCGTATCCAGATCAGCCGCTGGTGTGGGCCGGGTAGCGGAGGCGCCGTAGTGAGGCCGGGCAATCACGTGTCGAGTGGGGTACGTCGGTGTCGAGCGGGGTAGATATCCGGTCCGTGAACGCCTCGGGTTGTACCCCGTTCGGCGAAGGAGCGCAGCGGTGAGCGTGCGGACGTCGGGGCGAGCCGGGTCGCGTGATCACGGCGGCCGGCCAGCGCGACAGGGGTGCTCGAGTGGGCGGCCGAGTAGCCGGAGGAGCGGAGCCGGCTGCGCGCGTGGAAGTGCTTGTGGGTGCGGCGGTTTCGGCGAGGTGGGTTGTCGGTGGTCGCACCTAGAATTGGGGATAAGAAGCAAGGCAGTGGCGACCGTGAGGAGGTGACCGGTGATGGCGGCAGACGGTGAGCAGCGCGATGGTGGGCGGCACGGCGAGGGGCCTGGCGGACGTGTGCTGGATGTGTCCGGTTTGCCGGGTCCGGTCGCGGACGCGGTCGCGTTGCTGGTGGCGCAATCGTCTCGGGGCGCAGCTCCTAGCACAGGCACCGACACCGATACCGACAGTGGCAACGGCGCTGGTGCTGGTGCTGGTGCTGTGTCGCGGGAGCGTCTGGGTGATGTGGTGCGGGCGGCGGAGGTGGTGAAGGGGTTCGCGGACGCGGTGCTG
>NZ_RJJQ01000007.1 GCF_003724155.1 Flexivirga caeni | reverse complement strand
ACGCCTGGATCAACAAACCACCCGAGGAAGAACAGGAGGACCAACAACCAGCTGCTTAAGAACCGCTGGCCCCAAACATCTTGACAAATTCCGCCCACTCCGACGAACCATCCGTCACGAACCGGGCCACCATGTCCACCGCGTCCCGCTTCAAACCAGCCGGATACCGCTTCGTACCTGTCGCCATCCTCCCGTGAGACCAAGTCTCCGGAAACGCCGGGATGGATCAGTACCACCAGCCGACCCCACGAGGACAGACCATCGTCGAGCCCGCCATCGCCGCCGGACTCACCGTCTAACCAACACCCGAAGGATTCACCTCGTACACCCGGCCCAAGGGCTTGACGAGGGTTACCAGCCGAACTGGTGGTACACCAACGCGATTCGTGGACTCGCCAGGTGCTCCCACTCCCATGGTGTTGTGCACTTGCCCGCAGATCAGCGCTTCCTTAGCCCTTGACACAGCTTGTGACCACCGCCACCCTATGTTCGTAGTTAGTGCAGAAAGTCCGATAATCGTACTTTTGGAAGAAGCGAGGCGTTCATGGCCGAATCTGAACAGCAGCTGAGTAGGGTCTTGAGCTGGAAATCCGGCGCGTTCTTGGGCCTGTCCACAGTCCTGGGCATCTTCGTCACTATCGGGTTCATGGTCGGACTGGTCGGCGCCTGGGCGGTGATCTTCATCTGGGCGGTCTGTATGGTCATGGCCGCAGCGCAAGCGTTCCTGTACGCCGAGATGGCCACCATGTTCCCCAGCACAGTCGGTGGTTCTGCGGCCTACGCACACGAGGCCTTCCGCAAGTACACGGTGTTCGTTGGACCGGTTGTGATGTGGGGTTACTGGCTGGGGTGGTCACTGATCCAAGCCGTGTCGGCCTACGTGTTCGGGTCCCTGATCCAAGCGCAATGGTTTCCGAGCCAGACGTGGGGTGTCGACATCCTCGGCACGCACGTCGGATTGCCGCACATCCTCGGCGGGTTGGCCCTGATCAGCGTGTACGTGCTCAACGCATACGGCATCAAACCAGCCGCTCGCCTAACCAGTGCCGGAGTGACAGTCTTCGTGGTGGTGGCCGCTGTGATGGTCGGGCTGCCGTTCGTCAGCGGGACATGGTCGGCACACGAGTTGACATGGCGCCTGCACAGCTGGCAATTGGGCGTCGTGCTGGTGTACTTGGCAGCCTGGACATGTTTCGCCGCCGAGGGCCCCTCACTGTTCGCGCCGGAGTACAAGAAGCCCGGTTCGGACACCCCCAAGGCAATCAAGATCTGTGCCGTTGTCATGGTGGCCATGTTCACTCTTGTACCGCTAGCCACGTCGGGGGCGATCGGAGAGAAGGCGATCGGTGACAATCCCAGTGGCTATGCCGTCACCGTGATGCAAAAGTACTGGCATGGCAGTTCTTCGCTCATCATTGCGATACTTGCCATGGCTCTATGGGTCACCATCTTAGCAACCAGCGCCCAGTCAGCCCGAGCCCTGCTCGGCCTCGCGCGAAGCGACGCGACAATCAAGCAATTCGCCAAGGTCAACCGACACAAGATGCCTGGACGCGCACTAGCGATGGACATCCTCGTCAACCTGTTGATCTTATTCCTCGTCGGCAATACGGTCGCTATCGTCGGAGCCAGCAACTTCGGCTATATCATCTCCTGCTCACTCATCTCCTTCGGCTACGTCTTGCTGCGCCGCGACCGGCCCAACTGGCCACGCCCCTACAAGCTCCCTAGGACCGGGATCGCGATCGCGCTACTGATGGGAACCATCGACCTGTTCCTCGCCATCTTCGGTGTCACGCACCCAGCCTTGGCCAACTACGGCGGCGCCAAGGAATCGATCATCGCAGTCGTCCTGCTGTTCGTCAGCGTGCCGCTATTCCTCTACCGTCGTGTCTGGCAAGACCGCGGAACCCCGTTCCAATGGCGCGAGGACACCCCAGTCCTTCCCGACGAAGCTACCGCCGCATTACTCCACGCACCTGGTAGCGACGGCAGCGCCAGCAACAACTATAACCCCGCTGATATCAGTCCGACTCTGCCAGATGCAGCTACTGACCACAATTAACACAACGTAGGCAAGAAGTGCACGTCAAGGCATCTGGGCAGCAGCTTCTCGGATTATCGCAAATTTAGTGCTTCTGGTCCGTGTCGCGCCCCCTTGATTGGGGCGGGATCGGAGTCAGTAGCGATGACACTGCACGTGAACAAGACCGCGCAGGAGAAGCAGGGTCTGGCAGGACGGCAGCAGCGGCCGGCTCGGCGGCGTGAGCCGCCGGACCGGTGGCCGGAGAAGGGTCAGGGCAGGCTAGCCGGTTGGCGGCGATGACCGAGTTGGTGCGTGAAGCGCGTGCCAATGGCGACTCGTTGACCAGGCCGTCGGGGTTGCCCGAAGGATCTGACCAAGATGGTGCTGGAAGTCTCGCTGGAGGAGGAGATGACCGAGCACCTCGGGCATGGTAAGCGCGAGCAGCCGGTGACGGCTGACGCTGGCAATGCCGAGCCGGAGGAGCTGGCCGAAGATCTGATTCGTAATGTTCGCAACGGGACTGGCACGAAGACGGTGCTGACTGAAGTGTCGGGAAGGTCGACGTCCGGGTGCCGCGGGACCGGGCGGGCACGTTCGAACCGGTCATCGTGCCCAGGCACGCCCGCAAGCTCGGGTCGGTGGAGCAGGTGGTGTTGTCGCTGATCGCCAAGGGCCCGACCACCGGGGAGATTCTCCCGCAAGCGGGAGGTGCCCCCCTGTGCCCACAGAGATCTACGCAGCGTCGGTGTCCAAGGACACCATCTGCCGGATCGCCGACGCCGAAGTACAAACGATTAGCGCCCCAGCGCAAGGCGCGGGAACAGGGGAGTGTGTCGCCGCGCAGTACCCACGCTTCTTCGCCCACTGGGCGGTGGGTCGCGTACCCGTCGATGACCAAGGCGACAAGAGCGGAGTTGCAGGAGGCTGTCACGCTCTGGTCCCGGGGAGCCCGGGGCTGAGATGCCACGGGCTCCGCGATCCTGCCATTTCAGTCGCCCTGAATAGGCCTCATCAACGCGACAGTCCCCGTTCGTAACGAGAATTTCCCGGCAGATCGATTGATTTACTCTGGTTCAGTCGCCGCAGCGCTCGAGCAGGAGCCTTTCGACGGCCCCGGGGTCGGTGCTGCGCAGCTCCACGTGGTCACCGATCCACTTGTGATCGGTCATACCGGGATTGTGCGTGGTGGTGCCGTCCGGCCAGAAGACCTGTGGACTGCCTTGGATCGGGAGTAGGCCACTTTCAACATAGTCGTCGACGACGTCTGAGCGTGGGTTGCCACGCAACCATTCGGTCAGAACGGTCTCGGTGTTCAACTGTGCGCCGTAGTCTTTCGCCAACTCCAGTGCTCGTTCCAGGCCGTCCTGGATGCTGACGTCGACACCGTGCCGGAAGAAGGCGAGGCGTAGCGCGTAGTCGACGTCTTCGGCACTTCGCAGCCCGTGTGTGCGACGGGTCGCGGCGACCAACTCGAAGGCCGGTAGAAATGTCGACGGCCACGAACTGCCGGTGAATCGCAAGAACAGTTCCGGCTCGTGGGTACCGAGTGCCGCGGTTTCTGCGGCAACAATGTGCCGTGGTGTTCCGTGGTGGTTGACCCACTCCAGCGGCCAGGCTCGCGGCACGAACACAACGTTGAGTCCGTGTCGTTCGCGAGCCTGACGCAGCCGGTCCACGGTCAGTAGTGCCCACGGGCAGTGCAGTTCGGACCACACCGCAATGTGCATCAATCGGCTGCTGGCGTCGGTGCCGCGGACAGTAGTTCGGCGAAGTGGGCCAAGCGTCCGCCCTGGTAGTGGGCACACTGCAACACTGTCTCGTCCGGCATGCTGGACGGGAATCCGGCCGGCCACGACGTGCCGTAGGGGTTACCGCCAGCCGCGTAGACGATGTCGTCGGTGTAGCCGAGCGGGACGATGATCGAGCCCCAGTGGTAGAAGACGTTGTTCAGAGACAGGATGGTCGCCTCTTGGCCGCCGTGCAGTTCGGCAGAGGAGACAAAGGTTGTTACCGGCTTGTCGGCGAGCTTGCCCTCGTGCCAGAGGCTGCTGGCTGAGTCGATGAACTGCTTCAGTTGCGCGGCCGGTGCGCCATACCGGGTAGGGGTGCCGAACGCGTATCCGTTGGCCCACTCCAGGTCGTCGAGAGTGGCCACTGGAACGACGTCGTCGGTGGCCTGCTTGTGCGCGATCCAATCCTCGTTGCTTGCGATAGCTTCATCTGGTGCCAGTTCGGACACCCGTCGCAGGCGGACTTGCGCGCCAGCTTCGGTGGCTCCGCCGCGGACAGCTTCGGCCAGCCGGTGCACCGAGCCGGTGGAACTGTAGTAGACGACGAGGATTCGGGCTGACATGACTGAGTACCTCCGTGGTGGTTGACGATGAGTGTCGACAGTTCTGGATAGATGGATGCGGTGCTGGTTAGAGAACTATTGTGATTGTCTTCTCCTCGGTGTTCTCGTCGATGCCGGCACGGCCCAATTCGCGGCCGAGGCCGCTGTGTTTGGACCCTCCCCACGGCAGCCGGGGATCCAGCGGCGACCAGCCGTTGATCGCAACGGCGCCGGCCTGGATCCGGCGCGCGATGTCGTGCGCCCGGCTCAGTTCGCGTGTCCAGACGGTGGCGGCCAGTGCGTAACGGCTGTCGTTGGCGATCGCCACAGCACGGTCGACGTCGTCGAATGCGATGATCGCTCCAACCGGTCCGAAGATCTCTTCCCGGGCGATTGTCATCTCGTTGGTCGCCGCGGTGAATAGAGTTGGCTCGACGAAGTAGCCAACATCGTGCTCGGACCGGCCGCCTCCGATGACGGGGTGTGCACCTTCTTCGCGTCCGCGGTCGATGTAGCCCTGTACCCGAGCGCGCTGCTTGGCGTTGATCAGTGCGCCCATTGTCGTACCGGGCTCGAACGGGTCGCCGACGACGACCTTGCCGGCCCGGTTCGCAAGCAGTTCCACGAACTCGTCATGCACCGAGCGGTCGACCAGGATTCGGCTACCGGCCGCGCAGACCTCACCCTGGTTGGCGAAGACGCCGAGCGCCACACCGTCGGCAGCAGCCTCGAGATCGGCGTCGGCGAACACGATCTGGGGGCTCTTGCCGCCCAGCTCAAGAGTCGTCGGACGAAAGCCCCGCGCGGCGGCGGCCGCCACGATCTGACCGGTTTCCGGGCTGCCGGTGAAGGAGATCTTGTCGACCCCCGGGTGCTGGACGAGGGCGGTTCCCGTCGTTGCCCCGCGACCGGGGAGAACGGCTAACGCACCTGCAGGGAAGCCCGCCTGAACGACCAGCTCGGCCAACAACAGGGAGGTGAGTGGTGCATCCTCCGGGGGCTTGAGGATGACCGGACATCCGGCTGCCAGCGCAGGGGCGAGCTTCCATGAGCCGATCATGGTCGGCGAGTTCCAGGGTGTGATCGCGGCGACCACGCCGATCGGTTGGCGGACGGTGTAGCTCAAGGTTGGCTGACCCATGTGCCCGGGCGTCGGAATCGTGCGCCCTTCGATCTTGTCGGCCCAGCCCGCGAAATGGCGCAATGTCGCGATCGTCTGAGGCAGGTCGATAACTCGTGGCTCGATAGCAGGTTTACCGACGTCCAGGCACTCCAGGTCGGCGAAATCTTCTGCGCGTTGCTCGATCAGATCGGCCAGCATGTTGAGCAGCTGGCCACGTGCGGCGCCGTCGAGTCGACCCCAGGAACCGGTATCAAGTGCACGACGCGCCGCAGACACGGCGCAATCGACTCCGGCGTCACCAGTCTCGGCGACGCCTGTCAGGGTCTTCTCGGTGGTTGGGTCGATCACCGGGAAACTCTGAGGGTTTTGCTGGTCCAGCCACTGGCCGTCGACGAACGGCATGATCGGAATGCTGCGAGCCAGCTCTTCAGCTTGTTGACGTGTGCGCATGTACGATAAAAGTCCTTCTGGGGCGATAGTCGTACTATTGTAAACCGATTGCCCCTTCTCTCGTCAACTGTTTCGAGATCACGGACTACGATGCGAACGAGCTGATGTGTGCTATACCAGTCAGACCGTGCCCGGCGGAACCGAGCAATGGTCAGTGTCCAGGATCGTGTCATTTAGGTTGGAGGGGACAGGATGCTGTCGACTGGGGAAACCTCGCAGACTCTGGATCGCGGCCTGACGGTGCTCTCACTTCTGGCCGCCCATCCGGACGGTCTGAGCGCGGCTGAGATTGCCGAGGAGTTGGCGACTGCCCGCGCCGTGGTCTACCGGCTGTTGCGCACTCTGGAAGTGCATCGTCTGATCGGACGTGCCGACACGCGCTATGTACTTGGCATCGGCGTCGCCGAGCTCGCCAGCCGGCTGCGGCCGAGACTGCAGGCCGCCGTGTTGCCAGTTCTTCGGCGGCTGAGTAGCCAGACAAATAGCACCGCGATCCTCACAGTGGCCGATGGCGACGAAGCCCTGGTCCTGCTCACTGAGGAGCCCGCGGGCAGCACATTCCACATCGCGATGCGTGAGGGTGTACGCCGTCCGCTCGGCCTGGGTGCCGACGGAGTGGCGATCCTGGCCGGACGGCCCGCCGCGGATCAGGAGCCGAAAGACATCGCCCGGGCGCGCGCGCGTGGTTATGCGGTCACCGCGGGGGAGCTGCAGTCCGGTGCGGTCGGGGTGGCAGCGCCAATTGTCACTTCGGACTGGGCGACGGCCAGCGTCGGAGTCGTCCAGCTTGGCTCGAAGCTGACCGACGTGACGGTTCCCACCGCGGTGATGGCCGCCGCCGCAGACGCTGCTTCCCGGCTTGCCGGGGTGCCAGGGCGGGACTGAGCCACCCAGGAAACCTCGCGCCGAGTCGCTGCACTGCAGAAGCCTCCCGTCCGGCAATGCCGGACGGGAGGTTTCTGCTCGTCGTCCGGCTTCTTGGTCCGAATCATCGCTTCCCCTCGCCGGACAAGTGCGCTACAGTATCGATTAACGTTCATGAAGTACGATAATTGATCAAGGACTTCATAGTGACCTACCTGAGCACCGGCTCCGAGACGATAGTGCGTAGTGCCATGCGATCGGGCATTGAGGTGTGTTTCGCCAATCCCGGCACCACGGAGATGGCCTTTGTGGCGGCTCTGGATGAAGTCCCGGGCGTCCGAGCGGTGCTCGGACTACACGAGAACGTCTGTACCGGGGCGGCCGACGGGTACGCGCGGATCGCGGGTCGGCCGGCGATGACGCTGTTGCATCTGGGTCCCGGCCTGGCCAACGGCCTGGCAAACCTGCACAACGCCCGTCGGGCCAACACGCCTGTGGTCAACATTGTGGGAGAGCACGCGTCGTGGCACCTGCCCTACGATGCGCCGTTGTCTTCGGACATCGCCGCCCTGGCTGCCACCGTCGGAACGACCCGGACGGTCCGGTCCCGCGCCGATATCGGGGCTGAGACTATCGCGGTGATCGCCGACGCGCGCATCCATCTCGGGGTCAGCACTCTCATCGTTCCCGCCGATTACCAGTACGCCCGAGCCACCGACGCCGAGCCGGTGCCGTATGAAGCCACCGCCCGTCCAGTGGTGTCAGCCGATCGGATCGAGGCCGTTGCGCGCCAGCTTCGTGAGGCCGGTCGCCGGGCCACTATCGTGGTAGGCGGCAACGGCCTGAGTCGCCGGGGCCAACGCGCAGCCGGCCAGATCGCCGCCCACACCGGAGCAGTCGCGTACAGCGAAACTTTCCCGGCGACCGCAGAACGCGGCGGTGGTCTGCCTGACCTGGACCGGTTGCCATACTTCCCGGAACGGGCAATTTCCGCGCTCGCGCACAGTGACGTCGTCGCAGTCGCCGGCGCGGAGGAGCCTGTTGCGTACTTCGGCTACGAGAACGTTCCGAGCCTTCTCTGCCCGGCAGGCAGCCTCACTCACCTCGCCCGGCCCCATGAGGACGCTGAACAAGCTCTCGTCGACCTCGCGCTGGCGCTGGCAGCGGACGGGGCAAGCATGACGGCCATCCCTTCGAAGGAGACTATCGACTCCGGGGCAAAGCTGACCGGTGACTTCGTGGGCAAAGTAGTGGCCGCCCGGCTCCCGGAGAATGCGATCGTGTCGGTCGAGGGTGGCACCTGCGGATATCCCTTCTACACCGCCGCGGCGGGGTCGGTTCCACACACTGTGCTCACCAATACCGGCGGGGCGATCGGCCAGGGCTTGCCGTGCGCGCTCGGTGCGGCCATCGCCGCACCGACCAGACCGGTGATTGCGCTGCAATCCGATGGCAGTGCCCTCTACACGACGCAGGCGCTGTGGACGATGGCCCGTGAAGATGCCGACGTTGTCGTGCTAATCGCCGCGAATCACTCCTACAACGTGCTGCGAACCGAACTAAGCCGGTCCGGAAACGCCGAGTTCGGACCGCAGGCCGAGCGCCTGACCAGTCTCGACGACCCGCTGATGGACTGGACCGCGCTCGCCGCCGGATTCGGGGTGCCCGCCTACCGAGCGGGCACGGCAGGAGAGTTGGACACCGCTCTGTCCAAGGCGCTCGCCGACGGCGGACCGCACCTGATCGAGATGTCGCTGTGACCGGGCCCGCCCCAGTCCCTGATCGGGTGCGTGAGTTCCTCTCCCGGGACCATGGGCACTACATCGATGGGCATTGGCAGCGGAGCAGCGACGCAGCCATGCTGGAATCGTTGAATCCGGCGACCGGCCGGCACCTGGCGAGCATCGCGCGGGGGACCGTCGCCGATGTGGACGACGCGGTCCGTGCCGCCCGCCGGGCGCTGACGCTCCCGGCCTGGCGCGAGCTGACACCGCTCGCGCGCGGGGAGTTGTTGCACCGGCTGGCCGAGCTGGTTGACCAGTACGCCGACGAACTCGCGCTGATCGAGTCGTTGGACAATGGAAAGCCGATGTCCGTCGCACGGGCGGTCGATGTCGGCACAACCAGCAAACTGTTCCGCTACTTCGCGGGCTGGCCGAGCAAGTTCGAGGGCAGCACCATCCCGCTCTCGCCACGCAACAACCTCGAGATCCTCAATTACACGGTGCACGAACCCGTCGGTGTCGTCGGGGCGATCGTGCCGTGGAACTTCCCTGTGTCGATGGCGACATGGAAGCTGGCGCCGGCGCTTGCAATGGGCAACACCGTCGTCCTAAAACCCGCAGAGGACACCTCGCTGTCCACGCTTCGGCTGGCCGAACTGATCGGGGAGGCAGGTTTCCCGCCGGGAGTGGTGAATGTGGTCACCGGCACCGGCTCGGTGGTGGGCGCCGCGATCGCCGAGCATCCGGACGTCGACAAGGTGGCTTTCACCGGCTCAACCGAGGTCGGCCGGATGATCACCCGAGCGGCGCTGGGGAATATGAAGAGAGTGTCGCTGGAGCTGGGCGGGAAGTCACCGCACATCGCGCTCCCGGACGCCGACCCGGTAGAGGTCGCTGCGGCAGCAGCCGAAGGAATCTTCTTCAACCAGGGACAGACCTGCACGGCAGGTTCACGGTTGTACGTACACAACGACATCTACGACGACGTCATGAACGCACTGATCGACCGGGCTCGCAACATCAGGGTCGGGCCGGGCACCGACCCGCAGACCCAGATGGGGCCACTGGTCTCCTCCCGGCAGCTGGCCACGGTCAGCTCGTACATCGACTCGGGAGTCGAGGACGGTGCGGTGGTCGTCGCCGGCGGCGGCCGGCCGGTGGATCTACCGGCCGGCAACGTCGACGGCTACTTCCTCGAACCCACCGTACTGGTCGAGACCACACACCGGATGAGAGTCGTCCGTGAGGAGATCTTCGGACCGGTGCTCGTGGCCATGCGCTGGAACGACCTGGATGAACTCGTAGAGATGGCGAACGACTCACCGTACGGGCTGGCCGCCGGGATCTGGACCGGTGACCTGCGCGCGGCACACCGAATCGCCGGTGCGATCCAGGCCGGAACCGTGTGGATCAACTGTTACAACCTGACCGACCCGGCCTCTCCCTTCGGGGGATTCAAGCAATCCGGGTGGGGACGGGAGATGGGCCGTGCCGTCCTCGAGCAGTACACCGAAACCAAGAGTGTGTGGGTGAACATCACATGAGCAACTCCAGTACAGCTGTCAACGGCAGTCAGTTCGACGGGCAGGTCGCCATCGTCACCGGTGGGGGATTTGGTATCGGCAAGGCCATTGCGCGCGCGCTGGTCGGCCACGGCGCGACGGTGGTCATCGCTGCACGGCGAAGTGCGATCCTCGAAGACGCGGCCGATCAGATCATGTCCGAGATGGGCGGCACCGTCGTCGCGGTCCCGGCCGACACGACCGACACCGTATCGGTAGACGAGCTCGCTGCCCGAGCTGCCGGACTCGGTCCACTCGCCATCCTCGTCAACGCAGCTGCGGCGCCCGCCGGTCTCGTCCGCAACGATGTCGCCTCCGCCGACCCCGAGGCGCTACTTGCTGACCTGAACACCAAGGTCGTCGGATATTTCCGCTGCATTAAGGCAGTCGCTCCGGTGATGCGCCAGCATCACTATGGCCGGATCGTCAATATCGGCGGTCTGACCGGGCGCGCCAGCCACGCACTTTCCGGCATGCGCAATGTCGCGGTGGTGCGCATGACCAAGGTGCTCTCCGATCAGCTCGGCCCGGACGGCATCACCGTCAACACGGTGCACCCGGGCGTCATCGAGACCGAGCACATTCACGAGCTGTATGCGAAGAATGCCGCGGCCGAGGGGATCACACCGGAGCAGGTTGAGCAGAACTTCATCAACCGCACCCCCATCCGTCGGATACTCAGCGCCGATGAGGTCGCCGACACCGTGTGCTGGCTCGCCTCGCCGGCCAGCGGCGGGATTACCGGCGAGTCCCTCGGTATCGACGGTGGTCTGACGCGCGGGATTTTCCTCTGACCCGGCACTGACCTGAAGTCGGTCCGACCGCTCCCAGCAGGCCGGGCCACGAAGAAGGAGAGAGAAGCACATGCAGGGAACCATTCTGGTGGCAACCGCCGGCCAGGGCGTGCTACGCAGCAGCGACGATGGCACCACCTGGGCGCGAATCCCGCTCGGTCAAGGACTGGAGTTCGACGCGGTGGTCCGCGCCCTCGCCGTCCATCCCGAGCACCCCGAAGTCGTGTACGCCGGCGCCGACGCCGGACTCGCGCGCAGCGACGACGGGGGCACCCGGTGGAGCCGGGTCAGCTCGCCATTCGAGGATCAGCAGGTCTGGTCCATCGCCGTCGACCCGAACGACCCGGCCAGCATCATCGTAGGGACCGGGGCGCCGAACCGGGCAGTGCTCTGGCTCACCACAGACGCGGGCACGAGCTGGACTCGGATCGGCCCGGAGCTGCCCGAGCACTGTGCTGGGGTGAGCAAACCCCGGATCCTGACCGCGACCTGGGACCAGATCGACGGAAAGTCGGCCTGGTTCGGCGTGGAGGAGGGCGGACTGTGGCACAGTCGTGACCGCGGCGAGAACTGGGATCGCCTGGACGGCGCGCCGGACACGCTGCCCGACGGAGTGACCGTGTCCGACGTCCACTGCATCGTGGTGGTCGAGGGTCCGCCGAAGACGATCGTCGTGGTCGTGGTCAACGCGCTGTTCGTCAGCCAGGATGATGGGCAGACCTGGGTTCGCACCGGAACCAAGTCGACCTGGGGTATCTACTACACCCGGCTCGTCGCCGCCATCCCCGGATCGAGTTCATTACTGCTCGGCATCGGGGATGCCACTCCCGGAACCACCACGCGGATCTTCCGGTCCGACGACCTCACCCAAAGCTGGCAGGAAGCCAATTTCGATGTCCCGCCGAGCTCGACCGTCTGGGCATTGGGACTGCACCATGCCGACCCGGACCTGGTCTTCGCCGGCACCAAATACGGAGATCTCTACAGGTCCGTCGACGGTGGGCGAAGCTTTGTCAAGGAGTGGCGGTCATTCCCGGAGATCACCGCAGTGGCTTGGACGCCTGCTATCGCCGCTGATGCACCGGTGGTCACGCACTGAGTTGTGCTCACCGATCGACCCACCAAACCGACAACTGATTACCGGAGGAGCTGACATGACCGACATCGGCATGCACCAGAACGAAATTATGACGCCGGCAGAGACTGCCCAGGCGCTGGGTTTCAAGCCCGTCGTCGTACGGACCCACATCTCCTTGTTCGTGCGTGATCCGGAGGCATCTGCGCAGTGGTTTGCGGACATCCTGAACATGAAGATCACCGCTCGCGGCCCGCAGTGGGTGTTCCTATCCTTCGGGCGAAAGCACCACGACCTAGCGCTGATCCAGGCTGCTGAGGGTGCCGCGCAAGGCGGCCTTGGCCTGCAACACTATGGCCTGGAGATCCAAGGCGACCTCGATGAGCTGCGCCGACTCTACGCGATGCTGCTGGCCAAGCAGGTCAAGGTGGTCAAGACCACCGACCACAAGGTGGGATATGGCCTCTACTTCGAGGACCCGGACGGCAACCGGTTCGAGTTCTTCTCCGAGAGCATCACCGACGACGAAGAAGGCAAGCGCGTCCTGGGTGAGCACCACGCGCCCAGCGAACCGATCGTCATCGACCCGCTGTACACCTGACCCGTCTCCAGCTCCGCTTCGTGAGGTTTAAGCACAGATTCGTAGAGAGGTTCCTATGGCTGCGTCCAATCTTGGCCCATACCACGTCCGCAAATGGTTCACCCAGGTCGAGCAGATACTGACCACAGAATCCGGCGAGCCCGCTGATGGACAGCCGGCACACCGGATCGTGATCGCCGCAGCAATCACGAACCCATACGCTGGCCGCGGATTTGTCGGCGACCTGTCCGCGGTGGTGGAAGAATCGGCACAGCTCGGCGAAGAGTTCGCCAGGCGCGCAGTCGAATCTGCCGCCGGCACCGCCCTCAGCAGCTATGGCAAGGCCTGCCTGGTCGGGGTTGCCGGCGATTATGAGCACGGTAACGCCTTCCTGACCCAGGTGTTCGCCGACCCTGTTCGCGCCGGGATCGGGGGTGGTAAGGCGTGGGTACCCTCGACCGGCAAGGTCGCCGCCGCCGGAGCAGCAATCGACATCCCGCTCGCGCACAAGGACGCGCTCTACGTTCGCTCGCACTACGACACGGTGACCGTGGCCTTCGGCGATGCCCCCCGCCCGGATGAAGTAGTGATTGCGTTCGCATTCGCGACCCGAGGCCGGCTGCATGCCAGGCTGGGTGGCATAGCCGCCGACCAGATCGGTGGCGAGGACGGCTTGCGCTGATGCCCATGAACCAGGAAGCTGTCAGCCGCGTGATCAAGGTCAACGGTCTGTCCTGTCACTATCTGGAGTGGGGCGATCCGGGTGCACCCCCCGTGCTGTTGCTGCACGGTCTGCGCAGTTATGCCGCGACGTGGCAGCAGACCGCGCAGGCGCTGGCCGGTGACCACCGCCTGATCGCCCCGGACTTTCGCGGCAGAGGCGACAGTTCCTGGGATCCGCAGCGTCGGTACTACGCCGAGTACTACGTCCGCGACATGAAGCAGCTGATCCACCAGGTCGTGCGACCCCCGTTGACCGTCGTGGGCCATTCCCTGGGCGGCACCGTGGGCTACCTGCTCGCCGCGCAGTGTCCCGAGCTTGTCCGGGCTCTCGTGATCGAGGACATCGGCCCCGGGTCCTCCGCCGGGGGAAGGGGTGCAGAGCGCATCCGCCGTGAGATGCGGGCCACCCCCAGCGGCTTCGACTCGCTCGATTCGGTCCGGGATTACTGGCGCAAGCTGCGTCCTGGTATCTCGGAGGACGCACTGGCCTCTCGGGTCGACAACACGGTGCAGCTCGTCGGCGACGGCCGGTACGCCTGGAAACTGGACATGGAAGGGATCGCCGAGGCACGTCTGAACCCCGACCCCGCGGTCGTGGTCGACCTGTGGCCGGCAGTGGACGCGCTGCGCTGTCCGACGCTGGTGTTGCGCGGCGAGCGCTCGGACTTCCTGAGCAGTGACGTCTGCCGGCAGATGGCCGAACGCCAGCCGTTGATCCGCTGGGATGAGATACCAGCGGCCGCTCACTATGCGCACGACGACAATCCGGGAGCCTTTCAGGCTCGGCTCACGCAGTTCCTCGCCGAGGTAAGGGCCTGACGATGTCGGCGCCAGCGAACGCGCAGATCCGGGTCCCGGTCGCGATCGTCGGCGCGGGTCCGGTCGGAGTGACCGCTGCCAACCTCCTGGGGACCTACGGCATCGCCACGCTGCTCGTCGATCGGGCGAACGAGATCATCGACTATCCGCGCGCCATTGGGATCGACGACGAGAGCCTGCGCACTTTCCAGAGCGTCGGTCTGGCAGATGACGTGCTCGCGGACGCGATCCAGAACGTTCCGCTCAAGATGATCGACGCCAAGGGGCACTGTCTTGCCGACATGCACCCGACCGGGCGCGACAGCGGGTGGTTCAAGCGCAACATCTTCATGCAACCGCTTGCCGAGAAGACCCTTCGAACCGGGGTCGAGCGGTTTACGCACGTGCGAGCGGAATGGGGGCTTGAACTGCGCGTCGTCGAGCCTGCGGACGATTCGGTGACACTGACCCTCGCCGGCGCGGACGGCCGGGCCGTCACCGTCGTGGCCGATTGGGTTGTCGCCGCCGACGGCGGGCGCAGCACGATACGAACCCAGCTCGGCATCCCGCTCGACGGTGCCACTCATCCGCGCAAATGGGTCGTCATCGACTGCGGCAACGACCCCGTCGATGCGCCCTATACCGCGTTGCACTGCGACCCGCGGCGACCATATGTCTGCGCTCGCCTACCGTACGACCATCGCCGCTGGGAGTTCATGCTTTACCCAGGCGAGGACGCCGAGGAGATGCTGGCACCCGAACGGGTACGCGATCTGCTCGGTCAGCATGTGCCGGATCCGGCGGCGATCGAGGTGATCCGAGCGCGCGTATATACCCACCATTCACGCATTGCTCGACGATTTGTCCAGGGCCGGGTAGTGCTCGTCGGCGACGCGGCGCACCTGATGCCACCATGGGCGGGGCAGGGCATGAACACCGGCATCCGTGACGTGACCAATCTCTGCTGGAAGCTGGCCGCCATCGTGCGGGGCGACGCCACACCTGCGTTGCTGCATACCTACGAGCAGGAACGCCGGGCCCATGCCCAGGCCATGATCGACCTTTCCACCACTCTCGGACGGATCCTGAGTCCCACCAACCAGACGCTGGCTCACGTCCGCAACTGGCTGTTGCGGGCGGCTTCAGCGGCACCGCCGGTCAAACAGTGGATTCTCGAGATGCGCTTCAAGGCGCAGCCGCACTACCAATCCACGCTGGTGACAGGCGAACCACTCGGCTGCCCCATACCGACCCTCGGCAGAATGTTCCCGCAGCCGACGGTGGAGACCGAGGACGGCTTACGCCTGGCCCTGGATGATGTTCTTGGGCCCTGGTTCGCGATCATCGGCTTCAACTGCGATCCGTTGGCCGGGTTGAACGCAGATCAATCCGCGGCGTTGGCCGCTCTCGGCGCGGTTGTGGTCAGGGTGGTCGAGTCGCGGGCCGGTGAGCGCCGGCGTCGCCAACCGTGCGTCGACCCGGACACTGTCGTCGTCGAGGATGCCGACAACGCGCTCAGGACCTGGTTCGGTGCGCGCAAACAGCAGGTGGTGCTGCTGCGTCCCGACCGCTACGTGGCGGTGCTGGCCCGGGTGGAGACATTCGGCGCCGAGGCCACCATGTTCGCGCGGCACCTGACCGAAGGAGCCCCTCTGTGATCGTCGAGCAGCGCGACTACCGGGCGGTGCCCGGTGGTGCCCAACGTTACCTGTCGGCGTGGTACCGGTCCGGGCGGCCAGCCCAGGTGCGCCACCTAGGTGAGCCCTTGGGCGTCTACCTCACCGAGACCGGCGAGCTCAACACGCTCGTTTACCTCTGGCGCTACGACGACCTTGCCGATCGCGGCCGACGTAGAGCTGCGCTCGTCGCGGACGAGGATTTCGCCGCCTTCCGCGCCGAGGTCCGTGGCCTGCTGGTCAGCCAGGCGAATCGAATCCTCATCCAGGTCGATCTGGCGACCTCGATCTGACAACCAAGGAGCAACGAATGGCCGAGCACGACACCGCTGCCCAGATGTACCTCGACGACATGGTCAGCCGACGTGGATATGTGCTGGATTATCACAAGGTGATGGCCGCGAACGACTTTCCGGTGCTTCGGGCGGCAGACAACCTCGTCGATGCCGCCTACCTGTCCGGGCGGGAGCTGGACCGCGGTACGAAGGAGCTGCTGTTCATCCTCAGCCTGACCGTCATGCGCTCGGAGAAGGCCCATATCCAGAGCCATATCCGTGTTGCGCTCGAACTGGGAATAAGCCCACAGGCGATTCTCGAGGCGATCGAGATTGCACTGCCCGAGGCCGGTGTCGTGGTCTTCCAGCACGGCTTCGACGCCTGGCGCGAGGCGGTCGACGCGCCCAGCCTCGAGCCGACCGAGACACCGGGCTCGGACGGAGATCCCAGGGCAACGGTGACACCGAAGTTTAGCTGAGTAAGCAGCGTCCGATGCTAGATGTTCGTCGGGTCGTACCGGTGAACTCGTCGGCGGCCCGCACCTGGTCGCTGGTGTGAGGCTGCGGAACAAGTCGTGTGCAGGTCCTTGACACGTTGGTGATTTACCCACATGCTGTGTTCATTAAACGGACTTTACGTTCAATAATCGTACTACGGTGGTATGATGGTGCTCCATAGGGCTCAGTTGGCCGTGCAAAAGTCTTGCCGATCTGCGTCTTGGCTCTGTCGGTCCGGTGTTCCCAGCAGACTCGTTGTTGCCGCCGATCGTTGGCCTTTCCGCTGGCGAACGCAGCGTCGGTGTCTTCGGTTCAGGTTGGGTGAGGGCGAATCCTCGTCACCTGCTGAGCGGTGTTCGGCGTGATCTGCAGGGCTAGGAGTCCGCTCGACACTGTGCCGTGGTCGCTGCTGGTTTGACTGGTGCACGGGGCCAGCTGATCGTGGAATCAACCGACAGGTGGAGGCTCCCAGTGCCGGCACCGGAGTGGCGGGTTAAGGCATACCCGGACGAACCTCAAAACCAAGCTAGTACGAACGGATGGAAATGACAGTGACTCAGATCAGTGTGCATCCCTACGACCCGCTCTCGGGCGAAGAGATGACCCGGGCGGTGACCGCGGTGCGCAATGCGCACCCGGAGTTGGTGGACATCCGGTTCCCGGTGGTACGCACCGACCTGCCAGACAAGCAGGTCGTCCGCGACTACGACGCCACTGTGGCCGCCGGAGCCGAGATCCTTCGATCAGCCTTTCTCGTCGTGTACGACCGGGCGAGCGCACAGACCTACGAGGCGCGAGTGGATCTGCGGACCGACTCGGTCGTAGACTGGCAACACATCCCGGACGTGCAACCGGCCATCATGATCGAGGAGATCATGCGCCTGGACGATATCGTCAAGAATGATCCGGCTTCGGTCGAGGCGCTCAACCGCCACGGGGTCAGTGACCTGTCGTTGCTGCAGGTCGACCCGTGGTCGACGGGCACCCTGCCGATTGATGGCGTAGACCTTCGCCGCCGCATCATCCGCGCCAGCGCCTACGTGCGTGAGTTCGTCGAGGACAATGGTTACGCCCGGCCGGTCGGCAACCTGGTGTTCGTTATCGACTGCAATGAATCGGCAGTGGTCGCGATCCAGGAGGAAGACCCGATCCCGCTCCCACCGACCTCCGGCAACTATGACGTCGGTAGTGTCGGAAGGCTGCGCGATGATCTTCGGCCGCTTGAGATCGTGCAACCGGACGGGCCTTCGTTCTCGGTTGTCGGCAACGTCATCGAGTGGCAGCGTTGGCGGCTGCATGTGCATGTGGACCCGGTGGAGGGCCTGGTAGTCAGCGACGTTTCCTATCTCGACGACGGCCAGCGACGTTCGATCCTGCAACGGGCCAGCATCAGCGAGATGGTCGTGCCCTACGGGGACACCAGCAACGACTTCTACTTCCGGAACGTGTTCGACGCCGGCGAGTACAACCTCGGCAAGACAGTCGGACCGCTCACTCTCGGCTGCGATTGTCTGGGTGAGATCCGTTATCTGGATGCGATTCTCGCTGACGAGTCGGGCTCGCCGCATACGGTCGAGAACGCGATCTGCATGCACGAGGAGGACTACGGCATCCTCTGGAAGCACTGGAACTTCCGCTATCAGGACAGTGCCGAGGTCCGTCGTTCCCGGCGGTTCGTGGTCTCCTCGATCCACACCATCGGCAACTACGAGTACGGCTTCTTCTGGTACTTCTACCTTGACGGAACGATCCAGTTCGAAGCCAAGCTCACCGGGATCGTGCAGACTCGGGCCATCGCGCCGGGGGCGGTCCCGGAATTCGGAACTCTGGTCGCCCCGCAACTCGACGCGCCCAACCACCAGCATCTGTTCAACATGCGGCTGGATCTTGAGATCGACGGCCCGGACAACACGGTGTACGAGGTCGATGTCATTGGGCAGCCGCTCGGCCCGAACAACGAGCACGGCAACGCAATCGTGGCGCGCAAGACCGCGATCGTCAACGAGCGGGCAGCTCGTCGCTCCTGCGACGCGGCGACCGCACGGACCTGGAAGGTCGTGAACCCCGCGGTTCGCAATCGGCTCGGCGAGCCGGTGGGATACAAGCTGATCCCGTTCGTCGGGCCAACGCTGCTAGCCGACGAGAACAGCGACCTGGCTCGTCGTGCCGAGTTCGCCCGCCATCACCTGTGGGTCACCCGATACGACGCGCGGGAGCTGCATGCCGCGGGTGACTACCCGAACCAGCATCCGGGTGACGGTATCGGTCGTTGGGTCGAGGCCGAGCGCGACCTGGAGAACACCGACGTGGTCCTCTGGCACACGTTTGGCACGTCGCATGTGCCGCGGCCGGAGGATTGGCCGATCATGCCGTGCGAGTATGTCGGGTTCAGCCTCAAGCCGTTCGGATTCTTCGACCGAAACCCATCGCTGGATGTTCCTCCATCGCCTGGCCACTGTCACACCTGAGGAGACTGGGGTGGACAGTTCGTCGACCGGCTGCTGGGCGCGCTGCTCGACCAGGACGATCCGACCGGGGACATCCCCGCGCACCGGCGACTCGCGTCTGTCGAGGCCGCAACTCCGTTACGCCTCTGGCGAAATGCGGACAACTCCTTGTCGGGGTCGCCTGCGATGATGCAGTCAACCGGCAGGTTTCCTGCGTCGTCTTGTCATGCCGGGCGGCCGGACGATTTGCTACGCCGACCTGACTTCACGTGCACTTGGGATTCGAAACTTGCCGGACTCGCTTCGTCCACGATCAGGAGGCTCCAACTCACGATGCCCCAGCAGTCTCTGCCGGCAATCGATGCCACCGAGTCATCCCACCGTTGCCTGCCCGGTTTGTCTCCGCTCCTGCCCTCCGTCCGCCGCGCGACCAGCCGAGGCGGATGACGGACCTGCTGCGCCTCCTGCCCTTGGTTGCTCGGCACCGCTGCGCTCGCGGTCGGCATGTCGGAGGCCATCTTGTGGTTCATTCGGCGCTGGCTGGTGTCGCGGGCGACTATGGGCGTGGAGCGGGACATCCGCGAGGACCTCTACGCGCGCTTGCAGGTGCTGCCGATGTCGTTCCACAACCAGTGGCAGTCCGGGCAGCTCCGATCACGAATCATGAACGATCTCAGCACGGCTCGCCAGTACTTGAGCTTTGGCATCGTCCGATGGCTGACCTGGTACAACACCAAGCGGCGTCACTCACGGTGCGCTTACAAGACGCCGAACGACTACGAAGCTGACTGCACCGCTACGCTGTCACGCGCGCTGCAATCAACCTCCGTGTCCAATAACCGAAGTCAAGGTCCCAGGGCACGGCGTCTGCCGAATGGCGGACCCGTTTCCCCGGGTGACTTCCCGAACCCGGCGTGCAGCGATCCGATCCCCAAGAGCGGATCGACTGTTCAGCCAACGTCGGCGCACCCCAGGCGATGTGATGGGTCGGCCACGCAGGCGCGGCGGGAATCCGATCCCGCTGGACGACGGCGGACACCGGCTCCCACTTAGTGACACCCGTCATGGGAAGTCGGCGCGCAATGATCCTCGCTGGGTCGATGAAGACTGCGCGAAGAAGGACGGGTACGCCTTCAGTCTCAGATGGCACTATCGATGGATGGCCCAGCGAGATGCGGAAGATAGCCGGTCGCCTCGAGGTGGGCGTCGTGGACCGGGTTTGTCGCGTGATCGGATCGCCCGAGCGGCACTGGAGGTGATTGATGCTCGCGGACTCGGTGCTGCGTCGATGCGTGCGGTGGGGAATCGGCTGGGTGTCGAAGCGATGTCACTGTACAAGCATTTCTCGACACGCGATGAGCTGCTCGATGCGGTGGTGGAACTGGTCGTGACCGAGCTGGACAACGACCGGCTGGTGCGATCCGGGGCAGACGACGGTTGGCGAGACTACCTGTCCCGACTGGCCCACGGTGTTCGCCGTTACGCGCTCGCTCATCCTCACGCCTTTCCGTTGGTGGCCACTCGGCCAGCTGAGGCCCCGTGGGTCAACCCTCCGTTGCGGTCGCTGTCATGGATCGAGAACATGCTGCGAACACTGGCTGATGAAGGATTTGACCCGGATCAGTTGTTGTTCGCCTACCGCTCCTTCAACAGCTTCCTGCTCGGGTACCTCCTGATGGAGACCGGTGCGCTCACGTTACGAGATCCGCAATCTGGGGACGGCTCGTTCTCTGCGCAGGGCACCAGCGATCCGGTTCCGGGCGGACTCGACCCCGGCCGCACCGATGCCGAGGCCGAGTCGACCGATGCGGCCGCGACTCCTGCGGAGCTCTTGGATCCTCAAGACGACATCGACGAGAACCGATACCCGGTGATTCACTCGTTGGCGCGCGAACTCGCTGAGGATCACTACGGGGATGAATTCGACTCCGCCCTGATCGACCTGCTGGACCGGGTTGCCGCACAACTGGACTGACTCGTACGCTTCCACCCCTTGTCGCAGCTTTGGTTAACAGTGTAAGCCGTCTGTGGTTTACACTGTAAGCTCATTGCTGTTGCGTACGGCGCTCATGCTGCACGCTCACGACGAAGGATGAGGAGCCCACTATGGGAATGATGGACAAGGCCAAGAACGCCGCTCAGAAGGCTGCCGGCGAGGTCAAGGAGACCGTGGGCAAACACACCGACAACGCTGACCTGCAGGCCGAAGGCAAGAAGGATCAGGTGGCCGGTGACGCGAAGGACGCTGGCGAGAAGGTCAAGGACGCCTTCAAGAACTGACCTGCTTGACGCTCGCTGGGGTTGCGCGCCTGATCGGGGGCGCGCAACCCCGCCGCCGCCGCCAACCCGAGTACCGTCCAGAGCGACGGTCCGAAGTTCGAGGAGCACTACACAATATGTTCGGTTTGATCGTCAGTCTCGTGGTGATCGGTTTGATCGCCGGTGCCTTAGCACGCCTGCTGGTCCCAGGCCGCCAGGAAATGTCGATTCCGATGACCGTTTTGATCGGGATGATCGGGTCGTTCGTTGGAGGTTTTCTGGGTTACCTGATCTTCCACAAGGATGGCAGCGACGGATTCTTCCAGCCGTCGGGGATCATCGGTTCGGTAATTGGCGCCGTCATCGTGCTATTGGTGTGGCAACGCATCGGAGCCCGCTCCCGGGTCCGCGGCTGATCCAGCACGGCCTGGCGTGACGTCTCCGTCACGCCGAGGCCCTGCAGGACGACGGGTCGCGTTGCGTCCGCCGACGACCCACGCGGGTAGTCGCCGACACATCGGGAGAGGATCATCCACGTCATCGCTGGGGGCACGGCCCGGAAGGTTGCCGGGCCGTGCCTGTGACGCTGGGTCGTTGCGGTGGCGTGACCGGCGAGGACGCCGAAGCCGCTCCCGTCATTCCCCGGCTACGCGGGCGGGTGTCGCAGCGTGACGGTGAGCGTGTAGCCGCCATCGCTCGTGGGACCAGCGTGCAGGCTGCCATGGAGCAGCTCGGCTCGTTCGCGCAGGCCAACCAGACCGTGTCCGCCCCCGGGGATGTTTCGGCGGTGGCGCGTGCCATCGGGAGGTGGTCCGTTGCGGATTTGGACGGTGAGGCTGTCCAGGTCGCCATGGACGCTGACGGTCACTGGTGCCCCGGGTGCATGTTTGCGTACGTTGGTCAGGCCCTCTTGCACGCTTCGGTACGCGGCGCGCTCCACGGCCTCCGGCCATGGCCGGGATCGGTCGGTGTCCCAGTGCAGTTGGGCGCCGGTGCCGCTGTCGACGACCAGGCGTTGCAGGTCGGCCAGTCGGGGCTGTGGCTCCAGTTCCAGTTCAGAGGAGCCGCGCAGCACCCCTACCATTGCCCGCAATTCGTCCAAAGTGCGCACTGCCAGCACCCTGATCGTGCTTGCCTGCTGTCTGTCCCGTTCGCTCGTGGTGGTCACCTGCCAGGCCCCAGCCTGCAACGCGACCAGGCTCACCTGGTGCGAGACAACGTCATGCATCTCGCGTGCTAAGCGGGTCCGTTCCTCCGCCAGCACCGACGTGGTCGCCAACTCTTGCTCACGCTGATGACTCGCCATGAGCTCCTGCAGTTGCACCGAGATTCGCCTCCGTGCCTGTGCCAGTAGCCCGGCCGCTGCGGGGCCAGCAGCGAACACTGCCGAGTAGACGATGTCCTGCAGCCGCGCGATCTCTCCGGACGCAAACCCGTTGTTGAGAAAGCCGACCAGTTGCGCCGCGAAGGTTCCGAGCACCACGACGACCACGACCCAGCTCCGACGTGCTCGGTCAGCGACCGAGAACACTGCAACGAGTGGAGCGACCACCACGTCCGTGGAGAGCAATCCCGGCAAACACGCCGCCCAGGACAGCGTGCTCCACCGTTTGCGGACGAGAAGGCCCGCCACCGCCAGCAACGACCAGGTCCAGTCCGAGGCCCCTGAGGTCCGGTAGGGGATCGCGTCCACCGCGGCAACTCCCACTACACACGCCTCGACCGCAGCGGCGAACCATCGTTGGTGCCGCCACCGCCCCCAGGTGGCTCGCGCTCGCGAGTCGGCGTGCGACCAGGCGCGCGAGAGCCAGTCCGATCGGCTCCCTATCGCCTTCACTCGCTCCTTATCGGGGCCGGCGGGTGATCGGAACGTCATGAGCCGTGAACCAGTCCCACCTGATAGGCCAGCACCGCCACCTGAACCCGATTGCCCACGCCTAGCTTGAGCAGCACAGCGCTGACATACTCCTTCACCGTCGCCACCGACAAGAAGAGGTGCTCGGCGATTTCGGCGTTGGACATGCCCTCACCGAGCAGCCCCATGATCTCCCGCTCCCGCGGGCTCAAGCCGGCGACTGCCCGGTGCAGCTCCGGGCTGATCTGTGCCCCGAGGAACCCGTTGATCACCGTACCGGTGACCTGCGGTGACAGCACCGATCCGCCCGCTGCGAGCGCCCGCACAGCCTGCACCAGCACCTCCGGGTCGCTGTCTTTGAGCAAGAAGCCGGCCGCTCCGGCCCGCAGCGCGAAGACGACATGCTCATCGGCGCTGAAGGTGGTCAGCATCGCGACCCTGGGCGGGTCCCGCCGGGAGCGCAACTGCTGCAGCACCGTCAACCCGTCGACTTCCGGCATCCGGATATCCAGCAGCACGACATCTGGGCGATGCAGCAAGAACGTCTCCATCGCCCGAGGACCGTCGCACGACCCCACGACTTCAATATCCTCAGCGGCTTCGAGGATCATTGATACCCCTGAGCGCACCAGCGACTCGTCATCGACGATCAGCACCCTGATCATCCGCCGGGCCTCCTTCGCATTGGTAGAACTATGACCCACGAAAGGCATAGTCTGACGGCACGCCTGACGGGACACCACCGCCAGGCGTCTGCTTTCCGCCCACCGAAGGTGGGTATCACCAGGCTCATGCCTGGGTGCTCGCGCACCCCCGGTACACGAAACGGCCACCACGGAGCTGGTGACAGGGCGGTCCCAGACAGCTGGTCGGACGTCGTCTTGCGGTCGGCCAAGGACAACAACCCGACCATTGGCGACAGGTACCACCCAGGCGAAGGGTGCACGTGGTCGATGCGCGAATGACAGGCTAGCCGCCGACGATAACGCCGGTCGGGGGTACCGCCGGCGAGAGGACTGAAGGGGCAGTGCGGCGACATGACGTTGACCGGGCGCGGACTGATCGCTGCCCTGATGATCGTGACGGTCCTCCTGCCGGTGCTCGGCGTAGCCATTTGGCGGCGTTGCCGCGGCGGCCGCGTGGTGGTTGGGGTGCAAAGAGTCATCATCGTCCTGATGTGCCAGCTCGCGGCATTGGCGCTGGTGGCCGCCCTCGTCAACGACAACAACTACTTCTATACCTCGTGGGGCCAACTGCATCAGGCCCTGACGCAGCAATTCAGCGGGGTCGGGCAGAGCGGCCAGCCATCGCAGCAGGCGACAGGAACGTCAACGCCGAAGGTTCGCCCGTCGCCGGGCGTGCTTGCTCCGTCGGTGCCGACTGACATGGATCCGGCATCGGCCGGACGCATCCAAGTACACAGCGTGACAGGAACACCAGCCCAGTGGTCGCGGCGAGGGCGGCTGGAGTCAGTGACGATTCTTGGCGCGATCTCGGGATTGCATGAGCACGCGTTCGTGTACTTCCCACCGCAGTATTTTCAGCGTCGTTACGCGACCGCACGGTTTCCGGGCGTTGAGGTGATGACCGGATATCCCGGTAATGACATCGGCCTCGTGCGCGGACTACGGTACCCGGACGTGCTGGAGCGACTACAGCGCCTCGGCCGTGCGCGGCCGATGATCCTGGTGATGATGCGCCCGTCCGTCACATTCCCGCGCGACACCGAATGCACCGATGTCCCTGGTGGTCCGCAGGCGCTGACCTTTTTCGCGGCCGACGTACCTGCCCAGATTGCGCGCAGCTACCGGGTCAAGCCGGTCGGCTGGGGCGCGATAGGCGACTCAACCGGCGGCTATTGCGTCACGAAACTCGCGATGACCCACCCGTTGATCTTCACCGCATCCGCGTCGCTGTCCGGGTACTACTTCGCGTTGCGCGACGGGACTACCGGTGACCTGTGGGGCGGATCGCCAGCAGTACGCCACCTGAACGACTTGCGCTGGCGGATGCTGCATCTGCCCGCGCCGCCCGTGTCGTTGTTGATCGCGACTGCCCGGACCGAGAAGGGGGCGGACGGCTACACCGAGGCACTCTCGTTCGCCCGTGTCATTCGCCCGCCGACCAACGGCACACTGCTCGTCTCGCCCACCGGGGGGCACAACGCTCGTACCTGGTCAGGTCAGCTCCCCTCCGCCTTGACCTGGTTGTCCGCACAGATTGCGCGCGCACGATGAGAGCCGTGAGGAAGGTGGTCCAGTGAGCCTCACAGGACGCGCCCTGCTGGTCTTGCTGATCCTGCTTTCGGTCATCTCCCTGGTGGTCGTGTTGGCTGATTGGCACCGGGCCTCCTGGCCGCACTGGGTCAAGAACGTCGTCCGGTTCACGCTGCTGGGCGTAAACCAGCTCACGGCAGTCGCCCTCGTGTTCGTGCTGGCCAACGACGCCGGAGGTTTCTACTCCTCCTGGAGCGATCTTCTCGGGCTCAGCAATACCGGAGTTACCCGCCACTCGGTCCATCGCCTCGCGCAGCCCGGGCCGACATCCCGCCTGCGCGGAATGACGAACGATGCCTTCGCCAGCCCGGGGCAACGAACACACCGGGGACAACTCGTCTCCCTCACGCTTGACGGTGTAGCGTCCGGCCTGCGTGTGCCACTGGATCTGTATCTTCCGCCGCAGTATTTCCAGCCGGCCTTCGCCCGGCGGCGATTCCCGGTGGTCGAAGTGCTTGGTGGCAATACCCGGCAGCCGCGCTATCGCGATCCCGTCCGTACTGCCCACTTATACCTAGATCTGCTACGCACGCGGCATGCCCGCCCAGCCGTTCTCGTCATGATGAACTCATCACTCGGTCGCCATCGCCGTCAGCCGTGCACGACCGCACCCGGTGGCCCGCAGCCCCAAGCCTTCCTCGACACGGACCTGCCGCTCACCCTCACCAAGACATACCGCGTCCGGCCTCTGGGCTGGGGCGTCCTCGGGGTGGCCTCCGGAGGCTACTGTGCGGCCAGGCTCTCGCTACTTGATCCGAACGTCTTCTACGCCGGCGCGGCGATCGACGGGTATCTCACTCCGCCACATACTGCGTCGGCGTCGGGTCTCAGACGAACCGCCTCGACTCAGCACGACCCGGTTGTAGCTGATCTGGACAACCTGCTGTGGCGGCTGCACAACATGCCAGTCCCACCAGCACGCATCTTGACGCTCACAACACGAGATGCCGCGCCCTCTGTGGTGCGGCAGGTCTCGGCCCTGCAAGCCCTTGCCCGTTCCCCGCTGCGGCTCACGGTACCCGCTCGGCGTCCATCGAGTTCCCTCGCCGGTCAACGGACCGCCTTGTCCTGGCTCACCAACCACCTCCCCACGCCCACTCCAGTGCTCGGGCGCCCGAAGAGTCGAGGATGAGGGTGCTGACGTGGATGCCGTCGCGGTGCAAGCCATCGACGAACGCTGGTCGTGGCAGCCGCCCTCGTGGAATCCTGCGGGGTTCGTTCACCCCGTATGGCGGCCCGGCGCAACGGCACCGGCCGACCGCGCCCTGGCGGGAGCAAGTCGCTCGCTGGGTGGGCCGGTTCTTCATGCTCGCCGCCATCTGGTCGCTGCTCAGCGTCCCGTTGCACAACCGCATCGTCGTGGACATCGTCGACGACGCACTCGGCCTGCTGAACGTTCCCGCCGAGCCCAGCCTCTTCACCGTCTGTCTGCTGTTCGTGCTGGCCGGAGCGGTCCGGCGCAGGCTCAGGTTCGCGCACACCGTGGTCATGGTGCTGATGCTGCTCAGCGTGGCTGGCAGCGTGCTGCTGATGACGGGCGCGCTTCTCAAGCAGAACTGGTTCCAGAACTCGCGGCTGACTGGATTCGGCAGGGACTACCACTCGTTCACGACCAGCGTTCCGTTCGCCGTGGTGGCGCTGGTGATCGGTGTCGTGGTCTTCGGGCTGGTGGCCGCAAGCAGGTCGGCGTTTCCGGCTCGGTTGGCGCCAGGTAGTGGAACGACCGCGGTCGTGGTCCTGATTGCCGGCTTGATCGCATCGTTCGCGGTGACCTTCGTGGTGTCGGAGGCCGCACCACACAGGTTGCACGGCACGAAGGAAATCGCGCGCTTCTCACTCCGGTCGGTGTTCGGTGTGCGGTCCGATGTGACCACTCCTGGTCTGCACGGACACCTCGGTCACCCATGGGTCTACGGACTCGCCGGCATCATGTCCACGGTCGCTCTGCTCCTGGCCAGTCTGGTATTCGTTCGCTCGGGCAGAGGCCGGCAGTTCCAGTCCACGGACGAGGAACTCGCCATACGCCGGTTGCTCTTGCTGCACGGGGAGAACGACTCGCTGGGCTACTTTGCCACCCGGCGTGACAAGAGCGTTATCTTCTCCCCGGACGGGCAGGCCGCGGTGACGTATCGCAACGAGGGAAGCGTCAGCGTTGCTAGCGCTGACCCGATCGGCCGGCCGAGCTCGTGGCAAGCGGCGATCCAGGCATGGCTGGAGCAATGTCGCGGGCACGGGCTCTATCCGGCTGTGCTGTCCAGTTCGGAGCGGGGGACGCACGAGTATGTCGAGGCTGGCCTGAAGGCCTTCGCCCTCGGCGACGAAGCGATCATCGATGTCGAAGCGTTTTCGCTACGTGGCCGGGCGATGCGGCCGGTGCGCCAGGCGGTCACGCGGCTCACCCGAGCCGGGTACACGACCCGAGTCCGTCGGCACGCGGAGCTTTCGGCGCAGGAGCTGGAACACGTTGCGCAGTTGGCCGAGGAGTGGCGCGGCGACGAGACCGAGCGAGGCTTCTCGATGGCGCTCAACCGGCTCGGTGACCCGGCGGACGGGCGCTGCGTAATCATCACCGCACACGACGAAGCCGGTCGGATCCGCGGCTTCCTCTCCTTCGTGCCATGGGGCGTTCGCGGGGTTTCGCTGGATCTGATGCGCCGGGACCGGGACGCGGAGAACGGTCTCAACGAGTACCTGGTGTCGCAGCTCATCGATGCGGCACCTGATCACGGCATCACACGGGTGTCGCTGAACTTCGCGGTCTTCCGAGAGGTGTTCAGCAGTGCCGACCAGGTCGGCGCGGGGCCGATCACCCGGCTCAACGACGCCGCCCTGTCCTTCGCCTCACGCTTCTTCCAGCTCGAGACGCTCTATCGCTCCAACGACAAGTACAAGCCCACCTGGGTGCCGCGGCTGCTGTGCTACGACCCGGCCCTGACCGTGCCTCGAGCCGGACTGGCCATGGGGATCGCCGAAGGTTTCGTGCCGATGATGAGTCCGCGGGTGCTGACCGGGCCGCGTCCTTCCGACAGACAACCGCCGCGACCCGAGGCGTGGTTCGTGGAGCGGGTGCGCGAGCAGGAAGACGCATTGTTGTTGCCGGCGCCGCCAGTGCCGCACCTGTCAGAGCAGCAACGCATCCGGCGCGGCAAACTCGAGCTGCTCGACGAGCTGGGCATGAACGCCTATCCGGCGGCGGTGCCTCGGTCCGATCGGGTCCGTGAGATCCTCCGTGCCTACGGCGATCTGCCCCCCGACCACATCAGCCATAGCCAGGTATCGGTCGCCGGACGCGTGCGGGCGCTGCGGGACCTGGGCGGCGTGTGTTTTGCGGTGCTGGAGGACGAAGGCGACGTGCTGCAGGTGATGGTCACTGCCGCCGACTCACCGGACGCGCAGCGGTGTCTGTGGCGCAAGACAGTGGATCTCGGCGACCTGGTGAGCGTGACCGGTCCGGTCGCGACCTCGCGCAGCGGCGAGCTGTCGGTCCTGATGCACGCATGGCAGATGGCGGCCAAGTGCCTGCGGCCGATGCCCAGACCCGGCGTGCTGCCGAGTGAGGACACTCGTGTGCGGTTCCGGTCGCTCGAGCTGATCCTCGACCCTCGCGCGCGCGGACTGCTGCGGCAGCGCTCCGCGGCAGTGCGCGCCATGCGCGAGGCCTTCCAGACGCACGGGTTCATCGAGGTCGAGACGCCGATGCTGCAGCCGGTGCACGGCGGTGCTGCGGCTCGACCATTCACCACTCACATCAATGCTTACAACATGGAGCTCTTCTTGCGCATCGCGCCTGAACTCTATCTGAAGCGCTTGGCAGTGGGCGGCATGCAGCGGATCTTCGAGATCGGCCGCAATTTCCGCAACGAGGGCGCCGACGCCACGCACAATCCGGAGTTCACCTCGCTGGAGGCATATGCCGCGTACGGCGACTACATGATGATGCGGGAACTGACGCGCGAGGTGCTGCTGAAAGTCGCGCACGCCATACACGGTCGACCGATTGCGTTACGGCCGAACGGATCTGGCGGGTATGACGAGGTCGATCTCTCCATCCCGTGGCCGACGATCACCGTGCACGACGCCGTCTCGAAGGCAGCCGGAGTGCGGTTGACCACCGCGTCGGACCGGGACGAGATCGTCAGCGTGTGCCAGCAGCACGGCATACCGGTTCGGCGGGATCAGTCGGCCGGCAAGCTGGTGATGGAACTCTACGAGTCGCTCGTCGAGAAGCAGACGTCGTTCCCGACGTTCTACTGCGATTTCCCGGTCGAGGTATCGCCGCTGGCCAGGCGGCACCGCGACGATCCGCGACTGACCGAGCAATGGGATCTGGTCGCGTTCGGCGCCGAGATCGGCACGGCGTACAGCGAGCTGACCGACCCCGTCGACCAGCGACAGCGGTTCACCCAGCAGTCACTCGCCGCCGCCGGAGGTGACGTCGAGGCGATGCAACTCGACGAGGCATTCCTGGCCGCGCTCGAACTCGCGCTGCCACCGACCGGCGGGCTCGGGCTGGGTGTCGACCGCACCGTGATGATGCTCACCGGCCAGAGCATCAAGGCCACGCTCGCCTTCCCTTTCGTCCGCCCTCAAGATGCGACAGCGACGGACACGGGACCGCTGGGCGGATAGATGACGTCGGCGTGTGGAAGTTCATGCGCTGTCGGCTTCTTCGGTGCGCCACAGGCCTGCTGCCCTGGCAATGCGCAGTTGGCCGAACGGTGCAGGCGTTCGCTGCGTCCGAGCGGGTCGGCAGCATTGTGTGCCGGCCCGCCGCCTGCTCACCCGGCAATGGGCCGCTCCCAGAAACGGAGTGCGGCCAGCCCGTCGACGAACGCCGACACGTCTTCGGGTGTGGCGACAGTGGGGCAGCCCTGGTCCAGGTCGTCGCCGAGCCCCGCAGCCGCGAAGACGGGCGAGGCGTTGCTGCCGACCCCGATGAACTTGAAGTGGTTGAACGCGTCATTGACGAAATCCTTCGCCGCGGGATCGCGAGCCAGCTCGCGCGCCCCGTCGGCCGATGGGAGGAGCGCCACGGCGTCATACAGCACGGAGGGCGCGCCCTTGAGCAACTGGTCGGCCGGCTGCCGCGAGCCGTCGTCGAGTGTCACGCCACCGACCTTCGGGGCGACGATTTCGACTGTGCCGTGGGCAGCTTCGACTTGGTCGCGCAATGCTGCGAGCACTGCCGCGTCCGATCCGTCGGTCAGCACGATGCCGAGTTTGCGGCCGGCGAAGGTCTGCGGCTGGTTGCGCAGCATCGACAGGGCCGGGCTGGCCGGGAGATCCGTCCGCACCGGCACGAACGGCGTGCTCGCGGCCGGCAGAGACAGGCCCAGACCATCGGCCACCTGGGCGGCGAGGTCTTCGTCGACGTTGCGCAGATTGGCGACCATCTCGGCGCGGATCTCCTCGCGCTGCACTTTGCTCAGCTCGAAGACGTAGGCGTCGACAATGTGCTGTTGCTCGATCTCGGTCTGGCTGATCCAGAAGACCCGGGCCTGGCTGTAGTGGTCGCCGAAACTCTCGGGCCGCAGCCGGCGGGTGGTGCCGGTCACCGGTTCGGCGAATGAAGTGAAGCTGGCTTCCTGGTCGGGCCGGGGACCACGGTGCCCGGTCGGATAGCCGTTCGGCTCGTAGTTGACCGGCCCGGCCGGCAGGTCGGTCTGCATGTGCCCGTCCCGAGCGAAGTTGGCCACCGGGCAGCGCGGTGCGTTGACCGGAAGCTGGGTGAAATTGGGGCTGCCGAGCCGGCTCAGTTGCGTGTCCAGATAGGAGAAGTTGCGCCCCTGCAGCAGCGGATCGTCGGTGAAATCGATTCCCGGGACGACGTTCTGGGTGCAGAACGCGACCTGCTCGGTCTCGGCGAAGTCGTTGTCGACGACCCGGTCGAGCGTCAGCCGTCCGACTACCTGCACCGGCACGGCCTCTTCGGGCACGAGCTTGGTCGGGTCGAGCACGTCGAAGGGAAGCTCGTCCGCGGTGTCCTGATCGAAGAGCTGCATCGCAAGATCCCACTGTGGAAGGTCGCCGCTGGTGATGGCGTCCCACAGGTCGCGGCGGTGGAAGTCGGGGTCGGCACCGTTGATCTTGACGGCCTCGTTCCACACCACCGATTGCATGCCCAGCACGGGCTTCCAGTGAAACTTCACGAAGGTCGATGCGCCGTCGGCGTTCACCAGCCGGAAGGTGTGGACGCCGAATCCCTCCATGAAACGGAACGAACGAGGTATGGCGCGGTCGCTCATCTGCCAGAGCGTCATGTGCGTCGACTCGGGCATGTGTGCCGCGAAGTCCCAGAAGTTGTCGTGGGCCGACTGGGCCTGCGGAAAACCACGGTCCGGTTCGTCCTTCACCGCGTGCACCAGGTCGGGGAACTTCATCGCGTCCTGGATGAAGAAGACTGGGATGTTGTTGCCGACCAGGTCCCAATTGCCTTCTGCGGTATAGAATTTCACCGCGAAGCCGCGCACGTCCCGAGCCAGGTCGAAGGACCCGCGACTGCCCGCGACGGTCGAGAACCTGACGAAGACCGGCACCGTCCTACCTTCGGCCCCGAAGAGATGAGCCCGGGTGACCTCGCTGAGATCGGCCGACGACTCGAAGGTGCCGTGCGCGCCATACCCACGGGCGTGCACCACGCGCTCCGGGATCCGCTCGTGGTCGAAGCGGAAGATCTTCTCCCGTAGTACGAAGTCGCTGAGCATGGTGGGGCCACGGTCGCCCGCGGTGAGGCTGTTCTGGTTGGTGGGTATGGCGACACCCTGCGCCGTGGTGAGGACCTCCTCGCCGTCGGTCGCCTGCTGCTGCAACTCACCGGCATTGCCGTGCTGGCCGATCGGGCGGGTGGATTCGGTCATGCGTGCTCAACTCCTGGGTCGTCAGAACGGGTTTGCGCTATCCCTACCCGCGACCGGAGGAAGTCATTCCCTTCGGCACGAAGCGGTCGATGCTGCGAGGCGTAGCCTGCTGTGGATGTCGAGCCTTGCTGACCTGATGGAGCGTGCGAAGACGATCCGCGCGCTGTACGCCGCGGACGAGGCGCGTCGCTTTGGCCGATCATGGACGGTCGAGGAAGTCGCGCTCGGCTTTGTCGGGGACGTCGGCGATCTTGCGAAGCTGGTGCAGAGCAAGGCTGGTGTGCGACACCACAATCACGTCGATGAGGCGATAGCGCACGAACTCGCCGACTGCCTCTGGTCGGTGCTGGTCCTGGCGGACGCGTACGGCGTCGATCTCGAAGCCTCGTTCACGCAGACGATGACATCGCTGGAGACGCATCTGCAACGCAGCGCCGCAGGCGCTGACATTCAGGACTGACGAGCACACACTCAGCGCGGGTCGATGCGCCGCAACACCTGTCCGGGGCTGCGGGGACAGTCGCACAGCCGGCAGCCCAGCTTCTCGTTCACGTGCATACCGGCGATGTGACCACAACGATCGCAGACGTCAGGCGTGGGCCGGTGACGTCGAAGAAGCGGCATACCGCGCACGATAAGGCCGGTAGTTGGCAGCTTGCTGAGCGATTGGTGCGGCTCCGCGCAACGCGGTCGCGGGAGTAGTCAAGGAAGCGCCGCCGGTGGCGACTTCCGGTGAGTCGTGCATTGTGAGGCCCCGTCGATCGCGTCCGGGGCCTGCTGGTCGCCGCACGGACAGCTGGCTGCACGTGCCGCCGGTGGTTGCGGGTCGGACCCGGCCCCCGCGCAGATGACTGATGTGCTCGTCGTGGCAGCCGCGGCCACCCGGCACCGGGTGACGTGCCGCTGGATTTCGGCCCAGCCGTCAGGACCGCTGTGCATCCGGGCGTGGGGTGGGCCACCACCGCCCCGCGTATGCCAGTGCACGGCCCTCCAGGAGCCCGACCGATCGCTCGAACAGCGCGGTGGCTGCCGGACCGCTCCAGCCGTCGGCGAGCACCTCGCGGGGCAGACCGGGGTCACGAAACGGCAGCCGGCGCCAGGCGTCGATCAGCCCCAGGTAGCTGGTGAAGGCATCTCGTGATCCGAGCGTGCGCCGCGACTCAAGGCCGGTCACGATCGGCTCGTACGTCGTGAGGAAGTCGCGGTAGCTCGTGTCGATCGCCGCCAGGTCCCAGCTGTCGTAGAGCAGGGTCGTCAGGTCCCGCGACCCTACATACTCACCGACGAAAACCGCGGAGTACTTGTCGAGGCCGAGCTCGGCGATCGCCGCCTCGGCGGCACCGCGCATCCGGGCCGGAGCGATCCACATGGCGGTACCGATATTGCCGAAGCCAAGGCTGCTCAGATGGCTGCGCAGCTTGTAGCGTTTGCTCCGATCCGATTCCGGCACACTGAAATTGACGATGCACCAGCCGTCGGTCAGCTCGGCCGGCCGCCGCGCATGCCAGATCACCTCGTCCCCTTGTGCCAGCACGGTCTGTGCCTCCGGAGTGAGCGCGTAGCCGCGCTGGCCGTCCCTGACTTCCGCCTCCAGCCAGCCGCGCTGCTTGAGCCGGAAGACCGCGGTACGCACGCTCGGCGCATCGACCTCGAGGAGTCCCATCAGCTCGATCGTCCCGGCGATCGGCATCCACCCTCCCATCCGCCGCACGACCGAGCCCAGGAAGGTCACGACCAGCGTCCGGGTGCGGCGGGAGCGGCTGCTCCGGCCCGGTTCGGCGATCTCAGTCATCGTGCACATTCTGCCCAGAGCGTCGCACGCCCCACGGCCCGCTCGTCATACTCGCACCGGCGACGGCCGCCACCTCAGGTGGACGTCCTCGGTCTCGCCGTCGCGCAGCAGCTGCAACCGGGGTGGGATCTTGTCCGTTCGTGACGTCGGCGGGCGACGCTTGCCAGCGGCGAACTGGTCGGGCCAGGGTGCGGCGGGTCCGGCATACTCCTGCTCGGCCGCGGCGTGCAGCGTCCAGTGCGGGTCGTAAAGATGCGGGCGGCCCATCGCGCACAGGTCGGCGCGGCCCGCCAGCAGGATCGAGTTGACGTCGTCGTAACTCGAGATCGCTCCCACCGCAATGACTTTCACATCAGTTCCAGCCGTCACGCGGTGACGGATCTTGTCCGCGAACGGTGTCTGGTAGGAGCGTCCGAAGGAGGGCTTCTCGTCCTTGGCGATCTGTCCGGACGACACATCGATCGCTGCAGCTCCGTGCTCGACGAAGGCCCGGGCAATCTCGACCGCATCGTCGTCGGTGTTTCCGTCGGGTAGCCAGTCGGTCGCGGAGATTCGGACGGTCACCGGGATGGAAGCGGGTACCGCCGCGCGTACGGCGTCGAAGATCTCCAGCGGGTAGCGTAAGCGATTGGCGAGTGACCCTCCCAGGTCGTCGGCGCGCCGGTTGGAGATCGGTGACAGGAACGAGCTCAGTAGGTAGCCGTGCGCAGCGTGCACCTCGACAAGGTCGAATCCCGCCTCGACCGCCCGTCGTGCCGCGGCGATGAATTCGTCTCGTATCTGGTCGAGTTCGGCCCTGGTCACCTCGCGCGGCACCTGACAGCCGGCGCCATATGGGAGCGGCGAGGGTCCTACGATCTCCCAGTTGCCCTCCTCCAACGGCTCGTCCATACCCTCCCACATCAGCTTGGTCGAACCCTTGCGGCCCGAGTGCCCGAGCTGTGCGCCGACCTTCGCCGCAGATCGCTGATGCACGAAATCAGTCACCCGGCGCCAGCCGTCGCGCTGCTCGTCGGTCCACAACCCGGTGCAGCCTGGGGTGATCCGGCCGTCCGGGGAGGTGCAGATCATCTCGGTCATCACCAGACCGGCACCGCCGAGCGCCTTGGAACCCAGGTGGACGAGGTGGAAGTCGTTCGGCAACCCGTCGGTGGCGGAGTACATGTCCATCGACGAGACGATGATGCGGTTGCGCAGCCGTAGTTCGCCGATCGACACCGGCTGAAACATTGCCGGCGCGACATCCGAAGAGCCTTGGTGGCGCGCGAATTCGGCTTCCATCCGGTCGGCGAAGGCGTGATCGCGATCCTTGAGGTTGTCGAACGTGATGCGCCGTGAGCGGGTGAGCAGGTTGAAGACGAACTGCGCCGGGTCCTGATCGGCATACATGCCGATGTTCTCGAACCACTCCAGGGACGCCTGTGCCGCGCGCTGGGTCGACTCAACCACCGGCTTACGCTCCAGTTCGTATGCCGTGAGGGCAGCGTCGATACTGGCATGTTCGTGCAGGCAGGCAGTGAGCGCGAGCGCGTCCTCCATGGCGAGCTTCGTGCCGGAACCGATCGAGAAGTGAGCGGTGTGCGCGGCATCGCCGAGCAGAACCACGTTGCCGTGATGCCACGAGTCGTTGCGGACCGTGGTGAAATTCAGCCACTTCGAGTTGTTGGTCAGGATCCGGTGCCCCTGCAGCTCGTCGGCGAAGATCTCCGCGATGCGGGACACCGCGTAGTCGTCCGAGACCCCGGGCGGGAGGTTCTCGCTCTCGGTGCGGTCCAGGCCGGCGCGGCGCCATACGTCCTCGTGCATCTCGACGATGAAGGTCGACCCGGAGTCGGAGAACGGGTAACCATGGATCTGCATGGTGCCCCATTCGGTCTGCTTGACGAAGAACTGGAACGCTTCGAAGACCAGGTCGGTGCCGAACCAGATGTACTTGTTGCGGCGACGATCCAGCTCGGGTCGGAAGACATCCGCGTACTTCGTCCGCACCGCGGAGTTCACTCCGTCGGCCGCGACCACCAGGTCGTGCTCGCGCCGCAGCTGCTCGGTGTCCGGAGCCGGGGTGCAGTGGTGCAGCGTAACGCCGAGATCGGCGACGCGATCTTGCAAGATCTGCAGCAGCTCCTTGCGTGACATGGCCGCGAATCCTTGTCCGCCAACGGTGAATTCGTCATTGCCGAGGGTCACGTCGATGTCCGTCCAGCGGGCAAAACGCGCTTCCATCGCCTCGTGCACGACGGGGTCGGCGCCCTCGATGCTGCCGAGCGTCTCGGCCGAGAAGACCACGCCGAAACCGAAGGTATCGTCCGGCGCGTTGCGCTCCCATACGGTGATGTCGTGGCCGGGGTCGAGGTCCTTCAGCAGCGTTGCGAGGTAGAGGCCACCTGGGCCGCCGCCGATGATGGCGATCTTCATGAGGTCGCCTCCGTGGCTGACCCACGCCTAGCTTCGGTGTCAAGGGCCTCGCGCAGCCGGAAGTGCTGCAGCTTGCCACTGGCGTTGCGGGGCAGCGCGTCGACGAAACGGACTTCGCGCGGATACTTGTACGGCGCGATGTGTGCCTTCACGAAATCCTGAATCTCCTTGACTGCGGCGGCATCCGAGTCTGCTCCCGCGCGCAGCACGACGAACGCACACACGATGGAGCCGCGCTCCGGATCAGGTTTGGCGACCACGGCGCACTCGACGACGTCCGGGTGCTCTTCGACGGCTGCTTCGACCTCGGGACCGCCGATGTTGTACCCAGAGGAGACGATCATGTTGTCGGTGCGTGCCTGATACCAGAAGTAGCCGTCCGCGTCGCGCGTGAACGTGTCGCCGGTGACGTTCCAGCCGTTCAGCACGTAGCTGCGCTGCCGGTCGTCGGCAAGATATCGGCAACCGACCGGACCGATGACCGCCAGCCGGCCGATCTCGCCAGGCCCAGTCTCGTTGCCTTCGTCGTCCAGGATGGTGGCTCGGTAGCCGGGCACCGGCTTGCCGGTCGCCCCTTCCCGGATGTCGTCACCGGCCGCGCTGATGAAGATGTGCAGCATCTCGGTCGCGCCGATCCCGTCGATGATCCGCAGACCGAGCCGTTCGCGCATCTCGTGCCAGGTCTCCAGCTGGATGTGCTCGCCCGCGCTCACCGCCTTGCGCAGCGTGCGCAGCTGCTCGGCGTTGCCGGACCTCAAGATCTGCTTGTATGCCGTGGGCGCCGTCGCAAGTGCTGTGATCCCGTGTGCCTGCACCAGGTCCGCCAGTTGCGCCGGCGTTGCGCTCTCGGTGAGGAACGCGCACGCACCGGCGCGGAGCGGAAAGACGACCAGCATCCCGAGGCCGAAGGTGAACGCGAACGGCGCGGTGCACGCGACCAGGTCATCCGGTTCGAGCTGCAGCGTCGTGCGCCCGAAGGTGTTGTCGATGGACAGGATGTCGCGATGGAAGTGGGTGGTGATCTTCGGGATCCCGGTGCTGCCGGACGTCGGGCCGAACAGGGCGACGTCGTCGGCTGCGGTGTCCACCGCGGTGAACTGCGTCGGCCGGTCGGCGATGAGACGCGTCAGATCGTCGGGGCTGTCCGCGCCATACTCGACGACCTTGAGATCGGGTGCGATGGTGTCGCGCAGCTCGTGAATGGGGACCGCGAAGCGATGATCGACCAAAGCGATTGCGGGACAGGTCTTCTCGACAATCGGTGCCACTTCGCGAGCGCGCAGTGCGGCCATGGTCGTTACCACGATGCCGCCCGCCTTGAGCACCGCGAGCCACGCGGCCACCGTCCACGGGTTGTTGGGGGAGCGCAGCAGGACCCGGTTGCCCGTGACCAGCCCGAGCTCGTCGGTGAGATAGCCGGCGATCTGGTTGGTGCGCTGCCGCAGCTCGCCGTAGCTCCAGACCTCGCCGTCGGGGGTCCGCAGCGCCGGGCGGTCGGCGCCGAACCTGGCGATCGGCACGTCGAGCAGCGCGGTCGCCGCGTTCAGCCGCTGCGGGTACTGCAGCAGCTCGGTAGTGAACTCCAGCGCCGGCCATTGCTCGGGCGGCGGCAGGTGGTCTCGAGCGAAGGTGTCCTGGTAACCCGTCGGCGCGAGGCCCGTCATCGCGGTGCTCCTGTCCTGCTGCGGATCATGCCTTCCTGGAGCACGGTGGCCAGGTGGGTGCCGTCGGGGGTGAAGAACCGGCCGAGGTTGAGACCGCGCCCGTCGCTCGCCGAGATCGCCTCCTGGGCGTAGAGCAGCCAGCCCTCGACCGGCGCCGAGCGGTGGAACCACATGGAGTGGTCCAGGCTCGCGGTGACCAGCCCCTCGTCGGCCCAGGCCAAGCCGAGCGCGCGCAGGGTCGGCTCGAGGATCGTGTAGTCGCACACATAGCTGAGCGCCGCCGTGTCCCGCTGGCGGTCGTCGAGCCCGGGCACCTCCCGTAGCGCGTCGAACGGGCGCACCCACACCGCCTGGTGCGGGACGTGCTCACCGTCGACGGTCAGGTAGACCGGATCCGGAACGTGCCGGATATCGAAACTGCGCCCGGCTGACCAATAGCCACGCGACTGCTCGGTCATCGTGCCACCGGATCGGCCGGAGAGGTATGTCGCAGAGCTCGGCAGCGTCTCCGGATCTTTAATGTCTGCAGGCAGTTCCGACTGGAGCTCCCCGCCCGGCTCACCGGCGGCAAAGCCGGTCAGGCATACGAAGATCGGCTTGCCGCCCTGGTAGCCGCGCACCTGACGAGTGGAGTAGCCGCGTCCGTCGCGCAGGAGTTCCACCTCATAGCGGACTTCCGCACCGATCTCGGCCGGCCTCATGAAGTAGGAGTGCGTGGAATGCAGGTGCTTGCCGTCGACGGTGCGGATCGCCGCGACGACAGCCTGCGCGACCAGGTCCCCGCCATACGCCTTCGGCCACGGGCACGGCTGCGTGACGGCGGTGAACGCGCGGTCGAAGTGCTCCGGCGTGGTCTCGGTGAGCGTGACGGCCTGCGTGAAGATCTCGGAGGTCCCGTCCGCGGATCGGGGCCACCGCGAAGTGTCGGGGGAGGGCAGCGGGGGAGAACTTCGTGGGGTGTCTGTCATGGGCGATTCAGCCAGTCGCGTAGGGCGTCGTCTTCGATTTGGGGCAGGTTGACCACGATGTTCTCGGGTGTGCGGGTCGTCATCCAGGTCAGCGGATTGTTGCGGTCCAGGTTGCACTCGACGTGCGGCATGTGCGGCGGGACGAACACCCAGTCACCCTCGGACATGTCGATGTAGTCCTCGAACTTCGCACCGAAGTAGATGCGGGCACGCCCGGAGAGCACGTATCCGCCGGTCTCGGCCTCCCCGTGGTGGTGCGGCACCGACCGGTAGCCGGCGAGGTTGTGGACCTTGCCGAACCAGATCCGGGTCGCCGGCGTGTGCTGGACGCTGACGCCGGAAACCCTTGTCGCGCCATCGGACTGACCGGTCAGTCCGGAGTCGGGCTCGTGTCCTGCGCGGGTGACGAACGGCACCACGAGACCGGCTTCGTTGCGGTACATCGACATGTCGATGTCCTCGTAGTTGTCTGGATTCGGGTCCATGGGCGTCCTTTCAGTCGGTGAGGCGAATGACGTTGCGCAGGCGGCCGATGCCGGTGATCTCGGTCTCGAGCACGTCTCCATCAGTGAGGAAGGTGGGCGGACGCAGCCCTTGGCCGACTCCGCCCGGTGTGCCGGTGAGGACCAGATCGCCCGGCCGCAGCACGGTAAAAGCCGAGACGTAGGCGAGCAGGGCCGCGCTGTCGAAGACGAGGCGGCTGGTGTCGCCGCGCTGCCGCTCGACGCCATTGATGCGGCAGACGACGTCGACCCCGGCGGCAGGATCCACCGCATCCGGGCTGACGACGACCGGCCCGACCGGCGTGCTGGCATCCCACGCCTTTCCCTGGAGCCACTGCAGCGTGCGGTTCTGCCAATCGCGCACCGAGATGTCGTTCGCCACCGTGTAACCGGCGATCCCTGCCCGCGCCTCGTCCGCGGTGGCGCGACGCAACTCGGCGCCGACCACGACGGCCAGCTCCGCCTCCCAGTCGACTTGCAGCCCGCGAGGAAGGACGATGTCGTCGATGGGTCCGGTCAGGGTGTCCGCGAACTTGGCGAAAAGAGTTGGATACGAGGGCAGCTCACGACCCATCTCCAGAATGTGATCGCCGTAGTTGAGGCCGCAGCAGATGACCTTGTGCGGGCGGGGCAGTGGCAGGGTCGGCTCGGCGTCGTTCAACAACTCACCGGGTTCGAGGCGGGCACCCGATGCGAACCACCCGGACAGGTCGGTGGCGGGTAGTGCTCGCCAGCCGTCTCCGGTGTCGGCCGCCGCGCGGATGCTGCGGTCGGCTTCGACCATGGTCGCAAGTCGCATGGTGCATCGCCCTTCGCTTGGTTTGGTATATCAGTCTTCTCACGATCGTTGCGATGCTGTCAATAGCTCCATATGCTGAACGCAACGCAACCCCGGGCCGAAGGAAATGTGATGACGACCGACGTGACACCCATCCCGGTGAATCCGGCAGAGTTGCCGCCGCCCAGCGGCTACTCGCACGGCACGCTGTCCGGCAACACGCTCTACCTGGGCGGCCAGACCGCGCTCGATGCCCAGCTGCGGATCGTCCCCGGTGGCATCGTCGAGCAGTTCCGCCAGGCATTCGGCAACGTCCTGACCACACTGCGCGCTGCGGGTGGCGTTCCGGAGGACCTCGTCAGCGTCACCATCTACCTGACCGACATCCCCGACTACCAGGCGCATAGCGGCGAGATCGGCGCCGTATGGCGCGAGCTGGCCGGTCCGACCTACCCCGCCATGGCCGGCATCGGCACCACGGGCCTGTGGCAGCCGGAAGCGCTGATCGAGATCGTCGGGGTGGCCGTCGTGCCGGACGAGCGGCTGGTGCGCCCCGCGCAATCCTGAGCACCCATCCGCCGAGCGGGGTACTACTCACCGAGCGGGGTAGAACGACTGCGCTCTCTCGGTCCTGGATGTACCCCGGTCGAGGGTTAAGTGCTCCGGTCGGCGAATGGACGCATGTCGGTGACTGGTGCCGCGGCGGCAATCGCCGCGCGGGCCATCCGGTGCAACAGGGCCGTCATTTCCGCGCGCCCGAGCCGGGCGCTGTGCGGTGTGGAGTTGAGCAGCGCGAAGACGCCGTGGGCGGCGGCGCGGGCGTGGACCTCGTCGGTCGGAACAGCCGAGACGATGACACCGACCCAGCGCTCGACGTAGCTGCGCTGCAGCCGGCGCACCATGCGCCGGTCGGCCTCGCTCAGGCTGGCCAGGTCGCGGAACTGCACGGTGATCAGTGCCGGGTAGCTGAGCGCGAACTCGATGTGCCAGTCGATCAGGGCGGCCAGGGTGGCATCCGGGCCCTGGTCGACGGTCGCCGCGTAACGTCGCTCGCCCTCGTCATACAACCGCTGGCTGATGCCCACGAGCATCTCGGCGAGCAGCGCGTCCTTGCTGGCGAAGTGCTTGTAGAGGGCCGGACCGGACAGCCCCAGCGCGGTGCCGAGATCGGCAATGGAGACGCCGTGGTAGCCGCGCTCGGCGAAGAGGTCGGCGGCGACGTCGATGATCTGCTGCCGGCGGGGTTTCGGCCGCGCGGTGACCGCCGCGGAGGTGCGCATGCCGTCCACTGTAGACAGCAAGGTTAATGATTGCTAACTTTCTGGTGAGGTTAACGAACATTAACTCGCGCTGTCTTCGGGCAGCTATCCGTGGCAAGGAGTCGTTGATGAGTGAGTCGAGCGGAGCGGCGCAGGAGCCGCGACGGGTCGTGCAGCGCGGACTGTGGTTCGAGGAGTTCGAGGTCGGCACGATCTACGAGCACCGACCCGGCCGCACCGTGACCGAAGCCGACAACGTCTTCTTCACCACCCTCACCATGAACACCCAGCCGTTGCATCTGGACGCACACGAGAGCGGCCAGCAGCCGCCCTTCCACGAGCGGCTGGTCAACTCGATGTTCACGCTGTCGACGCTCGTCGGGCTCTCGGTCGCCCAGCTCACCCAGGGGACGATCGTGGCCAACCTCGGCTTCAGCGAGGTGAAGTTCCCCGCGCCGGTGCGACACGGCGACACCATGTATGCCGAGACGCTCATCACCGCCAAGCGGCCCTCGTCCAGCCGTCCGGGTGAAGGGATCGTGAGCATGCAGCACACCGCACGCAACCAGCACGGCGACGTCGTCGCGGTGGCGTCACGGGACACCCTGGTCCGGATGGCAGCGCGTGGCTAAGTCCTGGCAGCCCGGGCCTGCCTGGCTCTTCTGCCCGGCCGATCGGCCGGATCGCTATCCCAAGGCGCTCGCCGCGGCCGACGTGGTGATCCTCGACCTGGAGGACGCCGTCGCGCCGGAGCGGAAGGCCGGCGCACGCGACGCACTGCGCGCCCTGGTCGGCGATGGAACGCTTGACAGCGAGCGAACAGTGGTGCGCATCAACGGTTTCGGCAGTGTCGAGCACGGCGCCGACCTCCGCCTGGTGGACGAGTTGTCGATCCCACGCGTCATGCTCGCCAAGACCGAGGACCCGGCGCAGGTTCGCGTGGTGCCGGGCGAGGTCGTCGCATTGGTCGAGACGGCCCGCGGCCTGGAGAAGGTCGGCGAGCTGACCGAGGCCGAAAACCTGGTCGGCATGATGTGGGGCGCCGACGACCTGGTCGCGAGCCTGGGCGGCACCACCAGCCGATTTCCCGACGGTGGCTATCGAGACCTGGCCAGGTTCGCCCGTGTCCGGACACTCGTCGCCACCAAGTCGGCCGGACTGTTCGCCCTCGACGCGGTGCACATGGACATCCCCGACGCGGATGGTCTGCGGGCGGAGTGTGCGGACGCGGTGGCCAGCGGATTCGACGGGACGGTCGCGATCCACCCGAGTCAGATCGCGGTGATCCGGGCTTCCTACGCACCCACCGCGGCGCAAATCGACTGGGCGCAAAGACTTTTCACCCACGTAGGAGATGATCGTGGCGTGACCACTTTCGAGGGGCGAATGGTCGACGGCCCCATCTACAAGCAGGCCGAGCGGGTGATCCGGCTGGCGGCGATGACCGGTGTGGTCACGAAGGAGGCATCCGGCCGATGAGCGAGCTACGAGAACTCACCGCCGAGCTCCGCGAGCGACTCGCGCGGGTCCGCCAGGGCGGCAGTGAGTCAGCCCGCCAGAAGCACACCGGCCGGGGAAAGCTGCTCGTCCGCGACCGGGTCGACCGGCTGCTCGACCCGGGCAGCCCGTTCCTGGAGCTCAGCCCACTGGCGGCATACGGCCTGTATGGCGCGGCCGGTCGCGACGACCCGTGGACCGTGCCGGGCGCGGGACTGGTCACCGGCATCGGGCTGGTCGCCGGGCGCGAGGTGATGGTCATCGCCAACGACGCCACGGTCAAGGGCGGCACCTATTACCCGATGACGGTCAAGAAGCACCTGCGCGCGCAGACCATCGCCGCGCAGAACCGCCTGCCGTGCATCGCGCTGGTCGACAGCGGCGGCGCGTTCCTGCCACTGCAGGACGAGGTCTTCCCCGACCGGGACCATTTCGGTCGAATCTTCTTCAACCAGGCCAATCTCTCCGCGCAGGGCATCCCGCAGATCGCCGCCGTGATGGGCTCGTGCACGGCAGGCGGCGCCTACGTGCCCGCCATGTCCGACGAGACGGTCATCGTCGCGAACGAAGGCACGATCTTCCTCGGTGGGCCGCCGCTGGTGAAGGCCGCGACCGGTGAGGTCGTCAGCGCCGAGGACCTCGGCGGGGGAGACGTGCATGCCCGCAAGTCGGGAGTCGCCGACCACCTGGCGCAGGACGACGATCACGCACTGGAGATCCTGCGTTCGATCGTGGACACCTTCGAGCGACCGGGAGCGGGCTCGCTGACCCCGACCGCGGTCGAGGAGCCGGCCGAGGACCCGGCAGGCCTCTACGACGTGGTGCCGGTCGACTCGCGCACGCCATACGACGTGCGCGAGGTGATCCGCCGGCTGGTCGACGGGTCGCGCTTCCAGGAGTTCAAGCAGCTGTATGGCGAGACGCTGGTCACGGGCTTCGCCCGCATCCACGGTTACCCGATCGGCATCGTCGCCAACAACGGCATCCTCTTCAGTGAATCCGCCCTGAAGGGAGCGCATTTCATCGAGCTGTGCAACCAGCGCGGCATCCCGTTGCTCTTCCTGCAGAACATCACCGGCTTCATGGTGGGCCGGGAGTACGAGAACCGCGGCATCGCGAAGGACGGTGCGAAGCTGGTCACTGCGGTTGCCTGCTCGGTCGTGCCGAAGTTCACCGTCGTGATCGGTGGGTCCTTCGGCGCGGGCAACTACGGCATGTGTGGACGGGCCTACGACCCGCGGTTCCTGTGGATGTGGCCGAACGCGCGCATCTCGGTGATGGGTGGTGAACAGGCTGCGTCCGTGCTCGCCACGGTGCGCAGTGACCTGGGCTCCGAGGAGGAGGTGGAGGCGTTCAAGGCGCCGATCCGCGCCCAGTACGAGAACCAGGGCTCGGCCTACTACTCCACTGCCCGCCTGTGGGACGACGGGATCATCGACCCGCTCGACACCCGGCGGGTGCTGGGCATGGCGCTGGCGACTGCGGCGAATTCGCCTGTGCCTGCTCCCCACTACGGCATCTTCAGGATGTGATGACCTTGTCCAGCACGCTTTCCATCCGGTCCGTCCTGGTCGCCAATCGCGGCGAGATCGCGCTGCGCGTCTTCCGCACCGCCCGCCGTCTCGGGTTGCGCACGATCGCCCTCTACACCGATCTGGACGTGACGGCGCCGCACGTGCGCGCGGCGGATGACGCGGTCTGGGTGCCGAGCTACCTCGACATCGACGCGGTCGTCGCAGCAGCGCTCTCCTCGGGCGCCGATGTCGTGCATCCCGGATACGGATTCCTTTCCGAGCGCTCGGGTTTCGCGGCCGCGCTGCGCGACGCCGGGGTCGTGCTCGCCGGCCCGAGCCCCGAGGTCATGGAGCTGATGGGCCGCAAGGACGTCGCCCGTGAAGTCGCGGTCGCAGCCGGGGTGCCGGTCGTGCCGTCATACTCCTTCGACGACGATCCGCACACCTTCGCCTACCCGATCCTGGTCAAGGCGGCAGCCGGTGGTGGTGGCAAGGGCATGCGCGTGGTGCAGTCGGCCGACGACTTCGCCGAGGCGATCGCTGCGGCACGGCGCGAGTCGGCGCACGCGTTCGGCGACGACGTGCTGTTGCTGGAGAAGTATGTCGAGTCCGGTCGCCACCTGGAGGTGCAGGTGATGGCCGACACGCACGGCACCGCGCTGCACCTGTGGGAGCGGGACTGCTCCAGCCAGCGGCGGCACCAGAAGGTGCTCGAGGAGGCTCCGGCGCCGACGATCGACGACGACCTGCGAGAGCGATTGTGTTCCGCCGCAGTCGATCTCACCCGTCAGGCGGGGTATGCCGGTGCCGGCACGGTGGAGTTCCTATTGGACTCGGCGACGAACGAGTTCTACTTCCTGGAGATGAACACCCGCCTGCAGGTGGAGCACCCCGTCACCGAGGCGATCACCGGACTCGATCTCGTCGAGCTGCAACTGCTGGTCGCCGACGGCCAGCCGCTGCCGCTGGCGCAGGAACAGGTGAGCAGCACGGGTCACGCGATCGAGGCCCGCGTCTACGCCGAGGACGCGTTCGGCGGCTTCCTGCCCCAGGCGGGCACCGCCACCGCAGTCCGCTGGCCGGACACGCTCGCGCGTGTGGACCAGGCGCTGGAGTCCGGGCAGGAGGTGAGCACGTCATACGACCCGATGCTGGGCAAGGTGATCGTGCACGCGGCCGACCGCGAGGCCGCGCGACAGGGGCTGATCGCCGCACTCGATGCCACCGCGATCTGCGGGCTCACCACCAACACCGGTTTCCTGCGGGCGCTGCTGGCAACCGACGAGTTCCGCAACGCAACCATCGACACGGCATGGCTGGACCACCACGAGGTTGCTGCCCCGGACGCAGCTTCCGCGAGGGCCGCCGTGGCCTGGCGGCTGGCCACCCGCGATCCGGACGGCGGCACACCGTTCGTTGCTGACGGGTTCCGCATCGCCGGGGAGCCGGCGCCGGTGCGCGTCCACCTGGACCGGCCGGTGCTCGTCGAGCCTATGCTGCACCGCGTCGACGGCGAGGCGGTGCGCGTGCTCGGTGACGAGTCGGTCGGCGCCGACGGCATCGCCCGGCTGGATCTTGATCTCGAAAACGCCGGCCGGCAGACGGTTTTCGTCCGGCCGGCGCGACGCGGTGCGGAGGCGATCTGGCACGGCCAGCGGTTCGTGCTCGTCTCACCGGACCGCGCTTCCGGTGGCATCGCGGCGGCGAGTGACGGTACGGTCGTCGCTCCGATGCCCGGCACCGTGCTCGATGTCCGCGTCTCCGAGGGGGCGCGGGTCAGTGCGGGCGACGTGCTCGGTGCCATGGAAGCGATGAAGATGGAGCTGACCTTGAAGGCCCCGCACGACGGCACCGTCACCCGCGTCGGTGCGCACTCCGGTGACCAAGTCGCCCTGGGGGCAAGCCTTTTCGTGGTTACACCCGCTGAGTCCGCTTCCACCGGATCCGACTGACACACCACCTCACCAGCAAGGAGCTGCCATGTCCACCAACACCCTGGCGCCGACTCTCGTCCGGGTCCCCGCTGTATGGCGCGAGGCCGCGCTCGTCGCGACCGGCGTGCTCTTCGTCGCGCTGTGCGCCCAGGTGGTGATCCCATTGCCGTTCACCCCCGTGCCGATCACCGGGCAGACGTTCGCCGCGCTGCTCGTCGGCGGCGCGTATGGCGCGGTGCGATCCGCGGCAACCATTGCGGCATACATCGGTGTCGGCATGCTCGGCGTGCCGATCTTCGCCGATGGCGCGCACGGCACGTCCGTCCTGTTCTCGGCGACCGGCGGCTATCTGGCCGGCATGCTGATCGCGGCGGCCATCGTTGGTGCTGCAGCTGAAAAAGGCTGGGACAAAGCGCTGTTCAGCTCCGTGCTGGCGATGTTCGTGGGCAGCGCCGTGATCTATGCGGTCGGTGCCGGCTGGCTGGCGATCGACCTGGGCGTCGGCCCGGCTCGCGCATTCGACCTCGGCGTCCGGCCGTTCCTCGCCGGTGACCTGATCAAACTGGCGCTGGCCGGCGCCCTGCTGCCGGCGGCGTGGCGGCTGGTCGCCCGTAGCCGGTGAGCTTCCCTGCAGTAGTCGTCCTCGAGGAGTAGCACGTGACTGATTTCCAGACCATCGTGGTGACGCGCACCGGGCGCACCGCGACCATTACTCTCAACCGCCCGCAGGCGCTGAACGCGCTGAACTCCGAGATGATGATCGAGGTGCTCGCGGCTGCCGAGGAACTCGACCGCGACCCACGCATTGGCGCGATCGTGCTCACCGGCTCCGACCGGGCCTTCGCGGCGGGCGCGGACATCAAGGAGATGGCGCAGCAGACGTTCGCACAGGCGTATGGCGGCGACCTCTTCGGCGCCTGGGAGCGACTCGCCCGGGTCCGCACTCCCGTCATCGGCGCGGTGGCGGGCTATGCGCTGGGCGGCGGTTGCGAGCTGGCGATGTTGTGCGACCTGCTGATCGCGGCGGACAACGCGAAATTCGGCCAGCCGGAGATCACGCTGGGCGTCATACCCGGCATGGGCGGTTCGCAGCGGCTCACCCGCGCGATCGGCAAGGCGAAGGCGATGGACCTGGTGCTCACCGGACGGCAGATCGGTGCCGACGAGGCGGAGCGCTCGGGACTCGTGTCGCGGGTGGTGCCACTGGAAGACCTGCTCAGCACCGCCCGGGAGATCGCCGAGCGGATCGCGAGCATGTCGCTGCCCATCGCGATGCTCGCCAAGGACGCCGTCAACGCGGCGTTCGAGACGACGCTCGCGGAGGGCATTCGGCTCGAACGGCGTTCGTTCCATGCGGCATTCGCGACTGACGATCAGAAGGAAGGGATGGCCGCGTTCATCGAGAAGCGGCCGGCGGAGTTCACCGGCTCATAGCACCGGCGCAAGTCACCACTGCGCCGGCTGGTCGAAGTCCCCGGCTTCCTGGCGCAGCCGGGCCAGGATGCGCAGCAACGGCGCGAGGTCGTCGGAGGCCAGCCCGGGATCGCTGAAGAGCGTCGTGTTGAGCTGCTCGGTGGCGGTCAGCGCGAGGCCGTGACCGTCGGCGGTGATCTCGATGAGCGTCGTCCGGCGATCGGACGGGTGCGGCACCCGGCGCACCAGGCCGACCTTCTCCAGCCGGTCGACGGCATTGGTGACGCTGGTCGGGTGCACCTGCAGGCGGGCGCTCGCCTTCGCCATCGGCAGTGCGCCGCTGCGGGTGAAGTGCAGCAGCGTCAGCAGTTCGTAGCGGGCGAACGTCAGCCCGAGCGGTTTCAGCACGTCCTCGGCGCGGGCGAGGAAGATCTGCTGGGCGCGAATGACCGAGGTGATGGCAGCCATCCCGTCGGCATACTCACCCCAGCCGTGTGCGGTCCACTGGCGGCGCGCCTCGGCGATCGGGTCGTGGGGGAGCGGGCTCGGCATGCGGACGATTGTTTCATCAGGCGGGCGCGAGGTGGCGGGCTGTCCACGGAACGCCTTCGGCATACGGCCCACGCGGATGAAAGGATGGCCGTACCACTCGATGCGCAAGGGGTGGGCAGTGAGCGAGCTATGCGGAGGTTGGAGAGATGAACGTGCGGGTGTGGGTCGACGGCGAACTGGTTGACGAGAAGCCGAGTGTGCGGGCGCTGGATCACGGAATCACCGTCGGTGACGGCGTTTTCGAGACCGCCAAGATCGTGGACGGCCGGCCGTTCGCGATCGGCCGGCACAACGACCGGCTGGATCGTTCGCTGCGTGGGCTGGGCTTGCCGGCGGCCGATCGCGGCCGGTTGCAGGAAGGGTTCGACGCCGTGCTGGCGGAACCGATCGACTTCGGCCGGCTGCGTTACACGGTCACCGCGGGCGAGGGGCCGCTCGGTTCGGACCGCATCGACAGCCCGCTGACCTACATCGTCGCCGCGATGCCGGTGGCGCGCCCCGAGCCCACCACGAAGATCGTCGTCGTCCCGTGGACCCGCAACGAGCGCAGCGCGGTTGCCGGGCTGAAGACCACGTCGTATGCCGAGAACGTCGTCGCGCTGGCGGCCGCGCACGAGCAGGGTGGCACGGAGGCGATCTTCGCCAACACCCGCGGTGAGCTGTGCGAGGGCACCGGCTCCAACATCTTCGTGGTCGTCGGCGGCGAGCTGCTCACCCCGAAGCTGGAGTGCGGGCCGCTCGCTGGCATTACCCGGGCACTGACGATCGAGTGGGGTCGCGAAGCCGGCATCCCGATTCGCGAAGAGGTGCTGCCGATCGACGTACTCGACTCTGCCGACGAGGTTTTCCTCACCTCCTCGACCCGTGACGTGCAGGCAGTGCACGCTGTCGGTGATCGGGAGCTGGCGGCGCCGGGGCCGGTCACGGCCGCTGCTGTCGCCGCGTTCACTGCCGCTTCTGCCGCGGGTCGCGACTGAGGGCCGCCGGAGGGGCACGATGCCGCAGGACCGGATCGAGCAGGCCGACACCGACCGTTTCGCCTGGCGGGCCTGGGTCCGGCGGAACCCGACGACGCACCTCGCCTACCGCATCGTCGTCGGTGCGATCGGTCTGGTCGTGGTGGTCATCGGCATCGTCATGCTGCCGCTGCCAGGCCCGGGCTGGGTCGTCATCTTCGTCGGGATCGGCATCTGGGCGACCGAATTTACGTGGGCCCGAAGGCTTTTGCACTTCGCGCGGGACAAGGTGCGCCTGTGGACCGAGTGGATGGGCCGGCAAGGCTGGTTCGTCCGCGGCCTGGTGACCCTCGGCATCGTGGTGCTCGTCGCGGTCTGCTTCTGGCTGGTGTTCCTGGTCAGCGGAGTGCCGGGGTTCCTGCCCGGCGCGGTGAAAAACTGGCTCGGTCACGTGCCCGGCCTGTGACTTCGGCCGGGCAACGTTCGGCCCGTCACACGCGGTGTGATCGCCGCGCGAATGGGTATGGCATCGACATGGCTCAGGAGCAGACGAACAGCAGTCACATCCCGACCGCGACGGAGATCGGCACTGCCATCACCGCCCAGCACGGCATGATCCGGATGGCATTCCAGGAAGCCAAGGGCAGTGCAGGGCAGCGGCAGCGCCATACGACGCGACGACTGTTGCAACTGCTGGCGATGCACGAGGCTGCAGAACAACTGACAGTCCATCCTGCGCTCGCCCGGGCCGGCGGCGGCGAGGTCGGCATCGGTGACGATCGGATGGCGGAAGAAGAGCAAGCGGTCCAATTGGCCGAGCGGCTCCAGGAATTCGAGCCGGGCAGTTACGAGCACGGTATGCAGCTCGCACTGCTCGAGGAGGCGGTCACGCAGCATGCAGAGGCGGAGGAAATGTCCGAGCTGCCGCTCATCGACGATCTGGACGAGTCCGAGCGCCGGAAGATCGGGGAGGCCGTCGGCGCCGTGGCTCGCGCGGTGCAGGAGGACCGGCTGGTGGAGTACCAGGACTTCTCCGGGATGGTCCGCCGGGCCCGGGGATGGCTGGAAGGCCGGACCGGAGGAATTGCCCGATGACCGACGACCTGCGTTCCCTCAGCATCCGGTTGGCCGCGCTCGAGGACGCCGCCCGGGCGGTGTCTGCGGCGGCTCCGGACGAGGCGGCTATCGCGGTCAATCCGGCGCTGCAACAAGTCATCGAGGAGGAACGGATCGTCATGGAGCAGATCCGGCGATTGCGCGCAGGCACCGCGGCAACGACGCCGGCCGGGCGCGCGTGACCTGCCGACGATCAGGTCGTGGTCACCAGAGAGGTGTCCCGTCACGAGCGACACCTCACGACGAGGTGGTTGGGCGCCATACGAACGGGTATAGGTCGAGCACCTGGCCCGGGGCGCGTGATGCGGCTCGGGCACCACTGCAAAGATGAGGGAGATCCCCATGGGACTGTTCGACAAGGCGAAGCACAAGGTGGAGGACGCGGCCGGCAAGGCGAAGGAAGCCGCCGGCGACATCAGCGGCGACGACTCGAAGAAGTTCGAGGGAAAGGCCGACCAGGCGAAAGCGTCCGCCAAGGACAAGGCCGAGGACGCGCACGAGTACCTCGAGGACTGAACCGCGATCATCTCGGCCGGTGCGGCGCTCGTTCGCCCGGCCGAGATGGGCTGTCGGGCGGCATTCGACTGTCATCTCCGCCGGTGCACGATGCTCCGGATCTGCCCGCGCAGCCGCCAGGGGCACAGCGGCCCGGCGCGGACACCAGCCGGCCCGGTCCGGCCCAGACACCAGCCGGCCAGGAACGTGGCCGCGGCTGTGCACACGGCGTAGCCGGCCAGCGCCGAAGGCAGCGAAATCCCGACCGCCACTGCGACGAACAGGAAGCAGATGGCTGCGGCAACGAGGCGTCGGCGTGGGTGCAGAGCCTGATTCATCCGCTGAGCGAATCCCGGATCGCTGCTCAGCAGCGAGTCCTCGATCTGTTGTATCTCACGTTCCTCACGCGGTGTCAGAGCCATGTCGCGCACTCCTCAGCCAGATCTCTTCCAGAGCCGTACCCGGTGATCTGCCGAGTGAATCGTGTTCGGGGTGAAAACCGCAGCACCCGGGGGGTGTTCGGGGACAGGCGCAGCGCCGCCCAGGAGGACTGGACCGCGGATTGGTGTGTGCCGTCGTCGTCGGCTAATGTTGGCGCTCGCAGCACGGTCCGTTTGACGGGGCCGCCGCCGCACCCGGATGTGTAGCTCAGCTGGTTAGAGCGTTCGCTTCACACGCGAGAGGTCAGGGGTTCGAGTCCCTTCACATCCACAGCAGCACAATGGCGCCTGACCTGCGGGAACGCGGATCAGGCGCCGTTTTTGTCACGGCGCGCGGGTGCTCACGGGGTCACGTGGCCGTCGTTCGGCGGTCAGTTCCCGACTGGGACGGCGTGCACGACGCGACCTTCCGGCGCGGCAAGGGTCGGGAAGCACGGACCTGGGTGATGAGTGGCCGAGGAGCGTGTATCGGGGTGACCACGTATCGACATGCAACCTCGCGCGTGCGGCGCGTTCGCCAGTGTTGGTGTCGCGAAATCCGGTGAAAATACTGTGAGTTGATGCGCTTAAGCACTCGACATATAACTCGAACACCTGTAGTATTAGGTCATGGAGGACGCCACAGCAGACCGCACACCCGGTGAGGGTGCGCCCGGGTCTGCAGGTGCGAAAATCCAGGCCGCGTTCGAGCTGCTGGCCTCGGCATTCGAGGACACCCGGATCGACTCGATCACCTTGGCCAAGGAGGACCTGCTGGAGCAGGTCCTCGCCACACAACGGGTGCTGAACACGGCGTGGGCAGTGCAGTCGGCGCGGCTGGCGCAAGTCGCGGCGATCGAGGAGGTTCGGTTCCCGGATCGCAGCGCACCGTCCGGTTTTCGTGAGCACACGGTGCGGCACGCTGTCGGCACCCACCAGGACGAGTTCATCGGGTGCGAGGTCGGCCCGTTGCTGGGCTGGACGTCCGGGCACGCGGTCGACCGGATCAGTGAAGCGGTGGACGCGATGACCCGCACCCCCAGACTGTTCACCCATGTCGGCGCCGGCGAGGTCGAGCCGGGCAAGCTGGCCACGATCCACCGCGCGTTGGGGCAGGTGGTCCGTTCCCGGGCCGGGGACGGCACCCCCGTCACACTGGATATGGCGCGGCAGGTCGAGGCCGCGCTGCTCGGTGACGCGGACCCGGCCGGCACCAGCACGGAAGAAGCCGCGGTCGCCGAGCAGGCGGGTGTCGCCCTGATCGGCCGGCAATCGGTGGGGCAGCTGCGCCGCCGCACCGGCCGGATCCTGGCCGCGATCAGCCCGGTGTCAGCCGGGAAGGCGGCGGCCGCCCGGCGCCGTGACCGGGTCGGGGTATTCGTCCACCCGGACGACGAGCCCGGCCTGTCCCACCTGCACGCGATCCTGGATGCGGCGACCGCGGCACGGGTGATGGCGGCAGTGAACGAGCTGGCGAGTGACCTGCACAAGGACACCACCACCGGGAAGACACTGGCCGAATGCCGGGCCGACGCGTTCGCCGACCTGATCCTGGACAACGCCACCGTCACCACCCAGCTGGTCGTGCAGATCCCCGTGCACACTGGCACAGCGGCAGGTGCCGCAGCAGGGACGGCGGGGTGGCCTGCCGGGTTCGCGCACCCGATCAACGGGCTGACCGGCATACCGGACGTGCCACCTGGCGCACCACCCACCGGGCCCGTATCGTCAACGCGGCTGAAGTCGCAGGCGCAGGTCGACACCGAGTTCAACCAACTCCTCAAAACCTTGTACCCGCCCGATCCGGACGATTACGCCGACGGCGAGCTCGACGATGACTCCCATGCGCCGCCCTACCGCCAGGACCCACCAGGCAGGCCGCCGCCGTGGCTGGCGCCACCGGTAGACGATGCGGCACCGGACAACGAGCAACCGCAACCAGATTCGGCACCCGTGACGGCTCGCGTGGGGGATGCGATCATCCCCGGCGTCGGCACCATCCGCGCCTCCGTGGTCGAAGCCATGACCCGATCGTTCGGGATGACGATCACCCGTGCCCTGATCGACGCCGACACCGGAGTGACCGTCGAAACCTGCCAAACCCGGTACCGGCCGAGTCCGAAACTTGCCGCGTTCGTGCGCGCCCGGGATTCTCATTGCCGCTTCCCCGGCTGCACCCGCCCCGCAGTCCGCTGCGACCTGGACCACGTCCGGGCCTGGCCGTTCGGACCCACCGCCGCATGGAATCTTCACTGCCTATGCCGCTACCATCACCGCACCAAACAAGCCCACGGCTGGACCGTCACCATGACACCCCTGGGCGTCTGCACCTGGACCAGCCCCACCGGCCGCACCTACATCACCACACCCAGCGACTAAGCTCGGCGCCGGGAGCAGCCAAGTGAACAAAGACGTCAATCAGCAGCCGCTTTCGTGTTGACGACCTCGTCCACCAAGTCCGGTTCACCTGCAGCCCGAAGTGCCGGGGCTGGCCAGTCGCACCGAAGTGAGGTGTCGGAGAGTACCGGAAGGAGACGATGTCCACCCTGCCCGTTGAGGCGAGCGCACGCAGGGGTCAATGATTCAGGCAGAACCGCCACCCAAATCCCGCGCTGGAAGTCTTGACTGGTTCGTTGGTCAGGTCTAACGTCAGTTCCGCAGTTCCCTAGCGGAGGAAACCGTCACCCCTAGGGACCCATCGGCAGGGGTAACTCTGTGAACTTAGAGAATACGATCATTGGCTGGCGTTCTCGCCACGCTAGAATCATCTTCGCATCAGTCTTGGCGCTCGCCTTCGTGCTGTCCAATCTATTGTGAACAGTCAGTCAGCGTTGGCCTCAACGTGTGGCAGTCAAACGAATGCCCAGGTGGGATACACCGGCTATAGCAGATCGCCGAATTCCTGGGCTGATACGCCTGAAGGCGTATCAGGGTATTCTGAGGTCAGAAGCGGGAACGTATGCTCAAATCTCACGTACCCATACACATTTTCGACTGCGTGGGTCATGATACAAGACGCCGGAGTTGTAAATCACTACGCACAAGCCGGATACATGTATGATAACCGCGAGTCATGCATGCGGCTTTATGCTGAATACAACATCGGCTTCAGTTTTCAAAGAACCCTCGGCTCTTGCCTTACTCTTGGCACGAAGATCACGGCCCGAGTCTTCTACGCCGGTCCATCCGGACCTTAGCCGACTCCTGGGCATGGCATTCAGATGGCGGCCTTCCAGGGCTCGAAACAGTTAGGCTATTACATGCCCTATGACCCCTGGACTTTAGGGTGGAGTTTCCAGCCAACTTTCTTCGGTGAGGTGGATGATAGCGGGCCAAACAACGTTCCGGGTAGCGCGAGTTCTCCGACAAACTTCACGGCATTGGGTATTTATCGCGTTTCTGACGGCCATGGCGTCGCAATCCCCTGCTACTTGAATAAGTATTCGTACAATCTGCCGTCACCGAATAAGTACTACACGAATGCGTCGGGATGTGACCACATAAGAACGTGGACAAATCCAGCCTGATCGCTACGTCAAATGGCCAGTTGGAATACGGCATGGCAATGCACGATGTGAGGAGACATCATGGTCCGGGTCATACACGCAAGACCGGCAATCCTCCTGGGTGGCGCAGTGCTCGTTGCCCTGGTTTCCGGGTGCGGGTCCAATACGACATCCACGCCGAAGGCCTCTGCGACCGACATCTCGACAACGTCGAGCACCGGCTCGTTGACGGTGGTCGCCGTGTCCAAGGCGGAGCAGGCATTTCCTGATCATGGCGGTGGGACTCTTGAGCCGGCTACAGCCGATACAAAGTTCCCGATGACGGCGGAAGCGGTCCGAGCGCACGTGACCGCCAAGGACGGTGCAGCTGCCCCATGGGTCGCGGACTCTCCGACCCTTCTGGTGCGCTCCGGGGTCTATCACGCGCTGGCGATCGCGACGGCGCCGGGGGCAGGGGCGCCGTCTGTGTCACCCACGGGTGTTGCCGCCTACGTCTTCAGCCAGGACACCGGGCCTTGCCCGCCGACAGTTGGTGGTGCCGGCACGACAGCCCCCGGCGACACGCAGACGACGACTTGCACGGGAACTGTCGTTGCAGACGCAACGACAGGCGACACAATTCTCGTACAGGTGTGGACCCCCGTGACGTCGGTGTCCCCGTCAGGGAAATAGCGGAAGGCATGGTCTCCTGCCGTATCGAGAGGGGTAGTAGCTGTCGCGAACTGCACGTAAGTTTGGGCTTTTCAGGACATCTACGACCCTCTCGGCGCGAAGGGCCGGGTGAGGAGCCGAGCCGTGGACGGCACGCGACTCGACGACCGGTCAACACTCACTGGACCGGTGTCGGCTCCTGAGTCGTGTCACCGGGGTGCCTCTCTGAAGTTGCAGGGCGCCGTGGTGTCGGCTTTGCCACGCATCGGCACCAGCATCGTCGCAGGTCATCCGCTTGCGCGATCTGAGATGATCTGAGTCAGTGAATTGTGGACGAGGCAGGTCATTTGCGGGACGCCGAGGGCGCTGACCTGCGACGATGTGTCCGAACGTGCCTGATTTGAGTGAGTGGCGCGACTCAGGTCGGCGGTCACGATCGAGAAAGCCGTGGGGTCATACGGACGCGAAGATGGCCGGGCATCGCGACGCCGCTGACCGCTGAATGAATTTGCCCCAATACGCCTGCCGCTCAGCCGGCCGTGTCGGTCGACTCGTGCGCGGCGTTCGGGGCGTGGGGCGGCTCCGTCGCATCGTCGTCGTCCGACAGCGCCCCGGCCAGCACCCGGTCCTCGCTGATGATCGTCAGGAACCCTCCCGAGTTACGGAAGATCTCCTGCATCCGGTCGACCACCATGTCGGGGCCGTCGACGCCGAACCGCTCGTTGACCCGGCGGATGGCTCCCGCCATACCGTCGGCGTCGGCGTCGCCGTCCTGGGCAACAGCCCAGAGCGCGCGGGCGTAGTCGCCTGCGGACTCGCCGAGCCGGGCGACGAGGTCGCCCGAGAGTGGCACCTGTGCGGCCGGATGGCCGGTGCGTCCTTGTGAGTCGTACATGTCTGTCATGGCGCCTCCAGTGCGAGTCAATTGTGGGAGTCCTGTCCTACCCACAGCTGCTGCGATCAAATCAGCGCTGCGTCTGTGGCGCGCGAACTCCCAACAGCGACAACCGGAAACGACCAAGCAGGGCTGCCGGGTCGTCGTGGACTTCGGCTGCGCCGGCGTCTTGCAGTTCCGGGCCGCTGATGCCCCCGGCTGTCAGGCCCACGCAGTCGATCCCGGCTCGGCGCGCCGAGCGCATGTCCCACACCGAGTCGCCGACGGCGAGCGTCCGCTCTGCTGCAAGGCCGTGTGCGTCCATCGCGGTGACCATTGCGTCCGGATGCGGTTTGCCGTGCGGCACGTCGCCGGACGTCGTCGTCCCCGCGATCACGTCGTCGGCTCCGATCAGCGGCAGCATCCAGTCGAGGTCATCCTTGTCGGCACTGGTCGAGAGCACGACGGTCCAGCCGCTCGCTGCACACCGGCGCAGCAGGTCACCCGCACCGGTCACCGCATGCACCCCGTAGCGCTCGCGCAGCCGGTCAAAGTGATCGGAGTGCGCCTCCATGAGGTCGGGGCGCTGCTCCTGGACGAGCCGCTCGACCAGGGAATCGCTCGGGAGCCCGATCGCTCGGTGGATGTCGGCCGTCTCGATGCGAAAACCGTTGTCGCCGAACGCTGCCGACCATGCGAGGACGTGCAGGTAGTTCGTGTCGAGCAGGGTTCCGTCCACATCGAAGATGACACCGGCACCGTCGGCTGCCGTGCGGTCGGCCATGATTTTGCTCCTCGATCACTTCGTTCGCTGCACCCGAGTGGCGTCGCGGTTTACCGTCACCACATACCCGGGTACAGCAGATGTATGACGCAGTTCGGATTCACCTTGATGACAGAGCAGTCCGGGCCTAAGGCACTCGTCGATGACGCCATCGCCGCGGAGCGGGCGGGATTCGACTTCCTGGTCTCCAGCGACCACTTCTCGCCCTGGCTGCGCGAGCAGGGACACGCGCCATACGCCTGGGCCGTGCTGGGCGCCGTGGCCCACGCGACCACCAGGGTCGGCCTGATGACCTATGTGACCTGCCCGACGATGCGGTACCACCCGGCCGTCGTCGCCCAGAAGGCCGCCACCCTGCAATTGCTCGCCGACGGGCGGTTCACCCTCGGACTCGGGTCCGGCGAGAGCCTCAACGAGCACGTCGTCGGCGACGGCTGGCCGGCTCTGCGGGACCGACAGGAGATGCTCGCGGAGGCCATCGGCATCATCCGCCGGCTCCACACCGGCCGGCTCATCGACCACGATGGCCTGTATTTTCAAGTGGATTCGGCACGCATATGGGATGTTCCCGAGGACGGTGTGCCGATCGCGGTGGCCGTCAGCGGCGGATCCGGCATCGCCCGGCTGGCGGGTCTCGCCGATCATCTGATTGCAACCGAACCCTCCCCGACTCTGGTGCGCGAGTGGCGGGACGCGTCGGTCGAACTCGGTGGAAGATTTCGCGCTATCGGCCAGCTTCCCATCTGCTGGGACCCGGACGAGCACGTCGCCCGGCAGCGGGCGCACGAGCAGTTCCGCTGGTTCGGCGGCGGCTGGCCGGTCAACTCCAATCTGCCGACGCCCGAGGGGTTCGCTGCCGCAACACAATTCATCCGGCCCGAGGACGTCGCGGCCGCCATACCGTGCGGGCCGGATCTGGACGCCATCGTCGAGGCGGTGCGTCCGTTCTGGGAGAACGGCTTCACCGACGTCGCGCTCGTGCAGATCGGCGGCGACAGCACGCAGCGCTTTCTCCGCGAAGCAGCCGTACCCCTGTTGGAGCGCTTGCGGCACGCCGGAGCCTGACGGCTGGAATGGGAATAGGGAAGCCCAGATCGGGTATGCGGTCCCGTATGACGCCTGCAATCGTGGATCAGGTCGACGTGCACGCCCTGGTGTTCCCCACTCCGGAGCCGGAAAGTGACGGCACCCTGACGTGGGATCACACGGGCGTCGTGGTCGTCGAAGTGCACGCGGGTGACCACACTGGTCTCGGGTGGACCTACACGTCGCCGGCGGCGGCGGAACTCGTGCGGTCGGTGCTGGCGCCGCAGGTGGTCGGTCAGAACCCGGCGAGCCCGTCGCGACTCTGGGAACGGATGCGCCGGGCCTGTCGCGATCTGGGCACCCGGGGGATCGTGATGGCCGCGATCAGCGCGGTGGACATCGCATTGTGGGATGTGCGCGGCAAGAGTCTGGGCCTGCCGATCACGGAACTCTGGGGGACGCATCGCGAGTCGGTGCCGGTCTACGGATCCGGTGGGTTCACCTCGATGAGTCTCGACCAGCTGGACGCCCAGGTCGACGAGTGGCTCGCCGTGGGTTGCCCCGCGGTCAAGATCAAGATCGGTGAGAACGCGGGCCATGATGTTGCGCGCGACCGCGTCCGGGTCGCGCGGGTCGTCACCCGGGTGCGCGGCGCGGCGCAGGTGATGGTCGACGCCGACGGTGCCTACTCACGTGGCCAGGCGCTGCGGGTGGGCCAGGACCTGGACATCCTGGGCGTGACCTGGTTCGAAGAGCCGGTATCCGGGGAAGACATGCGCGGTCTCGCGCAGTTGCGCGGCGTGCTGGGGCTGGACGTTGCTGCCGGCGAGCACATCGCCGAGGTGTCGGACGCCAGGTCGATGTGTGACGCCGTCGACTGCGTGCAGCTGGACGTCACCCGGTGCGGCGGGTTCACGGGATGGCGCCGCTGCGCGGCATACGCTCGGGCCGCGCACGTCCCGGTTTCCGCCAACTGTGCTCCGGCACTGCATCTTCCGCTCGGTATGGCGGACGACCACCTTCGCCACGTCGAGTGGTTCAGCGACCACGTCGCTGTCGAAGCCCAGTTGCTCGAGGGGGCGCCGGTCGTGCGCGACGGCCGGCTGACAGCGAGTCGCCCCGCGGCACCCGGCCACGGCTATCGGCTGAAGGACGTGTCCCGCTTCGCCGTCGACGGTGCCTCAACAGGACAGGGCACGGTCCGATCGCTCGACGAGCAGCGTCTCCGCCGGCTCAGTGATTGCGGAGAGCGGTGATGAGCTCGGCCTTGGACATCGACGACCTGCCTCGGATGCCGATGTCTGCGGCGCGCCGGTAGAGATCGTCCTTGGTCCAGTCGTCGTAGGACGGGCTCTTCCCGCCCCTGTGGCTGACGTCCGACCTGGATGAGTGTGCGGCAGCGTTGGCGATGCGCGCCGACTTCTCCTTGCTGTTCCCCTCGTCGCGCAGCTTCTCGTAGAGCTCGTCGTCCTTGACCGAAGGGCCGGGCTTCTTCGTGGGCATCTCTGCGACCTCCGTGGTGAGTGTTCTGGGTTGTCACTCCAGGACATACCCGGCACAGGGAGATTCGACACCCTCGCGTGCCGCCTTGCCGACGTCCGCCAGGTGTGCCAGGGTGAAGGACACGTGCCGGCTCGAGCCCAGTGGTCGGTGTGGTTTCTCGTGAAAGCGATGATCCATGCCGCACACAGCAGGTGTTCTTCCCATCTCGCCCGACGGGCGGTCGTCCGCGGAGGAACTCCTCCAGCAAGCGCGCCGCGCGAACCACGCGGCGGCGGCCAGACTCCGCCACCAGGTGGTGCTGGACCACCACGCGCTCGCCACCTCGATCGCGCACCGGTATGACAATCGGGGGCTCGAGCGGGAGGACCTCGAACAAGTAGCGCTACTCGGCCTCGTCCAGGCCGTGCGACGGTTTCAGCCCGATCGCGGGTCGGGCTTCGTGGCGTTCGCCGTCCCGACCATCACAGGGGAGCTGAAGCGCCACTTCCGGGACCATGGCTGGGCGGTGCGCCCGCCCCGCCAGCTGCAGGAACGCAGCCTGACCGTGCGCTCCTGCACCGAGGAGTTGACCCAGGCACTCGGGCGCGAACCGGGGACGGCCGAAATCGCCCGGTCGATGGGTCTCTCGGTCGAGGACGTCGCGTGTGCCCGCGCCGTCGACGGCCAGTATGTCGCCCGGTCGATGGACGCGCCGATCGAGTATGACGCCGGGACGACACTCGGCGATACGTTGGGCCGGCTGGAGCCCGACCTCGAGCGCATCGAAACCTTCGAGGCGCTCCGGCCGGTGCTGCGTGACCTCCCGGCGAGGGAGAAACTCATCCTGCGCCTGCGGTTCGTGGACAATCTCACCCAGCAGCAGATCGGGGCACAGATCGGGGTCAGCCAGATGCAGGTGTCGAGGCTGCTCTCCGACATACTCCGTCGGCTGCGCGCCGCCATTGCCCCAGCGCAGGACCCTGTGCGCGCCGCGTCGTGAACCTGCCTGCCCCGCCTGCGCTCAGCCCTCAGCCGCAGTCGTCTCGGGCAGCCGCGCTTCGTATTCGGCACGGCTGGTGGGCAATTCGCGGTGTGACACGAGGAACTCGGCAACTTCGCGGAGCTTGATGTTGTGGTCCTGGGAGTAGCGCCGGAGCACGTCGAACGCCTGCTCGGCGCGCAGTGCGTGCCGCTCCATCAGGATGCCCTGCGCCTGACCGATGACCTTGCGCGCATCGAGGGCAATGTTCAGTTGTGCATCGCGCAACGACGAAGCCAGCGCGATGGCAGCGTGGGTGGTGAAGATCTGCACGTATGACCGGTCGTCGCGGCTGAACTCCCGGGGCGACTGCCAGTAGAGGTTGAGGCAGCCGAGGCGTCGTCCGTCCATGCCGGACAGTTCACCGGCCAGGGCGCTGACCAGCCCGAGCTTTGCTGCCTCGCGGCCCCAGGACGGCCACCGTTCGTCCGCATCGATCCGGTCGCTGGACAACGTGTCGCTGTTCCAGGCGCCGTAGTAGCACGGCCCCTCCTCGAGGGAATACTGCAACCCGTCGGCCTTGAGAACCACTGGGTCGTCCGTCCCGACGGTGCGCAGCCGATGGCGGGTCTCGATGAGGCTGATGCCGGCGTGGTCGGCGCCGAGCAGCAACCGCCCTTGCTCCACGACCTCGTCGGCGGTTGCTGCCGGAGTTTCGGCTGCATCGAACTGCGCTGCCAACTGGGCGAATTCGCGGGCATCCATGTGTCTGTCCTGTCGTTCGGTGCGGCATTAGCGGGCGTGTCAGGCGGCTACGAGGGTGTGTCGTTGCGCCGTCGCTCAGAATAGGCCGTCAGCTCACATCGACCCGCACGAGTGCCGCCGCCAACGAGGGTAGATCGTCCGGCGTGACCGTCGCGGAGAGTACCGCCGGATCAGGCGACAGGCCCGCTCGTTTCGCGCCATCGAGTGCTCGCGTGTCGAAGTACGGCTGCAGGCTGGGCCATACCCCTTGTGCTTCGCGGCAGAAGATTGCCGCACCTGTTGGACCGATGCGTTCGAAGCGTTGCAGCCCACGCTCGATCTGATCACGAGTGCCGCCTGCTTCGTCGCGTAGCCGACGCAGGTCGCCGCCGTAGTCTCCGAGCAACCTGTCGCACAGGTGGTCCAGGTAGCGGGCGGTGCTCTCGTCATACCGGCGATAACCGCCGCGGCCCAACGCGTCCACACGTTGCTGCCACGTCGACTCCTCGCGCATCCTTCGCGGTGTCCGCCACCCTGCGCTGAACAGTTCACGGGCACTCGCGGTCGCGACATGCGCGCTGATGGGTGCCGAGAAGAGCAAGCTCAGCACTAACAATTGAAAGAGTGGTGCTGGCTTGTCGCGCAGCGTGATGCCCGCCTCCTGGGCGTAGGTCTCGCCGTATTTACGACGCAGTTCGCTCGCCTCAGCCGGCATCGATCTGCCCTCGGAGCAACGGAATCCGGCCGCCGGCAAGCACCATGTCCACCTGACGGGGTGACAGCCGGTGCCTGAGTTCGTATGACGCCTCGCCGCGCGAGTTGGTCGCTTCGACGGTGTTCCCGCGCTGGATCGCGTCGCGCAACCCGGGCAGCATGAGTGTGTCGCCCAGCTCGATGTCGTCGCAGTCGCCGGGGTCGTCGAACTCCAGTGCGAGAATGCCGAAATTCGCGAGATTCTGCCAATGGATCCGCGCAAACGATTTCGCGATCACCGCCCGCAAGCCGAGGTAGCGCGGCGCGATCACCGCGTGCTCGCGCGAGGACCCTTGTCCGTAGTTGTCGCCACCGACGATCAGGTGGCCACCGTCCTCGCGCAGTGCCGTCACCCGCTCGACGTAGTCCGGGTCGACTGCGTGATAGACGAACTCGGAGATCTTCGGGATGTTGCTCCGGTAAGGAAGCACCTTGGCCCCCGCCGGCAGGATTTCATCGGTGGAGACATCGTCGCCGACGATCAAACCGACCGGGACCTCCAGGTCGGCCGGCAATGCGTCGAAGTCGGGCAGGCTGGAAATGTTCGGCCCCTTGACCAGCTTCACGTCGCGCGCCTGCTCCGCCGGCAATGGCTTGACGAGCATCGCCGTGTTGACGCTGGCGCGCTGGGGCAGCTTCGGGTGTGGGTAGGCGATGCCCTGCTCGTGGCTGAGCTCTCGCGGGTCGGTGATCACTCCGGTCAAGGCCGCTGCCGCAGCGGTTTCGGGCGAGCACAGCCACACCGAGTCTTCGTGGCTGCCGGAGCGGCCGGGGAAGTTGCGCGGCATCGTGCGCAGGCTGTTGCGGCCCGTGGCGGGCGCCTGGCCCATGCCGATGCATCCGAGGCAGCCGGACTGATGCACGCGCGCGCCCGCGCTGACCAGGTCAAACAGCCAGCCGCCCTTGGCGAGGTCCTGCAGGATCTCCCGGGACGTCGGGTTGACGTCGACCGAGACACCGGGGTCGGCATACCGGCCATGCAACGTCTCGGCGACGACGGCGAAGTCGCGCAGACCCGGATTCGCCGACGACCCGATCACCACCTGCGCGACCGGCTCATCCGCGACCTCCCGCACCGGGACAACGTTGCCGGGCGACGACGGTTTGGCGATGAGCGGCTCCAGCGACGACAGGTCGATGTGTTCTTCCAGGTCGTATGACGCGCCGTCGTCGGCGACGAGCTCTCGCCACACATCCTCCCGATCCTCACTCGCGAGGAAACGGCGGACCTCCGCATCGGATGGGAAAACCGTTGTCGTTGCGCCAAGTTCGGCACCCATGTTGGCGATCACGTGCCGGTCCATCGCGGTGAGCCCGTCGAGTCCGGGCCCGTGGTATTCGATGATCCGGTTGACGCCGCCCTTGACTCCGTGCCGGCGGAGCATTTCCAGCACGACGTCCTTCGCGGACACCCAGTCGGGCAGCTCCCCGGTGAGCTCGACTCCCCAGATCTGCGGCATCCGCACGTAGAGCGGCTCACCGGCGAGCGCCATGGCGACGTCCAGGCCGCCCACTCCGATGGCGAGCATGCCGAGCGCCCCGGCGGCGCAGGTGTGCGAATCCGAGCCGGCCATGGTCGCGCCCGGACGGCCGAACCGCTGCTGGTGGGTGGGATGGGAGACGCCATTGCCCGGCCCGGAGAACCACAATCCGAAGCGCCCCGCCGCGGAGCGCAGGAACGCGTGGTCGTCGGGGTTTCGCTCGTCCTCCTGCAGCAGGTTGTGGTCGATGTATTGGACGGCGATCTCGGTCCGCACGCGGTCGAGATCGAGCGCCTCCAGTTCGAGCATCACCATCGTGCCGGTTGCGTCCTGCACGAGAGCCTGGTCGACGCGCAGCCCGATTTCCTCCCCTGGCGTGAGATCGCCGTACACCAGGTGGTCACTGATCAGCTGCTGGGTGACGTTGAAGGCCATGTCGACGTCATACCCGCGCGAGTGACGGCGCATTCACCGAGTGACGGCGTGATTTCGCCGTCGCTCGGCGAGGAAGCCGTCAGTCGCGGGAAGACCGCCGCCCGCCGAGTTCGCGGCGGGCGCGATCGTAGAAGGCGTAGGTGGCGCGCATCGCATCGTCGAAGGTGACTGCCGGCGGCCGGCTCCGGGTCGACGCCTTGAGACGCTCCACGCGCTGGCCGTCGACCAAGAGCTTCGCCAGGCCGTCGGCCATATCGTCCGCGTCGTCGACGAGCAGGCCTTCCACGCCGGACTCGACGAAATCGGCGAGCCCGGTGAAGGTGTAACCGATCACCGGCACGCCGGCGCTGCGTGCTTCCAGCGCGGCGATGCCGAACGCCTCCTGGCGTGAGGGTGCGACGAAGAGATCCGACTCGTGCAACAGGTCCCGGATCTGTTCCGGGGTGCGGTGACCGAGCAACTCGACCCACGAGTCGAGCCCGAGTTGCTCGACCTGCTGCCGCAGATCGTCGTGCCGCGGTCCGGCGCCGACGATCGACACCGAAACCTGAGTGCCCTCAGGGACTTTCGCCTTCACCTGCGACAGGATCTCGATGAACTCGTCGATGTGCTTGCGCTTCTTCAGCCGGCCGACGAGGACGACGCGGAAATCGGGCTGACCGGCGCGGTGCTTCGACGGCGACTGCGGCGCCCACCACTGCGTGTCCACCAGATTCGGGACGATCGACACGTCGCCGGCACGCGGGTAGACGCGGCGGATGTGTCCGGCGATCATCGTGCTCACCCCGGAGTAGACGACCCGCAACCGGCTCGGGCCGAAGAACACGCCGCTGACGAACCGGTGGACGACCGCAACCTTCCACCACACGGAGTGCACAGTCACGGCCACCGGGATGCCACGCCGGCTCGCGGCCCGCGCGACGTAAATGGCGATGGGGGAGGCGACAGTGAAGTGTGCGTGCACGACGTCCACGTCCCCGCGGTCGAGCACCTTCGCAACCATCCGGTGGTTCAACGACGGGAAGGCGATCGTCAGCCACCGGGTGCGCAGACCGCGGTGCACGTCGAGGTCGCCGCCTTGGGGGCCATCCTTGTTGACCGCGGTAATGACCGACACGTCGTGCCCGTCGGCGAGCTGGGCGTGGGCGAGTGCCTCGACCTGCCGTTCGATGCCGCCTACGTCCGGCGGGAACGAGTCGGCGACGTGGACGATCCTCATGCGGAGACTTGCGCAGTCGTGCCGGGACTGAGCCGCACGGGAAGCGCGTCCACGCCATACACGATCGACAGGTCGCGGAACCTCAACTGCTCAGGGGGTATGGCGAGCTCGAGCTGCGGGAATCGCTGCACGAGGCCGAGGAATGCCGAGCGCAACTCCATCCGCGCGAGCTCGGCGCCGACACAGCGGTGGAAGCCGTGCCCGAAGCCGAGGTGTGACGGCCGGTCGGCGAGCGGGTCGAATGCGTCGGGGTTGGGGCCGAGCGCGTTGTCTCGGTTGGCGCCGGAGAGCGACACGATCAGCACGTCGCCCTTCGTGATCTGCTTTCCGTAGAGCTCCATGTCGTTCTTGGCGAAGCGTGGGAAGGTGATCTGTACGACCGACAGGTAGCGCAGCAACTCGGCAACGACGTCGTCGACGGTCTCGCGGCGCCCGGCCATGGCATAGCTGTCCGGGTCGCGCAACAGCGCGAGAGTGCCCAGCGACAGCATGCTGGCGGAGGTCTCGTAGCCGCCGGTGAAAACGCCGTCGGCGAGCCCGCCCAGGTCCTCATCGCTCACCTCGTCGCCGAGTTCGCGGATGATCTGCCCGATCAGCCCGTCCCCTGGGTCGCGACGCTGGCGCGTCACGGTGTCCTGCAGGAACGCCCGCGACTGCGACATCGCGCCGAACGCGTTGGCGCCGCCGGTGGAGATATCGAAGCGCGCCGTGCCCAGCTTGCGGAATGGTTCGCGGTCCTCGATCGGCAGGCCGAGCAGTTCGCAGATGACCAGAAACGGGATGGGAAAGGCGAATTCGTGCACCAGGTCGACGACCGGGCCGGCGTGCTCCATCGCGTCCAGGCGCTCGGTGACGATGCGATCGATGGCCGGCTGCAGGCGGGTGAGCCGGCGGACGGTGAACTCCGGGGTCAGGATCTTGCGCAGCCGGGTGTGCTCGGGCGGGTCGGTGAACCCCAGTCCGCCGATCCGGGCGTCGGTGCCGACGCCGAGGAGCGGCCGGATGTCGGTGCTGTAGCTCGTGGTGTCGGCCAGCACCGTCTTGGCCTCCTGGTAGCCGCTGACCAGCCACACATTGATGCCGAAGACGCGACGCATGCGGCGCACCGGATCTTCGTCACGCATCCGGGCCAGTGCGGGCACCGGGTTCATGCCGTCCCGCCGCAGCGGCATGGTGAGCTTCTTGGGGAGCACGGGCAGCCCGCTGATTCCGGAGGACCGGCCGGCAGCCGCCGTCGACATCAGTCGTTGCGCAACCCATCGACGGATCGAGGTCGTCGCGTTCACCGTGGTCGTCTCCTGGGGTTGGTATGGCGGTCCTGGGCTGGCGGATTCCCGGGATGCCGCTGTGCGATTCGCCCGGTCTCCGTGCCCGGGATATTCGCCATACAACGGTAACCGACAAGTATGCCTCTGTCGTCGCGGCACGCTCACACCACGACCGGGGTTTGTGCACGCCGGTTAACCTGGGCGCGTGATCGTTGGAGTGCAGCCGGTCCGTGGGGTGGTGCGGTGACCGGCACGGACGGCGCGAGTGCGGCGGTGTTCGGCCATTATCTGCTGCACCAAGTCATCGGCACCGGCGGCATGGGTCAGGTCGCGCGGGCCACGGACACGCGGCTGGGCCGTGACGTCGCGCTGAAGGTGATGCATCCGGCGACGGCGGCGGACGAGGAATACCGCGCCCGGTTCCAGCAGGAGGCAGCGATCGTCGCCCGGCTGACCGACCCGCACGTCATACCCATCCACGGGTATGGCGAGATCGACGGCCGGCTCTACCTGGACATGCGGCTGGTCGAGGGCCGCAATCTCGCCCAGCTCTTCGACCGCGGTCGGCTGGAGGTGGAGCGCACGCTCGATCTGCTCAGCCAGATCGGCGACGCGCTCGACTCGGCCCATCGGGCGGGCCTGGTGCACCGGGACGTCAAACCGTCCAACATCCTGGTCGACCCGCGCGGTTTCGCCCACCTCGTCGATTTCGGCATCGCGGCCAGCGTCAGCCAGCACGACCTGACCCAGACCGGTCAGGTGGTGGGCAGCGCGTCCTACATGGCGCCCGAACGGTTCGAGCTGGGAGCGCACCAGGACGGCCGCAGCGATGTCTATTCGCTGGCGTGCGTGCTCTATCAGGGGCTGACCGGAAGCAAACCGTTCGTCGCCGACGACCAGGTGCAGCTGATCACCGCGCACCTGCAGCAGCCGCCGCCGTCCTTGCGGCTGCACCGCGACGACCTGCCCGAGTCGCTGGACCGGGTGGTCCGGGCAGGACTGGCCAAGAACCCGGCGCAGCGGCCGGCCAGCGCTCCGGAGCTGATGGACGCCGCGCGGGCGGCGATGCGCCAGCCGCGCTCGTCCGCGACACCGGCGCCGTCGCGGTCGCAACAGGCGCCCGCGCAAGCGTTGGCGGCGTCCGTGACGCACGCGATGCCCCAACCGGTGCCCGAACCCTCGTGGGCGATGACCGCGCCGGTGAGTGTGCCGGTGAGTTCGCCGGTCACGGGACCGGGCGGCGCGCCGCGGGGGCTGTGGATCACCGCGATCGTGCTGGGCGTGCTGTGCGTCATCGTGCTGGCCTGGGCGGTCGCGGTCAGCTGAGCCCGGGCCGGATTCTCGTGGCCACCGGTATGACGGTGCAGCCTGACGTCGCGTGAGGGTCACGCGCCGGATAATCTGGCAAGGCCCGGCGGAGTCGCCGGGCACCGTGTTGTATGACGTGCCGCGGCACGGCATACCCCCGCCATACCGAAGGAGAACACCCGTGTCAGCAGGTCGAGCCGCCCCCACCGCCGCAGGTCGCCGGGTCGAGCAGGCCACGACGGGCACGGAGCTCTTCGGCGACGACCGCCGCATCGTGGCGATGACCGTCGATGGCGAGTTGCAGGACCTCTTCCGCCAGGTCCCGGCCGGTGCGCTGGTCGAGCCGGTGCCGGTCGACTCGCCCGACGGGCTGAACGTGCTGCGCCATTCGGCAGCGCACGTCCTCGCGCAGGCGGTGCAGCAGGTCAACCCGGACGCCAAGCTCGGCATCGGGCCGCCGATCACCGACGGCTTCTACTACGACTTCGACGTCGACACCCCCTTCACGCCCGAGGACCTGAAGGCCCTCGAGAAGGCGATGCAGAAGATCATCAATGAGGGTCAGACGTTCCACCGCCGCGACATCAGCGACGACGACGCCCGCGCCGAACTCGCCTCGCAGCCCTACAAACTGGAGCTCATCGGGCTGAAGTCGAAGGCCGGCGACGTGGCCGAGGGCGCCGACGCGGAGGTCGGAGAGGGCGGCCTGACCATCTACGACAACGTGCGGCGAGACGGCTCGGTCGCCTGGGGTGACCTGTGCCGGGGGCCGCACCTGCCGTCGACCAAGATCATCGGCAACGCCTTCAAGCTGATGCGATCGGCGGCGGCATACTGGCGCGGCTCCGAGAAGAACCCGCAACTGCAGCGCATCTACGGCACCGCCTGGCCGAGCAAGGACGAGCTGAAGTCCTACCTCGACCGGCTCGCCGAGGCAGAGAAGCGCGACCACCGCAAGCTGGGCGCCGAGCTCGACCTGTTCAGCTTCCCCGAGGAACTCGGCTCCGGCCTGCCGGTCTTCCACCCCAAGGGGGGCGTCATCAAGCGGGAGATGGAGGACTACGTCCGCCGCCGGCACATTGAGGAGGGCTTCCAGTATGTCGGGACGCCGCATATCTCCAAGGACGGTCTCTTCCACACCAGCGGCCACCTGCCCTACTACGCGGACACGATGTTCCCGGGCATGGAATTCGAGGGCGCGCACTACCGCCTGAAGGCGATGAACTGCCCGATGCACAACCTGATTTATCGGTCGCGCGGACGCTCCTACCGCGAACTGCCCTTGCGCTTCTTCGAATTCGGCTCGGTCTACCGCTACGAGAAGTCGGGTGTCGTGCACGGTCTGACGCGCGTGCGCGGTATGACGCAGGACGACTCGCACTCCTACGTGACCGCGGAGCAGGCGCCCGACGAGATCCGGCACCTGCTGGGCTTCGTGCTGTCGCTGCTGCGCGACTTCGGCCTGGACGACTTCTACCTGGAGCTGTCCACGCGCGACACCGAGGGCGACAAGAAGGACAAGTTCATCGGCTCCGACGAGCAGTGGGAGACCGCGACCTCGATCCTGGAACAGGTCGCGACCGAGTCGGGGCTGGAGCTGGTGCCCGACCCGGGCGGCGCCGCGTTCTACGGGCCGAAGATCTCGGTGCAGGCGCGCGACGCGATCGGCCGCACCTGGCAGATGTCGACGATCCAGTACGACTTCAACCAGCCGCACCGCTTCGGGCTGGAGTTCCAGGCGCCCGACGGCACCCGGCAGGAGCCGGTGATGATCCACTCGGCCAAGTTCGGGTCGATCGAGCGCTTCCTCGGGGTGCTGGTCGAGCACTACGCGGGTGCCTTCCCGGTGTGGTTGTCACCGGTGCAGGTGCTGGGCGTGCCGGTCGCCGAGGAGTTCGCGCCATACCTCTCCGAAGTGCTGGACCAGCTGCGGGACAAGGGGATTCGCGTCGAACTCGACGACTCCGACGACCGCTTCCCCAAGAAGATCCGCAACGCCAGCAAGTCGAAGGTGCCCTACATGCTGATCGCCGGCGAGGACGACCGGACCGCGGGCGCAGTGTCGTTCCGCTTCCGGGACGGCTCGCAGCGCAACGGGGTGCCGGTCGCCGACGCGATCAGCGAGATCGAGGCCGCGATCCGCGACAAGCGCCAGGTGTAGGGAACCTCCGCACCACCTCGTGAGTTGGACGAGGTGCAGCCCCCACGGACTCGAGGCCCTGGGGGCTGCACCAGGTGCGGTTCACCGAGTGTGCTGCGGGCGGCGGAGCCGGGCGACCTCCGCCATACAGAGCAGGGCGCCGAGTAGCGAGGTGAGGACGAGCCACTGCGGAAACGCCGTCGAGCCGGTCGCCGCCAGCCAGGCCACGACTGCGAGCAGCACCGCGCCCACCGCGTGGGCGCCGGCGACCCACCTGAGAACACGCGTCGCTGCCTGATGCGCGTAGCCGGCAGTGACCGCCCAGATGGCGAAACCGATTGCGGTGACCCCGAGTTGGATCCGCCCAGCTGCAACGCCCCAGATCGCACAGACCACCCCTATGGTGGCGTAGACGCCGAACAGCGTGGCCGAGCGCCGCACCCGTGGTTCGAGCAAGGCGCGATCCCGGCCCAGACACAGCGCCAGGTTCATCGCGGGGTCCAGCGACCACGAGAGGAACGACGCAACCAGCAGCAGGACGATGACGACGCCGGCGAACGTCGTCTGCGCAATCGGGCGCAGCAGGAAGAGCAGCACGAGCGGCATGACCAGCAACGCCTTGCGCGCCCCCGCGCTCAGCGACTGACGCCAGCGTGCGTAGCGGGCCAGCCATCGATAAGCCGGGTTGCGGTTCTTCAGCGCCTGGACCAGGCTCGCCCGGTTCACCGGGTTGCTGGGGTCGAGCCGCAGCGCCTCGCGATGGGCGCGCACCGCCTGGCGCGAGCTGCCCGCGCTGGACTCGAGAAGGCCGAAGACGAGATGCGCGGTCGGGTCCTGCGGGTCCAGCCGCAGCGCGTCCGTGACGTGGGTGCGGGCCTCGTCATACTGCCGCAACCGCAGGTGGGCCAGCGCCAGGGAGGTTGCCGCTCCGACGTATGACGGATTGAGCTCGCGGGCGCGCAGCAGCGCCGGAAGCGCGGCGCGTTCCTTCCCCGAGTTGATGAGCAGGGCGCCGACCTGTCGATGCGCCGCCGGGTTGAACGGAGCCAGGCGCACCGCCTCACGGGCGGCGTCCAGCGCGACCGCCCGCCGGCCACGCCCGGCTTCGGCGCCGCTCAGCATCAGCAGGGTGAAGGCGTTGTCCGGGGCGGCGGCAAGCGATCGCTGCGCGGCCGCGGCCGCTTCGTCATACCGGTCCTGGATCAGCAGAGCCTGCGCGAGTCGCATGCTGAGGACCGGATCCGTGGGGGAGTGCACCAGGGCCTGCCGGAACTGATGCTCGGCTTCACGTGCGCGCCCGAGCTCAAGCAGCTGCGTGCCCCGGGCAAGGAAGAGGTGCCCGTCGTCCTCACCTGCTGGCATTCCCAGTCCCCTGGAGTAGTCGCTGGCCGCCGCGGGTGCGGGGCCGGTGTCCGGTATTGTCCCCCAAATGTCGACCGAACCCGTGATTGATGCCTTGCGGGCGGCGCTCGCGGCCGATCAGCACAACCATGCGGTGCGGACGCACTTGGCGCAACTGCTGCTCGACGCGGGACGTGCAGCCGAAGCACTGACTGAGGCGACCACGGTGCTCGCCGCGCGGCCGGACGATGTCGGCGCGCTGCGGATCGCGGCCACTGCCGCGCAGGCGAGCGGCGACGACGCGCGGGCTGCGGCGTACGGGCGGATGGCGGACGCACTCGAACCGCGCCCAGCCGGCACGGACCAGCCGGCTGCACCTGCTCCGGCGCTCGCCGTTCCCGACACCGCCGACGAACTGATCGGTGACTGGCAGGACAGTGCCGCGCTGGAGGAGCCTGAGATCGGCCGGCTCGAAGCAGCGCGGGCCACGCTGGCCGACGTCGGCGGGCTGGACGAGGTTAAGCAGCGGCTGCAGAGTTCCTTCCTTGCACCGATGCGCAACCCGGGGCTGAGCGCACAGTTCGGCAAGTCGCTGCGCGGCGGCCTGCTGCTGTGGGGTCCGCCGGGCTGCGGGAAGACCTTCATCGCCCGCGCATTGGCCGGCGAACTCGGCGCGAGCTTCTACGAGGTCGGGCTCTCCGACGTGCTCGACATGTTCATCGGCAACAGCGAACGCAATCTGCACGGCATCTTCGAGGCGGCCCGTCGCAATGCGCCGTGCGTTCTCTTCTTCGACGAGGTGGATGCGCTCGGGCTCAAACGCAGCCAGCAGCGCGGCGGTTCGGCGATGCGCGGCGTCGTCAACCAGTTGCTGACCGAGCTCGACGGCGCGTCCTCGCAGAACGACGGCGTCTTCGTCCTCGCGGCCAGCAACCATCCGTGGGACATCGACTCCGCCCTCGTGCGGCCCGGGCGGTTCGACCGCCGGGTCCTTGTCCTGCCGCCGGACCTGGCCGCACGCGCAGCGATCCTGAGCTATCACCTGAAGGGCAAGCCGGTCGACCAGGTCGACGTCGGCAAGCTCGCCCAGCGCACTGACGGTTTCTCCGGCGCGGATCTGGCACTGGTCTGCGAGCAGGCCACCGAGACTGCGATGTCCGCGTCGATGAGCAGCGGCACCCTGCAGCCGATCACGCAGCGGATACTCACGGACGCGAGCGTCCAGGTGCGCCCGAGCATCGGAGAGTGGCTCGAGACCGCGAAGAACTATGCGCTCTACAGCAACGAGTCGGGTGCGTATGACGAGCTGGCCGCCTACCTGAAGCGGCGGAAGCGGTGAATCCCCGCAGATGAAGCTGCGCGGGACGACCCGGGTCACCTGGTGCGCGCATCGCACACCAGGTGGAGGGCACTCGGGGTGCGCCAAGGCTGCTCCTGCTGCAAGGTCAGGCGAATTCACACCGGTGGTGGCAGCACGTGCGGCCGCTGCTGACCGACCGGTTCTTCACCGTCACCTTCGACTATCGCGGCACCGGGGACACGGCGCGACTCCAACGCGACAGCGAGGCCGAGGACGAAACCGACTGGTCCACGCGGCAATTCGCTGCAGACGCGGCAGCGGTGCTGACCGCACTCGGAGCGCGGAGCGCGTTCGTCTACGGCACGTCGATGGGCGGCCGGATCGCCCAGGAACTCGCGATTGCACGGCCAGATCTGGTCCGGGGGCTGGTGCTCGCCTGCACGACGCCCGGCGGCGCGGTGGCGACCGAGCGCAGCCGCGAAGTGCGCCTGGCGCTCGCGAGCCCGGATGCCGACGCGCGGCTGCGCACGACGGTCGACCTGTTCTACACACCGGAATGGGTGGCTGCACGCGGCGGCTATCAGCGCGTCCCACGCCATCTCTTCGGCGACCCGGCCATCAGTCGGCGCGACGCGAGCCGTCACTTGCGCATGAGTGCGAAACACGATGCGGCTGAACGCCTCTCGCAGATCATGGCGCCAACACTGATCCTGCACGGTGTCCATGACGTCTTTGCGCCCGCCGTCACCGCGACCGCCCTGGGCGACCTGATTCCGGGCAGCGAGGTGTGGGTGCACCCGACCGGCCGGCACGGCTTCTTCGACGAGTTCGCGGCCGAGGTCACCGCGCGCGTCACGGACTTCTTGACTTCGCCCCAGGGGCGAGGCTGAGACTCCTCGCATGGACGACATGACCGCCGGAGAGTTCGGTCGCAAGACCGGCTTGAGCTCCAAAGCCCTGCGATTGTATGCCGATTCGGGCCTTCTCCTGCCGCGCCGGATCGATGAGCGGACCGGCTATCGTTACTACGGACTGCACCAACTGCTGCGCGCCCAGCGCATCACCATGCTCCGCAGAGCGGGTGCCCCGCTCGCCGTCGTGCGCCGGATCGTGGACGCGCCCGACGACACCCTGTCCGCGGAACGCCTCCACGAATGGTGGCGACAACACGAACGACTGCGCCAGGAGCAACAGAGCATCGTCGAGTTCCTGCTCGCCGACCTGACGACTCACCAGGTGCACCGGGCCGACATCGTGGTGCAGTCGCGCACGGTGACCGAACGGACGGTTGCGTCGATCACCCGGCGGGTGCTCCAGCCGGACCTGGTCGACTGCTTCAGCGGCGACGCGGACCGCGCTATCTCCGAGCACCTGGCCGCGCACGATGCGACGCGGACCGCCGAGTTCTGGGTGATCTATCACGGCATGGTGAGTCCGGACAGCGACGGGCCGATCGAGATCTGCGTGCCGTTCGAGGGTCTCGTTCCACCCCCACGTCCGAGATCAGCGTGCGGATCGAACCCGCCGGCGAGCAGTTGTATGCCGAGATCGGGTCCGACCTGTGCAGCTATCCACAGATCGTCCAGGTCCACGCTGCGGTGGCGAAGGCCTCCGACGGGCTCCGCCTCGCCGGGGCAGCCCGTGAGCGCTACATCTGCGATTGGGATGGCAGCCCCGGTGTCGAGCACCTGGCCGACATTGTGCAGCCGCTGGCCGGAGACGGCGCGCACTGACAATTATTTCGCGAAAACAACGACGACAGAACGGAATCCAGTCATGAATGCACTCGATGCGGTTGCCGTGGTCGACCACTCGCGGCACACGGCATACAGCGACCCTGGGCGCTTTGGAGCCTTGCTGGACGCGGTGCCTACCGACCTCGACGACGTGTCCGCGGTCGCGCGAAACCTCATCGTGCACTACCGGGCGTCCGGGCACGACCTGCCGGCCGAGTCGGTCCCCGACATACATGCCCGCTGGATCGAGCGCACCCTGGAGATCGACCAGAGCCGGCACCCGGCACCACTCAGCGAGCCGCGCGAACCCACGACGAAGGTGCAGGGCTGCTGCCGGGACCACACGCTGCTGAGTGTCGCGATCCTGCGACAGCACGGCATACTGGCGCGTTCGCGGGTCGGCTTCGTCGACTACTTCGTCAACGGCTGGCATCATGACCACGTCGTCCCCGAAGTGTGGCTGGGGGAGCGGTGGGTGCGCTTCGACCCCGAAGTGGACGCCGCTAGTGCCGCGCTTGCTGATCCGCGAGACATCACTGCTGGCAGTGGTTTTCACACCGCCGCCGAGGTATGGCGGGCGCATCGCGCAGGCACGATCGACGTCGAGACGTACGGCGTCGACCCGTCCGTGCCCGTCGCGCGGGGCGCGTGGTTCGTGCGCGACTACGTCGTGCGCGAGGTTGCGCACCGCTTCGGCGACGAGTTGCTGCTCTGGGACAACTGGGGATGCATGGGCGGTCCGGGGAGCAACGCGCAGGATGCGCAACTGATCGACGAGGTCGCCGGGTTGCTCGTGCGCGCCGACACCGGGGACCTGGCCGCAGAGCGCCAGTTGCTGGACCTCTATCGCGCTGACGAACGGCTGCACCCGGGCGACGTCGTGCTGCGGATGGACCTGCCGGGCGAGGATCTGGTGGCCGAGCCGATCGCAGGCGCGCCCTACGCAGGCGGCGCGAAGAACTCCAGGGCGATGTTGTCGGGGTCCCGGAATGAGATGCCCGAGCCGTAACCGGCGTGCTTGATGTCGCTGTGTTGCACACCGAGCTTGTCGAGCCGGGCCGCCCAGCCGTCCAGTTCGTCGCGGCCGATCGCGAACGCGATGTGGTCCAGGCCGGTGCTGCGCTCGTTGAACGTGCTCGTCGGGCCGGGTTCGGTGTGGGCGTGCAACCCGAAGAGCGTGCCGCCGTCGAGCGCATAGACGACGTGGTGGAAGGTGCCCGACTCCTCGTCCTCGTCGACGGCCGGAGACGTGTCGAACAGCGCGTTGTACCAGCGGGTGCTGGCGTCGAGGTCGGTCACGGTGATGGCGACGTGGGTCAGGGCGGGGAACGGCATGGCAGCCTCCGAGGACGGCGATGTGGTGCTTTCGACGCTAGGCCAGGCCGGTGGGCGCCGTGAACTGGCCGATCGGACGGCTGGTTACGGATCTATACGGATGGTGGCGTCCGTATAGGGAAGGTGATCCTCAAGATGCCGCCGAGCGGCGCGAAACCGCGTTCGCCGTGGAAAACTGCCCTCGTGAGCGAACAACCCGGCCAGATCGGCATCGCGCGATGCGCCGACCGCAACGACGCGCTGGCGATGGCCGCCCTCAACCTGCGCTGGGACCGGGACGGTGGCGCGCCACCGCGCACCGGCTTCCTCGACGAGTTCGCGGACGCCTGGTCGTCCGACGCAGACCACTACCCGGCGTGGCTGGCTCGGCGCGCCGACGGCGACCCGGTGGGTTTCGCTGTGGGGGTGGTGGCCCGCAGCCTTCCGAGTCTGCGCCACGGCGCCGGCGGATGGCTGCACCTGAGCCGGCTGTTCGTCGTGCCGGACCTGCAGGGCCAGGGCGTCGGCGCCCGACTCCTCGACACGGTGATCCGGTGGAGCGTCGACAGCGGGCTCTATCGCGTGCAACTCAACGCAACCGACCAGGCGCGGGCGTTCTACCGCCGGGCCGGCTTCGGCAGCCCGCAGGACACGCTCATGCAGCTGGTGCTGACCGACCGGCTGCCCGGCAGTTAGACCGGCTCGATGAGAAAGACCGGGATCTGCCTGTCGGTGTTCTCCTGATACTCGGCGTATGGCGGGTAGGCCGCGACGGCCCGTTCCCACCACTCGTCCCGCTCGGCGCCGCTGATCTCCCGGGCAATCCCGTCATGGTGGGCCGTGCCGTCCTGAACCTCTACTTCAGGGTGAGCGAGAATGTTGTGGTACCAGGCGGGGTGCTCGGGCGCGCCGCCCTTGGAAGCCACCGCGGCATACACGCCGTCCTTCTCCACCCGCATCAGTGGCACCCGGCGCAACTTGCCGCTCTTCGCGCCCCGCATGGTGAACACGACGACCTGCATGCCTTTGATACCGACCGATTCGGTCGTGCCGGTCTCGTCGATCGTCGCGAGTTGGTCCTTGACCCATGGGGTCTTTTCCTCGGCGTACTCACCCTGCAGCGGCATGTCGTCTCCTTCGTCGGTCGGGCGTTCCGTTCAGGCAACCACGAGGCGGCTGCGGATGTTCCGGCCGGGTGCGGCATACGATCGCCGGTATGCCGCAGCAGATAGAGTCGGAAGCCGACTTCGCCCGGGTGCCCGACGGCTTCGAGCGGTTGTGGACGCCACACCGGATGGCCTACATCGAGTCCGACAAACCCGAACATGACGACGACGGTGCCTGCCCCTTCTGCGCGGCACAGGGCAGGACTGACGAGGAAGCCCTCATCGTGCACCGCGGCACAACCTGCTTCGTGATCCTCAACCTCTTTCCCTACAACCCCGGCCACCTGCTGATCTGCCCGAATCGTCACATCCCGGCATACCTCGACCTGACCGACGAGGAAACGACGGAGTTCACCGCGCTCACCAAGCGGGCCGTCCGGGCGCTCGCCGCTGCATCCGCGCCGCATGGCTTCAATCTCGGGATGAACCAGGGGGAGGTCGCCGGCGCGGGCGTGGCCGCGCATCTGCACCAGCACGTCGTGCCGCGATGGGCGGGCGACTCCAACTTCCTGCCGATCGTCGCGCAGACCAAAGCGCTGCCGGTGCTGCTCGCGGACACCAGGGCGCGACTCGCCGACGCCTGGCCGCGGGACTGAGCCCCACGGGGTGCCGCCAGGTAACCTGACGGCACCATGCTCAACCGTTACGCCCGGGCGGCGATCACCAAGTTCTTCACGCCACTGGCCAAACTGCTGTTGCGGCTGGGCGTCTCGCCCGACATCGTCACGGTCGTCGGCACGCTCGGAGTCTGTGCTGGTGCGCTCGCGTTCTACCCGCGCGGAGAGTTCTTCTGGGGCACCGTCGTGATCACCGTGTTCATCTTCTCCGACACCCTCGACGGCAACATGGCACGTATGTCGGGCCGCTCCAGCGTCTGGGGCGCCTACCTCGACTCGACCCTCGACCGGGTCGCCGACGCGGCGATCTTCGGTGCGCTCGTACTCTGGTACGCCGGGCGCGGCAACAATCTGGTGATGGCCGGTCTCGCGCTCGCCTGCCTGATCCTCGGCATGGTCGTGTCCTACTCGAAGGCCAGAGCCGAAGGTCTCGGGATGACGGCCAACGTTGGCATCGCGGAGCGGTCCGAGCGCCTTGTCGCGGTGCTGGTCACCACCGGACTTGTCGGCATTCACTGGCTGCACCTGCCGACCGCAGTGCTCGGTGTCGTCCTCGCCTTGCTCGCGGTGGCCAGCCTCATCACCGTGTTTCAGCGGATGCTCACCGTGCGCCGGCAGGCGCTGGACGGTGCCGGGGAACTGCCGAAGTGACGCTGCGCGACCACGCCGAAGGCCTTGCCTATCGCGCAGCCTGGCGGCTCGTATGCCGGATGCCGGAGCGCGCGGCATACGGCCTCTTCGATCGAGTCGCACGCACCATGCACCGGCGGGGTGGCCGTTCCGTCGAGCAGATGCGCGCCAACTACTCCGCGGTCCGGCCGGAACTGTCTCCCCAGGAGCTGGATCAGTTGGTGGGCGAGGGCGTTTCGTCATACCTGCGCTACTGGTGCGATGCGTTCCGGCTGCCGCGTGAGACACCAGAGACCCTGGCCGAGCGGATCCGGTTGACCGGCCACGACGCCGAGGCGCAGGCGGTCCTGGACCGCGGTGAGCCGCTGATCCTCTTCCTCGGGCATCTGGGCAACTGGGACCACTGCGGCGCCTGGGCGACCTATCACTTCGCGCCGGTGACGACCGTCGCCGAGCGCCTCAAGCCCGAGTCGGTCTTCGACGCATTCGTCGAATTCCGCGAGTCGCTCGGCATGCGGATCCTGCCGTTGACGGGCGGCGACAACGTCTATCCGCAATTGCGAGAAGCAATTTCGCGAGGCGGGTTCGTCCCGTTGCTGGCCGACCGCGACCTGACCCGCACCGGGGTCGACGTCACGCTGTGCGGGCACCCGAGCCGCGCCGCGATCGGCCCGGCCCGGCTGGCGCTGGACACCGGCGCGGCGCTCTTCCCACTCGCCATCAGCTACGAGCCGATCCCGGGTCGCGCGGCACACCGGGTCGTCGCACGGTTCGGTCCGCGGGTGCTGCCTCCTGCGGAAGGTTCCGCCCAGGAACAGGTGCGCGCGATGACCCAGCAGTGCGTGGACTCGCTGGGGGAGACGATCAGGGAGCGCACGCAGGATTGGCACATGATGCAGCGCATCTTCGTGGCCCCTCGCGGGGATGCTTCACGGGGACCCCGATTGCCTGGCGCGGATGCCTCGGGGGCGGTATGAGGATCGGGATGGTCAGCCCGTACGCCTTCGACATCCCCGGCGGGGTGCAGTTCCATGTGCGTGACCTGGCCGAGCGGCTGCTCTCCCAGGGACACGACGTGCGGGTGCTGGCGCCGGCCGACGAGGACATCGACCTGCCGTCATACGTCGACTCGGCCGGTCGCGCGGTGCCGGTGCCCTACAACGGTTCGGTGGCCCGGCTGCTCTTCGGCCCGGTGACGGCGGCGCGCGTCGCGCGGTGGATCGACCGGGGCGAGTTCGACGTGCTGCACGTGCACGAACCGTTCTCGCCGAGCGTCTCGATGCTGGCGATGATGGCCGCCGACGGTGCGGTGGTCGGCACGTTCCACTCCAGCACGATGCGGTCGCGTGCGTTGCTGACGATCATGCCGGTGCTGGGCCCTCAACTGGAGAAGCTCAGCGGCCGGATCGCGGTGTCACCAGAGGCTTTACGCACCATTCACCGGCACGAAGGCACCGCCGACGCGGTGATCATCCCGAACGGTGTCTACGTCGACCGCTTTGCGTCGGCACCGCTCGCACCGCACTGGCAGGGGACGGCCCAGCGGCCGACGATCGCGTTCCTCGGCCGGCTGGAAGAGCCGCGCAAGGGACTGGCGGTGCTGCTCGAGGCGATGCCGGCGCTGTTGCATGCGATGCCGGGACTGCGGCTGCTGGTCGCGGGGCCGGGCGATCCGAGGGACCTGATGCGGCATACGCCGGCTACGGTGCAAGCGGCGACCGAGTTCCTCGGCATGGTCAGCGAACCGGACAAGGCGTCGTTGCTGCGCTCGGTGGACGCGTATGTCGCGCCGAACACCGGCTCGGAGAGTTTCGGGATCATCCTGGTGGAGGCGATGAGCGCGGGCGTGCCGGTCGTGGCGAGCGACCTGCCGTCGTTCGCGGACGTGCTCGGCGGCACTGCGGGCGCGCTCTTCCGGACCGCGGATGCGGAGTCGCTGGCGCAGGCCGTGCTGGGCGTCGTGCGTGATCCGCGCCTGCGGACAGCGCTGTCGAGCAGCGGTGCGATCCGTGCGCGCGAGTTCGACTGGGACCGGGTCTCCGCCGACGTGATGGATGTCTACGAGACCTGCCGCGCCGCGAGACCGTATGCCGTGCGTACGATTTCGGCCGGCCGGGCGAAGCGTGCGTTGCGGGGCCGCAGCTGATGGGAGCGGTCGCCTGGACCGCCTTCGTCATCGCGCTGGTCGCGCTGGTCGCGTGGTATCTCTCCTACACGGCCGCGCGGCTGGACCGGCTGCACACCAAGGTCGAAGGGTCGGTGTCGGCGCTGGACGCCCAGCTGGTGCGGCGGGCCGAGGTGGTGCGCGAGGTCGCCGGCTCCGGGGCACTCGACCCGGCGAGCTCGGCGCTGCTGGCGGACGCGGCCAGTGCCTCACTCGATGCTGCGGACAGCACGTCGCCGGGGGAGGAGTTGCGTGCCGACGGCATCGGTGACCAGCGGGCCGCCGTCGAGTCGACGCTCACCCAGGTCATCTGCACGACCCTCACGCCGGACGTCATCGCCGAGTTGCGCGACGAGAACTCCGGGTGGCCGGACGTGGTCGAGCGCTTGCGGTCGGCCGGCCAGCGGGTTGAGATCGCCCGCCGGTTTCACAATGACGCCGTGCGCGACGTGCGCCGCCTGCGGCACCGGCCACCGGTGCGCTTCCTCCGGCTCGCCGGCCACACCGCGCTGCCGTCGGTCATCGAGTTCGACGACCGTCTCCCCGACGGGCTCTGACCGTGCTCCCGATCGAGAGGACCCACAACTGAACGAGCGGACCCACAATCCGGCCCGGGTATGGGGTCCGCTCATTGCGTAAGGGGTCCGATCAATCAAGAGGGCCGGTCAGCCGTGGCCGGAGCGCGCCGTGGCCGAAAAGTGCCATGAAGGCTTGGCTGGCATGAAGCTGCCGATTGACGGCTCTATCCTGGAACGGTATCCAGACGTGAACAAGGAGTCCTCGAAGTGACGAACGTGGCAGAGACCGGCACCGCCCGAGTCAAGCGTGGTATGGCGGAGATGCTGAAGGGCGGCGTCATTATGGACGTCGTCACGCCGGACCAGGCGAAGATCGCCGAGGACGCCGGGGCCGTCGCGGTCATGGCGCTCGAGCGGGTGCCTGCCGACATACGGGCGCAGGGCGGGGTGTCCCGGATGAGCGACCCCGACATGATCGACGGCATCATCGCGGCCGTTTCGATCCCCGTGATGGCCAAGGCACGCATCGGTCACTTCGTCGAGGCGCAGGTGCTGCAGAGTCTTGGCGTCGACTACATCGACGAGTCCGAGGTGCTGACGCCTGCCGACTACGCCAACCACATCGACAAGTGGGAGTTCACCGTGCCGTTCGTGTGCGGTGCGACCAACCTCGGCGAGGCCCTGCGCCGCATCACCGAGGGTGCGGCGATGATCCGTTCCAAGGGTGAGGCCGGCACCGGAGACGTCTCCAATGCCACCACACACATGCGGCAGATCCGGCAGGAGATCCGCCGGCTGGGGAGCCTGCCCGAGGACGAATTGTATGTCGCGGCAAAGGAATTGCAGGCGCCATACGAACTCGTCAAGGAAGTTGCCGAGGCCGGCAAGCTCCCGGTCGTGCTCTTCACCGCGGGCGGCATCGCCACCCCGGCGGACGCCGCGATGATGATGCAGCTCGGTGCCGAGGGCGTCTTCGTCGGCTCGGGCATCTTCAAGTCGGGCAACCCCGCCGAGCGCGCCGAGGCGATCGTCAAGGCGACCACCTTCTATGACGACCCGGACGTCATCGCCAAGGTCTCGCGTGGTCTCGGCGAGGCAATGGTCGGCATCAATGTCGAGGAGATTCCGCAGCCGCACCGGCTCGCCGAGCGCGGCTGGTGAGCGGACCGCCGGAGGCTGCCTCGGCGAGTAGTTCGCGATGGCTCCGGGTATAAAAAGTTATACTGGAGGACATGAAGACGGCGATCAGTCTCCCGGACAGCGAGGCGGAGCGTTTCGACCGCGTTGCTCAACGGCACGGGATGACCCGGTCGGAGTTCTACCGGCGCGCGGCCGAGCAATACGCGGACGCGTTGGCTGACGCGGACCTGACTGAGCAGATCAACGATGCGATCGATGAGGTCGGGCAGCCTGGTGATGAGTCCGCTCAGTTGCGTCATACCGCGAATGCCCGCCTCGTCATCGTTTCGGACGAATGGTGATCCGGCGCGGGGAGGTGTGCTGGGTCGACTTCGGCGAACCCCGGGGCAGCGCCCCGGCTAAGCGCCGACCGGCCGTCATCGTGCAGTCCGACCGCTATAACGCGTCGCGAATCTCTACCGTGGTCGTTCTGCCGATCACGTCCAACACGGCGTTGGCAAGGCACCCAGGCAACGTTTTCGTCCCGGCGCTGGCCTCCGGCTTGCCGAAGGATTCGGTGGTCAATGTCTCGCAGCCGATGACGATTGACCGCTCCGACCTTGACGACACGGGCGTGGAACTTCCGGACAGTCTGATGGATGCGGTCGATGCCGGTCTGCGGCGGGTAGTGGATCTGTGACGCTCGGCCCTCGTGAGCTACTGCAGCTGAGAAAGTCAGGCTCCCGGTGCGTCCAGGGGGCACCAGTCAGTGATCCCCGCTCATCTCGGCGAGCAACGCGCCGACTGCTGCCCGAGATGCTCGCTATCGTCAGGTGATGACGCTTGACGAGATCTGCCAGAACGCCCGACAGCTGTCCGTCGCGCACGGCTGGGATCAGGCAGATTCCGCCGCGCGGATGCTGCACGTTGTGGCGGAAGCCGGCGAGGTCGCTGATGCGTTGACCGCCTACCAGCAGGCTTCCGCAGATGACAGAGCCTCCGCACGGGTGGCCCTCGGCCATGAGATCTTCGACGTGATCTGGAATCTGTGCGCCCTCGCGAACGCGACCGATATCGACGTCGAATCGGCTGCGCGGATGAAGATGGCAATCAACGCGGACCGCACATGGCCGAGTAGCGCAGCGATCTGAGCGTTGTTGCCCATCGGGCGGGTCTCTCTGAAGTTCTTGCCCGAGGTGCCTGGCCTCATGACAGACGTCGTCGGAAATGAGAGCGACTCACCTGCCCACTCGGGCCGGTTGTTGACGCCTGCGGCTGCCCGTCCATGATGGTATCGCCCTGCGCAGGCCTAGAGCGTGTCTCCCAAATGTGGGGTGGTTGTCCTGGGAGCGTGGGATGCATGGTGCGTCAGGGACAGATTTCGGATGAGTTCTGGGCAGTTGTGGAACCGGTGCTGCCGTCGTCGTCAGGTCGTCGGGGACGGCCGTGGGCTGATCACCGCACGATGCTGGAAGGCATCTGTTGGCGGTACCGCACCGGGTCGCCGTGGCGGGATATGCCTGCCGAGTTCGGGCCGTGGAAAACGGTGTGGAAGCGGCATTTTCGCTGGTCAACCGATGGCACCTACCAGCAGATTATGGACGCGGCCCAGCAGGCCGGGCTGCTGCCAGCTGATGCCGGTCACCGGGTCGAGCAACTGCTGGCGGTGGACTCCACGATCGTGCGCGCGCACCAGCACGCTGCCGGTGCCCGGCATGATTCAGTGACCGAGGTGCCCGGCGCGGACGCTGACCGGGACACAGGGGGCAGGATCGAATTACAAGAATTTGCCGTCCGAGCCTGCTGATCACGCTCTGGGTCGCTCCCGCGGCGGGCTATCGACCAAGATCCACTCGTTGGCCGATCAGGCCACGGCCACGGTGCAGGTGCGGTTGACCGGGGGCCAGGCCGGAGACAACCCGCAACTGGTGCCGTTGCTGGATGACCGCAAAGCTGCGGGTCGGGGAACCGGATTCCGGCTGCTGGCGGACAAGGCGTACTCGCATCCCTCCACGCGAAACACGTTGCGACACCGCCGGGTTGCGCACACGATCCCCGAACGGTCTGACCAGGTCGCGCAACGCAAGGCACGCGGGAGCCGCGGCGGCAGGCCACCGAAGTTCGACCCCGGCACCTACAAGAAACGCAACACCGTCGAACGCAGCTACCTACGCCTGAAGCAATGGCGCGCCATCGCCACCCGCTACGACAAACACGCCCGCACCTTCCTCGGCGGCATCCTCCTGGCAGCCAGCATCATCTACCTCAAAACACATTAAGAGACACGCTCTAGCCGATCAGCGGCGCGAGGGTTTCTCCGAGCAGCTGGACCCGGCCGGGGAGGTGGCCGTTGGCCGGAGCGTTGACGGTGATGCCGTCGATGCCGATCGCGAGCAGATCGGCGTATGCCGCGGCGACTTCGTCCGACGAGCCCACGATCACCGATGCGGCGCGCGTCTGCGCTCGTGGCGTGCGCTCCAGGTAGTCGTCGAATTCGCGCTGCGCCTGCTCCCGGGTGGGCGCGATGCACGCCGAAGTCTGGTAGCTGACGGTGATCTGCGCACGGTCCCTGCCCAGCCGCTCGCAGTGCTCGTCCAGCGCCGCGAGTTTGGCCGGCAGCTCGTCCTTGGCGCAGATGAGGTTGGACTCGTCGGCATACTGCGCGACCATGCGCAACGTCTTGTGGACGCCGCCACCCCCGATCATCACCGGTATGGGCCGTAGCGGTGCCGGCGAGTTGATCGCATCGCGGACCTGGTATCGCTTCCCCTGAAAGGTCGGCCGCTCGCCTCGAAGCATCGGCAGGATGATCTGCAGCGCCTCCTCAAGTCGCTCGAACCGATCAGTGAAGGTGTCGAATTCGTAGCCGAGAGAGTCGTGTTCGAGCTCGTACCAGCCCGCGCCGATGCCGAGCTGAGCCCGGCCGCCGGAGACCACGTCGAGCGCGGTGATTTCCTTGGCAAGCAGTGTCGGGTTGCGGTAGGTGTTGCCGGTGACCAGGGCGGACAGCCGGACTCGGGTGGTGTGCTGCGCGAGCGCCGACAGCAGGACATAGCACTCGATCATCGGCTCGTCCGGGTCGCCCAGTGCAGGCAGCTGATAGAAGTGGTCCATCACCAGGACCGTGTCGAATCCGCCGGCCTCCGCTTCCTTCGCCTGCTGCACGACGGTCGGGAAGATCCGGTCGACGGCGACGCCGGGATAGCTGAAGTTCGGGATCTGGTAACCCAGTTTCGTCATACCTAAACGCTACTCGCCGACCTCGGCAGGATCATCAGGTGAATGGGCAGGTCGGTCTCCGGGTGCCACGGGGCCTGGACGGTGTCGATGATCCGCCAGCCGCGGCGCAGGTAGAGGTCGATCGGGACCCGGTGCGCAGTGACGACGTCGAGCACCGGATAACCCTCGGCCCGCGCGACCTGGGTGGCCAGCGCGAGCAGCCGTGATCCGATGCCCTGGCCCGACTTGGAGACGTCACTGAAAAAGACTCCGACGCAACGGAGTTCGTCAATCGATGCCCCGTGCGCGGCCGCCCAGGACCGCCCGATCGGGTCGTCTTCGACACGCTCGACGGCGACGTGCCCGACGAGCTCCCCGTCCAGTTCCGCGACCCAGGAGCGCAACTCGGTCGGTCGTTTCAGGAATTCCTCGATCGGCCGCGGGAACGGCCAGATGAACGGATAGCGGGTCTGCGGCTGCTGGCGCTCGAGCAGGTCGGCCAGCGCGGGCAGGTCGGCGTCCTGCCGGTCGCGTATGACGAGGTCCACTCGCCGCACCGTACCTGCCGGCCGGGGTGGTCGCCCGGGGCGGTCAGCCGGTGAGCGGAGCGACCGGCCGCTGACCGGCTCTCGCGCGCCGGACGGGGCGCTGGGCACCGGTGCGCAGCAAGTGGCGCAGCCGCTCTCGGTCGTATGCCGAGGGGCGTGTCGACGCCAGGAAGTCCCGCACGATGCGCAGGAACTCCTCCGGATGGTCCCGGTGGGGGAAATGCCCACTGTCCTCGACGATTTCGACGCGGGCGCCGGGGGCGAGCTCGGCAACGGTGTCCGCCTGCGATGCCGGGATGATCGGGTCTTCGGCTCCCCAGATCACGCACAGTGGCATTGACTCGGTCAGGTATGCACGGTCGGTCATGGTCACGACCTGCCCGTGCCGGTCGACGACGGCGCGGAGCACGTGGTGTGCCGCAGCCCGTGTCTGCGGATCGCGGAAACTGTCGTAGACGGTGGCGATCTCGTCGATGTCACGCGTGCCCGGCAGACGCGCCGCGTGTGCGATGCGCAGCCCAACAGTGTTGACCTGCCGGATGCCCGGCAGCGTGAGCACACCCATGACCTGCTCGAATCCGGGCAGCGTCGCAGCGCGGATGATCGGGCTGACCTCCGGACCGAGGCCACCCGGCGCGACGAGCACCAGCCGTTCGGTGAGTTCGGGAAATTGGTAGGCGAACTGCATCGCAACCCCGCCGCCGAAGCTGTGCCCGACGATGGTGGCGCGTTCGATCTCCAGCAGGGACAACAGATCTCGCATGCCGTTGGCGAAACCGCCCAGCGTGTAGTCAGCACGTGGCTTCGCCGACTGGCCGTGACCGAGCAGGTCAGGAGCGATGACCGTGTAGTCGCGCGACAGCGGTCGGATGACCCGGTCCCAGGTCGTGTGGTCACACGCCACGCCGTGCAGCAGCAGCGCCGGGCCGTGCCCGGTCAGGACGTAGGCACGGCGGTGCCCGTGCACGTCCACGAACCGCACCCGGCGAGAGGCCTTCATAGGAAGCGATTCAACCAGTTGAACGCCCGTCCGGCTACCGATCGGTAGCGGCGAGTTGACATCGAGCCCTCCGCGTGTCGCCCGCGATGCGAGAGACTGACGGGGATGTAGGACAACCCGGGAGCACGCCATGACAGAGCAGTCGATCTTCGAAGCAGCCGGCGGAGGTGCCGGTATGACACACATCGCGACGGCCTGGCACGAGCGGGCGATGGCCGATCCGGTCGTGGGACACGCTTTCCACGGCGGGACGGAGCCGGATCACGTGGACCGGCTCGCGGCATACCTCGGCGAGGCACTGGGCGGGCCGCCCCGCTACACGCAGACGTATGGCGGCCACACTCACGTGGTTCGCATCCACAGCGGCAACGGCGAGCACGACGAGATGAATGAGCGAGCCGTCGACTGCTTCGCGGCCGCACTGCAGGACGCCGGTCTGGACGCGGCCCCCGAGGCCTATCAGGCGGTGCTGGACTACTGGAGGTGGGCGACCTGGCATCCGATGTACCGCTATCACCGGTCGGCCGACGACGTCCCCGCGGATCTGTCGCTGCCGCAGTGGAATTGGGATGGGACGGTCACCTATCGAGGAGCTGAGGCATGATCACGCCATACCTCTGCGTCGCGGATGCACGCGCCGCAATCGACTGGTATCGCAGCGCTTTCGGCGCACGGGTGTCTTTCGAGCCGATCGTGATGGAGGACGGACGGATCGGGCACGTGGAGCTGACGATCGGCAAGGACGGATGCTTCATGCTGTCCGACCAGTTCGACGGTGCCGGGGTGGCCGCGCCCAACCCGACGCGGGGCAGCGCGGTCTCGCTGCACGTCGAGACGTCCGCGGTGGACGTCGTCGTCCGGCGGGCGGAAACGGTGGGGGCGCAGATCGATCGGGAGCCGGAGGACACGCCGCACGGCCGGATCGCGGTGCTGCACGACCCGTTCGGGCACCGGTGGATGTTCAACCAGCCCGCGGAGGCGGACCGCCCATCAGCCCCCGGACTCGCGCGCGACCTCACGGTGAATCTGCCGGTCGCCGACATCCCCGAGGCAGCCGGTTTCTATCGCGACTTCCTCGGCCTCACCGACGAGGGCTTCAACCTCGGCTGGGTCGCGCATCGCAGCGCGCCGCAGACCGGTGCGGCGGTTCAGCTGGTGACGCGCGACGCCACAGCGCCGGTGGATTCGGCGATCTCCGTGCACGTCGCGGACGTCGACGCGGCATACGCCGAAGCGCAACGCCGCGGCTATCGCATCGTGCACCCGCTGACCCACGAGGAATGGGGTGTGCGGCGCTTCTTCGTGCAGGCCCCCGACGGCACGGTCGTCAACATGGTCAGCCACGCGGACTGAGGTCCGACCGAGCGAAAATCTTGGGGCCTTACAGCCGGTCGCGCAACCAAGCGATGTCCGCCTTGTGCTCGTCGGCGCCGCCGGGCGTCTCGCACACGACGGGCGCGCCCGCGGCGCGGACGACGGCGGCCAGTTCGTCCGGATCGATCTGTCCCGCACCGAGGTTGGCGTGCCGGTCGGCGCCGGAGTCGAAGCCGTCGCGGCTGTCGTTGCCATGCACCAGGTCGATGCGTCCGGTGATGTCGTGGATGCGTTCGGCCGCCTCCGCAAGCGCGATGCCACCCGCCCAGGCGTGACAGGTGTCGAGGCAGAATCCCACCTGCTCGTGCCCCTCCGCGCGTGAGATCGCCCGCCACACACCGGCGATCCGGTCGAGGTGGCGGGCCATCGCGTTGTCGCCGCCGGCGGTGTTCTCGATCAGCAACGGGATCTTGCAATCGGTGGCTTCGATCGCCTTGCGCCAGTTGTCGAAACCCGTGGCCGGATCGTCGGACTTGTTCACATGCCCGCCGTGCACGATCAGCCCGGTAGCGCCGATCTCCGCAGCCGCGTTCAGGTGCTGCTGCAGCAGCTTGCGGCTCGGGATGCGGATGCGGTTGTTCAGCGTGGCGACGTTGATGATGTATGGCGCGTGGACGTAGAGCGTCACTCCGGCTGCTTCCGCGTCGGCGCGCAGTTTGGCGGCGCCGCCGTCATACGCGACGACCGGTCCCTTGTAGCTCTGCGGGTCGCCGAGGAAGAACTGCACGACCGTGGTGCCGCGCGCGGCTGCTTCCGCGATGGGGTCCTGCTGGTCGACATGTGCGCCGATGCGTTGCGTCATACCGGCCAGCGTACGAACAGGGGACGACAATCAGCGAACGCCGGGGCAGACCGCGCGCGGGCGACTACCGTGGAGTGATGGTCCGCTCGCGACCGCAGCCTCTCGGCGACGACCGTCGCGCGGTGGAACGCGCCCGCGAGGCCTTTCTGGAGCGGCGCGAGCGGCACGCCGTGCGCCCTGAGGTCTATCAGTCGTGGTTGCGTTCGCTGACCGACGGACTCGACCCCGAGGCCGAGCTGCGGCAGGAGCCGCTCGGCGACTCCGCCCTCGAGTCACTTCGGGAGAACCATCCGCTCGCCGCGTCACTGCCGCTGATCCGTTCGCTGCTGACCGACAGTGCCGCCGAGGCGGGCCTGCTCGTCGCCGTCAGCGACGCGGCCGGACGTCTGCTGTGGGTCGAAGGTGACGCGACGTTGCGGGCTCGTGCCGAGACGATGCTCTTCCTTCCCGGCGCCAAATGGACCGAGCAGGCCGCGGGAACCAACGCACCCGGCACGGCCCTCGCGATCGATCGCGCGGTCCGCATCCGGGGTGCCGAGCACCTCGTCCGCCAGGCTACGGCGTGGAGTTGTTCGGCGGCGCCGATCCATGATCCCGACACCGGTGCGATGCTCGGTGCACTCGACCTGACCGGGGGCGACGAGGCGGCCGCGCCGCAGAGCCTCGCACTGGTGAGCGCCACGGTCGCCGCGGTCGAAGCGCAGCTACGCATCAGCCGCCTGACATCTGGCCTGACGATGCAGGACTCGCCGTGGCGCTCCGGCGGACACCGCCTGACCGTGCTCGGCGGGAGCGGAGCGACCCTGTCCAGCGGAGACAGCCTGCGCCGCTTCGGGCTGCGGCACAGCGAACTGCTCCTGCTGCTCTCGGAATCCACCGGCGGTATGTCGGCCGGTCAGCTTTCCGTCGAACTGACCGACGACGACCGTCCCTCGGTGACGTTGCGGGCGGAGGTGTCGCGGCTGCGCGGCCTGCTCCCCTCAGGCATGCTGGTGTCCCGGCCATACCGGCTGGCGGGCCACATCCATAGCGACGTCGCGGAAGTGCGCGAACACCTCGACCGGGGCGAGATCGGTGCAGCGGTCGCTGCCTATCGCGGCCCGGTGCTGCCGGAGTCCGAGGCACCTGGCGTCATACAGATCAGGGATCAGTTGCATCTGCGGATGCGCAATTCCGTGCTGGCACACGGGGATTCAGACCTGTTACTACGTTTTGCCGATACGGCTTTCGGGCGCGACGACCTGCAACTGTGGGAGACCGCCGAGTCGCTGATGGGCCCGCGGTCACCGCGCAGCGACACCGTCAGCGCACGAGTCACCCACTTGCGCGGAAGGTGACGAACGCAACGTTCGTGCAACGTTGCGCCACGTAACGTGGATCACACGCAGGGCAATGGTGCTTGTGCGACGAAACGATCCGCCAGGAGGACCTCCAGATGACTACTTACGCGCGACCGGGCGAAGCGGGCAGCCCCGTTTCGTACAAGTCCCGCTACGACAACTTCATCGGTGGCGACTGGGTGCCGCCGGCGACCGGCAAGTACTTCGAGAACATCTCGCCGGTCAACGGCAAGGTGTTCACCGAGATCGCCCAGTCGACCGAGGCCGACGTCGAGAAGGCGCTCGACGCCGCGTGGGCCGCCTTCCCGGCATGGAGCAAGACCTCGGTCACCGAACGCTCCAACATCCTGTTGCAGATCGCCGACCGCATCGAGCAGAACCTCGAGATGCTCGCCGTCGGTGAGACCTGGGACAACGGCAAGCCGGTACGCGAGAGCCTGGCGGCCGACCTGCCCCTCGCGGTCGACCACTTCCGCTATTTTGCGGCAGCGATCCGTGCCCAGGAAGGACACATCAGCCAGATCGACGACGACACCGTCGCCTACCACTTCCACGAGCCGCTCGGTGTGGTCGGGCAGATCATCCCGTGGAACTTCCCGCTGCTGATGGCAACCTGGAAGCTGGCGCCGGCACTGGCCGCCGGCAACTGCGTCGTCCTGAAGCCCGCGGAGCAGACCCCCGCGTCGATCTTGCTGCTGGCCGAACTCATCGGCGATCTGCTGCCGGCCGGAGTTCTCAACATCATCAACGGTTTCGGCGTGGAGGCGGGCAAGCCGCTCGCCTCGTCGAACCGGATCCGCAAGGTCGCGTTCACCGGTGAGACCACCACCGGCCGATTGATCATGCAGTACGCCAGCGAGAACCTCATCCCGGTGACCCTGGAACTCGGCGGCAAGAGCCCGAACATCTTCTTCGACGACGTGGCCGCGCACAACGACGCGTTCTACGACAAGGCGCTCGAGGGCTTCGCGATGTTCGCGCTCAACCAGGGCGAGGTCTGCACCTGCCCGAGCCGGGCGCTGATCCAGAAGTCGATCTTCGACTCCTTCCTCTCCGACGGCACCGAGCGGGTCAAGGCGATCGTGCAGGGCAACCCGCTCGACACCGACACCATGGTGGGCGCGCAGGCCAGCAACGACCAGCTGGAGAAGATCCTGTCCTATATAGACATCGGCACCAAGGAGGGCGCGCGGATCATCACCGGTGGTGAGCGCGTCGACCTCGGCGGGGACCTGTCCGGCGGCTACTACGTGGCCCCCACGATCTTCGTCGGCAACAACAAGATGCGGATTTTCCAGGAAGAGATCTTCGGCCCGGTGCTGTCGGTGACCGAGTTCGACGGCTTCGACGACGCCATGTCGATTGCCAACGACACGCTCTACGGCCTGGGGTCCGGTGTGTGGTCCCGCGACATCAACACGGCTTACCGTGCCGGCCGCGAGATCCAGGCCGGCCGGGTGTGGACGAACTGCTACCACGCCTACCCGGCACACGCCGCGTTCGGCGGTTACAAGTCGTCCGGCATCGGCCGCGAAAACCACCTGATGATGCTGGACCACTACCAGCAGACCAAGAACATGCTGGTCTCCTACAGCGCCAACAAGCTCGGCTTCTTCTAAGCCGGTGATCCGGTCGTTCGCCCGTTCCGCCATACGATGGCGGGGCGGGCGAACGCCATGAGAAGGGAAGCGATTCCGATGACTGACCAACACACGGCCGGGGTCGAGGTGACCGAAGACGCAGCCCGGATGCTTCGGCAACTGATCGATGAGAACGGCCCGCTGATGTTCCACCAGTCGGGCGGATGCTGTGACGGTTCGTCCCCCATGTGCTACCCGCAGGGCGAATACCGCATCGGGCAGCGTGACGTGCACTTGGGCGATCTCGCGGTCGGCGACGGTTATCAGCCGGTGCCGGTCTACATCTCCGGCGAGCAGTACGAAGTCTGGAAGCACACGGAGCTGACCATTGATCTGGTCAAGGGCCGTGGGGCGGGCTTTTCGCTGGAGGGGCCGACGGGTTACCGCTTCCTCACGCGTTCGGACGTCTGCGCGCCGGACGCTGGGCGGCAGGGCTGAGCCGAACCCCCCGAGGCGCTCCAAGATGGAGGCGTAGCGTTGGTGTGGTGACGGATTCGACCACTTCGACACCTGCACCCACCATCTCGACCGTCGGCGAACTGCGCGCCGCAGGGCACCGGCAGCGGACCATCCGGGAGGAGTTGCGCGGCAATCTGGTCGCGCGGCTCGCCGCTGGGGACGACCCGTGGCCCGGCATCCAGGGCTTCGACGACACCGTGCTGCCCCAACTCGAGCGCGCGCTGCTGGCCGGCCACGACGTGGTGCTGCTCGGCGAACGCGGCCAGGGCAAGACCCGCGTCCTGCGGACCCTCGTCGGGCTGCTCGACGAATGGACGCCGGTCATCGACGGCTCCGAACTCGGCGAACACCCCTATGAGCCGATCACCCCGGCATCCCGGCGGCGAGCCGCCGAACTCGGCGACGAGTTGCCGGTCGCGTGGCGGCATCGCAGTGAGCGGTACGCCGAAAAGCTCGCAACACCAGACACTTCCGTCGGCGACCTGGTCGGCGACGTCGACCCGATGAAGGTTGCGGAAGGCCGCAGCCTGGGCGATCCGGAGACCATTCACTTCGGGCTGATCCCGCGCGCCCACCGCGGCATTGTGGCGATCAACGAGCTGCCCGACCTCGCCGAACGCATTCAGGTCGCGATGCTCAACGTGATGGAGGAGCGCGACATCCAGGTGCGCGGCTACACGCTGCGTCTGCCGCTGGACGTCCTCGTCGTCGCCAGCGCCAACCCCGAGGACTACACCAACCGCGGCCGGATCATCACCCCCCTGAAGGACCGCTTCGGCGCGCAGATCCGCACCCACTACCCGCTCGAGGTCGAAGGCGAAATGGCGGTGATCGAGCAGGAAGCGCAGCTGGTCGCGACGGTCCCGTCATACCTCGTGGAGATCCTGGCACGCTTCACCCGGGGCCTGCGCGAATCCACTGCCGTGGACCAACGGTCCGGCGTATCAGCGCGTTTCGCGATTGCCGCGGCTGAGACAGTCGCTGCCGCGGCGCTGCACCGGGCGACTCTGCAAGGTGAGGACGAGGCGGTGGCCCGCGTCATCGACCTGGGCACCGCCCTGGATGTGCTCGCCGGCAAGGTGGAGTTCGAGACCGGCCACGAGGGCCGGGAGGAGGCGATCCTGGAGCACTTGCTGCGGCTCGCGACCGCCGACACGGCACGCAGCCGGCTGCGCGGCATAGACCTCGGCCTGCTGGTGTGCGCCTTGGAGCATGGTGCACAGGTGACGACGGGTGAACAGGTGAGCGCCGGCGCGGTGCTCGGCGACCTGCCGGTGCTCGGGGAGTCGGACCTCTACGACCAGATCGCCGAGCGGCTCGGCGCCCTCACGGCCGGGGAACGTGCGGCGGCGGTCGAACTCGCCCTGGAGGGGCTCTACCTGGTCAAGCAGGTCAGCAAGGAGTCCGACGAGGACGGCAACACCGTCTACGGCGAGGACGGCGTATGACGACGCTGGAGATCCTGCACTGGAACGACGTCCACGGCCGGTATGCCGCGCTGGCGCGAGCTTCCCACCGGGCCAAGCAGATTCGCGCCGAGGCCGAACATCCGGTGCTGCTCATGGACGGTGGTGACATCGAGGAGTCGAGCGTGCGGCTGTCGGCCCTGAGCTATGGCACGTCCGGGTGGCGAGCGCTGCGTGCCGCCGGCGTTGACGTCGCCGTGCCCGGCAACGGTGGGCTGATGCGCTACGGGCCGCGGGTGCTCCCGAGGTATGCCGAGGCACTGGGCTCCCCTCCAGTGCTGGCGAATCTGGGCGTCGACGGCGGACTGTTGCCGGGAGTCGCGCCATACCGACTGATCGACGCGGGGGAGGTGCGGGTCGGGGTCATCGGCATCACCGTGCCGGCGTCGGTCTACGGGTCGTTCGGGATGCAGGAGTTCGGGCTGTTCCAGTGCGTCGATCGCGCAGCGCGACAGGTCCGCCGCGAAGGAGCGGACGTCGTTGTCGTGCTCAGTCACTGCGGGGTCGACCTGGACCGGGCACTGTCGTGGGATGCCCGCGGCGCGGTCGATCTGATCGTCGGCGGACACACGCACACCCTGCTGCCGGACGGGGACCGGGCCGGCCTACCGATCGTGCAGGCGGGCAACTACGCCGAGCATCTCGGTCGGGTCAGAGTGCAGATCGAGGACGGCCGGGTCGAGGTCGTCTCGATGACGGTCGAGGAGATCGCGTCCGGCGGTCCGCAGGATCCTGCTGTGCTGCAAGAGGTTTCGGCTGCCGAGTGCGACCTGGAGCAGTGGCTCGCCGAGCCGATCGGATCCTCGCAGGGCGCGGACTTCGACCCGCTGACCGGTGGTGGCGCAGCGCGCCTGATGGCAGCGGCACTGCTGGCGCGGCATCCCGCGGACGTCGGGGTGATCTTCCCGGCCCAGCTGGACGCCGGCCTGTCCACGGGCGTTGTGCGCCGGTGCGACCTGTGGGCGCTGACCTCATCGCCGGCGAATGCCGCCACTGCGACCGTCACCGGTGCGCAGCTGCGCCGGATGGCGCTGTCCGGCGCGACCGATGAGAATGCCGCGAGGTCGCCACGCTTCCTGCGCGGCCGCTCGTTCGGGAAGCTGGTGATGGTCGGGGCCGAGATCACCGACGGTGAGGTCCTGGTCGGCGGCGAGCGGGTGCGCGACGACCGCGTCTATCGGGTCACGGGGTGCGACATCGAGCTGTCGACATACGGCGGGCTGTTCACGGCCGAACCGGACGATCTGGTCCTGCACACGCCCGACATACTTCCCGAAATCCTGGAGGCGTATCTCGTTGGCACGTAAGCACACTCATCGGTCACGCTACGGTCGGTATGCCGGCGGCCCCGACCCGCTGGCACCACCCGTCGACCTCGCCGAGGCGCTCGACGCCATCGGCGAGGACGTGATGGCCGGCTACAGCCCGGAACACGCGATGCGGGAATTCCTGCGCCGCGGTGGCCGCCAGCAGCGCGGGCTGGACGACCTCGCCCGCCAGATCGCCGAGAAGCGCCGGGAACTGCTCGCCAAGCACAACCTGGACGGCACCTTCGCCGACATCAAGAAGCTGCTCGACGAGGCGGTGCTCGCCGAGCGCAAACAGCTGGCTCGCGACCTGGACGACGATGCCCGCTTCGCGGAAGTGCGCATCGAGAACCTCCCGCCGTCGACGGCGGCCGCGGTGAACGAGCTCGCCGACTATCCGTGGCGCAGCAGCGAAGCCCGCGAGAAGTACGACCAGATCAAGGACCTGCTCGGGCGTGAGTTGCTCGATCAGCGGTTCGCCGGGATGAAGCAGGCGCTGGAGGGAGCGACCGACGAGGACCGGCAGCGCATCGGCGACATGCTGCGCGACCTCAACCAGCTGCTCGAAGCACACGCCCGCGGCGAGGATACCGACCAGCAGTTCGCCGACTTCATGGCGAAGCACGGGGACTTCTTCCCCGAAAACCCGCAGAACATCGACGAATTGCTCGACTCGCTCGCGCAGCGGGCGGCCGCCGCCCAGCGGATGCTCAACTCGATGACCCCCGAACAGCGCGAGGAGCTGATGCAGCTGTCGCAGCAGGCGTTCGGGTCACCCGAGCTGATGCAGCAGCTGGCCCAGCTGGACGCGAACCTGCAGGGGTTGCGGCCCGGCGAGGACTGGTCCGGGTCGGAGGAGTTCGGCGGTCAGCAGGGCATGGGGCTCGGCGACGGCACCGGCGTCATACAGGACCTGGCGCAGCTGGACGAGCTGTCGGAGCAGTTGTCGCAGCAGTATTCCGGCGCGCAGATGGACGATCTGGATCTCGACGCGCTCGCGCGCCAGCTCGGCGACGAGGCTGCTGCCGACGCGCGGACCCTGGCCGAGCTGGAGCGGGCGCTGCGCGAACGGGGTTATCTGACAAAGGATTCCAGCGGTGAGCTGAAGCTGTCACCGCGCGCGATGCGCGAGCTGGGTCGCACGCTGCTCAAGGATGTGGCGACTCGGCTGAACGGGCGCGCCGGGTCGCGCGACGCCCGTCGGGCCGGTATGGCGGGGGAGCCCACCGGCGCCAGCCGCGAGTGGCAGTTCGGCGACACGGAGCCGTGGGACGTGACGCGCACCCTTACGAACGCTGTGCTGCGCCGGGCGAGCGGTGCCGACGACCGGCTGCTGACCATCGCCGACGTCGAGGTGCAGGAGACCGAGGCGCGCACCCAGGCGGCGGTGGCGCTGCTCGTCGACACCTCCTTCTCGATGGCGATGGACGGGCGATGGGTCCCCATGAAGCGCACCGCTCTCGCGCTGCACCACTTGATCCAGACGCGTTTTCGCGGGGACACGTTGCAACTCATCGGTTTTGGCCGGCACGCGCAGTCGATGGACATCGACACGCTCACCGCGCTGTCGGCCGAGTGGGACAAGGGCACCAACCTGCATCACGCGCTCATGCTGGCGAACCAGCATTTCCGCCGTCACCCGAACGCACAGCCGGTGTTGCTCATCGTGACCGACGGTGAGCCGACCGCGCACCTGGAGCCGAACGGCGAGGCCTGGTTCGACTACCCGCCGCATCCGCTGACCATCGCCTACACCGTGCGCGAGCTGGACACCGCGGTGCGCCTCGGTGCCCAGACGACGATCTTCCGGCTGGGCGAAGACCCCGGACTGGCTCGATTCGTCGACCAGCTCGCTCGCCGTGCCGACGGGCGGGTCGTCGCACCCGAACTGGACGACCTGGGCGCTGCCGTCGTCGGCGGCTATCTCGGCGGCCGGCAGGGCGGTGCGACCTACCGGGATCTGGGGGGCTGGGGCTGGCGCGGCGGCTGGGTGAGCTGACCAGGCGCTGGTCGCGAGCAGGGGGGCCGAGGCAACGTCAGGCGTCGCTCGCCGAGTCGTCGCGCGGGAACTCACGGCTGGCGTGCGAGTCGTCGCGCACGTCATACAGCTTCCGCAGCGTGCGGATGACCTCGAGCTGACGCTTGCTGTGCGGGCTCGCGCAGGACTCGCCCTCGTCGCCGGGCACCGGCTCGAACGAGTGCAGCACGATCCGCTCCAGTAGTTCCCCGAGTGACTCGTCGTTGAAATCGGCGAGCCCTTTGAGCACCTTCACGAGGTTCTTTTCCATCCGGACGCCGAGCTGAACCCTGGCAAAACTTGTTGTCATGGGACCAAGGTACCGCGGTAACATGGTGCGAAGTCCGAATCCGAGGGGAGGCAGGCCGCTTCTGGCTGTACGACGGCGGCCCGGTCGCAGGCGTGCTCGTCACGCGCTGGCACGACGATCGCTGGCAGGTCCATCCAGTCGTCGCGCCAGCGCTGGGAACCGTTGCCCCGCAGACGGTCTGGCAATGCGCGAGGCAGCTGATCGACAGCCACACGTATGAGTCGTCGAGGTCAGCTTGCGCGACGACGATCCGACCTTCCAGTCCCTGGTGGCCGGCGCGGGTTTCGCAGCCGGCGAGCAGGGCGCCACGCTGGATGGACGCTGCGGAACGGCTGGCCCCTCGGCCGCCGGCGTCGTGCGTGTGTCTCGTCGACCGCCGTACTCACAGGGACGCGCCTCACCCGATGGCTGTGCGCAACGGTGCCGAAATCGAAGGCCGACTACGTCAGACTCCCTTGTACGACGCTGAACTCGACGTTGCCGTGCTGCGAGCCTGCCGAGACGATGACGACCTACACGATCACTCGTTGAGGAGTCAGGTATCCGCCGGCCGAGAGAGGCTCGCCCGCGTTCGGCAGTCCGGCGGGCCCGGCGCAGTGCTGTCCCGGTATCACCGTCCCCGGCCGGACCTCCTTCTTGGTGGGTCAGCAGACCAAGCCCGGCGCGGCCGGGCGCCTCATCGAAGGAGTGCACCATGCCTGTTCAGTCTCCGAAGCGTGGCGCGCGACCGGCCCCGCGCAGCGTGTTGGCCGCCGCCCGTCCGCATCTGACCGAAGCCGGCGCGCCCCCGTCATACATCGTCGTGCCGCAGCGGATCTCCATGTGGGGCAACGACGTTCACGGTGACTGCGTCACCGCGGAGGAAGCGTTCGCCAAGGCCTGCCACCAGCCCGAGGTCTTCGTTCCCGACGCCTCCGTCATTGCCTGGGCCACCCTGCACGGCGTGCTGGAGGGCGCATACCTCGTCGACGTGCTCACCTGGATGCAATCCGACGGGTTCTACCTCAGCCCGAGCCTGTATGGCGACGGCTCGCACGTCTCGGTCGACTGGACGAACCCCGCGAACGTGCGCAGCGCCATCGCGCAGGGGCCGGTCAAGCTCGGTGTCGCGGCCGACCAGCTCGACGGCGCCTGGCAGTCGACCGATGGCACCACCGGCTGGTTCGCGACCGGGTTCACGCCCGACTCCAACGAGGACCACTGCGTATCCCTCTGTGGTTACGGCACATTCGGCTGGCTTGCGCAGCAGCTGGGCGTGAGCGTGCCATCGAACCTGAGCGCCGGGACGCAGGGATATGCGATGTTCACCTGGAACACGATCGGCATCATCGACGTGCCATCGATGCAGGCGATCACCGCCGAGGCCTGGCTGCGCACGCCCACGACAACCGTGCGCCGGAGCCCGAATCCGGGCCAGCCCACCATCTCCGCAGGCGCGACCGGCACGGCCGTCCGCAGGCTGCAACGAGCACTGCACCGCACGCCCAACCCGTCGATCGTCGTCGACGGCGTGTTCGGACCCGGCACGACGAGCGCGGTAAAGCAGTTTCAGCAGGCGAACGGCCTGACAGCGGACGGCGTGGCCGGGCCGGTGACCTGGGCCCACCTGCCCGACGGCGGGCCGATGCCGACCCTGTTGCAGGGATCGAGCGGAGCAGTCGTCAAGAGTCTGCAACAGGTCCTCACCAATGGCGCGCCGGGGCAGTGGGGCACCACTCCGCACGGTGTGGACGGGAAGTTCGGGCCGAACACCGCGGCGTCAGTGAAGGCATTGCAGAAGTGGGGCGGCGTCACCGCGGACGGAGTCGTCGGCGACAACACGTGGGACGTCTCGCTGCACGCGGCCGGCGCCGATCTCGAGTCGGCGGTCGGGCTGCAATACGTCCAGGGCTGATGTCCGGGTGCCGGAACCGGTTCTGTTTCAGCAGGTTTCGGCAACCGAATCCCTCGGGAGGTTCCGGCTCGCGTGCGGACTGGCCCTCGTCGCCGGACTCGCGAGGAAGCCGTCAGTCGGCGAAGGGCAGGGTGCCCGGTCGATCATGACGGCCGCGGGGACGGGAACGCGCCGTACGCGACTGATCGGAGATCCGGAGGCATGTCTTCGCCCTACCCTGGTCCTGTCAACGGACAAAGGGAAAATCGCCATGCTCACCAAGCAATTGCCGGCGGACTGCTCGGTTGGGTCACCGCAGCAGTCATCGGGATCTCGATCACGCTGATGACCGACATGGATCGATCGACAGTGGCTTGTGGGCCTCATTTTTCTCATCGCGGTGACTGTGGTGTCGAGCGTCAACGGTGATCGGAGCCGTCAATGGTGGACGGGGGCAGGCACCCGGTCGCGCTCCGCATCCGACGCGATCTGTTCGTCGGTTGCATCCGAGACCAGTCGCAGCTTGCCCGGCCACCAGATGCGCGGGCCGATGTCGAGCGTGAGCGCCGTGACGAGCACGGCGCGTACGACGATGGTGTCGAGCAACACCCCGAGGGCGACCGCGAAGCCGATCTCCGCGAAAGCCACCAGTGGCAGGGTCCCCAGCACGGCGAAGGTCGACGCGAGCACGAGTCCCGCGGAGGTGATCACGCCACCGGTCGCGGAGAGTCCGACGATCGCTCCCCGCCGGGTGCCGTGCTCTCGTGCTTCCTCGCGCACCCGCGTCATCAGGAAGATGTTGTAATCGATGCCCAGCGCGACGAGGAACACGAAGACGAAGAGGGGCAGCGACGGATCCGTCCCGGCGAAACCGAAGACGAAGTGGAACACCAGGGACGACAGCCCGAGCGCGGCACCGAACGACAGGATCACGGTCAGGATCAGCACAATTGGTGCGACGATCGCCCGCAGCAGCACGGCCAGGATCAGCAGCACCACCAACAGCGTCAGCGGGATGATGACGCGGCTGTCGTGATCGGTGGCGTGCTGCACGTCATACGTCACGGCAGTGGTGCCGCCGACCAGCGCATGTGTCCCGGGTATGCCGTGGGCGACCTTCCGGATCTCGCGGACCTGTCCGAAAGCGCTGGAACCGTAGGGGTCCCCGGACACCGAGGTCTGCAACAGGGTGCGGTCGCCTCGCACGATCGGTTTCGCGGACGGCGAGAAGCCGGCCGTCAACAGCTGCCGGCTCACCTCACCCGAACGTGCGCTGTCGACCAGCACGTAGACCGGGTCGGTCTCGTTGCCCGCGTAGTGGCTCTGCAGCACCCTCGCGGCGGCGACCGAGTCCGGGGTGCCGGTGAAACTCTGCGCGGACGACAGGCTGTGCGAGTTGAGCTGAGTGAGTCCCAGCGTGCACAACAGGAGCACCCCGCCGGTCACCAGCCACACCGCGCGAGGTCGCGGACGGATGAACGCGCCGACCCGTGCCCACAGGCCGCTCTGGGTCGGTTCGGGGCTGCCGTACGTCGGGCGTCGCGGCCAGAAGACCCAGCGGCCGACCGTGACGAGTAGCGCGGGAAGCAGCGTGGTCATCGCCAGGAGCGCGAAGACGATCCCGAGGGCTGCGACCGGGCCGAGTCCCTTGGTCGAATTCATTTCCGCGGCCAGCAGGCACAGCATGCCGAGCATGACGGTGCTGCCACTGGCGAGGATCGCCGGGCCGGATCGGTGCAACGCGAAAGCCATTGCCTTGTGGCGGTCTTCGTGTCTGCGCAACTCTTCGCGGTACCGCGCGACGAGTAGCAGCGCGTAATCGGTGCCGGCACCGACCACGAGCACGGTGAGGATGCCATAACTCTGCCCGTTGACGGTCAGCCCGGTGTGGTCGACCAGCAGGTAGATGAACGCCTGCGACGCCGTGAGCGCGACGCCCGCGCTCAGGATCGGCAGGACCCACAGCACGGGACTTCGGTAGGTGAGCAACAGGATCACGATCACGATGCCGAGGGTGCCGAAGAGCAGCGTGCCGTCGATGCCGGAGAACGCGTCCGCCTGATCGGCTCCGAAGCCGACCGGCCCGCCGAGGTGGACCGCCATACCGTGCGCTCCGGCTGTCGCCGTCGCGCGCAGCTGTTTCGCCGTGGTTGGGAGGTCGTTCCAGCCGGACTTCGGGTCGATGTGCAACGGCACCAGGGTTTGCAGCGTCGTTCCGTCCTTGGACGGGATCGGGCCGACGACCGGACCTGCCAGATGCGGGGTATTCGTCCGGTATGCCGCCGCGTCGGCCTTCGCCTTCGCACGATCCGCTGCGGTCAGCCCGCCGTCGCGGTGATAGACCACGATGGCAGGAAGACTGTCGCGATCGACGAACGATCCCAGCTGGTCGAACGCCTTCGTTGATTCGGCACTCGCGGGCAACCAGGATGATGTCTGGTTGTCCTGTGCGCCCGACAATTTGCCGGCGAGTGGGCCCAGCGCGAGCAGCGCCACGACCCAGACCACCAGGACGACATATTTACTGCGACGACCACATACCAGTGCCGCGAATCGATGATCCATCCGATGACCCCTCCGGAAATCTGTGACTTCGCGATCAGAGATGCTTAGGTTCTCTCTATTTCGCGATATATCGCAAGTGTAGTCACGCCTTGCCGTGGGCAACACCCATTTTGTGAGTTGTTCTCATGGGGGCGTAGGGGGTGCCCCGGCCCGGGTCGTAGACGATTCCGGGCCGGGACTGAGCCCCAGGTGCTCAGGCGGGCCCGATGATGGCGCCACCCGATGAGGTCCAATGGATGGTCGCGGACTCGAAGCGCTGCTTGCGGCCCGCACCGTCGGCTTCCTCGTCGGCCAGCGGGTATCCGAGCTTGGCCTCGCGCCCGTTCGACTCGAAGGCATTGAGGATCTCGCCGTGGACCAGGTGGGCGTCGGTCGGCTCGGACCAGAGGATGAGCGCGCTCTCGAAGTACTGGTAGCGGCCCTTCGTGCCCTTCGGCGATGCGGCGGCATCGGCCTCGTCCATCGTCGGGAAACCCCAGGAACCCTCGGAGCCATTGCCGCGATATTCGGCGAGAATGCGGCCGTAGACGGCATAGGCGACGTTCGGATGCCAGATGATCATGCCGTTCTGGAAGTCACGGAAACGCCCGCCGCGCTTGGAGTCGAACTCGTCGTTGACCGACGGGCCGAGCGGGCCGGAGGCACCGCCGAGTGCGTTCCACTTGTCGGCGATCACGCCATACGGGATGCGGATGTCCAGGTTGGTGATCCGGGCCGCCTCGTAGCTGCGGCAATTGGCCCACGTGCGCTGCTCGGCGGGGTGCCCGTAGTCGTATTCCTCGTGCATGACCGGTTGCGTGTGCGCGGCGTCGGACCAGCCGGCGAAGATCGCGATGTGGTGGGGCCGGTCGATCAGGCAATCGCCCGGCTGCAGCGCGGCATAGTTCGGCAGGGTGGCGAGCCGGTCGCCGAAGGTGAAGGTCGCGTATGACGTGTCCAGCCGCCAGCACATGGAGGCATATCCGGAGCAGTCCTGCCGGTAGGTCTTCGAGCCGCCGGCCTCAGTGGCGTATGCCGACTGCGAGTACGGGATGTGCCGGTTGATCCAGTCCCAGGATCGCAGCATGACTTCCCCGCGACCGATTGGTGGCCCGGAAACCGTTGCTGCATGGGCAGATTGAGCGAAGACGGTCTCACCGGTCGCCAGTGCGCCCGCCGACAGCGCGCCGATGCCCAGCAACTTGCCGAACGAACGCCGGGACATGCCGGCCGCGTCACGAGGGACGAGGAGGCCGGCCGAGTTGGGTGAATGGTCCGATCGTGGGTCGAGATGGTCTCTCATCGCGCATGCCTCACTTCTTGGTGACGACGGCGCCACCGGCGGCCGTCCAGTCGATGGTCGCGTTCTGGAACTGCTGGACCCGGCCGCCGTGGCCGTCGTCCGCCTCGTCGGTGATCGGGTAGCCCAGGGCGGCCTCGCGACCGTTCGCCTCGAATGCCTTGAGGATCTCGCCGTGGATGATGTGCGTTCCCGTGGGCTCGGACCACAAGAACAACGCGTTCTGGAAGTACTGGTAGCGCCCCGTCGTACCGTCCGGAGCGGCGTGCGCAGCCAGCTCGTCCATCGTCGGGAAGCCCCACGCGGTCTCGGAGTTGGTCGCCCAGAACTTGGTGAGGATGTCGCCGTGGATCCAGTGCGCGCCAGTGTCTGCCGACCAGATGATGATGCCGTTCTTGAACAACTGGAAGCGGCCGCCCATCTTGGCGGCTTCCTCGGCGCGCACCAGCGGCCCGACCTCGCCACCCGCGCCGCCGAGCGCGGCATACTTCGCGCCGATCTCGCCATACGGCTGCATCGCCTGGTTCATCAGGTTCTGTGCGGTGGACTGCGCCTCGCCATACCGGCCGCGGAGGTCCTCCCGCGGCCGCTCGACGTCGGCGGCGAGCGTGCCCGCGTCGTGGTAGTTCTGGATGCCGAGGCTGTTTGCGGTGTTGATCCACCAGTTGGTGGAGTAGACGACGTCCTTGCGTTGCGCGTAGCTGCCGTTGAAGTCCTGCAGCTGGAAGACGCCGACGGACGTCTCCTGGCCGCAGCCGAGATTGTTCATGTGCGACTCGACCCAGCCGGACTCGAACATTGCGAGCATTGCGATCGGCGGCAGGTTGCGTGCCTGGCCGACCTCGTAGACCTTGCGGGTGACATTGAGGTCGGCGCCGGCGGGGATGCCCCCGCAACTGAGCGCGCGCAGTTGCGCACTGCTCATCGCGGTCAATGGCACGTGGCCGATCGGGGAGTTGTGGTTGGCGCTGCCGCTCGCGAGTGCGGCTGGGGTGACGGCGAGCGTTGCGCAGAGGACGGCCGTGGTGGCCAAGCCTCTGCGGGTGGATCTGTGGGGCATGCGAAGCCTTCCGGGGTGGCCGGACCGGGGTGCGATCCGGAGAGTGAAAACCCACGCGCCGCAGGTGATTCGGGCGGGGCAGTCCATCTCTAGCCCCACTGACAGGCATCTCACAACCAACGTATGGTCAATTCTCAGTAAACGATTTCCCAGCTACTTGCCGGTATGGCGACAGTCGCGCCGACTGACGGTCATTGGGCCGAGTGACGGTCCCAGTGCGCCGTCGCTCGGCGAGGAAGCCGTCACTGGCCGAAGGGGAGGGTGCAAAGGGGTTGTGGGACCCTGGGCGGCGTGAATCCGATGATTGGTGTCCTCGCGGTGCAGGGCGATGTTCGCGAACATGTTGCGTGTCTCGAATCGCTAGGAGCCACAACACGTTTGGTGCGTCGTCCGGCGGAACTCGACGGGCTTGACGGGATTGTGCTGCCCGGCGGCGAGTCGACCACGATGGACAAGCTGCTGCGGGCTTTCGAGTTGCGGGATCCGCTGCGTGAGCGGTTGAGCGCGGGCCTGCCGGCATACGGCTCCTGCGCCGGGATGATCCTGCTCGCCGACCGGGTGCTGGACGCGACCGCCGACCAGCAGACACTGGGTGGGATGGACGTCACGGTGCGCCGCAACGCGTTCGGCCGTCAGGTCGACTCCTTCGAGGAGGATCTGGTCATGCCGGTCATCCCCGGCGACCCGGTGCGCGCGGTCTTCATCCGGGCACCGTGGGTCGAGTCGGTGGGCGCGGACGTCGAGGTGCTCGGGACGGTCGCGTCGGGGCCGGCAGCGGGCCGGGTCGTGGCCGTCCGGCAGGGGAACCTCCTTGCCACGTCGTTCCATCCCGAAGTGACCGGTGACGGCCGCGTGCACGACTACTTCCTGGGTATGGCGAAGCGCTGAGCGAGCCGCAGCGGTTGGCCGTCCGCGCCGGGCGATAGCATTGCAGGTCGAGCCAGCAGCACGGACAGTCTTAACGAGGGATACAGGTTTATGAGTGGTCACTCCAAGTGGGCGACAACCAAGCACAAGAAGGCAGCGATCGATGCCAAGCGCGGCAAGCTGTTCGCCAAGCTGATCAAGAACATCGAGGTCGCGGCACGCTCCGGCGGTGGCGACCCGGCCGGCAACCCGACGCTCTTCGACGCGATCCAGAAGGCGAAGAAGTCGAGTGTGCCCAACGACAACATCGACCGTGCGGTCAAGCGCGGCTCCGGTGCCGAGTCCGGGGGCGCCGACTATCAAGCGCTGACCTATGAGGGGTATGCGCCTGGCGGCGTCGCCCTGCTGATCGAGTGCCTCACCGACAACAAGAACCGCGCCGTCGCCGAGGTGCGCACCGCACTGAGCAAGAACGGCGGGTCGATGGGGGAGTCGGGCTCCGTCGCGTTCATGTTCCATCGCAAAGGCGTCGTGATCGTCCCCAAGAAGCAGCCGACGGGCGAGGCGACCGAAGACGGCCTGCTCGAGGTCGTGCTCGACTCGGGAGCCGAAGAAGTCAACGACATCGGCGAATCCTTCGAAATCGTCTCGGAGGCAACGGATCTCGTTTCCGTGCGAGAGTCGCTCCAGGCCGCGGGCGTCGACTACGACTCCGCGGACTCCTCGTTCCTGCCGACCGTAGAGGTCCCGCTGGACAAGGATGGCGCCAAGAAGATGTTCCGCATCATCGAGGCGCTGGAGGACAGCGACGACGTGCAGAACGTCTACGCCAACGGCGACGTCCCCGACGCCGTGCTTGCTGAGCTCGAGGCGGAGGACTGAGCCCGGCGATGCACGAGTTGCGGCAGTCGGCACCTTCAGCAGAGGGAGTCGACGCCGCGGCTGTCGGCCATTTCCTCGACGCTCTCGCGACCGCCGGTATTGAGGCGCACAGCCTGATGCTGCTGCGGCACGGGGCGGTGGTCGCTGACGCGCACTGGGCGCCATACGAGGCGGGGCAGCTCAACCTGCTCTACTCGCTGAGCAAGAGCTTCGTCAGCGTTGCTGCAGGGATCGCGGTGCAGGAGAACCGCTTTCGGCTCACCGATCGCATCGTGGACCTGGTGCCGGACCTCGTGCCGCCCGACGTGGCGGACAACTGGCGGCTGGTCACCGTGCGCGACTGCCTGCGGATGGCGACCGGGCACCTCGACGACCCGGCGTTCCACCTGGCCGCGGACGACTGGCTCGCCGCGTTCCTGCGGATGCCGCCGGAGCAGGCACCCGGCAGCGTCTTCACCTACAACCAGCTGGCGACCTACACGGTTGCGCGGCTGATCCAGGAGACCGCTGGCGAGCGATTGCTGGACTACCTGCGGCCACGGCTGTTCGAGCCGCTTGGGGTGGACACTGCCGCGTGGCTCACCGACGGGCACGGCCACGACCTCGGTTTCTCGGGGCTGCACCTGCCGACCGACGCGATCGCCCGGCTCGGGCAACTGCTGTTGCAGCGTGGCGAGTGGCACGGGCGGCAACTGGTCCCGGCCGGCTGGATCGAGGAGGCGACGAGCCCCCAGATGCCCAACGACGGCGCGCACCGCCGGCCGGGCGTGGAGGAGCCGACGTTCGACTGGGGTCATGGCTACGGATATCAGTTCTGGTTGTGCCGCAACGGTTTTCGCGGTGACGGCGCGTTCGGTCAGTTCTGTGGTGCTGCCGGAGTATGACGCGGTGCTCGCGATGACCGCGGAGACGACCCAGATGCAGGCCGTGCTGGACGCCGCGTGGGACCACCTGCTGCCGGGCCTTGACGCGGGCGGTTCGTGCACTGCCGACGAGGAACTGGCCGGTCGGCTCTCGTGTGCTGCGGTCCGTATCCCCGGTGACGACGCTTCGGGGACAGACACCACCCGGCTGGTCCGCGACGGCGGCGACGCGGCACCGAAGGTGGATGCCGTGTCCATCGAGATCGCGGATGACGGGTGGGTCGCCGTCTTCCATGCAGGGGAACGGCGGTGGGAGCTTCCGGTCGGCAAGGGCACCTGGGCCGCGGGGGAATGGAAGGGTGACCCGGGCGTGCCGTTCCGCAGCGCCGGCGGCTGGGTGAGCGGCCGGTTCCGCGCGGAGTTGCGGATGATTCGCACGCCGCACGTCATACAGCTGGTCGCCGACCGCGGAGCAGGCACGGCCCAACTGCGCTGGCGCGAGCAGCCGCTGCACGGCTGCGGCCCTGGACAGCACAGCATCCAGCCGGGCTAGGCGAACGGATCGATTACCTGCAGCCCGGTCGCCTCGAACGGCGCGACGTCGCGTGTGGCGACGGCGAATCGGTGCGCCAGCGCGATGGCGGCGATGAGTGTGTCGGCATCGCCGACCGCCAGGCCGCGGGTGCGGGCATCCGCCCGCAGGCTGGCATAAGCGATCGAAGCGGGCTGATCGAAGCCGAGGATTCGATCCCCGAAGAGCGGCCTGATGCCGTTCTCGAACGCGGCGGCGAGCCTGGTCCGCCTGGCTCCTCGCGGAAGTGCCGCGATGCCAAACCTGATCTCTGCCAGGTTCAGCGTCGTCAGATAGAGCGTCTCCGGTGCCTGCCGGTCGGTCCAGTCAATAACGCACTGCTGTGGGTGGGCGCGCATCAACTCGGAGACGACGTTGGTGTCGAGGATGATCACGTGAGATCGACTGGATCGCTGCTGTCGGGCGAGCGAGCGATCTCCAGGTCAAACCCACCGGCCTTCGCGGCGATCCGGCTCACCCGGGTGCCCAAGCCGGCGCCCTCGGGAACCGACACCGCGTCAGCCAGGATCGCGCGCACCTCCGCCTCGGTGCTCCGCCCGTGTGCCGCAGCGCGGGACTTGAGCGCCCGGTGGGTCTCCGCCGAGAGGTTGCGAATCGTGATGGCGGGCACGGCGCCCCCTTCTGCTATCAGTGTGAGAAAATGATAGCAGTGTGGCTGGAGGAGACCCTTCGGCGTCGGGCGTTGTCACGCCGACCACGTAGCATCCGGACCACAAGCCAGTGACAGGAGGGCCCGAATGGATCTGCCCGAGAACGTGATCGAGCTGCTGCGCACACCCGCGTTGTGTTACGTCGCGACCGTCATGCCCGACGGATCGCCGCAACTGACGCAGACGTGGGTCGACACCGACGGACGTCACGTCGTGATCAACATCGTCGACGGGATGCAGAAGGCGAAGAATCTCGCCCGCGATCCGCATGTCGCGGTCGCTGTCTCCGATCCGCGGACTCCCGCGGCTTTCGCGCAGATCCGCGGCCGCGTTGTCACGATGACCACCGAAGGCGGCATCGACTCGATCAACGCGCTGGCGCACAAATACACCGGCAAGCCCTATGCCTGGTACGGCGGCCGGGAGCAAGCGCGCTTGGTCGTCACGATCGAGGCCGACCGCATCACCAACATGCTCTGAATGCAGATCCGCGCGGAGTTAGCCATTCAGTAGTTGGCGCAGCCAGGTCGTCGTGATGACGCCCTTCTCACGTTGGTGATCTCGAACGGTGGGCATTCCGGGCGGCGGGGGACAGCGACTTGCATGCACGAAGTAGCCGGACATGCCTGTGACGAACGCGATCAGATCTTCGGACGAGATGTCCACTCTGCTGCGAGCAAGCAGTTCCTGAGGTTGCGACCCGCCTTCCAACGACACCGAGGCCGCCATACTCGCGATGTCGAGCCAGCTTGCGCCCCGGCAGCAGGTCGTCCAGTCGACGAAGACAGCTGAGGAATCCTCGGTGACCAGGGTGTTGTCGCTGCGGATGTCTGCGTGGACGAAGCTGTCGCCTGCAATCGAGGCCAGGCTCGCCCTTTCGAGGGAGCACAGTTCGTCGAGCCGTGGCTGCCACCACACCATGTTGGCGTCGTCGAGTCCGCTTTCCCATGCCGGGTCGTGGTCGCGCAGCCGGTTCCACCCACCGAATATGGTCCCGAAGACTGTCGCGGCTGCCGGCAGCGTCGTGACGGGCAGCGTGCGGACGAGATCGAGTGCGTCGAGCACGGCCGAGAGGTCGTGGTCGTTCCACGGCGCGCCGGGTGTGTGCCCGGCGATCGCCTCGAAGATGAGGATCACCCAGGTGCCGTCGTCGATGCGTTCCAGGAGCCGTGGTGCGGGCGCACGATGGTGCTTGAGCTTGAGGTTGTTGTCGGCCTCGGTTCGCATGATGTCCGGCGTGTCTGGGTTTTGCGCAGGCGAGGCAGCCTTGATGAAGACCGAGCGGCCGTCCGCCAGGGTGGCGACTCCCGCGAGTGCTGGGGAGTATCCGCTGGTGGCCGAAGTAAAGTCGACAACCGCGGAGCCGACGCAGTCAGCAAGCAGCTCCCGGATGTGGACGGGGAGAGCAGCCCATTGCAGGCGATGGTTCGTCGACACGGCACCACCCTGGCGGTTCGATGATCCCGATGCGAGGGAGTTTCCGCTGGCGCTGCGAGGTCCGAGATCTTCGATCAGTCTTCGAGGTACCCGGTCTCGGGATTGATCTCGGCGAGGAATGCGCGTGCGCCGTCTATGAGGTCCGGAGGGTCGGCCCATTGGTGATCTGAGCGGCGCGTGGTGTAGCCGTACCCGGCGTTTGGCCCGCTGACCCACGTCAGGTGCCATGCGCCGGGCTGGCCGGGATCGGCGACGGCGGTGAACAACTCCTCATCGACGGCCAAGACTGTCGGCAGTGGAAAGGGTTCCGGTATGCAGTCTTTGGCAGCAGGATCATTGGGGTCGTACCCGGCCAGGCGGACGAGTCCGACTTGGCCGTCGCCGGCCGGGACGCACGCGTAGATCACGAAGGTACGGCCTTCGCGATTGAGGTTCGCCCACGCCATAACCGTGTCGATGTCGACGCCCGACAGTTCATACTCATCTGACACTCCGCCGGCGCCGTGGAAGTAGACGCGATATTTCGGCGGGTCAACTTCCCATATCTGGTCCCGCGGGTCGATCCCAATGACCTCCATCATCTCACGGTACTGACGTGCCGCATCGGGTGCCGCAAACGGTGGCTTTTTTTCCGATCAGCGGTCGGTAACCCTCGACGGTCGAGGTTTGGGACGCGAAGGTCGCCCGGGGCGTACGTAACCTTCGACGGTCGAGGCTTGCGGACGGGAAAGTCGTCCGGAGCGTACGTAACCTTCGACGGTCGAGGCTTGCGTCACGGAGCCGGCCCGCGACTCGCCGCGCCCGCCTTCGCTGGTATGACGGTGCCGCCGCCTAAGCTGGCAGCGCCCGAACATATGTCGGACCCCCAACCCCAAGGAGCTGCCCCGCTGTGCGAGTGCTCGGAGTCGACCCCGGCCTGACCCGGTGCGGTCTCGGCGTGGTCGAGGGAGGCATCGGGCAACCGGTGCGGATGATCGCGGTCGGGGTGGTGCGCACACCGGTCACCGACGACCCGGCGGAGCGGCTGCTCAGCCTGCAGACCGAGATCGACGAGTGGATGGAGCGCCACCAACCCGAGTCGGTGGCCGTGGAGCGCGTCTTCGCGAAGGCGAACATCAAAGGGATCATGGGCACTGCGCAGGCCTCCGCCATACCTATGCTGGCCGCTGCACGCCGCGGCCTGCCGCTGGCGCTGCACACACCGAGCGAGGTCAAGGCCGCAGTGACCGGCAACGGCCGCGCCGACAAGGCGCAGGTCACCTCGATGGTGACGCGGATCCTGCGGCTGCCGACCACGCCGAAGCCGGCCGACGCTGCCGACGCCCTTGCCATCGCGATCTGCCAGGTATGGCGCGGTGGCGCCCAGGACCGCATCGCCGCTGCCGTCGCCCGGCAGCGCCTCACCACGGGAGCCCGCCGATGATCGCTGCGCTGCGCGGGACGGTGCTGCACGCCGGACTCGACCAGGTCGTCGTCGACGTCGGCGGAGTCGGGCTGCTCACCCACACGACACCTGGCACCGCGGCTGCGCTGCGCACCGGGGGAGAGGCAGCTCTGGCGACCACTCTCGTGGTGCGCGAGGACGCCCTGACTCTCTACGGTTTCGCCTCCGCCGACGAACGTGACCTCTTCGAACTCGTCCAGACAGTCAGCGGTGTCGGTCCGCGAATTGCTTTGGCAATGCTGGCAGTTGCCAGTCCCGACCAGATCCGGGCCGCCATCGCCGGCGGCGACGTCGCAGCACTCGTCAAGACCCCCGGTATCGGCAAGAAGGGCGCCGAGCGCATCGTGCTGGAGCTGAAGGACAAGGTCGGCCCGGTCGCCTCCGAAGCCCCACAACCGCAGGTCGCCGCAACCAGTGGCGGTCACGGGCAGGTCAGCGAGGCGCTCGTCGGGCTCGGCTGGTCGGCCAAGCAGGCAGACGACGCGGTCGCGAAGGTCGCCGCGGCCGACCCGGGGGTCACCGAGGTGTCTGCACTGCTGCGGGCCGCGCTGCGTGAGCTGGGACGATGAACGGCGTGGCAGATGAGATGGAAGTCGAGCAGGACGGCTCGTATGACGCCACGGCGCGCATCGTCGACCCCGGCGGCGACGCGGAGGAACGCCGGGTCGAGGCGGCACTGCGGCCCAAGCGACTCGCCGACTTCCCGGGACAGCCGCGCGTGCGCGATCAGCTCGGCCTGCTGCTGGAAGCCGCTCGCCGTCGGCAACGCCCGCCGGACCACGTGCTGCTATCCGGGCCGCCCGGCCTGGGCAAGACCTCGCTGGCGATGATCATCGCCGCGGAGCTGGAACAGCCGATCCGCATCACCAGCGGCCCGGCGATCCAGCACGCCGGTGACCTGGCCGCGATCCTGTCGTCGCTGGCCGAGGGCGAGGTGCTCTTCCTGGACGAGATCCACCGGATGGCGCGCCCGGCCGAGGAGATGCTCTACCTGGCGATGGAGGACTTCCGGGTCGACGTCGTGGTCGGCAAGGGTCCGGGTGCCACCGCCATACCGCTGGAACTGCCGCCGTTCACGGTCGTCGGTGCGACGACCCGGTCGGGCCTGCTACCTGCGCCGTTGCGCGACAGGTTCGGCTTCACCGGGCACCTCGACTTCTACAGCGCCGACGACCTGGCACAGATCCTCACCCGCAACTCCACCCTGCTCGGCATCGACTCCACCCAGCAGGGAATCACCGAGATCGCCGGCCGGTCGCGCGGCACACCACGCATCGCCAACCGGCTGCTGCGACGAGTGCGCGACTACGCGCAGGTGCACGGCACCGGTGTGCTCGACCGTGACTCGGCCCGGGCGGCGCTCGCGCTCTTCGACGTCGACGAGAGCGGCCTCGACCGCCTCGACCGCGCAGTGCTCGAGGCCTTGTGCCGCCGGTTCGGTGGCGGACCGGTCGGGCTGTCGACGCTCGCGGTCGCCGTCGGGGAAGAGCCCGACACGGTCGAGACCGTCGCCGAGCCCTACCTCGTCCGCGAGGGCTACCTGGTGCGCACCCCGCGCGGCCGGGCGGCCTCTGCGCAGGCGTGGGAGCACCTTGGTCTGGCCGCGCCGCAGACCGCGGTGCCGGGCGCCATACCGCTGCCGCTGGACGACGAAAGCGGCCGATTCGGCGGATGAGCCACGCCGCGCCGGAACCCGGGCATTACCCGGCGACGTTACTCACCTAGACTCGTCCGTCGGCCGCTGATGCTGCTCGGACCCCCCCAACCTCAAGGACTGACTTTTTTCATGTACGCACCGGAGTTGCCATGAGCGACCTGTTCCTCCTGCTGCCCCTGTTGCTGCTCGGCTGGCTCTTCTGGTCGCAGCGCCGGCGCCAGCAGCAGATGTCCGCTGCACAGGACCAGGTGAAGATCGGCGCCGAGGTCGGCACCACGTCAGGTCTGCTCGGCACGCTCGTAGCCCTCGATGACCAGGTCGGCACGATCGAAGTCTCACCCGGAGTCAACCTGCGTTTCGTGCGACAGGCGATCGTCCCTCGCGAGCAGGTGTTCCGCCGCAGCGGCGGTCGTCGCCCCGCGCCTGCCGAGACCGCCCAGGACACCCCGTCGAGTGAGCCGGTGGATCTGAAGAAGCACGACGATCACGACCCCGAAACGAAGGCCGAGTAGGTGGCAACCCGAGCACGCCGATCCGGCGGACTGAGTCCGCGACGAGTCCTCGCCATCCTCCTGTTGCTGGGCGTTGCCCTGTATGCCGGAATCGCCGGCGCCTCTCAGTGGGCGCACCCGAAGGGCAAGTGGGTGCCCCTGCTCGGCCTCGACCTCGAAGGTGGCCGCCAGATCACCCTGCAGCCCATCGTCGGCAAGGGCCAGCACGTCAGCGCCGGCCAGGTCGACCAGGCCGTCGACATCATCCGCAACCGCGTCAACGGCAACGGCGTGTCCGAGGCGCAGATCTCCACGCTGAACAGTTCGCTGATCGTGGTGTCGTTGCCGGGCAACCCGAGCCAGGCCACCCTGAATGCCCTCGCGCAGTCCTCACAACTGGCGTTCCGGGCAGTGATCGTCTGCAACAGCGCAGATCCGGGCTACCTGCAGGGCCAGACCTGCACGCAGATGGCCGCGCCCACGACCACCAAACCGTCCGCGAGTTCGTCGCCGACGTCGAGCGCGCCGGCTTCGTCCGGCAGCTCGGCGTCGTCGGGAGCGACCTCGTCCGGTTCACCCACCAGCTCCGCGTCACCCAGCAGCTCCCCGCGATCGAGCGCGAGCAGCACCTCGTCGGGCGCCAACGACATACTCCCGCAGGCGTACCTTGCCGACACCAAGACGCCCTCCCCGAAGACCACAGCGTCCCTGTCCTCGACGGACAGGTCCTCGTCGAGCCCGACCTCGTCCGCGACAGCGACGCCCACCCCGACACCGACGGCCCCGCAACGACAGCTGCCGGGTGCTCGCCCGGAGCCGACCTCAGCGAGTGACACCGCCTGGGGCGACATGCCCGTCGACCAGATCTGGGTCGAGAACGGTATGGCGACGGCCGGCGAGACCTACACCCAGTTGCTCGCGAACTTCCCGTGCACCCAGTCGCAGCACGTCTCCGGCCCCGCGGCGGAGAAGTGGCGCGAGGTGGCCGCGCAGGCGCCGGCCGACCAGGCCGACGTCATGTGCAGCCAGGACGGCATGACGCGGTACCTGCTCGGGCCGGTCGAGGTGTCCGGCAAGGAGATCTCGGGCGCGACCTGGGGCAACGAGACGAACTCGCAGGGCGTCGCCACCAGCACCATCGCCGTGAACCTCTCGTTCGACAGCAAGGGCAAGAGCGCGTTCGCGAACGTGACCGAGCGGCTGCTCGGCTACGGCCAGAATTCCGCGCAGAACATGTTCGCCATCACCATGGACGGCGCGGTGCTGTCCAGCCCGCGCACGAATTCGGCGATCACCGACGGTCAGGCCCAGATCACCGGCAACTTCACCCAGAGCAGCGCCAAAGAACTCGCCAACCAGCTGAAGTATGGCGCGCTGCCGTTCTCCTTCAAGGAGTTGACGTCCGAGCAGGTCAGCCCGCAGGTGGGGACGGATCAGCTGCAGAAGGGCATCCTCGCCGGTCTCATCGGCCTGCTGCTCGTGGTCGTCTACTCGCTGCTCCAATACCGCATGCTCGGCTTCGTGACGGTCGCGTCCCTCTGCGTCGCCGGCGTGTTCAGCTACGGCCTCGTCGTGCTCCTCGGCACGACCGCCGGGTTCCGTCTCACCATGGCCGGTGTGACCGGTCTGATCGTCTCGATCGGGATCACCGCCGACAGCTTCATCGTCTACTTCGAGCGGGTGAGAGACGAAGTCAGATCCGGGCGGCCCCTGCGGGCCGCTGTCGAGACCGGCTGGAAGCGTGCCCGGCGCACCATCATCATCTCGGACATGGTCAACTTCCTCGCGTCCGCTGTGCTCTACGTGCTCAGCGAGGACAACGTGAAGGCGTTCGCGTTCACGCTGGGCCTGTCGACCGTCGTCGACCTGCTCGTCGTGATGATGTTCACCCACCCGGTGCTCACCCTGCTGGCCCGCACCACGTTCTTCGGGGGCGGCCACAAGTGGTCCGGATTCGATCCGGACCGGCTGGGTGCCCGCGGGGTCACGTATGCCGGCCGCGGACGCGTCACCATCGCTGACCGCAAGGCGGCCGCAGGCGCTGCTTCCGCCACTTCAGGAGGGGAGGCCTGATGGCCAGCTTCGCGCAGTTCGGCAATGACCTCTACACCGGTCGCCGGCAGATCAACTTCATCGGTCGCCGGCGCACCTGGTACCTGCTGACCGCCGTCCTTCTCGTCATCGCGGCGATCGGCATCTTCGGCCGCGGCCTGAACTTCAGCCTGGAGTTCAAGGGCGGGTCGCAGGTGTCGGTCGCCCAGGTCAAGGACACCTCGAACTTCGATCAGCGGGCCCGCACCGCCGTCCAGAAGGCCGTCGGCTCCGACGAGAACCTCGAGGTCACGAAGGCCGGCGCGAGCACGATCGAGGTCCAGTCCAAGAAGCTGGGCAACGGCACCTCGACCGACACCGACAAGGTCGCGACGGCGCTGGCCAAGGAGTTCGGCGTCGGCGCGAACTCGGTCACCACGCAGTTCATCGGCCCGTCATGGGGCAGTTCGGTGACACATAAGGCGATCCAGGCGCTGATCGTCTTCCTGCTGCTGCTGGCGATCCTGCTGTCGGTCTACTTCCGCACCTGGACCATGGCGGCGGCGGCCCTGATCGCCCTCGTGCACGACCTGTTCTTCACCGTCGGCATCTACGCCTTGACCGGCATCGAGATCTCGCCGGCCACGATGATCGGCTTCCTGACCATCCTCGGCTACTCGATCTACGACACGGTGGTCGTCTTCGACAAGGTGCGCGAGAACACCGACGAAGCGATCAGGCAGGGCAACCGCACCTACGCCCAGGCGGCGAACTATGCCGTCAACCAGACGCTGGTGCGCTCGATCAACACCTCTGTGGTGGCGCTGCTGCCGATCACCGCGATCATGGTCGTCGGCATCTTCCTGCTCGGCCCCGGCACCTTGCTCGACCTAGCGCTCGCGCTGTTCTTCGGCATCGCGGTCGGCACTTACTCCTCGATCTTCATCGCGACCCCGCTGCTGGTGTCCCTGCGGCAACGAGAGACGTCGATCAAGGAGCTGAACCGGCGCGCGAAGGCGTTCCAGACCAGCCAGGCAAGCGTGCTGGCCACCACGGGCACCCGCGACCAGCACACGCCGGGAGAGTCCGTGTCGGGCGTCATCGAGCCCGAGCGGGCCAAGGCCGCGGCCACCGCGATGGCGACCAAGACACGGCGCCGGGAGATCCACCCGCTCGCCAAACGTGACGACGACTGAGCCGATGACCGCTGCCGAGATCCTCGCCGCGCACACGCGCGAGGTGGCCGACTTCCCGCAGCCGGGCGTGATGTTCAAGGACCTCACCCGGCTCTTCCGGGACCCGGACGCGTTCGCGCTGGTGCTGCAAGACATTGCGGACCGCTGGTCGGGCACGGTCGACGTCGTCGCCGGCATCGAGGCACGCGGGTTCATCATCGGCGCACCCCTGGCCCAGCGGATGTCGCTGGGGTTCGTGCCGATCCGCAAGGCGGGCAAGTTGCCCGGCGAAACACACTCGCAGACCTACGATCTCGAATACGGCACGGCCACGATCGAGGTGACCGCGGATGCGTTCGCGACGGAGTCCGGCCCGCGGGTGCTCCTGGTCGACGATGTGCTGGCAACCGGCGGCACCGCGGCCGCCGCATGCCGGCTCGTGGAGAGCGCGGGCGCGCAGGTCGTCGGCATCGAAGTGCTGCTGGAGCTTGGCTTCCTCGCCGGGCGCGAGCAGTTGCCGGGCCGCGAAGTCCGGGCGATCCTCGTCGACTGAGTCACCTCGTCCAGCGCGGTCAGCACCGCCGATTACACTCGCGGAATGAGCCAGGACGAGCGCACGAGCAACCCGTCCGGCGCGTCGCGCGTGCGTGCCCGGCTTGTCCGGTTCGGCGCCCCGCGGCCGAGCACCAACCGCGAGATCGAGCCGTTGCTCGCGATCGTGCGCGCCACGCACCCGAAGGCGGACCTGGCCGTCATCGACCGGGCCTACACCATCGCCGAGAAGGCGCATCGCGGGCAGCTGCGCAAGTCCGGCGACCCCTACATCACCCACCCGCTAGCAGTCGCGACGATCCTCGCCGAGCTCGGTATGACGCCACCGACGCTGGCCGCAGCGCTGTTGCACGACACGGTGGAGGACACGCCATACAGCCTGGAGCAGTTGACCGCCGAGTTCGGCGACGAGATCGCGATGCTGGTCGACGGCGTCACCAAGCTCGACAAGGTCACTTACGGCGACGCCGCCCAGGCTGAGACGGTCCGCAAGATGGTCATCGCGATGGCCAAGGACATCCGGGTGCTGGTCATCAAGCTGGCCGACCGGCTGCACAACGCCCGCACCTGGCGCTACGTCTCCGCGGAGTCGGCGCAGCGCAAGGCGACCGAGACGCTGGAGATCTACGCGCCGCTGGCCCACCGGCTGGGCATGAACACCATCAAGTGGGAACTGGAGGACCTGTCCTTCGCCACCCTCTACCCGAAGGTGTATGACGAGATCGCCCGCCTGGTCGCCGACCGTGCCCCGGCCCGCGAGGAGTACCTGAGCGGGGTGCGCGATCTGGTCACTGCCGACCTGCGCGCCGCCAAGATCAAGGCGACGGTGACCGGCCGGCCGAAGCACTACTACTCCGTCTACCAGAAGATGATCGTCCGCGGTCGCGACTTCGAGGACATCTACGACCTCGTCGCGGTGCGCGTGCTGGTGGAGTCGGTGCGCGACTGCTATGCCGTGCTCGGCACGATCCATTCGCGGTGGAGCCCCCTGCCCGGGCGGTTCAAGGACTACATCGCGATGCCGAAGTTCAACATGTACCAGTCGCTGCACACGACGGTGATCGGCCCGGAAGGCAAACCGGTCGAGATCCAGATCCGCACCTTCGCGATGCACCGCCGGGCCGAATACGGTGTCGCCGCGCACTGGAAGTACAAGGAGGACGCCAAGCGGGGCGCCGGTGACAGTGACGGCGACGCCGGGCCGGTCAACGACATGAGCTGGCTGCGGCAACTGCTCGACTGGCAGCGGGAGACGGCGGATCCGGGGGAGTTCCTGGAGTCGCTGCGGTTCGACGTCGGATCCCGCGAGGTCTTCGTGTTCACCCCCAAGGGATCGGTCATCGGGCTGCCCGCCGGCTCGACCCCGGTCGACTTCGCCTATGCCGTGCACACCGAGGTCGGGCATCACACGATCGGCGGCCGGGTCAACGGCCGGCTGGTCCCGCTGGAGAGCCCGCTGGAGAACGGCGACGTCGTCGAGATCCTCACCTCCAAGGCGGACGGCGCGGGACCGAGCCGCGACTGGCTGGGCTTCGTCAAGAGCCCGCGGGCGCGCAACAAGATCCGGCAGTGGTTCTCCAAGGAGCGCCGCGAGGAGGCCATCGAGAACGGCAAGGACGCCCTCGCGCGCACGATCCGCAAGAAGGGGCTGGGCATCCAGCGGCTGATGTCGCACGAGTCGCTGACGGCAGTCGCCGAGCGGCTGAAATATCACGACATCGATGCGTTGTATGCCGCCATCGGCGACAGTCACGTATCCCCGGATCACGTTGTCAAGCAACTGGTTTCGATGCTCGGCGGGGAAGACGGCACGACTGAGGACCTCGCCGAGGCGACCAACCCGGTGCGGCGCAACCGGCGGGCGTCCGCGGCCGACCCGGGTGTCACCGTCGTCGGCACAGACGACGTCTGGGTCAAGCTGGCGCGCTGCTGCACTCCCGTGCCGGGAGACGACATCATCGGTTTCGTCACCACCGGCAACGGCGTGTCGGTGCACCGGCGCGACTGCACCAACGCCGAGCAGTTGCTCGCCCAGCCGGAGCGGCTGATCAACGTCGCCTGGTCGCCGTCGGCTGCGTCGGTCTTCCTGGTGCAGCTGCAGGTCGAGGCGCTGGATCGCAACCGGCTGCTGTCGGACGTCACCAGGGTGCTGTCCGACCAGGCGGTGAACATCCTGTCGGCGTCGGTCCAGACCACCCGCAACCGCGTCGCCATCTCGAAATTCACCTTCGAGATGGGCGACCCCAGCCACCTCGAACATGTCATCAAGGCGGTGCGCAAGATCGACGGCGTCTTCGACGTCTACCGGATCACCGGGTCCGGGCACCGCAGCGCCGAGGCCGTGGCACACGGCTAGGCGTCATACCTCGTCGCCGGTCCGGCGGCCCCAGTAGATCGCGGCGTCGACGGCGTGCTGCCACCCCGCGCAGGCGGTCTCGCGGTCGCGGTCGTTCCAGTTCGGCGTCCATTCCCCGGCCAGGTGCCAGTGCTGGCGCAAGGCACGCCGGTCCGGCCAGACGCCGGCACCGATGCCGGCAGCGTATGCCGCGCCGAGGGCCACGGTCTCGGCGACCATCGGCCGTAGCACCGGGACATTCAGGGCGTCGGACAGGATCTGCATGAGCAGGTTGTCGGCCGTCATACCGCCGTCCACCATCAGCCGGGAGACCGGCACCGGGGCGTGGCGGTTCATCGCCTCGACGACGTCGCGCGTCTGCCATGCGGTGGACTCCAGAACGGCACGACACAGGTGGCCCTTGGTCACGAACCCGGTCAGCCCGACGATCAGGCCACGCGCGTTGCTGTCCCAGTGCGGCGCGTAAAGCCCGGCAAAGGCGGGCACGATGTAGCAGCCGCCGTTGTCCGTGACGGTGGACGCCTGCGTCTCGATCTCGGCGACCGACCGGATCAGCCCCAGGTTGTCCCGGCACCACTTGACCAGCGCGCCGGCGACGGCCATGGAGCCTTCCAGGGCGTAGACGGCCGGCTGTCCCTGCTGCTGGTGGGCGACGGTGGTGATCAGTCCGCCGTCGGTCCGCACCGGCTGGGTGCCGGTGTTGAAGAGCAGGAAACTGCCGGTGCCGAAGGTGCACTTCGCCTCGCCCGCATCCAGGGTGGTCTGCCCGAACAGCGACGCCTGCTGATCCCCGATCAGCGCGGTGACCCGCAGGCCGGGCACCGGATCGGCGACGGTGCCGACGTCGCAGATCGACGGCACGATCTCGGGCAGCAACTGCCGCGGGAGCCCGAAGATCGCGAGCAGGTCCTCATCCCAGTCCAGGGTGTCCAGGTTCATCAGCATCGTCCGGCTGGCGTTGGTCACGTCGGTGACGTGACGACCGCCGGCCACGCCGCCGGTGAGATTCCAGACCAGCCAGCTGTCCATGGTCCCGAAGAGCAGGTCGCCGGCGCGTGCGGGACCGGCGAGTTCGGGATGGTGGTCGAAGAGCCAGCGGAGTTTCGGGGCCGAGGAGTAGTTCGAGAGGGGTAGCCCGGTCCGGTCGGTGATGAATGCTGCCTGGGCGGCATACCTGGGCAGCAGGCCGGAGGTCCGGGTGTCCTGCCACACGATGGCCCGATGCACCGGCTTGCCGGTATGACGGTCCCAGACCACGGCCGTCTCACGCTGGTTGGTGATGCCCAACGCGCTCACCTGGCTCGGGTCGATCCCGGCGTCGCGGATCGCCTCGGGCAGCAGGACGCGTACCAGCTCCCAGATCTCTGCCGCGTCGTGCTCCACCCAACCCGGCTGTGGATAGAACTGCCGGTGCTCCTGCTGGCTGAGGGCGACCATCCGGCCGTGTGCGTCGAAGACGACGCAGCGGGTGGAGGTGGTGCCCTGGTCGATGGAAGCGACGAAACCCGAGGTCATCATGGTGACCGGCCCTCCCGGCCGACGAGCGCGGAGATGCGCCGGGCCGCTCTGACCACCTCGGCGACATGCTCGGCGCGCGGCTGGTCGCGCCGCTCGCACACGTCGTCGGCGGAGCCGTGCACCTCCACAGCAGCAATGACGTAACCGCCGCGGTCGCGCACCGGAGCCGCGATCGCGGCGAGGCCGGGCTCGTCCTCGCCGAGCGTGAAACTCCAGCCCTGCTCCCGCACCGCAGGCAGGCCGGCCATCAGGCGGGTGCGGTCGGTGATCGTGCGGCTGGTGAAGCGTTCCAGCTCGCGGCCCTGGATGCTGCGGGCGGCACCGGGGTCGAAGGCCAGCAGCACCCTCCCCAAGGCGGTGGCATGCACGGGCAGTGCGCTGCCGATCTGCAGGCGCTGCCGGGTGGGGCGGGACCGGAACACGTGGTGCGCCACGACCATCGCACCGTCCCGGAAGGCGGCCAGCCGGGCCGACTCGCCGGTGCGGGCCGCGAGCGCGTCGGTCCAGTTGAGCCCGATGGACCGCAATTCGTTCAGGTCGAGCTGGTCGGAGTGGAGTTCGGGCAGGTCAGCGGAGATCAGGTAGCGCCCGGCCTCGTCCTGCCGGACGAAACCGACCTCCACCAGCGTCTGCAGCAGGCCGTGCGCGGTCGCCTTGGCGAGCCCGAGCCCGGTGGCGACATCCTTGAGGGTGACCGGCTCCACCTCCGCGGCCATCAGCCGCAGCATGCTCGCCGCTCGCAGGACCGACTGCACGGACTTCGCCACCGACCTATCCTAAGCGGCCATCTGGGTCCGGCGTTCGGCGATGCCGAACGCCGGCTCTGGTGCAGTGTGGCGCACTGCACATAGCGTCGAAGCGGCGTCGAGGTGACCCCGATCACCTTCGGTTCACCGACGACGGTCACCGGCGCCGCAAACTTGCGAGGGAATGGAGACCCATGTTCTTACAGCCGTTCAGCGCGAAACTCGATGTCCAGGAACGCGCCCGTTCGTGGGACGAACTGGCCACGGGCGAGTTCGACGTGCTGGTCGTTGGCGGTGGGGTGACCGGGTGCGGCGCCGCCCTCGACGCGACGACGCGTGGCCTGCGCACTGGTCTGGTGGAGGCCCGGGACTTCGCCTCCGGCACTTCCTCGCGCAGCAGCAAGCTCTTCCACGGTGGCCTGCGCTACCTGGAGCAGCTGAATTTCAGCCTGGTCGCCGAGGCTCTCCACGAACGAGAGCTGATGCTGACCACCATCGCGCCGCACCTGGTGCATCCGGTCTCGTTCCTTTACCCCCTCTCCCATCGTGGGTGGGAACGTCCTTACGTGGCAACCGGTTTGGCGATGTACGACCAGATGGGCGGCGCTCGCTCGGTGCCACGGCAGAAGCACCTCACGCGCGGCGGGGCGCTGAAGCTTTTCCCGAGCCTGAAGTCCGACGCGCTCGTCGGCGCCGTGCGCTATTACGACGCGCAGACCGACGACGCGCGGCATACCCTCACCGTCGCGCGGACTGCCGCGTACTACGGAGCGCACGTGCGCAACTCCACCGAGGTCGTCGAGGTGCTCAAGGAGGCCGACCGGGTGGTCGGTGCCGTCATCCGGGACGTCGAGACCGACCGCACCGCCGAGGTCCGCAGCAAGGTGCTGATCAACGCCACCGGGGTGTGGACCGACGACCTGCAGCAGATGACCGGCGGCCGCGGCCGGTTCCGGGTCCGCGCGTCCAAGGGCGTGCACATCCTGGTCCCGCGCGATCGCATCGCCGGCGAGGTCGGGCTGATCCTGCGCACGGAAAAGTCGGTGCTCTTCGTCATACCGTGGCAGCAGGAGTGGATCATCGGCACCACCGACACCGACTGGGGCCTGGATCTCGCGCACCCGGCGGCGACGGCCACCGATATCGACTACATCCTGGACCATGTCAACACGGTGCTCGCCTCGCCGATCACCAAGGACGACATCCTCGGGGTGTATGCCGGCCTGCGTCCGCTGCTGGCCGGAGAAAGTGAGCAGACCTCGCAGCTGTCCCGCGAGCACGCGGTGGCCCGGCCGCACCCGGGGATGGTCTCGATCGCCGGCGGCAAGTACACCACCTACCGGGTGATGGCCAAGGATGCGGTCGATGCGACGCAGGAGGACCTGGGTTCGATCGCCGCATCGGTCACCGACCGCACCCCGCTGCTGGGCGCCAACGGGTATGCCGCCATGCAGAACCTGACCGACGAGCTCGCGACCGAGTGCGGCCTGCCGACCTGGCGGATCACGCACCTGCTCGACCGCTACGGCTCGATGCTGCACGACGTGCTCGCCCTGGCAGAGGACGACGAGAGCCTGCTGAAGCCGGTGACCGCGGCGGAGCAGTACCTGCGTGCCGAACTGAAGTACGCCGTCACCGACGAAGGCGCGCTGCACCTGGACGACCTGCTGGCCCGGCGCACCCGCATCTCGATCGACACCAAGCACCGGGGTGCCGATTGCGCGCAGGAGGCGGCCGAGATCATGGCGCAGGTGCTGGGCTGGGACGACGAGACGACTCACCGCGAGGTCGACAGCTACGTCGCGCGAGTGGAGGCCGAGCGGCTCTCGCAGACCCTCGACAACGACGCCGACAGCGACGTTGCTCGACTCAAGGCCCCCGAGGTGCGACACGGGTTGCGGAAGGTGGTGGCAACACGCTGACACCGGCTACCTGCAGTCCAGACCGCATTACAACCCTCTGATAGCGAGGAGATGGCCGCATGGCCGGACTCATCAAGAAAGACACCCTGACCGGCGAACTGGTCGCCGAGTTCCTGGGAACATTCATCCTGATCCTGTTTGGTGTGGGCGTCGTCGCCCAGGTGGTCGCCGGCGGAATCGGGGCACACGACAGCATCGCCTGGGCCTGGGGTCTGGGTGTCACCTTCGGAATCTACGTGGCGGGCCGGATCAGCGGCGCGCACCTGAACCCGGCGGTGACGCTCGCGCAGGCCGTCTTCGGGGGATTCTCCTGGAAGAAGGTGCTGCCCTACTCGCTCGCGCAGACTGCGGGGGCGTTCGTCGCGGCCCTGATCGTGCGCTGGAACTACACCGAGGTGATCGGCAAGTTCGACCCCGGACACACCCTGAAGTCGCAGGGCATCTTCTCCACCCTGCCCGGCAATGGCAGCCTGCCGGTGCACGAGTGGGGTGCGTTCCGCGACCAGGTGATCGGCACCGCGATCCTCGTGTTCCTCATCTTCGCGGTGACCGCCGCCAAGAACACGCCGCACGTGGCCAACCTGGCGCCGTTCATCATCGGCCTGATCGTGGTCGCGATCGGCTTCGCATGGGGCACCGACGCGGGGTATGCGATCAACCCGGCCCGTGACTTCGGCCCGCGGCTCGCGTCGTTCCTGACCGGTTACTCCCACGCGTGGTCCGATCAATACGGAAACCTCTACTTCTGGGTCCCGATCATCGCCCCGCTGATCGGCGCACTGGTCGGCGGTGCGCTCTGGAAGTTCGGGCTGGCGCCATACCTCAATGCGCTGCCCGACGACGACCAGGCGCAGGAGCCCGGCGACGTCGACGAAGCACTCACTCGCCCTCACAGTAACTAGGAGACACGCAATGGCAGACTATGTAGGCGCGGTCGACCAGGGAACCACCAGCACCCGGTTCATGATCTTCGACCACGGCGGCAACGAAGTGGCCAAACACCAGCTCGAACACGAGCAGATCCTGCCGCAGGCGGGCTGGGTGGAGCACAACCCGGTGGAGATCTGGGAGCGGACCTCCTCGGTCATCCAGACGGCACTGAACACGGCTGGGCTCTCCTCATCCGACTTGGCGGCGGTGGGGATCACGAACCAGCGGGAGACCGCCATCGTGTGGGATCGCCATACCGGCCGCCCCTACTACAACGCGATCGTCTGGCAGGACACGCGGACCGACCGCATCGCCCGTGCGCTGGAGAATGACGGCAGGGGCGAGGTCATCCGCAGCAAGGCGGGCCTGCCGCCGGCGGCATACTTCTCCGGCGGCAAGATCCAGTGGATCCTGGAGAACGTGGACGGTGTCCGTGAGGCTGCCGAACGCGGTGACGCGATCTTCGGCAACACCGACACCTGGGTCATCTGGAACCTCACCGGCGGCCAGTCGCACGTCACGGACGTGACGAACGCCAGCCGGACCATGCTGATGAACCTGGAGACCCTGGACTGGGACGAGGAACTGCTCTCGTTCTTCAACATTCCGCGGCAGATGCTGCCGCAGATCCGGCCGTCGTCGGATCCGAGCGGGTATGGCGAGGTGACGCTGCGCAGCATCGCCGGAGTCCCGTTGACCGGCGACCTGGGCGACCAGCAGGCGGCGACCGTCGGGCAGGTCTGCTTCAAGCCCGGCGAGGCGAAGAACACCTACGGCACCGGCAACTTCATGGTGATGAACACCGGCACCGAGCTGGTGCGCAGCGAGAGCGGCCTGCTCACGACCATGTGCTACAAGTTCGGCGACGAGCCGGCCGTGTATGCGCTGGAAGGCTCGATCGCGGTCACCGGATCGGCGGTGCAGTGGCTGCGCGACCAGCTGGGCATCATCTCCGGTGCCTCGGAGATCGAGGTGCTGGCCCGGCAGGTGCCCGACAACGGCGGGATGTACTTCGTGCCGGCGTTCTCCGGGCTCTTCGCGCCTTACTGGCGAGCCGACGCGCGAGGCGCGATCGTCGGGCTGTCCCGGTTCAACACCAACGCGCACCTGGCCCGCGCCACGCTCGAGGCGATCTGCTACCAGAGCAAGGACGTGGCCGACGCGATGGCGAAGGACTCCGGCATCGACGTGGACGTGCTGAAGGTCGACGGCGGCGTGACCGCCAACGACCTGTGCATGCAGTTGCAGGCGGACATCCTCGGCGTCCCGGTCTCGCGGCCGGTCGTGGCGGAGACCACCGCGCTGGGCGCCGCCTACGCGGCCGGCCTCGCGGTCGGGTTCTGGCGGACCAAGGAGGACCTGGTCCAGAACTGGAACGAATCCAAGCGCTGGGACCCACAGTGGAGCGACCAGGAGCGCACCGAGGGCTACGCGGGCTGGTCGAAGGCCGTCAAGCGGACTCTGGACTGGGTGGACATCGACTGAGCTCGATCCTGTCCGTGGCGCGCGCCCCGGCGGCTGCTGGGATCCGCTCCTGCCGGCTGCCGGGGCGCTTGCCTGTGGCGAGTCGGGGCACGTTCTCGTGGGTGTCTGTGAAGACTTGGTGTGACGAAACGCCTAGTTCAGAGGCGACGAGATGCCTAGTTCAGAGGCGACGAAATGCCTAGTACAAAGCCGACCAGATGCTAAGTTGGCGAGATGCGATATAAGCCTCGAGTCATCGACACCGTCCTCGATGACGTGCTGGGTGGAATCGCCGCAGTGACGCTCGAGGGTGCCAAGGGTGTCGGCAAGACCGCAACCGGAAATCGACGAGCTCGGACGGTGCTGTCGCTCACCGACCCGCAAATCCGAGCCATCGTTCATGGCGACTACAACATGGTCGTCAACGCAGAGCCTCCGGTGTTCATCGACGAGTGGCAACTGGAGCCACACGTCTGGGATCGCGTGCGAGCTGCGGTCGATGAGGATCCGTTGGCGGCAGGTCGGTTCCTGCTCGCTGGCTCCGCGGGTGTCGCACCAGGCGCGCGACTCCACAGCGGCGCGGGCAGGATCATCCGTCTTGCCATGCGGCCGATGTCGCTGAGCGAGCGGGGCATCCAAGAGCCAACGGTGTCACTGCGGGACTTGCACGCGGGCACGGCGACGATCGCGGGAACGACCAGGCTGGCACTCCGGGACTACGTCGAGGAGATCCTCAGTTCCGGATTCCCCGGAATCCGGAGCCTCGAGGCTAGATACCGTGATCGTCAACTCGACGGCTACCTCACGCGCATCGTCGACCACGACCTCACGGAGAACGGTGTCACTGTCCGGCGCCCTGCAACTCTCCGTGCCTGGTTGCGCGCGTATGGCGCCGCGACCGCCTCGACAACCGACTACACGAAGATCCTCGACGCGGCAACTGTCGGGGAGCCGGACAAGCCGGCCCGAGCGACCGTCGACGGATACCGGGAGCACTTGACCCGGCTCTTCATCCTCGACCCGGTTGAGGCGTGGATCCCCACCTTCGCGCCGTTGAAACGCCTGACCGTTTCGCCGAAGCACCATCTCGTCGACCCAGCGCTGGCGGCCCGTATGGTCGGCGTCGGCGCACACGGGCTCCTGATGGGTGAAGGTGCGGTGCCTACTCCGAGCACTGGCACCTGGCTCGGCGCGCTCTTCGAGTCGCTCGCCGTCCAGTCGGTCCGCACCTATGCCGACGCTATAGATGCCCGTGTCGGTCATCTTCGCACCAAGAACGGCGACCGCGAGATCGACATCATCGTCGAGACGGACGATCGCAACCTCGTCGCACTCGAAGTGAAGCTGTCGGACAATATTGGCGACGACGACGTGAAACACCTGCGCTGGTTGAAGCAGCAAGTCGGACCGCGCCTGATGGATGCCGCGGTGCTCAGCACCGGGCAGCGCGCGTACCGCCGCAAGGACGGCATCGCAGTTATCCCGCTCGCCCTCCTCGGTCCGTAGGCACACCGCGGCGAGCTGGACGGGCCGGCGCTGACTGCTGTAGCGGACGCTGCCGGGGCGCTTGCCTGTGGATAACTTCTGCGGGGGTATGGCGAGTCGGGGCATGCTCTCGTGGGTGTCAGTGCGGACTGGTCAGGACGCTTCCCTTGCGCTCGCCAGGTTGGTCACTTCGCGCCGTGGCCTTGGGGTTCTGTGCCGACTGATCGTGCCAGCCGTGTGCCGAACACGGTGCCGACGAGCACGAGGAGCACGATCAGGCTGAGCGCGGCGATAGCGCCGGATTGCCATTGGAAGCTGGTTCGGGTCAGGGGTTGCGCGGGTGGTGTCGACCACCAGAGCATGGTGGGTCCGGTCAGCCAGGCCGCGACGGGCGCTGTGAGCGCACCGATCACGCTGCCGGCCAACGCGAGGAGGACGAACTCGTCTACGGTCGCTCGTTGCAGGACCCGCTGGGAGATTCCGCCGGTGCGCAATGCGCGCAGGTCGCGTTGGCGGTCAGCTCTGGAGGCGACTGCGACGAGTACGACGCTCGTCAGGGCTGCGAGCACGGACAGCGCGGACACCACGATGCTCAGGTTCGTTGCCCATGCGGTCGCTGTTGCGGCGTACCCGGCGCGGACTTGCTGTGTTGTGCGCACCTGGGTGGATGCGAATCCTGCTGTGCGTAAAGCGGATTGGAGTGTCGCCAATCGCCGCGGGTCCTGGGTGGCTGAGAAGACCTGGTAGGACAGGTTGTCCTGGCGGTCGCCCGCGCTCAACATCGTCCTGAGGTCCACGACGATCGTGCTGGCGCCCACTCCTGGGATGTATGGCGCAGCCCCCACCACGTGGTAAAGGCCGTTGGCATCATCCATTGTCGGGGCGGCAACCGTCGATCCGACAGCGGCATTCGTGGTCCATGTCGCGATGAGCGCGTTCGGTCGCGACGCTGGCCCGCCGGTGGCGAGTGCGGACCAGGGGATGCGTCGCGACAAGCCAACGCGGGTGCCGATGTATGCCATTTGTGCGGGGACAACTCCGATGGTGGTGTTGCTCGTCGGTGAGGAAGCGTTGATCTGCACTGCGGGGGTGAAATAGCGGTGGTGCGGGTCCACCGCGTCGACGGCGTTCATGAAGGATTGCCCGTTCATGACGTCGGCGCCGACCGTCGCGTTCACCACGGCGGCAGCGCCCAGATCGGCGGCCGCGCGTGCGGCGCGGTTGTCGGCGGCGCGTGCGAACAGGCTCACGCTCAGCGTCAGCAAGGCCGAGGTGATGATCAGCGTGGCCACTGCGGTCGATGCTCCGGCGCGGCGGGAGAGTTGCGCGACCGCGAGAGCGCCCGCGGCTCGTCTGCGACGGAGCAACCTGCGCACCAGCCACGCGGCGAGCGGGGGGAGCAGCGCGCCGAGCGCGATCGCGACCAGCCCTGCCAGCAGCACAGGTGCCAGCTGGACAGGCGCACCAGTCAGGTTATGCGTCACGGTCAGCGCAACCCCGCTCACGCACATCACCCCCAGCACCGCGGCCGGGGTCGACACATGCGCCCGATGCCCCAGGGAGGGTCGCGACCGTAACAGCGAACTGATCGACTCGCGCGCCATCAGGCACCAGCAGGAAAGCCACACGACGCCGGCGAGTGCTGCAGCCGCGAATGTTGCCACCATCGCGGTCCAATCCCATGCCGCCGCAACGGTTCCTGGCAACCACAAGTGGCGGACGAGACCGTCCACGACATACGCGAGGGCCAGCCCGCCGACCACGCCGGCGCTGGCTGCGGGCGCGAACTCTTGCGCGCCCAGTCGCAGGATCCCCGCTGTGCCGTTGCCCCGCATCTTCAGCACGGCCGCCTCGCCACGGCGGACGGTCGCGAAGTATGAGGTGACCTGCACCAGCAGGATCAGCAGGACCAGGCCGAGTTGCAGCAGAAGGAACGGCAGGATCTGACCCACTTGGTGAAGGTCCACCCGGACCGCGGTGTAGACCGCCGAGAGTGATTCGGTCACGCTGACGGAGGTACCGACCGTGTCTTCTGTAGCTTGTATGCCGGCCACTGCGGCCGTCAACCGGGCGGGAGTCAGCTTGGCCGGATTCACCGGATAGGACAGTGTGTGGGTGATCCCGAGCCAGCTGAACGTGGCCGGGTCCACCACGATCGGGAACCCTTGAGCCACGGGCAAAGGCCCCGAAAAGGTGGCACTATCGGTGAGCCAGTACTCGACAGGGCCGGGAATGCCGGCCTGTGCGGGCGGCACGTAGTCACCGATGGAGGCACCGCCCCAGAACGGGTCAGCATCCGAGGCAGTGAAGATGCCGACGATCCGCAGCGTCTTTCGCGGATTCGGGTGGTACGCGGTGGGGTATCCGTAGGCACCCGACACGGGCACTGACGCTCCAACCTTGAGTCGGGTGGTCTGGCTGACCGCTGCTTGCGAAACCATCACCTCGTTGCGCGCTGTCGGGCAGCGTCCTCGGATGATGTGCACGTGAGCGCACTGGCCGTCCGTGTGCTGCAGCCGGACCTCGTCAACGTTGGCCAGGTCATTGATCAGAGCGGTGCTCGATGCGATCGGCTGGGCAGTCACCGCCCGCACACGTGCATCGACTGCGTGCTCCAGCTGCTTCACGGGGAGCGGAACCATGCCGCCGGACTGCAGCACCACGGAGCTACCCGCGACGCCTTGCTGGTGTTCGTGAAACGACACCAACGCCGCACCGAACGACCGGGTCAGCAACGGATCCACCGCTGCCGTCGCCACCAGCAGACACACCGTCACCGCGAACAGCACCGATTGTCCGAAACGATGCCGCCGCGCGATGGCCGCGAGGTTCATCTGGTCGCCGGACTCGCCACGGTTCCTCTCGCGACGGATCATCGGTGACAGCAGCCGTTGTAGGTGGCCCCGCCGCTCACGTGCCGCTTCCAGAGTCAGGCGGCGCGCATGCGGGGAGTTCCCATCTGAAGACAACTGTCGGCCCGGCCTACTCACGGCCTTGAAGTTGCCCATCTTTGATGCTGATGGTGCGATCCGCGCGTCGTGCGAGCGTGGGGTCGTGGGTGGCGAACAGGATGGTCGTGCCGCGTTGTTCGCGTAGGTCGAAGAGCAGTTCGACGATGCCTGTCCCGGTGGTGGAGTCGAGGTTGCCGGTGGGTTCGTCAGCCAGTAGCAGTCTCGGCTCGTTGATCAGGGCACGGGCGATCGCGACACGTTGTTGCTGCCCGCCGGACAACCGGGTGGCCAGGGTGTGTTCGCGGCCGTTGAGGCCGACCGCTGCGAGTAGGTCGTGGGCGCGCTCCTTGGTGTCGGCGCGGCGGCGGTGTCGGGGTAACGCGGCTGCGGTCACGTTGTCCAGCACGGTCAGGGTGGGCAACAGGTTGAATCGTTGGAACACGAATCCGATGGATCCGCGGTAGTCGGCCAGGGCACGCCCGTGGAGTTGGCTGACCGTGGTGCCGAAGACTTCGATCGTGCCGGCGTCGGGCGCGTCCAGTGCGCCGATCAGGTGCAGCAGGGTTGACTTGCCAGACCCGGACGCGCCGGTGACCGCGGTGATTGACCCGGCGGGTATGTCCAGGTCGATGTCGTCGGCGGCGGTGATCGTGGCGTCCAGGGTGGCGAACTTCTTGATCAGGCCACGCACGCGTACCGCGACCTGGCCGCTGTCGCCGGTGCCGGTGGTGGCCGTGTCGGGTGTCGGTGTGGTCATCGTCATTCCTCGGTGAGCAGGGTCGCGGTCGGCAACCGGCGGATCGTCGCGACCGGAGGGATGGTGGCGGCGACACTGATCACGATCCCGATCAGGGCGGCCACCAGGACCGACCACACCAGACCGGTGCTCAGGGACCCGATGACGACGGCGAGTATGACGAGTGCCAGTCCGGCACCGACCACGCTGCCGGCTACCCCGATCAGTACCCCCTCGGTCAGCAGCAGTGCCGTCAGGTCCGATTCGCGCCAGCCGATCGCCTGCAAGGTCGCCAGTTCGGTGCCGCGTTCCCGGATCTCCAGGAACAACACGTTCGCGACTCCGATCCCGGCCAGGATCAGGATCGCGATGACGGCGGCCTTGTCCGACCCGCGAACTTCCACCGATACGGTGTTTCCGAGCAGGGTGCCAACGACGTTGCCGCGGAACACGGTCAGGATGCCCGCGATGACTCCGAGCGCGGCCACGGCGATGGCCAGCCCTGCCGCGGCCAGCACCGACCGGCCGGGTCGGCGGGTGGCGTTGACCCAGCCCAGGCCGATCACCGTGTGCGGGCTGGACGCCCGCCGTGGCACGGACACCTGGGGTTGGACCGCTTCCATCGGCGATGCCTGGGCCGCGGAAACTGCCGGGATGACACCGGCAACCAGGGCAACGATCAGCGCGGCCGGTATGGCCAGGGCAGCCCGGCCGGGACTGACCGGCAGCCCGAAGGCGGACCCGGCTGCCCACGCGATCAGACCGCCGCCGATCCCCGCCGCCAGAGCGACACCGGCGATCTCGATCCCGACCAGCGCCACCAGCCGTGACTTGCGCCAGCCCAGGCAGGCCAGCACCCCCAGCTCGGTGCGGCGTGCGCGCACCGACGCCGCGACCGTATTGGCCACGAACAGGGCGCACACCACGAGCACCAGCAGGAACAACGCGACTGACTTCTTGTCGACCGCGGTCAGGATCGCGACCGTGACACCCTTCTTCACCCAGTTCTCGTGCAACGTCAACTGTGGCCGGCCGTGCTCGCCCGCGGGCAACACGATCGTCTGTGGGGCCGGGGAAGACCCGATCGTCACGTCGACCAGCAAGTGGGTTTTCGCCTCGATCTGCTGTGCCACCAACCGGACCCTTGCCCGCGACGCGGCACCCACCCCGGTGACCCCGTTGACGCGGATCCGGATGCTGGAAATCGGAGCCGCAGCGTTCACTGGGGACGCCGCTGTGCCCGGCTTGTCTGTGGTGACCGGGTTCCAGAACGCCGACCCCGACTCGAACGCCGGCAGCGACGACAACGACGTGATCATCAACGGCGCGGGCTGCACATACCCGGCAATATTCGGCGACGGCGGCAACGCCTTGTCACCCAGGATCTTGCGGTCCTTCGCGGTCGCCCCAGTCACCACCGTCGACGCGTACGTCCCCAACGGCACCCGCGTCAACGCCGAATACCCCGGCAGCCTCGACGCATCAAATGTTCCCTGATAGGCGACCGTGGGGCTTCCGAGACGACTGGTATTGGTGGTGTCCCATTGATAGCCTGTCAGGTTCCGGAAAGCGGTGTCGTCCGCGCCCGCCGGCACAATGGACCCAATGGTGAAACTCCCACCGCCGGCCGGCGGCTCCTGCCACACGCCAAGGTTCGTTCGCTGTGGTTGAGCTGCGAGAACCTTGGCGCCACTCAATGACTTGCCCGTATACGACGTCGGTCCCGCAACATACATGTCCGACAAGTCGCGTGCTGCGAAGCCCGTGTCCCCAAGCGCTGATCCTGGATTCTTCATGGCTCGCAGCAGCTCCTGATATGCCGCGTCTTGGTTGAATGAACCAGACCCGACAGTCACTCCTGGCGAGTTCAACAAAGAATCAAATCCTTTGCCGAGTTGCACATGCCGCACCGCTGAGCTCGACAACTCCTGAATCTTGTAGGAGAGAGATATATGGGTCGCCGGAGATGACGCCACCACCACAGGAACCTGCTGCGACGACTGACCTCCAACCACCGCCGTCGAGATATTTCCTGAACCCAGATATTTCCCTGAGACCATCGCTCCCTTCAAGCCGGCCAGCTTCGCTTCGGCCGCGGGATCGACCGCTTCAAGAAGAAACGGAAATCCGACCACCGCGCCCAGCGCACTTCCGCTCTGCGGTCCGTCCCCTGCGACGATGGACTCGTACTGCGTTTTCGTGAGCGCGCTTACCTGGGTCGGCGGAGAGTGGACTGTGACTTGGTTCGTCGTAGGAACCGCGAGAATCTTGCGACGGACGCCATCAATTGTCTGGTAGGCAATGCTCTGGGTGGCATTCGTCGTGAGGTTCCCGGACGTGACATACAGAAATGACGGTCGACCGTCCTCCGTGCTGGCACCGTTATCGGTGTGCCAGGTCGTGTCAAGTCTGAACAGCTTTGACCCGTTACCAGGATTCAGGTTGACGTGCTTAGCCGCTGGCACGGCAACCCGGGGAACGACATACCCGATGACCGCCACCGGCGCCGCAACCTCAACCCCCTGAATCTTCTCAATCTGATGCCACTGCGCCAGGCTGATCCCGCCATGAATCCCACTCAGGAACCCCGCCTGCACCAGGCCACCCTTCTTCTCCATTGGCAGTTGTACGCCCTGTGGCCGAACCAAAATGTCATACGCCGACCGGCCCGCCGTCGTCACCTTCCCCCGCGTCACCAACTCCTGCGAGCGCGACTGCGCCGTCAACACCGTGAATCCCGCACACGCCACCAACAACCCCAGAAACAATGCCAGCGAACGCGAGCCGCGTCGAATTACTTGAGCCCAGACGATCTCCAGCAACCCCACTTGGTCCCCATCCCCAATTTCTCTCAATACCAGCCGCTTGGCCGCGAGAAATTCCAAGAAACGCGATCTTTTCCCTGCAACTGAAGGATCCGGAGGAATTCCGGGACGTTCAATCCGTATAGCATAACTACTCTCCCTCGATAAGGTTGTCAAGGGGTTCGACGCAGTCCCGGCGGTCGCACCACCACTCTCAGCCCGGAACGGGTCAGGTGAACTCGCCACCGACCGCCGTGGGCGTCGTGCCGACGTGGTCCCTGTGGATAACTTCTGCGGGGGTATGGCGAGTCGGGGCATGCTCTCGTGGCATGACTATTTCACCGGAAAGCACCCGACCGATCCGCACCGAGAGCGATCTCTTCGACCGATGGGAGGACCTCATGGGCGACGACGGGTTCGAGCGTCGTTCGCTGTGGCTGATCTTCCTCGACGAGGAAGGGCAGCAGTCCAACCTGCTGGTGCCGATCGACGACCTACCAATGCTGCCGGCACAGCGCGACGTGCAGGCGATCGCCGACCTCGTCGGCCGCGTCCACGAGGAGATCGGCGTGGCGCAGGTGCCCATGCTGCTTTCCCGGCCGGGACCGACCGAGATGACCGAGGGTGACCGCCGGTGGGCAGGTGCGCTGACGATGGCGATGCGCGACCGGCACCCGAGATGGCCGATCCACCTCGCGACCCGCGGCCGCATCCAGGTCTTCGCCGGCGACGACCTGCTGGGCGCGCTGGCGAGCTGATCGCGAGCGGTCAGGCGGGGGAGAGGAACGCCGTGAGGGCGTCGGCATACATCCGCTGGTCCTGCGTGCCGACCAGTTCACGCACCGAATGCATCGACAGGGTGGGTGCGCCGAAATCGACCGTTGTCACCCCGGTCAGCGCCGAGGTGATCGGGCCGACGGTCGAGCCGCACGGCAGGTCCGAACGCACCACGAACCGCTGCACCGGCACGCCCGCCTGCTCGCAGGCCAGCGAAAATGCTGCAGCACCCACCGAATCCGTCGCATACCGCAGGTTGGTGTTCACCTTGAGCACCGGACCGCCGTTCATCGCGATCTGATGCTGCGGCTCGTGCCGGTCCGCGTAGTTGGGGTGCGTGGCATGCGCCATGTCACCCGACGCGATGACGCTGGCCGCGAGTGCGCGGTGCAGCTCCTCACGGCCGCCGCCGAGGGTATGGGTGATCCGCTCCAAGGTCGTCATCAGCAGTGCGGACTGGGCCCCCCGCTCGGACACCGACCCGATCTCCTCGTGGTCGAAGAGCGCCAGCACCTGGGTGGTCGGCGCGGCGGGCGCTGCGTCGTGCGCCCGGATGAGGGCGACCGTGCCGGCGTATGACGTCGCCAGGTTGTCCATGCGCGCGCCCGCGATGAGTTCCCGGTCGCGCCCGAAGAACGCGGCCGGCTGCAGGTCGAACGTCATGGCGTCCCAAGCGAGCACGTCGCTCTCGGCGACCTGTAGCTGATCGGCGAGGTAGCCGGTGAAGTCCCCGGCGTGCTGCCCCAGCCCCCAGTGCGGCACGAGGTGCTGCTGCGGGTTGAGCTGCTCGCCCTCGCGCGCCGAGCGGTCCAGGTGGATGGCGAGCCGGGAGATCCGCAGCAATGGCTCCGCGGCGTGGAACAGCCGCTCGCTCACCCCGCCGCTGTCGCGGACGGCGACCCGCCCGGCGAGCCCGAGATCGCGGTCCATCCAGCTGGGCGCGATGAGCCCGCCATACGGTTCGACGCCCAGCAGCTGCCAGCCCGCCCGCGCGAGGTCGGGCTGCGGCTTGATCCGGAAGTTCGGCGAGTCGGTGTGCGCGCCGACCAGCCGGATCGCCGTCGTCGGCCCGGCGGAGTGGCGCGTCGACCAGGCCAGCAGCGACCCGCCGCGGATGAGGAAGTAGCCGCCCGGCTCGGCCGGCCACGCCTCGGTCTCGGCGACCTGCCGGAACCCGGCAGCGGTGAGCAGCCGGGCCGACTGTGCACATGCGTGGAACGGGGTCGGCGACGCATCCAGGTAGTCGATCAGGCCGGCGCCGGCCTCATACCCGGTCGTGTCGGCGCGCGTCACTTGGCGCCCCGCAGCCCTCCGCGGGCCTGCTGCAACCACGCCTGTCGGGCCTGCAGCGAGTCCTGCAGCTCGGCGATCTTCTTCTCGTTGCCTGCTGCGCGTGCCGTGGCCAGCTCGGCCTGCAGATCCGCGACCGCCTTCTCCAGCTGGTCGACCATCGACTGGGCGCGGGCGGTCAGCTCCGGGTCGGACTTCTTCCACTTCGAATCCTCGGCGTCGCGCACGGTCTGCTCGACCTTGCGCATGGCTTGCTCGATGCGGGTCATGTCTCTGCGCGGCACCTTGCCGGCGGCATCCCACCGGTCCTGGATGCCGCGCAGCGCCGCCTTGGCGGCGCCGAGGTTCTTCACCGGCAGCAGCGCCTGCGCCTCCTTGAGCAGCTGCTCCTTGACCTGCAGGTTGGCCTCGAACTCCTTGTTCTCCTCGGCGGCGACGGCATCCTTGGCCGCGAAGAACGCGTCCTGTGCGGCCTTGAACCGGGCCCACAGCTTGTCGTCGTCCGACCGGGAGGCGCGCCCCGCCTGACGCCATTCGCTCATCAGCCGCTTGAACGCCGTGGCCGTGGGACCCCAGTCCTTGGACGCCGACAGTCGCTCGGCTTCGGCGATCAGGCGTTCCTTGCGTGCCTTCACCTCGCTGTGCTCCTCGTCGAGCTTGGCGAAGTGCGTGCGGCGGGTCTTGTCGAAACTGTTCCGGGCGTGGCTGAAACGCTGCCACAGGGCGTTCTCAGTCGGCTTGTCCAGCTTGGCGCCGGAACGCTGCAGCGTCTTCCATTCATCCAGCAGCTCGCGCATTCGTGCGGTGCTCGACTTCCACTGGATCTTGTTCGGCGGCTGCGCAGCGAGCTGCTCGGCCTCCGCGACCAGCTTCTCGCGCTCGGCCGCGGCCTCGGCGCGGGCCGCCGCGCGAGCCTCACCTTCAACTTGAGCTTTTGCCTTCAGGGCGGTCGCGATCTGCTCCACGGTCGCGTCCAGGTGGGCCAGGTCGCCGACGACACGCGCCGACCCGACCTGCTCGCGCAGCGACCGCAGCGCGTCCTGCCCGTCGTGCACCGACAGGTCGGTCTGCACCACTCGCTGCAGCAGCAGGTGTGCCGATGCGGCCAGCTCGTCATACTTGCGCGCGAAGTAGGCGAGCGCCTCCGCGTGCGTGGCATCCGGGTAGGAGCCGACCTCGCGGTCGCCGTCGGGCGTGCGGACGAAGACCGTCCCGTCCTCGGCGACCCGGCCGAAGGTCGCCGAGTTGCTCGTGACGAGAGGCGCCGCAACCGGTGCCTGCGGGGCCGCCGGGGTGGGCCGGTGCGGCTTGATGGATGCCGGTGACGGCGCAGCCGGCTTGGCCGCCGCGGCGTCTGTGGGCTGTTCGGGTCGCTCGTTCATGCCTTCTTCTCCGTGACGGTGACCTTGAGGATGCTGATCGGCTGGGCTGGGGCGCCGTCGCCCGTCGGACTGTTGGTGCCGGCTGCGGCCACCGCGTTGATGACTTTCATCCCGTGGGTGACCTTGCCGAAGATGGAGTAGCCGCCGCTGTCGACCGGCAGCTTCGTGTCCTTGTAGACGATGAAGAACTGCCCGCCGTTGCTGTCCGGGCTGCTCCCGCGTGCCATGGCCACGGTGCCGGCCGGGTAGTCGCCATCGGCCGGTGCGTTCTCGATGCCGAAGACGTAGCCGGGGCTACCGCTGCCGGTGCCGGTCGGATCGCCGCACTGCAGGACGTAGATGCCCTGCGTCGTCAGCCGGTGACAGGGGCTGTTGTCCCAATAGCCACCGGCCAACTGCAGGAAGGACGCGACGGTCTGGGGGGCCTTCGCGCCATACAGCCGGAAAGTGACGTTGCCGCACGTCGTCTGCACGACGGCGGTGAACGTCCTGCCCTCGGCAGCCTTCTTGGACGGCAGCTTCAGCTGCGGCGCGGACTGTGCCGGGGCCGGTGGTTTCGAGCAGCGCAGGCTCGTGCCGGACACGCCGACGCTCGGGGTGCCGGAAGATGACGCACTGCCGACGCCTGGGTTGCTCGTGCTCGACCCGCACCCGGTCACACCGGTCACCGTGAGAAGGCACGCCGCGCCCAGGACGGACCGTGTCCGGATCAGACGCAAGAGTGGCTCTCCTCGGCAGGTTCTCCCCGTGACGAGCGCACGCAAGCAGGGGTCGGCGGCAAACGTCGGTAAGTCTATGCGGTCCGTCATGGATTTCCACTGGATAGTCTCCCGCCGATACGTCGTCGGCGGCCCCGCCGGGCTCCCGATAGGCTCGCCGGGTGCTTACCGCCTCCTTTCCCGCGACAGTTTTCGGCACCAATTGCTATGTGATCGCGCCCGGGCAGGGCGAGGAGTGCGTCATCGTCGATCCGGGCATCGGGGTCGTCGAGACGCTGCGGGACGCGATCGCCGAGCTGCGGCTGCGGCCGGCGGCGGTGCTGCTGACGCACGGGCACGTCGACCACGTCTATTCGGTGACTCCGGTCTGCGGCGGCGCGGTCGGCGCCTACATCCACTCCGAGGACCGCTACCGGCTGACCGACCCGCTCTCCTCGCTCGGTCCGGAACTGATCGCGATGTTCGAGCAGCAGTTCGGCAAGGCGCCGACCTGGACCGAGCCGTCCGACGTCGTCGAGATCCGCGACCGCGAGACGCTGCACCTGGCGGGTATGACGTTCGAGGTGCGACATACGCCCGGCCACACCGAGGGGTCGGTGCTCTTCGGCATCGATGAGATCCCGGACGGGCTGCCGCCGGAGTCGGAGGTCACCTCGACGCAGCTGACCGGCGACACGCTTTTCGCGGGCTCCATCGGACGCACCGACCTGCCCGGCGGCGACGGCGCGGCGATGACCCGGTCACTGCGGGACGTCGTGCTCACGCTGCCCGACACCGCACTGGTGCTGCCCGGCCACGGCCCCGGCAGCACCATGGCGCGCGAACGCGCCATCAACCCGTATCTGCAGAACCTGTAAGGAAATTCATGGCCAACACGGTTACGCCGCTCTCCGGGTTCCCCGAGCGGTTGCCCTCCCAGCGCATCATTGAGCAACAGTTCCTGGACACGCTGCGTGAGGTCTTCGAGCTGCACGGTTTCGCCTCGATCAACACTCGCGCCGTCGAGCCGCTGGATCGGCTCGGCGGGCAGGGGGAGGACGCGGACAAGGAGATCTACGGCGTCAGCCCGGTGAGCGGAGGAGGCGGAAACGACCCCGCGATGGGGCTGCACTTCGACCTCACGGTGCCGTTCGCCCGCTACGTGCTGGAGAACGCCGGCAAGCTCACCTTCCCCTTCCGGCGCTACCAGATCCAGCCGGTATGGCGCGGCGAACGTCCCCAGCGACTGCGCTATCGCGAGTTCATTCAGGCCGACATCGACATCGTGGACACCGGAAAGCTGCCGTTCCACTACGAGGTCGAGCTGCCGCTGGTGGTCGCGGATGCGTTCTCCCGCCTGCCGGTCGGCGAGTTCCGCATCCACGTCAACAACCGCAAGATCCCCGAGGGCTTCTACCGCGGGCTCGGCATCGAGGACATCACCATCGTCCTGCGCATCGTGGACAAGCTCGACAAGCTGCCCGCAGCTGCCGTGCGCGACCGGCTGATCGAGGATGCCGGGCTGGCGGCGGAGCACGCGGATGCGTGCCTGGCGCTGGCTCAGATCCAGGCCGATGACACCTCGTTCGCGGACCAGGTGCGCGCGCTCGGCGTCGAGCACCCCGTCCTGGACGAGGGCCTGGCGCAGCTCAGCGCGGTGATGGAGGCGGCCGCGGAGCACGCACCGGGGCTGCTGCTGGCCGACCTGACGATCGCGCGCGGCCTGGACTACTACACCGGCACCGTCTACGAGATCCGGCTGGCCGGCGAGGAGGGCGCACCGTCGGTCGGCGGCGGCGGACGGTATGACGCCCTCGCCAGCGACGGCAAGCGCACCTTCCCCGGGGTCGGCATCTCGGTCGGCGTGACCAGGCTGCTCGGACTGCTGCTGGACGAGCGGGGACTGACCGCGTCGCGGGAGACACCCGTCGCGGTGCTCGTCGCCGTGAACGACGAGGAGTCGCGCCGTGACTCGATGCGGGTGGCGGCGGCGCTGCGGGCCCGCGGCATACCGACGCTGGTGGCGCCCAAGGCGGCGAAGTTCGGCAAGCAGATTCAGTTCGCCGACCGGCGCGGCATCCCGTTCGTGTGGTTCACCGGCGCCGACGGCGATCAGGTCAAGGACATCCGCAGTGGCGAGCAGGTGCCCGTCGACGCCGCGAGGTGGGCGCCTCCCGCCGAGGATCTGCGGCCGTCGCTGGTGCTGCCTGCCGCCCGCGAGTGACTACGCGGCCGGCAGCGGCGGCAGTGGCTCCTGGTAGACCCACTGGTCGATCAGCGCGGCGATGGACGGCCCGCACAGTTCGCCGGCCAGTGCGGTGAAGTCGTCGGTGGTGACGTTGCCGTAGCGGTGCCGCTCGACCCAGGCGCGCGCGAGCCCGAAGAACGTCGCGTGCCCGGCGGTGAGGCGAATCGCGTGCAATGCCAGCGCTCCTCGCTTGTAGACGCGGTCGTCGAAGACGTCGTGGACACCGGGATCACCGAGCACGAGGTCCTGCTTCAGCTCCGACAGCCGGCCCCAGTGCACGCGGGCGCGCTGGTCAGTGGTCTCCAGCCCGGCCGCCTCCGACCAGAGCCATTCGCTGTAGCAGGCGAATCCTTCGTGCAACCAGATGTCACGCAGCGTCCGCAACGTGACCGCATTGCCGAACCACTGGTGTGCGAGCTCGTGGGCGATGAGCCGTTGCGCGTCCCAGTCCCGGCTGAGCAGGTTGGAGCCGAACACCGAAAGCCCTTGTGCTTCCAGGGGAATCTCCAGCTCGTCGGTGGTGACGACGGCACGGTAACTGGCGAATGGGTACGGCCCGAAGAGCTTCTCGAACGTCGCCATCATCCGCGGCTGGTCGGCGAACGCGTCGTCGAACCGGCTGCGCAGCGCCGGGGCGACCACGCCCGACAGCGGCACCCGTGCGCCCGGGAGTTCGTGCTCGGCATACCGGCCGATCTGCACGGTGGCGAGGTATGGCGCCATCGGTTCGCGCTGCTCGTAGGTCCAGACCGTCTGGCTCGACGTGCGCCGCCGCCCGGTGCGCACCCCGTTGGCGACGACGTAGTAGTCGGACGGCGCGGCGAGCTGGATGCGATAGGTCGCCTTGGCGTCCGGGCGGTCGTTGCACGGGAACCAGGACGGGGCGCCACCGGGCTGGGAGGCGACGATGACGCCGTCCTCCAGCTCCTCCCAGCCGGCCTCGCCGACCTTGTCGGGGACGACCCGCGGCACGCCGCGATAGGCGATGGTGAACTTCGCCGTCGCCCCCGCCGCCAGCGGCTCGGCCAGTTTGAGTGCCAGGCGGCGGCCGTGGTGGGTATGCCGCTTGAGTCGCGAGCCGCGCACCGAAACCACCTTCAGCGCATGCAGATCCAGCGTCAGCGTGTCGAGGTCGTCCGCCAGGGCACGCACGGTGAGTGTCGCCTTGCCGGACAGCCGGTTGCCGACGATCGCGTAGTCGAACTCCAGGTCGTAGTGATCGACGGTGAAACGCGGGTCTCCGTGGCCGGGCAGGTAGGGATCGGCGGTTGGCTGACTACTCACGAGCGCCCATACAACCATGCGCTCCACCCCACGAAGTTCTCCGCTCGTGCCTCGCTCCGATACTTCGCGGGGACCCCGGCCGTTCCTGTGCTACTCATCCGCCCACGGACCGATCGGATTGCCCACCCAGCGCGTCTTGTCCGGCACCGTCTCGCCGCGCATCACCAGCGAGGCCGGACCGACGGTGGAGTTCCGGCCGAGCTCGGCGGCCGGAAGGATCACGCTGTGCGGTCCGATGGTGGCGCCGGTGCGCAGCTTGACGGTGTCGAGCGACAACACGCGGTCGTGGAAGAGGTGGGTCTGCACCACGCAGCCTTTGTTGATCGTCGACCCGGGCCGCAACTCGATCAGGTCGGCTTCCGGCAGCCAGTAGGTCTCACACCAGACGCCGCGGCCGATCGTCGAACCCATCGCCCGCAGCCAGAGGTTCAGCACCGGCGTGCCCGTGGAGGCCCGCGCGAGCCAGGGTGCCGCGAGCTGCTCGACGAACGCGTCGGCGAGCTCGCCCCGCCATACGAACGAACTCCACAGCGGATGCTCCCCGCGCCGGACCCGGCCGACCAGCAGCCATTTCGCGGCCACGGCGACCCCGGACGCGATCGCGCCGCCGACCATCAGGGTGACGCCGCCGAGCAACAGCACCCACAGCCCCCAGTGGTCCTGCAGCCACAGCCAGAGCAGCGCCGCGGCCGCCGAGAGCGCGAAGCCGCCGAGCCAGGGGATGAGGCGGCACACCTCGACCAGCGCCCGCGCCACCTTGAGCCGGCCGGCTGGCCGGTAGGTCCGCGAGTCGTCGCCTTCGGATGCCGTGCGCCGCAGCCGCACCGGGGGACTGCCGATCCAGGAGGTCCCCGACTTCGGCTTGTCATCCCGTCCGGGCGCGGCGGACAGCACCGCCACCAGGCTGCCCTTGGGCAGCTTGCGACCTGGTGCCGTCATGCCGGAATTGCCGACGAACGAACGCTTTCCGACCTTCGTCCGCTCGGTGCGCAGCCAGCCGCCGGCCAGTTCGTACGGGCCGACCAGGGTGTCGTCGGCCAGGAAGGCGCGGTCGCCGACCGTCACCAGCTTGGGGATCAGCAGCACGGTCGAGGCCTCCACCTCGGCGCCGATCTTCGCGCCCAGGGCCCGCAGCCAGTATGGCGTGAGGGTGCTGGCGTAGATCGGGTAGAGCCAGCCGCGCGCCTCGTCCATCGTGCGCAGCGTGCCCCACGCGCGCAGCGCCTGCCAGCTGTGCACCGGGTGGTGGCCCGGCTGCAGCCCGACGCCGAGCAACCGCACCAGTGCCCAGACCAGCACGGCGAGCATCGCGATGCCGCAGACCCCGCCGGCGACGACCGACAGCACACCGAACGGCCACACGTGGCGGTGCCCCTGCACCAGCAGCCCGATCCACACCCCGAAGGCGGTGGCGAGCACCGGACAGCCGCTGATCACGATCGCCAGTGCGGCATACAGCCAGGCGAAGACCGGCCGGTGCGGCGGATGCGTCTCCGACCAGGCGCCGCGCGCCCGGCCCGAGCGTCTGGCCGGCGCGCCGGACCAGAACTGGTCATCCGGCACCTCGCCGAAAACCCCTGATCCAGCGGCAATTTCGGAGCGGCGACCGATGACACAGCCCGGGGTGAGCGTGGACCGGGTGCCGACGCGGGCATCGCGCCGGATGGTGACGGTGCCGATGTGCAGCCGGTCGCCGTCGAGCCAGTGGCCGCTCAGGTCCACCTCCGGCTCGATCGAGGCGCCGCGGCCCACTCGCAGCAGGCCGGTCACCGGCGGCAGGCTGTGCAGGTCGGCGTCCCGGCCGATCTTCGCGCCGAGCAGGCGGGCGTACCAGGTCATCAACGGCGCGCCGGACAAGCCGGTCGCGCCCGAGTCGTCGTGGATCCGCTCGGCCAGCCAGAGCCGCAGATGCACCTTGCCGCCGCGCGGATAGACACCCGGGCCGATGCCGCGCAGCGTGACCCGGATCAGCCCGGCCGACACCAGGATCCGGCCGACCGGGGTGAGGAAGATCGCGGCCAGCACGATCACCAGCCACCATGGCGCCGTCGGCACCGGCCAGCGGAGCCGGTCGAGCAGCGGCCCGGCGATGCGGACCCCCAGCAGCACCCAGGTGACCCAGCGCAGACCCGCGAGGGTTCGGGTGCACAGCAGCGCAAACTGTTGCGCCGCTTGGGCTTTCGCGGGTGTCGGGGGCACCTCCCGGTCGCGCACGTTGGCGGGCGAGCTCATCGCGTCCAGGTGCGCCGCAAGGGCGGCGACCGTGGGGTGGTCGTAAATGTCGGCGACGGTGACCTCCGGCTGCAGGGCACGCAGCCGGGAAACCATCTGTGCCGCGGTCAGCGAACCGCCGCCGAGCTCGAAGAAGTCGTCCTTGCCGGAGTCGACCACGGCACCGAGCACGTCCAGCCACAGCTGCGCGACGGTCGCCGCCGTGCCGGTAAGTTCCTGGCGCTGTTCGCCGCCGGCGCGCAGGGTGGCGACCGGCCACGGCAGCGCGTCGCGGTCGATCTTGCCCGAGGTGCGGGTCGGCAGCGTGTCGACGGCGGCCAGCCGCGGCACCATTGTGGCCGGGAGTTCGGCGCGCAGCCGTGTCATCGCGGTGGCGAGGTCGAAATCGCCGTCGAGGGTGACGTAGCCGACCAGGATCTTGCTGCCGGACCCGGTCGTACGGATCGCCGCGGCGCCACCGCCGACACCGGGCAGCGCGGTGAGTGCCGAGTCGATCTCACCCAGCTCGATGCGCCGGCCGCCGAGCTTGATCTGCTCGTCGATCCGGCCGGCGAAGAACAGCCCGGCCGGATCGCGCACGACGTGATCGCCCGAGCGGTAGGCGCGTTCCCAGCCGAGTGTCGGCATGGGTGCGTACTTCTCGGCGTCCTTGACCGGGTCGAGGTAGCGTGCCAGACCGACGCCGCCGATGATCAGCTCGCCGGTCGCACCGTCCGCCACCGGCTGTCCCGTCGGGTCGACGACCTCGAGATCCCAGCCGTCGAGCGGCAGTCCGATGCGCACCGGCTCCGCGGGGTGCAGTTGTGCGGCGCACGCGACGACGGTCGCCTCGGTGGGGCCGTAGGTGTTCCACACCTCCCGCGCGGGCGTCGCATAGCGGTCGGCGAGTTCCGGCGGGCACGCCTCGCCGCCCAGGATCAGCAGGCGCACCTTCGCGAGCGCGTCGGCCGGCCACAGTGCCAGCAGCGTCGGCACCGTCGAGACCACCGTGACGTCGTTGGCCACCAGCCACGGCGCGAGATCCATGCCGCTGCGCACGAGTGACCGGGGTGCCGGGACGAGGCAGGCGCCATACCTCCAGGCGAGCCACATCTCCTCGCAACTGGCATCGAACGCGACCGACAACCCGGCCATGACGCGGTCGTCGGTGCCGATCGGATGGTCCTGCAGGAAGAGCCTGGCCTCGGCGTCGACGAACGCGGCCGCGCTGCGGTGGGTGACCGCGACGCCCTTGGGCTTGCCGGTCGAGCCGCTGGTGAAGATGATCCACGCGTCGTCGGTGACCTCGGGTGCCGCGTCCGGTCGCGGATCTCCGGGGCGGCGTATGCCGAGTGCCAGATCGTCGGTGAGGACGCCGGCCACGCCGGCCTCGCCGAAGACCAGATCGGCGCGTTCATCCGGGTCGTCCGCGTCGACGGGCACGTATGCCGCCCCCGCGAGCAGGGTGCCGACGATCGCGACATACAGGTCGAGCGTGCCGGACTGGATGCGCACGCCGACCCGGTCGCCGCGCCCGATGCCGGCCTCCGTCAGCCGGCCCGCGACCTCGTCGGCGCGTTCGGCCAGTTCTTCGTAGGTCAGCACGGCCGCGCCGTTGTCGAGTGCCGGTGCGTCGGGGCATTCCGCGACGGTCTCGCGAAAGATGTCGGCGAGGGTGCGCGCAGGAGCCGCGAACCGTCCGCGGTGCAGTGTCACCGAGTTCCTCCGGCGGGGCAGTGGCGTGGTCGGTCACATTCTCCCGGGTGCGGGGAAGAATCGCTGAACTTCGGGCGGCGTGCCCGTGAACTCCGGGTTGCGGGTCCGGTCAGCGCTCCGCAGTTCGGGCGCTCGTTCGCAACCCGAGATGGTCGAGGTATGCCGCGGCGAGCGCGTCGATGACCCCGGGGTCGCCGTCGCGCCACCCGGCGGTCAGTCCGGAGCCCAGCGCGGCCAGAGCATCCGCCGGAAGCCGGCTGAGCGCAGCGAGCGCGAGCAGGTCCGAGCCACTCTCCTGTGCGGCGAGGGCGGTGGCCCGGCCCGCGCGCCGGGCGTAGCCGATCCGCAGGACGAGCCAGCCGAGGACCGCCACCAGGACCGGCACCAGAGCGACCTCGAAACCGATTGCGGCGCCGAGCTTTCCGAGATTGTCCGCCAGCTCACCGCCCGCGTGCTGCAGTGAGGTCGCCGCGCGGGCCGAACTGTCGATCGGCCTCCGCACCTGCGTGCCGATCAGCGGTGCGTGCCCCAGGACACTCGCGGCATCGTGGAGATGACCGGCCAGGTCCCCGCCGCTCTTCTCGATCTTGCGGGCGCCGCCCTGGGAGCCGGAGACCTGCTGATGCACGCGCAGGCCGAGCCATACCCAGCAGGCCACCCAGAGCACCGTGACCACGTCGTATGCCAGCTGACGTGCAGCCCGCGATCGCCGCTCGGCATAGAGCTTCACCGGTGTCCTCCTTGGCCCGTCACGTGGTGCAGACGCTGCGCGTGAGAGTGTCGTTCCGTGAGTTCTGCGGTGCAGCGGGCGATGCGCGGGTGGCTGGATCACCTGCGGGTGGAGCGCGGCGCGTCGCGGCACACGCTGCGCGCCTACGAGCGCGACCTGCGCAGGTATGCCGACCATCTGGCGTCCCGGCAGATCGACGACCCTGCCCAGGTCACCGAACTCGACATCGCCGACTTCCTGGCAACCTTGCGGGAGGGCGACCCCGACCACCCACCGCTGGCTGCGAGTTCGGCGGCCCGGACACTCGTCGCGGTGCGCGGTTTCCACAAGTTCCTGACCATGGAGGGCGACACCGCGCAGGACGTCGCCGCGGCGGTCGCGCCGCCCAAACCGCCGCGCCGGCTACCCAAGGCGATCCCGCTGGACCAGGTGGAGCGCCTACTGGCCGCGGCGAGTGTGGGGGACACGCCCGCATCGCTGCGCGACCGGGCGCTGCTGGAGCTGCTCTACGGCATCGGCGCGCGGGTCACCGAGGCGGTGAGCCTGGACGTGGACGACCTCGATTTCGCGTCCGCGTCGGTGCGCGTGCTGGGCAAGGGCGGCAAGGAACGCGTGCTACCACTCGGTCGCTACGCGCGAGACGCGCTCACGGCATACCTGACGCGGTCGCGCCCGGCGCTCGCCGCGAAGGGCGCAGGCACACCGGCGCTGTTCCTCAACCAGCGCGGCGGCCGGCTCTCGCGACAGTCCGCGTGGAACATCATCCAGGCGGCAGCGGCGCGCGCGGACCTGCCCGGACACCTGAGCCCGCACACGCTGCGGCACTCGTTCGCCACCCACCTGCTGGACGGCGGTGCCGACGTGCGCGTGGTGCAGGAACTGCTCGGCCACGCATCGGTCACGACCACGCAGATCTACACCATGGTCACCGTCCAGCAGCTGCGCGAGGTATTCGCCAGCTCACACCCCCGCGCGAGGTGACGCCTCCCCGAGATCTCGTGAATGACGGCTTCTTCGCCGAGCGACGGTGCAATCTCGCCGTCGCTCGGTGAGGAAGCCGCACCTCGCCGCGCGCGGCCCCGGTACGACCGCGCGCGGCGAGGTGCGCGCCGATGTAATAGGTTGGATCGCGATCGCCGAGAGGCCGAACGAGTAACGGGAGCACGCAGTGAGTTCGAAGGAGCAGATCGGGCCGACCGGGCGCCCGCTGCCCACCTTTCCCAAGCCACCGGAGCTGAAAAGCCACGGGCCGGCGCGCGTCATCGCGATGTGCAACCAGAAGGGTGGCGTCGGCAAGACCACCAGCACCATCAACCTCGGTGCTGCCCTGGCCGAATACGGCCGCAAGGTGCTGCTCGTCGACTTCGACCCGCAAGGTGCGCTGTCCGTCGGCCTCGGCATCCGGGCGCACGAGCTCGACACCACCGTCTACAACCTGCTGGTGTCGCGCGACGACGACATCCACGACGTCATCCAGCACACCGTCGACCCGAACCTCGACGTGCTGCCCGCGAACATCGACCTGTCGGCGGCCGAGGTGCAACTGGTCGGCGAGGTCGCTCGCGAAATGGTGCTCGCCCGCGTGCTGCGCCCCGTGCTGGACGACTACGACGTCATACTCATCGACTGCCAGCCTTCGCTCGGGCTGCTCACCGTCAACGCGCTGACCGCCGCCCATGGGGTGCTGATCCCGCTGGAGTGCGAGTTCTTCGCGATGCGCGGTGTCGCACTGCTGGTCGAGACGATCGACAAGGTCACCGACCGGCTCAACCCGCGGCTGGAGATCGACGGCATCCTCGCCACCATGTATGACGGCCGCACGCTGCACAGCCGCGACGTGATCCGGTCGGTCGTGGACCATTTCGGCGACAAGGTCTTCCATACGGTCATCAGCCGCACGGTGAAATTCCCGGACGCGACCCTCGCCGCCGAGCCGATCACCACGTACGCCTCGGCACACGGTGCGGCCGAGGCATATCGCCAGCTCGCCCGCGAGCTGGTCGCGCGCGGCGACGCGGCCTGAGTCCGATGAGCCTCACCCCTGCGGCACCCGCCGAGGCGGTGCCCGGCGGGGTCCTCACTCGTCGCGCAGTAGCCGCGCCGTTCGAGGTGCACCTGGATGTGTTCTCCGGGCCGTTCGAGCTGCTGCTCGGGCTGATCTCCAAGCACAAGCTGGACGTCACCGAGATCGCCCTGGCGAAGGTGACCGATGAGTTCATCGCCCACCTGCGTGCCGCCCAGGAGCAGCAGGCCGACTGGGACCTCGGCCAAGCGTCGGAGTTCGTGCTCATCGCCGCGACGCTGCTGGACATCAAGGCTGCCCGGCTGTTGCCCGACCTGCGCGCGGACGATGACGACGACCTGGCGCTGATCGAGGCACGCGACCTGCTCTTCGCCCGGCTGTTGCAATACCGCGCGTTCAAGGAGGTCTCCGCCGAATTCGCCGAGCGGATGGCGTCGGCCGGCCGGATGACGGCCCGGCAGGCGGGCCTGGAGGAGCGGTTCGCGAAGCTACTGCCCGAGCTGATCATGAACGTCACGCCGGACCAGCTGGCGCGGATCGCCGCGAACGCGATGACGCCACGCCCGGAACCGACCGTCGGCCTCACCCACCTGCATGCCCCGGCGGTCAGCGTGCGCGAGCAGGCCGCGATCGTGATCGCCGAACTGCGCGACCGGCGGCAAGCCAGCTTCCGCTCGCTCGTCGCGGACGCGGACTCGACCCTGGTGATCGTGGCGTGTTTCCTCGCGTTGCTGGAGCTCTACAAGGAGTCGGCGATCACCATGGATCAGCCGGAAGCCTTGGGGGAGTTGATCGTGCACTGGACCGGCGACGAACGTGGCCGGGTCGAAGTGAGCGCCGAGTTCGACGAACTCGACCACGACACCGCGGACGGCGCTGCCGGACCGGGGGAGAGCACGACGGAGGAGGAGCGATGACCGACGAGCGCGACGACCCGCGCACAGCAGACCCACCCGCCGAGGAACAGCCGGCGCTCGACCTGGACGCGATGCCCGGCGGCGCGCGCAGCGCCATCGAGGCGGTGCTGATGGTCGTCGACCAGCCGGTGACGGCGCACGAGCTCGCGACTGCGCTGGAGCTGCCGGAGCCCGATGTGACCGAGATCATCGAGCAGCTGGAACGCGAATACGCCCAGCAGCAGCGTGGATTCACGCTCCGCTGCATCAACCAGGGGTGGCGGGTCTACAGCCGTCCGGACTATGCCCCGGCCGTGGAGAAGTTCCTGCTGGACGGACAGCAGGCCAAGCTTACGCAGGCGTCGCTGGAGACGCTCGCGGTGATCGCCTACCGACAGCCGATCTCGCGTTCGCGCATCAGCGCGGTGCGGGGCGTGAACGTCGACGGCGTGGTGCGGACGCTGCTCACCCGTGGCCTGATCGTCGAGATCGGGACCGAGGGCGAGCAGGGTGCGATGCTGTATGGCACGACCCCTTACTTCCTGCAGCGACTCGGGCTTTCCTCGCTCGACGAGCTGCCGGCACTGGCGCCATACCTGCCGGACGCAGATGTGGTGGACGAACTGATCGCGCAGGGACACGGATGACAGGCAACAGACGAAACAATCAGTCGGGCAACGCAGCCCGGGGTCACGGCAACGGCGGACGCTCCGGCGGTGCCGGTCGCAGCGGCGGCGCGGGACGGCCGGCCCGGACCCGGACGGGCGCGAGCCAGCGGCGGCCGAACGGGCAGCCGGCGAAGGCGGCTGCGCCATACATCGACGTGCACGACCCGGACGGCGTGCGGCTGCAGAAGCTGCTCGCGGCGGCCGGTGTCGGCTCGCGCCGGGTGTGCGAGGATCTGATCCGGCAGGGCCGCGTGCAGGTCGACGGAAACGTCGTGCAGGAACTCGGGGTTCGCATCGATCCGCTGCGCCAGACGGTGCACGTGGACGGCGAGCGGGTCCAGCTGGACGAGTCACGCGTCTACCTCGCGTTCAACAAGCCGCTCGGGGTCGTGTCGACGATGAGCGACGACATGGGACGCCCGTCGGTCGGCGACTACGTCGAGCAGCGCAAGGAGCGCCTCTTCCACGTCGGCCGGCTCGACGTCGAGACCGAAGGCCTGTTGCTGCTGACCAACGACGGCGAGCTGGCCAATCGCCTGCAGCACCCGTCGTACGGCGTGCCCAAGACGTATGTCGCGATGATTCCCGGGCCGGTGCCGCGCACCCTGGGCAAGCAGTTGCGTGGCGGGGTCGAACTCGATGACGGCAAGGTCGCGGTCGACTCGTTCAAAGTCGTCGACTCCACGCCCGGCTGGGCGCTGGTCGAGGTCGTGCTGCACGAGGGGCGCAAGCACATCGTCCGCCGCATGCTCGAAGCCGTCGGGCACCCGGTCGAGTCCCTATCGCGCACCGACGTCGGCCCCGTGCACCTCGGCGAGTTGCGCCCCGGCAAGCTGCGTCCGCTCACGAAGTCGGAGGTCGCCGGGCTCTACAAGGCGGCCGGGCTGTGAGCACCAGCGCTGGTCGCGTGCCGGAGGGGCGAAGCGGGGGAGGCGTATCGAGGCCGAACCGCTCAACCGTCCGCATCGTCGGCACCGGACTGATCGGCGCGTCCATCGGTCTTGCGCTCTCTCACAAGGGTTTTCGTGTGCTGTTGACCGATCCGTCGCCGACTGCACAGGCGCTGGCGGCCGATCTCGGCGCGGGTGTCGTCGCCGACGGCGAACCCGCCGACGTGATCCTGGTGGCGGCGCCGCCGGACGTGGCGGCGCAGGTGGTGGTCGGCCAGCTGACGCGCTGGCCGAACGCGGTCGTTGCCGACGTCGCCTCCGTGAAGGAACGCGTCGCGGACGACATACGGTCCCTGGCCGAGCCCGGGCATCTGCGTCGGTATGTCGGGAGCCACCCGATGGCGGGCCGGGAGCGTTCCGGTGCGGTGGCGGCGCAGCAGGATCTCTTCGAGGGGCGCACCTGGGTGATCTGCCCGCTGCCCGAGTCCGATCCGGAAGCGGTCGAGGCTGTCCATGAGTTGGCGACGGCCACCGGCGCAGCAGTCACCACCATGCCGGCGGCCGAGCACGACGCGGCGGTAGCCGTGGTTTCCCATGTTCCGCAACTGGCGGCGTCCGTGGTGGCCGCGCAGTTGCGGGAGTTGCCCGAGGATGCAATTGCGTTGTCCGGCGGGGGAATTCGTGACGTCACCCGCATCGCGGCCAGTGATCCGATGTTGTGGACCCAGATCCTCGCCGGCAACGCGGGGGCGGTGGCGCCGGTGCTGAACCGGGTCATTGACCGGCTGACAACCGTTGCGGCGGCACTGGCCGGGTTGGCTGGCGAGGCTTCCGCGGACGGCTCGCGCGGTGCTGTGGCGCGGCTGATCTCCGACGGTCAGCTGGGCCACGCACGGATTCCGGGCAAGCACGGGGCGGCGCCGACCAACTACGCGACGGTGATCGTGCCGATCCCGGACGAGCCGGGGTCGTTCGCGCGGCTCTTCAACGACGTGGGTGACGCGGGCATCAACTTGGAGGACCTGCGCATGGAGCACGGGGTCGGCGCGATGGTCGGTCTGATCGAGCTGTCGGTGGTTCCCGCGGCGCTCGATCGACTGCGAGAAGTGTTGGAGGAGAAGGGATGGAGTGTTCATGAATGACCCGCTGATCATTGCGATCGACGGCCCGTCGGGGACGGGGAAGTCGAGCGTGTCGAAGACCGTGGCGACGCGACTGGGCATCAGCTATCTCGACACGGGCGCGATGTACCGGGCGCTGGCGTGGTCCTGCGTTGCCTCGGCGATCGACCTTGACGACTCCGCAGCGGTCAGCGCGCACGCGCAAACGTTCGACCTGCGGATGGGCATGGATCCCGCCGCTCCGTCGGTCGGGGTCGGGGACCGGCGGATCGACCGCGAGATCCGCGAAGACGCAGTGACCTCGGTGGTGTCGCGGGTCGCGACCAACCTCGACGTGCGCGCGAACATGAAGCAACGCCAACGGGACCTGATCGCCGAGGGATGCGCGGCGACCGGCGGTTGTGTCGCCGAGGGGCGTGACATCACCACGGTTGTTGCCCCCGATGCGGCGGTGCGGATCTTGATGACGGCCAGCGAGGATGCGCGGATGCAGCGCCGGTCCCGGCAGTTGCGTGTGGCCACCGAGGCGACACGGTCGCAGATCGTGGACCGTGACCGCACCGACTCGACGGTCTCGCAGTTCACGACGGCCGCCGACGGCGTGGTCACCATCGACACGTCCGACATCGATTTCGCCCAGTCCGTCGACGCCGTGCTCCACGTCGTGAAGGAGGCCACCGATGACCTATCGACCACGGCTGGTTGATGGAGCCCGCTGGCTGGGTGTGCGGCTCGCCCACCTGCTGTATGACGTGCAGCCCCTGCATGAGGAGCGCGTACCGGCTACCGGTCCGGTCATCGTGGTGTCCAACCATGTTGGATTCCTCGATGGCCCAATGGTTTTCATCTTCACCCCGCGGCCGTTGCGCTTCCTGGTGAAGCGGTCCTACTTTTCGTCCGCGTGGGGTGTGTTCCTGAGAGCCACCGGCCAGATCCCGATCGACCAGAACAGCGCCGACCGCGACGCCCTCGGCGCAGCGCGCGAGGTGCTGGCAGGCGGCGGCGGACTCGGCATCTTCCCCGAGGGCACCCGCGGTGGGGGAGCGGTGCAGACTGCGCAGCAGGGTGCCGCGTTCCTTGCACAGGCGACCGGCGCCCAGATCGTGCCGGTCGCGGTGCTGGGCACCAAGGGCACCGGCGGGCGCGACTCGTGGCCGAAGCTGCGCGGCCGCGTGCGCGTGGTCGTCGGTGACGCGTTCACGCTGGAGAAGCACCGCGGGGTGCCCGGCCGGGAGCGGTTGCGACTCTCGACCGAGGAGTTGCGTGCCCGGCTGGCTGCGCACGTGCAGGCGGCGACCCGCGAAACCGGCCTCGCGCTGCCGGAGGGCACGCCCGAATAACGGTTTGCGCCCGTTGTCAGGGATGATGGACCAATGTCTGATTCCCCCCACGACGAGTCGGTCGAGAAGGCCCTGCGAGTCGGGCTCGACGACTTCGACCTCAGCGAAGAGGACCGCGCGCTACTGGCGACTGACGGTCTCGACGCAGCCGACGACGGCGAGCAGCCCGGCCGACCCGTGGTCGCCATCATCGGCCGGCCCAACGTCGGCAAGTCGACGCTGGTCAACCGGGTCCTCGGTCGCCGGGAGGCCGTCGTCGAGGACATCCCGGGCGTCACGCGCGACCGGGTCGCGTATGACGCCGAGTGGTCCGGGCGCAACTTCACCCTCGTCGACACAGGCGGCTGGGAGGTCGACGCCAGCGGCATACACCTGAGGGTTGCGGAGCAGGCCGAAGTCGCGATCGAGCTCGCCGACGCGGTGCTCTTCGTCGTCGACGCGAAGGTCGGCGCGACCGACACCGACGAAGCGGTCGTGCGGCTGCTGCGGCGATCGGGCCGTCCGGTCGTGCTGGTCGCCAACAAGGTCGACGACCAGAAGACCGAACTCGAAGCGGCTGCGTTGTGGTCGCTCGGCCTGGGTCAGCCCTGGCCGGTCTCGGCGCTGCACGGCCGCGGCACCGGTGACGCGCTGGACGCGCTCTTGGAGGTGCTGCCGGAGAAGTCGGCCGTTGCGGCATACGAGCGCGGAGGGCCACGCCGCGTGGCCCTCGTCGGCCGCCCCAACGTCGGCAAGTCGTCGCTGCTCAACAAGCTGGCAGGCGAGGACCGCGTCGTCGTCGACAACGTCGCCGGCACGACCCGTGACCCGGTCGACGAACTGATCGAACTCGGCGGCAAACCATGGCGATTCGTCGACACGGCCGGCATCCGCCGCCGCGTGCACCTGACCCGGGGCGCCGACTTCTACGCGTCGCTGCGCACGCAGGCGGCAATCGAGAAGGCCGAGGTCGCCGTGGTCCTGATCGACGCTGAGGAGAACATTGCCGAGGCCGATATCCGGGTCGTGCAGCAGGTGATCGACGCGGGCCGGGCGCTGGTGCTCGCCTTCAACAAGTGGGACTTGCTCGACGAGGAACGCCGGCACTACCTGGAGCGGGAGATCGAGCGCGATCTGTCCCAGGTCTCGTGGGCACCGCGCGCCAACATCTCCGCGATGACCGGCCGGCACGTCGACCGACTCGTGCCCGGACTGGAGGTCGCACTCGACTCCTGGGACCAGCGCGTGCCCACCGGCCGGCTCAACTCCTTCCTCGGCGAGGTCGTCGCCGCGCACCCGCACCCGGTCCGCGGCGGCAAGCAGCCGCGCATCCTCTTCGCCACCCAGGCGTCCACCCGGCCGCCGCGGTTCGTCGTCTTCGCATCCGGCTTCATCGAGGCGGGCTACCGGCGCTTCCTGGAGCGGCGGCTGCGCGAGGAGTTCGGCTTCGAAGGCACGCCGATCGAGGTCTCCGTGCGGGTGCGCGAGAAGCGGCGCCGCTGAGGCGGCTGCCGATTGGGTCGCACGGTAGGTCGTGCGATATCGTTTCGGTCGCCCCCCAAGGGGCAACGGGATGTGGCGCAGCTTGGTAGCGCATCTGACTGGGGGTCAGAGGGTCGCAGGTTCAAATCCTGTCATCCCGACAGAGAAACCGTTGCGTTGCAACGGTTTTCCTGTTTCTGGGGGAGATTCGCTCTCAGTGGCAGGGCGTTGCAATTGTGGTTGACCTCTTTCCTGACCTCCGGAGTTCAGGATGTTGACCCCTCACCAGCGACGCTTCGCGACAGTGTCAGGTTGGCAGTTTCTCGTCCGGGAGTGCCACCGTGGGCGCGGCGGCACACGGGCTCTTCGCCGAGCGGGGTACTTCGGTGTCGAGGCGGGGTAGATATCCGGTGCTTGAGTGTGCGTGGTTGTACCCCGTTCGGTGGGCTTCTACCCCGCTCGGCGAGAGGAGCGCGCAGCCCGAGGTCGTATGCCGGTCGGCGGGTTCTACCCCGCTCGGTGAGACGTGGTCCTGACTGGCCTGGCGGGGCAGGCTGCGGGATCCTCGCCGGCCAGCGTCAGGCGCTGCAGGGGCCAGGCTTGCCGAACTGGTCCGGTGCCGCTCAGGCAGCTGGTCCGGCACTGCTCGGGCAGGTGCGCTGCCAGGGCCGTGCTGCTCAGGCTGCGGTGGTGGCGCTAGCTCAGGCTGCGTCGCGGGTGGGCATCCGGTCGGGGGTCAAGTCCCAGCACACCCCGGCCGCGGTGACGGCCGCGAGTAGACCCAGCCGGTGGACCAGGTGGTGATGGAAAGCACACAACATCGCCGAATTGATCAAACACGTTTCCCCGCCGGCCCACCATGGGTTCACATGATGGACTTCGCACATGCCCGGTGGCCGGTCACACCCAGGGAAGGTGCACCCGTGGTCCCGGGTGATGACGGCGGTGCGTAAGCCTTTGGTGACCAGCCGCTCTTTGCGCCCCACATCAAGGGGTTCACTCCGGGCGCCGAGGACGATCGGGATGACCTGCGCATCACACGCCAACCGGCGGGCGGCACCCGCATCCAGGACGTCACCGGTCGCCACAACCTGGCCATGCCCCACACCCTCGGTCAGGACATCCAGGTCCATCGTGACCAGCGCGGTCGCCGCCGCACCGGTCGGAGACGCATCCCCGGCCAGCACCTTCGCGGCGGCGGTGATCAGTTCGGTGAGCGCGTCCGCGCGACGTTTCCCCGGGGTCCGCTCATCCGCCACCGTCACACTCGGGTGTTCATCGCACGGGACTGGTTGGGGTGCCGACAGGGCCAGGATCGCGGACTTCATCACCGCCGCACTCGCGGGAGCGAGTTCTGCGGTCAGGCGGGTCATCCCCGTCGGCGTCGTGAACCAGCTCAAGGTTTCGACTGCCTCCAGTTTCGCGTCCTGCGCGGAGAGGGTGTCGGGGGCGTACTGGGCGATGATCATCCGCGTCAACGCCGACACCCCACGAGACCCCAACGCCGGATCCAGGTGCAGGAAGTGACCCAACAGTTCATCCCGCGACGCGCCCGGCAACACCGGGGCCACCTTGTCCGTGTTCGACAACGCCGCCCGGGCCACCGCCAGGGTGCATCTGCCTTCCCGGACAGCATCCGCCACCACGGCATTGCGGCGGTCGCCGTAGGCTTCGGCAACCACGGCCATCGTCTTCGCATCCCGCGGCTCCACCATCGTGCCCGCCTCGACCGCGTGAGCGGTGATCCACTGCACCCCCGACGCCGACACCGACGTGTTCACCTCACCCCGAATATGGGCCTCCGCCACCACCACCGTCGCCACCTGCGCAGCACGAACATGCACGCCCATCAAATGGGTCATCAGGTCCGACAGTCCTTCTTCCCCGAGCTGGTACAACGCACCCGGTACCTCATCCAGAGCGGCTCGGAACTCCCGAGCCATCTCCAGAATCTCCGCAGCACGACCCGGCACCACCGGAGCGGGCGTCACATCGGACATGGTCGGCATACCGTCAATGTCGCCGGAAACGTCACCGCCGCGTGCTCCCGAAACCTCAACCTCGCCGGGCAGCAGAGGCCCGGGATTGTTGGTCGTCATACACGGACCTCCTTGCCGTTCAGTATTTTTCACCGTACCTGTAGTTTACTTGAACGCACCCTGATAGCACAAGAGTTCTATAAGAGTTATTTCCGAACCCTCCTGGATAGCAGGCGCCGCGAGGTGCATCAGCCGGCCATGCCGAGCGTCGTGAGCGTCGCTCGTGGGCTCGATCGTCAGGCGAGGTCGGGGATGCGCAACGTCTCCCGCAGGGCGCGGAGCGAGGCATCGGTCTGCGCCTGGTAGATGAGGTTGGGGTCACGGACCTCACGGTCGATCGCGGCAGACAGCCAGGCCATGTCGCGTGGCGCGCCGCCGCGGTCCTGGTCGACGCTGCCGTTGCCGGAGAGGTTGGAGGCAAAGATCCCTGCGGCGGATTGCGGCAGGAAGTCCTCATAGACGATCGGGTGCAACGTCACCGCACAGGTGTTGATCAGCATGGCGAGGTCGAGCGGCGCTCCGCCGGCCGGCCGACTGGCGGTGAGCGAGTACGTGAAGAAACCCAGGCCTTGGGAATGCAGCGCAGTCTCGGTGTGCGGCATACCCTCCGACCAGACCTGCGCCGCAACCTGCTGCGGGACGGCCACCGGGTCATCGGCGAGCCGGCGATCCACCTCGGCCAGCAGTTCGTCATACAGCGTCCGGCCGCGGGAGGTCAGCGCGATCCCTCTGGCCTCGACCTCGCCGAACCGGACACGGAGGTCACCGCTGCTGATCGACCCGTCCGGCTCGCGGAAGCGGCGGGCCTCCGCCAGCGCACGGAACGAGGTTTGCCGCAGCAGGACGTCGGGACCGTTCCATCGCGGCGGCCCCTGGATCTGGTCGATCATCTCGATCCCTCGGGCCTGCATCCGGCGGTAAAGGTCATCGATGTCCAGAACACGTGGCGTCAGGTGATTGATGTGCGTCGTGCTGACTCCGCCGATGTCTGCAGCCACCGCGGAAACTCGTTCCAGCTCGTGATACCAGGCCCGATCGACCGGGTCGGCTGACAGCGCGAATGCGGCGGTCGCCAGATCCAGTAAGCGGGTTGCGTCGGTTTCCTCGAGCCCGCTCTCTGCTTCGGCCCGGTCCGCCAGGGACAGCAGCTCCGGGCAGAACAACTCCCGCTGGTCGATGAAGCGGACCAGTCGTTGCTCCAGATCGGCGTCGAAGAACCTGCGGTCCTGCGGGACGAGCATCGAGGTGAAGACCCGGAACGGGTTCTGCGCGAGCTCGGCGGGGTCAGCGGGCCGAAATGCGGTGGCGATGACGGGGATCGGCTCCGGACGGGCGTCGCGCAGGTCGTAGAAGCCCGCTGGCGTCATACCGAACGCACCGAAGATCCGGGCGACCTGGGCCGGCTCGGTCGGGCTGCCGACCCGGATGGCTCCATGCCGCTCTGCGGTGACCCGGTGCGCGCCGCCGAGGCGCCCAGCGGCAGGACCACCGGCCGACAGGACGTCCTCGTTGACCTGGCGCGAGACCTCGACCAGCGTCGTATAGGCCGGCACCTCGCGACCATAGAGCCCGGACAGTGCGGCAGCGAACCGAGTGCGCAGCCGCGTGCTCGTCACCATGGTCATGGTCGCATTCCTGTCCCTCGGGTCGATGGAGAAACGTGGGCCGTCCGTGTCCGTTCGTCCGGCCGGGATGGGGCCGCCTCAATCATGCGACGGGCGGCTCTGACCAGCGCAGCATTGTCGGGTGTTGAGTTCCCGTCGGGAAGGACGAGGCTGTCTTCTAGCCCGATGCGGGTGGGCAGGCCGAGCCGGACGGCCTCGCGCAACGCCGGCCAGCAGCTCGTCCCCTCGCCGTGCAGCAGCACCGGGATGCGGTCACCCGTGGCATGTTCGATCAGAGTCAGCAACTGCCGAGCGATCGCGACGGTCTCGTCCGTGCCCGGCCCGTCCGGGATTTCGAGCAGGATGCGTGAGCAGCGTTCGCGGACAGGTGATTTCGACCAGTTGCCAACTGCCGCGGGATGCCAGAGTCCGGCCTCGATCTCGACATCCTGATCGAGGAGCGCCTTCGCTACGTCGTCAGCTCCGTCCTCGTGCCAGTTGACGGACGCGAAGTCCGGCTGGGCCGTCCAGCACCTGATGGCAGCGACTCTGCGTGCCGGGTCCGGGACGGCCCAGGCTCCGGTCGTCGTACCGATCGGCAGGCGGGGTGCGCAGGCTCGCGCCGCGCTGAGCACCCGTGCCAGTGGTGCAGCCGCCAGCGTGTCCGCACCGTCCTCGTCCTTGACGTGCACGTGTATCGACTCCGCACCGGCTGCCGCGACCGCGAGCACGTCGGCAGCCACCTGGCCGGGTGAGACGGGGATTGCCGGATGTTCGGGTGGCCGACGAGCGCCATTGAGGCACGCCTGCAGAAACATGCCACCACTCTTGCACCCCGGCACGTCGTGCCCGAGCCGGATGCAGTTCGCAGTCCCGTCGAGAACCGGCTGCAGTCAGACCGCGATGTATCCGCCGTCCACGAGGATCTCCGCACCGGCCACATACGAGGCCTCGTCCCTCGACAGGAAGAGCACGACCCGAGCAACCTCGACTGCCTGCCCCACCCACCCGAGCGGGATGGCCTCGACGAACGGCGCGATGCTCTCCGGGGTCCGCATGAGGTCGCGGTTCTGCTCGGTCGCATCAATGACTCTGCCGGGCACGGAGTTCACGCGGATGCCGTACGGAGCGAAGTCGGCGGCCGCAGCCTTCGCCAGCAGCTGACTGGCGCCCTGAGTGGTCCGCTCGCAGAGATGATGACGAGCCGGTTGGTGCACTATCGAAGCCAATTGACCACGAGAAGTGGCGATCCGATGATCGCGCCACAGTCGTGCGCGTGCGATCCAACGACGCGCGCGAGCGCCGCGCGGTCGTCTACGACAAACAATGAGCAGCGGTCTGGTGTTCTACTGTCCGCTGTCGTCCTGAGCGGGCCCGGCCGGGCCCGCGGTATGGCGCGGCACGGACACGAGAGTTGGAGGGTGCGCCCATGATCGACGATCCCGGCGACAATGCGGGTTCGAAGTCGCTCGACGCGGATCCCACCCCGGGCAACGGTGTTGTGGAGGACGCCGAAGTCGCCAGGCGTGCCGGCCGGCAGTCGCTTTCCCGCGCGGATCAGGCAGAGCGGCTGAAGGAGAGCATCTACCTGGTCGGACCGGTCGGCACCACGGAAGGAGGTTGCGTTGGCGACTGCCTCGCTACCCCAGGACGCTACCCGTGGACCCAGACCTCGACCAGCTCCGCACGCAGGCGCGTGAGTTGCAGCGTGCCGCGCGAGCTCACGACCCCGACGCGCTCGAACGACTTGGTCGCGCCCATCCAGCGTCACCTGCCTCAGAGACGTTCCCGCTGACAGCCGCGCAACTCGTGCTGGCCCGCGAGCACGGATTCGCCACCTGGAACGGGCTGCGCCGATACGTGCAGGTCGTCACCGCGAAACGGTGGAACCCCGACCGACCCCCACCCACGGGAGAGCCGGTGGCGGACCAGTTCCTGCGCGCCGCCTGCCTGACGGTCAGCGGCGACCACCCCGCTGACCCGGTCACCGCGAAGCTACTGCTCGCCGCGCATCCCGGACTCCCGGCGGAGAACCTGTATGTCGCAGCAGCGTGCGCCGACGGGAGCGCGGTGCGCCGGCATCTCGCGGCACGGCGCTCCGCTGCGACATCGACCGGCGGTCCGCACGGCTGGTCGCCGCTGCTTTATCAGGCGTATGCCCGCCACGACCCCGGCATCGGCAGAGACGCAACCCTCGAGACCGCACGCCTACTCCTCAAGGCTGGTGCCGACCCGAATGACGCCCGGTTCTGGCACGGACTGCCGACCCCGTTCACGGTGCTGACAGGGGTTCGGCGGTGGCGAGCACGCCGACACGGAGCACCCGCATGCCATACCTCTTGCCGGGGCGTTGCTCGACGCTGGCGCGGATCCGAACGACGAGCAGACGCTGTACAACCGGATGTTCGACGCCCGCGACGACCACCTGGTGCTGCTGTTCGGCTACGGCCTGGGCCGTGACACGAACGGTCCGTGGCACCGGTTGCTGGGGGAGTCGCTCGCGTCCCCGGCGGACCTGTTGCGCGGACTGCTCGCCTGGGCGATCACCCACGACCAGCGTGCGCGGGTGGCGCTGGGTGCTGCCCACGGCGTCGACATCACCAGCAGGTTCGCCGAGGTCGCTCCCCGACGCCGCTACACGCCGGTCGGCCTCGCGCGGCTGCATGGCCGCTGCGAGATCGCCGAGCAGCTGGTGGCGCTGGGTGCTGCCGAGGCGCGGCTGGGCGCGCCACTTCGGCCGAGCAGACGTCGTCGAGTTGCTCGAACCCTTGACGCGACAGGGCGTCTGACGACTCAGCTGCCCGGCGCCCCGCTGGCGAACCGAGCTGCGGGGTTGAGGCACCAGCCCAACGCGGCGGGCCACGGACCGTAACCGTCGGCGGTCGTGAGGTGTCCGGCGCCGGGCAGCGTCTCGGCGTCCAGCCCAAGCGGACGTCCGTAGAGCTCGGCGGCAGGCGCCTCCGGGCAGGTGGGGTCGTTGTCGGACGCCACGAGCCGGACCGATGAACGCGCCGATGCGGCAAGCACATTCGCCTTCCAGAGCTCTGGCGCGAACCGCGCCAGCCCCAGCTCGCTCAGCACCGAAGGGCTCGCCGGGGCGACCAGCAGCAGGCGATCCGCGGGACGGCTCAGCCGGCCGGTGCAGGCCGCGAGATACCAGAGGCTGCACGCCAGGCTGTGGCACACGACGACGCGTTCGTTGCCCAACTCGTCCAACTCCGCGTCGAGCACGTCGAGCCAGGCGGCTGGTTGCGGGTCGTCCGGATCCGGGAGTTGCGGATAGCGGACTCGCTCGCCGCGGTGACGCAGTTGCCCGGCCAGCCACCGCTGCCAGTGACCGCGTGGCCGGTGGTTGCCGTAGCCGTGCAGCAGCAGGAAGCCGCGCATGGCATCGAACTCAATTCGCGCGCCGCAGGAACGACCGGCTCTCGGCACGGATCGCCGCGGCTGCCGACACGTCCGCGATGTTCTGCCGCGCGTCCGGGTCGGCGGCCAGGCGCGCCCGATAGGCCTCGTATGACGCGAGCGACTCGAAGTCGATCAACGCGAGCGCAAAGTCGGTCGCGCCCTCCTTCGGCAAGTAGTAACCGACGAGCGACCCACCACATCGCTCGATGATCGGCGCCCAGCGGGTCGCGTACTCCTCGAATGCAGCGACCTGCAGCGGGTCGATCCGATACTGGATGCAGCAAGTGATCATGGCGCAGCCTCCCGGTACGGGACGCCTCGGCGGCACCCTCATCGCCACAGCATCCGTCCGGAAGCCTTCGGTGGCCGCCGAAGTATGCCGTCACTCAGGCTCAGCGAACTCCGGGAGCGTCATCGGCGACACCTCGTCGAGTGTTCGGCCCGCCCAGTCGCCTTCGTGCCAGTGGCGCCATACCCGCTCACCGGCCGCTTGCACCCCGCGGGCTGCTGCTGCGGAGTCGGTCCGCAGCACCGTGCCGTCCTCGACCACCGGAACACCATCGACCAGCACATCCGCCAGGTCGGACGGCTGGGCGTAGTAGACGATGTTGCGGATCGGGTCCCGCAGCGGAGCCATGCCGAAGGAGTCGGTGCGCCAGAAGAGCAGGTCGGCCTTCGCGCCGGTGCTGATCCTGCCGAGGTCGTCACGACCGAGCAGTTTCGCCGCGTTGACGGTCGCCGCGTCGAAGACCCGTTTCGCGGTCGAGGTGTCGGCCCGCCGCGAGGTGATCTTCCCGGAGATCGCCGTCCAGCGCAGCGATTCCAGCATCGACTGCGGTGCGGTGTCGGTGCCGAGGCACATGTTGACACCGGCTTCGACATACTCCGGGAACGACTCCATCAGGATGCCGCGCCGGGCGAAACACCAGGCGTTGTAGGACACCGAGGTGCCACTGCTCGCGAGCAGGCCGAGGTCGTCCCCGGCGAAATTGACCCAGCTGTTCCCCGTGACGAAGATTGCGTGGCCGAGCACTGTGTCCGGGCCGAGGAAGTCGATGTCGGCGAGCCACTCGATCGGGGTGCGGCCGTGCCGCCGGGTCATCTCCTGGAACTCCCAGACGCCCTGCGCCGCGTGCAACGACACGGGCACCCCCAGCTCGCGTGCGGCCTGCTTCGTGTCGCGCAGCAACTCCGCGGTGCACGTGTCGACCTGGGCCGGGCCGAGGAAGCCCCGGACCCGCGCGTCCTGCTCCGCGTTGTGGGCGGAGATGAAATCGACGGCCCGGTCGAGCCCCGCACGCCCAGCGGCTTCGTCCCACTCGTAGTCGACCCGTCGCCCGTCGGGCGTGAACCAGCGGCCGGAGCGGAACGACGGCGCGACATACCCGCGCAGGCCCACCGCGTCCAGGCGCTCGGCGACATATTCCGCCTCGTCGCCGAGATGCAGCACCGTGGTGGTGCCGGAGCGCGCCAGTTCGATGAGCGAGTAGTCGACGCAGCTGCGCATGCCAGCCTGCGTGAGCCCGGCGTCCTCCGCCGGCAGGATTTCGATCAGTCCGGTCAACCAGAACTGGCGTGGGCCGTAGTCCTCCTGCACCGACTTGTCGATCGGCGAGGTGTGCAGGTGGGAGTGCGTGTCGATGAATCCAGGCGTGATGATCCGGTCCGGCAGGTGCCGTATGACGTCGGCCGATCCGTCATACGTCTTCCCGACATGGACGATGCGGTCGTCCTCGATCACCACACAGCCGTCGCGCAGCAGGCGATGGCCGTCGTCCTGGAACGCCACGATGTGGGGCGCGGTGAACAGCGTGCGTGTCATGGACCCCGATCCTGGTGCCCGGCGGTGCGGGCGTCCAGGACGTCTCAGCCGCCGAATGCGGTGACTGTCGACGGGTCCGGCACGCCGAGGCCGGTGCACGCGTCCCAGCCCGGGCCGGCCGAGAAGGCGCCGTTGCTGCCCGACGTGATGTCGCGCAGCGCGGTGACCGGTTTGCCCGGGGCAACACCGGCATACAGCGCGGTCTGGGCCAGACCGGGCCGCTTGCCGGTGACCTGTGCGATGCGGGCGATCAGGCCGGCCCACAACGGCGCCACCGCAGACGTGCCGCCGATGACTGTGGCGCTGCCGTCCACGTAGACCTGGTAACCGGTTTGCGGGTCCGCGTCTCCGGCGACATCGGGCACGCCCCGCCCGCCCGTGGCGCTGGTGGGCTGCGGCACGCCCGCGGCCGACTGCCAGGCCGGCAGGGCGAAGACATCGCTCACTCCGCCACCCGTCGCACCGCCGGATCCGCCGTCGTTCCAGACGGTTTCGCTCTGCACCCGACCGCCGCTGGCATGCAGGGACGTCCCACCACAGCCGAGCACGTGCGGGCTCGACGCCGGGAAGTCGACGTGCGTGCCGCTGCCGCTGGTGTCGTTGTCGGCGCTGCCGTTGTCGCCGGCGGCGACGGTCACGGTGATGCCGAGCGCGACGGCGTCGGCGAACGCGTCGTCCATGGCGGTGCGCGCCTGCGCGGTCCACTGGTCCTCGCTCTGGCCCCAGGAGATGCTCATGGCGACCGGCGCGGGGGAGGCATGCGTCGCGGCCGTGATCGCGTCGAGGAAGCCGGCGTCGGTGTTGGGTGCGAAATAGACCACGACCGACGCCTTCGGGGCGATTGCCCCAGCGACCTCGATGTCGAGCAGCACCTCCCCGTCGGCACCCTGCGGGGCCCGGCCCGGGGTGTTCTTCGCTCCGTCGACCTCCCGCGCGGTGACTGTCGGCGTCGCCAGCCCGAGACCCCTGAAGTAGGTGTCGAGATCGGACTGCCCGAAGCCGCCGCCGAGCTCGACGATCGCGATCGTCTGCCCGGTGCCGTCGGCCTGCGGCATGCCGTAGATCGTGGCCAGCTGGAGCGGCGTGTATGACGTGGCGACCGCTTTCGGATCGGCGACGATGTGGCGCGTAGCAGCCTGCGGCCGGTTGTCGAGTCCGAGCACCGCGGTGACCACCCCGCGCAGCGCAGCCGGCACGGACAGGGCGCCGTCGCGCACCCGCCATGTCCGGTCGCCGCTCGACTCGTGTGCAGCGTGCAGCTGCGTGCCGAAGAACGCGGCGATCACCGGCGCCGGCCCGGACACCCGCACGGTGCGGGACTCCGGACGTTCGCCGAGCACCGTGAGTCCTGCCTCCGTGACGGCCGCCCGGACGGCGGCGACGTCAGCCGGGTCGGCGCCATACCGCTCGGCCAGTTCGCTGCTGGTCAGCGGCGCCTGCCCGGGCTGGTATGGCGGGAGCGCGCCCCGTCGCCGGAGCACGAGCGTGGCGACGACGGTGGTCTCCGGCGACAGGTCGGCAAGGGCGCCGGCCCACGTGGAACGAACGCTGCCGGGGAGTTCGACCAGTTCGATGTTCATGCCATCGAGTATGTCCGCACCCACCGACAACCGGAGCGTTCCGCCCGTGCCGAGTTGTGCCTCGTCATACGGCCGCCGGCTACCAGGCCAGGTCCTCGCGGGTCGGCACGAACGGCTCCCACAGCAGCGGCATGCCGGCTTCCTCCGGCGTGCGGTCGGCCTTGCGCTGGTTGCACGGCACGCAGGCGGCGACGGCGTTCTCCCAGTCGGTGGCGCCGCCGCGCGACTTCGGCAGGACGTGGTCCATCGTCGTCGCCACTGGCAGACCGCAGTAACCGCACTGGCCGTGGTCGCGCTTGAGCACACCCGCCTGGCTGTAGACCGGCGTCCCGCGGGAGAACTGCTCCCAGGTGATCTTGACGCTCTCCTCGGTGAGCTTCAGGCCGCCGCGCTTGGCGTAGGCCCAGGTCATCTTCACGTAGCGCAGCAACCGCAGCACGGTCGGCTTCGGGAAGGGTCCGAAGGTCTCCTCCGGGTGCGCTTCCTCGACCGTTGCGACGCCGCGCCAGAGCATGTTCATGGCGTGCTTGACCGACACCGTGTGCAACGGCTCGTAACCCGCGTTCAGGACCAGGACCGACATAGTTGACCTCCTTCCACCACCTGGAAATGGTCACCGCATCGGAGCGCGATTGCATCCCATTATTGGCGAACAGCTGCCGAATTTCCTGGAAGGGAGGCTTATCCTGCATGGGCGTGGTCCGTCGCCCGGGCGGACGACCGGGCGGAGGTATGGCGGCACACATGGGGCGGATCACCAGCCGGCACAAGGTCGTGCGCATCGATCTCGACCACGGGGTCAGCTCCCGCGTCGAGACCGTCGCGGTGGAGGAGCCGCTCGAAATCCGGGTCGACGACGAGGTGCTCACCGTCACGATGCGCACCCCCGGTCACGACATCGAGCTCGCCCACGGACTGCTGCAGGCCGAAGGCATCATCACCGGCGCGGACGACGTGCTCGCCGCGCGCTACTGCGCCGACACGACCGTGCTGAACGTCCTTCAGTTGCAGCTGCGTTCGCGCTCCGGTGTCCCTGCGACCGCCCAGCGCAGTCTCGTGTCGCACGGCGGCTGCGGGCTGTGCGGGAAGACCAGTATCGACGCCATCGCCCGTTCCCCTGCGTATGACGCAATAGCGCTCAGCGCGGACGGTCCTCTCGTGCCGGCCGGGCGGATCGCCGAGCTGCCGGACCTGCTCCGGCACGGCCAGCCGATCTTCGAACGCACCGGGGGAGTGCACGCCGCCGGGCTGTTCGGGCCGACGGGCGATGCGGTCGTCATCCGGGAGGACATCGGCCGCCACAACTCGGTCGACAAGATCACCGGCTGGGCGCTGCTCCACGCATATCCGACCGGGCAGAGCATCGCGATGGTGTCCTCGCGTGCGTCGTTCGAGATCGTGCAGAAGGTCGCAATGGCCGGCATACCCGTGCTCGCGTGTATTTCGGCGCCGTCCAGCCTCGCGATCGAAGCGGCCGAGCGGCTGGGCGTGACCCTGATCGCGTACGCCCGCGGCCGCCGGCTGACGGTGTGCAGCCACCCCGGCCGGGTGGCGTTCCCGTAGCGCGCCGCGTCCGCACCGTTGGCGGGTTCACCTAACCTGGGACCCGTGACCGACACGACGCCGCTCTACCGGCAGATCTGGACAGTGCCCAACCTGCTGTCGATCGGCCGGCTGATCGGTGTCCCTGTGTTCCTATGGCTGATGGCAACCGATCACCGGCTGTGGGCCCTCTGGGTGCTGGCCGCGTCCGGTGTCACCGACTACCTGGACGGCAAGATCGCCCGCAAGTACGGCCTGGTCACCCGCCTCGGGCAACTCCTCGACCCGGCCGCCGACCGGCTCTACATCCTGTCGACGATCTTCGCGCTCGCCTGGAAGCACATCATCCCGTGGTGGCTGGTCGGCCTGCTCGTGCTGCGCGAGCTGATGGTCTTCGCGCTCGGCCCGGCCTTGCGCAAACACCACCTGCCGATCCCGCCGGTGCACTTCGTCGGCAAGGCGGCCACCTTCTGCCTCATCTACGGCTTCCCCCTGGTGCTGCTCGGCAGCCTCGACAACCCGTGGGGGCACACGGCCCGGCCGATCGGCTGGTCGTTCGTGTGGTGGGGCACGGTCCTCTACTGGCTCGCCGGGGTGATGTATGTCGGCCAGGTGCGCGGCATGGTCCGGCGGGCGACGCAGTCGCTGGCTCGATGACCTCGCCGCAGCGACCCACCGACGGGGCGACGGATCCGCCCGCGCCCGCGGCCGATCCGGCCTGGTCGATGTCGTTGATCAACAACCTGATGCGGACCCCGCTCGACCCCGGCTACCAGGCGGCTGCGGACAGGCGTGCGGCAGCGGGGAAGCCGGCCTCGACCGGGCTGCGCTCGCCGTTGCTCATCGTGACCCTCGTTGTCATCGGTGCCTGCCTGGCCGTGGCGGCTCACGCGCTGCGGGTGCCGCAGGCCGCCACCGACTCCCGCCGGACGGAGCTGATCGGTGGCATCAGGGCGCGGCAGCACGACATCGCCGCCGACAGCCGGACCATCGACACGACGCGGCGGCAGATCAGCCGGCTGCAGGAAGCCGCACTCACCCGCCAGCACGACACCTCGCTGGCGAAGCGGCTCACGACGCTGGAGCTCACGACCGGCTCGGCGCCCGCACACGGCCCGGGCCTGGTGCTCACCGTCAACGACGCCGCCGGCGCCGGCACCGATGCGCAGGGCAACCCGCGCACCGACACGTCCGACACCGGGCGCCTGACCTCGACCGATCTGCAGATCGTCGTCAACGGGCTGTGGGAGGCCGGCGCCGAGGCGGTGTCGATCAACGGCCAGCGGCTGACCACGCAGACCGCGATCCGCTTCGCCGGCCAGGCGATCCTCGTCAACTTCCGGGCGCTCAGCCCGCCATACGCCATCTCGGTGATCGGTGGTCCCGGCGTCGCCGACAGCTTCCGCGCGGATTCGGGAGGCGCCTACCTGCGTGCCCTGGTGAGTGACTACGGCATCCGGGAAGACCTGGCGACCAAGGATGCGGTCGATCTCCCGGCCGCGGTGACAGCACCACTCGCTCACGCGTCGGTGCAGCCGGCACCGTCCACGTCCCGAGGAGGGTCATGATCCCGGCCATCGGCCTGCTCGTCGGTCTCGTCATCGGCATCGTCCTGCACCCCGACGTGCCACTCGGGCTGCAGCCCTACCTGCCGATCGCGGTGATCGCCGCGCTCGACGCCGTGTTCGGCGCGGTGCGCGCGGTGCTCGACGGGATCTTCGACGACAAGGTGTTCGTCGTGTCGTTCCTGTCCAACGTGGTCGTGGCAGCGCTCATCGTCTACCTCGGCGATCAACTCGGCGTCGGCTCCCAGCTGTCCACCGGCGTGGTGGTCGTCCTGGGCGTGCGCATCTTCAGCAATGTCGCCGCCATCCGCCGGCACCTGTTCCATGCGTAGGCAACACCGATGACCGCCCCGGCTCGCGAGCGGGAGGAGAGTGTCCGCGCCGGCTGGGCGCGACTGTGGCGTGCCGGCCGGCCACGCCTCACCCGCGCCAACCTCTACATCTGCGTGCTCGCCATGCTGCTCGGCTTCGCCATGGTGGCGCAGGTGCACGAGACCCGCTCGTCCGGGCTGGAAAATCTGCGCCAGGAGGACCTGGTCGCGCTGCTCGACAGCGTCAACCAGCAGTCGCTGAAGCTGAGCAAGGAGGCGGACGAGCTCACTGCCACCAAGAAGCAGCTCGAATCGGGCACCGGCGACCAGGCCGCGCTGCAGGCCGCCACTCAACGGCTGGAGACCCTCGGCATCCTCGCCGGAACGCTGCCCGCCACCGGCCCCGGGATCCGCCTCACCATCGGCGACCCCGGCAACAACGTGCGACCCAGCGACATACTCAACGCGGTCGAGGAGCTGCGCGACGCGGGCGCCGAGGCGATGCAGATCAACGGGGTGCGGGTAATCGCCGCCACCTACTTCGCCGCATCCGGCGGCACCGGGATGGTGATCGACGGCACCACGGTGCATGCGCCATACGTCATCGTGGCGATCGGCGACCCGCACACGATGGCGACCGCGATGGCGATCCCCGGCGGCGTGGTCGACGGACTGAAGCAACTGCACGCCACGCCCGTGGTGACATCCGAGTCGCGGGTTGCGGTGACCGCGTTGCGGCCCGCGACCAGCCCTCGTTACGCTCAGCCTGACAACTAGTGACCCGGGACGTCCGCACCCGGCTGTGCCCGAATCCATTTCGTGTCCAAGGAGACTCATGAGCGACCTGGAATACCCTGCCGACCTTCGCTACACCTCCGACCACGAGTGGGTGAAGGACCGCGGTGACGGCGTCGTGCGCGTCGGCATTTCCGCCTTCGCGCAGGACGCACTCGGTGACGTCGTCTACGTGAGCCTGCCCGCGGTCGGCGACTCCGTCGCGGCCGGCGACGCCTGTGGCGAGGTCGAGTCGACCAAGTCGGTCAGCGACCTCTACGCGCCGCTCGCGGGGGAGATCACCGCGATCAACGAGCAGTTGGACGCTACGCCCGAACTCGTCAACAACGACCCGTACGGCGAGGGCTGGATGTACGAGCTGAAGCTGGCCGACGACGGGGCGCTGGCCGGGCTGCAGGACGTGGACGCCTACAAGGCGACACTGACCTGAGCGTACGATCGACCTTTCCGACAGATCCCGGCCCCACGACCCCCGAGGTGGAGTCCATGAGCAACGACGACAGCGGCTTCTCACCCGAGAACGTCGCCGCAACGCCGGCGCAGGAGATCGGGAGCGACGCGACCGCACGCATCTCCGCGACCGACGGCGCGGCGGCACGCCCGAGCGTCAGCTCCGACGTCCGCCTGTCCGCGACGGACCAGGCGACCATCGACGCGCTGCGTCCCGGCACGGCGTTGCTGCTGGCACTGCGTGGCGCCAACGCCGGCGCCCGCTTCCTGCTGGACGACGCAGAGGTCAGTGTCGGACGCCACCCGAGCAGCGACATCTTCCTGGACGACGTCACCGTGTCGCGCCGGCACGCGGTCTTCCGCCGCACCGACGCCGGTTACGCCGTCACCGACGTCGGCTCGCTCAACGGCACCTACGTCAACGGCGCGCTGGTCGACTCACAGGACCTGCGCACCGGTGACGAGGTCATGGTCGGCAAGTTCCGCCTGGTTTTCTACGGCGCACCGACGTCGTGACCACCGGGGCGCCCGGTCTGTCCATCGGCGCGGTCCTGACCCAGTTGCAGGAGGAGTTCCCGGACCTGACCCTGTCCAAGGTGCGTTTCCTGGACGCCCAGGGCCTGGTCTCTCCCGAACGGACCGCATCCGGTTATCGCCGGTATGCCGAGCGCGATGTCGACCGGCTGCGCTTCGTGCTGCAGTGCCAGCGCGACAAGTACTGGCCGCTGAAGGTGATCGCGGAAGCGCTGGACGCCTACGATCGCGGGTTGCGCCCGGCGGAGCAGGACGAGCTGCCGCAGGCACCGGCGCAGACCACCGATCCGGCCCTGGCGGTGGCGTCCCGCGACGAAGCGGCCGAGCCGCACGTGCGGCTGACTCGCGCCGAACTGCAACGGGCGACCGGCCTCGATGCGCGGGCGCTGGTGGACCTCGAATCCTTCGGGCTGATCCACGCCGACGGCGAGAAGCTCTTCACCGGGTTCGATCTGAACGTCGCGCACGCTGCGGCCACGCTGTTCTCCTACGGGCTCGAGGCACGCCACCTGCGCCCGTTCCGGCTGGCGGCCGAACGGGAGGCAGCACTGGTCGGCGGCCTCGCCGGCTCGTCGCACGACTTCGACACCGAAGAGCTGGTGCGGCAATGCCTGGAGCTGCATCTCGCGCTGGTGCGGGCGGACCTCGCCCGGGAGTAGCGTGGTGTCCGTGAAACAGGTGGACGTGATGGGCGTGCGGGTCGAGATGCCGACCAACAAACCGATCCTGCTGTTGCGCGAGCGCGACGGCGAGCGGTACGTCCCGATCTGGATCGGCGCCCCGGAGGCCACCGCAATCGCCTACGCCCAACAGGGTGTCACCCCGCCGCGACCGCTCACGCACGACTTGCTGCTGGATGTGCTCACCGGTCTGGGCCACACCCTGTCGAGTGTCGTGATCACCCGGATGGAAGAAGGCGTCTTCTTCGCGGAACTCGTCATCGACCAGGACACGCGCATCAGTTCGCGGTCGTCCGACGCCGTGGCGGTCGCCCTGCGTGCCCAGGTGCCGCTCTTCGTCGACGACGAGGTGCTGGACGAGGCCGGCGTCGACGTGCCGGTCGAGGAGGACGACGAAGTCGAGAAGTTCCGCGAATTTCTCGACAATGTGTCGGCCGAGGACTTTGAATCTCACGACGAGGGCCCGAGCGAGCCATGAGCTCTTCTCTAACGTTCAAGGTGAACTTTAATGTTGAATCGATGGTCGCGACACGCGCAGCGGTCGTTGATTCGGCGGGTATGGCGCCATACCGTGGCGGAGCATCATGCGCGTGTCGCGGCCTGATGTTCGGGTCCGCACCGGACCCGATGTTCCAGGTCTGATGAAGCAGTGAGTGATGGAGGATGTCGTGGTCAGCAAGGGTGAAGCGCACGAGGTGCGTTCCAACGTGCCGGCGCCCATGCAGGAAGCGCTCTTCCCGCATGACCTGCCCGAGGAGATGACCGAGCAGATCGGCTATCGGGGCCCTGCGGTGTGTGGCGCGGCCGGCGTGACCTACCGCCAGCTCGACTACTGGGCACGCACCGGCCTGCTGGAGCCGTCGGTGCGCAACCCCAGCGGCTCCGGTCACCAGCGGCTCTACAGTTTCCGCGACATCCTGGTCGTCAAGGTCATCAAGCGCTTGCTCGACACGGGCGTGTCGCTGCAGCAGATCCGCGTCGCGGTGACCGTGCTGCGTGAGCATGGCGTCGAGGAACTTGCCGGCATCACGCTGATGTCCGACGGTGCCAGCGTCTACGAGTGCACCTCCGACGACCAGGTCATCGACCTGCTGCGTGGCGGCCAAGGCGTCTTCGGCATCGCGCTCGGCTCCGTATGGCGCGAGGTCGAGGGCTCGCTGTCGGAGTTGCCCGGCGAGCGGCCCGAGGCCGACGTCCCGGCCGACCACCCCGGCGACGAGTTGCGCGAGCGCCGCGCCCGGCGCACCGCGGGCTGAGCTCTCGCCGCGCTGGTCCCGGGCCAGGCGGTTCTCCGATCGAGCGGCACACAAACTCATCGAGCGGTACACAAATCTGGACCATTTTTCTGTGCCGCTCGATCACTTACTGTGCCGCTCAATGAGGTGGCGCGAGGAGTCGAGCCAAACGGCTCTGCTAAATTTGGGCCCGCCTACGACACCGGGTGGGAGAGTTCCGGCAGCACCGCCGGAACGCCGAAGGGGCAACATCCCCAGAACCTCTCAGGCACCAGGACCACTTGGCCGAGGCAGCTCTGAAGGCACCAGCGGGTGCTGACAGTTGGGGAGACGTCAACTCAACGCTCTCCCGAAGGTGCCGCACCATGACTGCGCTCGACCTGCCTGATTTCGTCTCCCGACACGTCGGCCCCACCGACGACGACGTCGCGTCCATGCTCCAGGCCCTCGGCTACGCGGACCTGGACCAGTTGCTGGCGCAGGCGGTGCCGGGCGGGATCCGCACCGGTGAGGAGCTGGCCGTGCAGGCCGCGGCATCCGAGCCCGCTGTCATTGAGGAGCTGCGGGCGAAGGCGAGTCGCAACGAGGTGCTCACCTCGATGATCGGCCTCGGTTACTACGGCACCCACACCCCACCGGTGGTGCGCCGCAACATCCTGGAGAACCCGGCGTGGTACACCGCCTATACGCCATACCAGCCGGAGATCTCGCAGGGCCGCCTAGAGGCGCTGCTCAACTTCCAGACCGTGATCAGCGACCTGACCGGGCTGCCCACCGCGGGCGCGTCGCTGCTGGACGAAGCGACCGCGGTCGCCGAGGCGATGACGCTGATGCGGCGTGGTTCGAAGGCTGCCAAGGGCGCCGTATTGCTGCTGGACGCCCAGCTGTTGCCGCAGTCGATCGCGGTCGTGCAGACCCGCGCTGCTGCTCTTGACCTGGACGTCGTCGTCGCTGAACTCCGTGAGGTGACCGATCCTGACGGGTTGCGCGCGGCCGCGGGGGAGCGCGACGTGTTCGGCGTGATCGTGCAGTACCCGGGCGCGGACGGTGTGATCGCCGACTGGCGCGCGCTGGTGACCGCGGCACACGAGACGAAGGCGCTGGTGACGTTCGCTGCCGACCTGCTCGCGCTGACGCTGCTGACCTCACCGGGCGACCTCGGCGCGGACGTCGCGGTCGGCACCTGCCAGCGGTTCGGCGTGCCGATGGGCTTCGGAGGGCCGCACGCGGGATACATGAGCGTGCGCAAGGGCCTGGAGCGGACCATGCCGGGCCGGTTGGTCGGCGTCAGCGTGGACGCGGATGGTGCACCGGCATACCGGCTCGCGCTGCAGACCCGTGAGCAGCACATCCGCCGGGAGAAGGCCACGTCCAACATCTGCACCGCTCAGGTGCTGCTGGCCGTGATGGCCTCGATGTATGCCGTCTGGCACGGCCCGGCCGGACTGCGGCGGATCGCGCTCGACGTGCACGGCAAGGCCGTCGGACTGGCCGAGTCACTGCTCGCCGGCGGCGTCGAGCTGGTGAGCGAGACCTATTTCGACACGCTGACGGCGGTCGTCCCCGGCCGCGCCGACGCCGTCGTGGAAGCGGCTCTGCAGCGCGGCATCAATGTATGGCGCGTCGACAACGATCACGTCTCGGTCAGCGTCGACGAGACGACCACCGACGAGCAACTCGCTGCCGTGGCAGGGGCGTTCGGCGTGAACGCGCCGGTGCCGTCCGGCGGTGAACTCGACTGGGACGCCGCCCTGGTGCGCACCGACGAGATCCTGACCCACCCGGTGTTCAGCGCGCACCACAGCGAGACCGCGATGTTGCGCTACCTGCGCACCCTCGCTGACCGCGACTACGCCCTCGACCGTGGCATGATCCCGCTCGGCTCGTGCACCATGAAGCTCAACGCGACCACCGAGATGGAGTCGATCACCTGGCCGGAGTTCGCGAACCTGCACCCGTTCGCGCCGGCCACGCAGACCGAGGGCATCCGGTCGCTGATCACCGACCTCGAACAGTGGCTGTGCGAGATCACCGGCTACGACTCGGTGTCACTGCAGCCGAATGCCGGCTCCCAGGGCGAGCTGGCCGGGCTACTCGCGATCCGCGGCTATCACCAGGCGCGCGGCGAGTCCGCCCGCAACGTCTGCCTCATCCCGGCCTCTGCGCACGGCACCAACGCCGCATCGGCGGTCATGGCCGGCATGAAGGTCGTCGTCGTGGGCACCGCGCCCAGCGGTGAGATCGACATGGACGACCTGCTGCTGAAGATCAAGGAGCACGGCGAGGCCCTGGCCGCCATCATGGTCACCTACCCCTCGACGCACGGCGTCTTCGAGGACACCATCTCCGAGCTGTGCTCGCTGGTCCACGAGGCCGGCGGTCAGGTGTATGTCGACGGCGCCAATCTCAACGCGCTGATCGGGCTGGCCAGGCCCGGCAAGTTCGGCGGGGACGTGTCGCACCTCAACCTGCACAAGACGTTCTGCATCCCGCACGGCGGCGGCGGCCCGGGCGTGGGGCCGATCGGGGTGCGGGAGCACCTGGCGCCATACCTGCCGTCGCACCCGTTCGCCGAGGAACTGACCGGCGAGACCGGGCCGGTGTCCGCGGCGCCATACGGCTCGGCGTCGATCCTGCCGATCTCGTGGGCCTACGTGCGGCTGATGGGCGGTGCCGGCCTGGCCCGCGCGACGCAGACGGCGATCCTGTCGGCGAACTACATCGCCAAGCGGCTCGGCGAGCACTTCCCGGTGCTGTACGCCGGCGAGGACGGCCTGGTGGCTCACGAGTGCATCCTGGACCTGCGCGACCTGACTCGGGAGTCGGGCGTGACCGTCGACGACGTCGCCAAGCGCCTCATCGACTACGGCTTCCACGCGCCGACGATGTCCTTCCCGGTGGCCGGCACACTGATGGTCGAGCCGACGGAGAGCGAGTCACTGGAGGAGCTGGACCGTTTCTGCGACGCGATGATCGCCATCCGTGCCGAGATTCAGGATGTGCTCGATGGCGTTGTCCCCGCAGCGGATTCGGCACTGCGGCATGCACCGCACACCGCTGCGTCGCTGACCGTGGACGACTGGGAGCACCCCTACTCGCGGCGCGACGCGGTCTACCCGGCCGGCGTCGACCCGCTGCGGAAGTACTGGGCACCCGTACGCCGCATCGATGGCGCATATGGCGACCGCAACCTGGTCTGCTCCTGCCCGCCGCCGGAGGCGTTCGAGGACTGAGTTCCCGCGGTCCGGTCGGCGGAGTGACAGAATCGCCCTGTGCTCAGCCGGCTGCGACGCGAACTCGAGACGTCCGACGAGCAACCCGCCTCCGGGGCGTGGCTGGATCTCTTCGACGAGCGCGCCCAGCCGTTCATCACGACCGGGCTGCTGGTGCTCGCGCTGCTGACCGCGAATCCGGTCGGCGGCCGGATGTGGCTCAGCTATGTGTTGCTCGCCGCGAGCGGAGCGTTCGCGTATGCCCGACTGGTCCCGGCCACGCTGCTCGGCCCGCTGGCGCGCCTCGCGGTCAGCGTCGGCTTCTGCGTGACTGCAGGTGTGGCGTTCGGTGCCGGCGACTGGGCGGTCTCGATGGTGATCCTCGCCTGCGGGCACGTGGGCACCGTGTGGCCACCGCGTGTTGCGGTGCTGCTGACGGTGCTGACCGTCGCCGTGGCGAGCGCCAGCAACGCGCTGGGCTCGGCGGATCCCTGGCTGTGGTACACCGTGTTGCTCATCGGGCTGTGTGTACTGCCAGGGCTGGCGACCCAGAATCGCCGCCGCACCCTCCGGCTGAGCGCCCAGCTCGTCGAGCAGACGCAGCTGACCGCGGAGTCCGACGCGCGGGCCAGCGCCCTGGCCGAACGCACCCGCATCGCGCGGGAGATCCACGATGTGCTGGCGCACTCGTTGTCGGGGGTGAGCCTGCAGCTGGATCTGGCCGACGCGCAGTTCGAGGCGGGCCGGCCGGAGCAGGGGCGCGCCACGGTGCAGCGAGCGCGCGGTCTGGTGGTGGAAGGGCTGGACGAGGCACGTCGTGCGGTGCGGGCGCTGCGCGAAGGCACGATCGACCTGCCGGTGACCCTGGGCCGGATGGTGCAGCCGGGGGAGCAGCTGACCTGCGCCGAGCTGGGCGACGTCGGCGCGGCGACTGCTGCGGAGGTCGTGCGGATCGTCCAGGAGGCGCTGACCAACGCTCGTCGCCACGCGCAGGGCGCCCCGGTGCGAGTGACCGTCGCACGATCGGGCGCCGAGATCCAGCTCGAGGTCGTCAATGGACCTGGTGCGGAGGCCGCGTCGGATGCCGGCAGCGGAATGGGCCTGGTCGGCATCCGCGAACGGGTCGAGTTGCTCGACGGCAGGCATGAGATCGGCCCGGTGAACGACGGAGAGTACGCCGGCGGGTGGCGCGTCGCTGCGGCGCTGCCGGCACAGACGGAGAATGCGGGGAACAATGGCAACTGAGCATGAGCCGATCCGGGTGGTCGTCGCGGACGATCAGACCGTGGTGCGCGAGTCGGTCGCCGCCATGCTCGACCTGTATGACGACATCGACATCGTCGGAGTCGCCGCCGACGGCGCGGCAGCGGTCACCGTTGCGATCGAGCAGCGGGCCGCCGTCGTGCTGATGGACCTCAACATGCCCGGCACGGACGGCGCTGACGCGACCAGTCTGCTGAGCGAGCAGGCGCCGGACATCAACGTGCTGATCCTGACGACGTATGGCGATGACGCCTCGATCATGCGCGCGCTGGACGCCGGAGCACGCGGCTACCTCACCAAGGACGCCGGTCGCGCGGACATCGCGGCGGCCATCCGGACCGTCGCGAACGGGCAGGCGGTGCTCGACCCGCAGGTGCAGCAGCAGCTCGTGCGGGCCGCGATGCAACGGGCGAAGCCGGCCGGTCCGGGCGGCGCCCCCGCCATACCGTCCGCGGCGCCGCCTGCGGGACTCACCCCGCGCGAGTGCGAGGTGCTGCAACTCATCGCGTCCGGCCTGAGCAACCGCGACATCGCCAAGCACCTGGTGGTCAGCGAAGGCACCGTCAAGACGCACATCAACAACCTCTTCGCGAAGGCCGGCGTTCGCGACCGGGCCGCCGCGGTCACCTTCGCCTTCCAGCACGGCCTCGGCCCCACCCCCTGATCGAGCGGCCCCCTGAGCGCGCCCACATTGAGAGGACCCCACATGCATCGAGAGGACCCGAAAACCGCGCCGGTTTTCGGGTCCTCTCAATGCGGATTGGGTCCGCTCGATCCGGGCGGCGGTGTCAGACGGCGACCAGTTCGCGGGCCGGCTGCACCTGCGGGAGCCGGACGGCGCGCAGCAGGTTCGCGGCGATGCGGGAGACAACCATGGTGAGCGCCCAGAGGACGAAGAACGGAGCAATGGACGACTCGTGCAGCTGGTGGTTCATCATGAACTGGCCCAGGTGCATCCGGAAGGCCGCGTTGTGGTCGGCTTCCCAGACGAACAGCAAGCGGGCGCCGACGACGACCAGCCAGGTGGCGACGAACCCGGCGCCGCAGACCGTCATGGCCTTGCCGGTCGCCGCATCGCGCTCGACCCGGGTGAAGACGGTGGCGACGGCGCCGCAGAGAAGTCCGAGGCCGAGGCCCGCGGCATACAGCCACAGTTCGGAGCGGTCGGTCGGTATGCCGCGCAGGTAGAAGAACGCAACGCCGGCGATCATCCCCAGCGGGCGGAGGATCGCGTGAGTGGACAGTGCCCGGCGGCCGTACTGCGTGGCCAGGACGACGGCGGCGATGCCACCGCTGATGAGGAGTGCTTGCTGGAAGTCGGACATGGGCCTCGCCTTTCGCGTTGGAAGTGGTGCTCGGTGATGTCTTCCAGCTTCGGCGTCCGGCGGCGAAAGCGGATCCTCCCGTGGGCAGATCTGCGGGTGGAGCCGGGGTGGAGAGGACTCTCCACCCCGGGTGTTCCTACTCGGGGTCCGACCAGCCGGTCAGCCGCCAGCCGTCGCTGCGGAGCTCGGTCTCGGCATACGCGCAGTTGGCGAATCGCTGTGGCCGCACACCGGATTCGAACGTCAGCAGATTGCGTATGGCGAGGCTGAGTATGCCGCCGTGCGCGACGACCAGCACGGTTTCGCCCGAGTGCGCATCGGCGATCTCCGCCAGCACGGCGTTCGCCCGCTCGACGACCTCCTCGCCCGACTCGCCACCGTCGACGCGGGCCGCGAGATCGTTGCCGTCCAACCAACGTGCGAAGGTCTTGGTAACTGGATTGTCTTCGTCCTGCGCGAAACTGCCAAAACTGAACTCCTGCAGGCCGATTCGCGTGGTGACCCCGACGCCGAGCTTCGCAGCGGCGATCTCGGCCGTCTGCACAGCGCGCGCCATGGTGCTGCAGTAGACGTGCAGCACGCGGCGGCCGTGCAGCCGATCGGCTAGCGCAGCCGCCTGGGCACGGCCGGTGAGGGTGAGCGAGCCGCCTTCGCCAGACCACGTCGTCGCCTCGTATGCCGCTTCACCGTGTCGCGCGAGCAGCACGGTCGCCGGGCAGTGCAGCCCGCTCACTGCGCTGATACCGACGAGATCGGCGCGCCCGCCCTAACTGCACTGAGATAGCTGGCGATCCGGCCGACAGCCTCGGTGAGCACGTCGACGTCCGGCAGGGTCACCAGCCGGAAATGGTCCGGCTCGAACCAGTTGAAACCGGTGCCGTGGGTGACCAGGATCTTCTCGGCGCGCAACAGGTCGATCACGAACTGCTGGTCGTCCTCGATCGGGTAGATGGCCGGGTCGAGACGGGGAAAGCAGTAGAGCGCGCCGCGCGGCTTGACGCAGCTGACCCCGGGGATCTCGTTCAGCAGCCGCCACGCGGTCATCGACTGCTCGTAGAAACGGCCGCCGGGCCCGATGAGCTCGTTGATCGACTGGTAGCCACCGAGCGCGGTCTGGATGGCGTGCTGACCGGGCACATTGGCGCACATGCGCATATTCGCCAGGAGCGTCAGGCCTTCCAGAAAGTCGGCCGCCAGATGCTTGGGTCCGGACACCATCAGCCAGCCGGCCCGGTAGCCGCAGGCACGGTACGCCTTCGACAGACCGCTGAACGTGAGACAGAGCACGTCGTCGGCGGCGAACGTCGCAGCATGGTGGTGCTCGGCATCCTCGAAAAGGATCTTCTCGTAGATCTCGTCGACCATCAGCACCAGGTCGTGCCGCCGGGCGAGGTCCACCAGTCCCCGGACGGTGGCCTCGGAGTAGACCGCTCCGGTCGGGTTGTTCGGGTTGATCACGACGAGCGCGTGCGTGTTGCCGGTGATCTTGGCCTCGATGTCGGCCAGGTCGGGGTTCCAGTCGTCCGACTCGTCGCATCGGTAGTGCACCGGGGTGCCGCCGGCCAGGGTGACCGCTCCGGTCCACAGCGGATAATCCGGTGCGGGGATGAGGATCTCGTTGCCGTCGTCGACGAAGGCCTGCAGCACCATGCTGATCAGCTCGGAGACGCCGTTGCCGATGAAGACGTCCTCGACGCCGACGTCGGTGAGGCCGTGCGACTGGTAGTAATGCGCCACGGCCGTTCGCGCCGAGTAGATCCCCCGGCTGTCGCTGTAGCCCTGTGACTGCGGCAGGTTGTGGATCATGTCGCGCAGCACCGCGTCCGGCGCCTCGAAGCCGAACGGCGCCGTGTTGCCGATGTTGAGTTTCAGGATCCGGTGACCCTGCGCCTCCAGCTTCTCGGCTTCGACGAGGATCGGACCGCGCACGTCATACCTGACGTCCTGGAGCTTCTTGGACTGCTTGATGAGCCGCACGGCGCCAAGTTTCCCACGGCGTTCCGCGGTCCCGTCGGACCGTCCGCAAATCGCGCGGGGATTCGTCAACCGGCTGCGGGCGGCGACATGGCCTCCGGGGACGCCGTCCCCGTTGCTTCGCCGTTGAGCATCCGGACCGCGGCAGTGGCGCCGTCCGGCGTCGAGATCAGCAGGGCGACGAGTCGCCCGGCCGCTCGGGAGCGCGGGTCGGTGCGCATGATCCCGATCTGTGCGAGCGTCCAGTCGATGACACGCTGGGCCGAGGACTTGCGCTCGGCCTCGTAGCCGGCGAGCAGTTCGTCCGCGTCACTGCCACGGATGACAGCGGCGAGGCGCCAGCCGAGTTCGGCTGCGTCGATGATTCCGAGGGAGAGTCCCTGACCGCCGAAAGGCGGATGGACATGCGCCGCGTCACCGGCGAGGAGCACCCGACCTGCGCGGTAGCGCTCGGCGATCCGGGTGTTGTCGGTGAACCTCGTCGCGCTCAGCACCTCGCTGATGTGAACCTCGATCCCGGTCACGCGACGAATCGATCCCTCGATCTCCGCGGCTGTGATGATGGCGTCGCGGTCCTCGGGAGCGCCATCGAACTCGGCCGTGAGAATGACCTCTGCCCCCGGCATGCGCCGATAGACCCCCGTGTCCGTCTGGTGCCAGCCGGGCGCCAACTCGTCCAGGCCCTCGCCGCGCACCATCATCTGCCGCCCGGTCATGACTCCATCCACGCCGGGAAAGTCGATGCCGGCTGACTTGCGGACGGTGCTACGGCCGCCGTCCGCGCCGACCACCCAGCCGGCCGTCACCTCGCCGCGGTCGGTGATGATGCGGACGTGGTCGTCGGCAGACTCGACCCCCGTGACGTCGATGCCGCGTTGCACGTCGACTCCCAGTCCGTCCAGCCGGGTCAGCAGTGCTCGTTGGATGTCCTGCTGGCTCGCCATCAGCGGCACGGGCGCCTCGGGCAGTTCGTCATAGCGGACGGCATCGGGTGGAATCTTGAGGCCACCCACATGACCGATGAAGCGGGGAGCGGGCACGGCCCAGCCCGCCTCCGGCCGCCGCTCGGGCATCGGATCTTCCACGTCGAGACCGCGCAGTCGAAGGAGCTGCGCTGCTGCACCGTTCACCGACCCCGCCTTCACGGTCGGATCGATATCGGCACGGCGTTCCAGCACCTGCACCGCCACGCCGCGCTGTGCGAGTTCGTACGCGACCATCAGGCCCACGGGGCCACCACCCACCACAGTGACGTCCGACATCCCGACTCCTTAGGTCGAACCTAATTTAGGTCGGTCATAATTTTGGCTATACTGGTGACATGGTGTCAAGTCCTCGTGCGGCCAACTCCAAACAGCTGCGTCGCGCCCGGATCGCCGAGGTCGCCACGGGTCTCTTTCTCGAGCGGGGCTTCGAAGCGGTCTCCATCGCCGAAATCGCCGAGCTGGCCGGCGTGTCGAAGATGACCGTGACGAATCACTTTCCGCTGAAGGAGGATCTCGTCTTCGACGAGTTTGTCGGCGATCTCGGCGATATCAGGGCCGCGCTCGACCCGGTGACCGGATTGGGCTCCGCCATCGACGCGCTCGAGGACCACTGTGCGGCCAGAGAACTCGAGGGTCCCGTGTACCGCGCTCTGCGGGGGATCGACGGCGTCTCCACTTGGCCCTCCTTCGCCGGCATGATTCTCGCCAGCCGGGCATTGACCTCCCGATTCCACACTCACTACCTCGAAGTGCGCGACGTCATCACCGCCGCGCTCGATGGTCGCATTGGCGAGGACCAGCTGGGCATCGCGGCCTGGCTGTCGGCCGAGACGATGCATTTCATCGACTGGTGGCCGGTCGAAGCGGTCCGTGACGGATTGCCGGTCGCGCACATCGCCGCCGAACGTGGAGGTGTCCGCGAATACGCCTTTGCCGCGCTCCGCTCCGGTCTGGTCCACCTGCCCGATCGCGGCCGCTGAGAGGTCAGTTCGCGCCCAAACGCACGTCGCCCGAGCGATCGATCCAGCCCGGCGCCGCTCGGTCAGGCAACCTCGGTCGCCGTGCAGACCTCCAGAGTTGAACCGCGCGCGGTCTTGTGCACCCGCAGCTGCGTGGGGATGCGGGTGCGCAACTCGGCCACATGGCTGACGATGCCGACGCTGCGGCCGCCGGCGCGCAGCTCGTCGAGCACGTCGAGCACGTGCTCCAGACTGTCCTCGTCGAGCGACCCGAACCCTTCGTCGACCAGCAGCGTCTCCAAGTGACGACCGCCGGCCGCCTGCAGCACCGCGTCACCCAGGCCGAGAGCGAGGGCCAGCGAGGCGATGAACGATTCGCCGCCGGACAGCGTCGCGGTGTCGCGGGTGGTGTCCGTCCAGGCGTCACGCACCCGCAGCCCCAGGCCGCTCTTGCTGCCCCGCCCGGCTCGGGCGTCGGTGTGTTCGAGCTGGTAACGCCCGGCGGTCATCACCGCGAGCCGCTCGTTGGCCAGCGCCGTCACCGTCTCCAGGCGGGCAGCCAGCACGTATGCCGTCAGCCGCATCCGCATCACGTTGTCCCCCGCACCCGTGACCGCTGCCGCCAGCGACGTCGCCACCGCCAACTCGGCCCGCACCGGCGCGGTCTGTGCGTCGTGACTGCGCAATTCGGCGGCGATGCGCTGCATGGTCTGCAGAGCGCGGCGCAACTCACCCACCGTGTCGCGGGTATGGCGGGCCGCTCGCTCGGCTTCCGTTGACTCGGTGGCGATGCGCTCGACCTCCGCCGGTGCGGCAGCGGCCGCGGCGGCGACGTCGGGTTGCTCGAGGACACCCTCGGCCTTCAGCCGCTCCTCCCGCGCCCGCTCGACCATGGTGGCGAACCGGGTGCGTGCATCGGTGGAAAGCATTGCGGCAGTGGCAGATCGGTCGTCAGTGAAGCCTTGCTCGGCGAGCTGCTGGTCGGCTGCCCGTCGCGCGGCCACCTTCTCCTTCCCGGCGACGTGCGCCGCCGCGACAGCGGCGAGCAATGCGTCGAGCTGCTCGATGCACGCGGCGTGGATGGCGGTGGCCTCGGTGTCCGCCGCGCACCCGCAGACCGCATCGTGGTCACGAACCAGCTCCGCCAGGCGCGCATCGGTTGCCGCCTGCTGCGCGCGCAGCGACGTGACCCGTGCCTTCGCCGCGCGGGCGGCTTCCGCGGCGGCAGCGGCGGCCTGCTCGGCGTCCGCATGCTCGGCACGCGTTGCGGACAGCTCGTCGTCAAGCGCACGCACACGTCGGACCGCATCGGCCGCGCGGTGCTCGTGGACGGCAACCTGATCGGCGGCGCGGTCCAGTGCTCCCCGGAGCTGGGCCACCGCAGTAAGCCCGGCTTCGGTCACCTCGGCATCGGGGGCTGTCAGCTGCGCGACGATGTCGTGCAGGGTGCCCGCTGAGCAGAGTGCTGAGACCACGGATTGCCTTGCCGCTGCGATAGTTTCGGCAATCTCTGGCTCCGCGGGCGGTGTCGCTGACAGCACGCCCAGCGCTTCCAGCAGCACTTGCCCCGTCGTGTGGGCGCGACCAGCTGCCGTCGACCGGCGCGCACCTGCGTGCTCGGCGCGACTCGCGGAGCTGGCCAGCTCGGCCTCCGCGGCGTCGAGTTGCTCGGGACTGACCCGGTCGGGTGCGGACTGGGCCGTCTGCGGATGGTCGCAGGAGCCGCAGACTGGGCACGGTTGCCCATCGGCAAGCTCGTCGGCGAGTTCGGCGGCGATGCCGGCCAGCCGCGCGGTGCGCAACTGCAGCACGCCGCGCTCGGCGGCAGCCCAGTCTCGGCGCGCGGTGCGGTGTTCGCCGGTCAGGCGGCGCCACTCGGCGAGGTCGGACGCGAACGAGTCCGCCGCCTTGTCCGCGGCGGCGACTTCGCTGCGTAGTGCCTGCCACTGCGGGTGCGTGACCGACTCCGGCAACAGCCCGGTGCGCCGGGTGGCCAGCTGCGTCAGGCGTTCCGCGCCCGACCGGGCCAGCGCCGCAGCGCTTTCGGCGTGGGTCCGGGCCACCTGCTCGGCGGCGATCGCCTCCCGCAACTCGCGCTGGACTGACCGTGATTGGCGGTGCAACTCCGCCTGACCGGCAAGGGCCGCGGTGCCCGCGGTGGCGCGCTCGTGCAGTGGGTGCAGCGCGTTCGCGGTGAGCCCGGACACGCCGTGCGACTCGGGCACGGACCAGCGGCTGGTCGCGGCGAGCGCGCCTCGTGCACCGTCGACGTCCACCGCTGCGGCGGCAGCGGCCCGTTCGCGGCGGGCTGCGGCGTCGAGGGCCGACCGGCATACCTCGGCCCGGGTTGCGCGGTCGAGCCGCTCACGCGTCTCGGCCAGCTGTGCCGCTCCAGCCGCAAGACGGTCGAGAGTGGCGCGAGCGTCGGCGGCGTGGCTCTGCAGTGCGGCGAGGGCGCGTTCGTCGGCGAGCCGGGCGCGCAGCCGCTCGGCGTCGCCGTCGGCGGCGTCGGCGGCTGTGAGCGCGGCGGTCAGCCGGCCGGACAGGTCGGACGCGAGCTGGTCGAGCACTTCCGCGCGCACCTCGGCATCGAGCTCCGGCTGCTCGCGGTCGGAGTCGGCGCCGCCTGCCTCCGTCGGTATGCCGCCGAGGGTGTCGCGAACGCGGGCGAGCAACGCCGCGCGTGCGGCGTCCGCACGCTGCACCTGGGCTTCAACTGCCTTGCGGTGCTCGACGAGCCACTGCTCGACCGCGGCGAAGTCGCTGATGTCGAAAAGCCGCTCCAGCAGCCTGGCTCGGTCATTGGCCGTGGCGCGCAGGAACGCAGCGAACTCGCCCTGCGGCAGCAGCACCACCTGCGCGAATTGAGCCAGACCCATGCCGAGCAACTCGCCGACGACCTGGGCGACTTCGTCGTGCCGGGTGCTGACGGCGTTCCATCGTCCGGCGTGCAGCTCCGCCAGCTGCACGCTCGCGCGTTGCGTGCGCAGACCCTCTCCGCGGCGCTTGGGCACCTGGTGCTCCGGGGAGCGCTGCACCCGCAGCCGGCGGTCTCCGACGCTGAACTCGAGCTCCACCTCCGGTCGCGTCGAGACAGGTGCGTGGTCGCTGCGCACCGTGGTGCGACCCTGCATTCGGCCACCCGGAACTGCCGCGAAGAGGGCGAAACAGATGGCGTCCAGGATGCTGGTCTTGCCGGCACCGGTCGGTCCATGGATGAGATGCAAACCGCCGGCGGCGAGGGTGTCGAAGTCGATCTGCTCGGTGCCGGCGAACGGGCCGAACGCCTGTAGCCGCAGGCGATGGAGCCTCATGCCGGCCGCCCCGTGCCTCGGCGCTCGGCATTCGTACTGTGCCTCCTGGGTCGCTCGCTCCTCATGCCGAGTCCGCCTCGACCGTGCGCACCGGCTCCGCCTCGTCGCGTTGCCCGCGCGCGATGCGGGTGGCTTCGACGGCGGTCTGCAGGAGGGCGCGCTCCGCATCGGTCGCCGGCGCCCCGCCGCGGGTGTGCTCCAGGAAGTCGCAGCACAACTGAAGGGTGCCCTTGCCGGCGACGCGGGTCGCGTAGCGACTGCCCGAGGTGAGCCCGGCAGGCTGGTCGAAGAGGAGCTCCAGGGTGTGCGGGAAGCGTCGCCGCAGCTGCTCCATCGCCGCTAGCGGCCGGGTCGCGTCGGTGAGCGTGACCTGGCACCAGGCATGTTCGGCGTCGACGAGGGCGGGGTCGGCCAGCAGATCGGCGAGCGTGCCGCGCAGCGCGGCGAGCGGGCGGCCGACCGGCGCGTCGACCAGTGACGTGGCAACGCCCTCGTCGGTGACGTCCACCAGGACCGAACTCTTGTGGTGGCCGACCTCGGAGAACGACATCGCGACCGGCGAGCCGCTGTAGCGCCCGACATTGCCGACTTCCTGGGCACGATGCAGGTGCCCGAGAGCGGCATACGAAACCCCGGAGAAGGTGCTCGCCGGCACCGCACTCGCACCGCCGACACCGATGTCACGCTCGGAGTCGGACGTGGTCGAGCCCGTCACGAACGCGTGCGCCATGACGACCGCGGCCCGGCCACGCTTGGCAGCATCCGCGTGCACGCGCCGCATCGCGGCCCGCAGCACACCGGCATGGGTCGTCTCGGCCGCGTCCAGCCGAGGCGCGGCGAGCGCCGGCTCCAGGTAGGGGATCGGGTAAACGGCGACATCGTCGATCAGCACCGGCTGGCCGATCGACTCCGGCGCGGTGCGGATGTGCACCCCACCGTGAGCCAGCACTCGCGAGCCGAATCCGAGCCGCACCACGGAGTCGTGGTTGCCGGACGACAGCACGACCTGCGCGCCGGTGTCCCGCAGCCGCGCCAGCGTCTCGTCCAGCAGGGCCACGCTCTCCGGGCCGGGCAGCGCCTTGTCATAGACGTCACCCGCGACCAGCACCGCATCGAGCCGCTCCGTGCGCACCGTCTCGACGACCTGGTCGAGGTATGCCGCCTGCGCGTCGAGCAGCGAGACGCCGTGGAAGCGGCGGCCCAGATGCCAGTCGGAGGTGTGCAGGAAGCGCATGACATGCAGGGTATGAGGCGGCACCGACATACCCCGGAAACGCGCCCGGCGTGTGGCGCCGCTGTCCGCATCGTGGTGCGGCGCGAGAAGCTCCACCCATTTTGCCGCCGCGCGTGGTCAGATTGTGGAAGCGTGTCCGACACGCTGACACGAGGAGGTCATCATGGGTAAGGACGTCGCCGCCACGTCATACACCCGCGAGCAGCGGCAGCGCTATCGCGAGAAGGTGCACCAGGACCTCGACGTCTTCGAGCGGATGCTGACGACGCACAGCTTCGATTTCGAGAAGCAGCTGACCGGGATGGAGATCGAGCTCAATCTGGTCGGCGACGACCTGCAGCCGACCATGAGCAACACGGCTGTGCTGGAGTCGATCGCGGACGAGGACTACCAGACCGAGCTCGGGCAGTACAACATCGAGCTGAACGTGAGTCCGCGTCCGCTGCCGGGTCATTCGGCGCTCCGGCTCGAGCAGGACCTGCGGGAGAGTCTCAACCGGGCCGAGCGGAAAGCCAACGACGCGGGAGCCCAGATCGCGATGATCGGGATCCTGCCGACGCTGATGCCCGAGCACTTCAGCACCGACTGGATGAGCGCCAACGCCCGCTACGCCGCACTCAACGAGGCGATCTTCTCCGCCCGCGGCGAGGACATCTTCATCGATATCGAGGGCGGCAGCGGCGACCGCCTTGCCATGTATGCCGATTCGATCGCTCCCGAGTCCGCGTGCACATCCGTGCAGCTGCATCTGCAGGTGCAGCCGCACCGTTTTGCCGACTACTGGAACGCGGCCCAGGCGCTGTCCGGCATCCAGCTGGCGGTCGGCGCCAACTCGCCGTACTTCTTTGGCAAGGAGCTGTGGCACGAGAGCCGGATCCCGCTCTTCGAGCAGGCGACCGACACCCGGGCTATCGAGTTGAAGAACCAGGGCGTTCGGCCGCGGGTGTGGTTCGGCGAGCGGTGGATCACCTCGATCTTCGATCTTTTCGAGGAGAACGTCCGCTACTTCCCGGCGTTGCTGCCGGAGTCGACCGACGAGGACCCGGTCGCGGTCTTCGAGGGCGGCGAGGCGCCGCATCTGGACGAGTTGCGGCTGCACAACGGCACGGTCTACCGCTGGAACCGCCCGATCTACGACATCGTCGCCGGCAAACCGCACTTGCGGGTCGAAAACCGTGTGCTGCCAGCGGGTCCCACCATTGTCGACGGTATGGCGAACAGCGCCTTCTACTACGGCGTCGCCCGGATGCTTGCCGACTCTGACCGCCCAGTGTGGACACGGATGAGTTTCGACGCAGCCGCGGACAACTTCACCGAGTGCGCCCGGCGCGGCATCGACGCGAAGGTCTACTGGCCGGGTTTCGGCGAGGTGCGCGCGGACGAGCTTACGCTGCGGCACCTGCTGCCGCTGGCGCACCAGGGCCTGGCCGAGTGGGGTGTCGCCGAGGAGGTCCGGGACCGCTACCTCGGCATCATCGAGGAGCGCTGCCGCACCGGTCAGAACGGCGCGTCATGGCAGATCGCGTGCGTGAAATCGCTTGAGGCGCAAGGCAAAGACCGCGGCAGTGCGCTGGTCGGGATGCTGCGGCGCTATCTCGAGTTGATGCACGGAGGCGAGCCGGTGCACACCTGGGCGGTGGGCTAGGCGAAGTCCCCGCCGGCGTTCCACGACTGGATGCACGGGGTGCCGTGATAAAAGCCGAGCTTCGACAACGAGCCGGCGTTGAGCATCAGCTGGGCGCCCATGCGCGCCTCCTGCCGCAGGAAGATCGCCGCGAAGATGCGCAGTGAGTGACCGTGCGCGACGAGTGCGACATTGCCGATCTCCATCAGCGGCACGACCCGGCGCACGACGTGACTGACGCGCGCGGCGACGTCCTCGACGGTCTCGCCCGGAGTGGCGCCCGGTTCGACACCGTCGGCGAAGATCTCCCACGATGGGTCGCCAAGCTGCTCGCGGATCTGCGGCGTCGAAAGTCCTTCGTAGGCACCGTAATCCCACTCACGCAGGTCCGGATCGATGCGGACGTCGTCGAGGCCGGCCAGCGCTGCCGTGCGGCGTGCACGCTGCATCGGGCTGCAGAAGGTCGCGACGATGTCGAGCTGCTGGATCTCGTCGCGCAGCTTGCGGGCATCGGCCTCGCCCTCGGGCAGCAGCGGCAGGTCGGTGGTGCCGGTGTGCCGTCCGTTGCGCGACCATTCGGTCGCGCCGTGGCGGATCAGGATGATGCTGTGTTCGGAGTGGGCGCTCACGGCTGCCACCGTACTGGGGTATGGCGGGTCGGGCGATCGGGGTCTCGCGAGGTGGCAGGCTGGGGTGTATGACGACTCAGCCCTCCGACGCGCACCGCGCCGTCACCATCACGCGCACCGCTCCCGGCAAGTTCCGCGCCGTCAACGCGCGGGGCGGCATTTTCGACTTCGGCAGCGGGGGTGACGAGCAGTTCACTCCGGTCGAGATCCTGCTGGCCGCGATCGCCGGCTGCACCGGCATCGACGTGGACATCTTCACCTCCCGGCGGAGCGAGCCCACCCGGTTCGAGGTGACCGCAGCTGGCGACAAGCTGCGCGACGAGCAGGGCAACCACATGGGACCGATCGACATCACCTTCCGGCTGGAGTTCCCGGAAGGTGACGAGGGGGATGCCGCGCGTGCGGTGGTCCCGGACGCCATCCGGAAGTCGCACGAGCGGCTGTGCACCGTCAGCCGCACGGTACTGCTGCCCACCGAAGTGACCGCCCACGAAGCGGACTGAGTCATGCCCAAGCACATCGTCTTGCTGCGAGCGGTCAATGTCGGTGGTCGCTGGGTGAAGATGGCTCGGCTGCGGGAGTTCTTGCTGGACAACGATTTCCAGGATGTCGAGACGCATATTCAGAGCGGCAACGTGCTCGTCGGGACCCCTATGCGGAGCACCGCGAAGGTGAGCGCCACGCTGGAGGCTCTGCTGCAGGAGGAGTTCGGCTTCGCCATACCCTGCATCGTGCGCAGCCCGGCGCAGCTGCGTGCGATCGCCGACTTCGCCGAGACGCAGCCCGATCCGCTGGACGGCGGCACGCTGCGCCGCTACGTGACGTTCTACCGGGACCCGCTCCCGCAGGACCGCGCCGACGAGTTGGCGGCGTGGGACGAGCCGGGGGAGCGCCTGCTCCCGCACGGGAGCGAGATGCACTGGTGGCTGGCCAAACCGGCGCATGAGGCGAAGATCTCGAACGCGCGGCTCGAGCGCGGTGGAGCGGTCTCGACCACGCGCGACCTGACGGTCGTCCGCGCGCTGGCCGGCAAGTGGGGCTGAACGGCGCCGGACGTCGTACGGTTGGCCCATGGCCCGCTATTTCGACGTTCACCCAGCGGATCCGCAGCCGCGCAGCATCGCCCAGGCGGTGCAGATCCTGCGCGACGGCGGGCTGATCGCCTACCCGACGGATTCGTGTTTCGCGCTCGGCTGCACCCTGGGCAACCGGGACGGCCGCGACCGCATCGTGCGCATCCGGCAGCTGGGTGACAAGCACAATTTCACGCTGATGTGCCGCGACTTCGCACAACTCGGGCAACTGGTGCACATCGACAATCGGGTGTTCCGGGCGATCAAGGCAGCGACGCCCGGGCCGTATACGTTCATTCTCCCGGCGACCTCCGAGGTCCCGCACCGGCTGCTGCAGCCGAAGAAGCGGACGGTCGGTGTGCGCATCTGCGACCACCCGGTCGCACGAGCGCTGCTCGCCGAGCTCGGTGAGCCGATCATGACCAGCACCTTGCTGCTGCCCGACGAGGAGGAGCCGCTCACCGACGGCTGGCAGGTCAAGGAGGCGCTCGACCACCAGGTCGACGCAGTCATCGACTCGGGGGAGTGCGGAGTCGAGCCCACGACTGTCGTGGACTTCTCCGAAGGGTATGCCGAGATCATTCGCGTCGGCGCGGGTGATCCGGCTCCCTTCGAGGCGTGAGCAGCGACCACCCGCTCGCGCAGATCCTTCGCGCGGCAGCGGCGGGCGATCCGCCTCCGGCCGATGGTGGCTGGCGACGGCTATCTCCTTGGAACGCAAGCGTGTTCGGCATCGTCACGTTCACCGGGCATGCGGTGCTCTGCGTGCCGGACGACGTCACCGACATCGAGTTGGCGGGGTTGCATCCTGACGGTTTCGGCGGCGCGGCTGATCCGCGTGTGGTCACCGTGCTCGCCGGGACAGATGGCTGGATCGACTCGCTGGACGTGCTGCTGGCGGCGCGCGGACTCGGCGGTCGTCCTGAACTGCTGGTGCCCCGGCCGGATCTCACGACCTGGCCGCGCGCCCGGCGTGCAGTGGGGTTGCGCTCCGCCGTCGAGACGTATGGCGTTGCCGATCGCGACGACGTGCTGGTCACGATCGGCAACGGGATTGCCGGGCTGCTCGAGCTGAGTTTCGAGGTCGACCTGCCGGCACGCGGTGCCGGACTTGGCCGACGGCTGATCGCCGACGCGCGGCGCCTCGTAGCCACAGACGAAATCCTGCTGGCAGCTGTGGCGCCCGGCAATGTGGCGAGCCTGCGCGCCACCCTGGCCGCGGGCTTCACGCCAGTTGCCGGTGTGCAGTTGTTCCACCCGGCGGATCACCATGGCTGACGCGCTGCCCGCACCTGTCGCGCGTGCCATGGCGCAGGTCCGGTCTCTCGCGACCGGTCCGGCGCTGGATCCGTCGCTGCGCGTGACCTGCAGCTTCCATCCGGACCGCTGGGCATCGCCCGGATCACGTGAGCTGGTCCTCGAACGTCTCGCACGCGAGGGCGCGTACGTCCCGCAATTCGTCACCGGCACCAGCAACGGCGGGCTGACCGCGTTTCCCGGTGGCGATAGGTTCCGTTGGGAGAGTGCGCTTTTCGCCGGTGCGTATGACGGTGCCGACCCGGACCTCCGGCCCAAGTACGGCGCACTCGACCACCGGCACCGTGGCACCGGCGCCTCGCCGAGGTTCGGCTCGTCATACCTGCGGCTGGCGGCGCACACGCTGAACCGCACCACGTTCTGCTACCCGGACAGCTGCGAGCATCCGACGGATTTCGGTGTGGCGGAGGCGTGTTCGCTGACTGAGCTGGCCGATGCTGACGACCGCGACCTGCTCGACGACTACGTCGAGGCGCACGTGCACGGTCACCTCAGCCTGGGCGAGGACGTGGAGGCGGTGGTGCTGGATCCGAGCTTCCGGGGCACTCGGGTCGAGGAGGCTGCGATGGAGCTGCCGTGCCCGGTCGAATGGCACGACGGTTTCCGCGTCCCGGTCGAGGTCATCCGGTCACATCCGGAGTTTCGCGGCCCCGAAATTGTCGCATTGGCAGTCGAATTAGCCGAGGACGGCTGGCTGGATGCGCGCATCGTGGGCGATCTCGCCCGGCGCGAGACGCACCCCCCGCAGGCGGTGAAGCAGGTCTGGCACCACGTGGCGCGGTTCGGCACCGCTGAGGGCATTGCCGTCGCTCGTTAGGCTGACGGAATGACTCGTGCTCTGGTGGTGACCCGGCCCGGTGATCGTTCCGTTCTGGAGGTGCAGGACGTGAGCATCCCACCTCCTGCTGCCACGGGGGTGCAGGTGCGCGTCGCCGCGGCCGGCGTCAACTTCATCGACGTCTACAAGCGGCAGGGCGTCTACCCGGTGCCGACACCGTTCACCCTCGGCGAGGAGGGCGCCGGAGTTGTCGAGGCGGTCGGAGCCGGCGTCGCGGACTTCGCGGTCGGTGATCGGGTTGCCTGGGCGGGGAGCATCGGCAGTGCCGCCGAACTGGTGAACATCCCTGCCAGTGCTGCGGTTCCGGTGCCGGACGGTCTGCAGCTCGACGTTGCGGCGGCCGCAATGCTGCAAGGTATGACGGCTCATTACCTCGTCAATTCGACCTGGCCGGTGCAGCCCGGGCAGATCGCGCTCGTGCATGCGGCTGCCGGGGGAGTGGGGCAGCTGCTGGTGCAGCTGATCACCGGCAAGGGCGCCGCCGTTGTCGCGACCGCCGGCAGTGACGAAAAGCTCCAGATCGCAGCGGATCTCGGGGCTACGCACACCATCAACTACCGCGAATTCTCCGGCGACGCGCTCGCCGAGCGGGTGCGCGAACTTGCCGGACGAGGCGTCGACGTCGCGTATGACGGCGTCGGCAAGGCAACGTTCGACGCGTCGCTGAAGTCGTTGCGCCCCCGCGGCATGGGTGTGCTGTTCGGAGGTGCCAGCGGGCAGGTGGAGCCGCTCGACCTGCAGGTGCTCAACCGGCTGGGGTCGCTCTTCGTGACGCGGCCGACCATAGGGTCATACCTGCTCGACCGTGACGAACTGCTCTGGCGGTCGGGCGACATTCTCGGGCAGCTCGCCGACGGTTCGCTCACGCTTGAGATCGGTGCCCGCTTCCCGTTGGACGACGCGGCTTCGGCGTACGAGGCGCTTGAGGGCCGCGCCACGACCGGCAAGGTGCTGCTGATCCCGTAGGGGCACGGAGGCACAGACGATGTCCTTCGGTGTCGAGTGCGGCAGAAACCCCGCCGTTCAGTGCGTGTGGTTCTACCCCGTTCGGTGGGCTCGTACCCCGCTCGGCGCAGGAATGCAGCCCAGGGTCGTATGCCGTACGGCGGGTTTGTACCCCGCTCGGTGAGACGGGCCCCTATCGGGCACTCGGAGAGCGATCACACGGAAAGGCCAGGGATCAAGCTGCGGGAGGCTCGCCGGCCGGTGAGTTGCCTTGAGGCGGGCTGGCTCTTGGCGACCTTTCCATACGCTCCGCCGCTTCGCTCTCCCGCCACTCAGCGCACCGGCCAGGGCACACACGGCCACCCCCGGGCGCCGCTGAGGCCGCGGTGCTCAGGCTGCGCCGGGGGTGGGCATGCGGCCTGGGGTCAGGTCCCAGTGCACCCCGGCCGCGGTGACGGCCGCGAGTAGCCCGAGCCGGTGGACCAGGTGGTGATGGAAGACACACAACATGGCCGAATTGAGCAAACACGTTTCCCCGCCGGCCCACCACGGGTTCACGTGATGGACTTCGCACATGCCCGGTGGCCGGTCACACCCAGGGAGGGTGCACCCGTGGTCCCGGGTGATGACGGCGGTGCGTAACCCTTTGGTGACCAGGCGCTCTTTGCGTCCCACATCCAGGGGTTCACTGGGTCCGCCGAGGACGATCGGGATGACCTGCGCATCACACGCCAACCGGCGGGCGGCACCCGCATCCAGGACGTCGCCGGTCGCGACCACCTGGGCATGCCCCACACCCTCGGTCAGGGCTTCCAGGTTCATCGTGACCAGGGCCGTCGCCGCCGCACCCGTCGGAGACGCATCCCCGGCCAGCACCTTCGCGGCGGCGGTGACCAGTTCCGTCAACGCGTCCGCGCGACGTTTCCCCGGGGTCCGCTCATCCGCCACCGTCACACTCGGGTGTTCATCACACGGCACGGGTTGGGGTGCCGACAGGGCCAGGATCGCGGACTTCATCACCGCCGCCGACGCGGGAGCGAGTTCTGCGGTCAAACGGGTCATCCCCGTCGGCGTCGTGAACCAACTCAACGTTTCGACCGCCTCCAGTTTCGCGTCCTGCGCCGAGAGGGTGTCGGGGGCGTACTGGGCGATGATCATCCGCGTCAACGCCGACACCCCACGAGACCCCAACGCCGGATCCAGGTGCAGGAAGTGACCCAACAGTTCATCCCGCGACGCGCCCGGCAACACCGGGGCCACCTTGTCCGTGTTCGACAACGCCGCCCGGGCCACCGCCAGGGTGCATCTGCCTTCCCGCACAGCATCCGCCACCACGGCATTGCGGCGGTCGCCGTAGGCTTCGGCAACCACGGCCATCGTCTTCGCATCCCGCGGCTCCACCATCGTGCCGGCCTCGACCGCGTGGGCGGTGATCCACTGCACCGCGGACGCCGATATCGACGTGTTCACTTCACCTCGGATGTGGGCTTCAGCGACCACCACGGTCGCCACCTGCGCAGCACGAACATGCACGCCCATCAAATGGGTCATCAGGTCCGACAGTCCTTCTTCCCCGAGCTGGTACAACGCACCCGGCACCTCATCCAGGGCAGCCCGGAACTCCCGCGCCATCTCCAGAATCTCCGCAGCACGACCCGGCACCGCAACCGCCGGTGGCGCGGCGGGTGCGGCAGAACTTGGCGATTCACCCTGGGTCACCGGCGAATCCACCGGATCGCCGGAAACGTCACCACCGGGCACCCCCGAAACCACGACCTCGCCGGGCACCAGAGGTCCAGGATCGTTGCTCGTCATACCCGGACCTCCTTACCGTTCAGGTTGTTTCGCTGTACCTGCAGTTTACCTGAACGCATCCTGATAGCACAAGCGTTCTATCAGATAAATTTTCGAATAAGGCCCCCGGGTCGGGGACGCGGGGAGTGAGAATCCCTCGGGGGTCCCGCCTCCTGAGTCGTGTCTCCGACGTGGGTCGGCCAATGGGGTGTGAAGATCGTCCAGGATCCATCGTGCGACGCCGTGAGGCTGTCGCGCCGGTCCAGCCGGTGCTGACTCGAGGCCGGGTCGCCTACCGGCGTCCTCAATATCGGATACGGCAATCGGCGCCCATACTGCTCGGCGAAGGGGGCGCTCGGGCCTCGATGCGCCCTCCTGGGCTTCGCCCTTCGATACGTTCCCCGCTTCGCTCCGCCGCTCGCGGGGGCGGGATTCTCCTGGGCTGCTCGGCCGCTCAGGAGAAGGGTCGCCCCGTCTGCTGACGGTCGAAGTGTTCGCTGGCGCCCGAAACCACCGCTGACGTCGCTGCTGCACCGTCAGCGGCCGTTTCGGCCGTCAACCGCGGGTCGGACGCCGGGCGAGCAGCTGAAACCGTCGCGCAGACAGCAGCGATGCTGGCGATCATGGAATTCGTGGACAGCATGGAGTAATCGCGTGGATTCGCCGAGCGGGGTAGAAGCCCACCGAGCGGAGTAGAACCACAGGCGTTCACGGCCCGGATATCTACCCCGCTCGGCGCCGAAGTACCCCGCTCGACGCGGGTCGCTCGCAGGGGAGTGGATGTTCGCCGTGGATTCCTGACCTGGCAAGAAACATAGAGGAGGTATATAGTTGTCCGTGGTTCCGAGATGAACAGAACCCACCCCACAAGACAAGGAGCGCAGTGTGAACCGCCCAGCGGCAGGGGAGACCCGGCCTTCAATGTTCAGCCAGCCGAAGGCGGTGTATGTCGTCGCGTTCGCGTGCGTGGTGTCCTTCATGGGCATCGGCCTGGTCGACCCGATCCTGCCGGCCATCTCGTCACAGTTGCATGCGTCGCCCAGCCAGGTGACCTTGCTGTTCACCAGCTACCTCGTGGTGACGGCGGTCGCGATGCTCGGCACCAATGCGGTGTCCAGTCGCATCGGTGCGAAGAAGACACTGATCGCGGGTCTGGTGCTCATCGTCATCTTCGCCGGATCGGCCGGATCGGCCGGCTCGATCGGCGGGATCATCGGCTTCCGGGCCGGGTGGGGTCTGGGCAACGCACTGTTCATCGCGACGTCGCTGGCCGTCATCGTCGCCTCGGCGACCGGTGGATTCGCCGGCGCGATCATCCTCTACGAAACGGCGCTCGGCGTCGGCATTGCCTGCGGACCGCTCGTCGGTGGCCTGCTGGGTGAGGTCTCCTGGCGAGGCCCGTTCTACGGCGTCTCCGTCCTCATGCTGATCGCACTGATCGCCACCCTCTTCTTCCTGCCGGCGACTCCGAAGCCGACGCACCACACCTCGGTGCTGGCCCCGCTCAAGGCGCTCCGGCACCGCGGTCTGCTGACGATGGGCCTGGCTGCGCTCTGCTACAACTGGGCGTTCTTCACAATGCTGGGCTACGCGCCGTTCCCGATGAAGCTGTCGGCCATCCAGCTCGGCTTCGTCTTCTTCGGCTGGGGCATCCTGGTCGCGATCTTCGCCGTGCTGGGCGCGCCCGCCCTGCAGCGTCGCTTCGGCACGGCCCCGACCCTGTATGTCGCCCTGACGCTCTTCGCCATCGACCTGGCCATCATCGCCATCTGGCCGACCCACCGCACCGTGCTGATCTGCGCGGTCATCGCCGCCGGCATCTTCATCGGCATCAACAACACGCTGACCACGCAGGCCGTGATGGTGGTCTCCCCAGTGGAGCGCCCGGTCGCCTCCGCGGCTTACGGCTTCGTGCGCTTCATCGGCGGCGGTCTCGCCCCGTTCGCGGCCGGCAAGCTGGTCGAGCACTACAACCTGCACCTCCCGTTCGCGATCGCGGCCGGCACCGCGCTGCTCGCGGCAGTGATCCTGAGCACCGCGCACCGGACCCTCGCGGCCGCCGACCGCGGCATCGACGAAGACGGCCACAAGGTCGATGGCGCCGATGCGCCGGAGGAGATCGCCGGCGAAGTCGGGGACGAATTCGGTGGTGCCGCAGCGGCATTCGACGACTTCGAGCGAGAGGAGGATCGACGCATCCAGCTGTCGAAGTGATCGGCGGGTCCGGCCAATTCGTCCGTGAGAAGCTGAACTCATGGTTTCCTCCTCAACACCATTGACCGAGCCGGACGTCGCACTCCTGCGCAAGGAGTTCGACGCTCGGCCGGTCAATCGGCTTTTCCAGAACGCCATCACCAAGTCACCGATCACGGACGTGGCGCTCGACCACGCCGTCGTCACCGGCATCGACCGCTCGATGTCGCATCGTCTCGACAAGTGGCCGGTCACCAGCCAGGAGAAGAGCGGCCGCTGTTGGATGTTCGCCGGTCTCAACCTGCTCCGCGCCGGCGTGATGGACAAGCTTGGGGTCAAGGATTTCGAGCTCTCCCAGAACTACCCGTTCTTCTGGGACAAGCTGGAACGCTGCAACTACTTCCTGGAGTCGATGGCGCAGCTTGCCGATCGTCCCGCAGACGATCGCACCGTCGCCTGGCTGCTGCAGGACGTCGTGGGTGACGGTGGGCAGTGGAACATGTTCGCCGCGATCGTCCAGAAGTATGGCGTCGTCCCCAAAACCGTGATGCCCGAGACACAGTCGTCGTCCAACAGTGCGGCGATGAACAAGAACTTGCGCAGCCTGTTGCGCCAAGCCGCTCGCGACGTGCGCGCCGCGTCAGGTGACGCGCAGGTCGCGGAGATCCGTGCCCAGGTGATGGCCGCGGCATACCGCATCCTGGCCATGCACCTCGGCACCCCGCCGACCGAGTTCGACTGGCAGTGGACCGACGACGACGGCGAGTTCCATCGCGACGGCACGCTGACGCCCGCGCAGTTCCGTGATCGCTATGTCACGATCGACGTCGACGACTACGTCTGTCTGGTCGACGACCCGCGGCCGACGAGCCCGCGCGGCCGCACCTTCACCGTGGACCATCTTGGCAACGTCGTCGGGGGTGCGCCGGTGCGTTACCTCAACGTTCCGCCGGAGACGCTGAAATCTCTTGCCGCAGAAGCGATCACGTCCGGCGAACCAGTGTGGTTCGGCTGCGACGTCGGCCAGATGATGGAGCGGGATCTCGGGATCTGGGACGCCCGGCTCTACGACTTCGCGGGTGTCTACGGCACGAGCTTCGAGTTGGACAAGGCCGAGCGGCTCGCCCTGCACGAGACTCTGATGACCCACGCGATGCTGCTCACCGGCGTCGACCTGGACGGGAACACTCCGCGCAAGTGGCGGGTGGAGAACTCCTGGGGCTCCGACAAGGCCGACAAGGGCTTCTACACCATGAACGACTCGTGGTTCGGCGAATACGTCTTCGAGATCGCCGCTCCGCGCGACCGGCTGCCCGCCGAGTTGCAGGCTGCGCTCGACACCGAGCCGATCGTGCTGCCCGCGTGGGACCCGATGGGTTCCCTGGCGCTGGGACAGCGTTGAGCATCACGGCCGGCATGGACGAAATCACCACCCACGATTTCGCATCGTTCGACGGTGCGCGCCTCGTCTGGCGGGAGCTCGGCGAGGGGCGTCCGGTCGTCCTGCTGCACGGCTTCGTCTCCAATGCACTGACCAACTGGATCCGCTACGGACACGCGAAAACCATTGCCGACAAGGGATTTCGCGTCATCATGCCCGACTTGCGGGGTCATGGCAGCAGTGCCCAGCCGCACGACGCCCGTGCCTATCCGCCGGACGTGCTCGCGATGGACGGCGCTGCGCTCATCGAGCACCTCGGACTGACCGACTACGACCTGGGCGGCTATTCACTCGGCGCGCACACCAGCCTGCGCATGGTGCTGCGGGGTTCCCGCCCCCGCCGGCTGGTCACAGCCGGGATGGGCATCGAGGGCATCGAGAACCTCAAGTCACGCGACGCGGTCTACGAGACCGCGTTCGACCTGGACCAGGAGACCGACAAGCGGTCGCCTGCCGGCAAGGCACGCATCTTCATGCGGCAGACCGGGTCCGACCCGGTTGCCCTGCGTGGTGTATGGCGCTCCAGCGTGCGCACGGATCCCGCTGAGCTGTCAGCGATCTCGATGCCGTTGCTGGCCGTCTGCGGAGAGCAGGACACCGACCACCGCGCCGGCTCGGAACGACTCGCGCACGCAGTCCCGCACGGCAGTTTCGTCGAGATCCCGGGCAATCACATGAGCGCTGTCGCCGATCGTGCGCTGGGCCGGGTCATCGCCGACTGGCTGTCATCGCCGACCGCCTAAGGCAGCCGATTCGTCCCCAGCGCCGTACCCTGATAGTCTCCTGGTAACGAGAATCACTATCAATATGGTGAGTTGTTCCAGAAGAGACACAGGGAGAAGTGTGTGAACGTGCGTTGGACCGTCCTGGCATCGGCACCGGTTCTGCTGCTGGCCGCTTGTGGCTCCGGGTCGGGAGGCAGTGGCGCGAGCAGTGAGGGGAAGGGCGCCCAGGTCCAGGTCGTGGCGAGCACCAACGTCTACGGCAACATCGTGCAGCAGATCGGCGGCGCCCACGTCGCGGTGACGTCGATCCTGAGCGACCCGAACGTCGACCCGCACGAATACGAGGCGAGCACCAAGAACGCGGCAGCGGTGTCACGGTCGAAGGTGGTCGTCGACAACGGGGTCGGCTACGACGACTTCATGAACGACCTGGTGAAGAACTCCGGCGCGAACCCGACCGTCGTCACCGTGTCGAAGGTGCTGGGCATCACCGGCAAGAACCCCAACCCGCACCTCTGGTATGACGTGCCGCAGATGCCCAAGGTCGCTTCCTCGATCGCCGACGCACTCGCGAAGGCGGATCCCGCCAATGCGGCCGAATTCCACGCGAACGCAAAGAAGTTCGCCACGAGTCTGGACCCGATCGAGAAGGCCACCCAGGCAATCAAGAGCAAGTTCACGGGCACCGAGATCGCCTACACCGAGCGGGTGGCCGGTTATCTCGTCGACAACGCCGGGCTGAAGCTCGGCATCCCGGCCAGCTTTGCCCAGTCCGTCGAGGACGGCGACGACCCGAGCCCTGCGGACACCAAGGCCTTCACCGACGCGCTGACGAACCACACCGTGAAGGCGCTCATCTATAACAGCCAGGTCACCGACAAGCAGACCGACGCGCTGAAACAGGACGCCCAGACCGCCAAGGTGCCGCTCGTCCCGGTTTCGGAGACAATGCCTACGAATGCGAAGGACTACCAGGCCTGGCAGCTGAGCCAGGTCCAGGCGTTGCAGAAGGCGTTGGAGGAATCTCAATGAGCGATGCGGACAACGGTCCGGCGGTGCGCTTCACCGACGCGACCTTGTCGGTCGGTGGCCGGGTGCTCTGGTCCGGGCTCGACCTCGACGTGCAGCCGGGGGAGTTCCTCGCGATCCTCGGTCCTAACGGCACCGGCAAGACGACCCTGCTGAAGGCGCTGCTCGGCCTGCAACAGCTTGCCGGTGGTTCGGCCCAGGTCGCGGGTCAGACCCCGCACCGCGGCAGCTCCCAGGTCGGCTATGTGCCGCAGCAGAAGATGTTCGACGCCGACCTCGGGCTGCGGGGCGTGGATCTGGTGTGCCTCGGCGCCGACGGCGACCGATTCGGAGTGCCGTGGTCGCGCAAGCGGGTGCGCGCGAAGGCCGCCGAGCTGATCGAAGCGGTCGGCGCGACGTCATACGCGTCCGCCCCGATCGGGCGCCTCTCCGGCGGCGAGCAGCAACGGCTGCGGATCGCACAGGCGCTGATGAGCGACCCCAAGGTGCTGCTCTGTGACGAACCGCTGACCTCCCTGGACCTGCGGCACCAGGAGGGCGTGCTGGAACTGCTCGACCAGCGCCGGCGGCAACGGAACACGGCGGTCCTGATGGTCACGCACGAGATCAATCCGATCCTGCCGTTCGTCGACCGCATCCTCTATCTCGCCGCCGGGCGGTTTGCGCAGGGCACCCCGGACGAGGTGCTCACCTCCGAGCGGCTGAGCCGGCTCTACGGCACGCCCATCGACGTATTGCGCGTGCGCGGCCGGGTCGTCGTGGTCGGCGGCGGCGAGGCGCCGGAAGCCACGCACCACTGCGGCGCCGACGTTGTGATCCCCGCATGACCAACATCACCGAATATCTGGGCTACCCGTGGGCCCAGCACGCGCTGATCGCGGCCACGCTGATCGGCCTGACCTGCGGGCTGGTGGCACCGTTCGTCGTGATGCGCGACATGGCGTTCGCGGTGCACGGCACTGCGGAGTTGTCCTTCACCACAGCGGTCGCAGGATTGCTCATCGTCAACGACGCGGTGACCGGTGCCCTCGTCGGATCCGTGGTGGTCGCAATAGCTTTCGCGCTGCTCGGCCGCCGGGGCACCGACAGCAACACCTCGATCGGCGTCGTCATGGCCTTCGGGCTGGGGCTTGGCATCTTCCTACTGTCGTTCTACAACGGCTTCGCATCCGCCGCGACCAACATCCTCTTCGGCTCGATCGTGTCGGCCTCCACCCGCGACGTCGTGACGCTTGCGGTGCTTGCAGTGGTGGTGCTGGTGGTGCTGGGCGTGATCTACCGGCCGCTGCTCTTCGCGTCGGTCGACGCCGCCGTCGCCGAAGCGCGTGGCGTCCCCGTCCGGCTGCTCGGCCTGGTGTTCCTGCTGCTGCTGTCGGTGACGGTGACCGAGGCCGCGCAGGTCGTCGGCACCCTCCTGGTGCTGAGCCTGGCGATCACCCCGGCGGCATCTGCGCGTCGCTGGACCGCCAATCCCGTTGCGTTCGCGGGCCTTTCGGTGCTGTTCGCGCTGATCGCCGCCGACGGTGGGCTGCTGCTCAGCTTGGCTCTCAGCAACACCAACATCAAGGCCAGTGTGCTGATCGCCTTCACCAGCTTCGCGATCTACCTCGTCTCGGTTATCGCGGAGCGGCTGCGTTCGGAGCGCCGCCGCGCTCCGGCTGTCGCCGCTGCGACCGCAGCCACTACTTGATGCCAGTGCCGGCGATTCCTTGCACGATGTGTCGCTGAAACAGCAGAAACACCACGAAGAGAGGGAGCGCACCGAGCACGGCGGTTGCCATCACTTGCGCGTAGAGGATGCCGAACCCGCCGGCGACGGTCGCCATACCGACCGGAATGGTCATCTGATCCACGTTGCTCATGCACAGCAACGGCCACAGGAAGTTGTTCCAGCTGCCGACGAAGGTGAAGATCGCGACGGCGGCCATCGCCGGCCGGCACAGTGGCAGGCACACTCGCCAGTAGATGCCGAACCACGAGGCGCCGTCGATGCGGGCGGCTTCGATGAGTTCCCGTGGCAATCCGCTGAAGAACGACTCGAAGATGAAGACCGCGACCGGTGCCGAGACCGCCGGTAGCGCCATTGCCCAGTAGGTGTTCAGCAGGTGCATCTCGTGCACGATCTGGTAGAGCGGTAGCACCAGGATGGAGCCCGGGATCAGCAATCCGGCGAGCACGAACCCGAAAACCGTGATCCGCCCGGAGAATCTCGTCTGGGCCAGCGCGAAACCGATCATCGAGCACACCACCAGGGTGATGATCACCGTGAGGACGGCAATGATCAGGCTGTTGAGATACCACGTCATGATCGGGGTGCCCTTGACCACCTCGGTATAGGCATGGAACGAGAAGTGCGAGCTCCACCAGGAGGTCGGGTGGGCCGCGATCTCGCCCTCGGGTTTGAGGGAAGTGTCCAGGGCGAAGACCAATGGGATTATCCAGATGATCGCGAAGATTGCGAGAACTATCGCGGAGAAGATCTTGAAGGCTCTCGACCGGGCGTTGTAGTCCAGGGCGTTTGCCGGGGCGTTGGTCGTCATGCTCCCACCGTCTTTCGGGTCTGCCGCCGCAGTACGAACCAGACCAGGGATACCACCAGGACGATGACGAAATAGACCATCGTGGCGGCGGCGGCATACCCTGCCCGATAGTCGGAGAAGCCGTAGTCGTAGATGAATTCCATGACCGGCCGGGTGGAGGTGCCTGGACCGCCGCCGGTCATCAGGTACATCTGGTTGAAGATCTGCAGACTCGCGAGGATCTGCAGCATGGTGACCAGCACGATCGTCGGCCGCAACAAGGGCATGGTGATCGACCACATGGTCTTGCGTGGGGTGGAGCCGTCGATGGCAGCGGCCTCGTAGACCTCGGTCGGGATCTCCTGCAGGCCGGCCAGGAACAGCACGAAGTTGAATCCGACGGTCCACCACACGGTCAGCAACGCGACGGTGATGAACGACCACCCGGTGGTCCCGAGGAAGTTCGGCGGTGAGATGCCGATATCGCTCAGCCACTTGGGGAAGAGTCCGATCTGAGCGGTGAAGAGCCAGCCGAAGATCATCGTGACCGAGGTGACTGGCATGACGAACGGTGCGAAGAAGATGAACCGCACCAGCGCCCTTCCACGGCGAATGCGCTCGGCGAGGATGGCGAAGACGAAGGCGAGGATCACCAGCGGCGGCGTCGTCAGGACGGTGAACCACAGGGTGTGGCCCATGGAACCCCAGAACGCCGAACTGGTCAGGACTTCACGGTAATTGGCGAGACCGACGGCCGCTCCCAGCCCGGATTTGACCGAGGTGGTGTTGAAGAAGCTCATCAGGATGCCGTAGAGCGCCGGGCCGATGAGGAAGATCAGGTAGAAGACGATGAACGGTGCGCTGAGCAGCCAGCCGGCACGATTCTCACCGCTGCGCTGGGTGCGCAGGGGTGAGCCGGAGTCCGGCACTGCGACGGGTAGACCGTCGTCGATCACTGTGGTTGCCATGGGTCAGTGCCTCCTCATCCCACCGGTGCCTTGGCGTCGGCATACGGGCGTAGTCCCGACCACATCTGCCCGACGGCGGACGACGCGCTGCTCACCCCGGACTGGGAATTCGCGACGGCCGCGCCGATGATGTTCTCGAAGTCGCTGCCGGCGCCGGAATACCACGCAGGCGGGTCGTACATCGCGGTCTCGGCGGCCGCCACGTAGTTCGCCTGCGGCTTCAGCGCCTTGAACGCCGCCGAATCGCGGACCGGCGTCCACGCGGGTACGTGTCCTCCGCCGGCCCAGATGAGGCTGTTCTCCAGCATCGTCTTGATGAAGGTCAGCACCATCGCCCGCCGGTTCTTGTCCATCGCGCTGTTTCTCGGTATGACGAACGAGTGGCTGTCGGCATACGCAACCGGCTTCGGGCCGAAGATGTGCGGGATCGGCACGACATTGAACTTCCCATTGAGCGGGGTCGCCCGGTAGGTCGGAATGTCCCATTCGCCGTCGAAGAGGAAGCCGGCCTTGCCGGTGGAGAAGAGCGACAGCACACCGGCGTCGTTGATCGTGGCGGGCATCAGACCGGATTTGGTCAGATTGCGCATGAACGTCAGGACCTGGGCGGCCTTATCGTTGTCGATCGTGATCTTCTGACCGGCATCGGCGATGTAGGTCCCGCCCGCCTGGTAATAGAGGGTGGAGAAGTACCGCAGGTTGGTCGCCGGGTCGCCGATGACGGCAACGACACCGCCGTAGTGACCGGTGACCTTCTTGGCGGCCAAGAGGGCAGCGGTGAGTTCGGCAGGGCCGTGGATCGGTTTCAGATTGTCGTCGGCGTCGAGCAGGCCGGCCTTCCGGCAGACCGGGATGTTGTAGTACATGACGAACGGGTGGGTATCCAGCGGTATGGCGTGCAGCTGCCCGTCGACAGTGGCCTTCTGGGCAGCCCGTGGCGTGAAATTCGTCGCCGGCATCCCGAATGCGGTCAGCTCGTCGGCGGGGAACGGCGTGAGCAGGCCGGCCTCGACGAAAGTGTCCAGCCGGGACAGGTGCACGATGCCCACGTCGGGTGGCGCTCCGCCTGCCGTGGCAAGAGCGAGCTTGGTGTAGTACGGGGTGCCCCACGAGAGGGTGGTGGCACTGAGGTCGATCGAGGGGTGCGACCGCTCGTAAACCTTTTCCATCTTGGCCATGTTTGCGCCGTCGCCTCCACTGAACAGATTCCAGTAGGTCAGCTTGTCGGAGGGCGGTGCAAGTCCGAAAAGCCCTGTCGCCACTGGAGATCCGCATCCCGATAGGAGTTCGGCGGCGGCTGCTCCGAGGCCGGCACCGACGATGGTGCGCCGAGTGGGCGATGGATGCGGCTGTGTTCTGCGCTGAACCGAATTGTCGGTCATGGCGGGCACCTCCTTGTGCGAGATGAAGCCTTGCATCGTTGCATGCAACGATGCAAGGCTTTCTGGTAGTTTCCTCCTGTGGCAGTCACTCTGCGGGATGTTGCGGTGCATGCGGGGGTCTCGGTGCGCACCGTTTCCAACGTTGTCAACGACTTTCCGCAGGTGTCGCCGCACACTCGGGCGACCGTTCAGCGCTCGATCGACGCTCTCGGTTATCGGCCGAATCGGGTCGCTCGGCGACTGCGGTCCGGCCGGACCGGCGTCGTTGGCTTGCTGATACCACGTCTCGCGGAGCATTACTTCGCCGAATTGGCCGATGCCGTCGTGACCGTGGCGCGCGAGAACGAGCTGTCGATCGTCGTTGATCAGACGGATGGCCGACGCGACAGCGAGACCTCACCACTGCGGCAGGCGCTGGATGACGGCTTGTGGGACGGCGCGATCGTGAGCCCGCTGAGCATGACGCGCTCCGACCTGGGGCGGCACGCGAATGCGCCGCTCGTCGCGCTCGGCGAACACGGGGCGACCTTCGATCTGGCGTGGGTCGGCACCGACAACGTTGCTGCGGCACGAGATGCCACGGACCACCTGATTTCCTTGGGGCGGAGCCGGATTGCGGTCATTGGTGACCAACACGGCTTCGGTGGCGAAACGGGAGCACTGCGCACGAGGGGCTACCGCGCCGCGATGCGCGCTGCAGGTTTCCGCGTGCGCCGTGACTGGGTCGTCGCACCGGGCGGTTACGAGCGTGTCGACGGTGCCCAGGCCATGCGCCGGCTGCTGGCGTTGGCGCACCCACCGGAGGCGGTTTTCTGCTTCAACGACGAGCTCGCCTTCGGGGCACTGCACGCTCTGCACGCGGCAGGCGTCCGTGTTCCCGACGACATCGCCGTGATCGGCTGGGACGATCTGAGGGACGCACAGTTCTGCGTGCCGAGTCTCACCTCGGTGAGCGTCGACCGGTTTGCGGTCGCGCGCGCTGCGATCGACCGTCTGGTGCCGCAGTTTGCCGGCCTCGACACCACACACGACCACGTGGTCATCCCGCACCGCATTGCGGTGCGGGCTAGCACTGCCGGCGACGACCGGACCGACCACCGACTCACCGATGGAGGCACCAGGTGACCGCAACTGCGGCTCAGCCACGCCCGGAATATCCTCGCCCGTCCTTCGTCCGGGATCGGTGGCTCAACCTGAACGGTGCGTGGGATTTCGAGATCGACCAGGGTGACAGCGGCCTGGAACGCGGCCTGGTCGATGCTCCGCTCTCGGGGACGATTATCGTGCCGTTCGCGCCGGAGTCCACGCTGTCGGGTGTCGCCAACACGGACTTTCTCGAAGCGGTGTGGTACCGACGAGGCGTCCAGGTGCCGCAAGCATGGAGCGGCCAGCTCCTGTTGCTGCACATCGGAGCCGCAGACTACGACACGACCGTCTGGGTCGACGGCACCGAGTGTGGCAGGCACCGTGGGGGCTTCACTTCCTTCACGATCGACCTCGGACCGGCTGACCATTTCGTGCGTGCTCCGAGACAGCTGACGATTCGGTGCCGCGATTCGCACCGTGGTGCGCAGGCACGGGGCAAGCAGAGTCGTGATTACGAAGGACGGGCCGCGCTCTACGGACGGACGACAGGCCTGTGGCAGACGGTGTGGCTGGAGCCGGTCCCCGCGACCCGGTTCGAGCGGCCGCGAATCACGCCCGACGCGGGCTCCGGTGCGTTTCATCTGGAGCTGCCGGTCAGCGGCCCTGCGGCCGGGATGCGGGTCGTCGCAGAGCTGCTCGACGGGACGGACCGGATCGACCGAGCCGACCGGTTGGTGGCCACGGACTTCACCACGATGGTCGACCTCGCCGTGCCGCTGGCGCACCGGCGACTGTGGTCACCGGCCGACCCGCACTTGTATGACGTTCGGCTGCAACTGATTTCGGCCGGTGGTGACGTCGTCGACACTGTCTCGTCATATGCCGGGCTGCGGTCCGTCTCGATCGACGGTCCGGCCGTGCTCCTGAACGGCGAGCGAGTCTTCCAGCGGCTGGTGCTCGACCAGGGTTACTACCCGGACGGTCTGATGACGGCACCGTCGGACCAGGCACTGGTCCAGGACATCGAGCTGTCGCTGGCAGCCGGCTTCAACGGTGCGCGATTGCACCAGAAGGTTTTCGAGGAGCGCTTTCTGCACCATGCGGACCGGATGGGCTACCTCGTCTGGGCGGAGTTCGGTGACTGGGGGTGCCGGGAGCCCGGCCCGTCCAGTGGGGATAACCAGCGACCGGATGCGTCATACATCACTCAGTGGCTTGAGGCGGTGCAGCGGGACTACAGCCACCCGAGCATCGTCGGCTGGTGTCCGCTCAACGAGACCTTCCAGGACCGGCAGGACCGGATCACGGTGCTCGACGACGTCACCCGTGGGATGTTCTTGGCCACCAAGCTTGCCGACCGCACCCGCCCTGTCATCGACGCATCAGGATATGCCCACCGGGTCGACCAGACCGACGTGTACGACTCACATCTGTACGAACAGGATCCCCGGGAGTTCGCGGACCTGATGAAGCCGCTGGCGGACGGTGCGCCATACATCAACGAAGGGGCCAAGTGGTCTGTTGCCTACCGCGGACAGCCGTACTTCTGTAGTGAATTCGGCGGAATTTGGTGGAGCCCGGGCGGCGTCCAAGGGGCCGACTCGTGGGGTTACGGACAGGCTGTGCGCACGGAGGAGGAGGTCTACGAACGTTTCACGGGACTGGTCGATGTGCTGCTGGACGACCCGTTGATGTTCGGGTACTGCTACACCCAGCTCACCGACGTCTTCCAGGAACAGAACGGCATCTACTTCTTCGACCGCTCGGCCAAGCTGGACGTCGCACGCATCCGGCGGATCCAGCAACGCCGCGCGGCGATCGAACGCGGGTGACCTCTCGTATCGTTCGTCAGGCGAAGTGCACGATGCTCACGACGCCGGCGACCAGGCAGTAGGCGACGAACGGGTAGAGCGTGCGGGTGCGCAGGAACCTGGCCAGCCAGCGCGCCGAGATGTATGCCGCGACGAACGCGACGACGAAGCCGACCAGCACCTGCCCGCCGATGCCCTTGCCTTCCGGGCCGAACAGCTCGGGCACCTTCAGCACACCCGCCGCGAGGATGACCGGCGTGGCGAGCAGGAATGCGAAGTGCAACGCCCGCTCGTGGCTCCAGCCGCGCAACAGGCCGGCTGAGATCGTGACGCCGGAGCGGGAAATGCCGGGCAGCAGCGCAAGTGCCTGACTGCTGCCGATGAGCGTTGCCTCCGCGAAACCGACGTTCTGGTAGTCGGTGGCTGCCTCGCCCGGCTCCACCGCCGCGGCGTGGGCCCCGCGCCGCGCGCGCCGGGTGAGCAGTTCGACCGTGAGGAGCACCAATCCGTTGACCGTCAAGAAGATTGCGGCGGTCAGCGGATGTGAGAAGAGGTGCCGCAGCGGCTTGTCGAGCAGCAGCCCGATGATGCCGACCGGGATGGTGGCGACGATCAGCAACGCGGTCAGCCGCGCGCGTGGTGTGCGGATGCGGCGGTCCTTGACCAGATCGCCAATGCCGGCGAGCACCTGCACCCAGTCGCGCCACTGGTAGGCGATGAGCGCGAGCGCCGTCGCGACGTGCAGGGCGACGATGAAGGCGAGGAACGGCGTCGCTCCCTTGGCACCCTGCTGGGTGACCAGCGCACTCCACGAACCCCCGATCCACGCGGGCACCAACAGCGAGTGGCCGAGACTGGAGACGGGAAACAGTTCGGTGACGCCCTGCAGGGCGCCCATGACGGTGGCCTGCAGGTAGCTCAGGTGGCTCAACGAAGCTCTCCTGGTCGATCGGGAGCCGGGCGGGACGGGCGCCACCGTATGGGAGTTATCTGAGCATCTGCTGAGGATTCGGCCCGACGGCGTACCGCCGGACAGCCACGAGCACCTCGTCAGCTGCACCTGCTGGACGATTATCCACGGCAGCACGATGATGCTGGCCCCGAAACCGGTGAAAAGCACTGCAGCCATGGGCAATTCGCTGGCATGACTCTTCTTGGAGCCGTAGAACTGCCACCCTACGGGCTCGCCGGTATGACGGTGCTGTCGCGCGAGGAGCGTCACGACATACTGGCTGGGTGACCACAGGGATCGTGCTCGCCGCAGGCGCCGGCCGCCGCATGGGTGGCCCCAAGGCCCTCGTCGACGGCTGGTTGCTGCACGCGGTGGGCACCCTCGCTGACTGCGACCGCGTCGTGGTGGTCCTCGGCGCGGCCGCCGAGCAGGCGCGCACGCTGCTGGATGCGGGGCAGGCCGACGTCGTCGTCGCCGACGACTGGGCGACCGGCATGAGCGCGTCGCTGCGGGCCGGGATCGGTGCGTTGACCGACGAAACCCGTTGCCTGATCACGCTGGTCGACCTGCCGGACGTCGGACGCGACGTCGTGGCGCGGGTGCTGGCGCAGCCGGACACCCCGGACGTGCTGGCGCGGGCGTCATACGGCGGCGTGCCGGGGCACCCAGTGCTGCTCGGTCGCGACCATTGGGCCGGGGCGGCCGGTGGAGCCGCGGGCGACCGCGGCGCCCGCGACTATCTGCGCGCGCACGACACGGTGCTCGTGGAGTGCGATGACCTGGCCACCGGACGGGACGTGGATCGGTGACGGCGACCCAACCGCACGCCAACCCCCACGGGCATAGCCTGACCGGATGGACTCACCGAGCGCGGTGTCGCAGGCCCTGGGACAGACCGGATATCTGACGGATCCGGCCCTCGCGACGGTCGTCTTCCTCGCCGAGCGCATGCAACGTCCCCTGTTGCTCGAAGGGGAGCCGGGCACCGGCAAGACCGCACTGGCCGAGGCACTCGCACAGCTGCGCGGTGTGCCGCTGATCCGGCTGCAGTGCTACGAGGGCATCGATGCCAGCCAGGCGCTCTACGACTGGGACTTCCCGCGGCAGATCCTGCACCTGCGGACGCTGGAGGCCGCGACCAGGGATGGGTCGCTCGATCCGGTCGACGCGGAGAAGTCGCTCTTCGACGAGCGCTTCCTGCTCGCCCGCCCGGTGCTGCGCGCCTTGCGCGAGTCGCCGTCCGTGCTGCTGATCGACGAGGTCGACCGGGCCGACGACGAGTTCGAGGCGTTCCTGTTGGAAGTGTTGTCCTCGTGGGCGGTCAGCATCCCGGAGCTGGGCACGGTGGTCGCCACGACCCCGCCGACCGTGGTGCTGACCTCCAACCGGACTCGCGAGTTGCACGATGCCCTCAAGCGCCGCTGCCTCTACCACTGGATCGACCACCCCGGGCTCGACCGCGAAGTCGCCATCGTGCGATCTCGCGCGCCGGAGGTCCCCGACGCTCTCGCGCGCCAGGTCGTCGCGCTTGTGCAAACCCTGCGTACCGAGCACCTGCTGAAACCACCAGGTGTGGCCGAAACCCTTGACTGGGCAAGGGCATTGGAGCAACTCGGGGCCACCGAACTCGACCTTGAGCAGGCGGCCGCAACCCTCGGCGCGGTGGTGAAATATCGCGAGGACACCGACCGGGTCCGGCACGTCCTGGACCGGATGCTGGCTCGATGAGCACGCCAACCGGTCATCCACCCGAGGAGATCCTGCTCGGCTTCACCCGCGCACTGCGCGCGGCCGGGGTGCGCGTGACGCAGGACCGCGCGACCGGGTTCCTGACCGCGACCGCGATCGTCGGGCTGGGCGACCCGGGCGGGGTGTATGTCGCCGGCCGCGCCACCCTGTGCTCCGGCCCGGACGACCTGGAGCGTTACGACCAGGTATTCGAGGCGTGGTTCGGTGACCGGTCGGGGCTGCCTGGCTCGATTCCGCGTGAGCACCGGCGGGACGTCGCGACCCCGCTGCCGGTGAGCGACGACCCGGGCGAGCACGGTGGCGAGGCCGAGCGGGAGATCATCCGCGCAGCGGCCTCGCAGGCGGAGGTCCTGCGGCATCGGGACGTGGCCGGGATGGACGCAGCGCAGAAGGCGCTGCTCGACGCGATGATCCGGGCGCTGCGGCCACGGCCCCCGGTGCGGCGAGCGGCTCGCCATACCCCCTGGCGGCGCGGTGCGGTCGACCTGCAGCGCACCTTGCGCAGTTCGTTGCGGCTGATGGGCGAGCCGGCCCAGGTGCGCCATCGGCGCCGGGCCACGGTGCCGCGCCGGGTCGTGCTGCTGATCGACGTGTCGGCCAGCATGCGCCCCTATGCCGATGCCCTCCTGCGGCTCGCGCACGCGGTGGTGTGCACCGCAGCCCCGGTCGAGGTGTTCACCGTCGGGACCCGGCTGACCCGCATCACCCTGCCGCTGCGGACCACGGACCCCGACCGGGCGCTGGTGCGCGCCGGCGACGAGGTGCCCGACTGGGCCGGCGGGACGCGGCTGGGGGAGACGCTCGAAGCGTTCCTGGACCGCTGGGGCGCTCGTGGAATGGCGCGCGGGGCCGTCGTCGTTGTCTTCAGCGATGGCTGGGAGCGTGGCGACCCGCAACTGCTCGGTGACCAGCTGGCCCGGCTGGGCCGGCTCGCGCACCGGGTGGTGTGGGTCAACCCGCATCGCGGCAAGGACGGTTACCAGCCGGTGCAGCAAGGGATCGTCGCGGCACTGCCGCACTGCGATCATTTCGTGGCAGGACACTCGCTGCGCTCGTTCGAGCAGGTGTTGGAGGTGGTGGGCAATGCGTGAGGTGCTGTCCGAACTCATGCGGTGGTACGACGCCGGTGAGCCCGTCGGTGTGGGCACCGTAGTCGCGACCTTCCGGTCCGCACCCCGCCCGCCCGGGGCGTCGATGCTGGTCGGCCCGGGCGGCGAGGCCGTCGGGTCGGTATCCGGCGGGTGCGTCGAGGGCGCGGTCTACGAGCTCGCCGGGGAGGTGGTCGGGTCCGGCACCCCCGTGCTGCAGCGGTATGGAGTGTCCGACGACGACGCGTTCGCGGTCGGGCTGACCTGTGGCGGCATACTCGATGTGTATGTCGAAAAGGTCGACAGGACAACGTTTCCCGAGCTCGCCGCGATCGCAGACGACATACGCAACGATCGGCCGGTCGCGGTCGCGACAGTAGTCGAGCACCCGGACCCGGAGTGGGTCGGCCGCCGGCTGGTGCTGCGACCGGGCGAGCCCGCGGCCGGCGATCTGGGCACCGACCGGGCCAACTCGGCCGTCGCGGACGATGCCGCGGGATTGCTTGCCAGCGGCCGCAACGCGACCCTCACCTACGGCCCGGACGGGCAGCGGCTCGAGGACGGCATGCGGGTGTTCGTGAGCAGCTTCGCGCCACCGCCGCGGATGCTCGTCTTCGGCGCGATCGACTTCGCCGCTGCCGTCGCGAAGGTCGCGTCGTTCCTGGGTTATCGCGTGACGGTCTGCGACGCCCGGCCGGTGTTCGCCACGAAGACCCGGTTCCCGGACGCGGACGAGGTGGTCGTCGACTGGCCGCACCGCTATCTGTCCGCCGAGCTGGACGCCGGACGAGTGGACGCCCGCACCGTCATCACCGTCCTCACCCACGACCCGAAGTTCGACGTGCCACTGCTCGAGATCGCCCTGCAGGCGCCGGAGGTCGCCTATGTCGGCGCGATGGGTTCGCGGCGGACGCACGAGGACCGGATGCACCGGCTGCGGGACATCGGCGTCACCGAGGAGCAACTGGCCCGGCTGCACAGCCCGCTCGGCCTGGACCTCGGTGCGCGCACCCCGGAGGAGACGGCGATCAGCATCTTCGCCGAGATCATCGCCCGGCAGTGGGGCGGCAGCGGTAGCCGGCTGGGCGAGACGGAGGGTCGCATTCACGCCTGACTGCTCGCACCGCGGCGATATTCTGGACGCGATCTTCCGGGAGGTGCCGTGGACGACGGTGTCGCAACGCTTCGCGACCGCCGCATGGCTGCGGTGCGCGCCTGGGTCGCGTTCGTCACCGAGGGCAATGAGTCCGTGCCGGTCCGTCCGGAGATCCTGTCCAGCTGGCGGCGGTCGGCGCAGGGTTCGGCGCTGGAAGTGGTGAGTGCGCCGCTCGCCGACGAGGGCGACACCGCTGCTTTCTGGCAGGGCTCACCGCTGCAGGCCGCTGTGTCGGCGGTCGCGGATGAGTTGCGCCGCAGCGCGGCGGACGGCGATCTGGTGCTCGCCGTGACCGACACTCAGGCGCGCATTCTGTGGACGTATGGCGGGCGGGTCATGCGCCGCAAGGCCGAGGCCGTCAATTTCGTGGCCGGTGGCCGCTGGGACGACACCAGCGTCGGCACGAACGCACTGGACCTGGCCGCACGGCTCGATGCGCCGGCCACGGTGTTCTCCGCGGAGCACTTCGCGCCGATCGTGCACAACTGGGTCTGCTGGGCGGCTCCGCTGCATGATCCGGCCACAGGCGAACGGCTCGGCGTCATCGACCTGTCGACCACCTGGGACCGCGCACACCCGATCGGGCTGGCGACCGCCCGGATGATGGCGCGGCTGATCGAGAGCGCGCTGCCCGACACGCGTCAGCATCCGCGGTTCGGGCCGCCACCGGTCGAGCACGGCCTGTCACTCACGCTGCTCGGTGCCGCCGAAGCCCGGCTCGACGGCAGGCGGCTGCTGCTGAACCGGCGGCAGACCGAGATCCTTGCGTTGCTCGCGCTGCACCCGGAGGGGTTGTCGCTCGAACGCCTGCACGCCCTGGTCTACGGCGACTCCGCGGTCAGCGTCTCCACGCTGAAATCCGAAGTCTCCCACCTGCGTTCGACCCTCGGCGGCGCAATCTCGTCGCGGCCCTACCGGCTGATGCTTCCGGTGGTCGTGGATGTCGACGAGGTGCTGGACCGAGTGAAACGGGGTGAGGTGCTGGCGGCCGTCACGGCATACGGCGGGGACCTGATGCCTGGCACGAATTCACCGGCGCTGACCGAACTCGCCGAGGTAGTCGCCGTGGCGGTCCGCGAGGCACTGCTGGCCGACCCCGACCCGGACGCCGTCCTGGGCTACAGCGAGATCGCCCCGTATGACGTGCAGGTTCTCGAGGCGTGTCTGGCCCGGCTCGGCACGAGTGGGCATCGCGCCATACCGCTGCTGCGCGGCCGGCTCGCCGCCGCACGCAGGTGACGTCGCTGCGCGGGAGGAACTTGCCGGGGATTAGGTAGACCTTGCCAACCAGGCGCCAACCCGCAGCCGCCTAGGTTCGATGCTGACGCCAGAAGTCTGCCGATCGAAGGGTGCCCACCATGACGAAGATCCACCTCACCGTCGACGGAGGCGCGGTCTCCGAAGACGTGGAGCCGCGCATGCTGCTGGTGCAGTTCCTGCGCGAAAAGCTCGGTAAGACAGGCACGCTCATCGGTTGTGACACCAGCAACTGCGGCGCGTGCACCGTGCATCTGGACGGTCGCGCGGTCAAGTCCTGCAACGTCCTGGCGGTGCAGGCAGACGGCGGTGAGGTCACCACCATCGAAGGACTGGCGGCGACCTACGACGGAGGCGAGCTGCACCCGGTGCAGGCGGCGTTCCACGAATGTCACGCGTTGCAATGCGGGTTCTGCACGCCGGGGATGATCATGCGCTCGGTCGACCTGCTGAACGAGAACCCCGACCCGACCGAGGACGAGATCCGGGAAGGCCTGGAGGGCAACCTGTGCCGGTGCACCGGCTACCACAACATCGTGCGCGCGGTGCAGACCGCCGCGGCCGCCGGGAAGGGAGAGGAGCAATGACCGTCACCGCCGACCGGCCGGCCGCTGAGATCGGCCGGGACCGGCGCCGCAAGGAGGACCGCCGGCTGATCACCGGCAGTAGTCGCTACACCGACAACATCGTGCTGCCCGGCATGCTGCACCTGGCGATGGTGCGCAGCCCGTTCGCGCACGCCCGGGTCACCTCGATCGACGCCGCCGAGGCGAAGGCGGCCGCCAACGTGGTGGCGGTCTACACCGCGGCCGACCTGGACGAGTCGGCCGGTGTCCTGATCAACGCCTGGCCGATCACCCCGGATCAGGTGACGCCGGTGCACCCGGTGCTCGCAGCGGACCGGGTGACCTTCGCCGGCGAGATCGTAGCGGTGGTGGTGGCTCGCAGCGCAGCTGCTGCCCGTGATGCGGCCGAGCTGGTCGACGTCGACTACGACGAACTCCCCGCGGCTCTCGACCTGAAGGAGGCGGTGCAGGACACCGTACTGGCGCACCCGGATCTGGGCACGAACAAGTCCGCGTTGTGGGTATTCGACTCGGCCGCGGCAGGCACCGGCGGCAATGTCGAGGATGCGATCACGGCAGCCCGCGCCGACGGCGTGGTCATTGAGCGGGAGTACCGGCAGAACCGGTTGATTCCCGCCTTCATGGAGCCGCGGTCGGTGGTCGTCGATCCGACCGGCGAGCAGCTGACGATGTGGTCCGCTACCCAGGTCCCGCACATTGTGCGGTTCGCGCTCGCCGCGACGACGGGTGTGCCGGAGAACAAGATCCGGGTCATCGCGCCGGACGTGGGCGGCGGGTTCGGCGGCAAGCTGCAGGTCACCCCGGAGGAATGGCTCGCCTGGTGGATCGCGCGCCAGGTGCACAAGCCGGTGAAGTACACCGAGACCAGATCCGAGTCGATGATCGCCGCGCATCACGGGCGCGACCAGTGGCAGAAGCTGACGCTTGCGGCGACGAAGGACGGCCGGGTCACCGGGCTGAAGGTCGAACTCACCGCCGACCTCGGGTCGTATGTCGCCATCGTCGGCGGCGGGGTGCCGGTCCTGGGTGCGTTCATGTTCAACGCGATCTACAAGATCCCGGCATACCACTTCGCCTGCCAGACCGTGCTCACCAACAAGACCTGGACCGACGCCTACCGTGGCGCGGGCCGACCGGAGGCCACCTTCGCCATCGAACGCCTGATGAGCGACCTGGCCGACGAGCTCGGGATGGACCCACTCGAACTGCGGGAGAAGAACTGGATCACCCACGAGGAGTTCCCGTTCACCACGGTCGCCGGACTCGAATACGACTCCGGCAACTACGAAGCCGCCACTGCGTCGGCCAAGAAGTTCTTCGGGTACGACGAGCTGCGCGCCGAGCAGGCGCGCCGTCGCGCAGCCGGCGACCCGGTCCAGCTGGGCATCGGCATCTCCACCTTCACCGAGATGTGCGGGCTGGCACCGTCGCGGGTGCTGGGCTCGCTCGACTACGGGGCCGGCGGCTGGGAGCACGCATCGGTGCGGATGCTGGCCACCGGCAAGGTCGAGGTGGCAACCGGCACCAGCGCGCACGGGCAGGGGCACGAGACGGCGTTCAGCCAGATCGTCGCCGATCGGCTGGGCGTCCCCTTCGAGGATGTCGAGATCCTGCACGGTGACACCCAGGTCTCGGTGAAGGGACTGGACACCTACGGATCGCGGTCGCTGGTCGTCGGCGGCGAGGCGCTGGTCAAGGCAGCCGACAAGGTGGTCGAGAAGGCGAAGCCGGTGGCGGCGCACCTGCTGGAAGCCGCGGTCGACGACATCGAGTTCCAGGGCGGCCGGTTCGGGGTCAAGGGCACGGACGCAGGTGTCACCATCCAGGAGGTTGCGGGTGCCGTCTTCACCGCGCACAACCTGCCCGACGGCATGGAGCCGTCGATCGACGCCGAGGCGACCTACGACCCGATCAACTTCAACTATCCGCACGGCACCCACCTGTGCGCGGTGGAGGTGGACACCGAGACCGGGCAGGTGCGGCTGCGCAAGTACACCTGTGTCGACGACGTCGGCACCATCGTCAATCCGCTGATCGTCGAGGGGCAGGTGCACGGCGGGCTCGCGCAAGGCATCGCCCAGGCGCTCTACGAGGACGCGGTCTTCGACGACGCCGGCACGCTGGTGTCCGGGTCGTTCGTGGACTATCTGGTGCCAAGCGCGGCCGACCTGATTAGTTTCGACGCGCACCACGCGAGCACTCCCGCGACGACGAACACGTTGGGCACCAAGGGAGTTGGGGAGGCCGGCACGATCGCCTCGACGCCCGCCGTCGTCAACGCGGTGCTGGACGCGGTCCGCCAGTTCGGCGTCGAGGACATCGTCATGCCGTGCTCCCCGGCCAGGGTCTACGCGGCCATCGCCGCCGCTCGCGCCGGCGATACCGGCACCACCACGGAAGGAGCGGGCGCATGATTCCCGCAGCATTCGACTACGCCGCGCCGACGACCGTCGACGAGGCACTGGCGCTGCTGGCAGAGCACGGCGAGGACGCGAAGCTCATCGCCGGTGGCCAGTCGTTGTTGCCGGTGCTCCGATTGCGGCTCAACGCACCGGAATTCGTTATCGATCTGGGCCGGATCGACGCCTTGCGCGGCGTGCGGGACGACGGTGGCGCGCTCGTGGTCGGCGCCATGACGACCCACGCGACGGTTGCCACCGACCCGCTGATCGCCCAGCATGCGGCTCTGGTCAGCAAGGCGGTGCGCACCGTCGCCGACGCGCAGGTGCGCAACCGCGGCACCTTCGGCGGTGCGCTTGCGCACGCCGATCCGGCGGGTGACGTCGGTGCTCCGGCGCTGGCCCTGGGTGCGCAGTTCGTGATCGCCGAGCAGGGCGGCGGGCGTCGTACGGTGGATGCCGGAGACTTCTTCGTGGACCTCTTCGAGACGGCGATCGGCGAGGACGAGTTGCTCACCGAGATCCGGATCCCGAAGCACACCGGCTGGGGCGCGCACTACGAGAAGTTCGTGCGGATCGCGCAGCAGTGGTCGATCGTGGCCGTCGCCGCGACCGTGCGTGCCGAGGGCGGCACCATTGCCGAGGCTCGGGTCGCACTCACTAATATGGGAGCCACGCCACTGCGGGCGACCGCGGTGGAGGAACTGTTGCGCGGACGCCCCGCCACCGAGGACGCCATACGTGACGCGGTCAGCAGCGTCGCCGACGGCACCAGCCCACCGGCCGACCTCAACGGCGACGCCGACTACCGCAGACACCTGGCACGGGTGCTCACCCGGCGCGCGGTGTTGACGGCTGCGACAGGATGAACAGATGGATCTGACACATTCCTTCACCGTGCCGGCCGGGGTCGACGAGACCTGGGTGGCCTTTCAGGACATCGAATCGGTCGCCGAGTGCTTCCCGGGTGCGCAGATCACCTCGGCGAGCGGCGACTCATTCGAGGGCACCGTCAAGGTCAAACTCGGCCCGATCGCGTTGGTTTACAAGGGAACTGGCACGTTCACCGAGCGTGATGAGGAAGCTCATCGGATGGTGATCGACGCCAAGGGCAAGGACCGGCGAGGCAACGGCACTGCCGGTGCGCTCGTGACGGCGACGATGACCGCCGTGGACGAGGGCACCCGGGTCGAGGTGGTCACCGATCTGTCGATCACCGGCAAGCCCGCCCAGTTCGGGCGCGGCGTCATCCAGGACGTGTCCGACAAGCTACTCGGGCAGTTCGTCGACTGCCTGCAGCAGAAGGTGGGTTCCGACGGCGGGACTGCCGAGTCCGAACCTGCGGCGGAGGCGGGAGGCGTCGACGAGACTGAGCCCGAACCGGCCGTGGTCACGCCGACGCCTGCACCCACACCGGCGCCCGCCGCCACACGCGCCGAGCCCACGGACGACGCCCTCGACCTCGGCACGACGGTTCTGCCGGTGATGGCGAAGCTCTACTGGAAGCAGGCTGTCGCGGCACTCGCCGGCATCGCGGTGCTCGGCGTCCTGATCCGGAGACTCCGCCACCCCAATTTCCGCGAGTGACGGCTTCTTCGGCGAGCGACGGCGCAATTTCGCCGTCGCTCGGCGGGGAGACCGTCACTCGCTAGGCCGCGCGTATGACGAGCGAATCCCGGGTCGTCAGCCACGCCGCAGCGGCAACAGCCGCGAGGAGTGCGGTGACCGTGAATGCGGTCGGGAAGCCCCACTCCTGCGCGAGGAAGCCGCCGGCGACGGGGCCGATCACCGTGCCGAGGTCCTGGCTCATCTGGTAGGTGACCAGGACCGGACCGCCGCGGCCGTGCCCGTACATCACGTCGGCGAGCACGGCCTGCTGGGACGGACTGACCATGCCCGTGCCGATGCCGCCGATCAGGGTGGAGGCGAACGCGATCGCGACGCTGTGGGTGAATGCGAGGGTGAGGGTGGCGAGCGCGAGGATCGTCATACCGGCGACGATCAACGGGCGGCGGCCGATGCGGTCCGAGAGGCGTCCGGCCGGCATCATCGCGATCACATCTCCGCACGCGTAGGTCGCGAGTGCCAGCCCGGCGATGCCCACATGCTGGTGCAGGACGCGCGCGAAGTAGAGCGGAACGAGGGACACCCGCATCGCGTAGACCCAGCCGAAGATGGCTGCGGTGGCGACCGCCGACCGGTAGGCGCCGATGCGTAGTGCCGACGGCAGCGGCATCACCGCGACCTTCGTCGATCCGTCCAACTGACCAAGTGTGCTGTGCCGCAACTGCAGGTGGACGACGGTGATCGCGGCGAAGAGTGTCACGGCATACACGACGAACGGCACGCGCAGGCCGAAGCCGACGAGCGCGCCGCCGAGCACCGGGCCGGTGATGCTGCCGAGCACGAAGCTCGACGAATACAGCCCGGAGACTCGCCCGCGTATCGCCGGTGGTGAAATGCGGATCAGCAGGCCGAGCGCCGCGACCGAGAACATGACCGATCCGACGCCGCCCAAGCCGCGGAAAAGCATGAGTTGCCAATAAGTTTGGGCGAGCGCGGCAGCGAGCGTGGAGAGGGCGACGATGAAGACGCCAAGGAGATACATCGGTCGTTCGCCGAAGCGGGTGACCAGCCTGCCGCTGGTCGGTGCGAAGACCAGCCGCATGACGGCGAAGGCGGACACGATGGCCGACGCCGCGGTCAGATCGACGCCGAAGCTGGCGGCGAATTCGGGCAGCGCCGGCGCCACGACGCCGTAGCCGAGGGCGATCACGAAGCCGGCGGACACCAGCACCCAGACCTCGCGCGGCATAGGCGCAGGAGCTGCATTGCCCGGTGCGCCGTCTCGGCGGAACCTCATCGTTCGAGCCAGAGCAGCACCTCGTGGTGCCGGGTCTGCGGGAACATGTCGAACAGCCTGGCACGCGTGACGCGCAGCGACGGCATCGCCTGTAGGTCGGCGGCCAGGGTCTTCGCGTTGCAACTGGAGTAGAGGATGTGCGGCACGTCGGATTCTTCGAGCTGCCGCGCGAGTGCCCCGATGCCGCGTCGTGGCGGGTTCACGATGACCAGGTCGGCGCCTTCGGCCAATGCAGCGGTCGCATCACCGGCCTGGAATCGTATGTCGCCCAGTGCTTCCCGTCCCGGCAGCTCCGCAGCGCTCAGCCGCGCACTCGCCACCGCGTCGGCCGAGATCTCGACCCCGCGCACGCTGGCTCCGGGGTCGCAGAGCGCTGTCGCAGCACCCAGCGCAAACCCGCCGACGCCACAGAAGAGATCCAGCACGCTGGACGGCGCGGCCGGTGAAATCCATTCCTGCGCTTGCCGATAGAGCATCCCGGCAACCGTGGTGTTGGTCTGGAAGAAGCTGCGCGGCCGCAAGTGCAGCCGAATGCCGTTCACTCGCATCGGCAGCGTCTCCTCGTCGGTGAGGAACACCTCTTGGTCGCCTTCGAGAGCGGCCCGATGCTCCGGCAGCAGGTTGACCGAGACAACTCTCGTCCCGGGCACCGCGTCCAGCAGGTCCGGGAGTGCGTCCCGCAGCCGCCGCAGCTGGCCGGGGGAGCGCATCACGAAGCGGACCATGATCTCGCCGTCCGGTGAGTGCGTGACGATCAGGTGCTTCAGTTCGCCGCTGCGGCGCGGCACGTCATACGGCGTCAGGCCGAGTCCGATGACGAAGCGCGCCAGGCGGTGCACCGCGTCGTGGAGGCCCGGCTCGTAGAGACCGCAGTCGCGCAGGTCGACCCCGGTGCCGTCGCCGCCCAGGATGCCGAACGTCGGCGCGGTGCGGGTGCCGCCGACGACGAGTTTCGCCTTGTTGCGGAAGTGCGACTCCGGGCCGTATGCCGGTGCAGTCCAACACGATTCGGCGACATGAGGGGCCAGCACGGTCGCGACGGCGTGCTGGAGATCGTGCATTTGTGCGTCATACGGCCGGCCCATCAGGGTGCACGACCGGCAGACCCCGGCGTCGTAGTAGTCGCACTGCACAGTGTCGATTGTCGCCCACGCCTGTCAGACCTCGCGGCTAACGTCCTGTCTATGCCTACGAAGGAGCTGTCATGACCACGCTGACCGACCGACCCGAGACCGCCCTGCTGGTGATCGACGTGCAAGAGGGCGTCGTCGCAGGGGCACACCAACGCGACGAAGTCGTCGCCAACGTGCAGTCGCTTATCGACCGTGCCCGGTCCGAGAACGTTCCCGTCGTGTGGGTGCAGCATCACGACGGCGGGCTTCAACAGGGTTCTCCCGAGTGGCAATTGGCTCACGAGTTGTCCCGCGACGACTCCGAGCCGCTGGTCGAGAAGACCTATGGCGACTCGTTCGAGGGCACCGACCTGGAGCAGGTGCTCGCCCACGCCGGTGTGGGCCATCTCGTGGTGGCGGGTGCGCAGACCGACATGTGCGTCCGGTCGACCATCCACGGCGCCTTCGCCAGGGGGTATGACGTGACCCTCGTGAGCGATGCGCACACCACCGAGGACCTGTCGGCGTATGGCGCTCCCACCCCGGATCTGGTGATCGCGCACACCAACCTCTACTGGGGTGAGCAGCGAGCTCCCGGGAAGTCCGCGGCCACCGTGACGACCGCGAACGTGTCGCTCGAGTCGCCGGCGCAGGGCGGCGAATGACCGCGACGACCCGGATGTTCGTCGCGATCCGCCCGTCCGAGGAGGTGCGCGAGCAACTCGCCGATTTCCTGGCTCCGCGCGGCGGCATGACCTGGATCGATCCGGAGCAGTGGCATCTCACGCTCGCGTTCTTGGCCGCTGTGCCGGATCACCGTCAGGACGATCTTGTCGCTGCACTGGCACGGACCGCGGTGCGGCACGATGCATTCGATCTACAACTGTCGGGCGCAGGCGCGTTCCCGGATGCTGTCGCGGCAAAGGCGTTGTGGCTCCGGCCGAGCGTCGACCTGACCGCGCTGGCGACCGGTGTGCGGCACGCCGCGAACTCCGTCGGTGCGACCCCGGACGGTCAGCGCTTCGTCGGACACCTCAGCGTGGCACGTCAGCGCCGGCCGATCGACGCTCGTCGCTGGCTGCAGGTGCTCGACACGTTCGCCAGTGACTCGTGGCGGGTGGATACCGTGGAGCTGGTCGCGTCATACCTGGGGGAGGGGCCGCACGCCCGCCCGCGGCACGAGACTGTTGCCGTGCTCCCGCTGCACGACGGCGGGGCGGCGGCCTGAGGTCACGGTCGGTTCAGCACGGTAGGGGCGTGTCCGGCCACGGTTCGCCGCCATCCAGTTCGGCGCGCACATGGTCCAGATGTTCGTGGCACGCGGCGTCTTCCCCGGAGCGCGCTCCAGATCACGCGCAAGGGCGCGGTCGGATCATCCGATTGACGAGAAGTTGTCCCAGGCCCGTGGCACACATTGCCGCGGCGCAGACGAGCCAGAACTCGGCGAATCCGTGGCGGACCAGTGTGCCGATCGCAGGTGGGCCAACGGTCAACGCGACTCCCCAGGTGAGGCCGTAGACAGCGAAGTAGCGGGCCCTGGATCCGGCTGGTGCGATCGCTGCCACGAGTGTGTAGGTGTACCCCACCAGCAACGTGTCACCGGCCGCGATGATGATGGTGGCACCGACGTACCCGGTCATTGCGGGGTGGAGTCCGGCAACTGCCAGCCCGGCAGCCAAGAGAAGGTATCCAGCGACGATCCGGCTGGTGATGTTCTCGCTGCGCCGCATCAACGGCTGCGCAGCGATCGTGATCAGGGTGCCCAGTGCGCTGAGCAGTCCGGCGTCGGACGCCGGCCGACCGGTCGCCGCGAGTGCCAGCGGCATCGCCATCGGGATCAGCATGTACACCGTGGCGAAAAGAGTGCCCGTGGTCATCAGCAGCCACAGCCGCCCGTCCTTCCACGCCGATCGAGACGTGCCGAGTTCCTGCTGCACCGGAGGCGGCGGCGTTCTCGGCAACCATCCGGCGACGAGCACGAGACACGCGATCGAACTGGCTGCGTCGGCGGCGAAGAGCCACTGCAAGCCCGCTCGACCCGGATAGGCTCACGAGCATGCCCCGAACGATCGCAACCGCGTCCACCGTTCCGCTCGCCGATCTGCTCGACTTCGCACGCACCCGACACCACGCGGTGTTGCTGACCACCCGTGCCGACGGGTCGCCGCAGTTGTCGCCAGTGACCGCCGGTGTCGACGACGCAGGCAGGATCGTCGTCTCGACATACCCCGGGCGCGCGAAAACAGTGAACCTCAAACGGAATTCGCACGTCAGCGTCTGCGTGCTCTCCGACGACTTCGGCGGCGCGTGGGTGCAGGTCGACGGCACCGCGGAAGTGCTCGACATGCCGGAGGCGGAGGACGGGCTGGTCGACTACTTCCGCAGCATCTCTGGTGAGCACCCGGACTGGGACGAATACCGCGCCGCGATGCGCGTGCAGGGTAAGTCGCTGATCCGGATCACCCCGAAGCGCTGGGGCCCGATCGCCACCGGCGGCTTTCCCGCCGCCGTCGCCGCTCGTCTCGATGCGGAAGATTCGTGAAGCTGCTGCTGACGTCCGGCGGAGTTAGCAACGACAGCATCCGGACCGCGTTGATCGAACTGCTGGGCAAGCCGATCGAGGAGTCCACAGCGTTGTGCATCCCCACCGCGATGTACGGCCATCCCTCGGTCGGACCGGGCACCAAGGCGTGGGGGTTCGTCGCCGGTCGATCGCCGAATCCGATGGTCGAATTGGGCTGGCAGTCGGTCGGTTTGCTGGAGTTGACCGCGTTGCCGAGCCTGCCCGAAGAGGCCTGGGTTCCGCCGATCCGTGCCGCGGATGTGCTGCTGGCCGCCGGAGGTGACGTGCTCTACCTGTGCCACTGGATGCGTGAATCCGGCCTGGCCGGCCTGCTGCCGGAACTGGACGACACCGTGTGGGTCGGTCTGAGCGCCGGGAGCATGGTGATGACACCCGAGGTTGGCGAGGACTTCATCCAGTGGCGCCCGCCGAGCGGCGACACCAGCACCCTCGGGCTCGTCGACTTCTCGATCTGCCCGCACCTGGCGGACGACGGCATGCCAGGCAACTCCCTGGCCGAGGCGGAAGCCTGGGCGGCGAGCATCTCCGCCCCGGCATACGCAATGGATGACCAGACGGCGATCGTCATCGACGGCGACGCGATTCGTGTTGTGTCCGAAGGGAATTGGGCGAAGCTGACGACTTCGAAAGGGGACGACTGAGCGGTCGGCCAGGATGCGCCGAATCAGCCGTTCGACGGGGCGGCGATCTGCTGGCCGTCCTCATACCACGCGTCGGCTCGGTCCCAGTAGATCGACGCATAACCCGCCAGGTCCAGTGCGTCGTCGTAGTGCTCCGGGTAGGTCCACACCGCATCGGGTATGACAGTGTCACCCACGACGAGGTCGAAGTAGTCGGCTTTCCCCTTGCGCGGGCACACGGTGTGCGTCGTGCTCGGCCGCAGGAAACGGGAGGGAACGTCTGCCAGCGGGAAGTAGTAGACCGGTTCGTGGTCCTTCTCCAGCAGCCGGATGCCGTGGGCGGAATCCACGATGGTCTCGCTGCCGAGCGTCGCACGAACCGTGCGGCCGATCGGCTCGATGGAGATGACGCCATTGGGCGCTGTGATCCGCCCGTCGGGAGTGTTCATGACAGCGTCAACCACCGGCGGGGACTCGATGTTCCGGCGCGATCGGATAGGTTCCTGCGCTGTGGCGGATCTGTTCGGGCAGGGCGACTTCGGCATACGACTCGAGTGGGGTCCGGTCGGGGCGCGGGCAACGCGTGCCGATGTTGCGGTCGTGGTCGACGTGCTGAGCTTCTCGACATCCGTCACGGTGGCCGTCGAACGCGGGATGCGCGTCTTCCCATACCCGTGGAAAGGTGCGCGGGCGCAGGAGTTTGCGACGGCACGTGGCGCCATACTTGCTGTCGGCAGGCTGGAATCCATGACGTATGACGCAGCATCGGCCCCGTCGCTTTCGCCCGCAGGCCTGCTCGCCTGCGAGCCGATCCCTCGGCTGGTGTTGCCATCGCCGAACGGCTCCACGATCGCCGCCACGCTCTTGGAGGGCGACTCGACGGTGTCGATCGGATGTCTGCGCAACGCGCAGGCGGTTGCCGACTGGCTCGCCCCCGCGGTTGGGGCGGGTTGTTCGGTCGCGGTGATCGCGGCGGGGGAGCGCTGGCGTTTCGACGATTCCTTGCGTCCCGCGCTGGAGGACCACCTCGGGGCGGGCGCCATTCTCTCCGCGCTCGTCGCCCTCGGGTATGGCGACAGGTTCAGCCCGGAAGCGTGGGCAGCAGCGGAGCTCTTCGACGTCAATGCAGGCAGACTCGTCGAGCGCTTGCACGACTGCGTCGGCGGTCGGGAGCTGGACAGTCTCGGCTTCGGCACTGACGTCGACGTCGCTGCCGCGCTGAATGCGTCCGCCGTCGTTCCGGTGCTCGTCGACGGGGCCTTTCAGCCTGCGGGCGGATGCGAGTGAGCGAACTCCTTTCTTTCCCGGCTGCGGCGCGGTGTGACCGCCGCAGTGCAGCCGTCCACGCGGACGCCGGTCGGCGCGGACCTTCTCGACCAGGTCCAGGGTGTGTACGACCGGGTCGAGGCCGGAGTCCCTGCCGAGACCGCGCGAATGGATCGATAGCTGCGTGGTCAGGGCGTTGGGGTCGGCGCCCCTTGGACGAGGCACTGGGACGGCGAGTGGCCACCCTTGGGGAAGGCCACCGCGAGGGCTTGGGCAATGTCGTGCGCACGCGCGATGTACCCGGGTGTCGTGAAGTGGATGCCGTCGCTGATGAACCACTTGTCCTGCACCTGGTCGGCCCAGTTCGCGACGCGCATCGTGGGGTACCTCTTGCATGCGTCCAGTAGCGCCTTGTTCCACTTCTGCATATTCGACTCGGAGTACGCCGGGTTGCTCGGGTTGTGCACTCGCACGTTGACCCACAGCACGTCATCGGAGCCGACGAGTTGCATGAGGCGTGAGATCCGTTGCGCCAGTGGGACATTCCCGCCGGCGGCCTGGTCGGCGGTGTCGTTGGTGCCGAGGGCGAAGACCCAGCAGCCGTGGTAGCCCGCGGCGATCTGTTGCCGCACTACGGTCGCTGCGTTGGCCTGACCGTTGAGGGTCTCGACGATCGACCGCCCACCGGAGATCTCCGGGGTGTATGACGTGACGCCGACGTCGCGCAATTGCTGCGGGTATTGCTGCGCGGGGTTGGGGATGTAGGAGTTGCCCAGCAGCCCCTCTGAGGTGGAGTCCCCGACATGCACGACATGAGTGCAAGATGACTGCAGCGCGCCCGGCCCGCCGATAGCGACCGACGGGATCGCCGAGGGGCTGGCCGAACCGCTGCCCGACGACGTCGCGCCGCCGGTCGGTGTCGACCCGGGCGACGTGGCGGCACGGCTGGGGCGTGGGGTGGGGATCGCGGGAGCCGCGGCGGCGTCGCTGGCAGCCATGAGGTTCAGCGGCAGCGCTTGCGGCACCACCATCACGGCCACTGCCAGTGCGCCCACCATCGCACCGCCGACTCGCACGTTGAGCCGGCGCGACAGAACCCGCGCCCGGTTGATATCGGCCGGGGTCGTGATGACCGGCTGAGCAATGACCGGTGCCGGAGCGGGAACGGGTCTGGTGTTGTTGCGGTCCATCGCGACGCCTGGTCGCGGGTACAGCGGCAGCCGGATCGCACCGGGAATCTGCCCGGGCAGCGGCGCCGCGGGAGCATTGGTGTCAATGGCCGGCTCGGGCGGGAGGATCTGCTCCACCACCGAGGTGCCACGTCGGCGAAGCGCCGCACGCAGCCCCAGGGCGCGGATCGGGTCTTCGACATACCGCCACGACAGAGCAGAGATGAGCACGGTCAGTATGACGACCGCCGCACCGTGCGCCAGGCCACCCGCCAGCGCGCCGTTGGTCGGCATGAAGACCAGGATCGGCAGGTGCCACAGGTAGATCCCGTAGGAGCGCTCGCCCAACCAGGTCAGCGGTCGCAAACCGAGAATGCGGCCCAGGACACTGCCGGGCGTGCTGATCGCGAGCAGCACGGCGCCGGTCGCTACGGACAACGCCAGCAGCCCGAAACGGTAGGTGGACAGGTCGTATTCGGTGGTCTGGCTGACGAGCACACCGATCACGACGAGGCCGAGGACCCCGCCGATGTCGATCGCGCGACGGTGGTCAGGCAGCCGGTCGCGGCGGCCGTGCAACCACAAGGCCAGCGCGGCGCCCACGAGCAGCCCGCCCATCCGGGTGTCGGTGCCCTCGTAGGCGCGAGTGGTGTCGAAGCCGGACTTGGCCAACATGGACAGTTCGACGAAGGAGGCTGCGGCCAGCAGGGCTGCAATCACCGCCATGATCCGGGTGCGACGGCGGGTCAGCAACCACAAGGCGACGAGCAGCAGCGGCCAGACCAGGTAGAACTGCTCCTCGACCGATAACGACCAGAGGTGGTCGAAGGGGCCGGTGTTGAACCGCGCGAAATAGGAGTCACCGGCCAGGATCGTGTGCCAGTTGGCGACGTAGAACAGCGCCGCGAGTGCCTCGACGCCCCAGGTGCCGGTTTCACCCGGCCGCCGGATCACCGTCGCGACCATCGTCACGATCAGCAGCAGGACGACTGCCGGCAGCAGTCGGCGAGCCCGCCGCACCCAAAAGCTGCGCAGCTCCCAGCCACGCTGCTGTGCCCCGGAAAGCAGGATCGAGGTGATGAGAAATCCCGAGAGTGTAAAGAAGATCCCGACGCCGAGCAGGCCGCCGCCGGCGTGGGGGACGTGCAGGTGATAGGCGATCACCAAGGCAACCGCGATCGTCCGAAGTCCGTCCAGTCCTGGGACATAGTGCTTGGCGCCCCCGATCGGCTTAGGCACTGCGAATACCCCGTCTCGTCTCTCGTCGTGTCGCCGTTCTCGTTCCCGCTCGGCCGTTTCCCCCCGTCAGACGCCGGACACCGCTCAGCGGTTGGCTGCCACCACACGCGGTTTCCCACAAACGTCGGCTCCGGCTGTTTCACGGTAACAACCGGGCAGGCCTTCAGCCGTTTACGACATGCGTACCCGGCGAGCACGTCGGACTGCCGTGTGCTTGTCCCCGCTCGAGGGGCTGTCTCTGTCGATGTCACGCAGGTGATCATTTCTCGATAACCAGCGGAACACCCCGCGGCAGAAGGCTGGTGTGGCTCGGGCCTCGCTGGCTCCGGCAGGTTGCTTCGCGCGGTTGAGGCGGGTCGTTCGGTCGCGGTGATCGCGGCGGGGGAGCGCTGGAGTTTCGATGACTCCTTGCGTCCCGCGCTGGAGGACCAGTTCGGGGCTGGCGCCGTCCTGTCCGCGCTCGTCGCCCACGGGGTATGGACGGCAATGGCTTCGGCAGGCACGTCAGCATCGCCGCTACGCACAATGCCTCCGCCGTCGTGCCGGTCCTCGTCCACGGTGCCTTCCTGCCTGCGGACGGATGCGAGTGTGCGAACTCCGAGCGCACTGAGGACCGTCAGTCGCGAGGGGGTGGGGGTGCAGATCCCGATTCCGTGAGATAATGGTGATGAAGCTTCGGCCGCGATTCGCGTTCCGAGGCTTTTTGTATGCAATCAAGGTCCGTTCACTGTCTCCCCGATCCGATCCGCGTCCGACCTGTCGGCGCCGCCGACCCCCTGCGTGTCAAGGTGAGTTGAGTCCAGTGCCCGTTAGCAAAGTTGACCCCTGCAGGGCGAGTTGAGGAACCTGATTTTTGATGAGTAGTTC
>NZ_RJJQ01000006.1 GCF_003724155.1 Flexivirga caeni | reverse complement strand
CCGATTAGTGTGTCAACCCACCCCAGCCCACGCCGCTGACCAGCACAAACACAAACCGAACCCGCGATTCCTCACAAAGTGGCACGACTCAGGTGGAGCTACAGGCAAATTACACCCGTGTCATACCCAGCACAAGGGGTCGCGAGACCAAAAGCCCTCCCGCGGGAACAGGAGGGCCTAGGCACAGCCGGTAAGACTGCTAGTCGCTTCGGAGCCCGCAGCGCGGTTCCTGAGCACTCATATAAATTTGGCCGCCGATCGGCGGACCGAAGCAGCCTGCAAGCCGCCTCTGCGCGACAGGATGGCACATAACCGCCCGTTTGGGAAGCAGGCCAAGCTCCGATGGTCTATTCAGCCTCCTGGCACAGCTCCTCGTCGGCACAGCTCGACTGATCCGTCAGTTACCGCTGCAACTTGGTGGACTGCCGCGCATGTCGCGGCCAGCACCGGTGAGCGCTCGATGCCCGATTGCTACGGCTTCCTCGGGAATCTGCAACCACTTCACATCATCACGACGTGGAGGGCTGCACCACCCCGAGGACGGTGGGAACTTGCACCAATTGCTGCAAGTCGCAAGAACCCTCAGGAAGGAGAAGGTCGTCATGTCTGACGTGAAGACGCTGGCGATCCGCCTGGACGGTGACCTGCACAACCAGCTCACCATTCTGGCCAAGCTCACCGGCATCTCGATCACCGATGCGATCCGCACCGCGATCGAGAAGGAAGTCGAGGCGATGGCAGCCAACCCGGAAACCGCCGCCAAGGCGAGCAAGTTCCAGGACGCCATCGCCCGGCAAGCCGACGAGCAACGCGCGGCCATCGAGGCGCTGTTCGGCACCACGCCGGTGGAGCCGAGCAAGCCACGTACCGCACGCAAGTCCGCGACCAGCTGATCCGTTCAGCTGGCTCGCAACCTCCATCCACTCACCGGTCGGAGTCAGGTAGAGCATTCACGCTCCCTGACTCCGACCCCAACAAAATGGGCGAACGGAGGAGAGGAAATCCTTGGTTCAATAACGTTGTGGAATTTGCCAAAATCGTTCTATTCGCAAAACGGTGGGCGTATAATTGACAATGTAAGGAATTCCCATGAACCTAGACACCCCGCAACGAAACAAAAAACTTGCCAACCTCGTCAGCGAGGCTCGTACGGAGAAGCGATTATCGTACGGACAGTTAGCGGCTCTGACCAGCATCTCTAAGGGCACGCTCTTCAAGATCGAAGACGGCAGCACCGTGCAACCCGACCAATCATCACTGCAGCGACTCGCTCAAGCACTTGATCTGCCACTCGCCGATTTGTACCTCGCGGCTGGCTACGAACAGTCAGGTGATCTGCCGACCCTCACGATGTACTTCCGCAGCAAATACCCCAAGATGCCAGACACGGCCCTGCAACAAATCGCTGACATCACCAAAAAATACGGCATCGAGCCGAACAACTCCGGTCCTCGTCCCGGCGAAGACGAAATCTAACCAACCTGATAACCGAAAGGAGGCTCCCATGAACCAACCAGCACCACAATCGAAATCTATCCTGATGAGCCTCCGCAGCCTCACACCGTTCGGCCACATCGACTACGACGACGCCCGCACTCTTGCTGAACGGCAAGCCGTCCACCTCGTGGAGCTCCTTCACGCGAGCCACGACGGCATCCACGAACATGACCTGGCCGAACTGCCGTTCCTGACAATCGTGCGCGAACCACTGCCAACCAGCGGCCTCAGCTGCTGGGACGGCCACACGTGGATTATCGCGCTCAACGAGAGCGACAGCATGGCACGGCAACGCTTCACGTTGCTCCATGAACTGAAGCACATCATCGACCACGCCTCCGCTAAGCGTCTCTACCGCTCCGAATGGCAAGCCGAACGCGCTGCTGACTACTTCGCCGCCTGCGCCCTGATGCCGAAGCGGGATCTGAAACGCGTCTTCTGCACCGTCACCCAGCGGACCGATCAACTGGCCAGATACTTCGGCGTCAGCCAAGAAGCCGTGCGCGTGCGACTCGAACAGACCGGGCTCGTCGATCCACAGATTTTCACCCGTCCGCCACGCTGCGCCCGTCCGGTGTCGACGACACCCGGGCACGACCAACGCTTTCGTCCAGTTCACCTCACGAGGAGTCACGCATGAGCAGCCACCGGCAGTACCAGCGCCGCGCCCAAACCGCTGGGCTCACCGAAAAGAAGGACGGTGTGCACTACCTACGTGTGTCGTCAGTCCGGCAGACCCACACTGCCGCAGATATTGACCGCGACGGCAACTCCATCGCGACCCAGCGTGAGGAATGCGACCGCAAAGCCGCCAACATGAACGTCCCCATCGTCGAGGAGTTCGTCGAGCCCGGCAAGTCCGCGCAAACCATCGAGAAACGACCAGAGTTCCGCCGACTGCTCGCATACCTCGCCGAACACCCCAACGTCGGGTACGTCTTCGTCTACGCGCGCTCACGTGCCTTCCGCAACGTCGAAGACGCCGTGCTCACGCGCAAAACACTCCGCGCACTCGGCGTCCGCATCGTCTCGACCAAGGACGATTTCGGCGAAGGCATCCAAGCCGAAGCCATGGAAACGATGCAGGACGTCATGAACGACAGCCAGAACAAGCAGTCCGGGCAGGACATCAAGCTCAAGATGGCACACAAGGCCAAGAACGGCGGCACCATCTCCCGTGCGCCGATCGGCTACCTCAACGCCCGCATCGACATCGGCGACGGCAGACAGGTCAACACCGTCATCATCGACGAGCAGCGAGCACCTCTGGTGCGCCTCGCCTTCGAGCTCTACGCCACGGACAAGTACAGCATCGAAGCTCTTCAAGAGGCCATGGACGATCACGGCCTGCATGCTCGGCCCGCAGGCAGGTGGAAGGCCGAGCGGCCGCTATCCGCAAACACCCTCCATCGAGTGCTCACCGACCCGTACTACGCCGGATACACCTCCTATGAGGGCGAACTGTACGACGGCAACCACAAGCCAATCGTCGACCACGATCTGTTCGAGCGGGTTCAAGAAATCTACGAGCGCCGCTCCGCCAAGGGCAATCGTGACCGCATCCTCGAGCACTACCTCCGCGGTCAACTCCGCTGCCACCGCTGCCACACCGAGCGACACCGCGAAACCAGACTCGTTTACACCGAAGCCACCGGACGCAACGGCGACCGCTACGCCTACTACTTCTGTCGCGGACGGCAGATCGGCGACTGCGACCTGCCGTACCTGCCGGTACAACTCATCGAGCAGAAGCTCAGCGACATCTACCGCGAACTAGCACTCACCCAAGACTTCACCGACGGCTTCAAGGGCACCCTCGAAGACGCTGTTGCCAACCACGACGCAACAACGCGCCAGATGCGCAGCTCTCTGAACAGCGAACTCCAGAAGCTCGACGAGCGTGAGCGTAACCTCGTCGATGCCGTCATGGACGCCACCCTCGATCGCGTCATCGTTCGCCAGAAAATGAACGAGATCCGCCAACGCCGCGACAGCGTCGCCATACGCCTCACTGACATCGACACCGAACTGACGACCGGCGCACGCATCCTGACCTCAGCAGCGAGTCTGGCTTCTGACATCGACACCCTCTACGAAGGCACCATCGACGAGATCCGCCGCCACCTCAACTACGTCTTCTTCAAAGCCCTCTACGTCGACGATCACCACGGCGCCGATCAAGCAGTCGTCAACGACCCCTTCCTGACCCTCCTTGACGTCCACACGGAGTGGCTCCGCATCGAGGGCACCAAGATCCGAGGGGCAACCCCAACCACACGAAAGGGACAAAAAAGCGCCTCCGTGAGGGAGGCGCTCCTTGCTTGGGATGAACCAAACCGCACCACTCGCGACGTTCAGGACGTCGTTGGTTCGAGTAGGACGGTTCTGGTGGAGCATAGGGGATTCGAACCCCTGACCTCTTCCATGCCATGGAAGCGCGCTACCAACTGCGCCAATGCCCCAGAGTGGGTGATCACCGGAGAACCGGCGACCGCCATACTCTAGCCAGCCACGGGAGGCTGCACCAAATCGGCTGCCCTCAGGCGCTCTTCGCGTCCTGTTCGGCGAGGTCGCGCTTCCAGGTGCGGAAGGCTTCCTCGGTGCGGCCGTGCCGCCAGTAGCCCGAGATCGAGGCGAGCGCGGCCGGGACGTTGCGCTCCCCACGGAAGTAGGGGCGCAGGCCGCGCATGGTGAGTTCGGCCTCGCCGTGCGCGAACACGTGCACGGCCCCGTCGGGCCACGGGGCGGACACGACCGCGTCGCGCAGCGCACTGTGGTCCTCACCGGTGCGCCGCACGTAGTGCACCTCGAAACCGTCCGGCAACGGAAGCTCGACCTCGTCAGCGACATCACCGGTCTCGGCATACACAACGCCACGGGCGCCGGACGGCATCGCCTGCAGCGCGGCGCTGATCGCGGGCAGCGCGGTCTCGTCGCCGACCAGGAAGTGGAAGTCGGCATCCGCGCTCGGCGAATAGCCGCCGCCCGGGCCCATCATCGGCAGCCGGTCCCCCGGCTGTGCGGATGCCGCCCACGGTCCGGCGATCCCCTCGTCGCCGTGCACGACGAAATCGATGGCGAATCGGCGGTTTTCGTCATCCACCTGCTGGATCGTGTAGGTACGCAGCGTCGGCTGCGCCTCCGGCGGCAGCGTCTCCTGCACGACGCCCAGGTCGAGCGGTTGCGGGTAATCGAAACCGTCCGCGAGGAAGACCAGCTTCACGTAGGCGTCGGTCTCGGTGCGTGCCGCGATCGCGTCGAAACCCGGCCCGGTGAACCAGACCCGGGTCAGGTGCGGGGTGACGTTCTCGGTCGAGACGACGTGCAGTTCGTGCGGCATACGCGAACGGGGCATTGAGCACTCCTTGAGTTTAGGTAGACCTAACTTACCGGTGAGTCTGGAGCACGACGAGTCGCGGCACCTCCGACTGCGGAACGAGCGAAGTGTCAGGAACCGTCCATACGGTGTGCCCGTGCCCAAACCTGCCCGACCGTCAGACATCCTCTGCCCGGGCTCGGGCTGGTGATCGTGCTCGGAACGGCGGTCGACATACCCGACGCCACCACGCCGGTGCGGCTGCTCTTCGGAACGTGCCTGCTCTTCGTGATGTTCGCCACGGCGGGCATCTACCTGCTGCTGCTACCGCGACAGGTGCGCCGCATCGCGCTGGCCTGGCTGCTGTGGATTCCCGGGGCCGCATTCGTGCTCGTCGGTGCCAGTCCGATCGCCAACTGGCACCCCTGGGTGGTGCAGCACTCGTCGCGGGCCGGCAGCAAGGTCGTCACCTCGAGCCACAGCGAGCTCGTGGCCGAGGGCACCGTGCTGATCGCGATCGGCGCGTTCCTGCTCGCGACGTGGGCGGTGTTCGTGATCCGCGACCTCCGGAAACACCCAGGGCGGACACCGCGCCGAATCGTGTTTGCTACCAATGTGATTGCGCTCGTCGTACTCATCGCCTTCGGCGCCTGCGAGGTTGTCAGCCTGCGCCTGGCGAACCGCGAACCGGCCGGGCTAGCAACCTACGGACCGACCGTCGGACTGCAGCCAGGCGCGTCGATGTCGCGGGCCGCAGCCACGGCGGAGTTGAACCGCTATTACGGCGATTTCACGCCATTCACCCGCACGGGCGCCAGCAATGCGGACAGCATCCCGGCCAGCGCCACGCCCAACCAGCCCGCAACCCAGTTCTCCATGCCCGCAGGGCCGGTGCCGGTGGTGGTCGAGGGGCAAGGCCACTGGACCCTCACGCCGTGACCGCTCACCGCGAGTCGGAGCGCCTGCGCACGTAGACCTGTCGACGCACGTGTGCGACGACCGTGCCGTCGTCCAGGGTGAGGTCGGTTTCGAACCAGCGCAACACCTTGTCGCCGGATGCCGCTGCGGCGCGGACCTCCTCAGCCACCTCACGAGGCACTTCGAAACGGCCGTGCACCGTGCCGGTGCCGGGGCTGAGGTAGTCGATCTCGGCCTTGGTGTCCCAGACGTAGTAGCCCTTGCCGAGCTGGTTCCAGAGCAGCAGCGCGAAGAACGCGTCGGACATCGAGCCGATCGAGCCGCCGAACGCCGTGCCCTGCTGGTTGCGGTTGAGCCGGTTCAGCCGCAGCTCGGTGCGGCACACCGTCCAGTCGTCGGAGAACTCCACGACCCGGATGCCGGCACCTAGCAACGGCGGGTAGAGACTCATCGCCCGCGCGAACCAGCGCGGCGAAATCGTCCGGCGCGCAGCGAATTTCGACGATTTCACGCCTCGCGCCGCAGCGCCGATGCGGCTCATCGCGACCGAACTCCGGCCAACGCGTCCACCGGCTGCCGGAGGTTCCAGCCGGCGAGGTGCCAGCCTCCGGCATACTCCACGAGCATCGCCCAGTGACAGTTGCTCATGCCCTGCAGCGCGTCGATCGCGACCTGCTGCGGTATGCCGGTGAGCGCGGCGCAGAGCGCACGCCCGGCGAATCCGTGGGTCGCGATGACGGCGGTCTCCCCCGGCGCCATACCGGCGACGAGGTCGGACGCGCCCTCCTGCACCCGCTGCGCGACCTCGGCGACCGTCTCGCCGGTCTCCCCGCGTCGCAGATCCTCACCGGCGGTAATGCGATTGTGGACGTCTCCGAAGCGGGCGCGCACCTCGCCGCCGGTGAGCCCCTGCCAGATCCCTGCGTTGATCTCACGGAACCGCTCGTCGAAGCGCAGCGGCAGCTCGGCATACTCCGCGAGCGCCCGCGCGGTCTCCGCGGCCCGGCTCAGGTCGGATGCCACGATCTGCGAAATGCCATATGCCGCAAGGGCTTCCACCGCTTGGGCAGCCTGCTGCTTGCCGCGGTCGGACAGCGGGACGTCGAGCTGTCCCTGCCAGCGGCCGGTCGCGTTGTAGGTGGTTTCGCCGTGGCGCCATACGACCAGGCGACGCGGCTCGCTCATTGGGTGAGATCGATGGTCGGGCAGTCGCGCCACAGCCGGTCGAGGGCGTAGAACTCGCGCTCCTCGTCGTGCTGTACGTGCACCACGATGTCGCCGAAATCGAGCAGCACCCAACGGTCTTCGCGGTTGCCTTCCCGGCGGACCGGCTTGGCACCGAGCTCGTGCAGCCGCTCCAGCACCGCGTCCACGATCGCGGTGACCTGGCGGTCGGTTTCACCGGAGGCGACCACGAAGACGTCGGTCAGGGCGAGCTGATCGCTCACGTCGATCGCGATCACCGACGTGGCGAGCTTGTCCTCCGCTGCGGCGGCTGCGGCCTTGGCCAGATCGACGGCCCGGACGGTCGCGGTCACCTTCATGCCTCCTTCGTTGCGCCGGATTTCGGCTGGTAGAGCTGGTATTTCGCAATGTACTGGACGACGCCGTCGGGGACGAGGTACCAGACGGGCTCGCCGTCGACGACGCGCTGCCGGCAGTCGGTGGAGCTGATCGCCATCGCCGGCACCTCCATCAGCTGGACGTGTTCCCGCGGCAGTCCCTTGTCGGACAGCACGTGCCCCGGGCGCGTGACCCCGATGAAGTGCGCGAGCGGCCACATCTGCGCGACACCGTGCCAGGAGAGGATCTGCGCGAGCGCGTCGGCTCCGGTGATGAAGAAGAGCTCGGCGTCAGGACGCTCACGCCGCAGGTCGGTCAGCGTGTCGAGCGTGTAGGTCGGTCCCGGCCGGTCGATGTCGACGCGGCTGACGGTGAAGCGTGGGTTGGAGGCGGTCGCGATGACCGTCATGAGGTAGCGGTCCTCCGCCGGGGTGACGTTGCGGCCTTCCTTCTGCCACGGCTGGCCGGTCGGCACGAAGATGACCTCGTCCAGGCCCAGCTGGGTCTGGACCTCGCTGGCGGCGACCAGGTGGCCGTGGTGAATGGGGTCGAACGTGCCGCCCATCACGCCCAGCCGGACGGTCAGTGCTCCTTCTCCCCTTCGTCGGCGGAAGCCTGGTCCGCCGCCGTGTTGCGGAACGTCCACAGCACACCGAGCAACGCCAGGAAGACGATGAACGCCAGGCCGCCATACATCCAGTGCGGCATGGGCAGGTGGTGCTCCTCCAGCTTGGGCACGTTGGAGTCGGCAGCGAGCTTGACCAGGGACGACCTCATGGTGCACAGCCTATCGGGTATGACGTTCGCGGGCGCACCGACCGACCGAGTAACGGTGAGTTCCCCACTCAGCGGATCTGGCCGTCGCCCTCGACGACCCACTTGGTGCTGGTGAGCTCCTGCAGCCCCATCGGGCCGCGCGCGTGCAGCTTCTGCGTGGAGATGCCGATCTCGGCGCCGAAGCCGAACTCCCCGCCGTCGGTGAACCGCGACGACGCGTTGACCGCGACGACGGCCGCGTCGACCTCGGCGACGAACTTCCGGGCGGCGGAGCGGTCCTGCGTCACGATCACCTCGGTGTGCCCCGAACCGAAACGGTCGATGTGCGCGATCGCGGCAGCCAGGTCGTCGACGACGGCGACGCTCAGCTGCAGGTCGAGATATTCGGTCGCGAAGTCCTCCTCCGTCGCCGGAACGTATGGCGCCCCAACGCGTTCCGCAACCTGGGAGGCCCTGTCGTCGGCGTGCAGCGTGACCTGCGCGGCGGTGAGGGCGTCATACAGGACGGGCAGGATGCTGTCGGCGATGTCACGGTGCACCAGCAGCGACTCGGCGGCGTTGCAGACGCTCGGCCGGTCGGTCTTGGAGTTCAGTGCGATCGCGACAGCCTGCTGCGGATCGGCAGCGGCGTCGATATAGACATGACAATTGCCGACACCGGTCTCGATCACCGGCACCGTCGCACCCTGCACGACTGCCTGGATCAGCCGGTCGCTGCCGCGCGGGATCACCAGGTCGACCAGCCCGCGAGCGGTGATCAACGCGTCGACATCCTCGTGCCCGCCGTCGAGCAACTGCACCGCGTCCGGCGAAATGCCTTGGTGGGACAGCGCATCGCGCAGCACCTCGACGATCACCCGGTTGGTCTCGGCAGCCGCCGAACCGCCACGCAGGATCATTGCGTTGCCACTCTTGAGGCCAAGACCGGCAGCGTCGACCGTCACATTGGGGCGCGACTCATAGACCATCCCCACGACGCCCATCGGCACGCGAACCTGCCGCAACTGCAGGCCATTGGCCAGGGTCGAGCCGCGTACGACGTCCCCGACCGGGTCGGGCAGCGCGGCGAGCTGCCGCAGCGCGTCGGCGATCGAGGCGACGCGTTCGGGGGTCAGCCGCAGCCGGTCCTGCAAGCCTTCGGGCATCCCCGACCCGCGCCCGCGCGCCAGGTCGGACTCGTTAGCGGCCACGATCGACGCGGTCGCGGCGACCAGGGCGTCGGCCAGCGCGGCCAGCGCGGCGTCCTTGTCCGCCCGGGTGAGCACCGCGAGCTGCTTGGCGGCGACACGTGCCGCGCGCCCCGCGTGGTGGACGCGCTCCGCGGAGTCACTCGCGGCGCCGGATTGCAGGTGGTCGATCGTGCTCGTCATGGCACCAGGGTACGAGCGGAGCAGCCGCTGGCGTCGTACGATCCTGGGCTATGGACACCGCCGAGGCCTCGCCGATCGGCCGGCTCGGCTACCTGACGGTGGCGACCCGTGGTGAGGAGGGTCCAGGAGAGGTGGTCGTGCCCATCCGCGGCGGAAGCGAGACGTTCACGGCATACTCGGCACTGCCGTTGCCCAAGGATCAGCAGGTGTATGTCGTGGAGGATCTCGGCGGCCGGGAAGTGACCGTCGTCGCCTGGGGTGAACGCCGGGATTCGCTGCTCGTGCTCTAGGAACCACGAGCCGCGGACGGTGCGTCCATGATCACGCACCCGCTCGGGCACTCTGCACGCAGCGGTGGTATGCCAGTGTCACGACTCGCCGGGCGGACCGGCGAGCATTCGGGGAAGACAGGAACGAACATGTTTGGGTATCGGGTCCCGCAAGCCGATCAAGCGATGCTGATCTCAGGTGGGCGCGGCGGTGCGGCAGCACCGTTCAAGGTCGTCACCGGGCACGGCGCCTTCGTCGTGCCGGTCTTCCGCAAGGTGCAGTTCCTGTCGCTGTCGCTCTTCGAGTCCGAGGTCGAGGAGCCATGTGTGACCAAACAGGGGATCGCGCTCACCGTGCGCGCGGTGATTGCCGCCAAGGTCGGCAACGACACCGAGTCGATCGTGAACGCCGGCCAGCGATTCCTCTCCGACCAGCGGCAGATGCCGACCCTCACCGGGCGCATCTTCGCCGGACACCTGCGTTCGATCATCGGCTCGATGACCGTCGAGGAGATCATCACCGAGCGGCAGAAGCTGGCCACCGAGGTGCTCGACGGGTCCAAGGGCGAGATGGCCAAGATGGGCCTGATCGTCGACGCCCTGCAGATCCAGAACATCGACGATGGCGGACTCGGCTACATCCGGGCGATGGCTGCGCCGCACAACGCGCGCATCCAGCAGCAGGCCCAGATCGCGCAGGCGAACGCCGACCAGGCAGCTGCCGAAGCACAGCAGCAGTCGCTGCGGCAGCAGGCGCAGTATGAGCGCGACACCGCGATCACCCAGGCCGGCTTCGCGGCGGAAACCCAAGCGGCACAGGCGAAAGCGGCGCAGGCCGGTCCGCTCTCGGACGCCCAGGCACAGCAGGAAGTCATCAACGCCAAGACCGAGCTGGCCCAGCGGCAGGCATCGCTGCGTGAGGAGCAGCTGGTCGCCGAGGTGATCAAGCCGGCCGAGGCCGACGCGGAGAAGCTGCGCATCATGGCGCGCGCCGAAGCCGAGCGCACCCGCATCCAGGCCGAAGCCGCCGCCAGTAGCAATCGGGTCGCGCTCGACCAGGCGCTGATCAACCAGCTGCCGCTGATCGTCGAGAAGGCGGCACAGGGTCTGGCCGGAGCCAAGGTCACCATGCTGAACGGCTCGGACGGCCTCTCCGACATGATCTCCGGCCTGGCAGCGCAGGGTGTCGCGATCTTCGACACGCTGCGCGGCGAGGTCGGCTCGGACAAGCCGGCCCAGGACCTGCCTTCGCACTCGGAGCCCAAGGGCATTGCAGCCAAGGACGATCCGGCTCAGGGCGGCGACAACCAGCGCTGACGGGCCGGCCGGAGCTGCCCCGGGGCCAGCGGCCCGGAAAATGCCGCGACGTCCCCGGCATACGGATGGGAGCATACGACCGTGAGGCGCGGCGAACAGCTCAGATCGTTGCGCCACAAGAACTTTCGCTGGTTTTTCCTCGGCGAGACGATCAACACCGCGGGGTCGTCGATGTCGGGGATCGCACTGTCGTTCGCGGTTCTGCACATCGACAACTCACCAACTGCGCTCGGCTGGGTGGTCGCCGCGTGGACCGTGCCGATGGTGGCGTTCATGCTGATCGGCGGCGCCATCGCAGACCGCTTCCCGCGAGCGCTCGTGCTGCGCGGATGCAACCTGCTGGAAGGTGTGACGCAGGCAGCGAGCGCGTTCCTCGTCCTGAGCGGGACAGCCCACATCTGGCAGCTGATCCTGTTGCAGTTCGTCAGCGGCACCGCGGTGGCGATCAGCTATCCGGCGTTCCACGGCATGGTCCCCGTGCTGCTGCCGGAACCGGATCGCAAGAGCGCATATCTCCTGCTGAGTCAGGCGCAGAGCGCGTTGAGCATCTTCGGGCCGGCCGTCGCGGGCATCCTGGTCGCTGCGAGCAGTCCGGGCTGGGCATTGGCGATCGACGCGGGCACGTACGTCGCCGCCGCGTTCTTCCTGACCCTCTTGAAGCTGCCCGGGCGCCGGGTCGCCACCACCACGCCTCACATCCTCGCCGACTTTCGCCAGGGTTGGAGCTTCTCCCGCGCACTGGGCTGGGTGATTCCGGTGGCGTGCTGCTCGCTGGTCTTCAACGCCCTGATCAGCGGCGCCCTCAACGTGCTGGGACCGGTCATCGCAAAGGGCACGGTTGGCAGCACCGGCTGGGGATACGCGCGTGCCGCACAGGCGGTCGGGCTCTTCGTCTTCGCGTTCGTGCTCGCCCGCATCACCTTGCGCCGTCCGCTGCTGGCCTGCCAGGTCGGCTTCGTCACCACCGCGGTGCCGATGTTCGTCCTGGCGGTCTGGGCGCACACGATCCCGCTCTCGGTCGCCTTCTTCGTCAGCGGATGCGGCAGCGCGGTCATCAACCTGGCCTGGAGCATGACGGTCCAGGAGAAGGTGCCGGAGCACATGCTGTCGCGGGTCAACGCCATCGACGGATTCTTCAGTTTCGTCGCCATGCCGGTCGGGCAGCTGCTCGTCGGGCCGGCGGCGCACTTCCTCACTCCCCGGCAGGTCGAGCTCGGCGCAGCGGCCCTGTGCGTGCTGACCTTCCTCGTGGGCATCACCCGCGCGCCGCTGCGACATCTGCGCCTCGGCGAGCAGGCAGCAGACGCGGTGCAGTCGAGCGGGTAGATCTGCCGGTTCCGGAGGCCTTCCTCGTCCCCACCCAGCAACCGTTGCCGGTTGTGCATTGAAACCCAAGGTATGACGTCCCGAAACCTCGACCGTCGAAGCCTTCGGGACGCTCAGAGAAACTCCCGCGCGCCCCGCAACCGGGTGCGCAACAACCCCTGCGTATGCCGGGAGTCCAGCCGCAGGTCCAGCTGCTGACCGGGGCCGAAGCTGGCGCGTGACCCGATGCGGATCCGGTCGAACGCCAGCCCGTCCCGGCGCGCGATGAGCCGCCCGATGTCGGCTCGGCTGATCGCGTCCGGACCGCCGCAGTGGAACATCCCGGCCGGACGCTCGGCGGCAAGTTCGAGCACCGCCGCCGCCAGGTCGTCGCGGTGCACCGGGCAGCGGATGTCGTCGGCGAACAGCACGCCGTCCGCTCCCCCGGCGAGATTGTGCACCAGCCGTTCCATGAACGAATCCGGGCCGAGGATCAGCGACGTGCGCACGATCGTCGCGGCCGGCAGAACGGCCCGGACCGCCACTTCCGCGGCGGCCTTCGCCGCGCCGTAGCGATTCACCGGGTCGGGAATGGCGCTCTCGTCATACGCCGGCGCCTGCCCGGAGAAGACGGCGTCGCTCGACACGTGCACCAGATGCGCGCCGCTCTCCCCGGCCGCGATCGCCACGTGGGCGGCACCTTCCGCCGTCGTACGCCAGTCATCCTGGCCGTATGCCGTGTGGATCACGACGTCCGGCGCCACCTGAGCAACCACCCGTCGGCACTCCGCGAGTTCGGCGACATCGAGCCGCACCGCGGCGCTGCGCGAGACCCCCATCACGTCGTGCCCGGCAGCCGCAGCCTGGGATGCCGCCGCCGAACCGAGGTAACCGGTGCCGCCGGTGACGAGGATGCGCAGACTCACCGGTGCTGCGCCGCGAAACGCCGCTGCTGCCGGAAGACCCCGATGAAGACGACGATCACGCCGGCAATCGTGAGATACATGCTGTATTTCGCAAGCTGGCTGACCAGGTCCTTGGCGGGTGTGCCCATCTCGTAGCCGGCATACATCCACAGGCCGCGATAGGTCAGGCCGGCCAGGAAATCGATGAACAGGAAGCGCCGCAACGACATTCGGGCGTCGCCGACGAATGCGTAGATGATCGAGCTGGGCAGCAGGGGGATGAACCAGACGAGGAAGACCGCCGGCCCGCCGAAGCGCCGCGCAATGGCCTCGGCGTAGTAGGCGGTGCGCGCCGCCCACTTGGAGCGGGACGCGATCATGTCGATGACGCCGCGACCCCACAGGCGCCCGGCCCACCACCACAGCCAGTCGAACTTGATCGATGTCAGGGACGCCGCGATGATGGCGGCCCACCACATCGGCAGGTGCTGGCCGACCCCGATCCGCGCGCCGATGTCGACCATCGCGATGTTGGAGCCGTTGAAACAGGCCAGGATGTAGTCACGGGTCGGCGCACCCCACTGCCCGAGGATCCACGGCCGCACCGGCAGCGTGAGCAGACCGTAGGCACCCGTGGCGATGATCAGCCCGATGCACCACAGCTCGGCACGGCTCGGCCTGCCCCTCCACGGCATGCGTGGGTCGTCCCACCACTCCTTGGTGGGCGGTTGCGCCTCCTGCGCTTCCCCGGCGAGTTCCTCGACCTCTGCCTCGGTCTCCGGAACGGGCCGCACGGGCTCCCCAGCTGTGCTCACGTCATACATCCTCGTTCATTGCCTTGACGGCCCGGTCACCGACCGCACGTCGCGGGAAGACAGCGAGATGGTCGCGGTGGATCACTTCGCGTTCGTATGCCGGGCCGAGCGTACGCGCGAGTTCGTGGGTGGTGTGGCCGAGCAGATCGGGCAGCTCCTTGGCGTCGTAGTTGACTAGCCCGCGAGCGATCACGTGGCCGGACTCGTCGATCAGGTCAACGGCATCGCCGGCCGAGAAGTGCCCGCTGACCCAGCGAATCCCAGCCGGTAGCAAGGACTTTCCGCGTTTGGTCACAGCTTCGACGGCGCCCGGGTCGAGCATGAGCCGGCCCTGGGGTGAGGTCGCATAGCGCAGCCACAGCTGCCGTGCACTCGGCCGGTGACCTCGTGGCGCGAAGATCGTGCCGACGTCCTCACCGGCGAGGGCCGGCCTGGCCAGCGCCGCCGAGGTGAGCAGGGTAGGCACCCCGGCAGCGGTCGCGATCTGGGCCGCTTCGATCTTGGTGATCATGCCGCCGGTGCCGACCGACGAGCCGACGCCGCCGATGTCCACGGTGTCCAGCACCGACGGGTCCCGCACGACGCCGATGCGGGCGGCACCCGGGTGCGTGGGCGGCGCGTCATATAGGGCGTCGACGTCGGACAGCAACACCAGCGCGGTGGCGTCGATGAGGTGGGCGACCAGTGCGGCCAGCCGGTCGTTGTCGCCGAAGCGGATCTCGTGCGTGGCGACCGTGTCGTTCTCGTTGATCACCGGCACGACGCCCAGGGCGAGCAGTCGCTCGATGGTGCGGCGCGCGTTGAGGTAGTGGCCGCGCCGCGTGACGTCGTCGGCGGTCAGCAGCACCTGGCCGGTGGTCAGCCCGTGCTGACCGAACGCCAGGTTGTATGCCGCCAGCAGCGCTCCCTGCCCGACGCTCGCCGCTGCCTGCTGGGTGGCCAGGTCACGCGGCCGGCGCTGCAGTCGCAGCGGCACCATGCCGGCGGCGATCGCACCGGACGAGACGAGCACGACCCCGCTGCCGGCGAGCCGTCGCTGGGCGAGCGTGTCGACGAGCGCCCCGAGCCGCTGCGGGTCGAGGCCACCGTGCGGGCCGGTGAGCGAACTGGAGCCGACCTTGACGACCACGGTCCCGGCAGTCGCAACCGCGGACCGTAGTCGAGCCGTCGGCTCGTCAGTCATCGCCGTCGATCTCGACCGGGTCGCGGTCGGTCCACAGCCCGGCCTTGCGCTCGGCGTCCAGCTCTTCGCGAGCTTCGCGTTGCGCGTCCTTGCGACGGTGGAACTCCTCACGCTTCTCGGCGCGAGTGGCGCGACCGCCGTCGTCCAGGCGCAGGTCGGTGCCACGCGGGCCGAGCAGCTCAGCGCCGGTGGTCAGCGTCGGCTCCCAGTCGAAGACGACGGCGTTGTCGGCCGGGCCGATCAGCACGGTCGAGCCGGGCACGGCGCCCGCCTTGAAGAGCTCGTCCTCGACACCGAGCCGGTTCAGCCGGTCGGCGAGGTAGCCGACCGCCTCGTCGTTGGTGAAGTCGGTCTGCCGCACCCACCGGGTCGGCCGTTCGCCGACGATGCGGAAGACGTCTTCGTCGCCCTGACGCTCCTTGCGGATGGAGAAGCCGGAATCGTCAACGGCCTTGGGACGCACCACGATCCGCTGCGGTGCGATCGCCGCCTCGATCTCCTCACGCGCGTGCTGCACGTGCCTGGCCAGAGAGAAGCTGAGGTCCTTCAGCCCGGTGTGCGCGACCGCCGAGACGATGTGCACCTCCAGACCGCGGGCCTCCAGGTCGGGCTTGACCATCTCGGCCAGCTCCAGCGCGTCCGGGACGTCCGCCTTGTTCAGCACGACGATGCGCGTGCGCTCGGCGAGCGGCTTGCCACCGAGAGACTCGTCTGCGACATACTCTGCGAGCTCCTGCTCGATGACGTCCAAGTCGCTCATCGGGTCACGTCCGGGCTCGAGCGTCGCGCAGTCGACGACGTGCACCAGCACCGAGCAGCGCTCGACGTGCCGCAGGAACTCCAGCCCGAGGCCCTTGCCCTGGCTCGCCCCGGGGATGAGTCCCGGCACGTCGGCGATGGTGTAGCGCATCGAACCCGCAGTGACCACACCGAGATTGGGCACCAGGGTGGTGAAGGGGTAGTCGGCGATCTTCGGCTTCGCCGCGGACATCACCGAGACCAGACTGGACTTGCCGGCCGACGGATAACCGATCAGCGCGACGTCGGCGAGTGTCTTCAGCTCCAGGGTGATGTCGGACTCGTCCCCGGGCTCCCCCAGCAACGCGAAACCGGGCGCCTTACGCCGCGGCGAGGCGAGCGCCTTGTTGCCCAGGCCGCCGCGACCCCCGGCTGCGGCGACGAACGTCCTACCGGCACCGACGAGGTCGGCGAGGATCTCGCCGCGGGAGTCCTTGACGACAGTGCCCTCCGGCACGGGCAGCACCAGGTCGGCACCGTCCGCGCCGTTGCGCTCATCGCCGGCGCCCGGCCTGCCATTGGGTGCGCTGCGCAGCGGACTGTGGTGGTATTCCAGCAAAGTCGTCGACTGCGGGTCGACCTGCAGGATGACACTGCCGCCCTTGCCGCCGTTGCCGCCATCGGGTCCGCCGAGCGGCTTGAACTTCTCACGGTGCACGGACGCGACGCCGTGGCCACCGTGCCCGCCGCGCACGTGCAGCACGACGCGATCGACGAAGTTGGTCGCCACGGTCTGTCTCCTTCGAGGTGGTTCTATGACGGCGAAAGGGGCGGATCCGTAGTTGTCGGACCCGCCCCTTCACCGCTGTCGGTGATGCCGGCTGTTGCAGCCGTCGATCAGGCGTCGGCGCTCTCGGTCAGCACGATGTTGACGGTCTTGCGGCCGCGCTTGGCGCCGAACTGGACCGCACCCGCGCGCAGCGCGAACAGCGTGTCGTCCTTGCCGCGTCCCACGCCCTCACCGGGGTGGAAGTGCGTGCCGCGCTGGCGGACGATGATCTCGCCGGCGTTGACGACCTCGCCGCCGAAGCGCTTCACGCCGAGTCGCTGTGCGTTGGAGTCACGACCGTTGCGAGTCGAGGACGCACCCTTCTTGTGTGCCATGTCTGAGCCTTCTTACGTGGAGAACGAAATGATCGGGGTGAGGATCAGGCGTTGATCTCGGTGACCTTGACCTGGGTCAGCGGCTGACGGTGACCTTGCCGCTTGCGGTAGCCGGTCTTGTTCTTGTACTTCACGATGGTGATCTTCGGGCCCTTGGCGGCCTTGACGACCTCGGCCTTCACGGAGACCTTCGCCAGCTTCGCGGCGTCGGAGGTGACGGTGGCGCCGTCCACCACCAGCAGCGGCTGCAGCTCGATGCTCTCGCCCGGCTTGGCAGTCTGCTTGTCAATGATCAGGACGTCGCCCACGGAGACCTTCTCCTGGCGTCCGCCCGCGCGAACAATCGCGTACACGTCGGAACTCTCTTTCGTCATGGATGCGCACTTGTCTGTCGAGACCGGCAGGCAGCTACCCCGGCAACCGGGACGCCCGCTCGGTGGGCACACCGAGAATCAAGTTTACGGGCCCGCCCGGTGTTGCTCCAAATCGATTGGGTTCAGTCTGCAGTTGGCGGGCCGGCGGGTGCGACGACCCGGGCACGCTTCTTGCGCTTGGGCGCGGCCTGCGTCTCGACGGGCGCGACGGACACCCCAGCGGGCGCGGCCGGCGCATCGAGAGCAGCGCCCTGCGACGATTCGGAGCCGTCGGTCGCCGGTATGGCGGGAGCCTCCTGCGCGGATGCTGGCTGCGTCGCGGGCGGCGGCGTGACGTGCTGCGCCGCACCGGCGGCCGAGGTCGCCCGGCGACGGGCCCGGCCGGTCAGCTTGCGGGTCGCCTGCGGTGCTTCGGCCGACAATGCCGGCTCCGTGACGGCCTGCTCGGCGCTCTCATGGCTCTTGGCCGGCGATTGCGCGGCGGCGTGCGCGGCGGCGGCAATCTGCGCAGCCGTCGGGCCACCGGTCGGCTTCACCGGCTCCTCGACCGTCTTCTTGGCGCGACCCTTGCGGGACTTGCCACCGGACGCACCGGTGTTCGACGTGCCACCACCGGACGGCTTGTCGACCGGGTCGGCGTGCACGATGATGCCGCGCCCGCCACAGTGCTCACACGGCTCGGAGAAGACCTCCACCAGGCCGGACCCGACACGCTTGCGGGTCATCTGGACCAGACCGAGCGAGGTGACCTCGGCGACCTGGTGCTTGGTGCGGTCGCGGCCTAGACACTCCAGCAGCCGTCGTACGACCAGGTCACGGTTGGACTCCAGCACCATGTCGATGAAGTCGACCACGATGATGCCGCCGATGTCCCGCAACCGCAGCTGCCGCACGATCTCCTCGGCGGCCTCGAGGTTGTTCTTGGTGACGGTCTCCTCGAGGTTGCCGCCGGAGCCGACGAACTTGCCGGTGTTGACGTCGATCACGGTCATCGCCTCGGTGCGGTCGATGATCAGCGAACCGCCGCTCGGCAGCCAGACCTTGCGGTCCATTGCCTTGGCCAGCTGCTCGTCGATGCGGTGCACGCTGAAGACGTCGGTTTCGCCGGTCCACTTCTCCAGACGTTCGGCGAGGTCCGGTGCGACCGACGTGACATAGCTGTGCACTTCGGACCACGCCTTGTCGCCGGCAACGACAAGCTTGCTGAAGTCCTCGTTGAAGACGTCACGAATCACGCGGACGGTCAGGTCCGGCTCACCATGCAGCAAGCTCGGCGCGTTCGCCGAGGTGGCGTCGGAGCGGATCTGCTCCCACTGCGCCTGCAGCCGCTCGACGTCCGCCCGCAGGTCCTCCTCGCTCGCGCCTTCGGCTGCGGTCCGCACGATCACGCCGGCATCGCCGGGCACGATCTCCTTGAGGATCCGCTTCAGCCGGGCGCGTTCGGTGTCGGGCAGTTTGCGGGAAATGCCGGTCATCGAGTTGCCGGGCACGTAGACCAGGAAACGGCCGGGGAGCGAGACCTGGCTGGTCAGCCGGGCACCCTTGTGACCGATCGGGTCCTTGGTCACCTGCACCAGGACCGTGTCGCCGGACTTGAGGGCGTTCTCGATGCGCTTGGCCTGGCCGTTCTCGAGCCCCGCGGCATCCCAGTTGACCTCACCGGCATACAGGACCGCGTTGCGGCCACGGCCGATGTCGACGAACGCCGCCTCCATGCTCGGCAGGACGTTCTGGACCTTGCCGAGGTAGACGTTGCCGGCCATCGAGGCCTGCTGCACTTCGCGGGAGACGTAGTGCTCGACGAGCACACCGTCCTCGAGCACGCCGATCTGGGTGCGGCCGCCGCGCTCGCGGACGATCATCTGCCGGTCGACGCTCTCGCGGCGGGCGAGGAACTCGGCCTCGGTGATGACGGTGCGGCGGCGGCCGGCCTCGCGGCCTTCGCGGCGACGCTGCTTCTTGGCCTCCAGCCGGGTGGATCCCTTGATGGCCGTGACCTCGTCGCGGTCCTTGCGCGGCTCGCGGACCTTGGTGACGGTGCCCGGCGGGTCGTCGTTGTCACCCGTCGCGCCGCTGCGGCGACGGCGCCGGGTGCGGCGGCGGCCGTTGCCCTCGGGCTGGCCGTCGGACTCGTTGTCATCCGCCTGGTCGGCGCCGGACGTCTCCTCGTCGTCTGCCGGGGCCTCGCCCGTGGTGTCGCCGGCTCCCTTGCCGGCGGCCTTGTCCTCCGGCTGCTTGCCATCGCCGCTATCAGCGTCGTCCTTGGCGCGCCGGCCACGGCCACCGCGACGGCGCGAGCGGGGACTGCCGCCCTGGGCGTCGGTGTCGTCCTCGGCCTGCGTCGCGGCGGGTACGTCGGCGCTGTCCTCCTGCGGCGCCTTCTCCTGATCGCGGCGCGGGGCTCGCGTCTCCAGGTCGGGCGCCTGGAAGAGCAGGCCGAAGTTCATCGCCGGGGATGCCGTGGCGGGAGCCGCGTCCCTCCCCGAGGCGGTGGTCGCGTCGCCGTTCGAAGCCGGTGCGAGGAAAGGCGTGGTGTCTTGCGGGGCCATGGCCCTCATTTCTGTGTCAGCATGCGGGCGACCCACAACGAGGCAATGCCTGCGCACCCGCATGTCGCGGCTCGGCCGTCGCCTGCGCTCGGAAAACCCGACGCGGCAACGCGAAGTCATCTGTTACGTCACGACCATGGTTCGCGTGTTGTCGCGTCACCGTCCGGCCGGACGCCGTCGGCCGAACCACTCGGCTGATCGCGAGATCTCGCGGGCTCAAGTGTCTGTCGACGGGGCATCAAACAGGTTGTGGCGCTGCTGACGACCGGTGCCATTGTCGCACACAATCGGTCGCAGTTCGGTCAGGGTGGGTCTGCGGCACGAAGCCTCTCGTTCAGCGCAGTGGGTCGCCGATCGAGCCATCCGGCAGCAACGGCCCCTGCGTCACTCGCGTGATCAGCGGCGGACGGGAGGGGCGGAAGTCGCCATACGACCCGAGGGCGGTGAGTATGTCGTCGGGTCGCACCAACGGGGTCAGGTGTCGCAGCGTCAGCGTGAGCACCGGCCCATCCGTGGTGAGTGCGGCGAGCGCGCCACGGACGTCGAACTCGCGCTCCCCGCGCTTGGTCATCCGCGTCACGCTCGCCTCGGTCCTTGCCAGCAGCGTGTCGACCGCCGCACCGAGCCGGTCGGCATCGTCCGGCGCGAGGTCGATGCGCCATACGCTCGCCTGCAGACGGTCCGCGAGCGCCTCGGGGAGCGCTGCAGCGACGTCGAGCACGACGAGTTCGGCCGGCAGTGCGGCGTCGAGATCGGCACGCAGCCGCTCCGGCTCGCACTCCCGAGTGAGCTGGACCTCGAAATACTCGGCCTCACTCGCCGTGCCGGTCGGCGCGGCGTTCGCGTAGCTGATCCGCGGGTGCGGGTGGAAACCCGCCGAGAACGCCACAGGCACCGCCGCACGGCGCAGCGCTCGCTCCAGCGCGCGCTGAAAGTCGCGGGTCGAGGAGAACCGCAGCCGGCCGCGCTTGGCATAGCGCACCCGGAGCCGCTGCACAGCGGGATCGGGCGCCGGTCCCTCGGGAACGCGTTGTCTGGTGGCCACCGGGTCACGGTAGTCGGTGAACGGTCGCTCCTATGCTGGCGCAGTGGCGATCAGCGGGAAGGTGTCGGCGTGGCGCCCCGTGCTCGCTGCGGTCGGGCTGTTCCTCGCAGTTCGCGTGCTCGGGGTGATCGTGCTGGGCGGCATACTCCGCCTGCGGCACGACGGCGGACTGCACCACATGCTCACGCGGTATGACGGTCAGTGGTACCGCCGCATCGCCGAACACGGCTACGGCACCACGATCTCGGCGCATGACGGGCTGCACTCCGACTACGCGTTCTTCCCGCTGCTGCCGCTGGCGGAGCGGGCGCTGCACCCCCTGCTGGGGCTGTCATTCGTCGACAGCGGACTGGTCGTCAACTGGTGCGCATCCGCGGTCGCGGCGGCCGGGATCTTCGCGGTGACCGCGCGGGTGACCTCTCGGCGAGTCGCGATGATCACGCTGCTGCTCTGGGCGGTCTATCCCTACGCGGTCGTGCTGTCGATGTCCTACACCGAGGGCTTGCTCTGCGCGCTCGCAGCGTGGGCGCTCTATGCGGTGGTGGGTCGTCGGTGGCTGTTGGCCGGCGTGCTCACCGCGCTGGCCGGTCTCACCCGCCCGACCGGCGCTGCCGTCGTCGCGGCCGTGTGCGTGTCGGCGCTGCTGGCCGGAATCCAGGGGCGGGACAGGTGGCGGCGCGTGGTGCCGGCAGTCGTGGTGGCGCCGCTCGGACTGCTCGGTTACCTGGCGTATGTCGGTGTGCGGCAACGCAATCCGATGGGTTACTTCCACGCCACCGAGGGTTGGCAGCGCACCTGGGACGACGGTCGCTATTTCGCGCACTGGACGTGGCGGCTGGTCCGCACCGGGGGGCTCGATACCGTCGGCGGCGTCGGCCTGATCGTCCTGATCCTGGCCATGGTGTGGCTCGTCGTGCTCGGCATCCGCGACGGCCTGCCGGTCGGGTTCACCGTCTTCAGTGTGGTGCTGCTGGCGATGACCTTCGGGACGTCTGGATATTTCGGCTCGCGGCCGCGCTACCTGGTGCCGGCGTTCACGCTGCTGGTGCCACTGGCGGCTCGCCTGGCTCACTGGCGGGCGCCGACGCGGATCGCACTTGGGGTCCTGCTCGCCGTCAGTATGGCGTGCCTCGGTGGCTACGTGCTCACGACCGGAGCACCCTGACACGCCGCTCGATCGGCCATTGACGGCCGAAACGGTCGCTGACGGCGCAGCTGCGCCGTCAGCGGTGGTTTCGAGCGTCAATGGCGACGGGACGCTGCGGTCCGCGGTCCCGTCGCCGCGGACCGATCACGAGCGCGACAGTCACCGCGCACACCGCGAGCAGCGCAGCGGCAATGCTCAGTCCGTCGCCGAGACCGTCGACGAATGCCACACGCGCCATCAAGCGGATCGGCTCCGGGAAGCCGGTCGCCGCCGCCACTGACTCGCGGGCAGCCGCCGCCATGGGCTGCGGCACACCAGTCAGGTCGAGCGCGCGCCGGTAGCCATTGCTGAGGATGCTGCCCAGCACGGCGATCCCGAGCGCGCCACCGACCTCCCGGGCAACGTCGTTCATCGCGGAGGCGACACCCTGCTCGTGTGCCGGCAGCGAGTCGGTGATGCTGGTCGTTGCCGGAGTCATCGCCCAGCCCATGCCGGTGCCGGCAACCCAGAGCAGCACTGCGATCACCCAGTAGTGGGTGTGCACGCTCACCGTCGCCAGCCCGCCGATGGCGAGCGCTACCAGCGCCATACCGGCGACGCAGAGCCGGCGGATGCCGACCTTGCCGGCCAGGTGGGGCGCGACCCGTGCACCGGGCAGCAGCCCGAGCGCGACCGGTGCTGCAGCGCAAGCCGCGATCAGTGCGGACCAGCCGCGGACGAACTGCAGATACTGCATGAAGACGAAGATGAAGCCGAAGAACACGAAGAAGAGCGACGACACTGTCAGCATTCCCGCCGCGAAACCGCGACGCGCGAAGAGCCGGACATCCAGCAATGGCGCGACTGTTCGCAGCTCCCAGGCGGCGAACACCGCGAACAGGACGACGCCGGCGACCAGGCCGGTGACGGTCCGTGTGCTCCCCCAGCCCTCGATCGGCGCCTCGATGATCGAGTAGACCAGCGCTCCGAGTCCGGCGACCGACAGGATTGCTCCGCCGGCGTCGAAGGCGCCCATCTCGCTCGCACGCGACTCCGGAACCAGGCGCATCGTCAGGGCCGTGGCGATCAGTGCCATGGCGGCGGTGAACCAGAAGATCGACTGCCAGGAGAACCATTCGAGCAGCAGCCCGGAGGCGAACAGCCCGAGCACCGCGCTGCCGCCGGCGAGCCCGGCCCAGATCGCGACGCCGCGCACGCGCTGGGCCGGCGGGAAGGTCGCCGTGATCGTCGACAGCGTCGCGGGCATGATCAGCGCGGCGGCGACGCCCATCAGCACCCGCACCGCGATGAGCGCTGCGGGGTCGGTGACGAGCGCTCCGCACGCGGCGGCGAGCGTGATCAGGCCCAGGCCCGCGAGCAGCACCCGGCGCCGCCCGAGCCGGTCGCCGAGGTATCCGCCCGGCAGGAGGAGCGCGGCGAAGGTGAGCGCGTATCCGTCGACGATCCAGGACAATTGGGTCTGTGCCGCCCCGGTATGGCGGGCCACGTCCGGCAGCGCCGCCATCAAGGACGACACGGCCGACACGACGGTGGCGAGCCCGACGCAGACGGCCACCAGCGTCCCTCTGCTGCGATCCATGACCGAACCTCTCTCCCGTGGGCGTGACCTCCTTCGGATCACGCGATGGCTCCTACGGTCCGGTCGCCGGCGGCGTAGATTCAACGCTGATGAATAAATCGAGAGGCCGTCGCGTCGGACATCCGGACACCCGTGCCCAGATCCTGGCCGTGGCCCGGACCCGCTTCCTGGCCGGTGGTTATGCGCACACCTCGATGCGCAGCATCGCGGCCGACGCGGGTGTGGACGTCGCGCTGCTCAGCTACCACTTCGCCTCGAAACAGGGGCTTTTCACGGCTGCGATGGCGATCCCAGTGCGCCCGGGCGAGCTGCTCGACCGAGTGCTGGACACCCCGGTCGAGCAGTGGCCGGAGGGCATCCTGCGGACCGTGCTGCGCGTCTGGGACGACCCCCGGACCGGTCCGGCTCTCGTCCAGACGGTGGTCGCCGGCGCGACGCAGGACAGTCGAACGGGCGGTTTCGATGAATTCCTGGAGACCGAGCTGCTCGGACGGCTAACGGCGCGGCTGGCCGGTCGGGACGCCGAGGCGCGAGCTCTCGGTGTGCTGCTCGCGATCGCCGGCGTGCTGGCGACCCGCTATCTGGTCCGAGTGCCGTCGGTTGTCGCCGCATCCTCGGAGTCGCTGGTCCGCATCGCCGCGCCGAGCATCGCCGTGCACTTGCGCGGCGCCCGGCTGGCGCGGCCGGCAGCACGCGCCATTGACGGCCGAAGCCGTCGCTGACGGCGCAGCTGCGCCGTCAGCGACGGTTTCGCGCGTCAGCAGTGGCTTCGAGCGTCAATGGGCGGTCTTGCGCGCGGTCGCGGCGCCGTAGGCTGATCACCGTGGAGTTCGACTTCGACGCGGAGATCATCGAATGGCGCGGGCCCTCGCCATACCTCTTCGCGGCGCTGCCGCCGGAGCTGGCGGACGAACTCGCCCTCGCCGCAAAGGATTTCACCTACGGGTGGGGTTGCATCCCGGCGTCCGGCCGGCTCGGCCGGACCGATTTCACGACGTCGCTCTTCCCCCGGAACGGCGGCTACCTGGTGCCGATCAAGCGGGCGGTGCAGCGCGCGGAGCAGGTCGGGCTCGGGGACGTCATCCACCTGGAGCTGCGGGTCGGCGACTGATCCGTCGACCGCGGCAGCCGCTCAGACGACAGTGAGCGGCAGCAGCTTCTTGCCGGTCGGGCCGACCTGGATCTCGGTGTTCAGCTGCGGGCAGACGCCGCAGTCGAAGCACGGCGTCCAGCGGCAGTCGTCGAGTTCCTTCTCGTCGATCGCGTCCTGCCAGTCGTCCCAGAGCCAGTCCTTGTCCAGGCCGGAGTCGAGGTGATCCCACGGGAGCACTTCGTGCTCGCCGCGCTCGCGGGTGGTGAACCAGTCGACCGACAGCGGCGTACCCTCGAACACCGTTGCAGCACAGTCCATCCAGCGGTCGAAGCTGAAGTGCTCGCTCCAGCCGTCGAAGCGGCCGCCGTCGCGCCATACGGCCTCGATGACCGCACCCACGCGGCGGTCGCCACGGCTGAGCAAGCCTTCGACGATGCCGGGCTTCCCATCGTGATAGCGCATCCCGATCGACGACCCGAGCCGACGGTCGGAGCGGATGGCGTCCCGCAGTTTGGCCAGCCGCGCGTCGGTCTCGTCAGCCCCCAGCTGCGCGGCCCACTGGAACGGCGTGTGCGGCTTGGGCACGAAGCCGCCGATGGACACGGTGCAGCGAACGTCCTTGCGGCCACTGACTTTCCGGCCGGTCTCGATGACCCGCTTGGCCAGCTCGGCGATCTGCAGCACGTCTTCGTCGGTCTCGGTCGGCAGGCCGCACATGAAGTAGAGCTTCACCTGCCGCCAGCCCGCGGAGAACGCCGCGGCAACGGTGTTGATCAGGTCGTCCTCGCTGACCATCTTGTTGATGACCTTGCGGATGCGCTCCGAACCGCCCTCCGGCGCGAAGGTCAGCCCGGACCGCCGGCCGCCGCGGGTCAGCTCGTTCGCCAGGTCGATGTTGAACGCGTCAACTCGGGTGGACGGCAGCGACAGACCGGTCTGGCTTCCCTCGTAGCGATCGGCCAGGCCCTTGGTGATGTCGGCGATCTCGGAGTGGTCGGCCGACGACAGCGAGAGCAGCCCGACCTCCTCGAATCCCGTTGCGGCCAGGCCGCGTTCGACCATCTCCCCGATGCCGGTGATGGATCGCTCGCGCACTGGGCGGGTGATCATGCCGGCCTGGCAGAAACGGCAGCCGCGGGTGCAGCCGCGGAAGATCTCCACCGACATACGCTCGTGGACGGTCTCCGCCAGCGGGACGAGCGGCTGCTTCGGGTAGGGCCAGGCGTCCAGGTCCATGACGGTGTGCTTGGCCACCCGCCACGGCACACCGTGCGCGTCGGGAGCCGGCGCGACACGCTGGATGCGCCCGTCCGCCAGGTAGTCGACGTCGTAGAACGCGGGCACGTAGACGCCGCCGGTGCGCGCAAGCCGGAGTAGCAACTCGCGGCGGCCACCGGGCCGGCCATGTGCCTTCCAGTCCTTGATGATGTCGGTGATCCGCAGCAGGGCTTCTTCCCCGTCGCCGAGCACGGCCGCGTCGAGGAAGTCGGCTACCGGCTCGGGGTTGAACGACGCGTGCCCGCCCATCAGCACGATCGGGTCGTCGTCGGTGCGGTCGGCCGCGTGCAGCGGTATGCCGGCCAGGTCGATCGCGGTGAGCATGTTGGTGTAGCCGAGCTCGGTGGACATCGAGAGGCCGAAGACGTCGAAGTCGCGGATCGCGCGGTGCGCGTCCACGGTGAACTGCGGGACGCCGGCCTTGCGCATCGCGGTTTCCAGGTCGGGCCACACGGCATACGACCGCTCGGCGATGGTGTCCGGGCGCTCGTTGAGCACCTCGTAGAGGATCATCACGCCCTGGTTGGGCAGTCCGACCTCGTAGGCGTCGGGATACATCAGCGCCCACCGGACGGTCTGCTCCTGGCCGCCCGGCCCGAAACCGCCACAGTCCCAGTCCTTGACGGTGGAGTTGAGTTCACCGCCGACATACTGGATGGGTTTGCTGACCCGCTCCAGCAACGGCTCCAGCGCGGGAAAGAGTGACTCACCTGCCATGGAGTCCAGGGTATGGCGAGAGCCCTCCCGGACGAAACGCCACGTGCCCAAGCGGACCCCCGCGAGACGACGGCCACGGCAGCCGGGCGCCCCGCGAGCTTGCGAGCGTCGGCGCCCAGCTGCCGTGCGAGAAGTCGAGCCAAAAGACTCAGTCGTAGAGACCGTCGAGCTCGTCCTTGAACTTGCGGATGACAACGGGGCGCTTGAGCTTGAGGCTGGGCGTGATCTCGCCGTCTTCGACGGTCAGGTCGCGGGGCAGGATGATGAACTTCTTGATCTGCTCCCAGCGGTTGAGCCCGAGGTTGAGTTCGTCGACGTAGCCCTGCACGAGTTCACGCACGGCGTCGGACGTGACGATCGTGCGGTAGTCGGCGCCCTGCATGCCGTGGGTGGCCGCCCACTCGGTCACCGCCTCCTCGTCGAGGGTGATCAGCGCGGAGACGAACTTGCGGCCGTCGCCTTCGACCACGAACTGCGAGGCGAAGGGGCAGATGCCCTTGAAGGTCGCCTCGATCAGGCTCGGCGCGACATACTTTCCGTTGGACGTCTTGAAGAGGTCCTTCTTGCGGTCGGTGAGGCGCAGGTGCCCGGTCGGCAGCACTTCACCGATGTCGCCGGTGTGGAACCATCCGTCGACCAGGGTCTCGGCGGTGACGTCGTCCAGGCCGCGGTAGCCCTGCATGACGCCGGGGCCTTTGATCAGCACCTCGCCGTCGTCGGCGATCTTCACCTGTGTGCCGGGCACCGGCCACCCAACGGTGCCGACCACGTTGGCGTCCGGCCGGTTCACGCAACTGGCCGCCGATGTCTCGGTGAGGCCGTAGCCCTCGAGGATCGGCATACCCATCGCGTCGAACCAGCGTGCGACATCCTGGTTGAGCGCGGCGGAGCCGGAAATGAAGAAGCGCACCCGGTCGCCGAAGCGTGCCCGGATCTTGTGGACGACGAGCTTGTCGCCGATCGCGTGCTGTGCGGCGAGCAGCGGGCTCACCGAGTGACCGGCCGCCTGGGCAGCCGCGACCTTGCGGGCATTGCCGCTGGCCCAGTCGAAGAGTTTGGCTTTCACGCCGCCTTCGCCGGCCATCATCATGGTGATCCGGCCGTAGACCTTCTCGAAGATGCGCGGCGCGGCACCCATCCAGGTGGGTCGCACGATCGGCAGGTTCTCGACGATCTTGTCGACGCGACCGTCGATGGCGGTCGGAAAACCGATCTGCAACGGCAGCGTCAGCAGCACCTTGCCGAAGACGTGCGCGAGCGGCAGCCACAGATATTGCAGGTCGTCCTCGGTCAGGATGCGCACCGAGTCGACGGCGGCGGCCTCGTAGGTCCACGCGTCGTGTGGCAACCGGACGCCCTTGGGCCGCCCGGTGGTGCCCGACGTGTAGATGAGCGTCGCGAGCGAGTCCGGCGTCAGCCCGGCGATCCGCTCCTCGATGATCGTGCCGTGCTCGGCGAGGTATGCCGCCCCCGCCCGCTCGAGTTCCGCCAGACCGACGACCCAGTCGCCGTCACCGTCGCCGTCGAACAGCACGACCTTCGTCACGTTCGGTATGACGTCGCGGCCGCCGCGCAGCTTGGCCACCTGCTCGTCGTTCTCGGCGAAGACGACCACACTGCCCGAGTCGGAGGTGATGAACAGCACCTCGTCCGCCGTCGTGGACGGGTAGATCGTCGTCGTCGCGGCGCCGCAGAGCATGACCGCCAGGTCGGCCAGCGCCCACTCCAGGCGCGTCGAACTCGCCACGGCGACCCGGTCCTCCGGTGCAACGCCGAGCGCGACGAGACCGGCGGCCATGTCGCGGGCGCGGCGATCGACCTCGCTCCAGGTGATCGACTTCCACTGCTCCCCCACCGGATAGCGGTAGGCCTCCCGGGTCGGAGTCTTGGCTACGCGGTCGACGAAGAGGTGCGCGACGGAGGTGGCGCGGCCTTCGACGACGGCCAGGTCAGGGTGCTCTTCGGTGAGCGACTTGGTCATGGCAGCGAGACTACCCGCCGGTTCGGATCCACCCGACGCAACGGGTCAGCGGGTCCGGCAGATCTCCCTCGCCTGTGCCACGTCGCGACGCATCTGGGTGATCAGCGCGTCGATCGAGTCGAACTTGGTGTTGCCGCGCAGCCGCCGGACGAACTCGATGCGGACCGTCTCGTCATACAGGTCGAGGTCGTCCCGGTCCAGCACGTAGGCCTCGACCGTGCGCTCCGGCACGTCGTCGAAGGTCGGGTTGGTGCCGACCGAGATCGCCGCGGGCATCCGGTGCTCGGCGTCGTCGCGCGCCGTGTCCTCCCGCACGAGCCACCCGACATACACGCCGTCGGCGGGCACCAGGCCCTCCGGTTTCGGGCCGAGGTTGGCCGTCGGGAAGCCGAGTTCGCGGCCGCGTTGCAGACCGCGCACGACGACACCACGCACGTCGTGCACGTGCCCGAGCGCGCGTGCGGCCACGTCGACCGCGCCGTCGGCGAGCGCGCGCCGCACGTCGGTCGAAGAGATACGGTGGTCCTCGCCGACATCGGGCAGCACGTCCACGGCGAAGCCGAACTGCTGACCGAGTTGCCGCAGGGTGTCGACGTCGCCGGAGTTCTTGACGCCGAAGCGGGTGTCCCGCCCGACCACGACCTCGGCCGCGTGCAGTCCATCGACGAAGACATCGCGCACGAACTCCTCGGGGGTCATTGCCGCGAGTTCGGCGGTGAACTCCAGGACCAGGACGGCGTCCAGACCCGTTGCGGCGAGCCGCTCGTAGCGGCTGGTCGTGGAGGCGATGAGTTCGGGCGCCCGGTCCGGGTGCAGCACCTGCAGCGGGTGCGGCTCAAAGGTCACCGCGCAGGACCGTATGCCGCGAGCCGTCGCGCGCTGCACGACCTCGTGCAGCAATGCCGCGTGGCCGCGGTGAACCCCGTCGAAGTTGCCAACGGTGACCACGCTCGCGCCGAAGTCGGCGGGGATGTCGGTCAGCGTGGAGAAGCTCAGCACGGCCGGGGCTTACTCTGCGCCCGCGGCGCCGGTCGCAAGCTCCCTGCGACGCGAACGCATCCCAAGCCCGCCGTGCCTGTTCTGAATGAGAATCACGGCCGCAACTTTAGCCCGCGGCGAAATCCTTCTCCGACAGGCGCATGACGCGCCACCCGACGAGGGCGAGCAGCCAGGTCACCACGAAGACACCGACGATCACGAAACCGACGCCGTCCAGGTTGACCGAGCCAATGGCGGCAATCGGTCCGTGCGTCAGGTCGAAGCGGTCGGACAGCACCGAGCACAACTCGATGCTGCCGATGACGAGCGCCACGAACACCGACAGCCAGGTCACCGTGGCGTTGTAGTAGAGCCGGCGCAGCGGCTTCGCGAACGCCCAGCGGTATGCCTTGGCCATGAAGACGCCGTCTGCGGCATCGAGGAGGCTCATGCCCGCGGCGAACAGCACCGGCAGCGTGAGGATGGCGTACCAGGGCAGCGACACCGCCGCTCCCCCGGCGAGCACCAGCAGGCTCACCTCGGTGGCGGTGTCGAAGCCCAGCCCGAAGAGGAAGCCGATCGGGTACATGTTCCACGGCTTGGTGACCGACTTGGTCAGGCCGCCGAGGATGCGGTTGACGAACCCGCGGGAGTTGAGGTGCCGCTCCAGCGCGTCCTCGTCGAAGTCACCCTGCCGGGCCCGGCGCCACACCTTGACGATGCCGACGAGGGCGATCAGGTTGAGGATGCCGATGATCCACAGGAACGCGCCCGACACGGACGTGCCGATCACCCCGGTGATCGCGTGCAGGGTCGAGTTGTCGTTCTCGACGGGGCCGGCGAGCGCCTTCATGCCGAGGGCGAGCAGGAAGCACAGGCCGAAGACGACGCTGGAGTGGCCGAGGGAGAACCAGAAGCCGACCGAGATCGGCCGCTTGCCGTCCGAGAGCAGCTTGCGGGTGGTGTTGTCGATTGCGGCGATGTGGTCGGCGTCGAAGGCGTGCCGCATCCCGAGGGTGTATGCCGTGATGCCCAGCCCGACCCCGTAGGCCTGCGCGTGTGCGGTGTCGGCGCCGATCGACAGGTGCTGCGGCGCGATGACGAAGAGCAGCGTGCCCCAGCCGAGCACGTGCAGTGCGGCGACAGCCATCGCCATACCGAAGACCGAACGGCGTTCTGCCGGTGTGAAATCGGCGAGCATCGCGCGTACGCGGCCCATGCCGGTGGCCTCGGATGACGTGACGGTTGCCATGGTGCCCGAGCATAGACCTATCCGCGACTCAGTCGCATGTGGTCTCGGTCAGAAAGGAAAGACTACGCGCGATTTCGCCAGCGGCCCGGTCTCGTCCAGTAACGCGACCAGCTCGTTGCCGCAGATCGCGGCCGAGAGGTCCGGATGCTCGGGCTCCGCCGCCAGCCGCTTGCCGTGCCGCAGGTCCACCGCCTCCTGCTCGGTGATCCGGCGAACCGGGAACTGCCGCGCGGCGGCGTCGGCCATCGGCTGGATCGGCAGCGCTTCCTCGCGCTCCGCGAGCGCGGTCAGCTCGTCGAGCGAGTGCGTCATCGACAGCGTGTAGCTGCCGACCCGCGTGCGCCGCAGCGCCGTCAAGTGGCCGCCGACGCCGAGCGCCTCGCCCAGATCGCGGGCGAGCGCCCGCACGTAGGTGCCAGAGGAGACCTCCACCTCGACGTCGAGATCGCGCAGCTCGCCCACCGCGCGCTCGGCCTGTATGGCGAAACGGCTCACCCGCACCGGCCGCGCCGCCAGCTTCACCTCGTCGCCACCGCGCACCCGCGCGTAGGACCGCACCCCGTCGACCTTGATCGCGCTGACCGCGCTCGGGACCTGCAGGATGTCGCCGGTCAGCCGTCCAGCAGCGGCCGAAATCGCTTGGGACGAAAGACCGCTCGCGTCATACACCTGGGTGATCTCACCCTCTGCGTCGTCGGTGACGGTCGACTGCCCGAGCCTGATCGTCGCGGTGTAGGTCTTGTCGCAACCCACCAGGTAGGTCAGCAATTTCGTCGCCCGGTTGATGCCGAGCACGAGCACCCCGGTGGCCATCGGGTCCAGCGTGCCCGCGTGCCCGACGCGGCGGGTCCGCGTGAGCCGCCGCGTGCGGGCCACCACGTCGTGACTGGTCCAGCCGGCCGGCTTGTCAACCAGCAGCAGGCCATCGGCCGTCATTCGGCGTCGTCGGCCTTCTTGTAGGGATCGGCGTCCCCGGCGTATGACGCGCCGGCCTTGCTCTGCGCGAGTTCTTCGTCGCGTTCGCGAGCCGCCTTGAGCGCTTCCTCGATGTGGGCGGCACCCTCGGGGATGGCGTCGGGGATGAACTCCAGCGACGGCGTCAGCCGGATGCCGAGGCCCTTGCCGACGTGCGACCGGATGCGACCACGCCAATCCTCAAGCGCTGCAGCGGTGTTCGCGCGTTCTTCGTCGGATCCGAAAACGGTGTAGAAGACCGACGCGTGCTGCAGGTCACCGGTGACCCGCACGTCGGTGATGGTGACGAAGCCGAGGCGTTCGTCCTTGACGCGTCGCTCGACGAAGTCGGCCACAAGGGTCTTGGTGCGCTCGGCGATCTTGCGGGCGCGTGCCGGGTCAGCCATCGTCGTCCTCCTGGCGTGGTGTGTCGTCATGTGGCAACGCACCACCCTAAGGTCACCGGCCTTTGCGGGCGACGAGCAGGTCGCGGTCGATCGACGCGTCGACGCGGTGCCGGAACGCGTCGGGGTCGCCGTCCACCAGTGTCAGACCGTGCGTGACGAGCAGCGCGGCGAGTTCATCGCGCGGAGCGACATGCCGGTTGTAGGACAGTCCGACGGCGCCACCGGTGCGCAAGGTCCGCACCCACTCGGGCAGTGCGCGGTCGAGCAGATCGAGCGGGCTGCGCGCGAGCCGGTCACCGTGCGAGCCGTGCTGCACGCCGTACGGCGTGTCGGTCACGATCACGTCGACGCTGCGCGGCCGGATCAGCCCGTCCAGGTCGGTGGTGTCGGTCGACAGGTAGATGACGCGCTGCGTCCGCCCCGCCTTGTGGTCGTCCTTGGACGCCGCCACCTCGATCCGCAGCTGCCGCCCACGCCCCCGCCCATCGGTGCGCAAGCTGCTCTCGTCGGCGGAGTGTTTCAGCCGGTGCTGCCGCATCCAGGTCTTGATGAACGCCGAATATGCCTGGAAGTCCTTGCTGTCCAGGTCGACACCGGTGACGTCCAGCCCGAGCGACAGGGCGATGTTGAGCGTCGTGCCGCGGCCGCACATCGGGTCGAGCACCCGCAGCGTGCCGTCCAGCAGCCGGTCGGGGGTGGCGGTCGCCGCGGCGGTGACGTTGAGCAGCAGCCGGGTCCACTGCTCGTTGGTCTTGCCCTGGTATTTCTGAATGGTCACCAGGTCGCTCGGGTAGCGGTCGGGATGCTGCAGCGCGACCGGGGCCAGCAGGTCACCCTCCCGCCGGTAGAGGGCGTATGCCGCAGACAGTTGGGACAGCACGCGCACCTCCCACGAGGTCAGCTCGTCCCCCGTACGCAGCGACAGGTAGTCGACCCCTGCGATGCAGGTCGTCAGGACATCGGGCTCAGCAAGCCCGAAACCCACTGTCAAAGCTCGGAGTTCGGCCGCAGCAAGTCGTGGCGCGTCGGCGGCATACACCCGGTTGCCGGAGGGCGCGAGCAGCATCAGGTGTTCGGTCACCCCGGCAACGGTAGTCGGCGCCGTCCGCCGCGGCCGCGCTCCCCAACGGTTTGGTAACGGTTGTGCCTAAATCGATTGACATTCTGCCGAGGCAGGGAATTCTCGGCAATCACGACGCCGTCACGTCGTGCGCTGTTCATCGCATACATCGAATCCGGTCCGCTACCCCGGGCGGTCCGTACCGAGGAGGGTCCGATGGCGGAATCGCCAGCACTGAAGAAAGCCCTGAGCCAACGCCAGCTCACCATGATCGCGATCGGTGGTGTCATCGGAGCAGGTCTGTTCGTCGGCTCGAAGACCGTGATCGGCGCGACCGGGCCGGGCACCTTCATCACCTATGCACTGGCCGGCGTGCTGGTCATCATGGTGATGCGGATGCTTGCCGAGATGGCGGTTGCCAACCCGTCGACGGGCTCATTCTCCGACTATGCCCGCGCGGCGCTCGGCAACTGGGCCGGTTTCTCCATGGGCTGGCTGTACTGGTATTTCTGGGTGGTCGTCTGTGGCTTCGAGGCCATCGCGGGCGCGAAGATCGTGCAGTTCTGGCTCCCCGACGCACCATTGTGGCTGACCTCCCTGCTGTTGCTGTTCGCGATGACCACGACGAATCTGTTCTCGGTCTCCTCGTTCGGTGAATTCGAATACTGGTTCGCCAGCATCAAGGTGGCGACCATCCTGGTGTTCATCGCGCTCGGCGCGTTCTTCGTGATCGGCCTGTGGCCGGGTCACTCGATGGACTTCTCCAACCTCACCTCCCACGGCGGCTTCTTCCCCAAGGGGCCGATGGCCGTCACCGTGGGCGTCGTGACGGTGATCTTCTCCATGGTCGGCGCCGAGATCGCCACCATCGCCGCAGCCGAGTCGGAGGACCCCGAGCGTGCCGTCGCCCGGGCCGCGAACTCGGTGATCGCGCGCATCGCGGTGTTCTTCGTGGGCTCGTCGTTCCTGCTCGTCACCATCCTGCCGTGGAACTCGATCGGTGACGCGTCGCCGTTCGTCGCGGCGATGCAAGAGATGGGCATCCCCTACGCCGACCACATCATGAACGCCGTCGTCCTCACCGCTGTCCTCAGCTGCCTCAACTCGGGCATGTACACCGCCTCCCGCATGCTGTTCGTCCTGGCCGCCCGGCGCGAGGCGCCGGCCAAACTGGTGGAGGTGACTCGGCGCGGAGTGCCCGCGATGGCGATCATCTCCTCCTCGGCCATCGGGTTTGTCTGCGTGATCGCGGCGGCCTTCTGGGAGAGCACGATCTTCGCGTTCCTGCTCAACTCCTCCGGCGCCATCATTCTGTTCGTCTACCTGCTCATCTGCATCTCGCAGACGGTGCTCCGGTTCCGCAGCGGCGGCGCAGATCTCACGGTGAAGATGTGGCTCTTCCCGGTCCTGTCGATCCTGACGATCGTGGCGATCCTCGCGATCCTCATCCAGATGGGGGTCGAGTCCGAGACTCGATCGCAACTGTTCCTGAGCCTTGGCGCCTGGGTCGTGGTCATCGTGCTCTTCTTCGCGAACAAGTTCTTCATCGCTTCGCGGCCCGCCCCGCCGGATGCGACGCTTCCGGAGACGGCTGCGGAGCGTGTGCTCGTGCTCGCAAACCAGACGGTCGAGTCCGAAGAACTGCGCACCGAGTTGCGCCGGATCGGCGCGGACGGCAATACCCGGTTCCAGGTCGTGGTGCCTGTCAGCCCCATCGAAACGGGCGCAGCCGGAACGCATGGCCCGCTCGACGTCTGGGACGAGACGACGCGCATCGCGACGGAGCGCCTTGCACGCACGCTCGCCGTGTTGCACGACGAGAACTTCACCGCCGAAGGGGCGCTCGGCGACTACCGCCCCTTGCACGCGCTCGCCGAGGCTGTCTCGGCCTTCGGCCCCGACCGGATCGTCATCGCCACGCTGCCCCCGGAGGACTCCGTCTGGGAGCGCTTCGACGTGGTGGACCGGGCCCGCGCTGAGCATCGCCTCCCGGTGACGCACGTCGTGGCTCGGGCGAACGCGGAGCTGACGTCGTGACGATCCTCGCCGGATTCAGCGCCAGCAGGCAGAATCCGGCGCCGGTCGAACTCGCGACGCAGATCGCGCGGACCACTGGCGAGGACATCCTTGCGGTGGCCGTGCTGGAACGGCGGCTGCCCGCCAAGGCCGACCCGATCGAGGACGAATACATCGACTACCTCGCGGTGCAGGCGGACCAGGCGCTGCACCACGCGACCGACCGGCTGGCTACCGCCGCTGCGGTGCGTACTCAGGTGGAACAGGCAAGGTCGATCCCCGAGGGGCTTGCCCTGGCAGCACAGGAGCATCGCCCGAGCGTGATCACCGTGGGGTCGTCGTCGTCCGGACTGCTGGGACGAGTGACTCTCGGCAGCGTGACCGAACGGCTCGTGCACACTGCCGCCATACCGGTTGCGATCGCCCCGCGCGGCTATCGCGCCGGTTCGCTGGGGATCACCCGCCTCACCGTGGCGTATGGCGGACGGGCGGACCGGAGCGGGCTGATCGAGTCGGCCGCCGGCCTCGCCGACTCGTGGGGCGTGCCGTTGCGGATCGTCTCCTTCGCGGTGCGGGACGTGTCGGCCTTCACCGGGACGATCGAATCGAATGACGCCGAGCACCTCGTGGTGCACAACTGGTGGCTGCGCACTCGCGGCCGCATCGAGGAACAGCTCACCGAGGTCTGCGAGACACTCCGCACGCGTGTCCCCGTCGAGGTGGGTCTCGGATCCGGCACCGACTGGCCGACCACCGTCGAGAGCGTCGGGTGGGACCCGGGAGATCTGATGCTCTTCGGTTCCGGTGCCGCCGCGATCCACCAGCAGGTGTTCCTCGGCTCGGCAGCGTCGCGGATCATGCGCGCCTCTCCCGTCCCGGTGATGATCATGCCGCGGATCGACAGCGCCTGAGCCGGGCTACGGGTCTCGGCCGGCCCGTCGACGGTAGGTAGCAGGCGGCTCGCCGACCAGCGCCGCGAAGTCCCTGCCCATGTGTGCCTGGTCGAACCAGCCCAGCTCGACCGCGAGACCGGCGAGCGTGCCGACGTCGCCGGCGTGCAGGCGGGCGATCGCGGTGTGCACGCGTGCCCGGGCGACCAGCCACTGCGGACCCACACCGACGTAGTGCCGGCAGAGCCGTTGCAGCGAACGCAGCCCGATCCCACACCGATCGGCCAGATCCGCTGCGGACATTGACGGTTCGGACGCCTCGAGGGTCGCGATGACCGCCGCCAGCGTGTCCAGCTCGGCGGGATCGGCCCGGCGCGCCAACGGCATGAGAAAGCCGTCGAACCGCTCGGCCAGCTCCGCCGAGCCGGCTCGCACATCGGCAAGTTGGTCCACGTCGGCCAGGAAGACGCGGGCGGGCACAACCCGGTCCCTTAATCGGGTCGCATCGACACCGGTGAGCGCTGTCAGGGCACCCGGCCGGAACTTCACCCCGGCAATACCACCGGTGCCCGACAGGTGCACGTCGAAGCGGCGGGCGCTGACCACCCCGGTCAGGAAGACGCCCGGGCCGTCGGCCCCGACCCGGGTGCTACCGCCGGACTCCACCGTGAGGTTCGCCTGGGCGATCGGCACCAGCGACGGGCTGTATGACGCACCCGCGCGCAGCGTCCACCGGACGGTCCAGTAGTTCTCGACCCAGGTGTTCAGTGCCGGATGGCACGAGGGCCGGGACAACGCCGCGTGCTCGGCGAACCGCTGCGGATCCAGCAGGATCCCGTCGCGTGTCGCGTTTGTCCTAGTCGGCATACGAGCAGCGTAGGAGCATGGTCGGACAGGCCAGACCGGCAACGACCCAGGAGCACGCAGATGACCGAGAACGCCACACCGACCGCCGCCATCGGCATGGTCAGCATCGACTGCGACGACGCCGCGACGATGGCGACCTTCTACAGCGCCGTACTTGGCTGGCCGATCGCCTACCAGGGCGATGGCTACGCCATGCTGCAGCAGGACGGCCGGCGGCTCGGCTTCGGCCAGACACCCGACTACCGGCGGCCGTCCTGGCCCGACGACGGACACAAGCAGTTCCACCTCGACCTCGCCGCGACGGACGTCGAGGCCACAGCGGCCCGGTGCGTGGAGCTCGGTGCGACCCGGCCGGAGGAGCAGCCCGGCGGGGACCGGTGGACCGTGCTGCTCGATCCGGCGGGTCATCCGTTCTGCATCACCGATCTGGCGAACTGGGGCTGATCAGTTGATGAAGTAGGCTGTGCCACGGCACACCGGATCCTGCCGACCGTCGCACCCGTCGTGCCGCACCTGTCGGTCCAGGCGGTGCCGAGCATCGCGCTCCCGCTCTTCGTCGTGACGATGGCATCCCAGAACATTCCCGGGGTCGCTGTCATGCGTGGTTTCGGCTACACCGTGCAGTGGCGGCCCAGCATGCTGGTGACCGGGCCGGGACGGTGCTCGCTGCCCCGGCCGGCGGTCACGCGATCAACCTGGCAGCAATCAGTGCGGCGCTCGCCGCCGGCCCGGATACCGCACGCCGCTGGATCGCCGCCGCCTCCAGCGGCGGGACCTACCTGGTGCTCGGGTTGTCGTCGGCGGCGCTCACCACGCTGGTCACGCTGGCACCGAACGGCGTCGTCGAGACGGTCGCCGGGCTGGCGTTGCTCGGGGCGCTGACCGGCGCGCTGCGGGGCGCACTCACCGGCGCGACCCGTCCGGCGGAGGCGACAGCAGCTGTCATCACCCTGGTGATCACCGCGTCCGGCACGACGATCGCCGGCATCGAGTCGGCCTTCTGGGCGCTGCTCGCCGGCCTTGTCGCCCGCTGGTGGCTGCTGCGCGGAACGCCGGCCTCGTAAGCTGCTGTCATGCTCGCTGCGTATGCCGCCCGGATCTCCCCCGACGACCCACTGTCCGCGCTGGAGATCGGGGAACGCCCCGACCCCCAAGTGCCCGACGGCTGGACCCGGGTGCGGCTGCGGGCCGCCGCCCTCAACCACCACGACGTCTGGTCGCTGCGCGGGGTCGGTCTGTCGGCCGACCGGCTGCCGATGATCCTCGGCTGCGACGGCGCCGGAGTGACCGATGACGGCCGGGAAGTCATCCTGCACAGCGTGATTGCGAGCCCCGGCTGGTCCGGCGACGAGACGCTAGACCCGCGTCGGTCCCTGCTTTCGGAACTGTATGACGGGACGTGCGCCGAGCAGGTGGTGCTGCCCAGCAGCAATCTCGTCCCCAAGCCCGAGGGGATGTCCTGGGCGACGGCGGGATCGCTGTCGACGGCATGGCTCACGGCATACCGGATGCTCTTCAGCAACGCCGGCGTCTCCCCCGGTGACACGGTGCTGGTGCAGGGCGCCGGCGGCGGAGTGGCGACCGCGCTGGTGCAGCTCGGGTCGGCCGCCGGGCTGCGCATGTGGGTCACGTCGCGCGATGCGGAGCGCGGTCAGCGCGCCGTCGCCCTCGGGGCCGATCGCGCATTCGCCAGCGGGGAGCGGCTGCCCGAACGCGTCAGCGCCGTTATGGAGTCGGTGGGAGCGGCGACCTGGTCGCACTCGGTCAATTCGCTCAACCCCGGCGGCACGATCGTCATCTGCGGGGCGACCTCCGGGGACGCGCCCGCGAGGGCCGAGCTGACCAAGATCTTCTTCAAGCAGCTGCGCGTGGTCGGCTCCACCATGGGGACGATCGGCGAACTGCGACGGCTGGTGGATTTGGTGGACCGGCAAGGCATTTCGCCGGTCATCGACGCAGAACTCGCACTTGCCGAAGCACGCGACGGGTTCGCCCGGGTGGCAGCCGGCGAGAGCTTCGGCAAGATCGTGCTGACGATGGGCGCTTGAGGCTCAGATGATCCCGCTGTCGCGATGCTGCGACGCCTCCTGCTGGATCTCCGACGTCAGTTCGTCCTTGCGCACCCGCTCGGTCATCTCGAATTTGTGATGAACCGGGCAGCGCTGAATACGCTTGGGTCCCAGGCGAATTGCCTTAAAAGACCCCCAGACGAACCACTTCGTCTCGTAGTAGGCGCCACCTGAGCACCGCACGACCGACCAATCAGTCACGACTGTCCTCCTGCCGTCCCAGCTGCGCCGCCGCGTCGGCGAGCAGTTCGACGATCTGCACTCCGAAGTCCAGGCCGAGCGGATGTTCAGCGCTCTCCGCGACGGTGGTGACGAGCTCACGGGCCGCCACCTCCAGCGCCGTCACGGCCGGAGTGGTCGAGTTGGGAGCCGGGCTGACGCCCTCGTCACCCCAGACCCGCATCCCCCAGGTGCATGCCGCGGGCGGTCCCCACAGCGCCAGCGTCGCCGTGCTGACCGCTCCCTGCCGATGGGTGAGCGTCAGGTGAACGCCGTCCCCGACACCCGGCACCGCGACCAGCGACACCACCGGGCCGAGTGCGGGGATCAGCGTCGCCAGCAGATGCGGGCCGATGTCCCAGAGAGCTCCCTCCCGCTGCCGCCACGGCGAGTCCTTGTAGGGACTGTCCGGACGCTGATTGGCCACGACCCACTCGGTCCAGGACCCACGCCAGTCGTCGCGAGTTGCCAATTTGTCGAGCCACGAACGGGTTTCGTCGGTGAAGCGGGCGGTGAAGAACACCACGGATCGTGCTCCGGAGGCGTGCGCAGCGGAGCGCAACTCCCGTGCGGCAGCCACGTCGAGCGCGACCGGCTTGTCCAGGAGCAGGTGCTTGCCAGCCTCGGCGGCACGCAGCGCCCGGGGTGCCTGCACATCGGGCGGCACGGCATACGACACCGCGTCGACGGCCTCCAGCAACGCTTCGTAGCTCGGAAACGCTTCGATGCCAAGGTGTTCCGCAAGTTGCGCCGTCTTCGCCGGGTCCCTGCCCCAGACCCCGGTCAGGTCCTCACCCGCTGCCCGTATGCCGGGGCCGTGCGTCTCGCGTGCCCAATATCCGGTGCCCACCAGTCCGAATCGCATGGTCCCAGCCTGGCAGACCGCCGATCCTTTGATCGACCGGCACACCAATGCATCGAGCGGTACACAAAATCCGGTCGATTTTGTGTACCGCTCGATGCGGAAGTGTGCCGCTCGATCAGGCTTACGCCCGCGGCTTCTCGCGCATCTCGTAGGTCGCGATCAGATCACCGATCTGCAGATCGTTGAACGAACCGAGGTTGATACCGCACTCGTAGCCCTCGCGGACCTCGGTGACGTCGTCCTTGAAACGCCGCAGCCCGGCGACCTCGACGTTCTCGGACACGACCGTGCCGCCCCGGGTGATCCGCGCCTTCGAGCCGCGCTTGATCTCCCCGGACTGGACCAGCGAACCGGCGATGTTGCCGAACTTGCTGGACCGGAAGATCTCGCGGATCTCCGCCGTGCCGAGCTCGACCTCTTCGAACTCCGGCTTGAGCATGCCCTTCAGCGCCTGCTCGATCTCCTCGATGGCCTGGTAGATCACCGAGTAGTAACGGATCTCGACACCCTCCTTGTCGGCATACTCGGCGTTCTGACCCTCGGCTCGCACGTTGAAGCCGATGATCACCGCGTCCGAGGCGACCGCAAGATTGATGTTGTTCATCGTGATGGCACCGACACCGCGGTCGATGATCCGCAGGTCCACGCCGTCGCCGACGTCGATCTGCAGCAACGCGTCCTCGAGCGCCTCGACCGAACCCGACACGTCACCCTTGAGGATGAGGTTGAGGGTCTCGATCTTGCCCGCCTCGAGCTGCTGGTTAAGGTCTTCCAGGCTGATCCGCTTGCGCACCTTCGCCAGCGCAGCCTGCCGGTCGGCGGCCTCCCGCTTCTCGGCGATCTGGCGCGCGGTGCGGTCGTCGGGGGCCACCACGAAGGTGTCACCCGCCCGGGGAACGGACGCCAGACCCATGACCTGGACCGGACGCGACGGTGTTGCCTCCGCGACGTTGTTGCCGTGCTCGTCGAGCATTGCGCGGACCCGGCCGTGCGCCGTGCCGGCGACGATGCCGTCACCGATGCGCAGTGTGCCCTGCTGGACCAGCACCGTGGCCACCGCACCGCGACCGCGGTCCAGGTTGGCCTCGATCGCGACGCCTTGCGCGTCCCGGTCGGGGTTGGCCCGAAGGTCGAGCGCCGCGTCGGCGGTCAGCAGGACTGCCTCGAGCAGGCCGTCGATGTTCTTACCCTGCTTGGCCGAGACCTCGACGAACATGGTGTCGCCGCCATACTCCTCGGCGATCAGGTTGTACTCGGTCAGCTGCTGGCGCACCTTGTCCGGGTTGGCACCGTCGACGTCGATCTTGTTGACGGCCACCACGATCGGCAGGTCGGCGGCCTGCGCGTGGTTGAGCGCTTCCACCGTCTGTGGCATGACACCGTCGTCGGCGGCCACCACCAGGATGGCGATGTCGGTGACCTTCGCACCACGAGCACGCATGGCGGTGAACGCCTCGTGACCCGGCGTGTCGATGAAGGTGATCGCTCGATCGTTGCCCTCGTGCTCGACGTGCACCTGGTAGGCGCCGATGTGCTGGGTGATGCCGCCGGCCTCGCCGGACTGCACGTCCGCGTGCCGTATGGCGTCCAGCAGTCGCGTCTTACCGTGGTCGACGTGCCCCATCACGGTCACCACCGGCGGCCGCGGCTGCAGGTTCTCCTCGTCCTCCACCGCTTCGAGGTCGATGTTGAAAGAGTTGAACAGCTCCTTCTCCTCGTCCTCGGGCGAGACGATCTGGATGTCGTAGCCCAGCTCGGACCCGAGCAACGCGAAGGTGTCCTCGTCCAGCGACTGGGTGGCCGTAGCCATCTCGCCGAGGTGGAAGAGCACCGTCACCAGCGACGCCGGGTTGGCGTCGATGCGGTCGGCGAAATCGGTGAGCGACGCACCGCGGCGCATGCGCACCACGGTGGTGCCGTCGCCACGCGGCACCTGCACACCACCGATGGTGGGTGCTTGCATCTGCTCGAACTCCTGACGCTTGGCGCGCTTGGACTTGCGGCCGCGGACCTTTCCGCCGCCTCGTCCGAACGCTCCCTGCGTGCCGCCGCGCCCACCGGGCCCACGGCCGCCGCCACCGGGACGGCCGCTGAAGCCACCCCGCGGGCCGCCGCCACCTGCACCGGGCGCGCCGCCGGGGCCACCGCGGCCACGGGCCGGGCGCTCACCGGGACGAACCGCCGAGCGGTCGGGCATCATGCCGGGGTTGGGGCGTGGCCCACCGGGACGCGGCGCTGCCGGGCGGGGTCCGCCCGGACGCGGCGCTGCTGCACCCGGGCGCGGGCCGGCCGCACCGGCGTTGCCGCCGCGAGGTGCGGGGCGAGGCATACCCTGGCTCGGCGCGAAGGGGTTGTTCCCCGGACGTGCCGGACCACCCTGGCGCATGCCCTGGCTGGACGAGAACGGATTGTTGCCCGGGCGCGGTGCGCCCGGACGCGGCGCGTTGCTGCGACCGCCACCGGGGCGCTGGCTGCCACCGCTGGGCTGAGCGCTCGGGCGGGGGCCGGGTGCCGACGGGCGTGGCGCTGCCTTGCCCGGCGCCTCCGGTGCCTGCGCTGCCGGTGCCTGAGTCACGGGCGCCTGAGCTGCCGGTGCCTGAGGTGCACGCGCCGCGGCCGGCGATGCCGCCGGCGTCTCGACCGGAGCCGGCTGCGGGGCGGCCTTGGGGCCGGGCTTCGGCGCCGTGGTGGTAGCCGACGAACGCGGGCCAGGTGTCGGCGCCGTCGTCGTGGTAGTGGAGGTCGACTTCTGGGCGGTCGGCGGCTGTGGTGCCGCCGTCTTCGCCGGAGCCTTCGCCTCCGCGGACCCGCCGTTGCCGGATGTTGCGCCGGCTGGCGGGTTCTCCTTGATCTTGCGCACCACCGGAGCCTCGATGGTCGAGCTCGCCGTCTTGACGAACTCGCCCTGCTCCTTCAGGTAGGCAAGCAGATCCTTGCTTGGCATTCCGAGCTCTTTCGCGAGCTCATGAACCCGAACCTTAGCCACACTTCTCCTTGTCGGAATTTGCGGCGATCCGGGTCCGCCGGCCAGGTCAGCCGGGCAGCACGAACCGCCAGTTTGGGTGCTTCATCGCTGAGTACTCATCGGGTGCTCATCAGCGTCAAAACCCGCCTTCGGTCGTTGGTGCCAGCCCCGACGTCTCCGTCCGAGCCGTGTCGTCATACGGATGTATGACGGACGTCAGTGCTGCACGATCCACTCCCGCACCTGCGTGAGGTCCACCGCACGGGTGAGCCGCAGAGCGCGCGGAAATGCCCGCCGCTGGTCCGCCAGATCCAGGCAGTCCGGCCGGGGATGCAACCAGGCCCCTCGACCCGGCAGCCGGCCACGCTCGTCGGGGACCAGCACCGCAACCACCGGTTGCGAGGCGTTCCCCACGAGTGCGACCACCCGCAGCAATGCTGATCGTTCGTCGCGAGTCCGGCAGCCCACGCAGGTCCGCAGCCCGGCATGCCGGGGGGAGGATACGGGTAGATTGCGGCGGCCTCGCGAGCGACCGCTCATCACAAGCCTACCGCAGTCAGTCCGGGGCTCCGGCATCGCCGGGTGCCGCGGTGTCCGCACGGATGTCGATGCGCCAACCGGTCAGCTTCGCCGCGAGGCGGGCGTTCTGGCCTTCCTTGCCGATTGCCAGGCTGAGCTGGAAGTCGGGCACGACGACTCGCGCGGAGCGTGCCCGGTCGTCGACGATCTCCACGGACTCGACACGGGAGGGCGACAAGGCTGCGGCGATGAACTGCGCTGGGTCGTCGGAGTAGTCGACGATGTCGATCTTCTCGCCGCGCAGCTCGGTCATCACCGCACGCACCCGCGAACCCATCGGGCCGATGCACGCGCCCTTGGCGTTGACACCCTGCCGTGACGCGTGCACCGCGATCTTGCTGCGGTGGCCGGCCTCACGCGCGAGCGCGGAGATCTCCACGGTGCCGTCGGCGATCTCGGGCACCTCCAGCGCGAACAGTTTGCGGACCAGGTTGGGATGTTTGCGCGACAGCATGATCTGCGGCCCCTTCGGCCCGCGCTTCACGCTGACGACGTAGCAGCGCAGCCGCTCCCCATGCACGTAGCGCTCACCGGGCACCTGCTCGGCCGACGGCAGCAGCCCCTCGACGGTGCCGAAGTCGACGTGCACGGCGTGCGGGTCGCTCGACTGCTGGATGACGCCGGCGACGACATCACCCTCGCGGCCGCGGAAGTCGCCGAGGATCGCCTCGTCCTCGACGTCGCGCATGCGCTGCACGATCACCTGGCGCGCGGTGGCGGCGGCGACCCGGCCGAAGTCGGTCGGGGTGTCGTCGAACTCCGGGCCCGGCTCCCCGCGATTGCCTTCGTCGTCGACCGGCGCGTCCTCGCGCGCCCAGACGACCACGTGGCCGCTCTTGCGGTCGAGTTCGACACGAGCGGTGCGGTAGGTGCCGTCCTCCCGGTGGTATGCCGTCAGCAGCGCCTGCTCGATCGCCGGCACGATCACGTCCATCGGGATGTCCCGCTCGCGTTCCAGCGCTCGCAACGCGGCCATGTCGATGTCCATCAGTCGTCCTCTCCTTGTGCCTCGCTGCTGCGGTTGAACTCCACGTGCACGGTGCCGCGCAGGCCCTCGTCATACCCGAAGGACTGCTCGGTCACGGCGCCCTTCTTCCCGGTGATTTCGAGCGCGAACCCCTCAACGTCGGCGCGGGTGATCCGCCCGGTGACAGCCGCCTGACCCGGCACTGTGACCTCGACCAGCCGGCCGACGTTGCGGCGGAAGTGGCGGGGATCGGTCAGCGGACGGTCGGTGCCCGGTGAGCTGACCTCGAGCACGTAGGGCTGCTCCCCCATCGCGTCGGTCTCGTCGAGCCGGTCACTGACCGCCCGGGTCACCTCGGCGACCTGGTCCAGGTCGAGCGGCGGTATGACGTCCGTCGGGTCGCCGTTCGCCGGCAACGCTCGGTCGACCAGCACGCGCACGAGGCGTCGCTTGCCGGCCGGCATCACGGTGACGTCCTCGACGACGAGATCCAGCGGAGCCAGGAGCGCGGCCAGGTCGGCGGTGATGCGCTCGGTGCGGGCGGATTGCGGTTCGCTCATACTTCGCCTGCTCCTGCTGTTCTCGATGGGGAGGTCTCACCATACCCGGCTGGTGTGGGACAGGGCATCCGCGCAGGTCGGGGCGTTGCGCGCGGGTGGTGGCGCCGGCGTGTGCGTCCCGAAAGCTCGACCGTCGCGCCTTCGGGACACCCCCGGCGCGGTTTCCCGTCCCGAACCCTCGACCGTCGCGCCTTCGGGACACCCCGGCCCGGCGAGCTCAGCCGGCGAGCGCGCCCAACTCGGAGCCGGTGAGCCCGGCCGCCAAGGTCGAGCCCGTGTCCGGGTCGATCACGAGGAAGGCACCGGTCCCGCGATGCGTCGCGTACTCATCCACCGCAACCGGCTCGGCGAGCTGGACCTGCACGCGCCCGATGTCGTTGAGCTGCAACGGTGCCGAACTGTCCTGCCACTCCAGTTCGTCCACGTGCCACACCGCGTGCGGCGGCGCGAGCAACCCGCGAGTCGTGCGGGTGCCGACTTTGACCAGCACCCGCTGCCGGGGCGAAGTCGGTCGCTCGTCGAGCCAGGTGAGGACCGAGTCCAGATGCTGCGTGGTGCGAATGGGCGACCCGGTGACCAGCACCTCACCGCGCCCGACGTCGAGCTCGTCGGCCATCCGAACGGTCACCGAGTCGCCGACCGTCGCAAGCGACTGCTCCCCGGTGGCGCCGTCGATGGCGACGACCGTCGAACTCCTGCCGCTCGGGTATGCCGTGACGGTCTCCCCGACGTGCACCGTGCCCGAGGCGACCCGGCCGGCCAGACCGCGATAGTCCGGGTAATCCGTGGTGCGTGGCCGGATCACGAGTTGCACTGGGAACCGGAAGGGTTCGCCGTCGGAAGCCTGGTGCGCCGGCAGCGTTTCCAGCACGTCGAGGAGGGGGCTCCCGGCATACCAGTCCGGGCCGGGCGCCGCGACGTTGTCGCCGGTCAGCGCACTGACCGGGATGATGTGCGTGGCCGTGAGACCTACCCGCTCGGCGACCTGCCGCACGTCGTCGGCGACGGCGGCGAAGCGCTCCTCCGACCAGTCGACGGCGTCCATCTTGTTGATCGCGAAGACGACCTGCGGCACGCGCAACAGGGCGAGCACGGCCGCATGCCGCCGCGTCTGCGGCGACACGCCGCGGCGTACGTCGACCAGCACGACGGCCGCCTCTGCAGTGGAGGCGCCGGTGACCGTGTTGCGGGTGTATTGCACGTGACCCGGGGTGTCAGCGAGGACGAAATTCCTTCGGGGAGTTGCGAAGTAGCGGTAGGCGACATCGATGGTGATGCCCTGCTCCCGCTCCGCGCGCAACCCGTCGGTGAGGAGCGCGAAATCGAACTCGGTCGCGCCACGACCCTGGCTCGCGTGCAGGGTCGCCTCGAACTGATCGGCCAGGATCGACTTGGTGTCGTGCAGCAGTCGCCCCACGAGAGTGGACTTCCCGTCATCGACCGAGCCGGTGATGACCAGCCGCAGCTGGTCACGTTCGGAGGTCCGGGTGTCGGTCGTCATCTTTAGAAGTAGCCTTCCCGCTTGCGATCCTCCATGGCAGCCTCAGACAGCCGGTCGTCGGCGCGCGTTGCGCCGCGCTCGGTCAACGTGCTGACCGAGATCTCCTCGATCACCCCGGACACGGTCGTCGCCGTGCTCAGCACGGCCCCCGTGCACGAACCGTCACCGACCGTGCGGTAGCGAACGCTCAATGTTTCCAACGATTCTCCGTCACGCGGACCACCCCACGGGCCGGGGGTGAGCCACATGCCATCGCGGTGGAAGACGTCCCTCTGGTGGGCGTAGTAGATGCTCGGCAGCGCGACGTCCTCGGCCTGGATATAGCGCCACACGTCGAGCTCGGTCCAGTTGGAGATCGGGAATACCCGGGTGTGCTCGCCCGGGGCGTGCCGGCCGTTGTAGATGCGCCAGAGTTCCGGCCGCTGCTTGCGCGGGTCCCAGCCGCCGAACGCGTCCCGCACGGAGAAGATGCGCTCCTTGGCCCGCGCACGGTCCTCGTCGCGACGGGCGCCACCGAGCAGCGCGTCGAACTTCTCCGACGCGATGGTGTCCAGCAATGGCACTGTTTGCAACGGGTTTCGGGTGCCGTCCGGGCGTTCGGTGAGCCGGCCGTCGGCCAGCCAGTCCTCGACGGACGCCACGACCAGGCGGTGGTTTCCCTCCGCGACGACACGGTCGCGGAAATCGATGACCTCGGGCAGGTTGTGCCCGGTGTCCACGTGCAGCAGCGCGATCGGCAGCGGCGCCGGCCAGATCGCCTTGCGCGCGAGATGCAACAGCACAGCGGAGTCCTTGCCACCACTGAAAAGCAGTGCCGGACGGTCGAATTCAGCGATCACCTCGCGGATGATCTCGATCGATTCCGCCTCCAGCGACCGCAGCGACACGTCGGTCGCGGGCAGATCGGTGATGGTCATCGGTGCTCCTTCGGCTCACACATGGATTCCGCACTCGGTCTTGGCCGTGCCCGCCCAGCGTCCCGATCGAGCATCGGCGCCGGCAGCGACCCGTCGAGTGCAGGGCGCGCACCCGATCGACGGATAACCCTGGGACAACAAGGGATTGGCAATGAGGTCGTGCGCCTCGGCAAACGCCGCGACCTGCTCGTCGCTCCATGCCGCGAGCGGAGCGAGTTTGATCTTGTCGCGCCGTTCGTCATACGACACGATGGGCGTGTCACGCCGCGACTCGGACTCCGCACGGCGCAAACCCGTTGCCCACGCGTCGTATTCGCCGAGTACCTCGTCCAGCGGCTGCGTCTTGCGGAGCGCACAGCACAGGTCGGGGTCGCGCTCGTGCAGCGCGACCCCGTAGTCGGCGTCCTGCTCGGCGACTGTCTGGCGCGGTGTGATGCTCCGCACCCGCACGGAGTATGCCGCCGCGACGCGATCCCGCGTCTGCAGGGTCTCGCGGAAGTGGTAGCCGGTGTCGAGGAAGAGCACGTCGACGCCGGGCAGCGCCGTGCTGGCCAGGTGCACGAGCACGGTGTCCTGCATCGACCCAGCGATGGCGAGTCGCAGCCCGGAGTTGACGGCCCACTGCAGAACCTCGGTTGCCGGCGAACCCGTAAGCGCTGCAGCACCTTCGGCTGCGAGCGCCCGCAGTTCTCGCTCCGTGAAACTCATCGGAGCACCGCTTCGTCCGCGCGCACGGCCCACTCCGAGAAGTTCTCGCCGTCGGCGCGTCCGGCCAGGAAGTTGCGCGTCACCCGCTCGATGTAGTCGCCGAGTTCGGCAGACGTCACCTTGTGCCCACGCAGCTTGCGGCCGAAGTCGGCCCGCTGCCCGAGCCGGCCGCCGAGGTGCACCTGGAACCCTTCCACCTGATTTCCCTCGGCATCCGTGACGATCTGGCCTTTGAGCCCGATGTCGGCGACCTGGATGCGCGCGCACGAGTTGGCGCAGCCGTTGAGGTGCACCGAGATCGCGTCGTCCGGAGCGAGGTTGGCGAGCTTGCGCTCGAGTTCGGGGAGCAGCGAGTGTGCGCGCTCCTTGGTTTCCACGATCGCGAGCTTGCAGAACTCCACACCGGTGCACGCCATGATAGTGCGCCGCCACGGAGTCGGATTCGCGCTCAGGCCAACGGCTTCCAACCGTTCGACCAGTGCGTCGACCGCGTCGTCGCGGACGTCGGCGACGATCAGCTTCTGGTATGGCGTCAGGCGGATCCGCTGCGACCCGGCCGCTTCGGCCGCATCCGCGACTTCGGCGAGCTTGGTGCCACTGAGCCGGCCGGCGACGACGGTCAGGCCGACATACTTTCCGCCACCGCGCTGCTCGTGGATGCCGACGTGGTCCATCGTGACCGTGGGCTGCGGGGCGGCCGGTCCGTCGGGCAGTGCTGCCTTGAGGTATTCGGTCTCGAGCACCTCGCGGAACTTGGCGGTCCCCCAGTCCGCGACGAGGAACTTCATCCGAGCACGGTTGCGCGACCGGCGGTAGCCGTAGTCGCGGAAGATGCGCACGACCGAAACCCACACGTCGGGCAGCTGTTCCAGGGTGACGAATACTCCGAGCCGTTCGGCGAGGAACGGGTTGGTCGACAAACCGCCACCGACCAGCAGGTCGAATCCCGGGCCGAGCCGCGGGTGCTCGACGCCGACGAAAGCCACGTCGTTGATCTCCGGCGCCGCGTCGGGCAGCCAGGCGATCGAGGTCTTGAACTTGCGCGGGAGGTTGGACAGGTCGGGGTCTCCGACATACCGGCGGTTGATCTCGGCGATGGCGGGCGACACGTCGATCACCTCGTCGACACTGAGTCCGGCGACCGGCGACCCCAGCAGCACCCGGGTGCAGTCGCCACACGCCTCGGTCGTCTCAAGCCCGACCGCTTCGAGCCGCCGCCAGATCTCCGGGACGTCCTCGATGCGGATCCAGTGGAACTGCACGTTGCCCCGGTCGGTGAGGTCCGCGGTGTCGCGGCCGAACTCCTGCGCGATGCTGGCGATCACGCGCACCTGCTCGGTGCTCAGCTGGCCGCCGTCGATGCGCACCCGCATCATGAAGTACGGCGCCTCGAGCTCCTCGGGCGTCAGGGTGGCGGTGCGGCCACCGGGGATCCCCTCGCGCCGCTGCGTGTAGAGACCCCACCACCGCATCCGGCCGCGCAGGTCGTCAGCCGGGATCGAATCCCAGCCGCCCTTCGCATAGATCTCCTCGATGCGGGTGCGGACGTTGAGTCCGTCGTCGTCGCGCTTCATCACCTCGTTGGCGTTGAGCGGCTCGTGCTCACCCAGGGCCCACTGCCCGTTACTTCGCGCTGCCACATTGCATAACGTTTCATTTGGTGACACAAAACGTCAAATGATGTTCACAGTGTGGCGCCCTCGCCGCCCGCCCGGCCGCAGCGGTCGCCGGCGCCCCGCATGCGAAGATGCGAGCATGCCTCCGGACGAACGACGCGCCCACCTGCGCCGGCGCACCGTCCTGTCCGCCGCCGTCGCGGCGGCGGCGGCATTCGGGCTGACCGGGTGCGACATACGGCTGAAGAAGGGCGCGCCGCACGTCCCGGGCATCAAGACCCAGTCACCGCCGCCCGACCAGCCGGTGCTGCGCCAATTGCTCCTGCAGCTCGATATGGCCGCCCATTTGCAGGCGAAGGGCAAGCCCGCGCTCTCGCAGAGCCTGACCCGGATGCACCGCGCGCAGCGCACCCGTCTCATCGCCGTGATGGCGACGCAGGGTATGACGCCGGCGCCGCAGCCCACGAGCGCCGCGTCCCCAGCGCCTTTGGGCCTGTTCGAGGCCGGGGCCGCCCAGGGGGTCGGCACGCTCGCGTCACTGACGGCCCGGAACCTGCCGATGGCCGCGGCGATCGGCGTGACGTTCGGGGCGGCGGCCCAAATGCTCGGCACCGCGCAGCCGACGCCGAACCCGACCGTGCCGAAACCCGCTGAGACCACAGCGATTCTGCCCGCGCTGCAGGCGGCGATCTATGCGTTCGAGGTAATCGTCGCGAAGACGCCCGTCACGGCACGCGCCAGGGCCAAAGCAACGCTGACCGCGTTGAGCCCGACCCGCAGCGCCTGGGAAGCGGCCCTCGGCACGAACGCGCCGGGCCAGCCGGACGGCTACGCACTCCCGGTGCAGCCGACGACCGACGCAGTGCGCCGGCAGCTCGCCCAGCAGGTGCTGACCGACCTGGCCGACGCATGCGCCGGCCAGATTGCCGCGACCCGGGGCGACGCCGGGTCGTTCCTCGCGGTCGTGCACCTGTGGACCGACGCCACTGCCCAGCTGTGGCGGTGGGGTGCAACCCCGAGTGCCTTTCCCGGACTCGCCGACTGACGGCAGCACCGCCCGGACCCTTGACGCCTCACGGCAGCTCGCGGCAGTCTTGCAAGAAATCGTTTTCTCGCTCGACTACGACGACAAGGAATCAGCAGATGTTCCAGCGCACATCACTGTCCGGCTCGATCACCAGCCGGCGCGCCCTGCTCGGCAGCCTGGGCGCGGCCGCGATCACCGCGTCGCTTGCCCCGGCTGCCCGCGCCGACGACACCGTCCCGACTTCGTTGCGAGTCACCAAGATTGGCGACCTGACCGACCCGGACCGAACCGGCAGGTGGAATGTCGACTACGCCGATCTCGGCATACCGGCTCGCTGTCCGGACGGACGCACACTCTTCGTCTTCGGCGACACGTTCGGACCGAAATGGGGTGAGGACTGGCGCTCCCCCACCGGTCTGTGGGGTCGCCGGCTGCGTCCTGACCGGCTCACCGAGATCATCGGCGCGCCAGGTGGCACGAGCGCCAAGCAGCTCATTCCGTATACGCATGGTGCCGACATCTCAACGATCATCCCCAGCGACGTGATCACCCTGGGTCGCACGATCTACCTGCATGGCGTGGTCAACCGCGGCTTCGGCAACGTGATCTGGTCGGGCATCTGGACTTCCACGGACAACGGTGAGACGTGGACGGATTCGGGTGCTCGCTTCGCTCCGGATGCGTGTGACGAGAAGTTCCAGATGGTCTCGTGGGACCTCGGCCCGGACGGCTGGATCTACGTCTACTCGACCAAGTTCCTGCGCAACTCGGGCATGATCCTGCACCGCGTCCGGCCCTGGAACCTGACCCGACCGGAGCTGTACCAGCCGTGGGGATTGGCCAACGGCAGATGGCAGTGGGGTGTCGCGCCGACGAGGTGATGAGTGAACTCGTCGGCGAGATGTCGCTGCGCTATCTGCATGGCCGATGGGTGTGGGCGTGGTTCAACGGCCCGAAGTACCGCATCGAAGCGAGCGTCCTGCATCATCCGACAGCGGACCTGTCCACAGTGCGCCGCGTGCCGCTGCTGCTCGGCGCCTCGTCCTGGGACAACCAGGACACGACACACGTCGCGCAACTCTACGGCAGCTTCGTCATGCCGGGGTCGACGATCAACGACCTGTCGCTGACCGTGAGCCAGTGGAAGACCGATGACAACAGCATCTATCACGTCATGCAATATCGCTTCCAGGGTCTGGGCTGCCTGTGTCGCTGAGTCCGCACGTCCAGCGTTTCGGCGGTCGGGTGCTGGTGACGTAACGTGGCGCGGTGACCGATCTGCACGACATTGCGCCGAGCATTCCACCGGAGTTCCGGGAGGTCGTGCAAGGACGGCCGCCCGAGCCGGAGTTGGGCGGAGACGACTGGCTGCGATTGCTGCCGCGCTGGGCCAGGGAGTGCGCCGATCACTGGGGGCTGCGCGCCGACGGTCCGGTGTGGCACGGCGTGTGCGCTGTCGTCATACCGTGTCATCGCGACGGCGAGCAGGTGGTACTGAAGCTTTCCTGGCCGCACGAGGAGGCCCGTCAGGAACACCTCGCCCTGCAGTACTGGGCCGGGCGTGGGGCGGTCCGGCTGCACGCGGCGGACCCTGCCCGGTGGGCTCTCCTGCTCGAGCCGTTGCAGCACGACCGCAACCTGAATGACCTCGCGTTGCTCGACGCGTGCGAGGTGATTGGCGGGCTGATGCGCCGCCTCGACCGGCCCGCGTCTCCCCAGTTCACTCGCCTGAGCGACGCGATCGATCGCTGGACAACGTTGTGCCGCAAGGGTTCTCCCCTGGTCCCACGGCGTATGACGGAGCAGGCTGCCAGCGCGCTCAGCTCGCTGCGTGACGGGTGCGATGGCCGGCTCGTCCACCAGGATCTGCACTTCGAGAACGTCCTGGCGGGCGATCGCGAGCCGTGGCTGGCAATCGACCCGAAGCCGGTGTCCGGCGAGTGGGCGTTCGCGGTCGCGCCGGTGCTGTGGAACCGGTGGGACGAGGCGGCGCGCGCACACAGCCTGCGCACCCACCTGCGGTTACGGGCGGGTGTCGTGGCCGAGGCGGCCGGGCTCGACGAGGACCGGGTGCTCGCGTGGAGCTTCGTGCGGCTCGTCACTAATGCGCTATGGGAGGCGGAGGAACCGCAGCCTGGGCAGCCCGAACTGTCCCGCTGGATCACCGCGGCGAAGGCGATGACGGACTGACCCGCTCAGTTCACTTCGTGTACTTCGCCAGGATGGTGTTCCAGCTGTTCTTGGTCTGCAGCAAGGTGCTGTAGTCGGTGGACGTGTTCTTGATTTCCTTGCCGTTGATGAAGATCGTCGGGGTGCCGGTGACGCCCGCCTTGCCGGCGTTGGTCATCGTCGCCTTGACATACTTCGCATAGCTGCGGTCGTCGACGCAGGTGTTGAACTTGGTCAGCGCGGCACCGGTGATG
>NZ_RJJQ01000052.1 GCF_003724155.1 Flexivirga caeni | reverse complement strand
GAACTGAAAAACGCGATCACCGCCCGGCAAGCCCGGATCACCGTCCACCTGCACGAGCAGCAAACCTCCCGGGATGTTCCGCGCGGGATCGACCCGGCCGACACCGCCCGGCTGGTCGGGTCACACGTCGCACTCGCCCGCCGGTGCTCACCCCACTTGGGGTCCCGGCTGCTGGGTCTCGCGCGCGCCGTCGTCGAGGAAATGCCGCACACCCTGGCCGCGCTGTCAGCCGGGGTGATCAGTGAAGGGGACGCCACCACCTTGTGCCGGGAAACCGCATGCCTCACGAAAAAGGACCGGGGCGTGGTGGATGCCGGGGTCGCCGACCAGTTGGGGGTGGTGAGTCACCGCCGCCTGGAAGCCGCCGTCCGGGAACACGCCTACCGGGTCGACCCCGCCGCGATCGTCACCCGCCGGGCCCGGGCTGAAACGCAACGCCGGGTCACGCTACGGCCGGCACCGGACTGCATGACCCAGCTGACCGCTTTGCTGCCGGTCAAGGACGGGGTCGCCTGCTACGCCGCCCTCACCACCGCCGTGAACACAGCCCGCGCCGACTCCGGCGACACCAGGTCGCAGGGGCAGGTGATGGCTGACACCCTGACCGAACGCGTCACCGGCCGCACACCCGCCGACGGTGTCAACGTGCAGGTGAACCTGCTGATGCCCGTCGACACCCTGACCGGAGACACCCCAGCCCACCTGGCCGGATACGGACCGATCCCCGCCGACCTCGCCCGACAACTCGCCACCGGCAGCGACGAGAACACCCGGGTGCAGGTCCGGCGCCTGTTCACCCACCCCGGCACCGGCGACCTCATCGGCATGGAATCGAGGGCACGCACCTACCCCGGGCTCCTCGCCCACCTCATCCGATTGCGGGACCAGACCTGCCGCACACCGTTCTGCAACGGCACGATCCGCCACATCGACCACATCCGCCCCCACGCCACCGGCGGCGCCACCACCGAACGCGACGGCCAAGGACTCTGCGAACGCTGCAACTAC
>NZ_RJJQ01000051.1 GCF_003724155.1 Flexivirga caeni | reverse complement strand
GAACTACTCATCAAAAATCAGGTTCCTCAACTCGCCCTGCAGGGGTCAACTTTGCTAACGGGCACTGGACTCAACTCACCTTGACACGCAGGGGGGCGGCGATGAAGGAGGCGGCTGACTTGCTGGGGATCGGTTCGGCCGAAACCCGTACGTAAGTGGGTTTGCGGCGTGCCGGAGGCGGCTGCGGCGTCGCAAGCGGCTGGCGAGGGCGGGGAAGTCACGCGGTTGCGTAAGGAGAACGCTGAGCTGAAACCGGCTAACCGGATCTTGTGAAGGCTGCGGCAAGTTTCTTCGCGGCCGAGATCGACCGGCCACACCGCTGATAGTGGAGTTCATCACCAGGGCAACCGGGTGGGTGCGGACGGTCTTGTCTGGTGTCGATCCGATGTGCCGGGTGCTCAGCGAGCCAGGGCCTGTTCAAAGTCAGCGTCTCGGCGCGCCGACAGCGTTCGGTTGGCTACACCCGGTATACGCGTCGGCGCTCGAGCAACCTGCGCAAACTCCGGATGCGCCGCGTTGAGGTCGCGTGCACTCGGCATCTACCATTCAGTAACATCACGAACTGGACGACTTTGAACTCGCCCTGCTCAGCGAGCATGGCCTGCGCATTGCCCCATCCATGGATTACGATCACATCCACGCGGGGCCGACGGCTCGTATGTTCGCTGATGCCCCGGTATTCGCTGCCTCGGTCGGCAGTGTCGGCGATAGCTACCCCCTGGCCGAGTCCGTGGACTCGGACTGCAAGAACGAGTTGGTCGACAACCGGCCCCTGATCCCAGGGGCCGCCAAGCTGTCCCTGGCGACCGCCGAATGGGTCACGTTCTACAACCAGGAACCGCCGCACAGCTACTGCGACGACATGACCCAAACCAGGCGGAGCAGTTCCACTACGATCGCCAACGTGCCCTCCTATCGGAGGCAGCACTCACAAATTAAGGTCTCCGGAAACGCCGGGATGGATCAGGGCACCGGAATTTGTCAAGATGTTTGGGGCCAGCGGTTCTTAAGCAGCTGGTTGTTGGTCCTCCTGTTCTTCCTCGGGTGGTTTGTTGATCCAGGCGT
>NZ_RJJQ01000050.1 GCF_003724155.1 Flexivirga caeni | reverse complement strand
GAGGTAATTGGTCGCGCAGCGTTAAAGCACAAAATAATGAAGGAGGTGCGATGAGTACAGAACCAAGTGACAATTTTTATTTAGATGCCCAACGGCGTGAACTCAGGCGCCTACGACGCATACTCCCAAAATGCAAGGAGGTGCGGGGCGCGATTCTCATCGGCTCCCTTCAGAACGAGTACTCCGATAGCCTGTCAGATGTCGACCTTCTGCTGTATGTGGAGGGCGCTCCTTGGACGCGCGAATTCCTTGACGAGAAGCTGACAGAATGGGGAATAACCCCCGAACTTCACTATTGGACCGGACTTGAGAAGCACAGATTGATTGCCAACGGAATCCGCTTTGATGTTTCGATCCGTTCCCATTACGCCGTCAAGGAGATGTTATTTTGGCCCGAGCTCTTCTTTGATGAGAGCGCAATTATCGTTGACGTTGATGGTGACATAGAGAAAATTGTTTTCGAACAGCGCCGAAAGGAACGGTTGCCTGCGGATCCTTTAAGTGATTATTCTGCGTACGTGACCAGCCTATTTAACGTTGCTGTTCAATTCATCAGAGGTGAGTTGATCAATTCTCGGAGCCGCGCTACAGGGTTGGTGGAAGCAGAGGCGCGTCTCCTGGGCAGCTATCGTGTTGGCAGCCTCAAGTGGCGTGAACCATCGCGGGACCTAGAGCGCGAATTTGCCGAGGCGGTACCAAGGATTTCTCGAATTGCGTTCGCGGCGTCTCCTGATGACTTCCGTAGAGTATTAATTGATGAACTAGACGAAGTACGCGAGGCGGCGGCGCCGGCATCAAGTGTCAGACAATTAGCCGGCTACTATGTTGCGAAACTAGATGCGTACGCTGATGAAGCGTAAACTCCATAGGGTCCGGACGAGCGAAGTGTTGGCAGAATTCGACGGAAACCTCGCCCGCATAGCGACGTTCAAGACGAACGGTGATACATCCGAGGAATTCGCGACGCTTGTCAAGCGGATTAAGACGGTACTCGCGGATGCTGCGATGAGTTCCTCTCGGCCAGTTTCTGTCGACGGAATGGCACTAGCCGCATACATGATCGCGCGAGTAGACCCCGAGTGGTATCGATCGGACGGGTCAAGAGTCATCGACGCGTTGAGATCTACTATTGAGAC
>NZ_RJJQ01000005.1 GCF_003724155.1 Flexivirga caeni | reverse complement strand
CCCGCCTTGCCGGCGTTGGTCATCGTCGCCTTGACATACTTCGCATAGCTGCGGTCGTCGACGCAGGTGTTGAACTTGGTCAGCGCGGCACCGGTGATGCCCGCCTGCTGTCCATATTTCTTGATGTCCGCGAGGGTGTAGCTGTCACCCTTCTCCTCTTCCGACTCCGGGCGCTGCCCGGCGAAATTCGCCTTGTGGTAGGCCGCCGCCTCCCCCTCGTCGGCCGCACAGTAGAGCCCGTTCGCCGCGATGGTGGAGGCAGGTGCGTTCTGGAAGTTGTCCTCCAGGAACGTCATCAGGTGCCACACCAGCTTGATCTTCCCGGCCTTCGCGTCGGCCAGGATCTGCTCGCCGTTCGCCTTCTCCAGGTCATTGCAGATCGGGCACTGGAAGTCCTCATAGAGATCCACCGTCGGCGCCCCCGCCTGCAGCTTCACCCCCGGATAGGCCCGCAGGCCCTTCGCATCGCTGGTCCCGCCCTTGGGCACCGGTCCGGAATAAGCGCCACTCTTGTTCGCCTGCGTCACGAAGACACCGACGACGATCGCGACGACCAGGATCGCGGCGATCACGCCGCCGATCAGGCCCTTGGAGGGTCCGTCCTTCGGCTTGCTGGCCGCGAGTTTCTGCGAGGCATCAGGGCGTGGCATGGAGTCACCTTAGCTAGGAATTTGTTGAACTTGAAACGACCAGCGGTTGACGCCGGTTCCCATCCGGGACCGGATTGTCAGCCCCACAGCGCCTTGTCGGCGCTGAACCGGCTACGCGGCCAGCTGACCAGCCAGGCCGCGCAGATCAGCAGCCCGACGTCGCGCAGGAGGTCCCATTTGTATGCCGCAGTCGTCGGCAGCTTGCCGTTGTTGCCGAAGCATCCGCACTGTATGACGATGCCGCGCGCCCACACGGAGCTGATCCCGATGATGAAGGCGATCATCAGCAGGCCGCCCAGGATGGCGGTCATCCGGGTCATCAGCCCGGCGATCAGCAGCAGCCCGAAGAGGATCTCCACGAACGGCATGACCGCGCCCCAGATGTTGGCCAGGTCGTAGGGCAGGATTTGGAACGCCCGGGTGTCCATCTGGGTCAGGGACAGCTCACGCGCCTTGAGGATGCCGGCAACCAGGTAGGTGATGCCGAGGATCAGCCGTGCGGCCAGCCCGATCCACTCCATTGCGGGGTGTTGCTGCCAGCGGGTGCGGGCGACGACGCTCGAGGACCCCGAGTCGATCTGCTCTGTCACGCCCGACAGCGTAAACGACGTCTCTGTCGGTGCGGCGATTCCCTACTCCGGCACCTTGCTGGCGCGGAACCGGACGGCGTAGTCGTTGGTGATGACGTCCACCGCGCCGAAGCCTGCTGCTGTCAGCCGCTCGGCGAAGTGCTCGGGATCGACCGGAACGTACTGTCGCCGTGGTGCAGCATCGTCAGGCACATGGCGCCGGAGAAACGGCCGGCCGGCAGCGCGGTCCGGGTCGCGTCGGCGCACAGCACCTCGACGTTCGTGCCGGCCAGTCGCGCCGCCAGGGCTTCGGCGAGCTGCGGGTGCACCTCGACCGCAGTGAGCCGGGGCACGAGCGTGCGGAGCACGTCGGTGGTCAGTCCCTGGCCGGGGCCGACTTCGAGCACGTCATCGCCCAGGTCGACGCCGTCGAGCACCCAGGGGATGATCCACCTGCGCACGGCCTCGTCCCACTCGGCGCTGGAACAGAGCAACAGGTGTTCCTCGTTCGTCACCGAACTCCGTGGTCGTGAACTCGCAGGTCACTTGGCGTATTTCGCCAGAATGCTGTTGAAGCTGTTCGGGGTCTGCAGCAGGGTGCCGTAGTCGGCGGACCCCGGTTTCACCTGCTTGCCGTTGATGAACACCGTCGGCGTGGTGTTGACGCGCGCCTTGCCGGCGTTGGTCATCGTCGCCTTGACATACTTCGCATAGCTGCGGTCGTCGACGCAGGTGTTGAACTTGGTCAGCGCGGCACCGGTGATGCCCGCCTGCTGCCCGTACTTCTTGAGGTCGGCGAGGGTGTAGGTGTTGCCGTCCTTTTCCTCGTCTTCCGAGCGCTGTCCGGCAAAGGTCGCCTTGTGGTACGCCGCCGCCTCGCCCGCGTCCGCTGCGCAGTAGAGCCCGTTCGCGGCAATGGTCGACGCGGGTGCATTCTGCAGGTTGTCTTCGATGAAGGTCATCAGATGCCAGACCAACTTGATCTTGCCGGCCTTCGCGTCGGCCAGGATCTGCGCACCATTCGTCTTCTCCAGATCCCCGCAGATCGGGCACTGGAAGTCCTCGTAGATGTCCACGGTCGGTGCCCCTGCCTGCAGCTTCACGTCCGGATGGGCCTGCAGCCCCTTTGCATTACTGGTGCCGCCTTTGGGCACCGGCCCGGAATAGGCGCCGCTCTTGTTCGCCTGAGTCACGAACACCGCCACGACGACGATCACGACGAGGACGGTGGCGATGATGCCAGCGATCAAACCCCGGGACGGTCCGTCCTTCGGCTTGCTTTCCGCGAGTCGTTGCGAGGCGTCAGGACGTGGCATGAGGTCACTGTAACCAGTGCAGGTGCGGCGCGGGCTCCGGATCGCCCGCATGTCGACTCGGCGCGACCGCTCGCACGTGCTCAAGGAGGTGGCCTCCGGCATACACGCGCTCGCGCCAGATTTCGGCTCAGTCAGCATCCACCACCCGGACGGCCATGGCTGCGCCTGCTCAGGACCACGAGCAGCACCGCCAGCACACGTAGCAGGAGGTGATCAGCGGGCGAATCGAATCCTGTGGGAACTTCGCTCACAGGAGTGCCATAACACCGGAGACAACAGTCGCTGCGAAACTTTGTCGCGCCGTCCGCATCAACATGAACGCCCACACCTACGCGGCTCCCGCAAGGTCGTGTCCTTGCTGGATTTGACCGCGTCGAACACCTCGATCACCTCGTGTGCCTTCTGGGTGCCGAGGAATCTCTGATCCGCGTAGAGGTCCAGCAAGTGACCCTCGACCTGTCCGTAGCGCGCGGTGAGCTGCCCTGCCCACCGGTGAGGTCATCACCGACGCACCCGTGGGCGCATTGGTGGCGACGGAGCATGCGCTGCTGGTGGCAGCCGTCGGGAAGGTTCGCACGGGGACGGTCGGAGCGCCTCGTAAGGTGCTGATCGATCAGGCAATTCCAGGGAATTCCTCGGCTCTCATGTTTCGTACTCCTCCTCTTAGAATGTTGGCGCCGAAATTTTCACGGATATCGTGTCGGTCGCCCGCTTGACCGGCACGTAGAAGCCTTTTATTTTCTTGCTGCCCCCGGAGCTGATTTGGATGGCGATGTAGTCACCATTGGCGGTCTTGATTGAATCTTCGACGTGTACTCCGGTGAATCGAGAGGGTGGAATGGAGACGCCCTCGTCGCATGATGTGGACAGTCGCAACCAAGTGTAAGAGAGCGGGCCCATCACCACGGGTTGCGGATGTTTGGATAGGTCCACCAGCCACGGGGATGAGCCGGTTGCAGGTGAATAGATTTTCGTTCCACAGATGCGCGCGGTCAACGGAGCGTTTATCTGTGAATCGCACGCAGCCACGAGTGGAATGACGAGAGCAACCGCTGCCGCCCTGGTAACCCCCTTCATACTCAGCAAATCCCACCTCGTCGCAGATCAATTCGGGAAGGTGCTCACAGAAGCGTATGCCCCCTGTTGACATACGGCGCCGTGGCGATAGTGACGCCCTGGCGACAACAACCAATTACTAAGACGCTACACCGCGACTGCCCCCTGGGAAGACTCGAGAGCGCACCGGAATCACTTGCTCCCGTATCGATGGCCGGCTCGCTGGCGCAGTCGCACAAGCACGGGGTGTCGCGCCGAAACGCGATATACGTGATCTTGAATTCGACGTACGACGACGTGCTCGCGGACGAGCCACGAGAGGAAGGACACATCAAGTTGTTCATCGGTCCACGGCACGCGCAGGCGTCGCCGACCGAGGAGATCGAGATCCTGGTGCACGAGTACCCGGACCACCCGGGCCGGGAGGCTGTGATCTTCCACGCGCAGCCGCTCAGTGCCGAATACCGCCGTTATCGAGAGGAGCACCTGAAATCATGAGCACCGAGATCGACTACGACGCCCTTGAGGCGCGTCTGACCGACCCCGACTACCCGGTGCGCAGCGCCGGCCAAGTCAAGACAGGCGACGCGGCCGCCGCCGACGGCCACGCTTTCCTGCTGCGCGAGTACGGATCGGACGAAGCGATCGCCGCCGCGATGAGCGTGCCGCGCGGCCGGCCACGTGTCGGCTCGCCGAAGGCCGGCCCGTCGCCCACCGTCCGCGCACGGATCAGCGACGCCGACTACGCCGCGTTCAAGAAGCTCGAGGCCGCAACCGGCCGGAGGCAGAGCGACCTGGTGCGCGAAGCCGTGCACCGGCTGCTCGTCGACCACAAGCTGGTCAGCTGATAGGCGCCGAGCTCGCATCAGGCGACGACGGAATTTCCCAGGCCCTCGCCGCGATCAGCCGCAATCGCTCAGCGACCAGGTCGACCAGGTGGCAGCTAAGCAGTCTCGCCAACCCCTCCGGACACCAATACGTCACCTGGCCCGACGACTGACCAGTCAGCCGGCCCAGCCCCTGACGACGTGCAGCACGTCGAGCAACTCGTGCGCGACGGCATCCGGCGTGGCCTCGGTGGGCACGACCTGCGCCTCCGGCAGCACCGAGTGCGGGATCCAGATCGCGCGCATGCCGACCTGCTGCGGGCCGTGCACGTCCTCGAAGAGGCGGTCCCCGACATACACGCACTCAGCCGGATCGACATCCACCGCCGCGGCCGCAGCGCGGAACGCCTCCGCGTGTGGCTTCGCCCACGCGATCTCGCTCGAATAGACGTCACCATCGATCAAGTCGAGCAGCCCGTCACGCTCGAACAGGCCGCGATGATAGTCGCGCTCCCAGATCGTGTTGGACAGCACGCCGACGCGAATCCCGCTCTCCCGCAAGCCCTCCCACGTCTGCCGCACCTGCGGGTCGGCGAACGTGTGCGGCTCCCAGTAGTCGCGGTAGGCGGCCAAACCGGCCCGGTGCTGCTCGCTGGCGAGGTCGGCGCCGGCGTCAGTCAGGATCTCCGCCAGCCGGGCGCTCGTATGGTGCTCGCGAGCCCGCCCCCAGGCAACCGCCGTCGCGTCGAGCAGCCGGCCGGCCAGCGACGGGTCTCCGTATGCCGCGGCATACGACATCGCCTCGGCGTCGAAATCGATGTCGTGCCAAGGCGTCAGCGTGCCGCCCCAGTCGAAGATGACCGCCCGGACAGTCACAACGTGCGAGCCGGCTGGGCGATCTCGGCGGTCACTTCGGCAACCACCTCCGCCAGCGGTATGTCGCGACGCTCCCCGGAGCGACGGTCCTTCAGCTCGACCACACCGTCCGCCAGTCCCTTGCCCACGACCAGGATCGTCGGCACCCCGATCAGCTCGGAGTCCTTGAACTTCACGCCCGGCGACACCTTGCGGCGGTCATCGAAAAGCACCTCCACGCCTGCGGATTCGAGCTCTCGGACGATCTCCTCGGCCTTGACGAAGACCTCCTCGTCCTTTCCGGTCGCGACCACGTGCACGTCGGCGGGCGCGACGTTCCGCGGCCAGATCAGCCCGGCGTCGTCGAGGTTGTCCTCGGCGATGGCGCCGACGGCGCGGGTGACGCCCACGCCATACGAACCCATGGTGACGGTGACCAGCTTGCCGTGCTCGTCCAGCACCTTCAGGCCGAGCGCCTCGGCATACTTCGTGCCGAGCTGGAAGATGTGCCCCATCTCGATCCCGCGAGCCAGCTTGAGCGTGCCGTGCCCGGTCGGCGACGCGTCGCCCTCCCGGATCTCGGCGGCCTGGATGGTGCCGTCCGCGGTGAAGTCGCGGCCGTGCACCAGATCGATGACGTGGTGGCCGTGCTCGTCCGCGCCCGTCACCCAGGCGGAGCCGATCGCGACCGACGGGTCGAGCAGGTATCTAATGTGACTGCTCGTGCTCTCCCCTAACGCACCGGGCCCGATGTAGCCCTTCGCCAGCATCGGGTACGCCGCAAAGTCCTTCTCCTCAAAGGCTTCCACCTCGGCGGGTGCGACCTTCGCCTCCAGCCGCTTGGTGTCGACCTCGCGGTCGCCCGGCAGCCCGACGGCGAGCGGCTCGCGCGTGCCGTCGGGGTGCACCAGCATCACGATGACGTTCTTGAGGGTGTCGGCCGCGGTCCAGTCGCGGCCATCGGCGCGCGGGTGGTCCTTGTTGAGTGCCGCGACCAGGGTGTCGATGGTCGGGGTGTCAGGGGTCGGCTCGACGTGCGCGGGTCCGGCAGTGACCGCCATCTCGGGTGCCTGCGGCACTTCCACCGCCTCGACGTTGGCGGCATACCCGCTGTCGTCACGCACGAAGGTGTCCTCGCCGTGCGGGCTGACCGCCAGGAACTCCTCGGACGCCGACCCGCCCATGGCACCCGAATCCGCTTTGACGATCACGTATTCGAAGCCGAGCCGGTCGAAGATGCGGATGTAGGCCTCGCGGTGGGCGTCATACGCCTTCTGCAGCCCGGCTGAGTCGACGTCGAACGAATAGGAATCCTTCATGATGAACTCGCGGCCGCGCAGGATGCCGGCCCGCGGGCGCGCCTCGTCGCGGTACTTGTTCTGGATCTGGAAGAGCGCGAGCGGCAGGTCCTTGTAGGACGAATACATGTCCTTGACCGTCAGGCAGAACATCTCCTCGTGCGTCGGACCGAGCAGCATGTCGGCGTCCTTGCGGTCCTTGAGCCGGAAGAGGTTGTCGCCGTATTCGGTCCAGCGGTTCGTCGCGTCGTAGGGCTCGCGCGGCAGCAGCGCCGGGAACTTCACCTCCTGGCTGCCGATGCGCACCATCTCCTCGCGCACGATGTTCTCCACCTTGGCGAGCACCTGCATGCCCAGCGGCAGCCAGGTGTAGATGCCGGGCGCGACGCGGCGGATGTAACCGGCCCGGACCAGCAGCTTGTGGCCCGGCAGCTCCGCGTCGGCCGGGTCCTCGCGCAGAGTTCGCAGGAACAAGGTCGACATGCGCAGTGCCACTTCGGGCTCCTTCTGAGGGTATGACGGGTGATATCCCGGACACCGAAGGATATCGGGCGCTGCGCCGAGTCGCTCGTCGCTCCGCCCAGCCGCTGACCGTCGAACCCTGGCAGCACGCTGGGAGTTCGGCAACGTAGCAGTGAACAGCAGCCGACGATAGCCGAAAATTGTTACGTGACAGACAGTTTCGTCATACCGGATCCGTAGGGTAGCCGCGTGCTATCACGAGGCAGCGGACTGCTTGGTCTGTCGGCGGTCACCCTGTTTGCGGTGACCGGATGCGGGTCCGGCGCCACCCCACCGGCGCCACCGTCGGCGGCGCACAGCACTGCCGCGACCGCCGACGCGGGCGCGGGCGCGCTCCCCCAGGTCAGCGCGTCGCGCAGCGCCTGCGGCACCGGGTGGACGCGCGCGCAGGCCGGGCTCGTCCAGCTGGACGTACACAACACCGACATCAACGCCGCGGAGGTCTATCTCGCCAACGCGGCCGGGAAGGTGTATGCCGAGGTCGACCCGCTCGGACCGGCCGCGTCCGCGGTGCTGACCGCGTCGCTGCCCCAGGGGACCTATCACCTGATCTGCTCGGTCAACGACGCCGACCCGGTGGACGGCCCGACGGTGCGGGTCACCGGGCCGGCTCCCGGCGGCACGGGTGTGCTGCCAGTGACCTCCGCGCAGCTGGCGCCGATCGTCATCGGCTACCAGCACTGGGTCGGTGGACGGCTGAAGGTCATGCAGGCGAACGCCCGGACGCTCAACACCGACTTGCGGCGCGGCGACCGGGCAGCCGCACGGGCGGATCTGGTGACCGCCGACCACACCTGGGGCACGCTCGGCGGCGCCTACGAGGCGTTCGGCGACACCGGCGAGGCGATAGACGGCAACGCCTACCCCTGGCCACAGGGCGTGCACGACCCGCACTGGACCGGCCTGCTGCGCCTCGAATACGGCCTCTGGCACGGCCAGTCGCTCGCGTCGCTGACGAAGTATGGCAACCAGCTGACCAAGGACCTGAACACTCTCGAAACCACCTTGAGCAGCACGGAGTTCGACCCGCTCAGTGTCGTGCTGCGCTCGCACGAGATCACCGAGGGCTCGCTCAACCAGACGCTCACCGGCCACAACGACTATGGCGCTCACGACGAGCTCACCGAGGTACGCGGCCAGCTCGCGGGTAGTGCCGAGCTGCTGCGGCGGCTGAAACCGCTTGTCGCACCGCGATATCCGGGGTATGCCGCCGTGGTCAAACAGCTCGCGAAGACCCGAGCCGATGTCGCCGCCCAGACCAGCTGGCAGGTCACGACTCCGGACCAGCCGCCCAGCACGGGACACGAACTCGTCGACGGCGACGTCGCCGAACTGACCGAGTTGCTCTCGCCCATCCCCGCCATGCTCGAACCGAGGGTTTTCTGAATGCCGAATCTCAGCCGACGCACCATGCTCCTCCGTGCGGGTCTCGCGACCGGCGGCGCGGGCGCTGCTGCCGCTCTCGCTGCCTGCCCAGCCCACGCCACACCCTCCGCGACCAACCCGCAACTGCCGTCCGGTCCGGTGTCGGGAGATCACCCGATCGGGAAAGCCGGTGGCGGCAACCCATGGCGACCGATCCTCCCCTTCCACGGCGCTCACCAGACCGCCGTGCTCGGCGACCCGCTGCCCGAGGCGACCATCGTGTCGTTCGATCTGCTCGTCTCGAACAAGGCCGAGCTGACCGGCCTGCTGCGCACCCTCACCGAGCACGTGCGAGCGCTGATCGGCGGCGGCGTGCCGACACCCGCCGGCATCGCGGGCACCGATGGCAGCGGCATCCTCGGGCCGAGCGCGCCACGCCACGCGCTCGAGGCGATCCTCGCGTTCGGGCCGGGCGTGTTCACCGAAAAGTTCGGCCTCGCGGATGCGAAGCCGCGCCGGCTGCGCCCGATGGACACCTTCCCGAACGACCAGCTCGACCCCGCCTGGTGCGGCGGCGACCTGCTCCTCACCCTGCAGGGTTACGAGCGCGACGTCGTCACCAACGCCTTGCGTGATGTATGCCGTGCCACCCGCGGCGGCATGCAGATCCGTTGGAAGCAGGACGGATTCACCTCCTCCCCCAAACCCGCCGGTCACCCGCGCAACCTGCTCGGCTTCAAGGACGGCATCGCCGGGCCGGACACCGGCAACGCCGCACAGGTCGGCGAACTGGTCTGGGCCGGTGCGGGGGAACCGTCCTGGGCAGCGGGCGGCACTTATTACGTGATGCGCCGGATCCGGATGCTGGTGGAGTTCTGGGACCGGGTCTCAACCTCCGAGCAGGAGCGCATGTTCGGCCGGCGCAAGGACTCGGGCGCACCACTGACCGGCGGCGGCGAGGAGTCGCTGCCGAACTACTCGAACGACCCGAACGGCAACGCCATACCCCTGGACAGTCACATCCGGGTCGCGAATCCGCGCACCCCGGAGACCGCGAACTCACAGTTCCTGCGTCGCGGCTACTCCTACGACGCCGGCGTGGACGCGGTCGGCAACCTCGACATGGGCCTGATGTTCGGCGGCTTCAACGCCGACCTGGACCGCCAGTTCGTCGCGGTGCAGAAGCGGTTGGTGGACGAGCCGCTGGTCGACTACATCACCCCGGTCGGCGGCAGCTACTTCTTCGCACCGCCGGGCGTCCGCGACACCACAGATTTCTACGGGAGCGCTCTGCTCGCGTAGCGACAACCGCACCACCGAAACCCCCTGGAAGGAAAACCGTGCAGAAGAAACCCGCACTGCTCGCCGTCGCATCGGCGAGCGCTGTGCTGCTCGCCGCGGGCGCGACCGTTGCAGCGCAGACGACGGCACATGCCGCGACGCCGGCGCACCATCACCGGCCGCCGCACTCGCGGACCACGACGCCGATCAAGCACGTAGTCGTGCTGTTCGACGAGAACGTCTCCTTCGACCACTACTTCGGGACCTACCCCCACGCGGCGAACACCGACGGCACGAAGTTCACGGCGGCACGTCATACGCCTCGCGCCAACACCGAGCAGAGCGCCGGCCTGATCCGCTCGAACCCCAATCTCTACAAGCCTTTCCGGCTCTCCCCCGCCGAGGCCGTGACCTGCGACCAGAACCACTCCTACCACCCGGAGCAGAAGGCGGTGGACGGCGGCAAGAACGACAAGTTCGTCCAGAACACCAGCGTCGACACCTGCACCGGCGAGTATGGCGCACCCGGTCTGGCAATGGGCTACTTCGACGGCAACACCGTCACCGGGCTCTGGAACTACGCACAGCACTATGCGATGAGCGACAACATGTACGACTCGACCTACGGGCCGTCCACGCCGGGTGCGCTCAACCTGATCGCCGGCCAGACGTACGGCGCGTACGCGGTCAATTCCAAGACCGGTGCGCGGGTGAACGACAGCCAGGTCGTCTCGCACCCGAATGCCAAGGGCATCGGGACCAAGACCACCGACACCGACCCCGCATTTGACGACTGCTCCGACAACGACCACACCTCGACCAACAACCTCGCTGCGATGACCGGCACGAACATCGGCGACGACCTCGACGCCGCGCATATCTCGTGGGGCTGGTTCCAGGGCGGCTTCGCGCCGACCACGCCATACAAGGGCAAGGGAACCTACGCCAAGTGCGACGCTGGGCACGCCAATGTCGGCGGTGGCCGGTCGGTCGACTACAGCCCGCATCACGACCCGTTCCAGTACTACAAGGCTACGGCGAATCCGCACCACCTGGCGCCGAGGTCGCTGGCCGAGGTCGGGCGGGACGGCCGGGCGAACCACCAGTATGACCTGAGCTGGTTCAACAAGGCGCTGCGGCACCGTGACATGCCGGCGGTATCGTTCCTCAAGGCACCCGCCTACCAGGACGGCCACGCCGGCTACTCGGACCCGATCGACGAGCAGCACTTCCTCGTCACGGAGATCAACGCGATCGAGAAGTCGCCGGAGTGGAAGAGCACCGCAATCGTTGTCACGTATGACGATTCGGACGGCTGGTACGACCACCGGAGTTCGCGGGTGCTGACCGGCGCTCACGATCCAGCCCTCAACGAGCCGATGTGCAAGAAGGTCAAGGAGCCGGCCGGCCGCACCGGCGCCCAGGACGACCGCTGCGGGCCCGGACCGCGCCTGCCGTTCGTGGTCATCTCGCCATACAGCAAGGTCAACTACATCGGGCACGCCCCGCTGGAACAGGCGTCGATCATCAAGTTCATCGAGCAGAACTGGCGCCTGCCGGAGCTGCGGAACGGGTCATTCGACGCACGCGCGCACTCCTTCGCGTCCCTGCTGGACTTCTGCCGACCGGAGGCGTCACGCGTGCTGCTGCGCCAGAACGGCTCGATCGCCAGCGTCACGCCGCCGCGGCATCACCGGCACCACTGAAGCACCGCTGACCCGGGCACGAGCCCGAACCCTGAGTGACGGCGGACTCGGCGAGTGACGGTGCAATTGCGCCGTCACTCGCCGAGGAAGCCGTCATTCGCGGTATGGCGCGGCGCGGCGGACAATCGCCGCCGTGTCGAGTCCCGCTGGCAGGGTCCCGAACACCCCGGCGTGCTGGCCCAGCACGCGAGAAACGAGGAACGCGTCGGCGACCTCCTGCGGTGACTGCCGGATCAGCAAGGACGCCTGCAACAGCACCGCCATACGGGCGGCGAGCCAGCGGGCGACATACTCCGCACTCTGCGGGTCGGCAAGGTTCGCAATGGTTTTCAGCACCTCGACGACGCCGTCGTGCAAATCCGCCGAACCGGCCGCCTCCACCTCGTCCCGCCATGCGTCCACGCCCTCCGGCTGCCGCTGCAGCACCCGGAGCACGTCGAGTGCGTTGACGTTGCCACTGCCCTCCCACACCGAGTTGAGCGGCGACTCGCGGAAGAGCAGCGGCAGGCCGGACTCCTCGACATACCCGTTGCCGCCCAGCACTTCGAGCGCCTCGGCGACGTGCGCCGGGGTGCGTTTGCACACCCAGAACTTCGCCAGTGGCAGCCCAATCCGGCGCAACGCGCGCTCTCCCGGGTCGTCGGGCGCGTCGGCCGCTCGCGCCAGCCGCAATCCGAGCGCCGCGCCAGCCTCCGACTCGACCGCGAGGTCTGCCAGCACATTTCGCATAGCCGGCTTGTCGGCGAGCACACCGCCGAAGGCGCTGCGGTGCTGCGCGTGCCAGACCGCCTCGGCAACGCTGCGCCGCATCAGGGACGCCGAGCCGAGCACGCAGTCGAGCCGGGTCGCCGCCACCATCTCGATGATGGTGCGCACGCCCGCGCCCTCGTCACCGAGCCGGGACGCGAACGTGTCGACGAACTCCAGCTCACTGGACGCGTTGGAGCGGTTGCCGAGCTTGTCCTTCAGCCGCACGATGTGCAACCCGTTGCGGGTGCCGTCCGGCAGCACGCGCGGCACCACGAAACAGGTCAGGCCACCCGGCGCCTGCGCGAGCACCAGGAACAGGTCGTTCATCGGTGCCGAGGTGAACCACTTGTGCCCGGTGAGCCGGTAGCTGCCGTCGGCACCCGGCAGCGCGACGGTGACGTTGGTGCGCACATCGGAGCCACCCTGCTTCTCCGTCATGCCCATGCCGGCGAGGAGGCCACGCTTGTGCGCCAGCGGACGTAGCCCGAAATCGTAGGTGGTAGAAGCCAATCCGGGCGTGAGCTGGTCGGCGAGCCTCGGGTCGGCGCGCAGCGCGGGCACCGCGGCATACGTCATCGTCATGGGGCAGCCGTGCCCCGGCTCGATCGCGCTCCACGCGATGTATGCCGCGGCGCGCCGCAGGTGCGGCAGTGGGTCCGCCGAGACCCACGGTGCCCCCGCGAGCCCGAAGCCGATGCCCTGGCGCATCATCCAGTGCCAGCTGGGGTGGAAGTCGACCTCGTCGAGCCGGGCGCCGTAGCGGTCGACCGGGCGCAGCACCGGCTCATGACGATTGGCGAGCATCCCGTGCTCGCGTGCCTCGGCCGAGCCGGCACGCTGCCCGAGTTCCTGCAGCGAGTCAATGATCCGGCCCGCCGCCGCACCCCCCTGCGCCCGGATCGCGCTGAGCAGGGCCGCATCTCCGTCGACCGTGTTGTGCCCGGTCAGCGGCGGAGGCTGATTGGCCGGAGTGCGTCCGAAGGGGTCCACGTCGTGCGCCATGGCCCCAGGCTACGCACCGGCACACGCTGGAGGGCTACCGTCGACTCATGGCTGCAACGCTTTCGCCCGACGTGTCCGCCCCCCGGTTCCCCGACGGGTACCGGGACCTACCGACCGTGACGTCCACGGAGCAGCTCGAGGCCTTCGGCGTCCCGGACCCGGCTGTCCGGGACAAGGTGCGCGACCGGCTGCACCCCCTCGACAAGGACTGGCTGGCCGCGTCGCCGCTGGTGTTCGTCGGCACCGCGTCTCCGGACGGCCGGTGCGACGTGTCACCGAAGGGCGATCCGGCCGGCATCGGGCACGTCCTCGACGAGCACACGCTGGTGCTGCCGGAACGTGCCGGGAACAAGCGCATGGACGGCTTCCACAACATCCTGGCGAACCCGCACGTCGGGCTCGTCTTCGTCATACCCGGTCGCCAGGACACGTTGCGGGTCAACGGTGTTGCGCAGCTGGTCACCGACGGACCGTTCTTCGACGACCTCGTGGTCAAGGGTCACCGGCCGCTGCTCGCGCTCGTGGTGCACGTCGAGGAGGTGTTCTACCACTGCCCCAAGGCGCTGATGCGCGCGAAGGCGTGGGACCCGGCCAGCTGGCACCCCGAGTCGGTCGCGCGGTATGCCGACGTCGCCAAGCAGTTGTGGCGGGCTGGCGACGACCCAGCCGCGGTGGACGAGCACTACCGCGACGAGAAGTACGCCGCGGAGCTCTACCCCGACCTCGTCAGCCGGCCGTGACCGATCCCGACACCCCGGCCTGGCCGGTCCTGCCGCTGCCCTGGGCCACCGACCCGCTGGCCCGCGGCCCGCGCCGCATCTGGGACGGGCCGCTGGACGTCGAAGGTCTCGCGGTCGCGAGCGTCGCGGCTGCCGCATCGGCCGCCAATTCCCTTGCTTTTTACCGTGATTCAGCTTGGCAGTGTTTCGTGTCCAGTGGCCTGGTGGCTGCCTCGTTCGGGTCCATCGGCCGGCTCCGGGTCGACGACGAGCCGGTGAAGCCGTGGGGTGCCCTGTCCGGTTTCTATCGCACGAGGGACGGCTGGATCCGATTGCACGCCAACTACCCGCATCACGCCGCGGTGCTGCGCAGCCAGCTGCACGCCACCAGCCGGGAGGAACTCGCCGCTGCCATCCGGGGGCGGGAGGCGCTCGAACTGGAGCAGACCCTGCGCGCCGCCGGCGGCATCGCCGGCGCGGTGCGCACTGCCCAGGTATGGCGAGAGCACCCGCATCACGTGGCCGCCATCGCCGACCGGCCGCTGATCAGCCTCGGCATGCCGACCGGAGGGCGACGCCCGCTCGAAACGTCGGCCTCCCTGCCATTGCAGGGGATTCGAGTGCTGGACCTGACCCGGGTGATCGCCGGGCCGACCGCCGCCCGCTTCCTCGGAGCACTCGGTGCCGACGTCCTGCGCATCGACAATCCGGCCCGGCCGGAGCTGCTCGACCAGCACCTGGACACCGGTTTCGCCAAGCGGACGGCGGAACTCGACTTCACCACCGCGCAGGACCTTCGCCGGGCGCGGGAACTCACTACTTCGGCCGACATCGTGCTCAGTGCTTACCGGCCGGGTGCGCTCGCCCGCTTCGGCCTCGACGCAGCCAGCCTGCTGTCGGATCATCCCCACCTGGTGGTTGTCGAGCTGTCCGCGTGGGGTGACACTGGCCCGTGGGGCGGCCAGCGCGGTTTCGACAGCATTGTCCAGGCGGTGAGCGGCATCGCCACCACCTACGCGGACGCCTCCGGCGCGCCCGGCGCGCTGCCCGTGCAGGCACTCGACCACGCGACCGGATATCTGATGGCGACCACGGCCATGCGGCTGCTGGCGCGTCGCCCGCACGAGGGCGGCGCGAGTGCGCGCCTGGCGCTGGCCCGGACCGGTGACTGGCTGCTGGCGCATCCGGCGCCGGAGCTCGATCCGGAGTTCGAGTTCGACGGACCCGACTGCCCGCTGTGGTCGGCGACGGCCCGATCGCCATACGGGACAATCGAATACGTGCGACCACCGGCGTTCGCCAACGGCGTGCCGCTCGATTTCCCGTCGGCGCCGCGCCGTTACGGCGTCGATCCGCCCGAGTGGTGGATCGACGACGAGCCGGTCACAGGATGACGGTGGCGAACGTCCCGACCTGACGGAACCCGGCCGCGTGGTAGGTGCGCAGCGCCGGTTCGTTGTAGTTGTTGACGTAGAGCGTGACGGTCGACGCGGTGGTCTCGAGGATGTGTTGCACGACCGCGCGCATGGCCGGCTCCGCCAGCCCCTGACCGCGAGAGTCCGGAGCGACCCATACGCCCTGCAATTGGGCAACTCCGGCAGCGAGGGAGCCGATGTCCGCCTTGAAGACGACGCGGCCGCCCTCGATGATGACGTAGGTGTGCCCGGCGCCGATCAGCGCACTGACCATCCGCCGGTAGTCGCGATCGGAGCCGACGTATGGCGGATAGCCGATCTCCTCGGTGAACATCGCAGCCGAGGCGGGCAGCACCAGGTCGACCTCGTCCGGCCGAGCGGGGCGCACTCGCCCGTCGATCGGGTCGCAGCCGGTGCTCGGCGGCGCGGAGACCGCCATCATCGGCTGATCCCGCCGCACCGAACGGGCGTCACCCCAGTGGCGCTCCAGCCGCGCCCACAGGCCGAGCACCTGCTCCGCGTCGCCGAAGATGGACGAACAACGCCGCCGCTTGCGCCGCAGCCGCCCGGCAAACGCGTCCAGCGCCGCATCGTCCGCGCCGATGGGCACGACATTCGCCGAGGTCCAGCACACCGAACGCAGCCGGCGGCCCTCGTCGACGCCCAGCAGCGCCGCCGCGAACGCCGGACCGCCCTCCAGGAGGCGCGCCGCCACGAAGACGTTGGCCAGCGGATCGACCGCGCACAGGTCCAACGCCTCGGAGAAGTCGCCGGGCCCGAGGGACCGCGCTCCGCTCAGCGTCCGTAACACGGCTACAGCCTTTCACCCGGCGCCCTGCCGCACACCGAAATCAGCCGAACGATTCGCCCGACCGGACTCAGGACGGTCTCAGGTCGTCAGGGACTCCACGGATGCGACGATCTTCGCCTTCTCGGCGGGCGTGACCGACACGCCGAGCACGGCCGCCCAGCCGTTGACGAGCTCGGCGCGGTACCGGTGACCGTGCCCGCCACCGGTGTCGTTGGCCGAGATCAGGTCGACGGTGGTCAGCCAGAAGGTCACCAGCGGATACCAGGAGAGGTCCTTGTCGACGTCGAACCCGGCCCGCTCCCGGGTCCACGCCGGCTGCCGGTAGAGCAGCGACGGGTCCCACCACACGATCGGATCGGACGGGTGTTGCATGAACAGCACGCGCGGGTAGCCCCACGTGGCCAGCGGCCGGCCGTAGGCATCGGTGGTGATCTGCTGCGGGTTCCCGGCGAAGCGGATGTTGGCCCCGTTGTCGATGACCGGTGCGACCTCCGGGCTGCCCTTCTGGCGCGCGGCAGTCAGATTGCGCCAGAGCGGTGTGGCGTTCGGCGTGCCGCTCCACAACGCTCCGTCCACGGAGTCCAGCACCTCTGTGCCGGTGGTGAAGGCCGACTCGGTGCTCAGCGCGCCGAGCGACTCACCGGACAGCAGCAGCTTCGGGCGATGCGGGGCCGGCCGGGCGTCAACCAGCCGGATGATCCGCTCGACCAGTTCCGCGCCGACATGCGCGGGCAGGGACCGGTTGGTGAGGAACTGGGCGATGCTCGGCAGGAAGGAATACTGCACGGCGATCGTCGCGACGTTCCCGTCGGTCAGTGCTTCCAGGCTGCGCACGTTGTATTCGTCGACCCAGCCGCTGCCAGTAGTGCCGACCACGTTGAGGTACTTGCGGTTCAGTGCGCCGGTGCGGTCGATCTCCCGCACGATGGTGTCGACCAGCTCGTGCGCGTCGACGGCGCCCGTCTCGGGCGCGGCATACAGCCGGATCGGTGGGATGGCGGGCCGGCCGGTCAGCGCGCGCAGTTGCGCCGCGGTCGGGGTGTGCGCCGTATAGATCTCGCCTTCGCGGCCGAGGTCCCGCCAGGGCTGCGTCGCGCCCGGGCCGCCGGAAACCAGCCGTGACGTCGGCGCGTGCAGCCCTTGCGGCGGGCTGTTGTTGACGTGCGCCGCCGACGCCGACAGCGCCTCGAATCCGCGGGCGGCGATCACGCTGCGAGTCAGCCAGGCTCCGCTGACCGCGACGAGGCAGACTGCCACGAGTCCGGCAACCGGTTTAGGAAGCGCGAAGCCGAGCACGAACCGGGACGCCCGGAAGACTCCGCGGATCGTCCAGATCAGGCCCATCACCACACCGGTGAGCAGCAGGGCTGCAATCAGCGACACCGCATCGCCGCCCAGGGATGGGGCGTGCAACCCGACCAGACGGGCGCTGTGCCGGCGCCCCCGGAATCCGGCGAACCAGAGCGTGACCGTGATGAGGCCGGCGAGCGCCCAGAGCACCAGATGCACTCGGGTGCGGTGCCGGTCGTCGCGGATCTCGATCCGCACACCGAGCCAGCCACCCGCGACAGAACCGATCGAACCGAGCAGTGCGCCTACGGCATACCCGGTCAGTGCCGAGATGGCGGTCGCGACCGCCTGCACATACCAGGGCCGCGGCAGCAGGCTGGGCGCGAAGCTGACCAGCAGCGCCAGCCAGCCGACGATCAAGCCGGTCGCGGAACGCCTGCGGAGGAAGCGGACCAGCGCGCCGGACCGACGCGGTCGTGGCAGCCGGAGGCAGCGCACCGCGGATCAGCGCCGTTTGACGATGCCGACGACCCCGAGCACCGACATGACGATGCTCGCCACGAGCGCGAGCCACAGCCCCCAGCCGACCTGAGCACCGCTGGTATCACCCGAAATGTCGTTGAAGTCGTATCCCGTCGTCAGCAGGCAGAGCAGACCGAGCACGAGCGCGACGACAGCCGCCGCGCGTGGTGTCTTGCCGAGGCCGCGCAGCACAGCGAGCACGATCACGATGATCGCCATGGACATGACGACCGCGCCGTCCTTCACCTCGTCCGGCGACTCGTGCACGGCGCCGGACACCTGACCGAAGCCGTTCACCGACACGTGGCCGAGGATGCCCAGGTCGATCGTCGCCCACGGTGCGAAACAGCCGGCGATCGCGAGCAGCGCCGCGAGGGCCGTCAGCCAGCCGATCGTCCGCGCTCCCGAGCTCAGCGGCACCTTCGTCGGCTTCTGGAAAGCGTAGGGCTGGCCGAACTGGAATTCCCCGGGACGTTGCTGCCCCGGGTAGGGCTGCGGGTTGTATGGGGGTTGCTGGCCGTACGGCGGTTGCGGTTGCTGCCCCGGGTAGGGCTGCGGGTTGTATGCCGGCTGCTGCCCGTACGGACCCGACGGCGGCTGTGTCATCTGAAGTCTCCCTTTCCAGGGCGGCACCCTATCCCCCGCCCCGGACCGGCACGCGGTCGGAGCGCTCGGCAGCATCCCGCTGGCCGGCGAACGCGCCGGATCAGCCGACGGTGACGCTCGGGCTACCCGCGGAGTCCTCGTCGATCGGCTCGCCCATCTCCTCGGCGATACGCATGGCCTCCTCGATGAGGGTCTCAACGATCTCCGACTCCGGCACGGTCTTGATGACCTCGCCCTTGACGAAGATCTGGCCCTTGCCGTTGCCCGAGGCAACACCCAGGTCGGCCTCGCGGGCCTCGCCCGGCCCGTTGACGACACAGCCCATCACGGCGACGCGCAGCGGCACCGTCATACCCTCCAGGCCGGCGGTCACCTGGTCGGCCAGCGTGTAGACGTCGACCTGGGCGCGCCCGCACGACGGGCAGGAGACGATCTCCAGCTTGCGGGGTTTCAGGTTGAGGGACTGCAAGATCTGATTGCCGACCTTCACCTCTTCGACCGGGGGGGCCGACAGCGATACCCGGATGGTGTCTCCGATGCCCTGGGACAGCAACGCGCCGAAGGCCGTCGCGGACTTGATGGTGCCCTGGAAGGCCGGGCCCGCCTCGGTCACTCCGAGGTGCAGCGGCCAGTCCCCGCGTCCGGCGAGCAACTGGTAGGCCCGCACCATCACCACGGGGTCGTTGTGCTTCACCGAGATCTTGAAGTCGTGGAAGTCGTGTTCCTCGAAGAGGCTGGCCTCCCACACCGCGGATTCCACGAGCGCCTCCGGTGTCGGCTTGCCGTACTTCTCCAGCAGTCGCTTGTCGAGCGAGCCGGCGTTGACGCCGATCCGGATCGAGACGCCGGCGTCCTTGGCCGCCTGGGCGATCTGCTTGACCTGGTCGTCGAACTGGCGGATGTTGCCGGGGTTGACGCGGACCGCAGCACAGCCCGCGTCGATTGCCGCAAAGACGTACTTCGGCTGGAAGTGGATGTCGGCGATGACGGGGATCTGTGACTTCTGCGCAATGGCGGGCAGTGCGTCGGCGTCGTCCTGACTCGGGCACGCCACGCGGACGATGTCGCATCCGGCGGCGGTGAGTTCGGCGATCTGCTGCAGAGTCGCATTGACGTCCGTGGTCGGGGTCGTGCACATCGACTGCACCGAAATCGGGGCATCTCCGCCGACCTCGACCTTCCCGACCTTGATCTTGCGGGAGGTGCGGCGGGGGGCGAGGACGGGAGCGGGGGCGCTCGGCATACCGAGGGAAACTGTCACCTCCTCAGTATTACTCGCCCTCCCGCCGCGGCCACCAACGGCTCGTGGTCCACGATTCAACAACCTGTTGACGCCGCACGTTGCCTGTGTCACTCTTTCATCTACCGAAATTCAGATTCCGCACTGCGAGAGCAGGCTCGTCATACGCGGGCACCGACTGAAGGATGGCGCCGTGAAACTCCTACGACGCGAAACGAACCCGAAGTATCAGGGCCGGCCCGAGGACACGATGTACGGTCCCGGCCGGCTGCTGGTCTACGGAACCCAGCACATCCTGACCATGTATGGCGGAGTGATCGCCCCACCCATCATCATCGGCGGAGCCGCGCACCTGAAGGCGTCGGACGTCGCGCTGCTCGTCACCGCAGGTCTGTTCATCAGCGGCCTCGCAACACTGCTGCAGACGCTCGGGGTCGGCCCCGTCGGCAGCCGGCTGCCCATCGTGCAGGGCGTCTCGTTCGCCAGCGTCTCGACCATGGTGTCGATCGCGAGCAAGGACGGCGTCCGGCCGGTGCTCGGCGCCATCATCGTCGCCGGCATCATCGGCGTCATCGCGTCGACCTACTTCGCCAAGGTGGTGCGCTTCTTCCCGGCTGTCGTGACCGGCTCGATCATCACCGTGATCGGTGCCTCGCTGCTGCCGACGGCGTTCACCTGGTGCATGGGCGGCAACTCAGGCGCCAAGGACTTCGGCGACCCGGGCAACATCGGGCTCGCCGGCATCACCCTGCTGATCATCGTGCTGATCAGCAGGCTCTTCCAGGGAGCGATCTCCCGGCTGTCGATCCTGATCGGTATGGCGATCGGCACCCTCCTCGCCATCGTGACCGGCCGCGCCGACTTCTCCGGAGTGAAGCACGCGGACATCGTGGCGCTGCCACAGATCCTGCACTTCGGCTCACCGACCTTCCAGATCGGCGCGATCATCTCGATGACGATCGTGATCTTCGTGATCATGACCGAGACCACGGCCGACATCCTTGCCATCGGCGAGATCGTCGGGACCGAGGTCGACGACAAGCGAGTGGCGGCTGGGCTGCGCGCCGACATGGCCGCGACGACCGTGGCGCCGTTCTTCGGCAGCTTCCCGGCGAGCGCATTCGCACAGAACGTCGGGCTGGTCGCGCTCACCGGCATCAAGAGCCGCTTCGCCGTCGCGACAGGTGGCGGCGTCCTCGTGCTGCTCGGCCTGATGCCGGTCGTCGGTGCGGTGATCGCGGGCATCCCGTTCCCCGTGCTCGGCGGCGCCGGCATCATTCTGTTCGGTTCGGTCACCGCCAGCGGCATCCGCGCCCTCGCGCGCGTCGACTACGGCAACGGGCTCAACCTGGTCATCGTCTCCGTGGCGTTCGGCTTCGGTCTCATCCCGGTCGGCATGCCGACCTTCTGGGACAAGTTCCCGGACTGGTTCCAGGTCATCATGAACTCCGGCATCAGCTCCGCGGCAATCAGCGCCGTCGTGCTCAACATCTTCTTCAACGAGTGGAAGTGGGGCAACAAACCCGGCGCGTCCGTCTTCGCCGAGCGGGAGAACCGGGTCGAGCAGTTCGGCGACCGGCTGGAAGACGACATCCCGACCGCGTCCCGTTCTCGCGACCGTCGCGACTAAGGGACAGGCTTCGCGCGTTTCGCGTCCCGGACCCTCGACCGTCGCGCCTACGGGACAGGTTCACCCCGCCCGGTGCTCGGCCGCCAGGATCGCCCAGATGTGCTTGTCGTGGAAGGTGCCGCCATTCAGCCACGCCTGGCGCAGTTGACCTTCCAACGTCATACCCAGCCGGCCGGCGACGGCGATGCTGCGGGTGTTGTCCGCTCGGCACTGCCACTCCACCCGGTGCAGACCTCGCTCCCCGAACGCCCAGTCCAGCAGCACCCGGCTGGCAGCGGTGACCGACCGCTATCCGGAACGGGTGCTGATCGACCTGCTCGACACGCAGCTGCGCCAAACCGCGGTCGGCTCAGCGATCACGTAAGGCAAAGGCCCGCCGCGGATTGGCGACCGTGATCGCGTCATACGCCTCGTCACCGATCTCGAGTCGCAGGTCGGCCCCGAAGCGAGTGAGCAAATGCGGCATACCCGGCCCGGCGGTGACCGAACGCGCTGCCGCCGTGGTGGTGTCGCCGCCGATCAGCAGCTGATCCCCATGGCCCCGCTCGACGAGGCGCCGGATGCAATCCGGTGTCCGCCAGTCCGTCCGGTGGTTCGCTCGCGATGGCCCGTCGAAGCACATGAAGACACCACAGTCGGCCAGCCGCAACAGATTTCGCTCCTCCGGGTGCCGGCCGACATGGCCCAGGATGATCGCGTCCGTCGCGGCTCCGGCGTCCGTCAGCACCTCGATGACCTGCTCACCCGCCGTTCCGAGCTCGAGATGTATGGCGATGGGAACACCGGTCTCCCGGTGAGCCATCGCGGCAGCCTGAAGCGAGATCCGTTCCCACTCGTCGAGATGGTGGTAGCCCGTGCCGATCTTGACCACCCCGCACGGTGCGGACGAGTCTGCGATGTCGGCACCGAAGGCATCGCGCAATTCGTCGAATGACTCCTCGGTCGCCGGAGCATAGTGTTCCCGGCGATGCCGGCCGGTCGCCGAAATGATGTTGATGCCGGTCGCGCTCGCGAGGGCTGCCAGCTCCGCGCGGTGCCTGCCGAGACCGCGCGGCGTCCACTGCACGACCGTCCGTCCTCCGGCAGCGGCAAACGCCTGCGCCTCCGCGAGCGCCGCGCCGGCATCGTCCAGTTCGACGCCCGGGAGCAGGTGCGACCGGAAGAAGAAGTGGTCGTGCGCGTCCGTGACTCCGAGGCGCTCGGCCGGGACGTCACCGAGAACCGTGCGAACGCGAACGGTCACCGGTCCGGCCCCGGCTGGCTCACGTGCAGCACGCAATAGCTAGTCGTGTGCTCATCCACCACAGGAGCACCATCGGTGGTCATGAACTCCACTGCACGCCAGGACGAAGGGTCGATGCCGGCGACCGCGAGGTGCGTCCCGGGCTGACGGCCGGCGTCGCGGACCCGTGCGGCCAGAGTCGCAGCAACCTCGACCAGGTCAGCGCTCTGCGCAATCGGCGTCGAACGCACGGTGGCGTACGTCACGGCGCCCGGAGGCACGGCACCGGCTGCCGCAGCTTCGGGCCCCCAGGTGTGTATGGCGGGACGCCCGAAATCTCGAACGATGCCGTCGAATCCTGCGCCGCGCCAGAGGAATTGCGCTGCGGCAGCGGAGTCACCCCAGAGGTAGAACGGCGCGTATTCGTTGACCGGCGACTCGGCTGAGTCCGCTACCCGAACGCAATATGCCTTGCAGATCAACCCTGCGCGGTCGTCGAATGCCGGTCCGCGCGTCCGAACCCGCTCCTCGATGATCTGCATGTCGTAGTCGGTCGGCAGGGTGATCGGATATTGCAGCAGCAGCTGCGGCCAGAGGTGCGGATCCAGCACGTTGTCGCTCACCCCACACCGCCGGCAAATTCGTTGTCGGACAAGGCATCCCGCCATACGACGCGGTCTGCTTCCGGCGTCTCGGTCTGCACGGCGATGTGCTCCATCGAGGCCCCGGCACTGGCGCCGTGCCAGTGTTCTTCGCCTGCCTCGGTCCACACGATCACGCCGGGTGCCAGCTTCAGGAGCTGGCCGTCCCGGATGCCGACCCAGCCGGATCCGGCCGTGCAGATGAGCAATTGGCCGCGCTCGTGGGAATGCCAGGCAGTGCGTCCGCCGGGCTCGAATCGCATCGAGTAGGCGTGTAATTGCGGGTCGCCGGGCATCACGTGCACGCCCGCAGCAGTGCCGGTGAACCGTGGATCTCCGGTGAACTCCGACGGCGTCGAGTCCATGAGTTTCATCGAGCAGCTCCATCCGCTGAGTGAACTTCCAACAGTGACACCGCTCCTCGCACCGCCCGCTCGAATGGTGCCACGTCGCCGGCGGCGCGTGCCAGCACATAGCCGCCCTGGACGACGGCGAGAACGGTGTCCGCGAGATCCCGGGGATCGGCGTCGTGCGCGAGTTCCTCGGCATCGACGGCCTCCTGCAGCACCGACACGATCAACTCTCTGAGCTGCCCGAAAGCGGCAGTCAGAATTGCCGCGAGTTCCGCCGACGCCAGCACGTCGGCATCGCCGGCCATCCGGCCGACCGGGCAGCCGCGCAGGATTTCCCGTTGCAGCATTAGGTAATTCGAGATCCTGGCCAACGGTGTTCCATCGGTGGCCAGCACGTCGCGCGCACGCTGCAAGACTCCCGCCGCGCCGCGTTCGAAAGCTGCAACCGCGAGTTCCTCCTTGCCGGAGAAGTGGTGGTACATGCTGCCCTGGCCGACGTGCGCCCGCTCCAGGATCGCGCGCGGGCTGGTGGCTGCATAGCCGCGCTCCCACAGCAGCGCCTTGGTCGTCTCGATGAGCGCCGTGCGAGTGTCGTTCGATCGGGTCACGCTGTACATACTAGTAGTTACAGTTGAGCGACTGTCAAGCTCGGGATGACCCCAGCCCGGCTTCCCGTCCCCTACTCGCGACTGTCGCGCCTTCGGGACAGGTCTCCGCAGTTTTCGCGTCCCGGACCCTCGACCGTCGCGCCTACGGGACACCCCCGCCGGGCACCTCAGCCCGGCATACGCCACACCGACACGTGCGACTCGCTGTCGCCGGTGAACTCGCTGCCGTCCCAGTCGGCGAGACGCCGCTCGAGCGTCATACCGGCGAGTCTGGCCATCAAGTCGCATTCGGCCGGCCACACATAGCGGAAATTGCTCACGCCGTAGCGAAAGCTGCCGTCGCGTCGCCGCGTGTAGTGGTGGGACGTGCCCTGCTGGGTCGCCAGGTCATACGTGTCGAAGCCTGCGTGGTCGTCACCGATGTGGAACGGCACAGCAGCCTGTCCCGGCGGAAAGCGCCGGATGCCGGGCACCCACAACTCGATGACGAAACGCCCGCCGGGCGCCAGGTGATGTGCTGCATTCGCAAAAACCGCGACCTGTTCGTCCTGGGTTCGGACGTTCCCCAGGCTGTTGAACACCAGATAAACCAGGCTGAACCTGCCCTCGACCGTCGTCGTTGCCATGTCACCAACCGTGGCCGGCAGCCCGGCGCGTTTCGCACGCAACTGCTCCACCATCGGGGCCGACAGATCAATACCGGAAACCGCAATCCCCCTGTCCATCAACGGGATTGCAACGCGACCCGTGCCGATCGCGAACTCCAGCGCCGGGCCGTCACCGGCAAGCTCGGCCAGGAAGTCCACCGTTGGGCGGAGTACTCCCGGTGCGAACATGTATGACGACTCGTCGTCATACATCTCAGCGGTTTCGGCGTCCCACAGGTCGCTGCTGCTCGTCATACCCACGAGCGTGCCGCATCCGCCCGTATGCCGTCAGCCCAGTTTCACCGGATTGACGATGTCGGCATACGCCAGCAGCGCGAACATCACCAGCAGCACGATGGAGACGCCATACGCGACGGGAAGCGCCTTGGCAACGTCGACGTACACCGGCCCAGTGACGCCACGCATGCGAGCGATCCGGCGCTTGACCGCTTCCCACAGGGCGCCCGCAATGTGCCCGCCGTCCAGCGGCAGCAGCGGCACCAGGTTGAACACGAAGAGCGCGAGGTTCAGCGACGACAGGATCATCAGCAGCAGCATGACCTTGTCCTTGAGCGACGCGTATTTCGACTCGGTGGCGTCACCCGCCATCCGGCCCACGCCGACCACAGACTGCGGACTGCTCTCGTCGCGCGTGCCGCCACTGAATGCCGCGTTCCACACGCCGACCATCTTCTGCGGGATCTTGAGGAACACCGACGAGGTTTGCTTCAGCGCGCCACCGAAGGTGCCGATCGCCTGCGGAAGCGACTGGCGCTCGTCCACGGAGGTGCCGCCGATCGACGCTCCGACGACGCCCACGTCGGCGTATTCGAGCTGGCCCTTCCAGTTGACGACCTCGTTGCCGTTGGAATCCAGCCGCGGCATCCGCTGCAGCCGCGGGGTGAGCCGCAACTGCACGAGGGATCCGTCGCGCCGCACCACGACCGGGATCGTGTCACCCGGGTGGGCGCGCACGACGTCGGTGAACTGCGTGGTGGTCGTGACCTGCTTACCGTCGATGGAGACGACGCGGTCGCCCGCACGCAGTTTGCCCGCGGCGGCCGTCCGCTCCGCCGGCGCGCAGGACGCCGGCACCGTTCCGGCAGCGGTCGGCGCACAGGTCTGCACTGCCGCAATGTCGACGGTCTTCTGCACCGGCAGTCCCATGCCGCTGGCGATGATCACCAGCAGCACGAAGGCGATCACCAGGTTCATGAACGGCCCGCCGAACATGATGACGACCTTTTTCCAGGTCGGCAGCTTGTAGAAGACCCGGTCCGAGTCCGCCGGGGCGATGTGCTCGTAGGCGTCTTCACGCATCTGGTCGGCCAGCTGCCGGAAGCGGCCGGTCGACGAGGCACGAACGTAGTCCTCGTCCTCGCCGGGACGCGGAGGGAACATGCCGATCATCCGGATATAGCCGCCGAGCGGGATCGCCTTCACGCCATACTCGGTCTCGCCACGGCGCCGGGACCACAACGTCGGCCCGAAACCGACCATGTACTGCGTGACCTTGACACCGAAGAGCTTCGCGGGCGTGAGGTGCCCGAGCTCGTGCAGGCCGATGGAGACCCCGATGCCGAGCAGCAGGATCAGGACGCCGAGCAGGAACAACACGTGCCCTAGCGTCTCATGCGGATCTCAACGCCGGGCGAGGATCTCCTGTGCGTGTGCTCGGGCCCACCTCTCTGCGGCCAGCACGTCGCCGGCGGTGAGTTCCCCGGAGCTCGCCGCATGATCGTCGACGACGCGTTGCACGGTGCCGACGATGTCCGGGAAGTCGAGCGCCCCGGCATGGAACGCCGCCACGGCTTCCTCGTTGGCCGCGTTGTAGACCGCGGGGTATGTCGAGCCGGCCGTCCCCACGTGCCGGGCGAGCTGCACGGCAGGGAACGCGACCTCGTCCAGCGGCTCGAACCGCCAGTCCGACGCCTTGCTCCAGTCGATCGGCGTCTCGGCGTCGGGCACCCGGTCGGGCCACCCGAGCCCGAGCGAGATCGGCACCAGCATGGTGGGCAGGCCGATCTGGGCCACGACCGCGCCGTCGACGAACTCCACCATCGAGTGGATGAACTGCTGCGGGTGGACCACGACGTCGATCCGCTCGAACGGTATGTCGAAGAGCAGGTGCGCCTCGATCACCTCGAGCCCCTTGTTGACCAGCGTCGCGGAGTTGGTGGTGATCACCTTGCCCATCGCGAAGTTCGGGTGCGCGAGCGCCTGCGCGGGCGTGACCTGCTTCAGCTCATCGGTCGGCATGCCGCGGAACGGACCGCCGCTCGCCGTGACGATCAGCCGGCGCACTTCCCGCTCGGTGCCGGCGCGCAGCGATTGCGCGATCGCGGAGTGCTCGCTGTCGACGGGCACGATCTGACCGGGCCGGGCGGCACGCTTGACGACCGGCCCTCCCACGATCAGCGACTCCTTGTTGGCGAGCGCCAGCGTCGATCCGGATTCGAGCGCGACCAGTGTCGGCCGCAGCCCGATGGAACCGGTGATGCCGTTCAGCACGACGTCCGCGCCGCTGCCGGCAACCTGCTCCGACGCGTCGTCCCCGACGACCACCTCCGGCCGGTATGACGTCACGCCCGCCGCGCGCGCCGCCTCCTCGATCAGCTGCGCGAACTCGGCCGGATCGCCGGACGCGATCCCGATCAGCGGCACTCGGGTCTGCACCGCCTGCTGCGCGAGCAGCCGCGGCTGCCCGCCACCGGCGGTGAGCGCGGCGATGGCGAACCGGTCGGGGTTGCGGGTGATGAGGTCGATTGCCTGGGTGCCGATGGACCCGGTCGAACCGAGGATCGCAACCGACCGGCGGGCGGGGACTGGGGGTGGTGCGGACTCGATCACCCAGTCATTAAATGCCATTCGCGTCCGGCTGCGCCTCGGCACCCTCCCCGACGGTGGAGGCGCCGGCGGGGTCGGTCAGCAACGTGTGCAGGATCGAATCGGCTACCTCCGCGGCACCGACGGCGGTCAGCCGCACGGTCGCAGCTGCGCCACCGGCGAGGCCGTCCCGGTCGACCCGCCAGCTGCCGCCGGTGCCGAGCAGGTATCCCAGCACCGGAGCGGGCGCAGTGTGGGATGGGTCGGCGCGCCATACGGTCGCGTCGAACTGCGCCAGGCCCTCGCCCCAGAGTTCGGCCGCTGCATCACCGGTCGCGAACCCGGCCTCGGTCACGGTGACCGGCGGCCCGTGCCCATCCGCTGCGCCGTCAACCGCGCAGAACTGTCGCAGTGTGGCGGCCAGTGCGTGCTGTGGCACCAGCCGGAATTCGTGCGCTCCGGCGTCGCTGACATCCTCGACGACCATCCGATCGGCGCCGAGATGGTGATAGCGCATCACCCCATCGCACATCGTCGCCCGGCTGACGACCAGCACCGTGGTCGCAGCCGCCCGCAGTTGCAGCATGGTGACGTGTGACTCCGGCAGTTCCAGGCCGCTGCCGTCGTCGACCGCGATCGCGCCGTGCGAGCACAACGACCGGTAGGCGACGCGAGCTGCGAGGGCGCGCTCGGCTGGCTGCAGAGTGTTCAGGTATGGCGCATCCACCACCGGGTGTTCCGCGCCGAGCAGTAGCAACTCTTCGTCGGTGAACTGCACCAGCGGCGTCACCTCGGTCGCTCGCTGGTTCCTCACGCCGGACCGCCGCGGACCGAGCGCGCGCAGACAACGGGTGCGATGTGCGCGCGCCGTGGCCGCGGCAGCTGCGGCGGGATGATCGGGCCTTTCCACCGTTCGGGAGGCAACCGCCTCGGCGGCGGGTTCGTGCGGCCGGGCGGCGGGTGTCGGTGACCGTCACCGGGTGTGGTCAACCGCAGCCGTAGGTCGGCCAGCGCCGACTCGACGACGGCCAGATCGCGGCGAAACTGGCTGCGCTGCAGGGTGATTCGGTGATCGATTGCCGCGCGCGCCGCGTCCGGCAGGTCCGCCTGGCGCTGGCGCACCTGCTCGTCCTGCACGGTGCGGGCGTATGCCGCCACCAGTGCGCCCAGCCGCTCGACGGCGCACAATGCGTCGGAGACCGACCGGCGGTGTGCGGCCGCGCGGTGGACGAACGCGACCGCAGCGGCGCCGGACCACGACGCGGTCTCGCAACGCAGCAGTGCCGACTCGACAGCGGCCAGCACGGCAGCCAATGCACGACAGCGCCGCGCGGCGCGCAGCAACAGGTCCGGGTCTTCGGCGGTCGCGGTCATCGCGCACCGCCGACCGCGACCTGGGCAAGCCACTCGGCGCGCCGATAGGCGCCTGCGGCGGCCTGCAGTCCGTCGCACAGGACCGTCGTGTGCTCGCCGAGCAACGCCACCACGTGCGGCAGCAGGTCGACGGCCGCTCCGCTCCCGGTCGCCGCGAGACCGTCGGCGAGGTCCGCCACGATCGCGCGCGCCAGGAGCGTGTCGCTGTCGGCCTGGGCGCTGCGCAACAGCCCCGCAGCCGACTCGAGCGACCCGGGACCAACCACGAGTTTCTGCATCGGACGCTCCTTCCCTCGTCCGACGAGGTTAGGACCCGATGGTCAGGTCGCGCAGAAGTTATCCACAGCGATGATCGAGCGGAAGATGAGGAACGAGTCTTCCGCTCAGAGCGCGAGACCGACGTACTTGGTCTCCAGGTATTCGTCGATGCCCTCGAACCCGCCTTCGCGGCCGTACCCGCTCGCCTTCACACCGCCGAACGGAGCCGCCGGGTTGGACACCACGCCCTGGTTGACGCCGACCATGCCGTATTCGAGGGCCTCGCTCACCCGGATGACGCGGGCGTAGTCCTTGGTGAAGAAGTAGCCGACCAGGCCGTATTCGGTGTCGTTGGCCCGGCGGATGACGTCCTCCTCATCGGTGAACGTCTGGATGGCGGCGACCGGGCCGAAGATCTCCTCACGCGCCATCCCGGCGTCACCGGGCAGGTCAGTGATCACGGTCGGCGGGAAGAAGAAGCCGGGACCGTCGCCCTTTTCCCCGCCGGTGACGACGCGGGCGCCCCGGCCGGTCGCGTCAGCAACCAGTGAGGTGACCTTGTCTACCGCCTTGGCGTTGATCAGCGGTCCGACGTCGACGCCGTCCGCCATACCGTCGCCGACTGTGAGCGCGGCCATCCGCGCGGCGAACTTCTCGCTGAACTCGGCCGCCACGTCGGCGTGCACGAAGAATCGGTTGGCGGCGGTGCACGCCTCGCCGATGTTGCGCATCTTGGCCAGCATGGCGCCCTCGACCGCTGCGTCGATGTCGGCGTCCGCGAAAACGATGAACGGCGCGTTGCCGCCGAGCTCCATGGACACCCGCAGCACCTGCTGCGCCGACTGCTCGATGAGCTTGCGGCCGATCGGGGTCGAGCCGGTGAAGGTCAGCTTGCGCGACCGCGGATCGCGGATGAGCGGCTCCATCACCTCGCCGCTGGTGGAGGTGGTGATCACGTTCAGCACGCCGCCCGGCAGGCCGGCCTCCGTCAGCACCTGCGCGAGGTAGAGCATCGTCAGCGGCGTCTCGGCCGCGGGCTTGACGACCATCGTGCAGCCGGCCGCGATCGCCGGGCCGATCTTGCGGGTGCCCATCGCCAGCGGGAAGTTCCACGGGGTGATCATCAGCGTCGGGCCGACCGGCTGCTTCATGGTCATCAACCGCGTCGCGCCGTTGGGCGCGACCGAGTAGCGACCCGAAATCCGCACGGCCTCCTCCGCGAACCAGCGGAAGAACTCCGAACCGTAGGTGACCTCCCCGCGCGCCTCCGCGAGCGGCTTGCCCATCTCCAGCGTCATCAGCTCGGCGAAGATGTCGGTGTCCCGGACGATGAATTCGTATGCCGTGCGCAGGATTTCGCTGCGGTCTCGCGGCGCCGTCCGCGCCCACTCGGCCTGGGCCTCGGCGGCGGCGGTCAGCGCTGCGGCTCCGTCCTCGACCGAGCCGTCGGCGACCCGGGTCAGTTCACTGCCGGTCGCCGGATTGTCGACTCCCAACGTCCGGCCGCCGGTGGCGTCCCGCCACTCACCGCCGATGAAGAGCTGCTTGTTGACCTGGTCCACGACCGAAGAGTTCTGCGCCATGTGCAAAGACTCTCACTGCCGGGCCGATCGCGCGACGCGGGCCGCACCCGTCACTCGGCCAGCCAGGCCGCGTAGGCGTCGAACGTGTAGGGGCGACCCAAGAAATCCGCCACCAGGTCTGCCGCGTCCTTGCGACCGCCGGGCACCAGCACCAGGTCGCGGTAGCGGCCCGCGACCTGCGGGTCGAACAGGTCGGCGGAGTCGAAAGCGCTGAACATGTCCTTCGCGATGACCAGCGACCACATGTAGGTGTAGTAGCCGGAGCTGTAACCGTCGAGGTGCCCGAACGAGCAGTGGAAATGGGTGTCCGGCACGTAGGGGAAGACCGAATAGCGCCCCTGCAGTTCGCGCACGACGGCGGTCAGGTCGTCATACCGGCGCAGATGCAGGTTGAGCGACAGCGCCGCGTAGAACATCTGCGTGCGTGCCTGGAACCCCTTGCCGAAGTCGTCGGCGCGGCGCATCTTGGCGACGAGTTCGGCTGGGATCGTCTCGCCCTGCTCGGTCGTCGCGAAGGTCGCGAGCACGTCGGCGTCCCACGCCCACTCCTCCAGCATCTGGCTGGGCGCCTCGACGAAGTCCCACTCGGTCGCGACCCCGGAGAAGGTGATCCACTCCTGGTCGCCGCCGAGCACGTGGTGAATCAGGTGGCCGAACTCGTGGAAGAGGGTCACCACCTCGTCATGCTCCATCAGACCCCGTCCGAAATTGCACAGCAGCACACCCTCGGGCAGCTGCCGCCCGCGCAGGCCGCCACGCAGGTCGAACTGTGCGGCGTGCTTGAACTTGCCGTCCCGCGGGTGCAGGTCGAGGTAGATGCGGCCGACCCGGGTGCCGTCGCGCAGCACGTCGTATGCCGCCACATCCGCATGCCAGGTGACCGCATCGGCGGGCGCGAAGTCGATGCCGAAGAGCCGGCCGGTCACCTCCAGCAAGCCTTGCCGCACCTTCTCGAAGGAGAAGTAGGTGCGCACCAGCTGGGCGTCGACGGCGTACTGCTCCTTGCGCACCAGCTCGGAGTAGTAGGTCAGGTCGGCCGAGGTGATGTCGGTCGCGTCGGGGACGTCCTGCCGGAAGCGGGCCAGCAGCACCGCCTTGTGCCGCTCGGCGCTGTCGGCCGCTGCCACGGTGATCTTGTCGATGAATTCGCCGATGGAAGAAGCATTTCCGATCATCTTGACCTCGGCGTCGTAGTCCGCCCAGGTGGCGTAGCCGAGCAGTTTCGCATGCTCGGCGCGCAGCTCGAGCAGCCGCTGCAGCACCGCGTCGTTGTCGGGCCAGGCGACGTTGAGACGTTCCAGGGTCATCGCCATACGGGTCGAGGCGTCGCTGCAGAAGGTGACCAGCGGGATCGCGTCGGGGTAGTCCGTGGTGACGGTGACCAGCCCGTCCGCACCGGCTGGGTGTGCGTCGAGCCAGTCCTGCGGCATACCGGCCAGCGCCTCGGGCGGCACGGTGATCGAGCGGACGCCCTCACGAATGTTCTTGCTGTGCTCCTGGCTGGCCTTCAGTTCGAGCTCGGCGAGCTCGGTGAGCCGCGCTCGGGTCGCGTCGTCGCGGTCGACGCCACTGCGCCGGAAGTCGCGCAGCGCGCGATCCAGGAAGCGGCGTGCCGCATCGTCCAGACCGGAGGGGTCGACTGCGTCGAGGATGGCGAAGACCTCGCGGTCCATGCCGAGCGCGGTGGAGAACGCATCGAGACGCTGCATGGCCGCCTCCGCTGCGTCGCGGACCGCGCTGGACGGGTCGGCCTCGGAGTAGACCCCGGCGATCCCTGCCGCGTCGGCCAGTGCGATATGTATGTCGTTCCACGCCTGCAGCGTCTCCAGCGCGCTCCCGGACGGGCTGGCCTTGAACGCCTCGACGAGCCCCTGCGCCCGCGTCAGCCCGCCGTCGCAGGTGCTGGTCACCCAGTCGAGCGCGGTGTCGGCGGGCGGCAGGGTCTGCGGGTGCAACTCACTCATGGCAGCAACCTAGTCGCAGCCACCGTCAGCCGGCTGGGCGCGGGTGGGCGGTGGCGTCCGCAGTTGCGGCCTCCCCGCGTCCCGAAGGCGCGACGGTCGCGAGAACGGGACGGAGAATTGCGGGATTCCTGTCCCGAAGGCGCGACGGTCGCGACAACGGGACGGGGTCCGGCGCTACTAACCCTGCCGAAGCGATCGCCTCGGAGCGTCGGATGAACGCGTGACCCTGCTCACGCGACCGGGTGCACCTCAAGTCGGAGGTTCAGTGCCTGGGTGACCTTGAGGATTGTCGCCCATGTCGGGTTGCCCTCTTCGGACAGCGCGCGATAGAGACCATCCCTGCTCATCCCCACCCGCCTGGCCAGTTCACTCATGTTGCCCGATCGGGCGAGAATCCCCAACGCCGCGGGGAGTGCACTGGGATCATCTGCTGAGTCCTCCAGCGCGGCCTCCAGCAGCGCCGCCACGTCATCGATGTCACGGATGTAGTCGGCTGCATCGAACGGCTGGTACTTCGCATCAATGGTCATGCCTGCTTTCCCTTCTGCTGGTCCGCTCGCCACTCCTGCGCGGGTTGCCGTGCCGCTTCGACGTCCTTGGCCCGGCTCGACTTGTCCCCGCCGCACAGCAGGAGGATCACCTCGTCACCATGCTGAACGTAGTAGACCCGGTAGCCAGGCCCGCTTGATCTTCAACTCCGACAGCCCGTTTCCAACAGGTGCCACCTGACCCGGATTGCCTTCGCCAAGCCGGTCAATTCGGAGCAGGATACGTGCACGCCCACTCCGATCCTTCAAGTCATCGATCCAGCGATCGAAAGCTCGAGTACGCCGAACCGCGACCATGTGTCGATTATAACTGACACCGACCAAGGTCTGCGGGAAACCGGTCCCGAAGGCGCGACGGTCGCGACCACGGGACCCAACCGGCGACCGTTGCCACTTGCGCACGCACGTGCCACCGCCGCGCACGCACCACCGCACGTCAGCGCACCCGGACGAAAGGCCTCCGCTGGCAGCGTGGGCAACTGAACGACGAGCGGTTCATGAACGACTCGCGCACCATCAGCGTGCCGCAGCGACGGCACGGTTTTCCTTGTCTGCCATAGGCATTCAGCGATCGTTCGAAGTATCCGCTGGCGCCGTTGACGTCGACATACAGGCTGTCGAAGCTGGTGCCGCCGCGCCCGAGCGCCTCGGTCATCACCTCGGTCGCGTGCCCGAGAACGTCGCGCACCGCCGCCGAGCTGAGCTTCTCGGTGGCGCGCTCGCCATGCAGGCGTGCGCGCCAGAGGGCCTCGTCGGCGTAGATGTTGCCGATGCCCGAAACCAGTGACTGGTCCAGCAAGGCCCGCTTGAGCTGGGTATGCCGGCGGCGCAGCGCGCGGGACACTGAGTGCTGGTCGAACGCCGCTTCGAGGGGATCGGGCGCGATGTGGGTGATGATAGCCGGCACCGTGCCCGGCCCGAACGGATCGTCGGTGAGCGGCACGAGCTGCAGACCGCCGAAGGTGCGCTGGTCGACGAAGCGCAACTGCCGCCCGTCGGACAGGTCGAACACCGCGTGCGCGTGCTTCTCCCGCGGCGCGTCCGGTGCCTCGACGAGCAGCTGACCACTCATCCCGAGATGTATGACGAGGGCCTCCCCCGAGCCGGCCACACCGTCCGCAGCGGCCGCACCGTCATGCGCGCCGGACAGCTCGAGCCAGAGATACTTCCCGCGCCGCCGAGCCGCCGAAACCGACTGTCCGCGCAACCGATCGGCCAGATCGAGCGGACCCGCAACATGTCGCCGGGCAACGCGATGCCCGGAAAGGTGAACCTCGGTGAACGCGCGGCCGACCACGTGAGTGGCGACGCCGCGCCGGACGACCTCGACTTCCGGCAGCTCAGGCACTGCCAGCAGCGACCGCAGCCGCTGTCGAACCCGAGTCCGGGACGGAAACCGCTGCCGCCGACGCCGCGTCGGCCCGCTCTTTGAGCGCCTTCCAGGCGATCTCCGCAGCCTGCTGCTCTGCGGCCTTCTTGTTGCGGCCGACACCCTGGCCGAGCGGCTCCCCGGACACCAGGACCGTCGCGGTGAAGGTCTTGTCGTGGTCGGGACCGTCCTCATCGACCTGGTAGCCGGGCACGCTGAGGCCGAGCCTGGAGCAGATCTCCTGCAGTGAGGTCTTCCAGTCGAGCCCCGCTCCGAGCGTCGCGGACTGCTCGATGAGCGAATCCATCAGGCTGTGGATCAGCGCGGTCGCGCCGGGGATCCCGCTGGACAGGTAGACCGTTCCGATGACGGCCTCCATGGTGTCGGCCAGGATCGAGTCCTTGTCCCGTCCGCCGGTCGTGGCCTCGCCACGACCGAGCATGAGGTAGGACCCGAGCTCCAGCTCACGGGCGACCTTGGCAAGCGCGCGCGAATTGACCACGGCGGCACGGAATTTGGCCAGCTGGCCTTCCGGCAGGTCGGGATGCTCGTGGTAGAGGTGATCGGTCACGACGACACCGAGCACCGCATCGCCCAGGAACTCCTGGCGTTCGTTGTGCGGTATGCCGCCGTGTTCGTAGGCGTAGGACCGATGGGTCAGGGCGCGCGAAAGCAGCGACTCGTCGACGGCCGCGCCGGATCGCTCCTGGAGGATCCGTGCGAGGTCGCCGACGGGCCGCTGCGCCTGTTCGTGACGCTGCCGCTTGCTCTGGGCCACGCCGGTCGAACCTGCCGTCAGGCCTGGTGCTCGGTGCGCTCCGCGGCGCTGTAGTGGCGGTCCTTGTAGACGCCACAGGACGGGCACGCGGCGTGCGACTGCTTGGCGGCACCGCACTGCGGGCAGGTCGACAGCGCCACCGGCGTCGCCTTCCACTGCGCACGGCGGGACCGGGTGTTGGCGCGCGACATCTTCCGCTTCGGGACGGCCACGTCAGTTCCTCTTCTCGTCGGATTCGGTGGCGTCGCCGGCGAGGTCCGCCAGCGCCGACCACCGGGGGTCGATCACTTCGTGGTGGTGCGCCGGATCGTTCGCGAGCAGCGCTCCGCATTCGGAGCACAACCCGGGACAGTCCTCCCGGCATACCGGCTGGAACGGCAGTGCGGGCACCACCGCATCCCGCAGCACGGGCTCGAGGTCGGCGAGGTCGCCGTCCAGCTCGTGCACGTCTTCTTCGTCGCCGTCCTCCACCTCGTGGTGGTGGGCGGCCCGATCGGCGTAGGCGAACAGCTCCTGAAACGGGACGTCGATCGGCAGATCGACGGGCTCCAGGCACCGCACGCAAGCACCGGTCGCCGTGGCGTGGACCGTGCCGGTCACCAGCACGCCCTCCATCACCGACTCCAGCCGCAGCCGGAGAGTCAGTTGCTGACCTTCCGGCACGCTGATCACGTCGGTGCCGAAGTGCTCTGGTGCCGCCACCTCGACCTCCCCTTCGAGCATCCGTCCGGGTCGCCGCGGAAGCTCCTTGGTGTCAAGGGCAAGCGGGCGTCGCGAATCCGTGTGCATCTTTCCGGGGTATGTCGCAGGAGGCATGGCACGATCTCACCGAAGACGACAAGACCGAGGAGTAAGGCTACCGGGTCGGGCCCGGTAGCCCAAACCGGAGGACGGCGTACTCTTACTACAGATGTAGAAACCAGGGAGGGACCCCATGCCGGACGAGATCGCCGAGACGGACACGACCATGACCACACCGCAGGACACACCGGCCACCCTGGGCCGGGAGCTACGGCGCATCACCGCGCCGCGCACCCTCGCCCTCCTCGTCGGAGTGCTCGTCCTCCAGCTCGGCTTCATCCTCAGCTACGTCGGCGCTTTCCACGCACCCCGGCCGCAGCACATCCCGATCTCGATCGCGGCGGGTGCGCAATCGGCGCACTTGGTCGAGCAGATCAACGGGATCGACGGCACCCCGTTGCGCGCCCATGCCGCAGCGGACGAGACCAGCGCGAGGGAGTCGGTCACCTCCGGCGATCGCAGCGCCGCACTGGTGATGAACCCGCACAGCACCACCGACACGCTGTATGTCGCCAGCGGCGGCGGCGCGGCGGTCGTGACCGCAGTGGAGCAGGTGGTCGGCCAGGTCGAGTCGAGTCAGCACCGCAGCGCCACGACGGTCGACCTGGTCCCCTTGCAAGCTCACGACGCCCGCGGCCTGACGGGGTTCTACCTGGTGATCGGCTGGATCGTCGGCGGTTATCTGGTCGCGGCGGCCATCGGGGTCATGAGCGGCGGCCGGGTCCGCAACCTCGCCGAGGCGGGTGGCCGGATCCTCCTGGTGGTCCCCTACTCGATCGTCTCCGGATTGGCCGGCGCACTCATCGTGGATCAGTGGCTAAGCGCGCTCACCGGCCACTTCGCCGCCCTGTGGGGAGTGGGCACGCTCCTCGTGCTCTCCAGCGCGGTCATCACACTCTTCATGGACGCCCTCGTCGGCACGGTGGGCATCGGAGTCACCATCCTGATCTTCGTGGTGCTCGGCAACCCCTCGGCGGGCGGCCCTTACCAATACGACCTGCTGCCCGCCTTCTGGCGCACGATCGGACCGTTCATCCCCAACGGAGCAGGCACCACGGCGGTGCGGGACATCGTCTACTTCGGCGGACGCGGCATCGGCGGCCCGATGCTGTGCCTCGTGGCCTACATCCTCATCGGCATCATCGGCACGCTGGCCGCGAGCGCCCAGATCGGCGACCCCCGGCGCGACGAACCGGCCGCGCAATGACCATCACCGTCAGGCGTCGAAGCCGCTGAGACGTTCCAGCAGCGGACCGACCACCGGCGCGGGCACCATCTCGCTGATGTCTGCGCCGCGCGCCGCGATCAGCCGGATCAGCGAGCTGGAGTAGTGCGACAGCGCCGGATCGCCCGGCAGGAGCAGGGTTTCCACACCGGTCATCTCGCGGTTCATCAGCGCCATCGGGAGTTCGTACTCGTAGTCGGTGAGCCCCCGGATCCCCTTCACCAGGACTCCGGCGTCGAGTTCACGGCAGACGTCGACGATCAGCCGGTCCCCGAAATCCCCGACCCGCACGTTCGGCAGTTCACCGGTGGACTCGCGGATCAGCTCCAGTCGCTCCTGCGGCGTGAACGTCCCTTGCTTGGCGGTGTTGTGCAGGACGGCGACGACCACGTCGTCATACAGCGCGGCGGCGCGGGCGATCACGTCGAGGTGCCCATTGGTGATCGGGTCGTAGGACCCCGGGCAGACACATCTTCTGGGATTGCCGGTCATGTGCCGCAACTCTAACCGGCCGTGGCGTATGACGCGCCTACGCCGTGTCTCCTTCGGGCACGAATTCGGCGAACCAGCAGGTTGTTTCGCCATACCGGCGCGGGCCCAGCAGTTCGACGTCGGGCGGCCAGATCGGCTCGGGTGATCGGCTGGACCGCTCGATCACCAGCAGCGCGTCGACCGCGAGCGATCCGTGCCCCACGAGTGCCGCGAGCACGCCGGCGAGTTCGTCCTCCCCCAGCGCGTATGGCGGGTCGGCAAACACCAGATCGGCCGGCGGCGCCAGGCGCGCCGCGACGACGATCTCGACCTGGCCGGCCCGCACCTGGACTCCGGTGAGTCCGAGCTCCCGGGCGTTCTGCGTGATCGTCGCCGCCGCCCTGCGGTCGGCCTCGACCAGCAGCGCGGAGGCAGCCCCGCGCGAGACGGCCTCCAGGCCGAGGGCGCCGGAGCCGGCATACAGATCGAGGACGTGGCCACCGGCGAGCGCGTCGAGGTGTTCGAGCCGGCCGAAGACTGCCTCACGGACCCGGTCGGAGGTGGGCCGGGTGCCGGAGCCAGGCGGTGTCAGCAGCCTGCGGCCTCCGGCCGTCCCGGCGATGATGCGGGTCATCCGCGCTCCAGGAAGGCGGCTTGCTCCGCGCTGATGCGTTCGGCGACGAGTTTCGCCAGCTCCGGGTGACCGGCCAGCTCCGGGTCGTCCCGGACGATGTCGGTCGCGTCCTGCCGGGCCAGGTCGATCAGCTCGACGTCGGACGGGTGGCTCAGCCGCAGCAGGCGCAGGCCTGATCGGGTGCCGCTCTGTGCGGCGCCGAGCACGTCTCCCTCCCGCCGCAACGACAGGTCGAGGTCGGCCAGCCGGAAGCCGTCGGTGGTGGCGGCGACGGCCTCGAGTCGTTCGACGGTCTCGGGGTTCTCGGTCTCCGTCACCAGCAGGCACAGCCCCCCGGCGTCGCCTCGTCCGACCCGGCCGCGCAACTGGTGCAGCTGCGAGATGCCGAAGCGGTCGGCATCCATCACGACCATCGCCGTGGCGTTCGGCACGTCGACGCCGACCTCGATCACGGTGGTCGAGACCAGCACGTCGATGTCTCCGGCGCCGAACGCCTGCATCACTGCGTCCTTGTCCTCGGTGCTCATCCGGCCATGCAGCATCTCGATGCGTAACCCGGCCAGCGCCGGCTCGCCACGCAGTCGCTCGAGCTGCTGGTGCACGCCGATCAGCTCGCGTGGCGTCTCCGGCTCCTCGCCCTCGTCATAGGTCTCGGCCTCCGGCACGGCACCGTCCTCGAAACCGACTTCGAGCGAGCCGTCCATCGGGTCGCCGATGCGCGGGCAGACGACGTAGGCCTGGTGACCGGAGCGCACCTCCTCGGCAACGCGCTCCCAGGTGCGTGCCATCCACGACTCGCGGTTGCCGGGCACGACGTGGCTCGCGATCGGCTGCCGGCCGCGCGGGAGTTCGCTGAGCACGGAGGTGTCCATGTCGCCGAATACCGTCATCGCCACAGTCCGCGGAATCGGCGTCGCCGTCATGACCAGCACGTGCGGCGGGCGAAGTGCCTTGGCGCGCAACGCATCTCGTTGCTCGACTCCGAAGCGGTGCTGCTCATCGACGACGACCAGCCCCAGGTCGGCGAACATCACGTGCTCCTGGATGAGCGCATGGGTGCCGATGACGATGCCGACCGGACCGGTCGCGATCTCCAGCAGCACCTTCTCGCGCTGCGACTTGGTCATCGAGCCGGTCAACAGGGCGACACGAGTCGCGTTGTCGGCGCCGCCGAGCATGCCGGCCTGCCCCAGCTCGCCGAGCATCGCGCCGATCGAGCGGGCGTGCTGCTGCGCGAGGACCTCAGTCGGCGCAAGCAGGGCCGCTTGTGCGCCGGCGTCGATCGCGGCGAGCATCGCCCGCAGCGCCACGATCGTCTTGCCCGAGCCGACCTCGCCCTGCAGCAAGCGGTACATCGGATGTGGTTGCGCCATGTCGTGGGCGATCTGCTCGCCGACCCGGCGCTGCCCGTCGGTCAGCTCGAACGGCAGCTTCGCGTCGAACGCCTCCAGCAGGCCGCCGGACACCGGCTCGCGCGCGGTCGCTTCGAGTTGTCTGGCCGCCGCCCGGCGCTGCGCGAGAACCGTCTGGATGACGAGCGCCTCGTCATACCGCAGGCGGCGCTTCGCGCGTCCCCAGTCGGGGTCGTCCCGGGGGAAGTGCAGATGGTCGTATGCCGTGTGCAGGTCCAGCAACCGGTGCCCCTGGCGGACCGCGGCAGGCACCGGATCGTCGAGCTCGACCTGCTCCAGCACCAGCCGGATCGCCTGCGACAACTGCATGTCGGTCGCGCCCTTGACCGCGAGATAGAGCGGGATCAGGCCGCCGCGGTAGATCGGGTCGTCCGCCCCGCCGGCGAAGAGCGTGTAGTCCGGATGCGCCAGTTGGAGGTCGCTGCCGTAGGTCTGCAGCTTGCCGCGGAAGACGCCGTGCGCGCCCTGGACCAGCCGGTCGACGTGCCCGAAGGCGCGGAAGAAGACCAGCGACGCCCGCTGCCCGTCCGCGTCCTGGATCACCGCCGTCAGCATCAGGCCCTTCCGGCCGCGCATCGGCCGGGTGCGAGCAGCCACGACGGTGGCCACCAGCACCGCGTCCTGGCCGATCTGGAAGTCGGCGAGCCGGCCGCTCTTGCTCGCGTCCAGGTAGCGGCGCGGCAGGAAGTCGAGCAGGTCGCCGACGGTGCGCAGCCCGCGCTGCTTGTCCAGCGTGGTGCCGAGCTTTCCCACGACCTCGGTCAACCGGGTCGCTCGCGTGACGGCCACTCACTCCACCCCGATGGTGAGCAGCGTGTCCGGACCGTCACCGGTGATCTGGCAGATGCCGAGGTAGCTGTGGTCGGCACGGGCTGCCTCGACCAGTTGCGCCAGACGGTCATCGGGCAGCGCGTCGCCCGCGACCAGGGTCAGCAACTCGGCGGTCGACTCCGCCAGCAGATCGACGAGCTCGTGCATGAGGGCATCCTGGCCGGGATCACCGACAACCCGGACGCTCAGCACACCGTCCGCGGCCTCTCGCGCGTCGCGGCAGATGCGCCGGAACTCGTCACCGGGGTCGACCACCACCGACGCCGCGACCACGTCCGCGGCGTTGTCGCCGACGATCTCCAGCTCGCATTCCCCCGCCAGCGCCTCGGCCGCCTCGCGCGCCTGCGGGCTGGTGCACAACATCAGCGTCTGGCGGCCCAGCACGCGCCGCAGGGCGTGCTCGTCGTGCCAGTCCCGCACCGGCGTGACGCCACCACTGGCGCGGACGTGCTGCGCCATACCCACGCCGGAGACGAGCGCGAGCACTGCCACGTCCGGCCGTACGGGCGCGACATCCGCGGCGACCTCGTCGGCGAAACGGGTGACCCGGAAGCGGTGCGGCCGTCCGGCGGCCGCACCGGCGTTGAGCGCGGCGGCCACGTCGTCGACGTGCACGTGCACCGTGTAGCGGTCGGGTCCGCCCGCGACGACGAGCGAATCGCCGAGACTGTGCAGGGTCCGGCGGAGCACCGCCACCCCTTCCGGTGTCGCCTCGTCCAGCAGGTACATGACCTCGTATGCCGGCCCGCCTGCGCCCTCGGCGCCGCACCCGGCGTCCGGTGCCTGCGCGCTGCTGACCCGCAGCCATTCGGGGACTGCGCCGTCGGTGAGCGCCAGCCCGCCCTGCCCGTGGATGACGCGCTGCAACGCCTCCAGCACCAGCAGATAGCCGGCGCCTCCCGCATCGACGACACCGGCACGACGCAGCACGTCGTTCTCCGTGCGCGTCCGCAGCAGGGCGTCCGTGGCGCCCGCCGCAGCGGCATCGGTGACGCCAGTCAGGTCGCAGCCGCGCTCTTCCGCGGCATTCGCCGCGGAAGCGGCAGCCGCCGCGACGGTCAGGATGGTGCCGGGCGCGGGGGCCGAGACTCCCCCCTGCGCGAGCTCGGCCGCGCGAGTCAGGATCGCCGCAAGCTGCCCTGGGCCGAGCGGCTGCCGACCGGCCTCGGCGACCACCTCGGCGACGCCCTTGGCGAGCTGGCTGAGGATGACCCCGGAGTTGCCGCGCGCGGACACCAACGTCGCCCGGGCCATGGCGGCGGCTGCGGCACCGATGTCGTCTGGGCCCTCCTCGTCGAGGGCGTCGACCGCGTCACGCATGGTCATCTGCAGGTTGCTGCCGGTGTCACCGTCGGGCACCGGGAAGACATTGAGCCGGTTGAGCGCCTCGGCGTACGCGTCCAGGTCCGCGCGCGCCGTGATCACCCACCGGCGCAGCGCAGCCAGGTCGAGTTCGGCGAGCGGCATGGAAAGCTGACACCCTTCGGTCGATGGCTGGATCGTCACGAGCCTAATGTGTGCGTCGAAACCGCCTGCGCATCCGCTCGTTTTGGTCCGCACGGCCGCCCTCGGCTACGATTGTGCGGTTCCCACAGATGAAGCGTCCTCGTGGCGCGCCTGTGGGCCGGAACGTTCGACTACTTATCCAAGGAGATTCACCGTGGCTGCCACCTGCGACGTCTGCGGCAAGGGACCCGGCTTCGGTCACAGCATCTCGCACTCACACCGCCGCACCAAGCGCCGCTGGAACCCCAACATCCAGCGCGTCAAGGCACTCGTGGGCGAGGCTGGTGTGACCCCGAAGCGACTCAACGTCTGCACCTCCTGCCTGAAGGCGGGCAAGGTCAAGCGCTAGTCCTGAGCATCACGCGATGGGCCGTCCCCTTGTCGGGGACGGCCCGTTGCGTATGCCGGGGCTATGTCGCGATTCAGCCGGGCGCGGCCGGACCGAAGTGATCCCAGCCGAGCCGGGTCACCGCCTCACCACCGAAAGTCACACCCGTCCCTTCCGTCACGGCACCGATGGCGCGCCAGCCCGGTGGCAGCACGCCGGGCGGAAAGGTCGCCAGCAGGCTGTGCTCCTCACCGCCGGCCAGCACGCAGCCCCGTGCCGCCTCCGGTCCGACGGCCGGCACGAGTGCGGCAATGTCGCCCGCGAGCGCGTCCCGATCCACGTCGATCCGTATGCCGCTGGCGCGCGCGATGCGTCCGCCGTCGCGCAGCAGCCCGTCCGAGATGTCCAGCATCGCGGTCGCTCCCGCGCGTGCCGCGATCGCTCCCTGCGCATAGTCCAATCGCGGACGGCGTTGCGCGAGAACCAGATCCGGCGCCTCGTCGGGAGTGCCGCGCTCCAGCAGCACCAGGCCCGCCGCCGCCCGCCCCAGCGTGCCGTGTATGGCGAGAGCGTCCCCCGGGCGCGCGCCTCCGCGCAACACCGCACGGTCCCCGTCTAGCTCGCCGAGGGCCGTGATGCTCACCATGCGCACACCGGCCGGGGCCGACGACAGGTCACCGCCGAGCACCGCTGCGCCGGCGGCACCGGCGGCCTCCTCGACACCCGCGGTGAAGTCGGTCGCCCACCGCAGCGGAGTCTGCGGGTCGGCCACCAGCGTGACCAGCAGCCCGGTGCACCGCCCGCCCATCGCGGCGATGTCCGCGACGTTCTGGACGACGAGCTTGTGGCCGACGTCCGCGCCGCTGGACCACTCGTCGCGCCAGTCGCGGCCGAGCACCATGGTGTCGGTCGTCGCGAGCACGTCCCCGGACCGGACGCGCAGCAGCGCGGTGTCGTCCCCGGGCCCGATCAGCACGCCGTCGCGAGTGCTGAACCGTGGCAGCACGATGGCAAGCAGGTCCTGTTCCTCGACGTCCGCGAGCGTGCGCGTAGCCGGTGTGTCCGTCATACCCTGGTTCCACCCTTCCTCGCCGCACACATCGCACTGCACGGTAGCGTCTGGCGAGGACGCGGCGGTCCCGCCGCACACCCGCACCGCGCGGGCCACGCATCGACTCGGGAGCAGATCGTCATGGTTCAGGCCTACATCCTCATCCAGGCAGACCTCGGCAAGGCCACTGCGGTCGCTGCCGCGGTGCGCGAGATTCCCGGCGTCACGTCCTGTGACGACGTCACGGGTCCCTACGACGTCATCGCCCGCGCCGAGGCCGAGACCCTGGACGCGCTCGGTTCGCTCGTGGTCGCGAAGATCCAGGAAACAGCCGGCATCATGCGCACGCTGACGTGCACCGTCGTCCACCCTTGAGCCGGCCGTTCCTCGCTGCGGCAGGTGCACTGGGGCTGACCGTGTCACTTGCCGCATGCGGCACGGGCACGGTCCATGCCTCCCCCGCCGACCAGGCCGCAAATCCCTTGTGTGTCAAGGCCTCTCGGCAGTGGCCGGCAACGGTGGCCGATCAGAAGTCGCGTGCGGTCAGCACGAAGTCGGACACCGTGCACGCGTGGGGCAACCCGGCGATCATCGCGCGCTGCGGTGTCACCTCCCCGGGGCCGACGACCGCACCCTGCGTCACCGTCGACGACATCGACTGGGTGGGGACCAAACTGTCGGACGGGACGCGCTACATCACGTTCGGGCGCTCCCCCGCCCTCGAGGTGCTCGTGCCGACGAAGTACAACGCCTTCCCGCCGCTGGGCGCCTTCACCCAAGCGGCCAGGCAGATCCCGCAGGGCCACAATCGCTGCCTCGGGTGAGGTCGCGGCAGCGCCTCAGCGCAACCCGGTCGGACGCTCCAGCGCGAGCTCGATCAGCTCGGTGATCAGCGACGGATAGTCGAAGCCCGACTCCGCCCAGACGCGCGGAAACATCGACTGCGGGGTGAAGCCCGGCATGGTGTTGATCTCGTTGAGCATCAGCCGGCCACCTGGGTCGTAGAACCAGTCGACACGGGCCAGCCCCTCGCAGCCGGCTGCGTCGAACGCCTTCACCGACAGCGCGCGGATCTCGTCCGCGACGTCGCCCGGGAGATCGGCCGGACAGGTCAGCTGCGCGGCGTCGTCGAGATATTTCGCTTCGAAGTCATAGAACGTATGGCGGTCCCCGGTGACGGTGATCTCACCGATCTGGCTCGCTCGCGGCGCCTCCGCGCCGTGGCCCTCCAGCACGCCGCACTCCACCTCGCGGCCGGGGATGGCCGCTTCGACCAGCACCTTCGGGTCGGAGACGCGTGCCGTCTCGATCGCCGTCTCCAGATCGTCTGCCGCGTCGACCTTGACCACTCCGACGCTGGAGCCGGCCCGGGCGGGTTTGACGAAGACCGGCAGCCCGAGGCTGCTGACGCTGTCGAGACACGCCGCCTTGTCGCGGCGCCATTCCTTGTCGGTGATCACGACGTGCGGCCCGACCGGCAGCCCCGCCGCCGAGAAGACGACCTTCATCAGCGCCTTGTCCATCATCACCGCGGACGCGGCGACGCCGGAGCCGACGTAGCGGGTGTCGGCCAGCTCCAGCACGCCCTGCAAGGTGCCGTCCTCACCGAACGGTCCGTGCAGCAGCGGCAGCACCACGTCGACGGCGGTGAGGGTCCGCGGCGGCTCGTCCGGCGGGAAGATCAGCACCTCGCGTGCGGCCGGGTCCGTCGAGATCAGCGCCGTGGTCTCGCCCTGCACGCTCGGCGTGTGCTGCGCGGTGAGCTGCAACGGCTCCGGGTCGTCGGCCACCAGCACCCACCGGCCGTCCTGGGCGATGCCGATCGGCACGACGTCGAACCGGTCGCGATCGATGGCGCGCAGCACGCTGGCGGCGGTCGCACACGAGACGGCGTGCTCGCTGGACCGGCCGCCGAAAACGATTGCGACGACTGGCTTGCGCTGATTGCCGGCGGTGCCCGCCGGAGAACTCTCGCTCATTGCCGTAAGCCTAACCGCGCGGGCGTGGACGCTCGTGCTCCGTGATGCGTCGGCGTGCCAAGGTGTCGTCATGGACACCGAGAACGCCGCGGCATACTCCGCCGCAACCCGTGTGGTCACCGCCGGCCGCCCCGCGCGCACTCCAGGTGCGCCGGTCGGGCCGGGCATCGAACTGAGCTCGACGTATGTCGCGGGCGCCGGCCCGACGTACGGCAGGTTCGGCAACCGCACCTGGTCCAGCTTCGAGCAGGTGCTCGGCGACCTCGAGGGCGGCCGCGCACTCGCGTTCTCCAGCGGTATGGCGGCCATCAGCGCGTGCATCCTGCTCACCCCTCCGGGCGGGATGGTCGTGGTCCCGCAGCACGTCTACAACGGCACCACGACGCTGCTCGACCAATTGGCCGCCGAGGGCCGGCTGTCCGTGCGCCGGGTCGACCCGACCGATACCGCGGCCACTGTCGCGGCTCTGGACGGCGCGGACACGATCTGGCTCGAATCCCCCACCAACCCCATGCTGGAGGTCTGTGACCTGCCCACGGTGCTGGCCGCCGCACGCGACCGGGAGGTGCTCTCGATCGTCGACAACACCTTCAACACCCCGCTGCTGGCCCGCCCACTCGAGGTCGGTGCCGACCTGGTGGTGCACTCGGTCACCAAATATCTGTCCGGCCACTCGGACGTCGTGCTGGGCGCCGTCGTCACCACCGATGACGCACTGCACGAACGCCTGCGCGGGCACCGCACCCTGCGTGGCGCCATCCCCGGACCGCACGGGACGTGGCTGGCATTGCGCGGCATGCGCACGCTGCACCTGCGGATGGAGCGGGCCTGCGCGACCGCCGCCGAGCTCGTGAGCCGACTGACGGCGCACGGCGCGGTGTCCCAGGTGCGCTATCCGGGGTTCGGCGCGATCATCTGCCTGGAGCCGAAGGGCGGCCGGGCCGCCGCTGAGCGGCTCGAGCGGGACGTTCGGCTGTGGCTGCCCGCGACCAGTCTCGGTGGCGTGGAGTCGTCGCTCGAACGCCGCCGCCGGCATGCCGGCGAGCCGGCCAGCGTGCCCGAAGCGCTCGTGCGGCTGTCCGTCGGCATCGAGGACGTCGAGGACCTCTGGGCCGACCTGGCCGCCGCGCTCGGTTAGTTCTCCAGCTTGCGCGAGCGCGACATGAGGGCGCCGACGACGGCTCGCGGGTCCCGTCCCTCGTGGACGACCGCTGCAACGTTCTCCACGATCGGGACCTCGACGTCCACACTCTCGGCGAGCTGCAGGATCGACTCGCACGACTTGACGCCCTCCGCCGTCTGCTTGGTGCTTTCCACGACCTCGGCGAGCGACATACCCGTGCCGAGGCGGTAGCCGAAGGTGCGGTTGCGCGACAGGGATGAGGCGCAGGTCGCGACGAGATCACCGACCCCGGCAAGGCCGAGGAAGGTCTGCGGGTCGGCGCCGAGAGCCGTTCCCAGCCGGGCGGTTTCGGCCAGTCCGCGGGTGAGCAGACTCGCCATCGTGTTGTCGCCCATGCCCATCCCGGACGCCATGCCGACCGCGAGCGCGATGACGTTCTTGGTCGCGCCGGCGATCTCGGTGCCGATGACGTCGGTGCCCAGGTAGGGGCGGAAGTATGCCGTGGCGCTCGCCTCCGCGACCTTCGCACGCATGCGCGGGCTCGACGCGGCCACGACCGCTGCCGCCGGCTGCCGCGCGGCGATCTCGGTCGCGAGGTTCGGGCCGGACACGACGACGATGCGGTCGGGTTCGACCTGCCCGGCTTCGGCGATCACCTGACTCATGCGTTCGCCGGTGCCCAGCTCGATGCCCTTCATCAGGGACACGACCGGCGCATCGTGCGGAAGCAGCTCGCACCAATCGGTGAGGTTGGCCCGCAGGGTCTGCGACGGCACGGCGAGCACGACGATCTCCGCGCCGTCGAGCGCCTCGGCATACGACGTCGTTGCCGAAAGCGACTCCGGGAGCTGTCGATCCGGCAGGTAGCCGGAGTTGACGCGGCTGGTGTTGATCTCGTCGACGACGTCCTGCCGGCGCGCCCACAAGCGCACCGAGCAGCCGGCGTCAGCCATGATGGCGGCGTATGCCGTGCCCCAGTTGCCCCCGCCGAGCATCGCGACCTGGGTCATCGGGTCTCCTCGGCCGGCGCGGTGCCCGTGTCTCCGTCACGAGCCGGCGGCTGGTTGCGGGGATCGAAGGGTGTCGCGGGTGCCTGCTCGTGACGAATGCCTTCGAGCAAGCGGGTGATCTCGGCCATCAGCCGAGTGGTCGCGGTGCGCAGTTTCTGGGCGTCGATCGGGCCATCCCGCAGGTCGTCCAGATCAATCGCCGGGCCCGCTGTCACGTGGACCAGCTTGCGCGGCAACAGTTTCGGCAGCTTGTCGCGGTATGGCCACATCATCTCGCGGGTGCCCCAGATCGCCATGGGCACCAAGGGGACGTTGCTCTCCAGCGCCAGTCGCGCAGCGCCCGATTTGCCGACCATTGGCCAGAAATCGGGTTCACGAGTGATGGTGCCCTCGGGGTAGACGCACACGCACGCGCCGCGCTGCAGTGCCTCGGTCGCCGCGGCCAGGGCCGAGGTCGCCTGTGCCGTCCCGCGATAGACCGGGATCTGCCCGGTGCCCTGCATGATCTGCCGCACGCCGGGTGGTTTGAACAGCGACGACTTGGCCAGGTAGTGCGGGGCACGGCCGACGGACACCAGGTAGTGCGCGAGCGGGAAGTGGTCCATGTTCGAGATGTGGTTGGACGCCGCGACGAAGCCCCCCTCCGTGGGGATGTTCGCCATACCCGCCCAGTCCCGGAACGTGATGCGCTGCAGCACCGGGTAGAGCGTCGAGATCACCTTGGAGTACATCGGCTCGATGTGCTCGCTCATCGGGGGACGCGACACGAGTGCTTGCTCCTAACCTGCGGCCCGCACGGGCAGTGCTCCCGCGACCTGCGCGGGGAGGGATGCTGGTATCTAATCCCACCGCGACCCTGCCGCGGAAGCGAACCGCCCCGACGTGCGTGTCGTGCGGTCTGAGAGCATCATCTCGTGGAGTCCGCAGTCACCTCGACCTGGCACGTGATCGTTCCGGTGAAGCACAGCGCGCACGGCAAGTCCAGGTTGCGCACGCCCGCCGGCATCCGGCGCCAGGAACTCGCGCTCGCCATCGCGCTGGACACGCTTGACGCTGCGCTGCAGGTTGTGCCGGCTGCACAGGTCGTGGTCGTGACGTCCGATCCCGAGGTCCGCGGGCACCTGGAGCGCCGAGGAGCCGTCCTCACCGACGATCCGGGCCGTGGCCTCAACCCGGCGATCGTCGCGGGGATCGACACCGTCCGCAGCACAACACCGCACGTCCCGGCTGCCGTCCTGCTGGGTGATCTCCCGGCGCTCACACCGGACACGCTCGCCGAGGGCCTGGCCGCCTGCGCGGCGGTCGAGGCAGCCGTCGTGCCGGACCACGACGACACCGGAACGGTGCTCATCAGCCACCACGACGCGGCACGCCTGGTGCCGCGCTTCGGCTCTGGATCCGCCGCGCGGCACGCACGGTCGGCGACGGTCCTGGAACTCGATCTGCCCCGCCTGCGCACGGACGTGGACGACGACGAATCCCTTGCGCGCGCGGTCGAACTCGGCGTCGGGGCGCACACGGCCGGGGTGCTGGGCACCGACCGCTGAGCCGGGTCGTCGGCCCGCCACCGGAGGGGCACCGCCCCGTACAGTTGTCGCCATGCAGGCAACCGTGCACGCCTTCGACGAATCCACCGGCTCCGGCAGTGTGCTGACCGACAACGGACGATTGATCACCGTCGACGCGGCGACGTTCGCCGCTTCGTCGTTGCGGCATCTCCGGGTCGGTCAGCGAGTCAGCATTGAGGTCGGCGGCAGTGGCGTCACCCGGCTGTGGATCGACGGCATCGGTCCGGGCCAGCGGATTCGCTGACCGCACGCGAACGGCGGCCCACCCCTCGGGTGGACCGCCGCCGTATGACGTGCGAGATCTCAGCGACGTGCGGCGCGCTTGGCCGTCGTCTTCTTGGCCGTCGTCTTCTTGGCCGGGGCCTTCTTTGCCGTGGTGGTCGTCTTCGCCGCGGCCTTGGCCGGGGTCGCCTTCGTGGCGGCGGACTTCTTCGCGGTGGTCGTCTTCGCCGCGGCCTTGGCCGGGGCCGCCTTCTTGGCGGCGGACTTCTTGGCCGCAGTCTTCTTGGCGGTCGTCGTCTTCGCCGCAGCCTTGGCCGGCGCGGCGGCACTCGACGCACGGCCGCCGGCGTTGCCGGTCTTCGGCAGCGAACGCGGGTTGGCCACAACGGTCTTGAAGGCGGTGCCCGGCTTGAACTTCGGCACCGAGGTCTTCTTGATGCGGACGGTCGTGCCGGTGCGCGGGTTACGTCCGGTGCGGGCAGCACGCGCGACCTTCTCGAACGTGCCGAAGCCGGTGATGCCGACCTTGTTGCCCTTGGCGACCTCGCGGATGATCGCATCCACGACAGCCTCCAGCGCGTCACTCGCAGCCTTCTTGCTGCCGAGACGAGTCTCCAGGCTCTCGATGAGTTCTGCCTTGTTCATGGGTCTGTTCCCCTTCGGGTGGTGCCGGCGTTCGACCGGGCGTCCGGTTGCAAGTCCTCAAGCTGACGCTCGATTGAGACAGACGGTATGCCCACTGCGGCGACTCGGCAACCAGCAACGCCACTCGATTTGCCCACGGCACAACAGCTTTGGTGGTCTGCAGGCGCGCCGTGGCGGGCCACGCAGGCGCCCACGTGAGCGCCTGGATGCGGGCGGCTGCGTGCCGCCATACGCTGGAATGCACTGGGGCACAATACAATTCGCGCAGGCGCCCGGTGGAGGCGCCTGCGCGAGAGGTCAATCGAAGGTCCGCGTCAGGCGGTTTGCGTCGTGGGTTTCCAGCTCGGACGAGCGGCTTCGAAATTTGTGATGTCATCCGCGTGTCGCAGCGTCAGACTGATGTCGTCGAGGCCCTCGAGCAGCCGCCACCGGATGTAGTCATCGACCTGGAATCCGAAGACGTGCTCCCCCGCGGTCACGGTTCGCTGCTCAAGATCGACCGTGATCTGCATGCCGGGTTCGTTCTCCAGCAGCTTCCACAACAACTCGATGTCCTCCTGCCGCAGTTGCGCGGCAAGCAAACCGGCCTTGCCCGAGTTGCCACGGAAGATGTCGGCGAAGCGCGACGAGAGCACGACGCGGAAGCCGTAGTCCATCAACGCCCACACCGCGTGCTCACGGGACGAGCCGGTGCCGAAGTCGGGGCCGGCGACGAGCACCGAACCGGACGCGAACGCAGGGTTGTTCAGCACGAAGGTCTCGTCGCCGCGCCAGGCCGCGAAGAGGCCGTCCTCAAATCCAGTGCGGGTGACCCGCTTCAGATAGACCGCCGGGATGATCTGGTCGGTGTCGACATTGCTGCGCCGCAACGGAACTCCGACGCCGGTGTGCTGCGTGAACTTCTCCATGATGTGTTCTCCTCGCTCTCAGCCGGTCAGGCCGAAGGCGTCAGGTCGGCCGGGCTGGACAGCGTGCCCCGGACTGCGGTGGCGGCGGCGACCAGCGGACTGACCAGATGGGTGCGGCCGCCCTTGCCCTGGCGCCCTTCGAAGTTGCGGTTGGAGGTCGACGCGCTGCGTTCCCCCACGGCCAGCTGATCGGGGTTCATGCCCAGGCACATCGAGCAGCCCGCGAGGCGCCATTCGGCACCGGCGTCGGCGAAAACCCTGTCCAGGCCTTCGGACTCGGCCTGCAAGCGCACCTTCGCCGATCCGGGCACCACGAGCATGCGGACGCCGTCGGCGACCTTGCGGCCCTTGATGACCTCCGCGGCCGCACGCAGGTCCTCGATGCGGCCGTTGGTGCAGGAGCCGAGGAACACGGTGTCGACGGTGATGTCCCGCAGCGGGGTGCCCGGGGTGAGGCCCATGTAGTCGATGGCGCGCTGCGCGGCGGCCTTCTCGTTCTCGCCCGAGAACTCCTCGGGGTCAGGGACATTCGCCGACAGCGGCAGACCCTGCCCGGGGTTGGTGCCCCAGGTGACGAATGGCGTCAGCCGGCTCGCGTCGAGGTGGACCTCCTCGTCGAAGACCGCGTCGTCGTCGGTCTGCAACTGCGACCACGCTTCGACCGCGGCGTCCCAGTCGGCACCGGTCGGTGCGTGCTCGCGGCCCTTGAGATAGTCGAAGGTGGTCTGGTCGGGTGCGACCATACCGGCGCGGGCACCGGCCTCGATCGACATGTTGCACATGGTCATTCGGGCTTCCATCGACATGTTGCGCACTGCCGAGCCGCGGTATTCGAGCACGTAGCCCTGTCCCCCGCCGGTGCCGATCTTGGCGATGACGGCCAGGATGATGTCCTTGGACGTGACCCCGTCGGGGAGTTCGCCATCAATGTTGATCGCCATGGTCTTGAAGGGGTTCAGCGGCAGCGTCTGGGTGGCCAGGACGTGCTCGACCTCGCTGGTGCCGATGCCGAACGACAGCGCACCGAAGGCCCCGTGCGTCGAGGTGTGGCTATCGCCGCAGACCACCGTCATACCTGGCTGGGTCAGGCCCAGCTGCGGCCCGATGATGTGGACGATGCCCTGCTCGGCGTCGCCCATCGGAAAGAGCCGCACGCCGAACTCCGCGCAGTTCGTGCGCAGCGTGTCCACCTGGGTGCGGCTCACCGGGTCCGAGATCGGGCCCGGCGTGGTCGGCACGTTGTGGTCCTCGGTCGCGACGGTCAGGTCCGGTCGGCGGATGCTGCGACCGGCGAGCCGCAGACCGTCGAAGGCTTGTGGACTGGTCACTTCGTGGATGAGATGGAGGTCGATGTAGAGCAGATCCGGCTCGCCGTCCGCACGACGCACGACGTGCTGTTCCCAAACCTTTTGCGCCAACGTGCTTCCCACGCCGGACCCTCCTTCATCGAGTCACCCCCGGGCCGTCGTCGCGCCCGGTTCGCTTGCCACCGAACAGAGCCTGGACCGCGATTTCCGGCCAAGGACTTGCGTCTCGCGTGCTGAGACGTCAGTATCAGTGCATGGACAACTCTAGCGGAGTCGGCGTGCTGGACAAGGCCGCCGTGGTTCTTTCCGCTCTCGAAGCAGGACCATCGACCCTCGCGCAGCTCGTCGCGCACACCGGCTTGGCCCGGCCTACGGCGCACCGGCTGGCCGTTGCGCTGGAGCACCACCGGCTGGTCGCACGCGACATGCAGGGACGATTCATCCTCGGCCCACGGCTGAGCGAACTCGCCTCCGCGGCAGGCGAAGACAGGCTGCTCGCTGCGGCCGGGCCGGTGCTGGGGGCACTGCGCGACCATTGCGGCGAGAGCGCGCAGCTCTACCGCCGGCAGGGCGACCAGCGCATCTGCGTGGCGGCCGCGGACCGCCCGATGGGCCTGCGGGACTCGATCCCGGTCGGCGCGACACTGACCATGCAGGCGGGTTCGGCAGCACAGATCCTGCTCGCCTGGGAGGAGCCCGACCGGCTGCACCGCGGTCTGCACGGCGCGAAGTTCACCGCGACCATGCTGTCCGCGGTCCGGCGGCGCGGCTGGGCGCAGAGCGTCAGCGAGCGCGAGCAGGGCGTCGCCTCGGTGTCCGCGCCGGTGCGCGGCCCGTCCGGCCGGGTAATCGCCGCGGTGTCCATCTCCGGCCCGATCGAGCGGGTGTCCCGTCAGCCGGGCCGGCTGCACGCGGGCACCGTCGTCGCCGGAGCCAACAAGCTGACCGAGGTGCTGGCGCGGGCGCATGCCGCGACGCAACGGCGCGGCGAGTCGGCCTGAGCGACCCTCTCGTCAGCCGGCGAGCGGTGCGGCCGACGAAGCGAGCCGTTCCCGTGCAGTGCGACCGCGCCGAGACAGCGGGATGGTGCCGGTCGCACCGGCGAGTCCCCAGTCGGTGAGGTTGCCGTATGCCGACTCGTGTCCCCCGGCGGGCACGGCATACGTCTCGTGCCAGATGCCGATGCCGTCGCTGCCGGCCAGATTGTGGGCGCGCTCGTAATACTTCAGCCACGCCGGCCGGTGCGTTCGGTCCGGATTGTTGGCGTAGCCGTAGAGGTCGTCGGTGCTGCGCCAATATTGCACCGACACCGGACCCCGCTGTCCCAGACAGTTGTAGCCGCCGAGGAAGCCCAGCCATTCTTCATCTCCGGCCTCGGACCGAGCCTTGTTGCGGTGCAGTTCCTGCTGCATTCCGACCATTGCGCGGGCGACCCGCGACCAGTGATCGACGCGCCACGGCTTGCGGACCGTCATCCCGATCAGGAAGACGACCAGGTCGCCCTCGTGTGCGTGTGTCGTCATGGTGATCTTCACGTCGGTGATCCTTCGTCAATTGGATAGTGGCACTCACCATTATTGGCGAGTAGCGCTATCCAATGTCAAGATCTGTGCCATGCGGATCTCCGAAGTGTCAGCCCAGACCCATGTGCCCGTCGCAACGTTGAAGTACTACCTGCGCGAGGGCCTGCTGCATTCGGGCACCGCGACCAGCCGCACCCAGGCGACGTATGACGAGAGCCATCTGGATCGCGTGCGCCTCATCCGCGCCCTACTGGAGCCGGGTGGTCTGTCGATCGCCCGGGTGCGGCAGGTGCTGGAGACCCTGGACGGCCCGAATGTCGACAGGCACGACCTGCTGGGGGCCGCGCAACGTGCGATCACACCCGCCCTGCCGGAGCACCCGGACGCCGAATGGACTGAATTCGCAAGGAAGTTCGCGACCCAGCACGGCTGGGAGATCGAGCCTGACGACCCGTTGCTGACGCTACTCGGAGACCAACTGCGCGCGATCGTCGCGGCTGGCATCGCGTGGGACGACCAGGACACCCTGGAGAGATACGCGCAGGCTGCCGATCAGCTCGCGAACATCGACATCTCGAGCGTGCCCGGGAATCCGGACGCAGCCATCCGGCAGGTAGCCATTGGCACGGTCCTCACCGACCCATTGATCCTCACCCTGCGTCGCCTGGCCCAGCAAGCTCTCAGCGCCGAGCTCGCTGACGCGTGACCGCCGCCCCTGGACCAAGTCCGTAAGCATGGGACAAGCCACGCGCGATCATCGCGGCGTACGCCGGCGCGGGCGGGTTCGCTGGTGGCCGGAGACCGCCGAAGGTGAAGGTCAGCACCGGCTCCCTGTTGATGAACCCGACCACGAGAACGCGGTCGTAGCGACCTTCGCCGGCACGCCAATCCCCTTCCGCGACAATCGTGTCCAGCGGCAGCAAGGCACCCACGGGCTGGTGCCGCTCCTGGCACCACACGTCGGCGAACTGCTCCGCCTTGATGCGGTATGCCGCGGCGTATGCCGGGCCGGGCAGCGCCGGGTCGTAGAACGCCATACCGCCGCCCCACACGCGCGAGACGCCGCCGAAGAACACGCTGCCTGGCAACAGGACCGGTCGGATCCCGGTCGGCGCGCTTGTGTCACGGCAGCCGGTGTAGGTGCGCGACGCTCCCTCGGGACGGCCGCCAGCGAGGTAACAGGCGAACCGTTCGGCGCACAGGTTGGAGCCGTAGGCGGCATACCAGACCGGCGAGTGCATCCCCCGATCATCTCTGACGGCGTGCGGGTTCGTGGCGCCACACCGCACACGAGGTGCCCGCGGGATTCGGTTCTGCCGCCGCCGCACAACCTGACGCACACCCCGCAGGGGTGGGTGAAGGACGGGTGGTGTCGGTGGCAGCCGATACTCTTCAGGTGCTTCTGTGCCCACGCTGGGTGGGGCGAATCGTGTTGGGAAATATGAGAATTCGGTGATTCTGGGATTGACCTGGGAGTCGTACGAATGTATGATGGGAGCATGTCGAAGCAGCAATTCCTGGTCCCCGGTGAGGTCATCACCGGTGCACCCGTGGGCGCGTTGCTGGAGACCGCGCACGCACTGCTGGTGGCAGCTGCTGGCAAGGTGCGGGAGGGGACCCGGGATGTTCCTCGCGGAGTGTTGATCGATCAGGCGGTCGCCTGCCAGCAGGTGCAGAACACGGCGTGGTCGGTGCAGTCAGTGCGGTTGGCGCAGGTCGCGGCCATCGAAGAAGTCATGATCTCTGGTGAGGGGGCGCGGGAGGTGCGGCACCCGATCGGCGCCCACCAGGACGAGTGGTTGCCCGCGGAGGTCGCCACCCGGTTGGGGTGGTCGGACCGGCGCCACCAACCGGCTCACCGAAGCAATTCAAGTCATCAGGTGCACCCCAGGGTTATTCGACCTCGCGACCGCCGGGGTACTGGATGCCCGCAAAGTCTCCGCGGTCACCGACGTCCTCTGTAGCGCCACCCCGAACGCGATCCGACAAGTCGAAGCCGGGCTGCTGACCGTGATCAACCAAGCCAGCCACGACGACGAGAACCCCGGCCAGGACGCCAGTGGCGGTGACGACCAAGACGCCACGACCGGTGAGGAACCGAGTGTCCCAGCCCCGGTGCCGCTGACGTCGACGAAACTGGTGCGGCGTGCCCGGCGTTTGTTGGCGCAGGTGGCGCCCGCGGAGGCGGAGGAGTCGGCCGCGACACGGCGGGCGCACGCCCTGGGGGTGCAGGTGTACCCACACGACGAACCAGGGCTAAGCGTGCTGCGTGCCGTCCTACCCACTTACGACGCCATGCGGGTCCTGGCCGGCGTCAACGAGTTGGCGGGTCACTTGCACCAGGACACCACCACCAGCAAAAGCCTCGATGAGTGCCGGGTGGATGCGTTCACCGAGCTGTTCCTGGGGAATGTCACGGTGGACACGACATGCGTGCTGCGGATCCCCGTCATCCCCACCGGGCACGGCGCCGGCCCTGGGCTCGGGGTGGCGGGGTTCACGCCCAAGGCGTCGGGCGCGGTTCCGGCGCCAGGGCGGGTGTCGATGGTGCTGGCCGGCGCGGCGGGTGGGTTCTCCTGCGGCGGCCCGGTGAAGGCGCCTGCACTGGTGTCGTCGTCGGTCGAGCCCCGCATGCGGGAGTTGCTGCGGTCCAGTTCCCGCGAAGGCCTCGATCTGCTGGCGGGCTGGGTGCGCCGGGCTCGCCTGAAGGCGCCACAGCCGGTCCGAGCGCCCTGGCCCGGGTGGACTGGAGCTGGCGCACCCCTGACGACCGGCAACACCTGCCCGCCACGTACCGCAAAGCATTACGCCACGCCGCGAGAACAGCCGAACAAGCCCGGTCACCCGGCTCCGGGTGGCGGGTCGGTGACACAGTCATCGAAGGAGTCGGCGTCATCCCCGCCGGAATACTCACCCAGCTATGCCACCAGCTCGGCACCACCCTCACCCGCGCCCTGATCGACCTGCGAACCGGGGCAACCCTGGAAACCGCCGACGAAACCTACCGCCCCAGCACCCGGGCACGCCGATTCGTCACCCGACGCGACGTGCACTGCCGCTTCCCCGGCTGCACCACGCCCGCGGTCCGCTGCGACGTCGACCACGTCACCCGCTTCCCCGACGGACCGACCGCCATCTGGAACCTGCAATGCCTGTGCCGCCACCACCACCGCGCCAAACACGAAGGCGGCTGGCAAGTCGTAATGACCCGCACCGGCGTCTGCACCTGGACCAGCCCCTCCGGACGCGAATACGTCACCTGGCCCGGCGACTGACCATCCCACCCGGGTCCGCCCCGTCGTTCCGCCGCCCCGGCGCCACTCGCAGGAATGCGAAAACCCCCGGGATGACCCGGGGGGCTTTCGTGCTGGTGACCCCAGCGGGATTCGAACCCGCGTTACCGCCGTGAGAGGGCGACGTACTAGGCCGCTATACGATGGGGCCGCGGCTGGTAGAACCTTACCGGAAAGGTTGGGATTCCACCGAATCGGCGAGTTTCGCCGATGGCTGGGGTACCAGGACTCGAACCTAGACTAACTGAACCAGAATCAGTCGTGCTGCCAATTACACCATACCCCAAGGGGGTATCACTTCGTCTGCGCGAAAGACCGCCCCGACGAGGTGAACCGAGGTGAGACCTTACCCGGTCGGAGCCGCCCGGCCCAAATCGAGCACCTCCAGCCCGCGCTCCCCGACCCGCAACTGGTCGAGCGACGCGATGACCGGCACCGGGTCAGCCTCGGGAGCTGCGGCTCTACCACCTCGCGTGATCCAAATCGGCTGCAGTCCGGCAGCGCGTGAACCCTCAACGTCTGCCGCCCACTCGTCGCCGATGTATGCCGTGTCACCCGGCTCCACACCGAGCCCGGCGCAAGCATGCCGGAACACCCGCGGGTCCGGCTTGCCGAAGCCGAGCGTGTCCCGCGTCGTGATCGATCCGAGCCGCCCGGTGAGCCCCGTCCGCTCGAACTTCTCCGCGGTGAGCTCGTCGGACGAGTTGGTGAGCACCGCGACCCGCAGGCCCGCCTCGGCACACCGCTCGGCGAACGGTATGACGTCCTCGAACGTGCGCTGCTCCTGCGCGAACACCGGCCGGAACGCACTCTCGTAGATCTCGAGCGCATCATCCGGGACGGGCACGCCATACGCGGCGGCGACGTCACGCAGTCGCTCGGCCCGCATCACCCGGTAGTCGTTGTCGCCGCGCATGTATCGCTCGAATGCGCCGCCAGGGTCCAGCCGGTAGCGCTCGGCCATCGCCACGTGCTGCTCCGCTGTGAACTGCGGCCACAGCGCCGCCATCGCGGCCAGGCCTGCAGCCAGCATCGCCGTCGTGTTGTCGAGCAAGGTGTTGTCGACGTCGAGCAGGACGGCGCGCACCGGCAACCGGAAACCTCCCGGCGGAGCGAGCGACTCAGAGCGACGCACGCAGCGCCTTCAGCCGCCGCAACGTCGACGCCTTGCCGAGGATCTCCATCGACTCGAAGAGCGGCGGGGAGATCCGCTGGCCGGAGATGGCGGTGCGGATCGGGCCGAACGCCAGCCGCGGCTTGATGCCCAGTCCGTCGACGATCGCGGCCCGCAGCGCTGCTTCGAGATTCGCCGCGGTCCACCCGTGGCCCGTGTCGTCCGCGTCGCTGGCGGCCCCGCTGATCGGGTCGAGCGCCGCGACGGCCGCATCCAGCACCCCGGGCGCGGTCTCCTTCAGTTGCGCACGCGCGTCGTCCGCGATCTCCAGCTGGTCGTCGGCGACGTAGAACGGCGCCACCAGCGGCGCCGCGTCGGTGAGCAGGTTGATGCGGGTCTGGATGAGCGGCACGATCTCCTGCAGCCGGCCCAGTGCAGGCTCCGACCCGGGCTCCGGGACGGCCCCGGCGTCCTGCAGAAAGGGCAGCAGCCGTTGCACCAGGTCGCTCTCGGACAGCTCCCGGAGGTAGTGCCCGTTGAGCCAGTGCAGCTTGTCGAGGTTGAAGACCGCACCCGCCGGGTTGATCTTGTGCCAGTCGAAGTGCTGGCTGAACTCCTCGAAGGTGAAGGTCTCGCGCTCGGTGCCATCTTCTTCGAAGATCGGCGGATGCCCTTGCAATGCAAGGAAATTCACCAGTGCTTCCGGCAAGTAGCCTTGCTCCTGGAACCAAGTGAGCTTCGCCCACGGGCTCTTGCGCTTGGAGATCTTGGCCTTCTTCTCGTCGCGCAGCAGCGGGATGTGCGCGAACTGTGGCGTCTCCCAGCCGAGCCACCCGTAGAGCAGGAGGTGCTTCGGGGTGGAGGAGATCCACTCCTGCCCTCGCACAACGTGGGTGATCTCCATCAGGTGGTCGTCGACGACGACGGCCAAGTGGTAGGTCGGGAAGCCGTCGGCCTTCAGGATCACCTGGTCGTCCGGCCGCGGCGCCTTCGTGCGACCCATGATCAGGTCGTCGAACTCCAGCGGCACGTCCTCGGGGATCTGCATGCGCACGACCGGGGTCTCGGTGAAGCCGGGCAGCCGCGACCGCTCCTCCTTGGTCTTGCCCAGGCACATCCGGTCGTAGCCGGTCGGCTGCTTGGTCTTCTGCTGGACCTCGCGCATCTCCTTCAGCCGCTCGCTGGAACACCAGCAGTAGTAGGCGTGCCCGTCGGCGAGGAGCTGCTCGACATACGGCTGATAGGTATCCAGTCGCTCGGACTGCTTGTATGGCGCGAACGGCCCGCCCTTGTCCGGGCCCTCGTCCCAGTCGAGGCCGAGCCAGTGCAGCGTGTCGTAGAGCTGCTGCTCGCTGTCGGCCTGAAAACGCGTCCGGTCGGTGTCCTCGATCCGCAGGATGAAGCTGCCGCCTTGCTGGCGCGCGAACGCCAGGTCGAAGATCGAGACGTATGCCGTGCCGACGTGCGGGTCGCCGGTGGGCGACGGTGCGACACGGAGGCGGGGAGTGCGGATGGAGTCGGAGGCTGCGGTGCTCATGGTGCCTCGATCGTATGTGCTCTTACCGCAGCGCGAGCGCCAGGGACTCCTGCAGCCAGGTGAGGAAGTCGTAGTAGAGCCCGATGACCAGCTGGGGATCGTCCGCCCCGGCTGCACCTGCCGCAGCGAGATCCTGTTGCAGCTGCTCACTGTCCTCGTCGGTGCGCAGGCCGAGGCGCTCCCCCAGCGCGAGACGAACGTCCGACAGCCCGATGAGCAGTGCCTGCGCCTGGCCCAGGTCCAGTTCGAGCTTGTCGCGCGTCGCCGGCTGGTCGAGTGCCTCGATCGCGGTGGACAGGTTGGCGGTCTTGCGCTGCCGCAGCCCGTTTTCGGTCAGTGCCCGGAACTCGGCCGCGACCTCCGGATCGTCGCGGTGTCCGTCAGGCAGCAGCCGTGCCAGTGCGGGATCCCGGTGAGCGAGCTCGTCCGGGTCGGGTGTCTCGCCGAGCCCCGCGAAGAGATCCTCGACCGGGTCACCCGTGCCACCGCTGGGTGCCAGCAGCTGACGGGTCTGATCAAGCAGTTCGCGCACGATCGCCCGCTCGTTGCCGTCGAGCTTCGCCACCACGCGAGATCCCTTGCGCCGGAACGCGGTCGCCATCTCAAGTGTCCTTTTCGAACGTCGCCCAGAGGCCGTAGCCCTGCATCGCCTCGGTGTCGGTCTCCATCCGCTCCCGCGGCCCCGAGGAGACCACTGCCTTCCCCTCCTGGTGCACCGCCAGCATCAGCTTCTCCGCCTTCGCCTCCGAATAGCCGAAGTAGGTGCGGAACACCCACGCGACATACGACATGAGGTTCACCGGGTCGTTCCAGACGATCGTCACCCAGGGCCGGTCGGTCTGCTCCTTCGCGGCGCTGTCGAGGTCGACATCGGGCGACGCATGCTCCGGGGGTGCAACAGACACGACCTCAACGATAGGCAACCGGCGCCCTCCGTGGCGACGCTGCCCTACAGTGACGCAGGTGAGGACATCCGCCGGCCAGTCCACGGCCCTGCTGACCGACCACTACGAGCTCACCATGCTCAGCGCCGCGCTGCGCGACGGCACCGCCGAACGCCGCTGCGTGTTCGAGGCGTTCGGCCGCCGGCTGCCCGACGGGCGTCGCTACGGCGTCGTGGCCGGCACCGGCCGCCTGCTCGATGCCCTGGCCGACTTCCGCTTCGGCGACGCCGAACTCGCCCACCTGCGCGACCACCGCGTGGTCGACGAGCCGACACTCGACTGGCTCGCGTCATACCGCTTCACCGGGGACATCTGGGGGTATGCCGAGGGCGAGATCTACTTCCCCGGCTCCCCCATGCTGGTGGTCGAAGCCGGCTTCGCCGAGGCCGTGGTTCTCGAGACACTGGTGCTGTCGATCCTCAACCACGACAGTGCAATTGCGTCCGCAGCGAGCCGGATGACGTCAGCCGCCGAGGATCGTCCCTGCATCGAGATGGGTTCGCGGCGCACCCACGAGGAGGCCGCGGTCGCGGCGGCGCGGGCGGCATACATCGCCGGCTTCGCGACGACCTCCAACCTCGAGGCCGGCCGCAGGTATGGCGTGCCGACCACGGGCACCGCAGCCCACGCGTTCACGCTGCTGCACGACGACGAACGCGCGGCCTTCCAGTCACAGGTCGACACGTTCGGGCCGGGAACGACGCTGCTCGTCGACACCTACGACGTGACCAACGCCGTCAACCTCGCCATCGAGGTGGCGGGGACCGAACTCGGCGGCGTGCGCCTCGACTCCGGCGATCTGCTGCAGCAGGCCCGCGAGGTCCGGGCGCAGCTGGACCGGCTCGGGGCGACCCAGACCAGGATCGTGGTGACCTCCGACCTGGACGAGTTCGCCATTGCCGCGCTGCAGGCCGGACCGGTCGACGGCTACGGGGTGGGGACCCAGTTGGTGACCGGATCCGGTGCTCCCACAGCCGGTTTGGTCTACAAGCTGGTGGCCCGGGAGAACTCCGCCGGCCGCCTCGAAGGCGTCGCCAAGAAGAGCAAGGACAAGCTGTCGGTCGGCGGGCGCAAGTATGCGCTCCGGCGCCGCTCCGCATCCGGCATCGCCGAGGCCGAGGTCATCGGCGTCGGCTCGGAGCCAGCCGGCGAAACCAATGACCGCGCACTGCTCGTTCCGCTCGTGGAGCACGGGGAACGCGTCTTCGCCGGCACCCTGGACGACGCCCGCGAGCGCCATACCACCGCACGCGCCGAACTACCGCCGACGGCACGACAGATGTCGCGGGGCGAGCCCGTCATACCGACCTTGTACGAGCGTGACCAGAAGGAGAATGCCCGATGACGAGCATCGAGTTGCTCGACGCGCCAGCAGCCGAGCCGTATGCCGACCGCATGTTCGACCTCTACGACGAGGTGATCGGCCGCATCCCCGACAAGACCAACTGGCGCACCCAGCTCTTCGACCGCGACCGGGCCCGGCCCGGTTTCCGCCTCGCGCTCGCGCTCGACGGCGAGCGCGTCGTCGGATTCGCATGGGGCTACCGCGGCGACCGCGGGCAGGCCTGGCCGGACCTGGTGGCCCGCACCCTGCCGGAGTTGCCGGGTGAGTGGCTGCGCGACCACTTCGAGCTGGTCGAGCTGGTCGTCGACCCCGACTACCGGCGCCAGGGCATCGGCGGCGGCCTGCACGACACCCTGCTGGAGGGGCTGACCGGCCGGGCACTGCTCGGGACCACCCTCGCGGCAAGCGACCCGGCGCTGTGCCTCTATCAGGCACGCGGCTGGAGCACGCTCGGGCACCTGCACAACAACCGCCAGGTCATGGGCGCCTACCTGCCCCTCCCCTGAGCGATCGTGCGCATCGACACCGATCCGGCTGTCGCGCTCTACCGATCGCGTGGCTGGCAGACCCTCGGCCTGCTGGACGCCGAACGCCGGGTGATGGGGCTGCGCCTGCCCGGCTCGTCGTAGGCTGCGGGCATGACTCGCGCACTGGTCGTCGTCGATGTTCAGAACGACTTCTGCGAGGGCGGATCGCTCGCTGTCGCCGGCGGCATCGCGGTCGCCGAGCGCATCGCCGCGTATGCCGTCGGGCACGCCGGCGACTACGCCCAGATCGTGGCGACCGCCGACTGGCACATCGACCCCGGCGACCACTGGTCATCTGACCCCGATTTCGTGCACAGCTGGCCGGTGCATTGCCAGGTCGGCACCCCGGGGGCCGACTTCCGGGTGGAGGTGCAGCCGGTGATCGCGAATGCCGCCGCGATCTTCCGCAAGGGCCAGTACGAAGCGGCATACAGCGGTTTCGAAGGTGCGGCCGACGACGGGAGCACCCTCGCCGACTGGCTGCGTCGCCACGACGTGACTGATGTGGACGTCGTCGGCATCGCGACGGACTACTGCGTGCGTGCGACGGCGCTCGACGCTGCGACATCGGGTTTCACCGCCCGCGTGCTCACCGAGCTGACCGCCGGTGTCGCACCCGAGTCCACCCAGCGCGCGCTCGACGACTTCGCGGCTGCAGGCGTCGAGGTCGCCTGAGCACGGATCGGTAACCCACCACGGAAACGTTCAACTCGCCGTGCGACCATCGCGGCATGCGGCGATGGAGTGCGACGCTCGTTCTGGTGCTGGCCCTAGCAGGTGTGACGGGCTGCTCGTCCGGTTCCTCCCATTCGCGTGCCACTCCGTCGAGCAGCGCGTCGTGGGACCGGATCGGCACACCGCTGAACTCGGCCGTCCCCGCGGCGATCCGGGACCTGACGTTCACCTCCAGCAGCGGGGCCCGCGTCTCACTGGCAGCACTGTCCGGCCACGTCGTGGTCCTGTCGGACGTGATGACGCTGTGCCAGGAAACCTGCCCGATCGACACCGCGACCGTCGTGCAGACCGCGCGGGCGGAGGCACACCGCGACTCACGGAACTCCCCGGTGTTCATCTCCCTGACGGTCGACCCGGGTCGCGACACCACGACGCAGCTGCGGGCCTACCGCAACCTGTTCGCCCCACCGCCGGCCAACTGGCAGGCATGGACCGGCAGCGCCCGCAACGTCAACACGCTGTGGAACTACTTCGGGGTATGGCGACAGCGGGTCAAGGAGGACCCAGGCCCCGCACCGCGCAACTGGCGCACCGGCGTCCCGCTGACGTATGACGTCCAGCACTCCGACGAGGTGTTCTTCCTGGATGCCGCCGGACATGAGCGATTCGTGCTGGAGGGCGCGCCGTACGCGCCCACCGGCACGGTGCCCAAGGCGCTGCGGAAATTCATGGACAGCTCGGGCATCAGCAGCCTCGAACATCCAGCATCGACCGCCTGGACCCAGGCACAGGCCGAGGCCGTGATCAAGTCACTGCAGTGACGGCCGGCGCGGGCCGGCGAGTGACCTCGTCGACAACCTGCTGACCTGCCGGGATGTGCATGCGGCCCGCTGCACGCAAGAGTTCGGTCAGCTGCGAGTCGCTAGCTGATCGTGATCGGTGTGCTGCCCGAGACCAGCCGCCAGTCAACTGTGTGGAACGTCGCCGGATCAACGGCCTCGTGCTCGGCCACCCAGTCGATGATCAACTGGCGAATCTCGTTCTGCCTGTTGACAACGACTGGCGCGGTCGTCACACCGGGGAATCCGCCGCCGCCGGACTGGCGGTAGTTGTTGATCGCGACGACGAAGCTGTCGCCGTCGCCGACGGGCTTGCCGTCATACGCAAGGTTGCGGATGCGGCTGCCCGGCGGGGCGCTGATGTCGATGTCGTAGGTCAGGGGCGCGTCGAGGCCGCCGAGGACGTCGTAGTTGTAGTCGGGTGTGCCATTCGGCGCCGTCGGGGTCACGGCGTTGGTGACCTCGTCCATGCCGAACGGCCCGGAGCCACTGATCTGTTTGAAGTAGGCCGCCGAGTGTTCGAGGTAGTCGCCCACCTGCTTGCCCGTGAACCTGATGCCCAGCAGCGTGTTGTCGTAGATGTAGAGACCCGCGACATCCCGCACCGTCACCTCGCCGGCCGGGATGACGGCGGTGCGGCTGAACGGCGCCGCAATGGACAGCACCGGCGTCCGGTCGTCGGCCGTGCCGGCCAGCCCGGCCTTGACCGCCTCGGCCTGCACCTGATTGATCAGGTCCACGGCGGCGGTGTCCTCGACGCACGCACGTGCGCCGCTCAGCGCCTCGGTGCAACCGCCGATCACCCCGTTCACGTAGCTGCGGACCTTCTCGTGCGCAGGTCTGAGCAGCGCCGCGATCTCCGGGTCCTCCGGTGCACCGTTGGAGTTGAGCAGGGTGGCCGCAGCGGTCGAGACCGTCCACCGGCTGCCGACCTTGCGCAGGTTCAGGTCCATCACGGTCACTCGCTCACCGAAACACAGCGGCTCGGACAGCAGCACCTGCTTGCCGGTCTGCTCGTTGGTGACGAAGCGTTGCGGGATCTCGACGTGCGCGTGACCGACCAGGATCGCGTCGATCCCCGGAACCTGTTGCGCCAGCAGCGTGCTGGCGTTCTCCGGCCATGGCAGAGCATCGCCGTACGACGAGGATGCGTCGGCACCCGAGTGGCACGACACCACGATGACGTCGGCGCCATGGCGCTTCACCTCCGGTATGACGAGCCGCGCTTGCTCGACGATGCCGTTGAACTTCACCTTGCCGTCGACATTGGCCTTGTCCCAGATCGCGACTCCGGGCGTCACCAGTCCGACAATGCCCACGGTCACCGGCTGATGACCGCGCACGTGCACCCGCTTCATCGTGTATGACGGAAAGACTGCTTCCCCAGTCGTCCAGTCCAGCGCGTTCGCTCCGAGCAGCGGGTGCTGCAACTGGCGCTCGAACGTGCGCAGCAGGTCCATGCCGTAGTTGAACTCGTGGTTGCCCAGCGCAGCTGCGTCATACCCGATCTGGTTCATTGCCAGCGCCATCGGGTGCTGCACGGTCCCGCTGATCGGCTCGACCCTGGCGTAGTAGTAGGCCAGCGGAGTGCCCTGGATCGTGTCCCCCGCGTCCAGCGTGATGCAGCTGCGGGCTCCGCGCTCCGTACGCACCGCCTGGATCAAGGTCGCGCACTTGGCGGCACCGACGTCGTTGTGCGCGGCATCGTCATACTCCGCGTCCCTGAAGTAGTCCCAGTTGTAGACGTGTCCATGCAGATCGGTCGTGCCGAGGACCGTCAGCCGCAGGTCGTGCTCATGCTGCCGGCTACGGCTCGGCGCCGCGTCGGCGGCCGGGTCGCCCGCTGCGCCGACGACGCCGGCGCCTCCCACGACGGTCCTGCTGAGCAACTGCCGACGGCCTGTGGCATTTCGGACGACGGGATGCATAGGTGCTCCTTCGGAGTCGGACGGGTCAGTGCGGCTGGGTGCCCGCACGCGAGCCGACCGACGTTACCGGCAGATGGCACCGAGTGGGTGGAAAAAGTGCAACGACCTCACCAGCCGAGTGCTGCTGCGTCGGTCGCAGCCGGCTCGCCCGCAGCCCGGGTGAAGGACTCCAGACCCTCGATCAGTGAGTCGTACTGCTCGGGCGGCATTGCGCGCACGATCGCGGCGAGCACCGTGCGGCGCCGGCGAGTGACCTCGTCGACAACCTGCTGACCTGCCGCGGTCAGCGTGATCACCAACTCCCGGCGGTCAGCGGGGTTCTCCGCCCGCGCCACCAGTCCCGTCCCGACCAGCCGGTCCACCTGGCGTTGCGCCGACGACGGGTTCACCTGCAATCGGCCGGCCAGACCGACGACCGTGCTCCCGCCCTGCTGGGATAGGACGACCAGGGTGCGAAACTGCGGCAGCGTCACCGTGTGCTCGACCGTCGACAGCGACGCCGCGGAGACCCCGACCAGCGCGCGCGACGCGGTCAGCAACGACGTGACAAGTTCATCGGCCCTGCTGCGCATACACACATCATGCCCGACAGGTGGCGGGGATTTTTCATGCGGTACGCATTGATTGCATAATGCATAGATGGTCACACCTCGGCGGTTGGCACGATCCTTCCCGTCCGCTTCCCTCCGCTCGGACGGCGGCAGCGAGCTGTTGAGCTTCGCCGTGGCCGCCGCCGTGGTCGGAGCGCTGACCGGACTGGCGGCCGCGTCGTTCCGGCTCCTGCTGACCTGGCTGTCCGACCGCCGTACCGGAATGGCCGGCTGGACCCACCACCACTGGTGGGCCGCACCACTGTTCGTCGTCGGCTGCTCGGCCGCGACCGCCGTTGCGGCATGGCTGGTGCGCCGGGTCGAACCGCACGCCGAGGGCAGCGGCATACCCCGTGTCGAAGCCGTCGTGGAGGGCCGCACCGAGCCGGGCCGGTTCCGGATCCTGCCGGTGAAGTATGCCGGGGGGCTGCTCTCGATCGGAGCCGGCCTCGCCCTCGGCCGGGAGGGCCCATCGGTGCAGATGGGCGGCAATATCGCCGTGATCGTGGCCAAGCTGACCCGGCACCGGGACACACACCTGCGGCTGCTCGTCGCAGGTGGCGCTGCCGCCGGACTGGCGACCGCGTTCAACGCCCCCATTGCGGGTGGCGTGTTCGTGCTCGAAGAACTGGTCAAGCGCTTCGACCCGAAGGCGACCATCGCCACCCTGATCGCGTCCGCCGCGGGGTTCGCCAGCGCGCACCTGCTCAACCCGGACGGCACCGAGTTCCACGTCACGCACCTGCCGGATCCCCAACTCTCCCAGTCCGGCTGGATCGCGCTGCTCGGTCTCCTGTGCGGGTTCGCCGGCGCGTCCTACAACATCGGGATCATGCGCGCGCTGCGCATCGCGGACGGCAGCCGCTGGCCCGCCGAGGTCCGCGGCGCACTCATCGGCGCCGGCGTCGGCATACTCGCGCTGCTCGCGCCAACACTCGTCGGCGGCGGCGACAACCTCACCCAGGACGCCCTGCTCGGCACCGGGGCGCTCGCCGCCGTCATCGGGGTGTTCGCCCTGCGCTGGGTGCTGGGCGTGGTCTCCTACGCCGCGTGCACGCCCGGCGGGTTGTTCGCACCCATGCTCGTGCTCGGCACCCATCTGGGGCTCGCGCTCGGACTCGTGGCCCGCCATTTCGATTCCGGCGCGCCACAGCCGGCGGCGCTGGCATTGATCGGTATGGCGGCGTTCTTCACCGCAAGTGTGCATGCGCCCGTCACCGGCATCGTGCTCGCCTCCGAGATGACCGGCACCACGACACTCCTGCCGCCGACGCTGGGCGCCTGCGCGATCGCCATGACCCTCGCCATGGCGATGCGCACCACCGGCATCTACGACCTGCTGACCGCGCGTGCGGTCAAGGGAGCACACGCCAACGAAGGCATCGCCCAGCCGTGAGCGACCGGGTCGAGTTCAGCGGCCGCCGACCCAGCTCCAGGCGTACAACCCGTCGTCCACCACCGCGCCCGCTTCGCCCAGCTCCATGGGCCGGAAGGTGTCGACCATCACCGCCAGTTCGTCGAATTCGTGGACTCCGATGGAGTTCTCGTAGGCGCCTGGCTGCGGTCCGTGCGCGTGACCGCCCGGATGCAGCGAGATCGACCCCTTGCCGATGCCGGACCCCTTGCGTGCCTCGTAGTCGCCGTCGACATAGAACATGATCTCGTCGCTGTCGACATTGGAGTGGTAGTAGGGCACCGGGATCGAGGCCTCGTGATAGTCGACCTTGCGCGGCACGAAGTTGCACACCACGAAATTGGTGCCCTCGAAGACCTGGTGAACCGGCGGCGGCTGGTGCACCTTGCCGGTGATCGGCATGAAGTCGGCGACGTTGAACGCATAGGGATAGAGGCAGCCGTCCCAGCCCACGACGTCGAGGGGGTGGTAGGGGTAGGTATAGATCGTGCCGACGATCTGCCCTCCGCCAACCCGGTGCTTCACGTAAACCTCTGTGGGAGTGGATGATTCGGCACCAATATCCTCAGCGAGCAGCGGGCCCTCGGGTCCGCGCAGGTCGCGTTCGCAGTACGGCGCGTGCTCCAGCAGCTGTCCGTAACGCGACAGGTAGCGCTTCGGCGGTGCGATGTGCGAATTGCCCTCGATCGCGTAGGCCCGCAGCGGCTCGGCGAACCCCTCGTCGCCTGCGACGACCGGAAGCCACCGGTGCGTGGTCGCACGCGGCACGATCAGGTAGTCGCCCTCGACGACGTCGAACGCGCCGAAGACCGTCTCCACTCGCGCCGCGCCGCGCTCGACATACACGCACTCATCACCGATCCCATTGCGATACCAGGGACTTGGCGCGTCGGCCACGACATACGAGATCCGCACATCACCGTTGCCGAGCACGAGCCGCCGCCCGGTGACGGCGTCGGCGCCCGTCTCGCCGGCGGCGAAGAGGTCGTGCAGTTTCAGGTGGCGCGGCAGCAGTGGGTGGTTGGGCTGCGTCTCCTGCGACCAGGTGAACTCCCAGGGCTGCGCATCCGAGATCGCCGACGGCAAACCGCGATGGTAGAGCAGCGACGAGTCGCTGGAGAAGCCCTCCTCCCCCATCAGCTCCTCGTAGAAGACGCCGCCGTCAGGCCGGCGCAACGCGGTATGCCGCTGCCGGGGCAGCTCGCCCTGTGCTCGATAGAACGCCATTGTTCTCCTCGCTTCTCACCTCGTCGTGCGGGCGCGGCCCAGGTGGTCCGGATGGCTGGTTACGGTGAACCCATGGCCAGCCTGCCCCCGCGCGCACTCTTCACCCAGCTGATCGACGACGCGGCCGTCTTTCCGCCCGGCAACTACTCACTGTCTCAGGCTATCGAGCGTCGCTCCGCCCGGCGCGGCACCCCGGCCGCCGATTTCGTCGGCCCGCTACTGCTGCCGCCACGCCTGGTCGACGACGCACTCGCCGACCACAGCGCCCTGGTCATCACGGTCGTCGGCCGCCCTGACACACCGGTCGAGGACACGGTCGCGGCGGCCGAGCGCGTCGCCGGATCGACGGGGCACTCGCTCGCCGGCGTCGAGGTCGCGGCCGTGCCGGGGTGGGATCAGGTGCTCGAACTCGCGGTGCCGGTCGCGGTCGAAGTGCCCGCCGGTGCCGCTGGCCTCGCGTCGCTACCGGACATCGAACAGCACGACGGGCAGGTGATCGCCAAACTGCGCACCGGGTCCACCCCGGCCACCCCGGTTCCTGCGACCAGCGAGCTCGCGGCGTTCATCGCCGAATGCGTGCGAACGGGTATGCCGTTCAAGCTGACCGGTGGCCTGCACCACGCGATCGCGCACGCCGCAGACGGCGAGGACCAGTTCGGTTTCCTCGGAGTCCTGCTCGCCACCCATGCCGCGCTCACCGGCGGTGACGTGTCCGCGCCCCTCGACGGCCGCGACGCCGACGCAGCATCGGCGTCGCTCACCGCGATGACCGAGACCGACGCCGGGAGCGTGCGGAACTTCTTCACCAGCTTCGGGTGTTGCGATGTGCTCGACCCCGTCCACGACCTGTCCGCGCTCGGCCTGATCTGAAAGGACCCTGATGTCCGAGGACCTCTGGAGCATCGACAACCTTCCCTACGGTGTCGCCAGCACGGCAGACGGCCAGGCGCAGGTCGTCACCCGCCTGGGCGACGACATCATCCAGCTGGCCACCCTGGCGGGGCTGGACAATGTGCGCAAGTGGGCCCGCTGCTTTCAGCAAGACTCACTGAACGCCTTTCTCGCCCAGGGAAACTCGAGTTGGTCCGCAGCACGTTCGTGGTTGCAGCAGATCCTGCAGGACGACCGGCGGCGCGACCTGGTCGCCAGAGCGACCCGACCCATCGAGGACGTGACCTTGCACCTGCCGGTGCAGGTCGCCGACTACGTCGACTTCTATGCCAGCGAGCAGCACGCGACCAACGTCGGCTCGATCTTCCGCCCCGACGGCGCGGCCCTCACCCCCAACTGGAAGCACCTGCCGATCGGCTATCACGGCCGGTCAGGCACGGTCGTGGTGTCGGGCACCGACATACGCCGGCCGGTCGGCCAGCGCAAGGGGAAGGACGACCCGGAGCCGGTTTTCGGGCCGAGCGTCCGCCTGGACATCGAGGCGGAGCTCGGTTTCGTCGTCGGCGGCGCGACGGCCATCGGCGAGCGCGTGCCGACCGACGCAGCGGCCGAGCACCTCTTCGGGGTGGCGCTCTTCAACGACTGGTCGGCCCGGGACATCCAGGCGTGGGAGTACGTGCCGCTCGGCCCGTTCCTGGGCAAGTCGTTCGCGTCGTCCATCAGCGCCTGGGTCACCCCGTTCGAGGCCCTCGTTGCGGCGAAGATCCCTCTGCCGCAGCAGGATCCGCAGCCGCTGGACTACCTGCGTGGCGCCAATCTCTTCGGGCTCGACATCGACTTCGAGGTGCGCCTCAACGACACGGTGATCTCCCGGCCGCCATACCAGCAGATGTACTGGAGCCCGGCCCAGATGCTCGCGCACCTGACGGTGGGCGGCGCGAGCCTGCGCAACGGCGACCTCTTCGCGTCCGGCACGGTGTCCGGCGACGCACGCGACGAGCGCGGCAGCCTGCTGGAGCTCGCCTGGAGCGGCGCCGAACCGGTCGAACTCGCCGACGGCACGACGCGCAGCTTCCTGCAGGACGGGGACCGGGTGACAATCACCGCGACCGCGCCGGGTGTGGCCGGTGGCCGCATAGCCCTCGGCGAGGTGAGCGGCACGATCCTGCCGTCGACCGCCGGTTAACCGCCGGGGTATGGCGGCAGCGTGCCGACCGGAACCTTCGGTGGCCGCGCACGCACGACGTAGGTCTTGGCAGCCTTGTCGTGGATCGACTGAGCGCTGCGCTCGCCGAGCGGAATCAGCCCGTCGACCAGGCTGAACACGGAACCGAGCGAACCCAGCACCGGGATGAACGTGGTGATGTTGCTGACGCCCTTGACCAGTGCACGGATCACGGCGGCGTTGATCTCCGGCTTCGCGGCCGACCCTGCGCCGCGCACCCGGACGCCGCAGATCAGGTGGCCGATGGTCTGGCCGCGCCACGCGACCAGCCCGATCTCGTAGACGAGGTAGATCAGCAGTGACACCACCGGGAACTGCCAGGGCACATGGTAGAGCGCACTGGGCACGGGTGGCTGCGAGCCGCCGTTCTTGGCGGCGGTGAGCACGGCGTCATACCAATCGGTGATGACCTTGATCCACGGCTGCAGCCAGCTCCACGAGATGACCACCGCGACGAGGGACACCAGGATGTTGTCGATCAGATAGGCGAACAGCCGGCGCCACCACGACGCCGTCGGCTCACCATCGGGGGTCATCTTGACCGGACGTGCCTGGTATTGCTGCTGATAGCCGTATGGCGAGGGGCCCTGCCCGACACCGCGCTGCAGCCGAGGGCCCTGCTGGAATCTCGACGGGCCGGCCTGCGGGTATCCCCCGGGCTGGGCGGCGCGCAGCCGTTCCTGCTCTTCTTCCCACTGTTTGCGCGGGTCACCGATGCGCGACTCGTCGAGGTGTGGCTTCACCTTGGGCATCGTGCGGTCGCTCCACAGGATGCCGTCCCAGTAGCGCAGCAGGCTGGGATCATCCGGGTCGTCATACCAACCCGACGCGCGTTCGGTCATGGCCACAGATCCTCTCACTGACCAGCATTGGCACTCGTCAGCGGCATGCCCGTCACGCGCAGGTGCCCCTTCCCTGGGGAAGGGGCACCTGCGGGGGACGTCAGTGACCGGCAGCCGGTGCGGCGCCGTCGGTCGGCGCCATCCCGTCGACCGGGCCGAGGATCTCGTGGGCCCGCTTCGGCGACAGCTGACAGAACCAGGCCAGCGCGAAGACGATGATCGTCAGGATCACGTTGGCGACGATGCCGCCGTTGAAGCCATACCAATCGGCCTCGCCGGCATTGGACTTGCCGCTGACACCGGAGTAGTTGCCCAGGTAGCTCACCAGGGCAATGCCCGCGAACCACACCAGCACCCACCAGCCGTTCTGGAATTCCAGCTTGGGCGCTCTGCCCTTGTCGATCGCCTGGAAGATCGCCAGGAAGACGTATCCCAACGCCACCGCAGCCATCATCTTCCAGACCTGGTCCCAGCCTGCCCAGTACATGATCAGGTTGGTCGCCAGGAGCGCGAGCGGTCCGACGACCCACGCGGCGCGCGTGCGGTAGGGACGATCCAGATCGGGTAGTTGCTTGCGGAAGGTCAGTAGGGCGATCGAACCGCTGCCGAAGGAGAGCACGGTGAGCGAGGTGACGATCGAGACGAGCGACTGCCAACTCGGGAACGGCAGGAAGAAGATGCAACCCACGACCCAGGCGAGGATCAGGCTGGGCCAGGGCACCCCATTTCTGTTCACCTTGGCCAGCACCTCGGGGGCGTTGCGGTTGCGCCCCATGGCGTAGGACATGCGCGCGGTGACGCTGACGTAGATCAGCCCGGTATCTCCGGGGCTGATGAACGCGTCGGCATACAACAGGCCGGCCAGCCAGCCCATGCCCAGGAAGGTTGCCAGTGCCGCGAGGGGGCTGAAGTTGCCTGCGTCACTGCCGGTCTTGATCGCGTCGCCGACGTTCGCCCAGCCGTGGTGGACCAGCGCCGACGGGTCGAGTGCCCCGATGAAGGCGACCTGCAGCAGGATGTACAGAATCCCGCAGATGACCAGCGACCCGAGCAGCGTCAGAGGCACATTCCGCCTGGGATTATCGGTCTCACCGGCAAGTTCGATTCCCTGCCGCCACCCGAGGAATGAGAATGCGATGCCGGCAGCCGGGATGGCCTCCATCGCCCCCTTGATACCCTTCGGTGCGAAACCGTTACCCGTGGCAGTGTGTGCGCTGAAGTTTCCGCTGTGAAAAGCCGAGATCATCACCGCGACAATCACCAGGACGATCATGCCCAGCTTCCACCAGACGAGCACATTGTTGATGCGAGCAAACCATCTGACCCCGAAGAAGTTGATCAGGACGAAGACGCCGAGCAGGACGATCGCGACAACCAGTCCCGCCGGTTTCAGCGTGCCATTGCCATGCTCCAGCCAATGCAGATAGGAACTGGCATAGGTCAGCACCGCGGAGACCTCCACCGACGCGACCGATGCGCATGCCAGCCACGTGACCCAGCCGAACGAGTAACTGGCGAACGAACCCCACGCGTAGTGCGGGTAGCGCGCCACACCACCACTGCGGGGAAGCATCACACCCAGTTCGGCGTACGTGTACCCGATGAACAGGAACATGACGGTCGCAACGGCCCAGGAGATGATCGCGGCAGGTCCGGCCATGCTGGACGCGTGCAGTGAACTGAACAGCCATCCGGACCCGATGATCGAGCCAATGGCCGTAAAGAGCAGGCCGATGGTGCCGAACTCCTTCTTGAGGTGCGGATCATCCCCTACTAACGTTTCAGGTTGGTCAGTATCGACGCTCATAGTCGCGTATTCCCTTCAGATCTTGAAGTTGACTCTGAACAGTCCATGGGCCTTTAAAGGGTGTGCTCGTCATGTGAGAGCCGGAAAACACACCTCCACCCGTGACGTCGGCGCGCCAGTTGTGCTGTCTTCCTCCTTCGTGACACTAGTACCGAAAGTACCCGCACGGGTCGTGATTAACCACAATCCATCGCGCACTTCAAAAATTTTCACGTTCTTCTAACAAATGCACTAGTTGCTGAGAATATGCTGGGAAATATGACATAGTATGCCTATAGCCTCGCCAGCGTTCGGGCAGCGGACCACCACTGGTTGCTGGTTGCTGGTTGATCTCTGGACGCGATCGCGGCTTCGTGTCCGGCGTACGCTGAGTCCATGTTGAAGCTGTTGCTGTTGTTGCACCTGCTCACGGCGATTTTCGCTATCGGCCCGTTGGCCCACGCGGTCACCACTGCCTCGCGAGGTCTGCGGCACGCGGACGCTCCCGCCCTGCACGCTTCGTCGCGGATGGCCAAGATCTACGCGGCAGCGTCCGTGCTGGTCGTGGTCTTCGGTATGGGCCTGATGTCGCAGAAGTGGCACGGGAAGACGATTGCCAGCATGGGCGACACCTGGATCTGGTTGTCGCTGCTGTTGTGGCTGGCTGGGGTCGCGATCACCCTGCTCGTCGTCACTCCGTCGCTGGACAAGGCGGCCGAGCAGCTCACCGCCGCTTCCGCAGCCACCCCGCAGGAAGGCGGGCTGGCCCTGCGCACCCTCGACCTGAAGCCGCTGACGGCGCGGGTCGCGGCCTCCGGGGGCATCGTCGGTCTGCTCTTCGCCGTGATCGTCGGGCTGATGGTCTACCGGCCGGGTAGCTGACCACTCGCCCGAAGAGGACTACTTCGCAGCCGGATTCGCACGATCGGTGGTCTGCGCTGCAGCCAGGCGGCGCACCGGACCGGCGAGCGCGGCGGTGGTGATGACCGTCACCACCGCGCCGAGCAGCATCGCGGGTGCTTCGCCCGGCCGGAGCATGCCGAGCGCCTGGCCGAGTGCCGCGGCGGCAACCGGCACGCCGAGATTGCCTGCTGTGATGGCCGCAGCCGGCCACGGCTGACGGCTCAGCAGGAGCGCCCCGTGGGCGACGAGTCCCGCGGCTCCGAGGACCAGCCCGAGGACGATCGCGTCCGGATGAGCGCCCAGTTGCCGCAGGTCGAGCGAAGCGCCGAGCCACACGAAGAAGATCGGCCCGAAAAACCCTTCGGTCACCGCAAACAGCTGGTGCGCGAGCCGGCGCGGCTCTCCGACAGCGGCATACGCCAGGCCTGCGACGAAACCGGCCAGCATGACCGACACCTGGGTGGCGACCGCCACCGCAGCGATGCCGAAGACCGCCGTGAGGGAGAACCGTAACTCCAGGGCGAGACCGCGCTCCTTGGACAGTTCATGCGCGCGGCGTTCTTCGCCGGACTTCGCGAGCTTCTGCAGGATGACGAAAAGCACTCCGCCTGCTGCGATGACGGCCGCGCCGCCGATGGTCGCCCGTAGCGCGTGCGGTGGGTCCATGGCGAGCGGAAGAGCGACAATGCAGGCGGTGTTCGCGATCGCGATCTGCGGCAGCAACTGCTGGATCACCGGCGCAGCGGTGTCGGCGCCATCCAGAACGGGCATGATGATGTTCGCGGAGGAGGACGCGATCAGCACGGTGTAGAGCGCGCCGTGTCCCGTGCCGAAAACCGCTGCCGCGCCGAAACCGAGCGGCATGGCCACCACCCCGCAGCCGACCGCCCGCAGCGCCCCGCGCAGCACACCGGACCGCATCGCCGGATCCCGCATCGGCACATGCGAGCCCGCGATGAACATGACGAGGGCGAAGCCGATCTGCGCCATGAACGTCAGCGTGCTGCCGGCGGGGTCCACCAGCCGGAATCCGGTCCGGCCGATCACGACGCCGACAAACATCTCGCCGATGACGACCGGCAGCTGCACACCGCGCGTCACCGCAAGCGCAGGGCCGAGCAACGCGACGGCGCAGATCAGCGCCAGCTCCGCAAAACCCATGTGCGTCAGTCGGATTCGAGCCCGACCAGCGAAAGGCATGACGCTGCTGGCGGGTAGTCGTGTTTCGCCGGCTTGTCCAGCCAGCGGACGCGCATCTCGGACTTCGTCGCCCCGGCGGAACCCTTCTTCGTCGCCATACCGGGACCCCTTCCGCGGAACACGTGACCCTGTGAGTCACCTGTCTCGGATGCTAGACCACACCACCCCGAGAGCGCTGGAAACGGCGAATGACGGCGGTGAATCAGAGGTTGCCGCGCTTGTCTTGCTCGCGCTCGATCGCCTCGAAGAGTGCCTTGAAGTTGCCCTTGCCGAAGCCGAGCGAGCCGTGGCGCTCGATCAGTTCGAAGAACACGGTCGGGCGGTCGCCGAGCGGCTTGGTGAAGATCTGCAGCAGGTAGCCGTCTTCGTCACGGTCGACCAGGATGCCGCGGCTCTGCAGCTCCTCGACGGGCACCCGGACCTCGCCGATGCGGGCCCGCAGCTCCGCGTCCTCGTAGTAGCTGTCCGGGGTGTCGAGGAACTCGACACCGTTCTTACGCAACGCGTCCACGGTGCCGATGATGTCTCCGGTCGCCACCGCGAGGTGCTGGGCACCCGCGCCACGGTAGAACTCCAGGTATTCGTCGATCTGCGACTTCTTCTTGGCGATCGCCGGCTCGTTGAGCGGGAACTTCACCCGGTGGTTGCCGTTGGCGACGACCTTGCTCATCAGCGCGGAGTAGTCGGTGGCGATGTCGTCGCCGATGAACTCGGCCATGTTCACGAAGCCCATGACGCGGTTGTAGAACTCCACCCACTCGTCCATCTTGCCCAGCTCGACGTTGCCGACGATGTGGTCCAGCGCCTGGAAGAGCCGCTTCGGCTGGCCGTCGCGGGGGACGTATGACGACTGCTGTTCGACATACCCGGGCAGGTAGGGGCCGTCGTAGCGCGACCGGTCCACCAGCGTGTGGATCGTCTCGCCATACGTGGCGATGGCGGCGATGCGCACGATGCCGTGCTCGTCGGTGACGTCCTCGGGCTCGCGCACGACGGTCGCCCCGGCGCGGCGCGCCTGCGCGATGCACTTGTCGACGTCGGGCACCTCCAGCGCGATGTCGACGACGCCGTCGCCGTGCTTGCGGTGGTGCTCGACCAGCGGGCTGTCCGGGTCGACCGCGCCGTTGATGACGAAGCGGATCGAACCGCTCTTGAGCACGAACGACTTGTGGTCGCGGTTGCCGGTCTCCGGCCCGCTGTAGGCGACCAGCTGCATGCCCCAGGCGCTCTGGTAGTACAGCGCGGACTGCGTGGCGTTGCCAGAGACGAACACGATCGCGTCCCAGCCGGTCACCGGGAACGGGTCCTTGTCGATGTCGTACTCGACTAGGCCGACCAGCTGCTTGAGCTGCTCCAGGTCCTGTCCGGCAGCGAGTTCTTCGGGCGTGAGGTTCACTGTGGTCGTCATACGCATACTGTGGGGCAGGTCACGTCACCGCGCAATCGGTCGGGAGTTGGCTGTTCAGCATGCACAATCTGTGCGGACAATCTTGATGGAAGCTGGACAATATGATCCGTCGCTATCGTGTGTAGATGACCGGAACGCCTCCGATGATCAGCGTTGACCACGACAGCCCGACCCCGCCATACGAGCAGATCCGCGCCCAGGTGACGGCGGCCGCGGCCTCGGGGAGTATGCCGGTGGGCACCCGGCTGCCGACGGTGCGCGGGCTGGCCGTCGATCTCGGCGTGGCGCCCGGCACCGTTGCGAAGGCCTACACCGAGCTCGAACGCGCCGGCACCATCGAGACTCGCGGCCGCAAGGGCACCTTCATCGCCGCGAGCGGTGACGACCACCGGGAGCGCGCGGCCGAGGCCGCGGCCGAATACGTCCGGGCTGCAGCGTCATACGGCATCGATCCGCGGGAATCGGTGCGCCTCGTCGAGGCGGCCGTGGCCGCGCACCACCCCGGGAGCCGGTGATGCCGCGGCTCGACGAGCTCGACGCCCGCCTCATCGCGCTACTCACCGAGCAGCCCCAGATCGGGGTGCTCGGGGCGTCGCGCGCACTGGGTGTCGCCCGCGGCACGGTGCAGGCCCGGCTCGACCGGCTGATCGCACGCGGCGTGATCGCCTCGCTCGCGCCGACGGTCTCCCCGGCGGCGCTCGGCTATCCCGTGACTGCCTTCTGCACACTGCAGATCCAGCAGCGCAAGGGCCGGCAGGCGGTCGTCGATCACCTCGCCGGCATCCCCGAGGTGATCGAAGTGCACACGATCACCGGCAGCGGCGACCTGCTGGTGCGCGTCGTGGCCACCGACAACGCCGACCTGCAGCGGGTCATCGACCAGATCGTCGAGACCGGGCTCGTGGTGCACGCGTCCACCACGATCTCGCTGGCCGAGCTGGTCGGGCACCGCACGCTGCCGCTCGTGCAGGACGCGGCACAGCAGGCCTGACGTCTTTCAGCGCTTGCGGCCGACAAACCAGTTGCGCAGCATGGTGATTCGCTCGCTCACCTCGTCGGAGGACGCGCGATCCAACGCCGGCCCGCCGCACTTCACGCGCAACTCGTGGTGCACGTGCGCGTGCGGCTTGCCCGACTTCGTGGAGTATGCCGCAACCAGCGCGTTCAGCTCCTTGCGCTGAGCCGCCAGCGCTCGGTGTGCCGCGACCGGCGGGTCCGCATCGGGACGCTTCCGGCCGGTTCGCAACTGCTTGTCCTGGCGCTGCCGCAGCAGGCTACTGACCTGGTCCGGCTCCAAAAGCCCTGGCAGCCCGAGGTATTCCTCCTCTTCCGCGCTGCCCGCCACGGCGCCGAGGCCGAACTGTTGCGCGTCGAAGAGCACGTGGTCGAACTCTGCCTCGGACTCCAGCGCCTCGAAGGTACCCTCGAGCTGACCGGACGCCTTCTCCTCCCGGTTGGCCTCCTCGATCAGGCCCTCTTCCTCGGCCCAGATCGAATCCTCATTGGTCTCAGGGCGATCCAGCGCGTGGTTGCGCTCCTTCTCCATCGTCGCCGCGAGCTCGAGGATGATCGGGACCGTCGGCAGGAAGACCGTCGCGGTCTCGCCCCGGCGCCGCGCGCGCACGAATCGGCCGACTGCCTGGGCGAAATAGAGCGGCGTCGAGGTCGAGGTCGCGAAGACTCCCACCGCCAGCCGCGGCACGTCGACACCTTCGGAAACCATCCGCACGGCCACCATCCAGCGGTCCTCCGAGTCCGCGAACTCCTCGATCCGCGAGGATGCGCCGGCGTCGTCGGACAACACCACTGTCGGGCGAACACCCGTTTTTTCGTGGAGGATTCGCGCATAGGCACGGGCTGCTGTCTGGTTGGACGCGATGACCAATCCCCCGGCGTCCGGCACGTGCCGGCGGACCTCGGTCAGCCGCTTGTCGGCAGCACGCAGCACCGCCGGGATCCACGCGCCGGTCGGGTCCAGCGCGGTGCGCCAGGCGGCTGCGGTCGCGTCCTTGGTGAGCGGTTCGCCCAGCCGGGCGGAGATCTCGTCCCCTGCAGAGGTGCGCCAGCGCATTGCCCCGCCATACGCCATGAACAGCACGGGGCGCACCACGCCGTCGCGCAGCGCGTCGGCATAACCATAGGTGAAGTCGCTGGCCGAGCGGCGTATGCCGTCGGGTCCCTCCTCGTAGCGCACGAACGGGATCGGCGCCGCGTCGGAGCGAAACGGGGTGCCGGTCAAGCAGATTCGCCGAGTTGCCGACTCGAACGCCTCACGGATCGCGTCACCCCACGACTTCGTGTCGCCGCCGTGGTGCACCTCGTCGAGGATGACCAGGGTCCGCTTGCGCTCGGTGCGGATGCGGTGCAGCGCCGGCCGGCTGGCCACGCCCGCGTAGGTCACCGCAATGCCGTGGAAACCCTTGGCATGCTCCTCCTGCGCGTTGGTGAACCGCGGATCGATGTGTATGCCGACCCGCGACGCCGCATCAGCCCACTGCGTCTTGAGGTGCTCGGTCGGCGCCACGATCGTGATCTGCTGCACGATGCCGCGCTGCAGCAGCTCGGTGGCCAATCGCAAGGCGTACGTGGTCTTTCCGGCTCCCGGCGTGGCGACTGCGAGGAAGTCACGCGGCTGGTCGGTGAGGTAGCGCTCGACTGCCGCGGCCTGCCAGGCCCGCAGTTTGCCCGCGGTCCCCCACGCCGCCTTCCCTGGGAACGCCGGTGACAGGTGCGAGGCGGCCGAGGTACTCATAGGCCGACCAGGCTAACTGCTCCAGTGCACCCCTCACCGAGCGGACACCCCGGCGACCGACCGGACACGCGCGAACCCGTTGCCGTCATGTAGATATGAGTAGACAATTTGACTACGCTACCTGTATGAAGACGATCTCCGTGGGTGAGCTTCGGCAGAATCCAACCCGGATGCTCGATGAGGTGGAGGCCGGGCAGGTCTACATCCTGACCCGCCATAATCGCGAGGTCGCGCGGATCGTGCCGTCCGTATCGTCGGCGACACTCATCCCGCCGAAGCGCACCGGCCGCTCCCATACCAGTGAGCTTCCCCGGGTGGAGTTGCCTGACGGAATGTCGATGGACGAGTTGCTCGACGAAGTCAGTGGCGAGTGGTGACTGCCTACTATCTCGACAGCTCCGTGGCACTGCGGATTCTCTTGCACGACTCTCCCGCGGCTGCCGCATGGTTCGACCAGATGAACGAGGCCCCTGAGCACCTCGGCGTCTCGTCCAGGCTGCTGCGCACCGAAGTCACGCGTGTCTTGCGTCGAGTCCGCCAGCCCCCGGCACTGCGCGATGAGGTACTCGACTACCTCGCGCTTCTGCCCCTCGACCACGCCGTACTGCTGGAAGCGGAGGCGATCGTTCCGCACATCAAGACTCTCGACGCGATCCATCTGGGCTCGGCACTCCGAAGCGGAATCGAAGACCTCGTGATGGTGACGCACGACCACAACATGGCAACTGTGGCTCGGGAGCTGGGGTTTCGAGTCGAAGACCCGGTGACCGACGACCCTGGGACGTGACCGCGCCGGACGCCTGTCAGTCCCCTCGGAGTCAGTCTCCGCCATCCTGCGGTGCGCGCAAACCGTCGTAGATCTCCTTGCAGGTCGGGCAGACCGGGAACTTCTCCGGGTCGCGGCCCGGCACCCAGACCTTGCCGCAGAGCGCAGTCACCGGTTCACCCGACAGCGCGCTCTCCATGATCTTCTCCTTGCGCACGTAGTGCGCGAAGCGCTCATGGTCGCCCGGCTCCTGCAGCTGCTCCTGGGCGTCGGTGCGCTCCAGCGTCGCGGTCGTCGTCCGGGGCACGCTGGGTGCGCTCTCCGGGGAGGACAGCCGATCCGGTTCGTCAACAGTGCTCATACGACCTCAGTGTAGGTTCCGTCAGTTCAGGTCGGGGTCGGACGGAAAGGTCGCGGCGAACGACACGGCCGACCGCTGCCGTCGCAGCACCCGCTCCCACAAGTCGGCCGGGTCGAGGCTGAATGCGTCGGAGGTCTGCGCGTCGACCACAAACCACATGCCCGCGTCGATCTCGCCCTCCAGCTGACCGGCCGCCCAGCCGGCATACCCCGCGTAGATGCGCAACGCCGCCACGACGGGCGCGACGATCGGCGGCGGTGCATCCAGGTCGACCAGACACATGTCACCGAAAAGCGTTCGTATTCCGAGCGATTCGTCGTCATTGCCGTTCGACGACGCAAGCGCGAGCGCGGTGTCGAGCGACACCGGCCCGCCCTGGAAGACACAGTCCGGGCCGGTGACGTGCTCCTGCCAGCCGGGCAGCACACTGTCCACCTCGGCGGCAAGCGGGCGGTTCAGGATCAGCCCGTGCGTGCCGCTCTCGTCGTGATGCAGCACGAGCACCACGCTCCGGTCGAAGACGTCGCCCTCCGTCACCTCGGGTTCGGTCCGCGGCACAGCGACGAGCAGGCGTCCGGTCAGGTCGGTCACCAGGTCATTATGGGCGACCGACCCGCACCTGCGTCCGACCGTCCTCAGCGCGCCGAATGCCCGCGCCCGAAACGGTCACGACCGCCATACGAGCTGCCGTCACGACGGTTCCGGTCGCCATATCGGCCCCGGCCGCCCTGACGGGGACCGCGATCGCCGTAGGACCGGCCACCGCGACTCGCGCGCGGCGGGCTGATCAGGCGCTGCAGGTCCTGCTCGGAGATCGGCGCACCCTGCGGGGTGCTGCCGCCCGTGGCGCGTATGACGTCATCGCCCGGTCGCGCATTCTGCAGACTCGTGCCGACACCGGCCTCGTCGAGGAGACGCTGCATCGTGCGGCGCTGATGCGGGAGCGCCAGGGTCACGACGGTGCCCTTCTCCCCCGCGCGCGCCGTGCGACCGGCCCGGTGCAGGTAGTCCTTGTGGTCAGCCGGCGGGTCGACCTGCAGCACCACACCGACGTCGTCCACGTGGATGCCGCGCGCGGCGACGTCCGTGGCGACCAGCACCGGCACCTTGCCGTCCTTGAACGCGCCCAGCACCTTGTTGCGCTGGCTCTGGTTCAGTCCGCCGTGCAGCGCCGCGGCCATCACGCCCTGGTCGCGCAACTCACCGGCGACCCGGTCGGCGCCGAGCTTGGTGCGCACGAAGACCACGGTGCGGCCGGGACGGTTCGCGACCTCGGCGGTGACGGCCTTCTTGTAGCGCGGCTCGATCAGCAACGCGTGGTGGTCCATGGTGTCGACCGAAGCGGTGCCGTCATCGGTGGCGTGCTCGACCGGGTCGGTCAGGTATTGCTCGACCACGGTGTCGATGCCGCGGTCCAAGGTCGCGGAGAAGAGCAACCGCTGGCCGTCCGTGGGCACCTGGTCGAGGATCTGCTGGATCGCTTCCAGGAAGCCCATCTCGGCCATGTGGTCCGCTTCGTCCAGCACCGCGATCTCCACGCGGGACAGGTCCGCCGCGCCGCGCTCCATCAGGTCGATCAACCGGCCCGGAGTGGCGATCAGCACGTCGACACCGCGCTCGAGCGCGGACAACTGCGGCTCATACGGCATACCGCCGGCGACCAGCTTGTGACGGAGCCCGATGATGTGCACGAGCGGCTGCAGCGCGTCGCTGACCTGCATCGCGAGTTCCCGGGTCGGCACCAGCACGATCGCGCGCGGCTGACCGGGGCGTGCCTTACCGCCCTTGGCGAGGCGGGTCAGCATGGGCAGCCCGAAGGAGAGGGTCTTGCCGGACCCGGTGCGGCCACGGCCGAGGACGTCGCGGCCGGCGAGGGCGTCCGGAATCGTCGCTACCTGGATCGGGAAGGGCGCGGTGATGCCGTCGCGAGCGAGCCGCTCGACCAGCACCTCCGGCAGCTCCAGCGCGGCGAAACCGTTGCCCTCCAACGAAATCGGCTCGGCGGAGCGCTGCTCGCGGACAGGCGCAGTCCGTGGTTCGGTGGCGCGGTCCTCCCGGCGGGGACGGTCGTAGTCGCGGCGCTCGGATCGGTCGTCGCGGAAGGAGGGGCGGCGGTCGTCGCGCCGGTCGTTACGGTATGCCGGACGGCGGTCGTCCCGCCGGTCGTCGCGGAAGGACGAGCGACGCTCATCACGGCGGTCATCCCGGTATGCCGGACGCCGGTCATCACGGCGCTCGTCCCATCGGTCGTCGCGGAAGGACGAGCGACGGTCATCACGGCGGTCGTCACGGTATGCCGGACGGCGGTCGTCCCGCCGGTCATCGCGATACGACGGTCGTCGGTCGTCGCGGTAGCTGCGCCGCGCCGGGCGGTCCCCGCCTCGGTCGTCGCGGCGATCGGTGGACCGGCGGTCGTCGCGGTCGTTGCTCCACCTGCGGTCGCTGCGCCGGTCGTCGCGGCTGTAGTCCCGCCGATCGTCCCTCGCGGCGTAGTCGCGGCGGCCGGCGCCACGGTCCTCGCCGTCCCGGCGCGGCGCGCGGTCGCGGCGCTCGTAGCGGTCCCGGCCCGACGGCGCACCCTCGCGCCGGTCAGTGCGGTCCCGCCGGTCGGTGCGCGTCGCGGCGCCCTGGTCGCGCCGTTGACCGCGGTCGCGATCGTCGCGCTGAGCGCGCACTTCGGATCGCTTGGCCTCGAGCTTCTGGGCGCGCGTCCAGCGCACCTTCTTGCCATCCATTGCCTTCTTGGGCATGCGTCATTCCTTCGTGAATTGTTCGGGCGCTGCTGAGCGCACCCCGCGGGGACGGACAGGCCACATCGCCCGCATCGAAGCGGGTGTCGCGCTGCTCAGGGGTCCCTCGCGCCGGAAAGATCTCGGCGCTCACAAAAGGAAAATCAGCAATGAACGCAAGATCGCGTAATAACGTCGTCAACAGTATCGGACCGGACGATCCCGCCGCAAAACGAGCGCGCCTCTTCCGGCGTGACCTTCGTCGCATCGCGCTGCGCGTCGGCGAACCGCACCCCCATCCCAACCGAGCATCTCGCGATCGAGAGGTTGCATCGCGCGGGGCCGGCCGTCGTCGCCGTCATCGTCCTGTGCTGGCTGAGCAGCACCGTCCTGGCGAACACCTCGACAGTCAAACCGCTGATCACCATCGCCCTCGGCTGCTCGGGCCTCGGGCCGTGGGCGGCCAGGCTGCTCCCCGCGCGGAGGCACCCGGCATAGCCGCTACGGTGGCAGCCACGATGACCGACACCAAGACCAAACTGCTCGACGCAAGTCTCGACGTGCTGCGCACCGACGGCGTCGCCGGGGCCTCTGCACGGGTCATCGCCTCCCGTGCCGGGGTCAACCAGGCGCTGGTCTTCTACCACTTCGGCACCCTCGACGGCCTCCTCACTGCGGCAGCGCGGCACGCGGTGGACGAGCGCGCCGACCACTACCGGCAACTCTTCGCAGAAGTCGACTCACTGTCCGCGCTGTTGCAGGTGGGCCGCGAACTGCACGAGACCGAGCAGGCGTCCGGCAACGTCGCCGTGATGGCTCAGCTGATGGCCGGCGGCCAGCGCGACCCGGAACTGGCCGCCGCAGCGCGCTATTCGATGGACCGGTGGGTCGCCGAGGTCGAACAGGTCATCGACCGCGTGCTCGAGTCAACCGTCCTGGCCGACGTCGCCGAAGCGCGCGGTCTCGCCCGCGCCGTGTGCGCCAGCTTCATCGGCCTCGAGCTGTATGACGGGGTCGATCCCGACGGCGGCGCAGCCGCCCTCGATGCGCTGACCCAACTCGCGGTGCTCGCCGACACGATCGACGGACTCGGACCGGTTGCGCGACGCGCGGTCAGCGCCCGGCTGAAAGGCGGGGCACGACGCACCCGCCGCGACGGCTGAGTCGCGACTTCAGTCCGTCGCGTCACTCTCGTCGCCGCGCACCGCACCGGCCACCGCACGCGCGACGACCTTCGAGACGTCCGGCTGGAAGACGCTCGGCACGATGTATGCCGGGTTCAGCTGCTCCGGCTTCACCACATCGGCCAGCGCGTATGCCGCGGCGAGCATGACGTCAATCGTCACGCTGGTCGCCGCTGCGTCGAGCAAACCGCGGAACACGCCCGGGAAGACCAGCACGTTGTTGATCTGGTTGGCGAAGTCGCTGCGTCCGGTCGCGACCACGGTCGCGTGTTCGGCAGCGGCCGTCGGGTCGACCTCGGGCGTCGGATTGGCCAAAGCAAAAACGATCGCGTCGTCCGCCATACCCGCGATGTCGTCGCCGGTGAGCAGATTGGGTGCCGAGACACCGATGAAGACGTCCGCGCCACGGACCGCATCTTTCAGGGTGCCGGTCACGTGCTCGGGGTTGGTCGCCGCGGCGAGCTTCGCGAGATCGCTGCCCGGTGCGGCCAGGATGTCGGGACGGTTCGGCTCGACGACCCCGTGGATGTCGGACAGCACGATGTCCTTCGCGCCGGCGGCCGCCAGCAGTATGGCGATGGCTGTCCCCGCGGCACCGGCACCCGCCTGCACGATGCGCACCTCGGACAGCTCCTTGCCGACCACCCGCAGCGCATTGCGCAGCGCGGCGAGCACGACGATCGCCGTGCCGTGCTGGTCGTCGTGGAAGACCGGGATATCGAGTTCGTCGCGCAGCCGGCGCTCGATCTCGAAGCAGCGCGGCGCCGAGATGTCCTCCAGGTTGATGCCCGCGAACTCCGGCGCGACGATCTTGACGGTGCGGATGATCTCCTCGGTGTCCTTGGTGTCCAGGCACAGAGGGAAGGCGTCGATGTCGGCGAAGCGCTTGAAGAGCGCAGCCTTGCCCTCCATCACCGGCAACGCGGCCAGCGGACCGATGTCACCCAGGCCGAGCACCGCGGTGCCGTCGGTGACCACGGCAACGGTGTTCCGCTTGATGGTCAATCGCCTTGCGTCATCAGGGTTTTCGGCGATGTCGAGGCAGACGCGCGCGACACCGGGCGTGTAGACCATCGACAGGTCGTCGCGGTTGCGGATCGGCACCTTCGACTCGATCTTCAGCTTGCCGCCGAGGTGGGCGAGGAAGGTGCGGTCGCTCACCTTGCGGATCTCGACACCGTCGACCGCGCGCATCGCGGCCACGAGTTCGGCTGCATGGTCGGCATCCCGCGCAGCGGCGGTGACGTCGATCGTCATCCGGTCGTTGTCCGAATGGTTGATGTCGAGGGCCGTCACCAGCCCCCCGTTGCGCTCGACGGCACCGCTGAGTTCGCTGACGGCGGTGGTCCGCCCGGGCAGGTCGACGCGAACGGTGATCGAATTGGACACGGAAGGCAGCGCGGTCATGCGGGCCATTCTCGTAGGTCACCCCGAGGACGCGCCACCGGGGCACGCCGTGTGTCGGTGCGGCTCATTGCAGCCCGGCGATGACTGCTGTGACCTGCTCCTTCGCGTCACCGAAGAGCATGGCCGAGTTGTCGCGGTAGAAGAGTGGATTGGGCACTCCGGCATACCCGGACGCCATAGACCGCTTCAGCACGACGACGTCGCCCGCTTCCCAGACGCGCAGCACCGGCATGCCGACGATCGGCGATCCGGGATCCTCGGCCGCGGCCGGGTTGACGGTGTCGTTGGCGCCGATCACCAGCACCACGTCGGTGTCGGCGAAGTCGTCGTTGATCTCGTCCATCTCCAGCACGATGTCGTAAGGCACCTTCGCCTCCGCGAGCAGCACATTCATGTGCCCCGGCAGCCGCCCGGCGACGGGGTGTATGGCGAACCGCACCTGCTTTCCCTTGTCGCGCAACGCCTTTGTCAGATCTGCCACGGCATACTGCGCCTGTGCGACCGCCATGCCGTAGCCGGGCGCAATCGCCACGGCCGACGCCGACGACAGCAACTCGGCCACCTCCGCGACGCTCGTCTCCCGGTGCGTCCCGAGATCCGCGCCCGCCGACGTGGGCGCCTCGATGCCGAAACCACCCGCGATCACCGACAGGAACGACCGGTTCATCGCCGTGCACATGATGTAGGACAGGTAGGCACCCGAGGACCCGACGAGCGCACCGGTGACGATCAGCAGGTCGTTGCCCAGCAGGAAGCCCGACGCCGCAGCGGCCCAGCCGGAGTAACTGTTCAGCATCGACACCACGACCGGCATGTCGCCGCCGCCGATCGAGGCGACCAGGTGCAGCCCTAGTGCCAGCGCGAGCAGCGTGACGACGACCAGCAGCCACAGCTGCGGGTCCGCGCAGAACCACACCGTCAGCGCGACGAAGAGCACCAGCGCGCCCAGGTTGAGCAGGTTCTTGCCCGGCAGCACCAGCGGCGTCGACTTGATCCGCGCCGACAGTTTCAGGAAAGCGATGATCGAGCCGGTCAGTGTCACGCCACCGACGAAGACCCCGATGAACACCTCGGCATGGTGAATCCCCAGCGTGCTCACCGCGTTCAGGTTCGCGGCCTCGGCGCCGTGCGGGTCGTGCTCGACCAGCAGGTAGCCGTTCCAGCCGACCAGCACCGCTGCCAGCCCGACGAAGGAATGCAGCAACGCGATGAGTTCCGGCATACCGGTCATCGCCACCACGCGCGCACGCCACAACCCGATCGCGGCACCGATCACCATCGCGATCACGAGCAGCGCGAGGCCGTAACCCTCGATGTGGTGGTCGATCGCGAGCGCGATCGTCGCCGCGAGCGCGAGCGCCATACCGGCGATGCCGAAGGTGTTGCCCACCTTGGAGGTCTCGTGGCGGGACAGCCCGTCCAGCGCGAGGATGAACAGCAGAGCGGCGACGATGTATGCCGCGGACGCGGCCGATGCGACGGTGATCATGATCGGGAGAACATTCCGAGCATACGGCGAGTGACCGCGAAGCCGCCGAACACGTTGATCGACGCCACCAGGATCGCCACCGCCGACAAGATCGTGATCGCCGTATTGTGCTGCCCGATCTGCAGCAGCGCACCCACGACGATGATCCCGGAGATCGCGTTCGTCACCGACATCAGCGGCGTGTGCAGCGCATGGTGCACGCTGCGTATGACGTAGTAGCCGATCACAATCGCCAGCGCGAACACGGTCAGGTGCACGGTCAGCGCCGCGGGTGAGATCGCGAGCAGCACGAACACCACCGCCGCCGCGACCAGCACCATCGTGAGCCGGCGACCGGCAGTGAGCGGCGCCTTCACCTGCCGCTCCACGGCCGGTGCCGCCGCAGTCTGCGCCGGAGCCGCCGAGACCTGCACCGGTGGTGGCGGCCATCGTGACTCCCCCTCCCGGCAGACCAGGATCGAGCGCTGCACCACGTCGTCCTCGTCCAGCACGAGCTGGCCGTCCTTGCCGGGCGTGAGCAGTTTGAGCAGATTCACCAGGTTGGTGCCATAGAGTTGCGACGCCTGCGCCGGCAGCCGCCCGGCGAGGTCGGTGTAGCCAATGATCGTCACCCCGCCCGGGGTCCGCACGACCTCGCCCGGCATGGAGCCCTCGACGTTGCCGCCCGACGCGGCTGCCATGTCGACGATCACGCTGCCCGGCCGCATCGACGCCACCATGTCGGCCGTGATCAGCCGGGGCGCCGGGCGGCCCGGGATCAACGCGGTCGTGATGATGATGTCGACATCGGCGGCCTGCTGCGCGTACAACTGCGCTTCCCGGGCCTGGTAGTCCTGCCCCATCTCCTTGGCGTAGCCGGTGGCGGACACCTCGACCTCGGGATCCTCGATCGACAGATATTCGCCGCCGAGCGACTTCACCTGATCGGCCACCTCCGGACGCGGGTCGGTCGCACGCACCACCGCACCGAGCGACCCCGCAGTGCCGATGGCCGCCAGCCCCGCGACACCGGCGCCGCACACCAGCACGGTCGCCGGCGGCACCTTCCCGGCCGCCGTCACCTGACCGGTGAAAAACCGCCCGAACACGTGCGCCGCCTCCACCACCGCGCGATATCCGGCGATGTTCGCCATTGAGGACAGCACGTCCAGCGACTGGGCCCGCGAGATGCGCGGTGCCGCGTCCAGCGCGAGCGCGGTGATCGGCCGCCGCGCCAGATCCATCACGAGGTCCGGATTGGTCCGCGGGCCGAGGATGCCGATGATCGTGGCACCCGGCTGCAGCCGGTCCAGCTGGGCGGGCGCGAGCGCATTCACACCGAGCACCACCTCCGCCTCCAGCGGATCGCCCAGTGCGGTGCCTGCCTCGGCATACGCCTCGTCGGCGAAGCCGGCACGCTCCCCCGCACCCGGCTCGACGACGACTTCGTAACCGAGCGAACGCAATTGGCCGACGGTGCCCGGCGTCGCAGCTACCCGCGTCTCACCCACCTGCGACTCTTTGACCACTCCGACGCGCATGGGGACGTCCTCTCCGCAGACGGCACTGTCCGTGCGCCATGGTAGAGGCTGGAACCCGCCCGCGACCGGCCAAACACCAATGACCCGTCCGGTAGGTCCGGTCAGGACGGGCCACTGCACCGCTACCTGAGCACGGACGCCGCCACCCGTGTGCCGGGTGGCGGCGTCCGATCTGACAATGGATCACGCGTGGAGGTGGCGGGAATCGAACCCGCGTCCGCTGGCGGCGAGGCAAGGCTTCTCCGGGCGCAGTGCGCTACGGATTTTCTCGGCCCCAGGGCTCGCGCGCACACGTTCCCTGACAGGCCCAGCCGGGTAAGAGTCCCGCGTCGCCCCCCGGCGTGACGACGCAGCAAGTTCTCTAGCTGACGCCAGACACTGAGTCGAGAACTAGCTCAGGCTGACGGACTTCGAGGCTCGCTCAGGCGGCGAGGGCGAAGTCGGTGCGCTTGGAGTTGGCACCTATTGGTTGTGCACGGAGCGTTAGCGAGATAACCGTGCATCCTCGGCCCGCTTCCCCTGCGACGGCGATCAGCGTCGAAACCGATCACCCCCATTGTCTGTCCCGCTTCCTCCTCATGGTTCGACCTCGTACCTCGGTCGTCCCATGCATCGTCAGCGGAACCTTAGTGTTCGTTCTTCGTGCAGGTGTTGCTGAGGATCCATTGTCACTGTTCAGTTGTGCCCCCGAGCATATGGGCTAACGTGCGGCGGCGCGAACCGATTCCCGTAGCCTCGTGCCCCATGGACGAGCAGAGCAGCATCCCGCAGACCGGCGACACCCCACCAGCCGTGCAACGAACGGTGCGGACCATGTCGCTGGCCATCATCGGCGCCACCGTCTTCTTCGCGGTCGCTCTGTGCGTGACGGTCGGCGTCGGATCGGCCAACGTCCTGTATGTCGTCCTCTCGGTGCTGCTGGTCATCGCCGGTTTCTTCGTCGCGATCAGCTTCGGTTACCGGGCCGTCGCGTCGATCAGCGAGGGCCCGACGGCATACCTCACCGGCTTCATGCGGCGACTGCTCATCACCGACGTGCCAGTCCTGCTGAACGTCGCGATTGGGTTCATCGCCGACTCCGCGATCCCCTACCTGGTGGCGCTGCCCTTCTCGATCGCCTCGATGTGGGTGCATCTCGTGCAGTCTGACAGCGCACAACGCCGGTGGGGCGTGTCCCGCAAGGGCTGACGCCCGGTCAGACGCCGAAGTCCGGGCGCAGGGGGTAGGAGCCGGTGCCGTCGGGCGCGACCTTCTCGCCGAGCACCTGGTGCAGCTGAATGTGGTTGCGCTCGAAGCCGATCGAGCTTCCCGCGAGGTAGAGGCCCCACACGCGGGACACCTGCTCGCCGGCGTCGCGCACGCACTCGTCCCAGTGCGCCGAGAGATTCTTGCACCACGCGCGCGTCGTGCGGGCGTAGTGCTCCCGCAGGTCCTCGCTGTGCCGGATCTCGAAACCCTGGTCCTGCATGCGGCTGACGATCGTTCCGACGCCGGTGATCTCGCCGTCCGGGAAGACATACCGGTTGATGAAGCCGCCCTTGGTGATCGCGGGGGCCTTGTTGTCCGGTCGGGTGATGCTGTGGTTGAGCATCCGGCCGCCGACCTTGAGCCGGTCGTAGTTGAACTTGAAGTAGCTCGGGTAGTTCTTCACGCCGATGTGCTCGGTCAGCCCGATCGAGCTGATGGCGTCGAAGCCGGTCTCGGCGACGTCGCGGTAGTCGCCATACCGCACCTCGGCACGATCGTCGAGCCCGTGCACCTTCAGGTTGTGCTGCGCCCACGACGCCTGCTCGGCCGACAGGGTGACACCGAGCGCGGTCACGCCGTAGTGCTCGACGGCGTGCTTGACCATGCCGCCCCAGCCGCAGCCGATGTCGAGCAGCCGCATGCCCGGACGCAGGTCGAGCTTCTTGCAGATCAGGTCGAACTTGTGCTCCTGAGCCTCTTCCAGCGTCGCGTCCGCCGTCGGGTAGCACGCGCAGGTGTAGGCCATCGACGGGCCGAGCACCAGCTCGTAGAAATCGTTGCTGACGTCGTAGTGGTGGTGGATCGCCTCGGCGTCCCGCTTGCGGGAGTGACGCAGCCCGCGCAGCCCCTCGACAGTGCGGCGCCACTGCGGCACGGCCTCCTGCGCCGGCAACTCCGGCATGCGGAACGTCTTGAGCCCCAACGACCGTGCGACGTCGGGCAGCTCGCTGATCGGCGGGCGTTTCGGACCGAAGTCGTCGAGGAACAGCGCGAGGAAGTCGTAGGGGTCACCGGGGTCGATGCCCTCGACCACCAGGTCGCCCATGATGTATGCCCTGGCGAGCCCGAGCTCCCCGGGGGCCGTCGCCAGATAGCGCAGCGCGCGCTCGTTCGCGATGTCGATGCTCACGACGGCGTGCGGGTTGCCACCCGTCGAGCCGTCATACGCCTTGACCGCGAAAGGCACGTCGGTGCCGAAGATCCGGTCGGAAATCTCGCCGATGGAAAGTGTCATCGCCGCTTCACCGCCTTCGTGTAGAGATCGGGCAACCGCCCGTCGGGGTCGTACTTCTTCTTGACCGGGGCGAGGGTGTCACCCCCGTAGAGGGACCAGAAGGTCTCCTCGTCGTAATAGGCGTCGCTGTAGAGCGACTTGTGCCCGTCGAGTTCGTGCACCTCGCGCTCGATGTCCCGGTTCACGTCGCCGTCCTGGCGTCCTGCAGTGATCGGCACCGTCGACCAGAAACCCACGTTGACGTAGTTCTCGCCGCGCTTGAGCGGGTAGAGCGGCCACGGCTGCTCACCGTGGTCCTGGTCGCGAATCGCCAGCGGGCACAACCAGATCGGCTCGATCGGGACGTTGTCCAGGAACCAGTCGAGGAACTCCTCGGTGCGATCGACGGAGATCTCGACGTCCTGCACCACGCGCTCCCGAGGCAGTTTGCCGCGCTTGGCGTCGATGCGGGCGAAGAAGCCGTGCGCGTTCTCCCAGCGGATGAACTTGCCGTAGACATCACTGCGCAGGTAGCGCTTCGGCACCAGCCTGCGGATCGCCGGCTTCTGCAGCCCGAACACCCGGTTGCACCAGAACCAGTCGGTGTCCCATCGCCAGATGTAGTCCAGCGTCGTCAGGTAGTCCTCGCGGCGCTGCTGGATGGAGCGGTAGTAGATCTGCTGCCCGGTGTAGTCCGAGGTGTATGGCGCAGTGCTCGCCCAGCTCCCCAGCACCAGGTAGCTCTCGTCCCGCGCGAAGACCACGCCGTCGACGAAGTCGACCTGTTCACCGTCGTACGTCCGGTCCTGCAGCACCTGGCGCAAGGTGTCGATGAGTTCGCGCAGCGTGCCGAAACGCACATGCCGCAGGTGGACGTATGGCGCGACGCGCTCCAGCTTGATCTTCAGGCGGACCGAATAACCAAGCGAGCCATACGAATTGGGGAAGGTGCGGAAGAGGTCGGCGTGCTCGTTGTCATCCCGCGCGGTCACGATCTCACCGGCGCCGGTGAGCACGTCCATCTCGATCAGCGACTCGTGCGGCAGGCCGTTGCGGAAGGAGGACGACTCGATGCCGAGGCCGGTGACCGCGCCACCGAGCGTGATCGTGCGCAACTGCGGCACGACATACGGCATCAGCCCGTAGCGCAACGTGGCGTCCACCAGGTCCTCGTAGGTCGTCATACCCTGCACATCTGCCGTGCCGGCCAGCGGATCGACCTCGATTACGCCGTGCAACCGGGAAACGTCAAGCCCGGGAACGGGATTGGCCTCGCGTGGCCGGAACAGGTTGGAGGTGCGCTTGGCGAGCCGGACCGGCGCGCCCGGCGGCATCGCCGCCAGCTGACGCTGCAGATCGTCGACCGCCGCCCGATGCCTCTCCCAGCCCACGATCTCGCCGCGTGCCCCGCTCAAGGTCTACCTCCGCTGTCGCTCTTCAGGTCGCGCCCAGCAACCTACTCCTCCCGTGTCGCCGGTATGTCGTCAGGCCATTGCGCGCCGCCACAGCCCGGTCGGGCGGTGCGGCGGTTTGCGTTGCACGCGCAGGTAGGTCTATCTTGAAATAGAACGAAACGGTTTCGTTCCATCAAGGCCGGGCGCACTAGCCTTGGGAGACCTACTCCGCATCGGGAAGGAAATGCCATGAACGCCTCGGTGGTCAGTGAAGCCGGCAGCAAGCCGCGAGTGTCCGGCGACCGTGAGGCGGAGATCCTGGAAGGCGTCCTCGACCTGCTCACCGAAGTGGGCTACGACAAGCTCACGTTCGACGCGGTGGCCGGCCGGGTGCGGGCCAGCAAGGCGACGCTCTACCGCAAATGGCCGTCGAAGGCCGAGCTCGTGGTCTCGGCCGTCGAGCAGCTGAAGTCGACCGCCCAGCCCGCCATGGGCGAGCTCCCGGACACCGGGAGCCTGGAAGGCGACCTGACCTCGCAATTCTGCAGCGACCCCGACTACAGCGAGAAGATCACCCAGGTCATGAACGCGGTGACCTCGGCGATCCATCGTGATCCCGAACTCACCACAGTGCTGAGCGACCGCTTCATCACGCCGCAGACCGAGCGCCTGCTGGAAGTGATGCGCCGCGCGCAGCAGCGCGGTGAAGTCGGCCCGGACGCCGATCTCGACCTGCTCGTCTCCATGGTGCCGGCCGCGATCACCTATCGCGTCATGGCGCAGGGCTGTATGCCGGATCCGGCATACATCGCGAAGGTGATCGAGGACGTGCTGCTCCCGGCCTGCCGGGCCAGCGTGAAAGGCAGCGGAACGAAACGGTCCTGAAGACCGGCTTTGCTCTGACTGTCGACATCGAGCGACCCCGCTCGTCATACCTGATGAAGACAACGACCGCACGCGCGGCCGACTGATCCCACACACCCAATTCACCGGAACCTGCGCCCGCGGGTCACCGGCCGATCACTCCTGCGCCATGTCCGGCGCACCCAACCAGGGAAGGACCACCGCTGATGACTTCGACCATCGACGTGGTGACCGAGAAGGCAACCACCCATCGAAAGTCCGGCAGCACCATCGCGCTGATCGTGATCGCGATGGCGCAGCTGATGATCGTGCTCGACGGCACGATCGTGAACATCGCCACACCGCACATCCTCACCTCGCTGCACTTCACCCAGTCCAGCGTGCAGTGGGTCGTCACGTCATACGCGCTCGCGTTCGGCAGCCTGCTGCTGCTCGGCGGACGCCTCGGCGATCTCTTCGGTCGCCGCCGCATGTTCGTCCTCGGCATTGCCGTCTTCGCGATCGCGTCGCTGATCGGCGGCATTGCACCGACCGGCGGCCTGCTGCTGGCCGCTCGCGCAATCCAGGGCGCCGGCGCCGCACTGGCCTCCCCGGCCGCACTGGCACTGATCAACACCACTTTCGAGGCGGGCCGCGAGCGCAACCGCGCGATGGCCGTGTACGCCGCAATGTCCGGCGCCGGTGCCGCCATCGGCATGATCCTCGGCGGGGTGCTGACCGAGGCCGACTGGCGCTGGACTTTCTTCATCAATGTGCCGATCGGGCTGGCGGTCGCGATCCTGGCGCCGCGGGTCCTGGTCGAGTCGGAGAGCGGTGACGGCCGCCTGGATGTGGCCGGCGCGGTGACCGGAACGGCCGGCCTGTTCGGCATCGTCTACGGGCTGTCGCACGCCGGGCAGCAGGGCTCGTCGTGGGGCGACCTCCAGACCCTCCTCCCGCTGATCGGGGGGCTGGTCGTGCTCGCCCTCTTCGTCGTTGTGGAGAGCCGGGCCAGTCACCCGCTGCTGCCGCTGCGCATCCTGTCGGACCGCACCCGCGGCGTCTCCTTGCTGTCGATGCTGCTCATCGGCGCCGGAATGATGGCGATGTTCTTCTTCCTCGGCCTGTTCGTGCAGCAGGTGCTCGGCTACTCGCCGGTTAAGACCGGGTTCGCGTTCCTGCCGTTCAGCGCGGGCGTGGTGGCCGCCGCCGGGCTCGCCTCGAACCTGGCCGGCCGGGTCGACCCGCGGTGGCTGTCCGGTTTCGGCGGCCTGCTCGCGACGACGGCGATGGTCGGCTTCGCGCACCTCTCGACGGACAGCAGCTACGCACTGCACCTACTCCCCTGGATCGTCGTGATGGGCTTCGGAATGGGCTTCCTGTTCATCCCGCTCACGCTGACCGCGACCGCCGGCGTCCGCAGGGATGACTCGGGAGCGGCCGCATCGGCGCTGAACACCGCGCAGCAAATCGGAGGAGCTGTCGGAATCGCCGCATTGACCACGGTTTTCACCCACTTCGCGACCCAGAAGGGCACCGAGCTCGCCGCGGCGGGCAAGGCGGCGATCGCCCAGGCGGCCGCATCCGGTCACACGCCGACACACGGACAGCTCGCGCAGGCGTCCCACCACGCGGCGCTGCAGGTGCAGACCTTCGGCTCGACCCACGCGTTCTGGTATGCCGCGGGCATGATGCTTTTCGCGACCGTGCTGGTGCTCGGTCTGCTCAATGTCCGCCACACCCAACTGGCGGCCGAAGAGGCCGCGGTGGTGGTTGCCTGAACCGGGCAGCCTGACCCTGCGACCGCACGTGGCGAAACCTGTCCTGCCCCTACGGGCCGGGGCAGGTTTTGCTGCACCCGGTCGCCGGGCATGGAACGTTTCGGCCGGGAGTCGGGTCATAATGGGCGTCACCGTGTGGCGATCGACCGAGCCGAACGACCGAGGGATGTGCATTGATGGGTACGGCACGCGCGACCGTTGCGGCCTGCGCGGTCCTCACCGCCGGGTTGCTGGCGGGCTGCAGCGGATCCAGTGGCGGCACCAAGGCGGCTCCGCCGTGGAGTTCGGGCGCGCCGACTCCTGAGGGTCTGGTTGCCGGTCCAGCACCGGTCAGCGCGAACGTGGTCCCCGGCGACACCTGGTCGTTCACCCTGGCGAAGACGGACGACCCGAACGTGCCGACCAGCCAGTGGCCGAGCGCGGACACCGTGCTCACTGCCGAGCAGTTGAAGGCCGCCATCCCCGGTGCCAGAGCGGCGACCCTGGGCAGCTGCACCAAGGGGGCCAGCGGGACGGCCAAGACCGCCAAGAACGCCTCGTGCAGCTGGTCCATCGCGCTGAAGGGCGACACCGGGTTCACCAACTCGATCACGGTCAGCCTGATCGCGATCGGGGCCGACAAGACGGGGTCCGGAGTGACAGCCGCGTGGACATCGGTCCGCGACAAGGACGTCAAGAACCGGGCCAGCATCGACCGCTACTTCACGCAGGGTTCGTTCGGCGCCAAGGGCAGCTACTACCTCGGCAACAACCATGCCTCCGTGCTGGTCTCCGACGGCAACATCGCTGCCTGGATCAATCTGACGTTCATCGGATTCAACTCGCTGAACAGCTCCAGCACCACCCTGATGACCAGCGTGTTCCCCGTCCTCGCGCACGACCTGGCCGACCACCTCCCCCGGAAATATGCCTGAGACCTCACGGCGACGCCGGGTCGCGATGCTGTGCGCAGGGGCAGCGGCAGCTGTCGCGGTCGCTGTGCCCGCCGTGACCGCGTATGCCGCCGGCGGCGCCGCACCCGCGAAGCCCGGCGCGAGCATCTCGACACACCCGGCGAAGGGGTCGAAACCGGCGACGCCGCAGGTGAGCGTCACGCCATACACGCCACCGAACGTGCCGAACGGCGTCACTCCCACAGCAGCGACGACCATCACCCCGTCGGCTCATTTCTCGGTGCAGGTCGACCGCACCGGGAAGAAGCCCATGGACGCGACCTGGCCGTCGGCGTCCGAGGTCTTCACCCTCGCCGAGTTGCGGCAGGTGCTGCCCGAGCTCACCGCGGTCAAAGCCACCCAGTGCCGACAGGGCACGTTGCCGGGCGGCGGCTCGACGAAGAAGTCCACCGAGTGCACCCTGGCACTGACCATCACCGGCGAACCGGACGACGATCGCAGCCAGCTGATGATCAACATCCGCGGGTTCGGCCTCCCGCAGCAGATCGGCAAGCAATGGTCCGCGGATCTTGTTGCGGCGCAGCGACGTTCGAGCATCCGGCCGGGCCTCTACACCTTCTTTGCCAACAACTCGCTCGGCGTCGCCGCGGCATACACCGACGGCACGACGACCAAGGTGCTGCTCCAGCACGGCGACGTCGCCGGCGAGATCTGGTTCAGCGGGATCGGCTTCACCACTCTCTCCTCCGACTACCTCGAGTCCCGCAAGCTCTACCGCACGGCGATCGTCCCGGCACTGGTGCAGCTGCTCGGGGCGAAATTCACCGACACTGAAAAGGCAGCCGCATGAAACGTCTCGCCCTCGCCACCGCCAGCGTGCTGGCCGCCTGCAGCCTCGCCGCGTGCGGGGGTGGCAGCGGGAGCAGCGCGACCACCACGGCGACCTCGACCGCGCCCCAGCCGAACGGGCCGTACCTGAAACAGAAGCCCAGCCCGGGAGACTCCCCTGGTGTCGTCGTCGCCAACAAGCAGGGGCGCAAGGTCGTCCTCGACAAGAGCCTGCCGGTCTACGACCCGCCGGTGCAGGACGGCGCGGTGCCGCAGGCCGACTGGCCGGTCGCCGGGCGGCTGCTGTCGATCAAGGAATTGCTCGGCGTCTTCCCGGACGCGATCCAGATCGCGTTCAATCCGGAGGGTCCGACCAAGCTGGTGGTCACCCCGCAGCTGCCGGGCGATTCCGATCCCAAGAAGTACCCCAACACGATCAGCATCACGATCAATAAGGTCGGCACCGAGAGTTCGATCCTGGCGGCCTACGACAGCAGTCGGGCCAGCGACCGCACGGTTCAGACCCAGTCCAGCGGGAAGCCGAGCAGCGGGTACATCTACTACGACGACGGCGCGTTCGGCACTCAGCGGCTGCGGATGACGCCTGCCCCCTTCTCCAGCTCCAACGACTCGCTCACGTCGACCTACCTGGTGGTCATCGGCAACGGCCGCACCGCGATGCAACTGACCGTGAGTTTCGGCGGGTTCTTCTCACTCGATCCGAGCGGTTTCGGCTCCGACAAGATCATGCAACAGCAGGTGATGCCGCTGATCTTCCAGCTGCTCGCCGCCCGCATGTGACTGCGGTCACTCGTCGTCGTCCAGCTCGTAGCGAGGCACCCGCAGCGTCGCAGCGAAGCTGATCACGCCGACGACCGCCACGAGGACGCCGATCGCCGGAGCACCCGAGGTCGCCACGGTGATGCCGACGATCACCAGCAGCGCGTTCCACAGCAGCGACGGGGTGCGCGCCACGCTGCGGCCCCGCCAGAAGCCCAGGGCCAGCAGCGCACTGCAGGCGGCCAGCGCCAGCACCGTGGCGGCCTCCGTGAGCGCGCGACCGCCGTCATCGGTGTGGCCGGACACTCCGGTCACGACGAGCGAGCCGGCCAGCACCACGAGGACCACGGTCTGCAAGGCCATCAAGGCTGCGGGAGGGCGCCACGTCGAGGGGTGCTCAGTCACCACAACAGCTTATGCAGGAACCCGTATGGCGCGGCCCCCGGCCGACCCCAACCGGGTCATCCCACGGGCGGATGTGACCGATCACTCATCTTCGAGAGCGAAATTCTTGGTCAAAGTGCTTGTGGAATGTTGTTCGCATCTGTGAAGGTTGGGAACAACGTATGGCGCACAGACGTTGGCAGCTCGTGACAGCAGCTCGCCCAACAGACTCGTTCACCATCGCGAGTGCTCGGGTGCGGGCCAACCCCGACCGGGCAATCACCACTAGTCGACCACATTCGTTGGCGCACGTGCCTGACCGCACGTGCGCCTGAAGCAAGGAGCGGAAACACATGGATTGGCGCGATCGCGCTGCGTGCCTGGACGAGGACCCGGAGTTGTTCTTCCCCATCGGCAACACCGGACCCGCCTTGCAGCAGATCGAGGATGCCAAACAGGTGTGCCGTCGCTGCGAGGTCATCGACACCTGCCTGAAGTGGGCCCTCGAGTCCGGTCAGGACGCCGGCGTCTGGGGTGGGCTGTCCGAGGACGAGCGTCGCGCGCTCAAGCGCCGCAATGCCCGCGCCCGCCGCGCCGGTTAACCCCAAACGAAGTTCTCCCCGCTTCCCTGCACCCACCGAAGTTCTCCCCCGCTTCGCTCCTCCGATACTTCGTCGGGGCCCGCGATCGCGGATACTTCGCGGGGGCCCGACCAGGAAACACCGATCCGGGAGAACCGCACTCACGTCTCGTCCCGCAGCCGCGCTACGAAGCACACGCGCGTGCCGTGCGGCTCCACCCGCGACCAGGTGATCTCGCCACGCAGGTCCTGCACGAACGACCGCACGATCTGGATGCCGAGCCCTGACGCGGCCGGGTCGAAGCCGTCCGGCAGCCCGGCGCCGTCGTCGGTGACGGTCACGGCAAGCACTTCCTCACCCTGGTCGCCGGTGCTGCGCACCGCATCGAGCACCACCTGACCGCCGTGATCGGCGAAGCCGTGCTCGATCGCGTTCTGCACCAGCTCGGCGATCACCATGGCGACGGCCGTCGCGTCGTCGGCGTGCAGTGAGCCGAAGCTGCCGGTCAGCCGGGCACTGACCCGTTCCTGAGACCGGTTGCTGATCTCCACCGCCGACCGCACCGCACCGGCCGCGATCTCGTCGAACGGCGTCGTGTCGTCCCAGCCTCCGCTGAGCGTCTCGTGCACGGTCGCAATCGTGCCCACCCGCCGCACCGCACCCGCGAGCGCGGCACGGGCCTGCGGGTCGTCCAGTCGCCGCGCCTGGAGCCGCAGCACTGCCGCGACCGTCTGCAGGTTGTTCTTCACCCGGTGATGGATCTCCCGGATCGTCGCCTCCCGGCTGAGCAGTTCGCGCTCGCGGCGCCGCAGCTCGCTGACGTCGCGGACCAGCAGGATCGCTCCGATCCGCCGGCCGTTCTCCGAGAGCGGGATCGCGCGCGCGCTTACGTGTGCGCTGCGTGACTCGATCTCGGTGCTCCGGGCGAGCGCGCCGGTCAGGACCGTCATCAGCTCCTCGTCGACCGTCCCGCGCTCGGGCAGCACCCGGGCGAGGGCCGCGGCGAGCCGGACCCCCACGAGCTGTTCGTCATACCCCAGCCGGTGCATTGCCGAGACGGCGTTGGGGCTGGCGTAGGTCACGTTGCCCGTCGCGTCCAGGCGGAGCACGCCGTCACCCACGCGCGGCGCGCCGCGGCGGTTGGCAGGGGGCGCCGCTGAGCCGGGGAACTCCCCGGCCGCGATCATCCGGCTGAGCGCGTCGGCGGATGCCAGGTAGGTGACCTCCAGCCGGCTCGGCGTGCGCATTGAGGCCAGGTTGGTATGGCGGGTCAGCACCGCGATCGCACAGCCGTCCTGCACGACCGGGATCGCCTCCTCGCGCACGGGCAGGTCGTCGCGCCACGTGGTGGAGTGCGACCGGACGATCTGCCGCTCGTCATACGCCTGCCGGACGGTGCGCCCCCGCGCGTGGTCGATGCGGCTGCCGACGACGTCGTTGACAAAGACGCCGACGCCTGTCGTGGGGCGCACGTGCGCCGCAGCCACCCAGCTGCGGTCGCGGGTCAGCACCCACAGCACCAGGTCCGCGAAGGACAGGTCGGCCAGCAACTGCCAGTCACTGACCAGCAGGTGCAGCCGGTCCCACGCGGACCGGTGCAGCTCGGTGTGCTGGCTCAGCACGTCGTTCATCGACGGCATGCGGCGAGCCTAACCAGGGTCAGCGCGCAGACCCGGACCGCACCACCGAACGCAGCGTGCGCAACGCGACCGACAGCGGCGCCAGGCCTGCCTCGTCGAGCTCGCTGACGCCGACCAGCGCCTGCTGGGCCCGGTTGATCGACTCGGAGTTCTCCGTCGCCCACCGGTCCAGCCGCTGCTCGGCACTCTCGTCCGCGGGCGTGTCCGCGATGACCGCAGCGGTGAACGAGTCGAGCACGGCATACAGGTCGTCACGCACCGCACCGCGGGCCAGCGCATCCCACCGGTCGTCGCGCGGCAGCCGCGAGACCGCCGACAGGATCCGGTCGATGCCGAGGCTCTCGGAGAGCATGAAGTAGACCGCTGCCACGTCCGCCACCGGAGTGTCGGTGCTGATCGCCTGCTCGGTGATGTCCAGCAGCGAGTAGCTGTCCAGCAGGGCAGCCGCCCAGCCGGCCAGCTGTGTGGGCACGCCGCCGTCGCCCATCTCCGCGCGCCGCGACTCCCAGCGGGCTCGCTCCGAACCCTGCAGCAGCTGCGGCAGTTTCGGGGTCAGCTCCCGCACGACCGCGCCGAACCGGTCGATCTCGCCGGTGATGTCCAGCCGGGCCGGCCGGCTGTGCACCAGCCAGCGCGTCGCACGATCCAGCAGCCGGCGGAACTCCAGGTAGAGGGCCGTCTGCGACTGGGTCGGCACGACGTTGTCCAGCTCCTCGACCTGCGTGACGAACTCCCGCAGGCCGAAGACCTCTCGGGCGACGATGAACGCGCGGGCGATCTGCTCCGGGCCTGCACCGGTCTCCTCGCCGACCCGGAATGCGAAGGTGATGCCGCCACGGTTGATCATCGAGTTGACGACCTGGTTGACGACGATCTGCCGGCGCAGCGGGTGCTGGGCGAGTTCGGCGGCATACCGCACGCGGACCGGCTCCGGGAAGTATGACGCCAGCAGCGCCGCGAACCAGGGGTCGTCGGTCAGCTCGGAGTGCGCGAGATCGTTCTTCATCGCCAGTTTGGCGTAGGCGACCAGCACCGAGAACTCCGGCGAGGTCAGCCCGCCGCCGGCGCTCGAACGCCGTGCGATCTCGGCGTCGCTGGGCAGGAACTCCAGCTCGCGGTCGAGTTCTCCGCGCTGCTCCAGCCAGTGGATCAGCCGCTGGTGCACCGGCAGCATCGCGTGCGTCTGGGCCCGGGCGTTGCCGAGCAGGACGTTCTGCTCGTAGTTGTCGCGCAGCACCTGCACCGCGATCTCGTCGGTCATCGAGTGCAGCAGCGTGTTGCGCTGCTCCAGGTCGAAGCGGCCCTGCCGCATCAGGTCCGTGACCAGGATCTTGATGTTGACCTCGTGGTCGGAGGTGTCGACACCGGCGGAGTTGTCGATCGCGTCGGTGTTGACCCGCACGCCGTGCTCGGCCGCCTCGATGCGGCCCAGCTGGCTCGCGCCGAGGTTGCCGCCCTCACCGACGACCTTCACCCGCAGTTCGCCGCCGTTGACCCGGATCTGGTCGTTGGCGCGGTCGCCGATGTCGGCGGCCGTCTCACTGGACGCCTTGATGTAGGTGCCGATGCCGCCGTTCCAGAACAAGTCGACCGGCGCGAGCAGGATCGCTCGCATCAGGTCATTCGGTGCGAGCCGGGTCACGTCGTCGGCCAGGCCGAGCGCATGACGGGTCTGCGCACTGACCGGGATCGACTTCGCGGTGCGCGGGTAGACGCCGCCGCCCGCCGAGATCAGCGAGGTGTCGTAGTCACCCCACGACGACCGGGGAAGGTCGAACAGGCGACGCCGCTCGGCATACGACGTGGCCGCCACCGGGTCGGGGTCGAGGAAGATGTGCCGGTGGTCGAAGGCGGCCACCAGCCGGATGTGCTCGGACAGCAGCATGCCGTTGCCGAAGACGTCGCCGCTCATGTCACCGACGCCGACGACGGTGAACTCCTGCGCCTGGGTGTCGACGCCCATCTCGCGGAAGTGCCGCTTCACCGACTCCCACGCGCCGCGGGCGGTGATGCCCATCGCCTTGTGGTCGTAGCCGGCGGACCCGCCGGAGGCGAACGCGTCGTCCAGCCAGAAGCCGTAGGACTGCGCGACGCCGTTGGCGATGTCGCTGAAGGTCGCGGTGCCCTTGTCAGCGGCAACCACCAGGTAGGTGTCGTCGCCGTCGTGACGCACCACGCTCTCCGGCGGCACGACGGCGCCCGAGACCAGGTTGTCGGTCACGTCCAGCAGGCCGGAGATGAACAGCTTGTATGCCGCAATGCCCTCGGCCAGCCACGCCTCCCGGTCACTGGGGTCGGGCAGCCGCTTGGCGACGAAGCCACCCTTGGAACCGGTCGGGACGATCACGGCGTTCTTGACCATCTGCGCCTTGACCAGGCCGAGGATCTCGGTGCGGAAGTCCTCCGGACGGTCGCTCCACCGCAGGCCGCCACGGGCGACCATGCCGAAGCGCAGGTGCACGCCCTCGACGCGCGGGCCGTAGACCCAGATCTCGAACTTCGGCTTCGGACTCGGCAGCCCGGGCACCGACGCGCAGTTGATCTTGAAGCTCATCACCGGGCTCGGCCGCCCGTCGGCATCGCGCTGGAAAACGTTGGTGCGCAACGCCGCCCGGATCACACCCATCATCGTGCGAATGATCCGGTCATGGTCGAGGCTGGCGACCTCGTCCAGCGCGGACTCGATGCGCTGCACCAGCTCGGCCTCGGCGTCCGCGCGACCGCCATCCGGCTGGGCCGGGTCGAAGCGCGCGTCGAACAGGTCGACCAGCGAGCGAGCCAGGTGCACATTGGTGCGCAATGCCTGCTCGATGTAGTTCTGGCTGAAGGTGAAGCCGATCTGACGCAGGTATTTGGCGATCGCGCGCAGCATCATCACCTCGCGTGAGGTGAGCCCTGCCAGCAGCACCAGGGCGCCCAGACCGTCGCTCTCGCTGTCGCCCTCCCAGACGTCGGAGAACGCCTCCTGGAAGCGCTCCCGCACGTCGGCGGTGCTGCGCTCGTCCGTACCCCACACATCCGGGCCACCGGCCCGCAGCCCGAAGTCGTAGACGTGGACGACGACGCCGTCGGCGCGCTGCATCGAGTAGGGGCGCTCGTCGGTGACCTCGACGCCCAGGTGCGTGAAGACCGGCAGCACGTCGGTCAGGACCACCGGGTTGCGGCGGAACAACTTGAACCGGCGCTCCCGGGAGTCCGCGCCCGGCTCCCGGTAGAGTGTCAGCAGGGTGTGGTCGTCCGACTCCAGCGCCTCGATGCGCCGCAGATCGGCGATCGCCTGACGCGGCGTGAAGTCCTCTTTGTACGCCTCGGGGAAGGCGCGCGAGTAGAGGCTCATGACCCGCGCGGACGCGTCCTCGCCGTCCTCCTCCAACGACACGGCGCCCAGCCGCTCACCCCAGGTGCGGCTGCTCTCCAGCACAAGCTCCTGTAACTCCTGCTCGTCGACCTCGGGCACGTCCGATCCCGGGACCAGGCGCACGACGAAGTGGATCAGCGCGAGCGCGGACTCCGCGATGCGGGTGGTGTAGTCGACCGCCTCGGGCTGGTAGGCGTCCCGCAGGATCCGCTCGATGCGCAGCCGGACACCGGTGTTGTACCGGTCGCGCGGCAGGTAGACCAGGACGGACACGAACCGGCCGAACTCGTCGACCCGGCGGAACATCTGCGCCTGGCGGCGCTCCTGCAGGCGCAGCACCGCGGTCGAGATCTCGTAGAGCTCGTTGCTGGAGGTCTGGAAGAGTTCGTCGCGGGGGTAGTTCTCCAGCACCTCCAGCAGGTCCTTGCCGGAGTGACTGTCGGGTGAGTATCCGGTCCGCGCCAGCACTTTGGCGATCCGCTCGCGGACGACCGGCACCCGCCGGGCCGATTCGGTGTAGGCGCTGGAGGTGAACAGGCCGAGGAAACGCTTCTCCCCGATCACGTTGCCTTGCTCGTCGAACGTGCGGATGCCGATGTAGTCCAGGAACGACGAACGGTGCACGGTCGCACGGGAATTGGCCTTGGTGATGGTCAGCAGCTGGGGCTGGCGAGCCGTCGCCCGGCCTCGCGGGCTCAGCTTGCTGAACGACCGCGAGGACGGCTTGTCGTAGCGCAGGATGCCTAGGCCGGTGCCGGGCTTGACCCGCAGCACGTCCTCGCCGTCGACGGTGTCGAGGGTGTACTCGCGGTAGCCGAGGAAGGTGAAGTGGTTGTCGGCGAGCCAGCGCAGGAAACCCTGCACCTTGTCGACCGCCGCGCCGGGCACCGACACGGGGCGCTCCGAGTCCAGGGCAGCGATGATCTGCTCGCACTCGTCGTGCATCTTCGACCAGTCGTTGACCGCGACGCGGACGTCACCGACCACGCGCTCGACGTCGGCGACCAGCGCGGCATCGGCCGCGTCGTCGACGCCAAGGTCGATCTCGAAGTGCATCCACGACTCACTGGCCGGCGCCATACCGGCCTCGGTCGGTTCCGGCACCGTGTCGGTGTCGTAGACGTGCTGCAGGGCGCCACCGGCGTCGCGCTGGACGAACAGTTGCGGGTGGATCACGGCGTGGACGCTGCGGTCGTGCCGGGTGAGTTCCGAGATGACGGAGTCGACGAGGAACGGCATGTCGTCGGTGACGATCTGCAGGATCGCGTAAGGGCAGGTCCAGCCGTCCGATTCGAGACTCGGATGGACGATCCGGACCCTCGTCGTGCCGGGTGCGCGATCGCTCGCGAGCTGCAGGTGCGATGCGAGAGTTCCGCGCAGCCGCTCCGGTCCGTAGCCGACGACGTCCTCGTCGGCCACATGTCGGTAGTAACGCTCGAGAAGCCACTGCGGGGTGCCCCCCGGCTGCTTCCCCGCGCACTCACGCAGGATTTCTGAACGGGTAACGGTGTCCACGGACATGGTGTTCTTCGGCCCTCGCCTGAGACTCATCGGACGACCTCGTTGTCGCCCACGGCCGAGGGTAGTCCCGGGGGTGTCCCACGCCACAGGCGGGCACACCACGAGGTGCCTGCCTGTCACGCGGTTGGCATCACACCTTTCGCGCATCGCCCCGCACCGCGTTAGTCTGCCGGGGATGCAGACCAGCGACCGGACCCGAGGCGTTGCCCTCCTCGTGCCGCGGCTGCTGAGCATCCAGACCGATCCCGCGGAGTTCGAGACGGCGGAGGCGTGTGCTGACGCGATCGAGCGAGCCGCCGAGGAGCTGCTGCGCTGGCACGACGAACTCGCCGAATTGCGCGTGCCGCGCGCCCCGGTGAGCGCCCACCTCGACGCGGTGCTGCCGGACCCGGCCACGAGTCGCCCGGCACGCGCCAGCAAGCGGCTGGCCGAGCAGGTGCGGGCGGGCGCCATACCGGCGGATGCCGCCAGCCTGGAGGACGCGGCCACTGAGCTGCACCGCGTCGCGGAAGCGATCCGCCGGACCGCGGCATGTGGTCTCGACGAGCCGATTCGCAAGCACGGCAACGACATTGCCGACGCCCTGAGCAGGCTGTCCGTGGCGCTGCGAACTTTGGCCGAGACGCTCCGCGCCGAATCGCGGCGCCTCGCCGAAGACGTCACAGGTCAGGCCGATCAGGTGCTGGGCCGCGTCGTACGAGCCGAACACGCCACGCGAATCGTCGCGGCGGCCACGCTGCCCGGGTAGGGATCAGTACGCTTCCGGCATGAAGATCGAGGAGACCTGGACCTACGACGCGCCCGCAGACCGGGTGTTCGCCATGCTGCTGGACCCGGCGTTTCAGGAGTCCAAGTGCGCAGCGACCGGGGCGCTCACCCATTCGGTAACCATCGATGCCCAGCCTCCGGGAGACGTGATCGAGACGCACCGCGAGATGTCGACCGACGGGCTACCCGACAACGTTTCGCGACTCATCGGCAAGACGTTGCGGATCGTCGAGATTCAGCGGTGGGGCACTGCGGACGCCGACGATGTCCGCAGCGCCGACCTCACCGTGTCGATCAGCGGACTGCCGATCGACTACACCGGGCAGATCCGGATGACCCCGGACGGCGACCACACGTCGATGGTGGTCTCCGGAGACCTGCGAGCCCGGATCCCGCTCTTCGGTTCGAAAGTCGAATCCGCTTCCGCCCCAGCAATTTCCAGCGGCGTGCGGATCGAAGCCGAGACGGGTGCGAAGTATCTGGCCGGCTGACTTCGCGCGGGGTGTGGGCGCGTGTGCGGGGTGTCGGCGGTGCGGGGTGTCGGCGCCGCCCACACGTCCCCTGCCCGCGCCCCGTCGCACTCAGCCGAGGGCACGCACCAGGGTCTCGACGATCTTCGGGCGCAACTCGGAGGCGGCGACGACTTCGTCGACCGAGCCGACCTGCACGGCTCGATGTATGTCGTGAACGCTGTCGAACTCCGAGGCGATCTCGGCAATCTTCGCTGCGCGCAGGCTGGCCTGCAGATCGTCGAGTTCGACGATCAACGCTGCACGTTCGGCTCCCTGCGCACCGTCGATCCGCTGTTGCAACTCGGCCAGCGCAGGGTCTGCCGCAGCACGTTTGGCGACCTCCGAGGCGAACACCACCGCAGCCGCGGGCGCACCCCCCAGCACCGACGCGAACGAGCCGTCCACAGCAAGCACCGTCATCTGCGGGTTGAGCCGCTTGGAGAAGACCACGAACGCGCCGCCGTGATAGCGGGAGATGACACAGAAGACGATCGGGCCCTCGAAGTTGACGATGGCCCGGCCGATCTCGGCGCCATACTCCAACTGCAGGTTGCGCATCGACTCCGGTGACCCGTCGAAACCCGACAGGTTGGCGAGCACCACGACCGGGCGGTTGCCGGACGCCGAGTTGATTGCGCGCGCGACCTTCTTCGACGACCGCGGGAAGAGCGTCCCCGCGGTGTAGGTGTCGGGACCATCGGTGGGCGGGAAACCTTGTCGTGCAACAGGTTTGGACTCGATGCCGATGAGGCTGACCGGGAACCCTCCGATGCGAGCGTCAACGGTGACAGCGGTTTCGGCGTCCGCCATACCGGCCCACCGCTCCAGCATCGAGTGGTCGCTGTCGGCGACGGCGCGCATGACGCTGCGGATGTCGAACGCCCGCTTGCGGTCGGGGTTGAACTCCGCAGAGAAGATGTCGCCGACGGTGTCGAAGTCGCCGTCGTGCGGGCTGGTGGAGATGTCACGGTCGACCGGGTCGCCGGTGGCCGCGCGACGCGGACCGGGCTCTCCCGGAACGACATACGTGTGCTCGTAGTGCCGCATCAGCACGCCGAGCGCACCGGCCAGATCGGGCACCCAATACTGCGCCTGGCCGTTCGGGCCCATCACCCGGTCGTAACCGCCGATGCCGAAGTTGTCCTCGGCGGAGACGCTCCCGGCAAAGTCGAGCGTCTGCTTGCCGGTCAGCACCATCGCGCTGTCCGGAGTCATCACCAGGATGCCCTTGGTGTGCATCAGCATCGTCGCCTCGGCGTTCCAGTACGGCTGACCGCCCACGTTGATGCCCGCGACGACGATGTTGATCTCGCCGCCCGCCTGCGTGAACTCCACGATGCGCTTCAAGCCGACCGCGACCCAGTCGAGGTTCTCGCTGCCGCTGCTCATCGAGACCCGCGCACCGGCGGAGACGGCGAACCATTCGACCGGCACCTGCATCCGCTCGGCGAGGTCGATCGCCGCGACGACCCTGCTGCACTCCGGCTCGGCAAGCGCACCCAGCGACTTGATCGGGTCGCCGGCGAGCACCACGCGGGTGATGCCCTCGGGGTAGAGGTCGCTCGGCGTGCTGACGACGCCGACGATGATGCCTGCAGTGTTCTGGCCGCGGGGCCGGTCAACTGGTACGAGCTGACCCTGCTCATCGAAGTCGTACTCCACGAAACTGCCTGCGCCAGCGAGGTTCTGCTCGAGTTCGTAGGGGTAGACCAAACCACGGCGACGCGCGCGCAAGACCTTGCCGGCGTAGTCGTCGAGCGGTGCGAGCGGCTCGGTGGGCGGCTCGGTGATCTCGGCGGAAACCCCGGCCCCGGGGGTTGCGTGGAAGCGGATCGCGATCGGCACCAGGTTGCCCTGCCCGTCCTCGACCCGTCCCTGCGCGAGCACCTCTTCGATGCCGGCACCCTCGGTGAGCGGCGTGATCTTGGACTGCAGCGCCGCCAACTGCGCGACGTCCGCCTCGACCGGTGGCCAGACGGTCACCCAGACATGATTGACGTCCAGCGGGTTGCGCCCGCGCCCGTGGGACGCACGCACCCGGCGGATCGCCTCCAGGCAGTTCTCGACCGCCCGCTCCGCGTGCGGCAGCGCGACGACGTTGCCTTCCTCGTCGCGCACCACCGCGAGCTGCCGCACCTGCGCCAGCGCGATCAGCCGGTGGTCCGACGGGTTGCTGCGCGCCACACAGTCGAGCAACAGCACGTCGTCGGGTGCGTCCAGGCGGCGTACGTCGAACTCGCGCAGCCGCCACAGGTTGAGCCGGCGCCCCACCATCGGGTGCATCCCGCGCACCAGGTCGTCCTCGGACCAGCCGCCGTCGCCGTCGGGGCGGAAGGTGAAGTAGTCGACCGGCCGCGGCGCGGGCGGGCACACCGCGAACGAGACGCGGCGCGGAACCTGCGCGAAGTGCTGCGCCCGCAACAACTCCAGCAGCGCGTCGCGCACGGCGTCCGCCTGCATGGGCTGGTCGGCCCAGCGCAGGTAGATCTCCAACACCGTGTCGTGACCGGCGGACGGCTCGTGGTTCAGGTCCGACGCCAGCGAACCGTCGCGCACCTGCGCGATGTCGCCGACCGTGGCCACCACGCGTGTCCGGCCGTGGCGCTCCGACTGGTATTCGGCGCGCGCCGTCGGACGCGCGCCGACCCGGCCGGCGTGCAGGTCACGCAGGTCGTACTCGAGGTAGTGCCGGCGGATCAGCACTTCCAGCATCGGCTCGGACGCGTTGCCAATCGCGCTGGGGTCGGCGTAGAGCCGGTCGCGCAGGAACCCCACGAGCTGCTCTGGTATGGCGGTGAGCGCCTCGATGCGCGCTTCCCTCTCCGGGGCAGCCGGGTCGGCGAGCGCGGCGATCTCGTCGGCCACGCCTCCCAGCACGCTGGAGCGCTCGACGTCCACGATCGGCTGGTCGAACCAGCCGAAGCGCACCGACCTGGCCAGGTCTCCGACCACGGCGAACCGGCGCTGGGTGGCGCGCACGACGTCTTCGAGCAGCGCCCGCGCTCCGCCCGCGTCGGTCGGTGCGGGCACCGACAGCCAGCTGCGCAGCAGCTGCACCGCGATATCGACGTCGCTGACCTCCTGCTGCGCGAGGAAGATGCGGAACAGCGCCTCCTCCAGCGCCGGCGTGCGATCAAGGTCGCTGATGCCGTAGTGGCGCAACACGCGAAGCAGCTTGCTGCGGAACGAATCCGGCAGGTCGCCGCGCGCCAGGTCGAGACTGCGCAAATAGGTCTGAAAATGCTCGCGGGAGCTGTGCACCCGAAGCTCCACATGCGCCTCGTCGCGGGCCGGCCGGTTGCGGCTCAGCTCGGCGAAGTCGGCGAACATCTCCAGCAGGCCGAGCTCGTCGGCGCTCGGCGGCGCCGTGGTGTCCCGCTCGTCCAGGTAGCGGCGCAGCGTGACGAGACGCTGGGCGGGGCCCACGTCATACCCCATCAGCGCGGAGCGCAACGTGCTCATCGCGGCGGCGTCGCGCTCGGCCTTGGTGCGGACCCGCTCGTCGGTCGGCAGCCCCAGGTCGGTGGCGGTGACCTCGGCGACCTCCTCCTCCGCCTCGCCGGTGGGCTCGAGCCGCACCAGCGGCACGCCCGTCTCGACCTGGGTGCCCGGACGGACCAGCAACTCGCGTACGCGCCCGCTGAACGGCGCGGGGAGCACGGTTTCCATCTTCATCGACTCCAGGACCAGCACCGGATCGCCGGCACTGACCTCGTCGCCGACGGCGACCGGGGTCGCGACGATCAGCGCCGGCGCGGGCGCGCGCATCACGCCGCCCTCGTCGCGGCTGATCCGGTGGGTGACACCGTTGACCTCGATCAGCTGCGTTGGGCCGTGCGAGGCGCTCGACACCCGGAACGGCTCGCCGTCGACGAGCAGCCGGCTGTGCACGTCGTCCAGGCGCACCAGCGACGCGTCCACCGTGCGGGTCTGCGCACCGGCGGTCACACTGACGCGGTAGTCGGAGGGGCTGACCCGGCGCACCGCCACCGAGAACGTCTCGCCGCGCAGCTTCAGCTCGGTGCTGCCGTCCGGGTCGTGATGCACCTGCGGACGGCCACCGTGTGCCGTGTCCAGGAAGCCCGCGATCTCCGCGCGTTCCCTCTCGGCATACCCCTCGATCGCGGCGGCGACCAGCGCGACACCGGAGTGCGGGTGATCGGCAAGGCGGCCCGTGGCGCGCATCCGGTCGATCCACCCGGTGTCGGCCCACTCCGGCGTGCCACGGGTGATCTCGGGCTGAGCCAGCAGTTCGAGCACGAAGCTCTTGTTGGTGACGCCGCCCTCGATGATCACCGTCGTCTCGTCCATCGCGCGCCGCAACCGGGCCAGCGCCTCGTCGCGGGTGGCACCGTGGGCGATGATCTTGGCGATCATCGAATCGAAATCGGCCGGGATCGTGTCACCTTCGGAGACACCCGTATCGACCCGTATGCCGGGGCCGGCCGGGAGTTCCAGTCGCGCGATGCGACCGGGCGCCGGCGCGAAATCACGGTCGGGATCCTCGGCGTTCAGCCGCGCCTCGACGGCATGCCCGCGCTCCACCGGGCGCTCACCGCGCAGCGGCTGTCCCGAGGCGACCTGCAGCTGCAGCGCCACCAGGTCCAGGCCGGTGACGGTCTCGGTGATCGGATGCTCGACCTGCAGCCGGGTGTTGACCTCCAGGAATGCGAACGTCCGCTCGGCCGGGTGATAGAGGAACTCGACCGTGCCGGCCCCCAGATAGTCGACCGCGAGTGCCAGGCGCTCGGCGCTGGCCTTCAGCTCACCGGACTGGTCGGCATCCAGCAGCGGCGAGGCGGATTCCTCGATGATCTTCTGGTTGCGACGCTGCACCGAGCAGTCACGCACCCCGACCGCCCACGCGGTGCCCTGACCGTCGGCGATGACCTGCACCTCGACGTGCCGTGCGCCGGTGACCAGCTTCTCCAGGAAGACCACGCCGGAGCCGAACGCGCGCTCCGCCTCGTCGCGGGTGCGCTGGTAGGCGTCCTCCAGATCAGCCGGCCCGGAGACCTTGCGGATGCCGCGGCCACCGCCGCCCGCAGTCGCCTTGAGCATCAGCGGATAGCCGATGCGTTCGGCGGCTTCGAGCGCCTCGTCCAGCGTGTCCACCCCGCCGCGGCTCCAGGGCGCGACCGGGACGCCGACCTCCTCGGCGATCAGTTTGGAGCCGATCTTGTCGCCGAGCCGGCGCATCGCGTCGGCGGACGGGCCGATGAACGTCACCCCGAGCCGGTCGCACAGCTCCGCGAACGCGGGGTCCTCGGCGACGAATCCCCAGCCGACCCACGCGGCATCGGCTCGGGCGTCGACGAGTGCCCGCTCCAGCGCGGCCAGGTCGAGGTAGGGCCGGTCAGCGGCAGCACCGATCAGGTGAGCTTCGTCGGCCTCGCGGGCAAAGGCGGCACCAGCATCGACATCGGTGTGGAACGCGATGGTCTGCAGCGGCGAGCTGTCGCCTTCGAGGGCGCGCCGGGCGTTGACGTCGCGCACCGCGTGGATGAGCCGCATGGCGGACTCTCCACGGTTGACGATGGCGATGCGGTTCAGAGTTCGGGGGACGGATTGCACAGTGAGACTTTGCCATCTTCCGGCGGTTACTCCACAGTCCCGCACCGAATTGTTTCGGATTCCCCCTCAGCGTGGTCGGGCAGACCCCATCAGGAAACCGTTTCCAGCACCAGGGCGAGTTCGGTCGCGTCATACCAGGACAGCTCGAGGTCGGCGTCGACGTCGCGCTCGCCGGCGGGGTCCAGCACGTGGAAACTGGCGACATGCTGCTGCGGCAGTTCGCCGGAAACCCGCACAGCAGAAGGGGATTCACCATCCGGCTGATCCGTGACGTGTTCGTCGCGCATGTCCACCGCGGCGACCACTCGCCCCCCGCGCGCAGCCGCGGCGGTCGCGGCCTCCTGGGTCGCGAGATATTCCAGGCCTTCCAGGTCCTCCGCCGGCGCCGCGGCCCGCAGCCGGTCGGTCACCGCGAACGCCGCACGGGCGCCGGCGGGCAGCACTCGCGTCCGGTGCAACGCCTCCAGGTCGTCGACGTCCAGCGGCAGGTAGACCCTCATGGGCGTGTCTCCGTTTCGTCCAGTAGCTCGGCGAGCGCGTCGGCCAGGCACTGGCCAAACAGCTCGAGGTCGGGCATCGCGTCGCGATCGGCGGTCAGCCCGAAGTCGACCCGCCCGTTGTATGACGTCAGGCCGATCGACAGGGTCTGCCCCTTCGGCAGCGGTATGACGGGGTAGCTCTCGACCATCGGAGCGTCACCGGCATACAGCACGCGCTGCGGGCCGGGCACGTTCGTGACGACCAGGTTGAACATGCGACGCGACATGGCGTTGCCGAGCCGAGCGCCGAGCGAGTGCAACGTCGGCGGCGCGAAACCGGCGAGACCGGCGATCGAGGCAGCGTCGACGGCCGGCCCGCCGCCTTCCAGCTGGGCCGCCGTCGCGTAGGCGATCTGGTGCAGCCGCATCATCGGGCGCGCCTCGCCGACTGGCAGGTCGACGAACATCGGCGACACCTCTTCGCCCTCACCGTCCTCGTGCTCGACGCTGAGGGGGACGAGCGCGCGGACCGTCTCGGCGCCGGGCACCGCTTCACCGCGCGCAAGCAGCCAGCCCCGCAGCGCCCCGGTGATGGTCGCGAGCACGACGTCGTGCACGGTGACACTCTCGGGACATTGCGCGCGGACCCGGCGATAGGTATCCAGGCCGGTCGAGACCATCACGAACCTGCGGTGGGCGCTCACCGTGCGGTTGAGCACGCTGTCGGGCGCGGGGCTCGCCGCCATCCGCGCGAGCACGCCGGTCGCCGAGGCCGCGCCGGAGACGCCCCTGCGAGTCAGCCGTCCCGCGCCGGACACGACCCCGCCGATCCCTCCGGCCAGCAACTGGCCGGCGCTGCGCGGGTTGCGCGCGACGTCTCCGGCGACGGCTGCGACCAGCTCCAGCGCGTTCGGTGGCCGCGCCGCCCGCCACGTCTGCGGGATCGGGTGCTCGCGAGTGGCCTCCGGGTCGACGATGATCTGGCCGATGTCGATCGCGTGGATGCCATCGACCAGGGCGATGTGCGTCTTGGTGACGATGGCGAACCGGCCGCCGGCGAGCCCGTCGACGAGGTAGAGCTCCCACAGGGGCCGGTCCGGGTCGAGCGGCCGCGCCTGCACCCGGCCGACGAACTCCTCGAGCTGCTCTGCCGTGCCCGGTTTGGGCAGCGCCGACCGGCGCACGTGGTAGCTGACATCGAACTCGTCGTCATCGACCCACATCGGCGGCAGCAGCCGCGCCGGTAGCTGGCGCACCTTCTGCCGGTACCGCGGCACGAACGCGATGCGGTTGCTGACCAGGCCGACCAGCTGTTCGTAGTCGAATCCGCCTCCGGTCGGTTCGAAGATCAGCACCGAGCCGACATGCATCGGCGTCGAACGGTCCTGCAGGTAGAAAAACGACGCATCGAGCGCGCTCAGTCGGTCGGCCACGAGGTCATGTTTTCACGTCGGGAGGGCAACCTGGGTGCGTGCCGCCCCCGTTCATGGGGGGGGGGACGACGCGATCGGCGCCGCCAGGTGCGGGCCGAAGGAGGAGCAGCGTGTATGACGAGTGAACGCGATGTGGGTTTCACCGAGTTCGTGACCGCCAACCGCGGCCGGCTGGAACGCGCGGCCCGGCTGCTCACCTATGGGAACGAACAAGACGCCGAGGACCTGGTCCAGCAGGCACTCACCAAGCTCTATGTCCACTGGCCGCGCGTCGCCCGGGGAACCGGTCCGCTCACCTACAGCTACCGGATCCTCACCACCACCTTCATCGACGAGTCACGCCGCGCCTGGCGACGGCACGAGCGAACGGGCTCCCTACCGGCGGAAACCGGTGTACCCGCGCCCGATGCAGATACCAGGGCAACGGTGCTGGCAGCGCTCGCGGCGGTGCCGCCGCGACAACGCGCGGTCATCGTCCTGCGCTACCTGCTGGACCAATCCGTCGAACAGACGGCGACCCTGCTCCATTGCTCCGAAGGCACCGTGAAGTCGCAGAGCGCCAAGGCGCTCGCGACCCTGCGGATCCGGCTCGCCGACGTCCACACCGACACCACGCACCATGGAGGAACCTCATGACCGACCTCGCCGAGCTGCTCGACCGGGCAGCGGAACCCGCTGCCGCGCACGTCGTCCCCGTCGACTCCGACATCGCTCGCGGTCGTGCAGCCCTGCGCCGCCGTCGCGCCGGTATGGCGGGAGGAGTCTGCGCTGCGGCGCTTCTCGTCAGCGGTGCAGGCGGTTTCGTGATCACGCGCAGCGCGGCCACACCGGAGCGCGTCGCACCGGCCGCCGCATCCCATCCCACGACGACCGCGCGGTCGCCGCACCCGGCACGTGCAAGGACCGCAGCGCCGTTCCGGGGCTCCCTGGGTGCCCGGCCGTTCGAGTTGCACTATGTGCCGCCGGGCTGGAAGGTGCAGGGCTGGACCCCGGAGTCCCTGGTGCTGGTGCACACCGACGGATCGCCGCACACCACCGTGCAGGACTTCGAGGGCAAGATCGCCATCGAGTCCGCCGCACAGCCGCTCCCGCAGACCGGCATCGTGCGGACGCTCGACGGCAAGCGGTTCCGGGTGACCACCCTGCGATCCGCGGACGGCTCGCCGACACCGGTCATCGGCAGCCTGACCCCGTCATACGGCAAGGGATACCTGGTGGTGCAGGGCACGACGGGAGCCGACGCCGCAGAGCTGCTGAAGATCGCGGCCGGGACGGTCCCGGCCGGGCACGATGGGTCGCCCGCACTGGGTTGAGCCGCACATCCCGATGCGTCCCTGACGGGCCGTGCTCAGCGCCGCGCGGCGAACCAGCCCCGCCGGGTGGTGGCGACCACGCCGGTCAGGTCGGCGGCAAGAGAGGTGATCGCCTTGCGGGCCGGCGAGCCCGGGGCATGCTCAGCCAGCAGCCGCCCGGCCAGCAGCGCGCCGTCGCAGGCCGGCCGGTCGTCGGGGATCGTGCGGCTCTGCGCCACCCCGGCAAACCGCTGCAGGGCGTCGGTGACCCGCTGCTCCGGGCCGGTGCCTACCGCCGCCGCCCGGACCTTGTTGGCGACCACGAGCGGCGGGTCCGGGCGGACCGCTCGCAAGTCCTCCAGCCCGCGGACCAGGCGCTGCAGACCGACCGGATCGGCAGCACCGACGGCTATCACCGTGGTCGCGGCCCGCAGTGCGGCAAGGGCCGCGGCGTTGCGCCGCGGCGCGGCGGTGTCATAGCTGAGTTCCTCGTCCTCTTCCAGCGGCGCCGCCACGTCGACCACCACCAGCCGGGCCAGGGTGCGGCACTGCTCCAGGACGGCGGTCAGCGAATCGTCCCGGATCTCGGGCCACCGGTCGGCGCGCGGCAGCCCGGTCAGCACGCGCAGCCCAGGACTCACCTGCGGACACGACGCGGCCAGCGACCGCACATCGAGGTGACCCGAGTCGGCGAGCCGGGTGGCCGCGGCCACGCCGGGCGCCTCGTCGAGCAGCGCGAGATGCTGCGCAACGGACGCGGCGTGCGTATCCGCGTCGACAAGCACGGTGGACACCCCGAGCCGGGCGGCCTCGCCGGCCAGATTGACCGCGAGCACGGTGCGGCCCGGAGCACCGGGCGGACCCCACACGACCACGACCGGCGCCGCGGAACGCTCCTCGCGCTCCGGTTCCAGGAACGGATTGTGCGGCAGGTATGACGAACCGCTCGTCATGGCTGCCAGCTCCTCGCCGATCGGGTCCGCGTCGCTCTCCTCACGCCGCTCGGCCGGGAGTTGCTGCTCCGCCGGGTTGTCACCCGTGTCGGCAGCCACCGACACTGCGGCGGCGAACTCCGCCGGGGTCGCGTCGGTCCGCAGCCGTGTCGGAACACCCCACTGCCGCAACACTTCCCGCTCCTCGACCGCACTCGGCCCGTGTACGCCCACCAGCCCGGTGCCCGCGCCGCGCAGCGTCGCGATCGCGCCGCGGTCGAGGTCCGCGAAGTCCGCGGAAACGAGGGCGACGTCGGCGCGCCCGGCGCCACAGACGGCGAGCAGATCGGCCACGTCGGCGCAGCGCCGGACCAGCCGCACTCCGGTCACCCGCCCGATGGTCGCGGCCACGGCCGCCTCGTGAGCCGCTCCGATGGCGGTCACCACCGCGGTTGCCATCAGCTGCCCTTCAACGGGGAGCCGGCGGCCGGCACCAGGTCGACCTTGGCACCCTGGTTGATCGCGCCGAGCACCTCGGCGATGTTCTCGTCGGGCACCAGCACGTGCACCGCACCGCTGTCGGAGGCGACCGAGAACCCACCGCCGGCACTGGGCACGCGCGCGACGACCGCACGCTGCAGCAGGCGGTCCGGCGCGTCGTACGCATCCCGGCCGGTCTCCCCCGTCTTCTTGCGCGACACCCACAGATCGACGACCGACCCCTTGACCAGGGTCGCGACCTGCCCCGAATCCACGGGAACCGCAACGGCTTTCGAGTGCACTGCCGCTCCGCTGCCGACCGCCGACCGGGGCACCAGCTCCCCGGTGCGCACCTCGCGCAGTACCTCGCCCTTGGGCAGCGCCTCGTCCGCTCCGAGGTAGGTGCTGCTCGCGCGGTCGATGCGCACCTTCACCGGACGCAGGTCGGAGTCGTGCAGTTGCTGACCCGGCACCAGCGGACGGGTCGCCTGCAGGACTTCGATCGAGCTGTCGTAGTGACGCAGAGCCGCAGCGCCCCCGATGGTCGCGACCAGCACCAGCAGCACGCCGGCGACCAGCCGGCTGTCGTTCCACGACGGACGCTGCAGCCGCCGGGCCGCTGGTTTCGGCAGTTCCTCGCCGGTTGAGCGTCGAGTCTCCACGTGTGCTCCCCTTCACCGCCCGCGAACGAAGCTCGCAGGAGTCGTTCTGAAATTTTTCAGGTTCTTCGCACTGTAGAGAGTTCTCCGGCCCGTTGGGGGCGTTATCCACAGGGATCCGCGGCAGCCGTGGGGCAATGCGCCACAATGGGACCGGCCTCGCCATACGACCGACCCAGGAGGGCAGCCACCCGTGCCAGCGCGCTTCGTGTCCATCGCCGACGTCGCCGAGACGCTCAGCATCTCTTCGCGGCAGGCCTACGGCCTGGTGACCAGCGGCGAGCTGCCGGCGATCAAGGTGGGCAAGTCCTGGCGGATCGAGCTGACCGAGCTGGAGGCCTTCATCCAGCGGCAGTATGCCGACGCGCGGGCGCATGTCGCGGCGGGCGACTTCGCCGACGACGAGGTCTGACCCGCGGCGATCTCCGGCTCAGGCGCGCCGCACGATCGCGATGGCCGCGAAGGGCACGACCCGGTGTCCGGTCAGCGCAACGGTGCGCCGCACCGCATCCGCCGGGTGCTCGGCCAGGTCGAGGTGGTCCGCGCCGACCTTGTCGATGGTTCCGGTGGCGAGACCTCCGGCGGCATCGTGGATCGCCACCGGAGCCCGGTCGCGCGCGATCGCGCGCAGCGCCACACCCACCCCGAAGCGCCGGCCCATGCCGCGATCGTCGTCGCTGTGCCCGGCAAGGCCGACCACCGCAGTGATCGCGGCCACCGGCAGCAGCGCTGCGTGACGGCCGTGCTCCTGCAGGAGTAGCCAGTCCTTGCCGAGATCGTCCAGCACGCCCCGCACCGGGCCGGCTCCGGTGATCACGGTGATCGTCCTGCCGACCGAACGCGCCGCACGATCCAGCACGGTGACCTCGGCCCGCTCGCGCCGGGTGCGGTCGGCGATCTCCGCGTGCAACTCGCGCCGCTGCTCGGCGAGCAACTGCGCCTCGAGATCCGCGAACAAGTCCTGCCATCGCACGCCGTAACCGTAACCGGAGGCCGCAAGGCATGGACAACCGCGCCTGCATGTGTTTAGGTGCAGCTAATGTCTGTTGATGTCGTTTATGACATTTTCGGTACTTTTGAGTGCAGGTAATCCACGCCGAAAGGAGCATCCGATGCCGGTTGACGAATGCGTGGACAGGCGACATCGGGCGCGAGCCGCCGTGGTAGGCGCCGTCGTCGTCCTGGTGCTGTCCGGGGCTGCCTGGTGCGCGTGGCTCGGCCTACAGCACGAGGTCTTCCGGCTGGGCCGGCGCAGCGCGGTGCGCACCATCGACGCCGTGCCGGTGTTGCTGTGGGCCGCGCTGGTGCTCGCCGTGCTGTGGGCCGCGGTGCTGGTCGCGCTCGCGACGGCAACCGTGCTGCGCCCGTCACGCGGAAACATCCCGCCCGGCGGCCCGGGCACAGCGCCACGTCCGACCGGGCCTCTGGTCGGGCGGCTGGCCGGCATACTGCTGGCGATCACCACCCTGTCGGCGCTGTCCACTGCGGCGCCCGCGCTCGCCGCGCCGGCACCGCCGGCTGCGACCGCGCCCACAACCGTCTCGGCTGCTATGGCGCCGAAAACCACTGCCGTTACGTCAGATTCGTGCGATGCGCAGCTCCCGTCACCGGGCTGGGTGCCCGATCGCCCGGCCCGCACCGACCAAGTGGCTCGCGACTGCGCGCCGCTGATCACCGGCAAGACGGTCTCCGACGACTCCGGCGAGGTGGTGGTCCACCGCGGCGACACGCTGTGGTCCATCGCGGCCGCCCAGCTCGGCCCGCACGCCGACGCGCGGGCTGTCGCCGCCGAGTGGCCGCGCTGGTATGCCGCCAACCGGCACCTCATCGGTGCCGATCCCGACCTGCTGCAGATCGGCATCCGGCTGCAGTCCCCCGACCACGTCGTGGAAGGAAGCGCGCGATGACCACGACCGCGATTGCCCACCCGCTCGAGTTGCGACCCGCCTCCGGCTGGACGCCACCGCCCCTCGACGAGCACGCCGTCGACGTGCTCTACGACGAGGTCGTGACAGCGGCACGCAGCAGGCGGCGCCACTACTCGCAACCGGCGCTCCGGGTGCTCGTGGGCGACGATCGCACCGACCCCGAGTTCGGACCACAGCCGACCACGGCCGGCCAGCTGCCCGAGCCGCGCGCGTGGGTGCACCGGCTGGCCGGCGCCCTCCTGGAATGTATGACGGGAGTCCGCTCCACCAACCAGATCGCCCGATGGGTCAGCCCCCTGGTTCGCGAACGGGTCACCGCCCGCGCGACCATCGCCAAGCGCCGCGGCGCGCGACCGCTGCATCGCTCACTGGTGCGCCGGGTGCACATCTGCGAACCCGACGACGGTGTCGTCGAAGCCAGTGTGGTCGTGCAACACGACGGCCGGGTGCGCGCGCTCGCGCTGCGCCTGGTCGGCGTCGACGGCCGTTGGCTGGTCACCGCGATGGAACTCGGCTGACCGGCGATCGCGAGTTCGTCAGCTGCGCGAGTTGGCCTTCTGCCGGGCGGACTTCTTCTTGGCCTTCTTGTTCGCCCGGCGCTGCGCACGCGGCAGGTCAGAGTCGTCCTCGCCGACGACGCGGCCGGCGTCGTCCACCTCGTGCGCGGTCGCGGACCCGTCCTCGCCCGGTGCGACGAAGGTCATCTTCTCCTTCGGCTGCGGCAGCGACGCCGCGATCTCCTCGGGGTCGACCTGCACGTGGAAGAGGTGCTGAACCGACTCCTCCTTGATGGCGTCGTTCATCGCACCGAAGAGCTGGAAGCCCTCGCGCTGATATTCGACCAGCGGGTCACGCTGGGCGTACTGCCGCAGGTGGATGCCTTCCTTGAGGTAGTCCATCTCGTAGAGGTGCTCGCGCCACTTGCGGTCCAGCACGGTCAGCACGACGCGGCGTTCGACCTCGCGGGAGACGCGGTCGCCGAGCTCCTGCTCGCGCGCGTCATACGCGTGCTGGGCGTCGGAGCGAAGCTCCTCGGCGAGCAGGTCCGCCTGCAGCCCGGCACGGCCGCCAACCTCCTCCTCGATCTCGCTCTCGGTGATCGACACCGGGTAGAGCTCGTGCAGCGCCTCCCACAGCTTGTCGAGATCCCAGTCGTCGGAGAAACCTTCGGCCGTGGCGCCGTCGACATACGCGTCGACGGTGTCGTTGATGAAGTGCCGGACCTGGTCCTCGAGGTCTTCGCCCTCCAGCACCTTGCGACGCTCGCTGTAGATGACCTCGCGCTGCCGGTTGAGCACGTCGTCATACTTCAGGACGTTCTTGCGGATCTCGAAGTTCTGGCTCTCGACCTGGCTCTGTGCGCTCGCGATGGACCGGCTGACCATCTTGGACTCGATCGGGACATCGTCCTCGAGTTTGGCGGTTTGCATGAAGCGGTCGACCATCGCAGCGTTGAAGAGCCGCATCAAGTCGTCCTGCAGCGACAGGTAGAAGCGGCTCTCCCCGGGGTCGCCCTGGCGACCGGCGCGACCGCGCAGCTGGTTGTCGATGCGGCGCGATTCGTGCCGCTCGGTGCCCAGCACGTAGAGCCCGCCCAGCTCGACGACCTCGTCGTGCTGCTTCGCGACGGCCTTCTCGGCCTTCTCCAGCGCCTCGTCCCAGGCCGCTTCGTAGTCTTCCGGGGTCTCCTCGGGCGAGAGCCCCTTGCGCTTCAGCGCCGCCATCGCGATGAACTCCGGGTTGCCGCCGAGCATGATGTCGGTGCCGCGGCCGGCCATGTTCGTCGACACCGTGACCGCGCCCTTGCGGCCGGCCTGCGCGACGATCGCGGCCTCGCTCTCGTTGTGCTTGGCGTTGAGGACCTCGTGCGGGATTCCCTTGCGACGCAACTGTTCCGAGAGGTACTCGCTCTTCTCGACGCTGGTCGTGCCGACCAGGATCGGCTGGCCCTCCTTGTGCCGAGCGACGATGTCGTCGACGACCGCCTTGAACTTCGCCTTCTCGGTGCGGTAGATCAGGTCCGGCTGGTCCTTGCGGATCATCGGCTTGTTGGTCGGGATCGTCACGACGCCCAGCTTGTAGATCTGGTAGAGCTCGGCCGCCTCTGTCTGGGCGGTGCCCGTCATACCGGCAAGCTTGTCGTACATGCGGAAGTAGTTCTGCAGGGTGACGGTGGCGAGTGTCTGGTTCTCGTTCTGGATTTCGACGCCCTCTTTGGCCTCGATCGCCTGGTGCATGCCCTCGTTGTAGCGGCGCCCGGCGAGCATGCGGCCGGTGTGTTCGTCGACGATCAGGATCTCGCCGTTCATGACGACGTAGTCCTTGTCCTTCTTGAACAGCTCCTTGGCCTTGATGGCGTTGTTCAGGTAGCCGATCAGCGGCGTGTTCTCCGCCTGGTAGAGGTTGTCGATGCCCAGCAGGTCCTCGACGATCTCGATGCCCGACTCCAGCAGGCCGACGGTCTTCTTCTTCTCGTCGACCTCGTAGTCGCCATCCCCCGGCAGCGAGTTCTCCTTTTTCGGCGAGCGCTTCAGGTGCTCGACGATCTTGGCGAACTCGACATACCAGCGGGTCGCCTCGTCGGCCGGGCCACTGATGATCAGCGGGGTGCGGGCCTCGTCGATCAGGATCGAGTCGACCTCGTCGACGATCGCGTAGTTGTGGCCGCGCTGCACGAGCTCCTCATCCGACCACGCCATGTTGTCGCGCAGGTAGTCGAAGCCGAACTCGTTGTTGGTGCCGTAGGTGATGTCCTTGGCGTATTCGACGCGACGCTCGTCGGGTGTCATCGACGACAGGATGCAGCCGGTCTCCAGCCCGAGGGCGCGGTGCACGCGGCCCATCTGCTCCGCCTGGGTCTCAGCCAGGTAGTCGTTGGTGGTGATGACGTGCACGCCCTTGCCGGTCAGCGCGTTGAGGTATGACGGGAGCGTCGCGACGAGGGTCTTGCCCTCACCGGTGCGCATCTCCGCCACGTTGCCCAGGTGCAGCGCTGCCCCGCCGGCGAGCTGCACGTCGAAATGCCGCTTGCCGATGGTGCGCTTGCTGGCCTCGCGGACCGCGGCGAACGCCTCGGGCAGCAGATCGTCCAGGGTCTCGCCGTCGGCGAGGCGCTTCTTGAACTTGTCGGTCTCCTCGCGCAACTCCGCGTCGGTCAGCCCGGCGAAGTCGTCCTCCAGCAGATTGACCTGTGCTGCGTAGGCCTGCAGCTTCTTGAGGGTGCGACCCTCACCGGCACGCAGGACCTTCTCAACGACCTTGGGCAACGAAAACTCCGAAGTTGAACGACGCCCGGGGGCGGACGTCTCGACGTGTAGACAGACTCACCCATGGTAATGGTCGAGAGGGGGTGCCGGGTTCCCGGCCGCGCTCAGGCGTCCGGCGGAGGTTTCCGTCCCATACTCTCGACCGTCGCGCCTTCGGGACGCCCCCACCCCGGTTTCCCGTCCCTAACCCTCGACCGTCGCGCCTTCGGGACGCTCCCACCCCGCAAAACGCGTCGCACTCCCCGGTACCGCGTGATTGGCTGTCGCCATGCCGGTCTTCCCCGATGACGTGCCCGTGCTCAGCGACGGCGTCGTGCGGCTACGCGCGCACACCGAGCCGGACGTGCCCGCGATCGTCCGCAACTGCCAGGACGGCGAGTCCGCCCGCTGGCTGCACAACCTCCCTCAGCCGTATGGCGAGGCCGAGGCCTACGGGTTCCTCGCGGCCGTCGCCGACCAGTGGGCGCAGGGTTCGGTGCGCACCTGGGCCGTCGAAGCCGGTGGCCGGTATGCCGGGTCGGTCAGTCTGCACCGCCGGTCCGCCGCAGCGTTCGAGGTGGGCTACAACGGACACCCGGACACGCGCGGCAACGGATACCTCAGCGCCGCCGCCCGGCTGGTGGTCCAGCACGCGTTCGGGGATCTCGGTGCCCGCACGGTGATCTGGCGGGCGGGACGCGGCAACTGGGCGTCGCGCCGGGTCGCCTGGAAGCTCGGGATGACCGTGGACGGTAGCTGGCCGGACAGCGCGACGAATGGCCTCGGCCAGACGCAGGACCTGTGGTTCGGGCACGTATGCCGGGACGGTTGGACCGGCGCACCCGCGCATCCCTGGCACCAGCCGGAAGTGCTGGAGGGCAATGGGATCCGGTTGCGGCCGTGGACCGACATGGACGTTCCCGACGAGCCGCTGGACGAGGACCTGACCCGGTTCATGCTCGGCACCGCACCGGCAACAGACGACTTCGCCGACTGGCTGCTGGTGAAGCGCGAGCGGATGGCCGACGGCGAAGCGATCTGCTGGTGCATCGCCGACGCAGCGACCGACCGTGCTCTTGGCGGCATCCAGTTGCACCGGATGAATGTGCCGATGCTCGCCGGCAGCGCCATGCTCGCCTACTGGCTGCAACCCTCGGTACGCGGCGCCGGACGCGTCTCGACCGCGCTGGATCTTGTTGTTGCACACGCATTTTCGCCGACGGACCAGGGCGGGCTCGGGCTCCGCCGGATCGGCGCGAACGTCGATGTCGAGAACCTCGCGTCGCAGCGCGTGCTGCGGGAGAGCGGCTTCCGGGCGATCGGCACCGTCACCGGCCTGCCCGTGTATGACGACGGGAGCTGGAGCGACGAGACGGAGTTCGAACTGCTCGCCACGGACGACCGCGACGCGCAGCGGGCTCGCGCCATACCGCTGCCGACGTTGCGGACCGAGCGGCTGGTGCTGCGTGCCTGGGGCGAGGGAGATGCACCCGGGCAGGAGCCGGCGCCGGACGCGCAGGGCGCCGCCGCGATGGGCATCGAGCCGCGACCACCCGCCGCGGCATACGACCACTGGCTGGCCAGGAGCCGGCTCGACGATCTCAAAGGCACCGCAGTGACCTGGTGCATCGCCGACGCAATGACCGGCCGGCCGCTCGGCTCAGTGAGCATCCGCGGTCTCGGCGGCCCGCGCCGCAGCGGCACCGTCGGCTACTGGCTGTATGACGCAGCCCGTGGCCACGGTTACACCAGCGAAGCGCTGAAAGCCGTTGTCGACCATGCCTTCTCGCCTGAGGGTCTCGACCTGTTCCGGCTCGACGCTGCGACCGTGGGCGGCAATCACGCGTCGATGCTGACGCTCGCCACGGCAGGCTTCCGGCAGTACGGGCAAGACCACGGCTCATTCGTCACAGCGGACGGCAGCGTCACCGACAGTGCCTACTTCGAGCTCCTGGCATCGGAACACCAGGACCGGGCAGCCGATGCGTGAGCCGAAAGTGCTTGCCGCACAAGGCATCCGGCTGCGACCGTGGCGCGACGACGATGTCGTGCTGGTGCCTGACGAGGTCAGTCGCACTCAGATCGTCACCGACCTGCAACCGGATCCTGAGGCGTATGCCGGCTGGCTTTGCCGTCGGCGCGAGCGGATCGCGTCCGGCGAACTGCTCGCGTGGTGCGTCGCCGACCCGGACACCGACGAGGCGCTCGGCTACATCCAGCTCGCCCACCTCAACACGCCGTTCACCCGCGGCAACGGCGAACTCGGCTACTGGCTCTACCCCCACGCGCGCGGTCGCGGGCTGATGGGCGCGGCCGTCGAACTCGTGCGCAAGCACGCGTTCGGCGAGGTCGGCCTGCGCCGGCTGCAGGCCGGCACCACCGCCGGTAATCTGGCCTCCGCGCGGGTGCTGCGTCGCGCCGGGTTCCGCATGTGGGGCATCGAGCGAGCAGTGCTCTCGCGAGGTGACGGGCCGCCGGCGGACGCGCTCAACTGGGAGTTGCTGGCATCCGACGACGTTGACGCGCAACGGGTTTCGCCGCGCGTCATACCGACCGTCGAGCTGCGCACCGTCCGGCTGCGACCGTGGCGCGACGACGACGTCGCGCATCTGCCCGAACACCCGGACGAGCGGATGGTGCACTACCTGCCGGCCGGCGCGCACCTCTCCCGGGGGACGTTCCCCGCCTGGCTGACCCGCCAGCGCGGCTTCATCGACGAAGCGCGGACGGTCGGCTGGTGCATCGCCGACGCCGCGACCGACGCCGCACTCGGCAGCGTCTCGATCTTCAACATCGGCGAGGGCACCATCAGCCAGGCCGAGGTCGGCTACTGGCTGTTGCCCGCCGGCCGCGGACGGGGTGCGCTGTCCGAAGCGCTGGAAGCCGTTGTGCTGCAAGCGTTTTCGGCGCCCGAGGAAGGCGGCCTCGGCCTCACCCGCCTGTATGCCGAGACCGATCTCGACAACATCGCCTCGCAAACCGCGTTGCGCCGTGCGGGTTTTCGTCAGTGGGGCACCGACCGCCAGGCCTATACCGCCGCGGACGGCCGGATCACCGACGGCGCCTACTTCGAGTTGCTGGCCACCGACGACCGCGCGGCTCAGCGCGCGGTCACGCCGCCGGTGCTGGACTTCCCCGACGTACGGCTGCGCCCGCTGCGCACGGGAGACGCCGACGCCATTGCGACCACCTTCGCCGACCCGGTGGTGCGGCACTGGCTGGCGATGCCGGCCGCAGGCCTGGCCGAGCGTGCCGCGGCATACATCGCGGCCAAGCGGTGGGTTGACCTGCCCGGCCCCGGGTGCTGGTGGGTGATCTGCCGGCCTGAGGGTGACGACTTCGTGGGAGTGATCGGGGTGCAGAACGTCGAGGACGGCAACGCCGAGATCGGCTACTGGCTGGCCGCGCACGCCCGTGGCTGCGGATTGGCCACGGCCGCCGTCGGTGCCGTCGCTACCTACGCGTTCCTGGCCGAGTCGTCCGGCGGGCTCGGGCTGCGCCGGCTCCGGATCGGCATTGCCGACGGCAACATCTCCTCGCAGGGAGTGGCGGGGCGAGCCGGGTTCACGAGCTACGGGAGGGCGCGGCAGGCCGAGGTGCTCGGCGACGGATCGGTGACGGATCTGCTGCTCTTCGAGCGACTCGCCGGCGACCCGGGGTGAGCTGCTCAGTGCAGCTCGTCGACCAGGCCACTGCGCACGGCATACGTCGCGGCCTCCGTGCGGCTGCCGAGCTGCAGCTTGTCCAGGATGCTGCGTACGTGGTTCTTGACGGTGTTCTCGGCGATGAAAAGCTCTTCGGCGACCCGGCGGTTGGACCAGCCACGCGCGAGCAGCGTCAGCACCTCGCGTTCGCGGGCGGTGAGCTCGTCGATGCGGCCAGCACCTCCGGCGGGGGCCCCGCGAACCACCGCGGACAGCCCGCTCATCAGCGCCGGCGCCAGCCTGGCCGACACCTCGGCGCGACCCGCGGCAGTGGCCCGGATGGAACGTGCCAGCGTGTCGGGCGCGACGTCTTTGAGTAGATAGCCGAGCGCACCTGCCTTCACCGCCTCCAGCAGGTCGGCATCGTCCTCCGAGGCGCTGAGCATCAGCACCTGGGTGTCGGGCAGCCGCTCGGAGATCTGGCGGCACACCTCGATGCCGCTGCCGTCCGGCAGGTAGATGTCCAGCACCACCACGTCGGGTTGCAGCTCGATCGTCTCCCGCACTGCCTGTGCGGCACTGCCGGCTTCGCCGACGACCACGATGTCGTCCTCGAGCTCGAGGATCATCCGCAACCCGTGACGGTAGATCTCGTAGTCCTCGACCAGCACCACCCGGATACCGCCGGGGTGCGCAGCAAGCGGGGCCGGCGTCTCGCCGGCCCCGCTGCGCTGCTCGGAAAGTTCAGTCACGTCTCGTCATCACGCGGTGCTCGCTGCGGGGGCCTCGTCCACGACATCGAGTTGGATGACGCCGTAGGACCAGCCTCGACGACGATAGACCACGCTCGGCTTGCCGGTGTCTGCATCGTGGTAAAGGTAGAAGTCGTGCCCGACGAGTTCCATCTCGTTCAGCGCCTGGTCGACACCCATCGGCGCACTCGCGTGGACCTTCTCGCGCAACTGGATCGGGCAGTCCTCGTCTCCTCCGACCCGGGCGATGTGAGCGGGCAGTGGCGCATCCGGCGCCGCCTGTTCCTCGGACGGTACGGCGAGGGCCGCGGTCGCTTCGTGCACCGAGGTCGGCTGCTTGCGGCCCCGGTGGACCCGGCGCTTGTCGTTGACGCGCCGCAAGCGCTCGCCGAGGCGCGTCATGGCGATGTCGAGCGCGCCGTAGACGTCATCCGCACTCGCCTCCGCGCGAATGATCGACCTCTTGGCGTGGCAGGTGATCTCTATGCGCTCCGCTTCCTTGGCCTGTCGCGGGTTGGCCTCGTGCGTGACAACGACGTCACATCGGCTGACCCGTGGGTCGAGCTGGGGAACCTTGCCCAGCTTGTCCTCGATGTGTCGACGAAAGCGCTCGGGAACCGTGACATGACGTCCGGTAACGGTGATCTCCATGGTGCACTCCTGAGTCTCGACTGCATGGCGTGAGGCGGGTTGGCATCCCTAACGGCCGGTCGACCACCTCCTGCAGGAGGACAGGCGGAGCGGTGCCCGACACGGGGTCGCGCGCACCATGTGCTCCATGCACAGACGTTAAACCACCGAGCCCTCGTGCGTAAACGGGTGGTCCCCGGCGCGCCGCTGCGTCGCGGTGATCGTCGCCGCGACGACGTGCCGAGCACCCCCTGACACCAACGCATTCCGGGCCTCGGCAAGCGACGAGCCGGTGGTGACGATGTCGTCCAGGACGATGCACACACGCCCCGGCACGAGCCGCCGGCCGGCGGCCGAGAGAGCGATCGTGCCGCGCACGTTCGCCGAGCGTTGCAGCGCCGTCAGCCCGGCCTGGTCCCGCCGGTGCCCGCTCACCCGCAGCAACCGACCCAGCCGCAGGTCCGGCACGCCGTGCGTCGCGCGCCGGGCCAGCTCGATCGCCGGCTCCCGCCCGCGCTCACGGGTCGCTGCCGGGCGACTGGGCATCGGGCAGACGAGCAACCGTTCACCGGCGAGCAGTGCGTCCACGCAGTGCTGGTCCTGCGTCAGCAACTCGGCGAGCGCACAGCGCAGCAGCGCGCCGAGCCGTGGCCCGGCGTCGCGGCGACCGTGGTCCTTGTGGGCGCGCACCAGGTGCGCCACCGGCCCGTCATACGCCGTCTGGGACCAGGTCGGCGGGAAGCCCTCCGGGCACGGATCGGGTATGGCGGGGGCCGCCACCCGCGCGGCGATCTCGTCGAGGGCGCCACGGCATACGGGACACAGGGCGCAGCCCGGGGTCGCACACCCACCGCAGGTGCGCGGCAGTGCGAGGTCGCAGATCGCTTGCAGCGCAGCGCTTTTCACTGCCCCAGCTTCGGACGATCTGGTCAGCCGGCGACAGATCCGGCCGGCTTCACTGTGCACGGAGCGCGCGGCACGCGACCCCTGTGCACGCCGTCAGGTGCCGGCCGCGACCACGGCGGTCAGCCCGCCGACCCGTTGCCAGGTCGCGCCGACCTTGGTGACGACCGTGCCGCGCACCGTCTCCACGTAGATGCTGCTGGCCCCGCCGCCCGATGCCACCAGGTATTGCCCGCCCGGCGCGTCGCCGAGACTGCTGCTCAGCCCCCCGATCGGCACGTTCGTCACCTGCACCGTGTTCTGGTAGTCGCTGTCGAGCACCGCCAGCGTGACGTAATCGACCCAGCCCACGTCCAGCACGTTGGTGAGCGACGCAGCAACACGCAGCGGGGTGGTCAGCGACTGTGCGTGACCCTTCTTGTCACGCACGATTGCCGCGACCAGCACCTGCGTGGGGCCTTTCGGCGGCTGGGCGACCACGGCGATGCGTTCGCCGTCCGGAGACACCCTGATCGCCCGGATCGTCATACCCCGCAACCAGGGTGCGCTGACCGGTTGCGGCTGTGCGTCGTCCAGCGGCAGGCTCTCGTCGAGCGCCCAGATCGTTGCGTCGTCGGCCTTGCCGCTGCGGTTGGCCGGCACCGACTCCCCCGCGACCCACAGCTCGTTGACGGTGCTGCCGGTCAACGACTTCGCCGAGCTGAAGCTCGGGGTGACCAGACCGGTGCCGAAACCGCTGATCTGTGTCTGCCGGCCGTTCACCCACCGGCCGAGGGTGGCGTTGGCGCCGTCGATCGCCGCGAGCTGGCTGCCGTCCGCGGAGGCCGCGATGCGGTACCAGTTGCGCGAGATCGTCGGCAGCGTCGGCTGGGTCTTGAACTGGTTGTGCTCCCGCACGTCCGTGCCGATCGACTCGTCCGGATCGGTCCACTGCAGCGTGGTCGGGCTGGTGCGGGCGATCAGCTGTGCCGGATTGCCGCTGACCACGGTGTAGCCGACGTCGGTGGGCACGGACGGTGCGTCGGGCAGGTCGGTCGACTGCAGCCGCGCGCCGTCCACGACGACCACCACCCGCCGTACGTCGCTGACCTGGGTGAGAGTCGCGAGCATGCTCGCCCACAGACCGGTGCGCTGCTCCGGCGTTGCCGCCAGCACCTTGTCGCTGACGTTGACGGTCGCGACACCGTTGTTGTCGATGGAGACCGAGGAGCCGGTGAGCCGGCTTCCCGCCGGCAGCGGCTCGAGCGTCATACCGCGCAGCCACGGGGGCGCCCCCTCCAGCACGGCGGCGGCGAGCGAACTGACAAGGCCGACCTGCGGATACCAGCGGGTGTCGGGCACGAGGGTGCTTGCGTTCGCAGCCGGGTAGTAGATCTCCTCCGGCTGGTAGACCCGCTTGAACTGCACGACGTTCATCCAGAGGCCAAAACCTTTGGGAACTGAAGAGATTCGCCACTGGCCGTTGACCTTGGCAAGCTGGAACCCGGCCTGCTTGACGGTGCCGGCGGGTTGTTCGGTGAGGTGACCCGAGCTGTCCAGCAGACCGGTCACCGTCTGGGTCGCGGTGATCGTGTCGGGCCCGGTCGACAACGTGTCCGGCGTGCCGAGGGTCACCACGGCACTGTGCGGCTGCCAGTCCGCGCTCGCGGCCCGTGTCAGGTATTCGCGGGCGCGGTCGTAGTTGGGGTTGGCGCCGCCCGTCGCATCGAGGAAGCCCTCGACGATCTCACCTTGCGATGCGCCGGGTGCCGGCGGCGGATATTCGATGTTGCCGACTGCCGGCGGGTGATTGTCGATCGCCTGACCTGCCTGCACCCGGCTGCTGGTCGGCAGCCCGCTGCAGCCGGCAGCCGCGAGCACGGCGAGCGAGATCGCGCCGGCCCGGATCAGCGCGCGGAGCGCCATCGCTCGCCTCCCGGGTCGCTGTGGCCGACCGGCCCGCCGGCGGCGGGGGTGCCCATGGTGAGGCTGTTGCCCCTCGGCATCGCGATGCCGATGCTGGAATCGTCCGGCGCGAGCGTGACCGGCGAGCGCACGATCGGCTGGCCGGCACGCACCGGCAGGGTGAGCCGGAAGCACGCGCCGTTGCCCGGCTCGCCCCATGCCTGCAACCAGCCGTCGTGCAGGCGCGCGTCCTCCAAGGAGATGGACAGGCCGAGCCCGGTGCCGCCGATGGTGCGGGCGCGGGCGGGGTCAGCACGCCAGAAGCGGTTGAACACTTGCTCCGCGTCGCCCTCGCGCAGGCCGACCCCGTAGTCGCGCACGGCGACCGCGACGGCGGTCGGGTTGGCCGCCACGGTGATGTCGACCGGTTTGTGCTCGGCGTGTTCGATCGCGTTGGTCACCAGGTTGCGCACGATCCGTTCGATCCGGCGGGCGTCCATCGGGGCGACGGCCGGGCGCCGGGCGTGCACTCGCAACCGCACGCCCTGGGCGGCGGCGAGCGATTCGCATCCGTCCACCACCCGCTCGACGATGTCCCGGAGGTCACCGGGTTCATGGCTGGCGGTGGCGGCGCCCGCGTCGAACCTGCTGATCTCCAGCAGGTCGGTCAGCAGGGTTTCGAAACGGTCCAGCTCCCGGCTGAGCAGCTCGGCCGAGCGCGCGACCGGTGCCGTGAAATCGGAGCGGCTGGCGTGAATCATGTCGGACGCCATCCGGATCGTGGTCAGCGGCGTCCGCAACTCGTGGGACACGTCGGAAGTGAACCGCTGCTGCAGTTTGGACAGGTCTTCCAGCTGGCGGATCTGCCGCTGCAGACTGTCGGCCATCGCATTGAAGGAGGTCGCCAGGCGTGCCAGGTCGTCCTCGCCGCTGACCTGCATGCGTTCGTTGAGCGCCCCCGCGGTGAGTCGCTCCGACACGTGGGCGGCGTCGCGCACCGGGCTGACGACCATGCGGGTCACCAGATAGGCAATTCCCGCCAGCAGCAGGGTGAGCGCGAGTCCGCCGAGGAGGAAGCTGGTGCGCACGATGCCGAGCATCTGGGTCTCGGCGGTCATCGGCGAGACCAAATAGAAGTCGTAGTTGCCCGCGTTGGGTATGACGATCCGCGCGCCCACGATCACAGCAGGGATCATTTTGCCGTTCACGGGCGCCGTGCCGATCTGGAGTTGCGCGTGCGTCGGGTCCTTCTGGACCGCGGCCCGCAGCGACGCCGGGATGAGGCGTTCGTCTCCCGACTCGGTCGAGATGATCCCCAGCGGCGGGAACGTGTTGTCCACGGACCGCATGATGACGATCCGGTCGTGCTGCCCACCATCCGATTCGCGTCCGGTGCCGGTGACGGGCGCCGCGATCTGCAGCCCGATGGCGCGCAGCGAGTTGATGTCCGTGCGCGGCGCGTTGTTGAACAGGCTCTGGGCGTAGTCGCGCTCGTTGAGCGCCTGCTGCTCGCCGATGCTGGTCGCCCGTGCGGTGAGGCCGGTCGCGATGCGCTGGTACATGTAGGTGCCCAGCGCGAGCGCGACGAACGTGCCCAGGAACACGGTGATGACCACCACCCGGAAGTGCAGCGAGCGACGCCAGAGGCGCGCGACCGCAGTAGCGCACCGAACGGCGAGACGTTCGATGCTGCGCCAGATTCGCTCGATCAAGCTGCGACCCGTCAGGCCTTCCCGGCTTTATAGCCGACACCGCGCACGGTGAGCACGATCTGCGGGTTCTCCGGGTCGTTCTCGACCTTCGAGCGCAGCCGCTGCACGTGCACGTTGACCAGCCGGGTGTCGCCGGCGTGGCGGTAGCCCCACACCTGCTCGAGCAATGTCTCCCGGGAGAACACCTGCCACGGTTTGCGGGCGAGCGCCACCAGCAGATCGAATTCGAGCGGGGTGAGCAAGATGGTGCTGCCCTCCCGAGTGACGACGTGGCCGGGCACGTCGATCGTCAGGTCGCCGAGTTGCAGTGTCTCGGCCTCGGCGTTGTCGTCGCCCCGCCGCAGCCGGGCGCGGACACGCGCGACGAGTTCCTGCGGTTTGAACGGCTTGGTCACGTAATCGTCCGCACCGGACTCGAGACCGAGCACCACGTCGACGGTGTCGGTGCGTGCCGTGAGCATCACGATCGGGACGGTCGACTCGGCGCGAATCTGCCGGCATACCTCCACGCCGTCGATGCCCGGCAGCATGACGTCGAGCAGGACGACGTCGGGCTTGGACTCGCGGAAGGCACGCAGGGCGAGGTCGCCGGCGGCGCAGACGGTCACCTCCAGGCCCTCGCCCTCGAGGATGATGCTGAGCATCTCCGCGAGCGATGGGTCGTCGTCGACGACGAGAACTCGTCCAGTGGTCACGTGTGTGGTCCTTTCGCGTGCAGGCCGGACATCCCCGATTGTCGCGGCGTCGCTCCAAGGGTATGTCGTGACGCTGTTCCAGCGCCGCACCCTCGGATGCGCAGTAGTGTCGGGATCGTGAGCATCGCAGTGGACCCGGACGCGCTGGCCGAGACGGTTGCCGGCTTCGGCAGCGCGCACGTGCTGTCGACCGACGGCACGAAGGTGCGCACCGTGTGCGCTGACGTCACGCTCGCGGAGGGTGTGTTTCACGTGCCGCGCAGCCGCCATACGGCGCTCAACGTCGAGAGCCACCCGGCGATCACCCTGCTGTTCCCGCCGACCGAACACCACGGCTACTCACTCATCGTGGACGGCGACGCGCAGGACACCGGCACCGAGCTGCTGCTCGCGCCCACGAGCGCGGTGCTGCACCGCCCGGCCGCGCACGCGGACGGTCCGGTCGCCCCCGGAGGTTGCGAGGACGACTGCCGGCACCTGTGAGCCGGTTCGGGGATTCGCCGAGCGGCGACCCGGCAACAGGCATGACCAGGCGACCGCACGACAAGCGGACGCCCGAGAAGACGACGACCAAGACTGCGGCCGGGTGCAACGAACTCGTGAGTGCACCCGGCCGCAGTCTTGCGAGGAGTCTTCTCAATAGCGATAGTGCTCCGGCTTGTAGGGGCCGGCGACGTCGACGCCGATGTACTCGGCCTGCGCCTTGGTCAGCTCGGTGAGCTCGACGCCGAGGGCGTCCAGGTGCAGCCGGGCGACCTTCTCGTCGAGGTGCTTGGGCAGCACGTAGACCTGCTTGTCGTAGTCGCCCTGCTTCGTGAACAGCTCGATCTGCGCGATGGTCTGGTTGGCGAACGAGTTGGACATCACGAAGCTCGGGTGACCGGTGGCGTTGCCCAGGTTGAGCAAGCGGCCCTCGGACAGCACGATGATCGAGCGGCCGTCCGCGAAGGTCCACTCGTGCACCTGCGGCTTGATCTCGGTCTTGGTGATGCCGGGCACCTTGGCCAGGCCGGCCATGTCGATCTCGTTGTCGAAGTGACCGATGTTGCCGACGATGGCCTTGTTCTTCATCTGCTGCATGTGCTCGGCAGTGATGATGTCGAAGTTGCCGGTGGTGGTGACGAAGATGTCGGCCTCGCCGATCACGCTCTCCAGCTTGGCGACCTGGAAGCCTTCCATGGCGGCCTGCAGCGCGCAGATCGGGTCGATCTCGGTGACGATGACGCGGGCGCCCTGGCCGGCGAGCGACTCCGCGCAGCCCTTGCCGACGTCGCCATACCCACAGACGACGGCGACCTTGCCACCGATCAGCACGTCGGTGGCGCGGTTGATGCCGTCGATGAGGCTGTGGCGGCAGCCGTACTTGTTGTCGAACTTGGACTTGGTGACCGAGTCGTTGACGTTGATCGCGGGGAAGAGCAGCTCACCGGACTGGGCCAGTTCGTAGAGGCGGTGTACGCCGGTGGTGGTCTCTTCGGTGACGCCCTTGATCTGGGCGGCGATGCGGGTCCACTTCTGCGGGTCCTCGGCGAGCGTGCCGCGCACGAGTTCCTTGAAGACGGCGAACTCCTCGGAGTCCTCGTCACTGGCGGCCGGGACCTGCCCGGCCGCCTCCCACTCGACACCCTTGTGGACGAGCATGGTGGCGTCGCCACCATCGTCCAGGATCATGTTCGGGCCGTCGCCGCCAGGCCAGGTGAGGATCTGGTTGGTGCAGTCCCAGTATTCGGGGAGCGTCTCGCCCTTCCAGGCGAAGACCGGCACACCCTGCGGGTCCTCGGGGGTGCCGTGCGGGCCGACGACGACTGCGGCGGCGGCCTCGTCCTGGGTGGAGTAGATGTTGCAGGAGGCCCAGCGGACCTGCGCGCCGAGCGCGGTGAGCGTCTCGATGAGCACTGCGGTCTGCACGGTCATGTGCAGCGATCCAGCGATCTTGGCGCCCTTGAGCGGCTGGCTGGCGCCATACTCCTCGCGCAGCGACATCAGACCGGGCATCTCGTGCTCGGCGAGGCGCAACTGGTGACGTCCGGCCTCGTGCAGGCTCAGATCTTTGACCTTGAAGTCGAAGGACATGGGTGTCCCTTCCTTGTGCGTTGCTGTCAGGCTTCCCTCGCCGGCGCGCCCTTCTGGGCTGCGGAGCAAGGGTCATCACCCACGCCGGTGCGACCTGCAGTCTACCTGTGCGGCGAAGTTGCGCCGACGTCGTGCAGGTGGTGGACGAGGTCGTGCAGGCAGTATTGCCCCAGTGTCAGCACGGTGAAGTGTGAGCCGTTGCTGCGCAATCCGCGGCGCTGCCATGCGTCGTCGGGCACCTCGTCGTAGTCGTCGGCAAGTTCACCGGCCCCCGTGTGTATGGCGTCCGCCACCGACACCGGGTCCTGCAGGGCGTAGTTGCCTGCTGCGGCCGCTGCGTCCTGGTCCCAGTTGTCGAAGACGGCGTCGTCGTTCGTCAGCATCAGGGTGAGGCGGTCGTCGAAGACGCGGCATACATCGCGCACGTGGGCGCCGTATTCGAGATCGGACCACTTCCCCGGGGTCCGGCGGACTGTGGCGTCCGGCCTCGCGAGAACGTCCTCCCACGGGTCCGCGGCGGCCCGGATCTGCGCACCGAGCTGCTCGCCGGTGACCTTCGATGCGTCGAATCCGCAGTCAGGACAACGGCGTTCGATCACCCAAGTCCAGTCCTTGTCGTCGGGGACGATGGTGTCGGTCATGTGTGCTCCTCGAGGTTTCGGCGCCGTCGTCAGTCGCGCCAGAGCCAGCGCAGCGCGTCGGGCAGCAGCACGCCGCCCTGGTTTCCGAGGTGTGGACCTTCGCCGAGCACCAATCGGAAGTCGTATGCCGCTTCGGCGAGTGCCGCTGCGGTGCGGAGGTTTTCGGCAAACCAGTTGTCCTCCGGCTCGTTCCAGCCAATGTCGCGATGGTTCTCCTGCAGGAAGATGCGCAGCGGCTTGCGGGCCGTCGCCCGGAGCAACTCCGGATACGGATTGCCACCAGGGATCTGCGCAAAGCTGGACACCAAGGCGATGACCTTGCTGAAGGCGTCCGGGCGGTGCCACGCGGCCGTCACACCGCAGTTGCCCCCGCTGCTCCCGCCGCACAGGCCACGCCCGGTGGGGTTATCGATGGTCGGGGCAATCTCATGGACGCGAGGCAGCACCTCGTCGAGCAGAAAGGTTGCATACCGACCATCAAAGACGTCGTACTCGGCGTTGCGGTTCTTGCGCCTGCGTGGATCGTCAATGTCCGGGAAGACACCCGGGTCGACGAAGACGCCAATCATCGGCGGGATGGCCCCCGCGTGGATCAGATTGTCCAGAACGATCGCCCCGCGGACGCCATCGGCCGGGTCGAGATACCACCAGCCGTCCTGGAAGATCATCACCGGCAACGGCGCCGCGGACGAGTCCGCCGGACGATGCACCCACACGGTTCGCTCGGTACCCGGGTAGATCTCACTGTCGTTCAGGACGAACTCCGACGTGATGCCTGGCTGCACGTCGTCATGCCGCACCGAGTAGGGGCCGTGCTCGTAGGTGACGTCGGACTGGTCAATCGGCAGCGGAAAATACGGGATCCGGACCGTCATACCCATGAGGTTACGGTGCTGCTCGTCGACCGACCACTGTCGGCCGTTCGGGATGTCGGCGCAGCCACCTAACGTTCATCGTATGGCGACCGCAGAGGAACTACTTCGGGCCTTGTGCGACCGGATCGACGCGCACGACTGGGCTGCGCTCGCCAGGTTGCTGCATCCCGAGTTCGTATGCCGTTTGGCGCACACCGGCGAGCAGTTCGGCGGTCCGGACTGGGTCCGGTTCAACGCGGAGTATCCGGGTTTCGAACAGCTGGAGCTTCTCGACCTGGTCGCCTCCGGAAACCGCGCGGTGTGTCGTGCTCGCGTCGTCGGAGGATCACAAGGCAGCGACGAGGAGTTCCAGGTGGCCGGCTTCATCACGCAGCGTGACGGCCTCATCGCCGAGCTTGTCGAGGTGTGGGCGGATTGCGACGCGACGCCACCCGATGGGACCCGCGTGCAGTAGGAAGGACGGCATGGGCTCCGAGATGCTGGGCGACGTGCTACGCGCCTTCGGCATACCCGGTGAGGTCGTGGCGACTGATGAGGTCGGCCGCGCGTGGTCCAACCGGGTGTCGTCGGTGCGGACGACGGGTGCGCACGTCGCGGTGAAGGAGCTGCTGAATCCGTGGGGTGACCCGCACTGGCGACTCTGGCTCGACGAAGCTATTTCGTTCGAGCGCAAGGCAATTGCGGCCGGAGTCCGAGCGCCCGCGCTCCTGGTGACGCCGTCGGGCGAGGCCGTGGTGAGGGTCGCTGGACGCCACTTCCGGGCACACGAGTGGATCGCCGATGCTGAGCCGTGTCCGGGTGGTCCGGTTGCGATGCCGATCGCGCGGGCTGTCGCGAGAGACCTGGCGACCATGCACGCACTACGGGTCGAGCCGACCCGGACCGACATCTTTCCTGCACCGAGCACCGCAACGTGCTCGGGCTGGCCGCAGTTGGTGGCTGAGCTGCGGCGCCGGCGCTCCCCTCTTGCCGCGACGGCTGAGTCTGTCTGGGGCGCAGTTGATTTCGTCCGGGTCAGCTGTGACTCTCGTCCGGCGCGGTCGCAGCGGACGGTGATGTCACACGGCGATGTCGACCAGAAGAATCTGCTGCTCTCCGGTGGCGGCCCGTGGCTGGTTGACTGGGATGTTGCGGCGCCATGGGCGTCGGCGGAGGAGGCGCTGCGCACGGCAATGTCCCTTGCCGACTGGACCGACCCGGCCGTGGCCGGGGACTTCTTGTCGGCATACGCCGCGGCCGGTGGGGACGAGGCGCCGCCAGATGGGGGGCTGCTGGCGGTTGACTTGCGCATCAGCATCGACTGGCTCGACCGATGCCTTCGCATCGCGTCGGGTCTGTTGCCGGCCGATCCGCAGCGGATCGCCGAGGCCCGGGAGCAGGCCGCGAGCGGGCTGCGCACGCTCACCGCCCGCACCGCGATCGCGGCCGACTTGCCGCGGTGGCTGTCTTCGATCGACTGACCGGTCCAAGATCTACGGTGGTCTCATGCCAGCAGCCGTCGAGATCGTGCACGTATCGCGCCCGTCGCGCAAATTGCATTCCGCCGTCACGAGATTGATCTCAGAGTTGTCGTCGTCTGCCGCTCTGTTGCCGTATGACGCCTTCACCGATCTGGTCAGTCACGACGCGATCGACCTGTTCGTCGCTGTCCGTTCGACCGACGTCGTCGGCATGCTCACACTCGCAACGTTCCCTTGCCCGACAGGAGTTCGAGCCTGGATCGAGGACGTCGTGGTCTCCGAGGATGCGCGTGGCTCGGGCGCAGGTAGCGATCTCGTGCGCGCCGCAATCGAGCGGGCTGCAGCACTCGGCGCGCGCACGATCGATCTGACGTCACGGCCGGACCGGGCAGCAGCTAACCGGCTGTATCAACGGCTGGGTTTTGAGCTGCGGGATACGAACGTCTACCGGGTCGTGCCGGGGTAGTTCAGCTGGCTTCTCGGTGGCTGTCGTCGGCGTAATCAGTTCAGTAGCAACGCTTTCTGGATCTCCGGCCATGCGAGAGCCCCCAGTCTTTGTGGCGCGTCTTCATCTCCGCCAACCTGATAGGGGCGTGTCGGGTCCGGTGGCGTCTCTCCTGGCAGCACGATCGGGTGCACCGCATTCGCGTCCTCGACAAGCACGGTTTCCAGTCCGTGTCGCGCGCGTCGGCGCACAATGGCGTGAGCAGCCGGCACGCTTGGCCATACGTGATCGTCGCCGCCGGCGACCAGGACCAGGTCACCGCCATACCGTTCCGCAGGAATGGTCGCGGCTTCGATCACGGCAGGGTCCGCAGTCGCCCGACTTCGCTCGTAGTACGGCGCGAACGCCGGTCTAGCCTCCTGGACCCAGCCTCTGTCGACGGGGACGAAGGGTATGGGAGCGCCCTTCCAGGTCCACTTGCTTCGTGGCGGCGCATCGTCATCCAGATGCGCCCCTTCCCACACGAGATCTGTCGGTGCGAGCGCTACAACACTCGCAACTCTCGGGTCACGAAGCGCCACCAGGAGTGCAGCCTCGGCACCATACGAGAGCCCGACGATCGCCAAGCGATCGCACTCCCGGGCGAGCAGGTCGAGGGCGTCCGTGAAGGTTTCGAGTGGGACTTCGCAGGGTGTTGCCGGCTGCCCCACCCCACCGAACCAGCGCAGCGCCAGGACAGTCGCGCCCGCTGCAGCAAGTGCGTCAGCTCGTCCAACGTCAAGTCGTCCGCTTGACCCCGCCAGCACCAGCACTCCGGTGCTCCCGCCGCGCGCCCAGTGGAGATCCGACTCCGAAATCCGTGTCATGCAACCCACCCTGTCAGCTCAAGCCGACCGCCGTGCTCAGCTGGCTTCTCGGTAAATGCCCTCGACCCAGATGAAGTCGATGAGGGTGCGTTCGGAGTATGAGTGGGTGGGTGGCGGTAGCCCGGGCGGACAGGGTGGGTGACTGGTCGCGACCAGGCCACCGGTCGAAGTGGTGGTTTCTCCGGCATCGCCCGTGACGGTGTAGTCGGGGTGTTCTTTGAGGTAGTTGCAGCGTTCGCAGAGTCCTTGGCCGTCGCGTTCGGTGGTGGTGCCGCCGGTGGCGACGGAGCGGATGTGGTCGATGTGGCGGATCTTCCCGTTGCAGTACGGCGTCCGGCAGGTTTGATCCCGCAATCGGATGAGGTGGGCGAGTAACCCGGGGTAGGTGCGTGCCCGGGATTCCATGCCGATCAGGTCGCCGGTGCCGGGGTGGGTGAACAACCGGCGCACCTGCACCCGGACGGCCTTGCTGGTGCCGGTGCCCGAGCCCTTCCTGGTGTCCTTGCCCTTGCCGGTGTCGGGGTGGTCCACGAGTTGGCGGGCGAGGTCGGCGGGGATGGGTCCGTATCCGGGTAGGTGGGCTGGGGTGTCCCCGGTCAGGGTGTCGACGGGCATCAGCAGGTTGACCTGGATGTCGACCCCGTCGGCGCGCGACCGGCCGGTGACGCGTTCGGTCAGGGTGTCGGCCATGACTTGCCCTTGGGACCGGTCGTCGCCGGGGTCGGCACGGGACTCAGTGACGGCGGTGGTGAGTGCCGCGTAGCAGGCGACCCCGTCCTTGACCGGCAGGAGCGCGGTGAGCTGGGTCATGCAGTCCGGTGCGGGCCGCAGCGTGACCCGCCGTTGGGTTTCCGCCCGTGCACGCCGGGCGGTGATGGTGGCGGGGTCGGCCCGGTAGGCGTGTTCCCGGGCGGTGGCTTCCAGGCGGCGGTGACTCACCACCCCCAACTGGTCGGCGACCCCGGCGTCCACCACGGCCCGGTCCTCTTTCGTAAGGCACGCGGTTTCCCGGCACAGGGTGGTGGCGTCCCATTCACTGATCACCCCGCAGGAGAGTGCGGCCAGGGTGTGCGGCATTTCCTCGACGACGGCGCGGGCGAGACCCAGCAGCCGGGACCCGAGGTGGGGTGAACACCGGCGGGCGAGTGCGACTTGGGATCCGACCAGGCGGGCGGTTTCGGCGGCATCGATCCCGCGCGGAACATCCCGGGAGGTTTGCTGCTCGTGCAGGTGGACGGTGATCCGGGCTTGCCGGGCGCTGATCGCGTTCTTCACTTCCTCCAGTGCCCGTAGTTCGGCCAGCAGGTCCGTGTCGCTGCCCACTGTGATGGGTGCGGTCAGCCGTTCGCGGAACGCGGACACCACAGCGGTACTGAAGACGGCCCGGCCGTCTCCTGTGCTGTTTCCGGTGGTGTCGTCCATGTGTTCGAGTATACCCGAATCCTGTTTGAATGCAACAGTTTTCGCGACAATTTGTTGTGCACATCCCCCTCGTTTCGGCCAGGTTGTGCACAGGCCGTGGGGTGGGGGTCCCGAAGCCTCGACCGTCGAAGGTTGCGTACGCTGACGCGGCATTAGGCGTCCCGAAGCTTCGACCGTCGAGGGTTGCGCACGCCGACGCGAGCCCGCCCTGGGCCGCCCACCCATCGAAACCAGCCATCCTCCGCCGAGCGGAGTACTTCACCGCCGACCGGGGTACATATCCACGCGAATCCGCGCGGTGGATGTACCCCGCTCGGTGCGTAACTACCCCGCTCGGCGCGGACTCGATCCCGCTCCTCCGATCAGGGCACCACCCGACGAGCCAGCTCACGGCATACGGTTGAACCATGACCACCTGGGACGCGACGGACGAACGCGTGCTGACGCTCCCGTCCGGGCGGCGCGTTCGTGGCCGCGGGCTCGGCGCGCACGCCGGGCTGTCGCCCGACCCCGACTTCGGCGTCTACCTGCTCGGCACCCCGGTCACCGGGGTGCCGTGGCAACACCGCTGGGTCGACTGGCCGGACTTCGGCATACCCACCGACCCCGGCGAGGCGGACGACGCGATCGCCGACGCCTGGCACCGCTCGGCCGACGAACGCGTGGAGGTCGCGTGCATGGGCGGGCTCGGCCGCACCGGCACCGCCCTGGCCTGCCTCGCCGTTCTCGACGGTATGACGGCCGCCGACGCCATCGCACACGTTCGTGCCCACTACGACCCGGCGGCGATCGAAACCCCCGAACAGGCCCACTACGTCGCGCAATTCGCGAAGCGGCAATGACCGAACGATGTCGCGTGCGTGTCTGCGCGTATATCGTCTGCGTGCGCGACGGCCGAATTCTCCTCTGCCATCAGGTCGCCGAAGGTCCCGCGCAGGGCAAGTGGACGCTGCCCGGGGGCCGCTGCCGCCGTGCGCGAGTGCGAGGAGGAGACCGGGCTCACCCCGACGCTCGGCGCCATCCTCGGAACCCATTCCAACACTTACGTTTCCCGCGACGGCATCGAGCGGCACGGCATCCGCATCCTGTATGCCGCGGGGCTTCCCGACGACGCACCGAAGCCAACCAGTCCGGACGACGACGAGATCGACGCGGTCGGCTGGTTCCCGGTCGACGCACTGCCCCCGGCGACCACCGAGTGGGCAACGCTCGGCGCGGCGCTCGGCAGCCGGACCACAACTGGCATCATCGAAGCAGCACACCCGCCGACCGACCCCGTCGCGCACTGATACGTCCTGAACGGAGCATTGCCATCGAAGTCATCATCCTGCCGAGTGCGGCCGAGGTCGGCCGCGTCGCAGCCGCCAAGATCGCCTCACGGGTGACCGAAAAGCCCACTGCCGTCATCGGTCTCGCGACCGGGTCCAGTCCGCAGGGCATCTATGCCGACCTGAAGCGCCGGGTCGACGCCGGCGAGCTGTCGTTCGCCCTGGCCCGCGGTTTCGCCCTCGACGAATACCTCGGCATCCCGGCCGACCACCCGCAGTCCTACCTCAGTGTGATCCGCCGGGACGTCGTCGAGCCGCTCGGCTTCAACCCGGATCGCGTGCACGTGCCGGACGGCCGGGCCGCCGACCCGGAGTTCGCCGCCCGGTCCTACGACAGCGCGATCGCGGCCGCGGGCGGCGTCGACATCCAGATCCTCGGCATCGGCGCCAACGGGCACATCGGATTCAACGAACCGACGTCATCCTTCGCCTCCCGAACGCGCGTCAAGACACTGGCTCCGCAGACGCGAGAAGACAATTCACGATTCTTCGACTCACTCGACCAGGTGCCGACCCACTGTATGACGCAAGGCCTGGGCACCATCCTGGACGCCCGGGAACTGCTGCTCGTCGCCCAGGGCGATGGCAAGGCCCACGCCATCGCAGCCGCCGTCGAGGGCCCGCTCAGTTCGTTCGTGCCAGCGTCGGCGCTGCAACTCCACGAACACGCGACGGTCATCGTGGACGAGGCGGCCGCCACCGGGCTGAAGCTGTCGGACTACTACCGCTACACCTACCGGAGCAAGCCGCACTGGCAGCTGTTCGACCGCGACTGACCCCCGGGCGACCAGACCTCAGTCGAATTCCAGTCCGAGCAAAGCGTTCTCGACGACCTCCGCGAGCGCGGGATGGATCCAGTACTGCCCGCGTGCCACGTCGGGCGCGGTCTGGTCGAAGCTCATTGCCTGGATCACCGGCTGGATGAGTGTGCTCGCCATCGGGCCCATCACATGGGCACCGAGCAGCTGCTGGGTCTGCCGGTCGGCGATCACCTTGAAGATGCCCGTGGTGTCCTCCATCGCCCAGCCGTATGCCGTGTCGCCATACCGCTGCACCTTGATGGTGATCTCGCGTCCGCTCTCTCGCGCGACCGCCTCCGTCATACCGACCGACGCAATCTGCGGGTGGGTGAACACCGCCGATGGCACGAAACGGTGGTCGAACGCGCGCAGATCCTCCGGGTGCACCAGGTTGTGCGCGACGACACGTGCCTCGTGATTCGCGACGTGCTTCAGCTGGTATGCCGAGCTGGCGTCGCCGAGCGACCACACCCCGTCGACGGTGGTACGACCGAATTCATCGACCCGCACCCGCCCGTCGGACTCCGTTGCCACACCGGCGTTTTCGAGGCCGAGGCGCTCGGTGTTGGGGCGGCGTCCAGTTGCCACCAGCAACACCTCACCTGCCACGAGCTCGCCGGTGTCGAGCTCCAACGCCACCTCGCGTTCCGAGCTCTTGGCCCCGACAACCTTGGCGCTCAGGTGCACGTCCCATTGCTGCGCCGCCAGCGCGGTGAACTCCGCACTGATCTCGTCGTCCTCGGCGCGCAGCATCCGCGGACCGCGCGTGACGATGCTCACGTCCACGCCGAGAGCGCCGAAGACGTGCGCGAACTCCGCGGCAATGAATCCGCCGCCGAGAATCACCATGGACGAAGGGAGTTCGTCCATGCGCATCACGGTGTCGCTGGTGTGGTACGGCACGCCGGACTGCGAGATCACCTCGGGCACCACGGAATGCGCACCCGTGGCAATGACGATCTGGTCCGCTGTCACCGTCTCGACCGCATCGCCGACCTGCACCCGCAGTTCACGCGGGCCGACGAACTCCGCATGCCCTTCGTACGCCGTAGTGTTCGGTCCGTTCTCGCGGTATTCGCGGCCCCCGGCCTCGATCGGGTCGATGCGGCCGAACACGCGGTCCCGGATGTCACGCCACCGCACACCGTCCAGGGTCGCGTCCACTCCGTACTTCGCCGAGCCGCGGATCGTGTCGGCGACCTCTGCGGCATACACGAACATCTTGGTCGGAATGCACCCGACGTTGAGGCAGGTGCCGCCGAAGAGGCCTTCCTCGATCACCGCTACCCGCTTGTCGTCGAAGTCCGGTGTCACCAGGGAGTTGCCGGAGCCGGTGCCGATGATGGCCAGGTCGAAATGCGTCACCGGCCCAGCGTATGCCGGACCGCGACTCTCCCCGCATCGAGAGGCACAGCAACGCATCGAGAGGTACAGCAATTCGCGCCGTTTTTCTGTGCCGCTCGATGGGTTTGTGTGCCGGTCAATAGACGGAGTGTGTCTGAATCGTGGACATATTGACCATTATTCGGACACCCGCTGCCGCGAACGCCGCGCCTGGAGCACGCTGTCGGTCATGGGTGAACAGACCAGCATCGCGCCGCCGGGCGTCCTGGAGAACACCCACTGGCGACGCAATCTCTTTGTGTGCGTTGGCGGTTCGTTCACCACCATCGTGGCGATGACCATGCTGGTGCCCTACCTGCCGATCTTCGTCGAGCAACTCGGCGTGCACAACCAGGCATCCGTGCTGCGCTGGTCCGGCATCGCCTACAGCGCGACCTTCTTCACCGCCGCACTGACCGCACCGGTCTGGGGCGCCCTCGGCGACCGCTTCGGCCGCAAGTCGATGCTCATCCGCGCCAGCCTCGGCATGGCGATCGTGATGTCGTGCATCGGCCTGGCGCAGAACGTCTGGCAGCTGGTCGCGCTCCGGCTCCTGACCGGGCTGCTCGGCGGATATGCGTCCGGATCGACGATCCTAGTCGCCGCGCAGACCCCCAAGGAACGCAGCGCCTGGGCCCTCGGGATCCTGTCCGGAGGCGTCATGGCCGGCAACATCGTCGGACCGCTCTTCGGCGGTTTCGCCCCTGAGCTCGTCGGGGTGCGCACCACCTTCTTCGTGGCGGGCGGCCTCATCTTCCTCGCCTTCGTGGCCACCACCACGCTGCTGCACGAGGACCGGAAACCGCCACGCGCCAAGGAGACCCGGCGCGAACGGACCTGGCCGCAGCTCCCGCAGCCGACCATCGTCGCCATGCTCCTCGTCACGTCGAGCCTGCTGCTCTTCGCCACCATGTCGGTGGAGCCCACGATCACCGTCTTCGTCGCGCAGCTGCTGCACAGCACCAGCCATGCGTCATTCGCCGCCGGCGCGATCATGGCGCTCGGCGCCGCGGGCAGCATCGTCTCGGCGCCCAGGCTGGGCAGACTCGGCGACCGCATCGGTCATCTCACCGTGATCGTCGGCTCACTCACCATCGCCGGCCTGTTGCTGCTCGCGCAGTCGGCCGCGCCCAACGTCCTCGTGCTGGCGATCCTGCGTCTGCTGATGGGTGCCGCGCTCGGCGGCCTGCTGCCGGCCATCACCGCCGCCATCCGGCACCGGGTGCCGGACCACGTCGTCGGCCGGGTGCTCGGTCTCTCGGTGTCGGCGCAGTACGTCGGGCAGGTCGCCGGCCCGCTGATGGGTGGGTATGTCGGTGCTCATCTCGGCCTGCGCGCGGTCTTCGTGATCACCGCCGTGGTGCTGCTCGCAATCGCTGCTGTGGACGCGGTGGTCATCCGCCGGGTGCCGGGCCGGCGCCTGATCAGGCCCCGGACGTGCGATCGCGCAGATCGGCGACGTGCGGCGACACGGCGGGGTCCACGCCGAGCCCGAGTGCGAGATAGGTCGCCGCGAAGTCGGTGAGCGCCATCAGTTCGGCCAGCCGCGCGACCGGATGCCCTGCCGTTGCGGTGGATTCGATCACGTGAGCACCTGCGGCCCTCGCGGTGGTCAGCACGGCCTCGGTGAGTGCCTGCGCGGCGTCGCTCTCCGGGCTGGGCGGCTGCACGGGTGCGTCGCGCAGCATCATGACACCCAGTTTCGGCTGGGCCGGAGCATCGAGGAACGGGTCGGCGAAGATGTCCGCCTGCCGGGCGGCTGCAGCGCCCACGCCACCTCCGGCAGTGAACGGGCCGTCGAAGCACGCGACGACCTGCGATGCTGCGTCGGGCAGTTCTCCCCAGGTGGCCGGGATCCGCGCGGTCTGCGCCAGCATGGCGGCCGCACGACGTGCCGCCACCCCGGCCAGGGCACCGTCGCCCAGCACGACCGGCACGGTCTCGGCAGCCTGCACGGCGATCAGCTTCGCCGGGTTGACGAACGCCTCGGACGACGGGCGGCACGCCTCCGCCTGCTCATCGAGGCGCGTGGCGACCTCGGGCAGCACCGACCGCGGGACGTCGATCAGGCCGAGTGCGTCGCCGGCCATCAACACGGGAGTCAGCAACGACCACAACGAGGTTCGCGACGACGCGCGACCTCGGCCGACCCCGATGTGCACGCCGCGAGCGCGGTGGCTGAGCTCGGCCAGTGGCGAGTCCTCGGCGCCCACCGTGAGCAGCGCGGAGCCACGCCGCGCTGCCTCGCGGGCGACTGCGACCGGTCCTTCCGCCCGCCCGGACAGCGACACCGCGATGACCAGGTCGAGGGGGCCGACCCAGCCCGGCAGCGGCAGGTTGCGGCGCACCGTCACCGGCACGGGCGACGAAGGTTCGGCGAGCATCTCGAGCACGTCGGCCACCACCGCGCTGCCGCCCAGCGCCGCGACCACGACCGACCGGGGACGCTCGCCATAACTGACGCGTTCGACTCCGCCTTCCTCGGACAGCGTGACCGCCTCCCGCACCTGCGCGCCCGCCGTCGCCAGCGCGCGCAGCGAGTCTCGTGAATCGCGTCGGGCCAGTTCGTCCGGGTCGTCGAGGGTCGCCTCGTCCAGGTAGGGCATGTCAGCCGGATCAGACTGTGAACACTCTGGATTCGTCCGCCAACAGCACCGGGACGCCGCCCTCGATGGGATAGCCCCGGCGCTGGCCCGGCCCTCCGCAGTCGGCCGCGCACTGCAACTCGGCGCCGCCATCAGGGCCCGTCGCGTCGACGAGCTCATGGAGCCCCACTGGGCACCGCAGGATCTCGCGCAACCACGGGTCGATCACGCCGCCGAGTTCGGCACTGGCAGTCATCGGAGTCTCTCCTTCGCGGATCTGCTGCAGGGCACCGTCGCGCACCCACTCCATGGTGGCACGGTCCGCCGCCTCGACGTTGAGGCGCAGCAGCGGCTCGGTGTTGCTCGCGCGCACGTTGAGCCACCACATCGGCGCGGCGTCATGGGTGAGTGTCAGCCCGTCGAGCAGGTCTGCCGTGACGTCCCCGTGGCGCTCCGCCCACGCGCGGACCCGCTCGGTCGCGGCCGCGCCGTCGGTCACGCGCGAGTTGATCTCGCCCGAGGCGGCATACCGGCTGTATGCCGCGGCCAGCGCCGACAATGGCTCGTCCTGCTCCCCCAGCGCCGCCAGCACATGCATCGCGGCCAGCATGCCCGTGTCGGCATACCAGAAGTCCTTGAAGTAGTAGTGCGCCGAGTGCTCCCCGCCGAAAACAGCCTGGTGCGAGGCCATTTCGGCTTTGATGAAGGAGTGCCCGACGCGGGTGCGGACCGGCTCGCCGCCGTACTCCGCGATGATCTCGGGCACCCCACGCGACGAGATCAGGTTGTAGACGATGCGCGCGCCCTCACCGGCCTTGGCGATCTCCCGGGTCGCGACCAGTGCCGTCACGGCGGACGGGCTGACCGGCTCCCCGCGCTCGTCCACCACGAAGCAGCGGTCGGCGTCGCCGTCGAAGGCGAGGCCGGCGTCCGCGCCCTGCTCGACGACGGCCCGCTGCAGGTCACACAGGTTCTCCGGCTCCAGCGGGTTCGCCTCGTGGTTGGGGAAGGTGCCGTCCAGCTCGAAATAGAGCGGTATGACGTCGACCGGCAACCCGGGCAGCAACCCGTCCATGCCGAGCACGGCCGGCACGGTGTAGCCGCCCATGCCGTTGCCCGCGTCGACCACGACCTTGAGCCGGCGGCTGCCCGACAAGTCGACCAGGCCGCGCAGGAACGCCGCATAGTCGCCGAGCAGATCGCGATCGGTAATCTCACCCTCGGCAGCTGCAGCAGCACGGTGTGCCGGGGAGTCCAGCCGGCCCTGCGCGAGCCGGGTGATCTCGGCGAGGCCGGTCACCTTGCTCACCGGTCGCGCGCCCGATCGGCACAACTTGATCCCGTTGTACTGCGCCGGGTTGTGGCTCGCGGTGAACATCGCGCCAGGCAGGCCGAGCGAGCCACTCGCGTAGTAGAGCCCGTCGGTCGAGCAGAGCCCGATCTGCACGACGTCGAGGCCGGTCGACGCGACGCCGCGCGCGAACGCCAGCGACAGCGCGGGTGAACTCGGCCGCATGTCGTGCCCGATGACCACCGCGCTCGCACCGTCCGGTGCGGCAACCACCTCGGCGAACGCGGCACCGATCGCGGTCGCGACCTCCTCGTTCAACTGGTCGGGGACCAGCCCGCGAACGTCATACGCCTTGCAGAAGTCGGCGAGCCGGGGTGCAGTCACGAGTGAGCAGCCTACCGGGACGGGTCCAGGCCGGGGAGGACGGTCAGCACCGGCCGTCCGCTGCTCACCGGCGCCGCGGGAGCGGGCGGCGGCGCGGCAGCGGCCCGCACCGCGTCGGCGAGGGCAAGCAGGTCGTCCGGGGTGGGCTCCGGCTCGCTCAGATCGATCGCCAGCCGCACGACGGTCCAGCCGCGCGGCGCCGTCAGCCGGGTGGTGTGGTCGGCGCACAGGTCGTAGGTGTGCGGCTCGGCGTAGGTCGCCAGCGGCCCGAGGACTGCGGTTTGATCGGCGTGCACATAGGTCAGAGTGGCGACTGCGGGCGACTTGCAGGCGGTGCGAGAACACAGGCGTTTCACTCTGGGACCGGTCACGATGTTCGACTGTAGGCCACCGCGCCGAGGGTCGCCCTCCGGCGCGCCGCGCGGCCGTCGCTGGCTTAGGGTTGGGGCATGAACTCCCGGAGCGAACGGCACGGCCGTGGCTTCCGGGGTCCGCTCGCCTGGCCGCCCGTGCCGGCGATGCGCAGCCGCTCAGCCCAGTTCGACGAGCTCGTGCTCGACGGCGTCGAAAGCCTCGAACGCCGGCTGAAGCGGAAACTGGACGACATCGAGTTCGCGGTCGAGGACGTGCCTGCCACCGACCCGCCGCCCTGGGAGGCCGACCTCGCCTTAGGCCGCGCCTTCGCGGCCAGGCGCGGCACCGCCGCCCGGGTGGTCCTCTATCGCCGCCCGATCGAGTCACGGGCGTCCGAGGACGGGGAACTCGCCGATCTGGTGTGGGATGTGCTGGCCGAACAGGTGGCACACGTCATCGGCATACATCCGGACGACCTGGAGGACTGACATGTCGCAGGCGACCGACCCGCCCCGCTTCGTGCCCGGCCTTCCCGGCATCGCCCGGCAGCCGGTGCTGGTCACCGGCGGCACGGGCACGATCGGCTCGCAGGTGGTCCGCGAACTGCTCCGGTCCGGTGTGCCCACAACGGTATTGAGCCGATCGCCGGGTCGGTCACCGCACGAGGTCCGCGAGGTCGTCGGCGACCTGACGACCGGCGCCGGCCTCGCCGAAGCGGTCGACGGAGTGCAGACCGTCATCCACTGCGCGAGCGATGCGCGGCACAGTCAGGAGGTCGACGTCGACGGCACGCGACGGCTGTGTATGACGCTGGCGCAGCACAATCCGGACGCCCGGCTGGTCAACGTCTCGATCGTCGGTTGCTGGGACAACCCGCTCCCCTACTACCGTGCCAAGGCCGCGGCCGAGACGGTCGTGACCGACTCCGGCTGCCCGCACGTGACCGCGCGCGCCACCCAGGTGCATGAACTCGTGCACCGACTGGTCGGCAGCCAGGTCGCCGGGTTCGGCGTCGGTGTGCAGGGGCTGCGGTTTGCGCCGGTCGAATCCGCTTGGCTGGCAACCCAGCTGGTCGACCTGGCGCTCGACGAAGAGCCGCCAGGTGTCCTGGAGCTTGCCGGGCCCGAGGTGCTCTCGGCGCGGGAGCTGGCGGTCCTCACCGCACATGTCGAGGGCCGGCGCGCTCCCCGCGTCGTGCGCCTGCCGGCACTGGGCGGCACCATGCGCCGCTTCGCGGAAGGGTCGAATCTGCCCGGGCCCGAGGCGATCCGGGGTGGCGCGCCATACGCTCGCTGGCTGGCCGGCAGGCAGAACAGTCGGTGACGGGAAGGTTCAGCCGCGAGCCGGCAGCAGCCGGGCCGTCGCCTGGGTGAGCATCGCCGGCTGCACCGGCACGCTCGCGAGGTAGCCGCCGGACTTGTCGTGACCGGTGACCGTGACCGCCGCGTGCAGCGCCCCCTGGCCGGTCGGGCGCAGCCAGACGGCGACCGCGTCCCGCAGCGGTATGACGACCGGCTGATTCGCCGGAACAGTCACTGCCCGGGTGCTGTCGGCACCCGACGCACCGACGGTCAGCACGTCCACCGATGCCGGCGCCGTCGCCACGAGCATCAGGCTCGCCGACCCGCTCGGGATGTCCGAGGGCAGCGCGAGACCAGCCGGTGCGGTCAGCGACGGCGCGGCCGTCGACCACGCCATGTCGGTCGTGCCATGGCTGGCCGTGCGGCTCCACGCCGCGGCCACCACCGACTCATCCGCGGTCACCCGCACGGCATAGCTGCCGGTCTTCAGCCCCGTGAGGTCGACCGCAGCAGCGGTGCCGCCGGCGACCGTCTGGACCCGGTCGGCGACCACCGCACCCGAACCGTCGATCACCCGCACCCGCACGATCGCCGGCGCGGAACCCGGCACCGCAAGACGGACGACCGGAGTGGCGCTGGTCGACGAAACCCCAGGGATCAGAATGTCTTTCGCCGGTGACTCCGGATCGGCGGACGTGCTCTCGCCCACGGGTGTCTCGCCGGTGAGCCAGACGTCGGTCAGCGACGCGACCACGCCCGCCCCGGACGCGGAGACGTGCACCGCCGCGGCAGCCAGGTCGCCACCGAAGTCGCCGAGCGTGACGACCTTGCGTTCACCGGGCGCGAGCACGACGCCCTGGACGCTCGCCGCGCGATCGGTGCCGGACGCGCCCACCACCGCCGCGTCGACCGTGGTGGGGGTCTCGGCCGGATTGACGAGGATCAGCCGGGCGACCCGCCCCGCGTCGTGGCCACCGCCGAAGAACCAGCCACTCTGCACCGGAGCGGGGCAGCTGCTGACCATCAGGCCGCGCGCCGAGGCGCCGCGGTCGAGCTGCCACTGCCCGGCGACGAGACCGGCTGCCAGCCCACCGCTGGCAACCACCCGGCCGGCGGTGCCCGACAGGAGTGCCCTCGCATCGGTGCCGCCGGGCCGCAGGGACAACTGTCCGGTGACGCCCGACGCTTCGAGCCTGCCGCGCTGGCCCGACGCCTTGACCCAGCCCGACGGCATCGACGCAACCGCCAGTGTGCCGACCACGTCGGCGCCGGTGCACGTCAGCGACTGCTGAGTGATCAGACCGGACGTGTTGTCGACGGTGACGGCCCGGACGTCGCGTGGCCGCGTGGCGTCCGCCGTGCCGGTCGCCTGCGTGGCGCCCCAGACCAGACCCGCGCCGGCGAGGGCGGCGACCGTCACCCGCACCACTCCCCAGGGGTTCATGACATCCTCCGGGACCGCCGGTTGCCGAATGGTATGGCGAGGAAGAGCACGAGGGCGCCGAGGGCGCCCTGACCGAGGGCGATCCGGCGATGCGCCACACCGGGGTCGATGACCAGCCGGCCGCCCGACGCAGGCATCGGATAACTCAGCAGCCCATCGCGCACGACGGCCGGCACGGGATGCCCGTCGATGGTCACGCGTCCGAGCTCGCGCCAGCCCGGACCCTCGGAGATCTCCAGATAGCGTCCGGCCGGCCCGGCCGGGAGCCGGGTGGTGGAGCGGGCATGCGCGGTGGTCGACGGCAGCTGTCCGACCGGAGAGCCGTGCAGTGACAGCCACACTCTGCTGCTGGCCACGACTTCTCCGCCCGGCGAGGCTGCCGGGTCAACCCGCCATACGGCCGCACGTGCGGCGCCGGAGACCTGGGTCAGCCCGGCGGCCTGTTGCAGGATCGCGGTCACCGGCGCGCGATTGCCCGGACCGTCAACGACGACGAAACCCACTGCCAATGAACGCAATCCGGCGACTGCCTGCGACGCACGGTCGGGCTCCAGCAGGGTCTGGGCCGCTGCCGCAGTCAGCGGCCCGCCGCTCGGCACGGGCTGGCGCAAGCCGGTCGCGGGCGCGCCGGTCTCGCGACCGGTCAGCTGATAGGTGATGGTGCCGGAGCCGGCGATCGTCAGCTGCAGATAGCGGACCGCACTCGGCCCGGTGAGCTGCGCGGACACCACGCTCGACGGCGCTGCCGGTGCTGCGCCCAGCGACGGGGTGGGGGTGCCCTGCCAGGCCGCGAGCGCCGTCACGGCCGCGAACACCACCCCGGCGCCGGTGGTGACACCGACCGCCAGGCGGCGCCTCGCGAGCGGTCCGCGGTCGGGCCGCTCGGCGAGCACGCCGCGCAAACCCAGCAGTGCGGCGCCGATCAGGGCCGCGGCGAAGATGTCGAGTCCGAGACCGCTCCACGGTGTCCGCACGCCATCGGACCACCGCACCAGGTGCAGGTGACTCGCCGCGAGAGCCGCCGCCAGGCCCAGCAGCCCGACCAGCGCGAGGCCGGTCGAGGCCTTCCCGAACCCGGTGCGCACCAGCCCGGCGGCACCGAGCGCCAGCACCGGCAGCCCGGCCCAGAGCCAGTAGGAGCCGGGGCCGCCCGGCTGGAGCAGCAGCAGATGCCACGGCGGGGTCGAATGCACGGTGTCGAGGCCGCCCGGTCCGGCGAGCACCGGTCGCCAATCGGTCAGCAGGGACCGGGTCCACCAGCCCAGCAGCGCCCAGGGGACGACCGCGACCGCGAGCCCGCGCAGCCGGGCCCAGCCCGGGCCGATCACCAGCAGCACGACGCCGATCACCGTCGTCAGGACCATCAGCGGCGGTGCGAACGCGCCGATCACCGCGATCACCGCGATGGTGCCGCAGGTGACCGGCGTGCTCGCCCTTCTGCGCGCGATCTCGAAGCAGCCGGCCAGCGCGAACGGGAAGAGGATGTGGCCGACGACCGGACCCAGCCGGCCGCCCGCGACAGCGGTCGTCAGCGTCGGCAGGCTCGCCCAGGCGAGCGCTGCGGCAGCGCGCGGCCAGCGGGCGTGGGTCGCGACGCGTCCGGCGCGGTAAGCGGTCAGGCCGGACAGCGGCATCGCCAGCACGAGCAGCCAGGCGACGACCGCTGCACCCGACGCGGAGCCGTGCACACCGGGTAGTTGCTGCGCGACCCAGGCGAGTGGCGCGAGCACGACGAGGTACGGCGTGGGCGTCGCAGCAGCACCCAGTCCCGGGCCGGTCCAGGCGTCGCGCCACATCCGCCATACGCCGTCGGCATTGGTGGTGAAGGGCTGCAAGGCACCGCCGGTCAGGCCGTTGCCGGCGCCCCGCAACGCACCCCCGGTGATCAGGTCACGCCAGCTCACGGCGGCTGCGGCGAGCAACGCCAGCACCAGCCACAGGCCGGGGTTGCGCCATACGCCCTGGCGACCAGACAGCACCGGCATGGACTCCGCGTCGTCGCCGACCGGGCCGGTCTCGACCGGCTCGGTCTGCGGGATGTCCCGGCGGGTGGGCTCCAGCACGATCGCGTCGCCGACGGAGGTCAGCGCGTGCTCGACGGCGCCGCGCCACGGCACGAAGACGCCCCGCAGGTTGCGGCGCCGGGTCGTGGCTCGCCCGACGAATCGCCAGCGTGCGCCGACGATGCGGGCGACCCCGAGCGGCGCTGTCGCCTGAGCGAATTCGGCGAAGGCTCGCCTCGGCCGCTTGAGCACCAGCATGAGCAGGCAGAGCAGCGTGCAGCTGACCAGGATCCACAGCGCCATGAAGGGCAGCCCGAGCAGGGAGCACCGCGCCAGGGCGACCTGCCGGTGGCGGCGGATGGTGCGCGGGCTGCGCGGCGCGGGACGGTCGACGTCGCTGTCCTTGCCCACCAGGTCCTGATGGGCGCGGGCCCGCGGGACGACGATCACCTGGCGGCCGATCAGGTGCGCACGCCAGGAGATGTCGAGGCCGTCGCCGTCGCCGTCGAAGGCCGGGTCGAAACCGCCGAGGCTCAGGTAGACGTCCCGCCGGATGAGCATGCCCGCGCTGCTGACGGCCAGCACGTCACGGCGTCCGTCGTGCTGACCCTGGTCGGGTTCGCCCTGCATGCTGGAGCCGACGTGCCGGCCGGTGCGAGTCAGGTCGATGCCGACGTTGACCAGCCGGCGAGGGTCGTCGCTGTCCAGGATCTTGCAGCCGGCGATGCCGATGCGGTCGCTCGCCGACGCGACGGTCACCAGCTGGGCGAGCGCATCCGGCGCAGGGGCACTGTCCTCGTGCAGCAGCCACAGCCATTCGTCGCGGTCACGCGGGCGGACCGGGTGACGGCGGGCCCGGCGGCGCGAGCGCAGCGGGACGACCGTGTCCTCACCGGGATCGGGAAGTGCGGTCACCGCAGTGTCGATGATCTCGGCGAACGGGGTGCCGGCCGGAACGGTGACCACCGAGATCGCCCAGTCGGCGGAGCCGATCGCGGGGTGGTCGGCCAGCAGCTCGGGCAGGCAGCGGCCTGGCGTCGCATCGATGACGACCAGGCGCTCGGGACGGCGGGTGGCGGTGAGGAGGGAATCGAGGGTGTCGTTCAGCCGTGGATGATCACTGTGCTGCACGACGAGGAGTGCGGTGACGGCGAGGCTGGTGGTGTCCTCATCCGTCACCAAGTACCCGGCACTGGTCAGCTCGGCTGCGTGCCGGGTGGCCCGGGCGTCGATCGTGGTCAGACCGCCCGCTTCTTCAGCTTCCGGCGCTCACGCTCGGACAAACCGCCCCAGATGCCGAAGCGTTCGTCGTGCGCGAGTGCGTATTCGAGGCACTCGGCCTTGACCTCGCAACCGATGCAGACCTTCTTGGCCTCTCGGGTGGATCCACCCTTCTCAGGGAAGAACGCCTCGGGGTCGGTCTGCGCGCACAACGCGCGCTCCTGCCACGAAAGCGCTGTCTCGTCCTCTACTTGCTCGAGCCCCTCGTGCAGAAAAGTCAAAAGCGTGAACTCCTGCACGGCTCCTCCTCCTCATTCGCCTGACGTGATGGGCTAATTACACGCGTGTCATTCAGATCCGTCAAGCCCGCAAATTGCTCGGGAGGCGCGTGAGACGTCGGGACCGCAACGCTTTTCGCCGTCTTCGAGCGGCGACTTCAGTTGCCCGCCGGGCGCTGCGAGCGGTCCGGTGGCGCATGCGACGATGGAGCGATGCGCATCACCGCACTCGCCGGCGGAGTCGGCGGAGCCCGATTCCTGCGCGGCCTCCTCCATCACCTGGCCGGATGGCCGGACGGCCCGCACTCCCTCACGGTCATCGGCAACACCGGCGACGACATCACCCTCTTCGGACTGCGCGTCTGCCCGGACCTCGATACGCTCCTCTACACCTTCGGCGGCGGCATCCACGAGTCGCAGGGCTGGGGCCGGGCCGACGAGACCTTCGCGGTGCAGGGCGAGCTCGCGGCATACGGGGTCGGACCGCAGTGGTTCGGCCTGGGCGACCGCGACTTCGGCACGCACATCGCCCGCAGCCAGTGGCTCGGGCAGGGTATGACGCTCAGCGAGGTGACTCGGCGCCTGGCCGGCCGGTGGGGTCTGCCCGCCGGGGGGGTGACGCTGCTGCCGATGACCGACACGCCCGTCGAGACGCACGTGGTGGTCGACGACGGCGACGGCGAGCGCGCGATCCACTTCCAGCAGTGGTGGGTGCAGCACCAGGCCGCGCTGCCCGCGAAACGCTTCGTGGTGGCCGGGCTCAACAAGGCGGTCGCGGCGCCGGGTGTCCTGGACGCGATCCGCACCGCCGACCTGGTGGTGCTGCCGCCGAGCAACCCGGTCGTGTCGATCGGCATCATCCTGTCGGTGCCCGGTGTGCGTGACGCGCTGCGCGGCACGCAGGCGCCCGTCGTGGGCGTCAGCCCCCTGGTGGGCGGAGCGCCGGTGCGCGGTCACGCCGACGCCTGCCTGTCCGCGATCGGCGTGCCGGTCACGCCCGACGGCGTTGCTGGTCTCTATGCCGACTTCCTCGACGGCTGGCTGGTCGACAAGGCCGACGAGGCTGCAATGGCAGGTGCGCAGATCGCCGTGCGGGCGATCCCGCTGCTGATGACCGATGTCAATGCTGCCGCCGAAATGGCCTCGGAGGCAATCGAACTCGGCCTGTCATTGCGCGCATGATCACGATCCGACCCGTCGGCTTCACGACCGAGGTGACCCCGGAGGTCGATCTGCCCGCACTACTGGCCGGTCTGGTGCGGCCCGAGCCCGGCGACATCCTGGTGGTCACCAGCAAAATCGTCTCCAAGTGGCTCGGGCTATATGCCGCATCGGCCGATCGCGAGGCCCTGGTGTTGCGCCAGGCCCGCGCGGTCGTGGCGGAGCGGGCGACCGAGTCCGGCGGCATCACCCGCGTGGTGCACGCCACGGCTGGGCCGGTGATGGCCGGGGCAGGCATCGACGCGTCGAACGCCGGGGACGACCGACTGCTGCTGCTGCCGGACGACGCCGACGCCGTCGCGCGGCAGTTGCGCGCCCATCTCGCCGGACTCCTTTCTCGCCCCGCGGATTTCGCAGTCCTGCTGTCCGACACGTCGGGCCGCGCCTGGCGTGCCGGGCTTACCGACTTCGCGCTCGGCGCGGCCGGGCTGCGGCCGATCGACGACCTGCGCGGGCTGCCGGACACCGCCGGCCGGGACCTCGCGGTGACGATCCGCAACATCGCCGACGAAGTGGCGTCCGCTGCCGATCTGGTGAAGGGCAAGGTCGACCGGGTGCCGGTGGCGCTGGTGTCCGGGCTGGCGGCCTACGTGACGGCCGAGGACGGTCCGGGTGCTTGCGGCCTGGTGCGCACCGGACCGTCCGACTGGTTCGGGCTCGGCCGCGCCGAGGCCGTGCGCGCAGCTCTCGGCGTCGCGCCGGGCACTCCGTCGGCGACCGAGGCGGGCATCGAGTCAGTCGCCCCGGAACCGTTGCACGAGAAGGTTTCTCGCGCTGTCCGAGTCGCACTCAGCGCCGGGGACGCGGTCGAGGTGGAGCTGGCGGCACGCGGAGCGGCCCTCGCCATACGGCTGCAGGGCGGCGACCCGGTCGCCCTCGGACGCGTGTGGGCCCGTCTGGAGGTTGCGCTGGCCGGCGAGCGCGTGTCGGCAACCGCACACCGCGACGCCACTGACGTCACGCTCACCGCCGGCTGACTCACCCCGGCAGGTGCGTGGGTATGGCGAGGCGCGACCCGCGGCGCGGCGCTCCGAGCCGGCCGGCCGTCACCAGGTGCTGGACGCGATAGCGGTGGCCCGCGTAGGGCCGCAGCAGCGCCTCCAGCTGCCGGTCGTCGACCGGGACCCCGACGAGCGCGTGCCCGATGTCCTTCGCGACGTGGTAGTCACCGAAGCTGACAGCGTCGGCATCTCCGGCGGCTCGCTGCATGGTCTCGGCGGCCGTCCAGACTCCGATGCCGGGCACCGATCGCAAGCGCTGCCAGGCCTTTTCGCGCGGCAGATTGCAGCATTCCTCGAGCCGGGCCGCCACCGACAGCGCCCGCTGCGCGGTGTCCGACCGGCTCGCGTCGACACCGGCACGCAGCCACTCCCAGCTCGGGATGCGCCGCCACGCCTCGACACTCGGCGGCACGACCAGCCGCAGTGCGGCGATCCTGTCCGCCGGGCCTGAGGCGGTCTCGCCATACCGGCGCACCAACTGCCGGTAAGCGCCGAACGCCTGCTTCCCGGTGACCCGCTGCTCGATGATCGCCGGCACCAGACTGTCCATCACGAGCCCGGATCTCGCGATGCGCCAGTGCCTTTCGGCTGCGGCGACCTGCTGCAGCGTTTCGTGGTGGATCTCGAACCCGGCCGGGTCGTCCGCACCGCCGAGCAGTTCCGGCAACCGCTGCAGCTGCCACTGCGCACCCGGGCCCCAAGCCCGTCCCACGACACGGTCACCCGTCCCGGCCGGTTCGCGGTGCAGGCGCAGCGTCACGGGCCCGTCCGGTGTGCGGGCGGCCCGCCATACGGCATGGGCGTCGGTGCGGAAGGCGGGGTCGCCCGACCCGTGCTGGAAGACCCCGACGATGGCGCCGAGGGGCACCGGGCGGCCGGGCGCGAAGTCGGCCGTGAGTGGACCGGACGGGCTCACCGTCGCCGGAAAGTCAGCAGCGCCAGCCCGAAGTTGCCGCTCTCCCCCGCGGCGACGACATTGGCCTGGCGACCCTCCTCGAGCGGGATGTCGCCGACCAGCGACAGGCCCTGCTCGTCGGCGCGGGCGATCAGCGAGCGCAGGTCGGCGACCGCGACTCCGCCTGCTTCGCGCGGGCCGAGGCGCAGCGTGATCATGATCAGCCCGCCACGACGCAGCGCCGCCGTGCCACGCGCCAGGTCCTCGTCAACCGTGAGCGGGTCGCTGGAGTGCGGGTGCAACCGCACCACGAGGTCGACCGAGCCGGCGTCGATCGCGTCGCCCACCACCTCCGGGCGCATCACGTCGACTGCCACGGGTGCGAAACCGATCTTGGTGACCCAGCGGCTGAACACCGACCGCGGACCCGCGGTGTCGACGACCACGGACCGCCGGTTGCCGTCGTCGACCACGCGCAGCAATGCCGCCACGGCTCCGAACGCCGCCCAGGCGCTCGTGTCGTCGAGCGTGCGCGCCAGGCCGAGGCGCCGCGCGGCCTTGCGAGCCAGACTCGCCTCGTCACCGTCCAGCAGCAGGCCGGTCGTGCGCACTCCCGTGAAATCGGTCGCCTTGAGCGAGACCTTCTGCTCGGCGGGGCGGGGCAGCTTCGCCGCCGTGTCACGTGCTGCTTGCCGAGCGCGACCGACCGCGCGCTGCACCGCGGGAGATCCGGAGATGCGAGCTGCCGACGAGTGAACCCTCACCCTTCGACTCTAACCTCTCGGCCGCGTCTAGGCTCGCCAGCGTGAACTCCGACGAGCTGCGCGCCGCGCTTCTTTCCGGCGATCTGTCCCGCCCCCGGCTCACCTGGTATGACGCGCACAGCGGCGAACGCATCGACCTGTCGGGCAAGACCCTTGCCAATTGGGTTGCCAAGGCGGCGAACTGGCTCGATCTGGAGATGGCGCTCGCACCCGGCGATGTGCTGGGCCTGACCATCCCGGGCGATCACTGGCGCGCGATCTACTGGTCGCTGGCCGCCTGGACACGCGGTCTCTCGGTCATCCCCGGCACCGATGCCGACGCGGTGGTGGGGCTCGTCGGCCAGCCCGATGCCGCAGACCTGGCCGAGCCCGCCGCAGCCCTGGCGCGCAGTCCGCTGCAGGCGATGTCGGACGCGATGCCACCGCCGGCAGGACCTGAACCCACCGGGGCCGCGCAACTCCCGGCCGACCTGCCCGCCGAGTCGCGGGTGCTGCTCGGCGACCAGACCGCCGACCAGATAGCTGCCCTCACCGCCGGGCTGATCGGGCACGGCTGCTCTGTGCTGGTCGTGCGCGGTGCCGACGCGCAGGCACGTGATGCCGTGCGCGCTGCCGAGGCTGTAAACATCGTCTTGTAGCCTCCGTCACATGGACAAAGTCGTCTCTTCGGCGGCGCAGGCCGTCGCCGACATCCCTTCCGGTGCGTCACTCGCGGTCGGCGGGTTCGGGTTGTGCGGGATCCCCACCGTGCTGATCCAGGCCCTGCACCAGGGTTCGGCAACCGACCTGGAGGTCATCTCCAACAACTGCGGCGTCGATGACTGGGGGCTGGGCATCCTGTTGCAGGACAAGCGGATCCGGCGGATCGTCGCGTCATACGTCGGGGAGAACAAGGAGTTCGCCCGGCAATACCTGGACGGCGAGCTCGAAGTCGAACTCACCCCGCAGGGCACCCTTGCCGAGAAGCTGCGCGCCGGCGGCGCCGGGATCCCGGCCTTCTACACCGCCACCGGGGTCGGCACCCAGATCGCCGACGGCGGGATGCCGTGGCGGTATGCCGAGGACGGTTCCGTGCAGCTGGCGTCGCCGGAGAAACAGACCCGCGAGTTCGACTTCGGCGGCACCACCAAACCCTACGTTCTCGAGGAGGCGATCGTCGCCGACTACGCCCTGGTCCGCGCGGCGAAAGGCGACCGGCACGGCAACCTGGTCTTCCACTCCAGCGCCCGCAACTTCAACCCGTTGTGCGCCATGTCCGGCAAGGTCACCATCGCCGAGGTCGAAGAGCTCGTCGAACCCGGCGAGCTGGACCCCGACCAGATCCACCTACCGGGCATCTACGTGCACCGCGTCGTCGCATTGACCCCCGAGCAGGCGACCGACAAACGCATCGAGAAGACCACGACGAGGGAGGCGAGCTGATGGCGCTCACCCGCAGCCAGATGGCCGCCCGGGCAGCCGCGGAGCTGTCCGACGGCGACTACGTCAACCTGGGCATCGGCCTGCCGACACTCGTGCCCAACTACGTGCCCGACGACGTCGAGCTGGTGCTGCAGTCCGAGAACGGCCTGCTCGGCCTCGGCGCGTACCCGACCGCGGACGCCGTCGACCCCGACCTGATCAACGCCGGCAAGGAGACCGTCACGCTGCGCCCCGGCGCGTCGATCTTCGACTCCGCGACGAGTTTCGGGATGATCCGCGGCGGCAAGATCGACGCCGCGATCCTGGGCGCGATGCAGGTCTCCGCGACCGGCGACATCGCCAACTGGACCATCCCCGGCAAGATGATCAAGGGCATGGGCGGCGCGATGGACCTGGTCCACGGCGCGAAGAAGGTCATCGTGCTGATGGAACACGTCGCCCGGGACGGCTCGCCGAAGATCCTGCCCGAATGCACCCTCCCCCTCACCGGTCAGCGAGTCGTGCAGCGCATCATCACCGACCTCGCAGTCATCGACGTCACCCCCGCCGGCCTCGCACTCATCGAGACCGCACCCGATGTCACCGAGGACGAAGTACGCGCCACCACCGGCGCACCGCTGAACTGAGCCGAGAGCTCAGTTCAGTCGCTGGGCCCGTCCGCGATCCGGATCCGGCTGGTCAGGAAGCCGAATCCCCAGGTGAGGTGCATCGTGGCGAGCACTGCGGGCACCCGCAACCGCACGGCCGGCGGCGAGCCGGCGGAGATCGCGAGGCCGCCGATGGTGACCGCCCCTGCATACCCGGCGGGGATGACCCAGAGCGGCCGCCAGACGAAGCCGCCGACCGTGCCGACGGCGATCGCCGCGACGGCTGCGGGTGGAGCGAGGTAGCGCGCGCTGATCGAGCCCGGGTGCCGGCGCGCGACGACACGACGCCACTGGCCGTACTGCCGGTATTGCCGGGCCAGCGCACGCACCGATCCGCGCGGCCGGTAGGTCACGGTCAGGTCCGGCGTGAACCACACCAGCCCGCCCGCCGCGCAGATGCGGAAGTTCATCTCCCAGTCCTGTGCCCGGGTGAACCGGGCGTCATACCCACCCACCCGGTCCAGCCACGAGCGCCGGAAGACCCCGAGATAGACGGTCTCGGCCGGTCCGGCGGCGCCGCCCAGCTTGAACTTCGCGCCGCCGACCCCCAGTTTCGACTTCATCGCCACGGCGACCGCGCGCTCGAAGTCGGTGGTGCCCTCGGCGTCCATGATGCCGCCGACATTGGCGGCGCCGGTGTCCTCAAGCGTCCGCAGCGCGGTCGCGAGGTAGCCGTCGGACAGGATGCCGTGGCCGTCGACGCGGGCGATGACGTCGTATGACGAGGCCGCGATCGCAGCATTGAGCGCGTCAGGGGTGCGCCCGCTCGGGTTCCGGACGAGCCGCACGCGCGAGTCGGCGTGGTGGAGCGCTTCGGCGACGACGTCCGTGGCGTCGCTGGACGGGCCCAGCGCGAGCACCACCTCGATCGGGCAGGGCACGTCCTGCGCCAGGATCGCAGTCACCGACTCTGCCAGGTGCCGTTCCTCGTTGAGGATCGGCATGATCACCGAAATGCCGTCGGTCGGTTGCGAGTCGGGTGCTGGCACGCGTGGCAGGTTACACGGCGTCCTCAGTGCTGCGGGTTACCCTCGTGCGATGCCCGAGGACGACGAGCCGATCACGATCGACACCCGCAGGGGTGCCGGCGCGCCGCGCCGTGCCCCGCGCCGCCGCCCCGCGGAGGAGCCGCAGCAGATCCCGGTCCGCCCGGCATACGGCGGGGACTCCACCCGGGTGATGCCGGCCGGCCAACGGAGTTACCCGCAGGACCGCGGACCGGGAGGTCCCGGACCCCGCGGGCCACAGCCGGGCGCGCGCCCGATGCCCGCACGACCGCGGCGCCGGAAGCGGACCTGGCTGCGGGTGCTGGTGGTTCTCGTGGTGATCGTGGCCATCTGGGCCGGGCTGCTGGTCTGGGCCGGGCTGTCCGCCTGGGGCAAGGTAGCCAAGGTCGACGCGTTCCCGACGGGCAACCGTCCGTCGGCCGGCAAGGGCACGAACACCCTTCTCGTCGGCTCGGATTCACGCGCCGGTCTGACCTCGGCCGAGGGCCGAGCCCTCGGCACCGGCGGCAGCAACGTGTCCGCCGGCGCCCCGCATACCGACTCGATCATGATCTTGCACCAGGGCAGTGGAAAGCCCGTCCTGGTGAGTGTCCAGCGCGATACGTGGGTGTCGATCCCCGGGCACGGCCATGGCAAGATCAACTCGGCGTTCACCTATGGCGGGCCCAAGCTGCTGATCCAGACGGTCGAGCAGGCAACCGGGCTGCGGATCGACAACTACCTGGAGATCGGCTTCGGCGGGTTTGCCGGTGTCGTCAACGCCGTCGGCGGGGTGCGGATGTGCATTCCCAAGAACGTCAAGGATTCCTACGCGCACATCGACCTCAAGAAGGGCTGCCAGAACCTCAACGGTCACAACGCGCTCGGCTACGTGCGATCGCGGCACGCCTTCGCCCTGGGCGATCTCGCCCGCGCGGAGCACCAGCGGGAGTTCCTGGCGGCGCTGATGAAGAAGATCGCCTCGCCCTCCAACGTGCTGGTGCCGTGGCGGCTGAAGAGCATCGGCGACTCGGCAGCCCAGGGTCTCGCGGTCGACAAGGGTATGTCGCCCATTCGCGCGCTGAAGATCATGTGGACTCTCAAGGGCATCACCACCAACGGCGTCTCGGTGCAGGTGCCCGTCGCCAACCCCAACTACTTCGTCGACGGCCAGTCGACGGTGGAGTGGGACAAGACACGCGCCACCCAGCTCTTCGACGACCTGCGGAACGACCGGCCGGTCACCGCGCCCGCGGGCGACTGACGCTCCCACCTCTCTTCATCGAGAGGACCCACACCGCATCGAGGGGACCCGAAATCCGCACCGGATTTTGGGTCCTCTCGATCCGTTCGGGGTCCGCTCGATCCGCCCCCGCGGGCCGCCCCGGGCGTACGCAACCCTCGACGGTCGAGGTTTACGTCAGGATCCGGTGCCGGCTCAGCCGCCAGCCGGGTTCGCGGGTCTGCCGCTGGACCACGCCGTCGCTGTCGCGCCCTCCGCCCCGGCCGCCGCCATCACGGTGCCGAAGCAGTTCGGGCCGGACTTCTCGGCGAACGTGCCTGCCAGTTCGTGCGCCCCTGGGAGTATGGCGCCAGCCCCTTCCCAGGTCGCCTCGCTCACTTCCGCGTGGCGACTCGGATCGCGGTCGCGCTCGATGAACTCGGCGATCGGATCGAGGCGGCCATCGAGCGCCTCGGCCCACCACGGCCCGAATCCGCCACGGGGCCCGTGCACCCAAACCTCGTGTTCGCCACGCTGAGCGGAAACCAACTGACGCCCCAATGCCGTTGGTAGTCCGTCGAATTCACCCCGGGTGAGCCAGAGGCGCCGGAAGCGCGGCCCGCTGCGAGTCGCTCAACGCGTCGACAACGAACGGCAACTGCGCGGGCGCGAATCAGCCTGGCCACCGCTCTTGCGCCCACTCCGGAGTCGGTATGCCGCACACGAGTTCCGTCACGGCGCCCGACGTAAGCTCACCGCTGCCACGTCTCGATGGTCGCGTGATGTCCAGGAGCACCGGCAAACTTCCGATCGTCGGTCAGCAGTGGCAAGTCCAGTGCTTCGGCAAGGGCAACATAGAACGCGTCGTGTGCCGTGAAATGGTCACGCAACTTCAGCACTCTGGCCTGCAGCGGCAGCATCGGATGACGCACCAGCGGGAGGTCGGCGTAGTCCTCCAGGATGTCTGCTGCGCGGCTGGACGTGATCGCGTAACTCCTGCTGGACAGCAGCAGCCCGCGGAAAGCTGAGGTGACCTCGGCATCGACAAGCGCCGGCGCATGGAGCCGACGCTCGCGAGCGAACCGTGCGCGCAAACCCTGATCGGCGGCCCTGGCCTGCAGCAGCCGGACGACGATCGACGCGTCGACAACGGTCACCGTCGACCGTCAGCGATGTGCGCACGCACGTCGTTGCTGCCGACTTCGATCGGGGTACGCGCGGCGATGCGATCAACGACATCGACCATCGCCGGCCGAGACACCTCGTCGTGGATGAGCTCGCGCAAGTATTGCGACAGCGACACTCCACGCGCCGCCGCCCGCGTCCGCAACTCCGTGACGTCCTCGGTGGGCACATCGCGCACCTGCACGATTTCTCCGACCATACGTTTCACCATAGACCGGATTCATGCACAACGCATGCGCGGGCAGCGGGAGAGAACACCGCGCCGGCATACGCAGTCCGCCATCGCCCACGCCGCCCGGACAGCCGCTACTTGCGCTTGAGTAGCTGGCGCGCCATCACCAGCCGCTGGATCTGGTTGGTGCCCTCGTAGATCTGAGTGATCTTGGCGTCGCGCATCATCCGCTCGACCGGGTGGTCCTTGACATAGCCGGCACCGCCGAGCAGCTGCACGGCGTCAGTGGTGACCTCCATCGCGACGTCGGAGGCGAAACACTTCGCGGCCGCGCCGAAGAAGGACAGGTCGGCGTCGCCCCGCTCGGACTTGGCCGCTGCGACATACACCATCTGCCGTGCCGCCTCGAGCTTCATCGCCATGTCGGCGAGCATGAACTGCAGACCCTGGAACTCCGCGATCGCCTTGCCGAACTGCTTGCGTTCCTTGACGTAGCCGAGCGCGTAGTCGAGCGCACCCTGCGCGATGCCGACCGCCTGCGCACCGATGGTCACTCGGGTGTGGTCGAGCGTGCGCAGCGCGATCTTGAGCCCGTCGCCGCGCTCGCCGAACATCCGGTCACCCGGGATGCGGCAATGGTCGAAGTGCAGCTCACGCGTCGGCGAACCCTTGATGCCGAGCTTGCGCTCCTTCTCGCCGAACCCGAAACCCTCGTCGGACTTCTCGACGACGAAGGCGCTGATGTTGCGGCCGCGCTCGCCGTCCGGGTCGGTCACCGCGAGCACGGTGTAGAACTGCGACTCCCCCGCGTTGGTGATCCACGACTTCTGGCCGTTGAGCACGAAGTCGTCGCCGTCCTGGATGGCGCGGCACTTCATCGACGCAGTGTCCGAGCCGGCCTCTCGCTCGGACAAGCCGTAGGAGAACATCGCCTCGCCGCGGGCGACCGGCGGCAGGTAGGTGCGCTTGATGTCGTCGTTCGCCGCCAGGATCACCGGCATCGAGCCGAGCTTGTTGACCGCCGGGATCAGTGACGCCGATGCGTCGACCCGGGCGATCTCCTCGATTACGATGCAGGTCGCCAGCGCGTCGGCGCCGACCCCGTCATACTCCTCGGCGATGTGTGGTGCGTGGAAGTCGGACGCGACGAGTGCCTCCAGCGCGGCGCGCGGGAACTCGCTCTTCTCGTCCACTTCCGCCGCGTGCGGCGCGATCTTGTCCTCGGCCACAGCGCGCACTGCTTCGCGCAGCGCCTCGTGGTCCTCGGACGTCCTGAAAAGGTCGAATTCGCTGTCAGAACTCACGGCTGAAGCTCCTGCTCATCAGTTACGGTCTGGCTCACCGATCGATCTCCGGCATGATCTCACGCTCGAAGCGTTCGATCGTCGACCGGTCGTATGCCGCATCCGGGAAGTAGGTGATCGCGTAGGTCAGCCCGGCGTCCCGCATCGTGCGCAACCCCTCGGCCACCTGCTCGGCCGTGCCCACGGTCGCCTGTCCCCGCAGCGAACGCTCCACGTGCGTCTGAGCGTCGGCCTGCGTCATACCTCCGGCGATCATCCGGTCCGCCACCGCAGCCAGCTTGTCGTCCAGCTCCGCCTGGTTGTCCGCGATGATCACGTTGGTGTTGCCGGTGAGGGTGATCTCCTCGAAATCCCGCCCGACGTCCCGGCAGTGTCCGCGCAGGATCTCCGTCTTCGCCGCGAACTCCTCCGGGTTCCCGAAGTAGTTGGTGTAGTCGGCATACTGCGCGGCGATCTTCAAGGTGACCTTCGGGCCGCCGCCGGCGACCCAGAGCGGGATCCGGTTCGCCGGGCTGGTGGTCTGCAGCGGCTGCGGGTAGCAGAGCGCGCCGTCGACCTGGTAGTACTTCCCGTCCAGCGTCGCGGAGCCGGTCGTCCAGGCCTGCCGGAAGATCTCCACGCCTTCCCGCAACCGGCCCAATCGCTCGCCGGCAGAGGGGAATCCGTAACCATAGGCGCGCCATTCGTGCTCGTACCAGCCGCCGCCGATCCCCATCTCGATGCGGCCGCCGCTGATGTGGTCGATGGTCGCGGCAACCTTGGCGAGATAGGTCGGCTGGCGGTAGCTCATGCAGGTGCACATCTGCCCGAGGCGCACCCGCGAGGTGATGCCCGCGAACCCGGCCATCAGCGACCATGCCTCGTGGGTCGCCTCCTGGGACGGCTGCGGCGTGGTGTGGAAGTGGTCGTAGACCCAGACCGACTCCCAGGCAGGGGTTGCATCTGCATACCGCACCAGGTCGCTCATGACCGACCAGTGATCCGCCGGGTCGATGCCGACCAGGTCGTAGCGCCAGCCCTGCGGGATGAAGAGTCCGAACTTCATGTGATGTCAGCCTTCCGGCAGTGGGATTTTCCGGCCAGCCGGTAGCGTATGCCGCATGTCTTCGCGCACCAAGGTCGCCGTCGTCGGCACCGGTTATGTCGGCCTGTCCATGGCAGTCCTCTTCGGCTCGGTCGCCGACGTCGTCGCCTTCGACATCGACGCCGAACGGATCGCGCTGCTGCAGCAGGGGCGTAGCCCGATCACCGACGCCGAGATCGAGGCTCAGCTGGCGACCACGGACCTCTCGCTGCGCTTCACGCTCGACAAGCGCGAGGCGTATGACGAGGCGGACTTCGTCGTCATCGCCACCCCGACCAACTACGACCCGGAGACCAACTACTTCGACACCTCCACGGTCGAAGGCGTGATCGCGGACGTCGCAGCGATGAACCCGGCGGCGACCATGGTGATCAAGTCGACCATCCCGGTCGGCTTCACGGCGGATGTCAGCAAACGCCTCGGCACCAGCAACGTCATCTTTTCCCCCGAGTTCCTGCGCGAGGGCAGGGCACTGTGGGACAACCTGCACCCCTCGCGCATCGTCGTGGGCGAAGTGAGTGACCGCGCGCGGCGCTTCGCCGACCTGCTCGTCGAGGCCGCCGAGGATACCGATGTGCCGGTGCTGCTCACCGAGTCGACCGAAGCGGAGGCGATCAAGCTCTTCGCCAACACCTACCTGGCGATGCGCGTCGCCTACTTCAACGAACTCGACACCTTCGCCTCGCTGCACGGGCTCGACACCCGGCAGATCATCGAAGGCGTCGGCCTCGACCCGCGCATCGGAAGGCACTACAACAACCCGTCGTTCGGGTACGGCGGCTACTGCCTCCCCAAGGACACCAAGCAGCTGCTGGCCAACTACACCGACGTGCCGCAGACGCTCATCGGCGCGATCGTCTCCGCCAACACCACCCGCAAGGACTTCGTGGCGGCCGACATCGTGGCCCGCGAGCCGAAGGTCGTGGGCATTCACCGGCTGATCATGAAGTCCGGCTCCGACAACTTCCGGGCCAGCAGCGTGCAGGGCATCATGAAGCGCATCAAGGCCAAGGGCATCGAGGTGCTCGTCTACGAGCCCGAGCTGGACGAGGAGGAGTTCTTCGGCTCCCGCGTCACCCATGACCTCGACGAACTCAAGCGCGAATCCGACCTGATCGTCGCCAACCGGCGCACCGAAGATCTCGCGGACGTACCCGAAAAGGTATACACCCGAGACCTTTTCGGATCCGACAGCTAAGCCCCGGCCACCTCGGCGCGCAGCTTCGCGCCCTTGGCGTGCGCTTGGTCGCGCAGGTCGGTCTGGAAGTCGCGCATTGCCGCGCGCAGCCGCGCGCCCTCCTCGTCCGGCGCGGACGCCAGGACGCGGGCGGCGAGCAACCCGGCGTTGCGGGCGCCACCGATCGACACCGTGGCGACCGGCACTCCGGCGGGCATCTGCACGATCGACAGCAGCGAGTCCATGCCGTCCAGGTACTTCAGCGGCACCGGCACCCCGATCACCGGCAGCGTCGTCACCGACGCGAGCATGCCCGGCAGATGGGCCGCTCCTCCCGCTCCGGCGATGATCACCCGGATGCTGCGCGCGGCGGCCTGCTCGCCATACGCGATCATCTCGGCGGGCATGCGGTGTGCCGAGACCACGTCGGCCTCGTAGTCGATGCCGAACTCGTCGAGCGCCTCGGCTGCCGCGCGCATCACCGGCCAGTCCGAGTCGCTGCCCATCACGATGCCGACGGCGGGTGCGGCAGAAGCAGATTCGCTCATTCGGTCACGGTCCCTTCGAGGTAGTCGGCGGCGTGCCGCGCCCGCACCCGCAGCGCGTCCAGGTCGTCGCCGTAAACATTGACGTGGCCGATCTTGCGGCCGGGCCGCACACCCTTGCCGTAGAGGTGGACCTTCAGGCCGGGATCCCGTGCCAGCAGGTGCCGATAGGTGGGATAGAGCTCGTCATAGTCGCCGCCCAGCACATTCCCCATCACCGTCCACGGCGCGCGAGCCGACACCTCGCCGAGCGGCAGGTCGAGCACCGCGCGCAGGTGCTGTTCGAACTGCGAGGTGACCGACCCGTCGATCGTCCAGTGCCCGCTGTTGTGCGGCCGCATGGCCAGCTCGTTGACGACGTATGACGGTGCCGTCCCAGCCTTTCCGGCGATCTCGAAGATCTCCACCGCGAAGACGCCGGTGATGTCGAGCTCACCGGCGAGCAGCAGCGCGGTCTGCGAAATCTTTGCTGCGAGAACGGGATCCAGCTGCGGAGCCGGGGCGAGAACCTCGGTGCAGATGCCATTGGTCTGCACGGTCTGCACGGTCGGCCAGACCGCCGCCTGCCCGGACGGGCTGCGGGCTGCGAGCACGGCGAGTTCGCGGGTGAACGGCACGCACTCCTCGGCGAGCAGCACCTCCCCATGGGCCAGCCAGTCCGCAGCCTCCTGCACCGAGGAGACCACGCGGACCCCCTTGCCGTCATACCCGCCGCGTGGTGTCTTGAGCACCACCGGCCAGCCGTGCAGGTCGCCGAAGGCGGCGAGTTCCGCGGCGTCGTGGACCGGCACCCAGGCGGGACACGGCACGCCCAAATCGGTCAGCCGCTCCCGCATGGCGAGCTTGTCCTGGGCGAAGAGCAGCGCTTCCGGCTTCGGGTGGACCGGCACACCGGCGCCCACCAGCGCCTGCAGCACCTCGGCGGGCACGTGCTCGTGGTCGAAGGTCACCACGTCGCAGTCGCGAGCGAAGGCGAGCACCTGGCCGACGTCGAGATGCGAGCCGACCGGTGCCGACGGAACCACGAGAGCCGCTGCGGCGTCAGGAGATTCGGAAAGGACATGGAGAGTGAGCGCGAGATTGACCGCGGGCGGCTGGCACATGCGGGCGAGTTGCCCGCCACCGATGATGCCGACCACCGGGAAGCCGCCCGGAGCGCGCCTGGGGGATATCACGCGGATACCCTACCGAGGCCAGCCAGACAATCCCCGGGCCAGGACCGTAGGCTGCACAGCGTGATAGGGGTGAAGATCGTCGACCTGGTGCGCTCGCTGTGGCGTGAGCTGGCCAAGTTCGGGGTGGTCGGCGTCGTCAACATCGTCATCGACATGGGCCTCTACAACGTGCTCATCGACGGTCCGATGCAGGGCAAGATCACGGCGGCCAAGGTCGTCAGCGGCGCCGTCGCGACGGCGTTCGCCTGGGTCGGCAACCGCTACTGGACCTTCCGGCACCGGCGCAACCGGCCGGTGCATCACGAGATCCTGCTCTTCTTCGTCGTCAACGGCATCGCACTCGGCCTGTCCGCGATCTGGGTGGCGTTCGCGCACTACAGCCTCGGCCTGGAAGGCAAGCTGTGGCTCAACGTCAATGCGATCATCGGCATCGGCTGGGGCACGATCTTCCGCTTCTGGGCCTACAAGAAGTTCGTCTTCCGCAACGAGCCGGTGACCGACCGGCCGGCCGGCGAGGCGATCAGCGAGCCGCTGGAGCACGAACAGCGGCGCGACCGGCGCAGCGAGCAGTCGGTCTGACGAGCCGACCGCCATACGCTCGTATGGCGCCCGCCCTCACACGCCGGGCAGGTGCAGCGCGGACGGCGCGGCCTCGCCCTCCGAGAGGAACAGCGCGAAGACTGCAGGCTGCGCACTGCGCAACTCCAGCCGGCCGCCGTTGGCCCCCGCGAGGTCTCGCGCCAGCGCCAGACCGAGCCCGGTGCCGCCGGTGCTCACGCGGCGTTTGAAGATGTGCGGGGCGATGGCCGGGTCGACGCCTTTTCCCTGGTCACTGACCTCCACCACGACTGACGGCCCGTTGCGGCGGGCCATCACCTCGACCGTACCCGTGCCGTGCTGCAGGGTGTTCTCCAGCAGCGTCGCGAGGATCTGTGACAACCCGTTGCGGCTCGCGACGACCTGCAGCCCTCGCTCGCCGCTGACTTTCACGCTGCGGCGTGCGCCGGCGAAGGCCGGCTGCCACTCGCGCTGCAGCTCGGCGATCACCGAGTCCAGGGAGATGGTCGGCAACGGCCCGGACGGACTCTCGCGAGCGCGTTGCAGCAGCTTGTCGACCACCGTCGTCAGCCGCTCGACCTGCGCGATGCCGACCGTGGCCTCCTCGTGAATCTGCTCGATGTCGTCGCTCATCGAGATTTCGTCCAGCCGCATCAGCAGAGCGGTCAGTGGTGTCCGCAGCTGGTGGCTGGCGTCCGAGGCGAACTCACGCTCCGCGGCGAGGTTGGCCGTCAGCTCCGCCGCGCGCCCCTCGAAAACCTGTGATATCCGGTCGATCTCATCGATGCCGCTGCGCATCGGCTCGAAGATGACCGGACCGTCCTCAACCTGCTCGGCCCGGCGGGTCAGCTCCTCGATCGGACCGGCGGTCTGGTCCGCTTCCTTCCTGGTCATCCGCCATGCGAGGACCGCACCGAGTGCCGTGGCCAGTACCAGGACCCCACGCTGCCACCAGCCGGGCACGAGGATCAGCGCCGGAATCAGAACGAACAGGATCGCAGGCGCGGCGATCCGGGGGCCTGCCCGCAGGAGTCTGGCGCGCAATGGCGATCAGTCTCCGCCGGGCGGCTCGAAGCGGAAGCCGACGCCGCGCACGGTGGTGATGAAGCGCGGGCTGGTGGCGTCGTCGCCGAGCTTGCGGCGCAGCACGGACACATGCATATCGAGGGTCTTGGTCGAGCCAAGCCAGGCGGTATCCCAGATCTCGTGCATCAGCTGCTCGCGCGAGACGACCTTGCCCTGCTCCCGCACCAGGACCCGCAGCAGCTCGAATTCCTTTGCGGTCAACTGGAGTTCGTCTTCGCCGACGAAGGCACGCCTGGCCTCGGAGTCGAGCCGCACCAGCGGTGCGCTCTCGGTTTCCTCCGGCGGAGTGCGGCGCAGCAGGGCCCGCGCACGGGCGAGCAGTTCGGCGAGCCGGAACGGCTTAGTGACGTAGTCGTCGGCACCCGCGTCGAGTCCGACGACGGTGTCGACCTCGTCGGCGCGTGCGGTCAGGATCAGCACCGGCACGGAACTGCCGGTGCCGCGCAGTCTCCGGCATACCTCCAGCCCGTCGATCGACGGCAGGCCGAGGTCGAGAATGACCAGGTCGGGACCGCCCTGCGCACCATCGAGAGCGGCCAGCCCGTCTTCGCGAACGTCGACCGCGTAGCCCTCCCGACGCAGCGCACGCGCGAGCGGTTCGGAGATGGCGGGGTCGTCCTCGGCGAGGAGCACTCGTGTCATGGAGGCGATATTAGTTGGCGGCGCGCCGCGATAGCACCCACGAGGTGATCTGTCCGATACCGGCGAGGTGAATCGCCTCCCGGGCGACTGCGCGCACGTCGCTGCGGCCGGCGAGCGCAGTCGCCACCTCGGTGTCGGCCAGCACGGTGCCGGGGGCCGCGGCGCCGGTGAGCCGGGCGGCCCGGTTGACGGTGTTGCCGTAGACGTCGCCGAGCCGGGCCAGCACGCGTCCGGTCGCCAGCCCGACCCGCATCCGCGGGACCAGATCGTCGGCGGCCGCCTGGTCGAGCAGGTCGAAGGCGATCGCGACCGCCCCCTCGACCGTGGTGTGCGAGAAGAGCACCTCGTCACCGACGGTCTTGATGATCGCGCCGCCGTGGGCAGCGATCACGTCGGAAGCGAGCGCCTCGAAACGCTGCACCAGTGCTGCGAGTTCGCGCTCGGTGAGTTGCCGGACCAGCTGGGTGAAGTTGACCAGGTCGGCAAAACCGATCGTGCGGGTCACCCCGATGTGCGACTCCGGCTCGGAGTCGGCGATCAGTCGAGAGATCGCGACGGCGAGACTGCGGCGCCATACGTAATCGATCAGCGGGCTCAGGTCGTCCGCGACCTCGACGGCGCGTTCGGCGGCGATGCGCGCGGTGCGACTGTCCACACCGAGACTGTCGCTGTCGACGATCATGTCGGTGATGACCTGCAGCGACCACATGGCGAGCCGGTCGGTGGAGCGGCCCACCGCACGTGCCAGGCCGAGCACGGTCTCCTCGTCCAGCTCACCGTCGCGGACGCTGCGGTCCACCGCACGCATCGCCCGGACGTCGGCTTCGGTGAACACGACGTCCTCGTCGCGCGCGTTGACGAAACCGAGCGCCCGCCAGAGCCGACGGGTCTCGTCGGTGCTAACCCCGGCCTCACGGGCGACGTCCTCGCGCCGCAGCGTGCGCGGCCCGCCGAGGAGCCGCTGCTCCAGCGAGTCCACGAAGGCGGCGCGTTCCTGCGGATTGCTGTCTGGGGCGGACGGACGGTGGTCGCCGGGACGGATGTGTATGACGTCTCCGACGGCGTGCGGCACCGGACCCCCGGGCGTGTCGACGACGAGGCGGCCCATCGCGTCGATGTCCATGGCTTCGCCGATGACGGCATCGTCGCCGGACAGCTCGACCCGGACGTGCTGGCTGATCGTCACGCACGCGGCGCGGTAGAGATCGTCGAGTTCGGTGCTGTCCCAGTCCTGCTGCACGATCGCGAGTTCGCGGAGCACCCCGACCACGAGGTCCTCGCAGCGGACGTCGTGGCCGATGAGGCGCAGCGAGGTTGCGGCGTCGATGGGGAGTTCATCGAGCTCCTGGTGCACGTTGATGCCGATGCCGGCCACGACGGTCGGCGTCGCGCCGCCCGTCGCGTTGCACAGGATGCCGGCCAGCTTCGCCCAGGGCTGGCGCGCGTCCGGGCGGGCCAGCACGTCGTTCGGCCACTTCAGCCCGATCGACGCACCGGTGAGGTTGCGCACCGCGCGCCGCACGGCGACGCCGACGAGCAACGGCACCCAGCCCCACCGGGCGGGATCCTGGGGCAGCGGCAAGGTCGCGGAGAGCGCGATCGACCGGCCGGGCGGCACGACCCAGCTGCGGTCGAGCCGGCCCCGTCCCTGGGTCTGGTTGTCGGTGACCAGCGCGCGCCACGGACGGGCGTCGCGCATGAGTTCGTCGTTGGTCGACGCCACTTCGGGGGCCACGTCGACGTCCTGCCACGGGCTGTCGGCGAGCCGCTCGTTGATCTCGGCACGATCGAGGAAATGGCTCACCCCATCAAGGTTAGTGGTCAGCCCTGAGCCCATCGATGACCGTCCGGTAGTCTCGCCTGCGAACGGGAGTAGTCCCTCGACCGGATGTCGACATACTGGCGGCGCGCCGCCCGGTGTCCGGGGTCGCCATCGGTGACCGGACGAGACGTTCGAACCATGCCAGCTACCCGCTGCCGGTTCGACGTGCTCGTCCTTTTTCGGATGCGCCGGGCCGGCCAGACGATCAGGAACTCCCGTGTTCGACCTCGGCATCATCGCCACCGTCTTCGTGCTCGCCTTCGTAGCCGAACTGCCCGACAAGAGCGCCGTCGCCGGGCTGGTGCTCGGCACCCGTTTCCCGTGGCCGTGGGTGTTCACCGGCATCGCGGCGGCCTTCCTCACGCATGTGGTGATCGCCGTGTGCGCCGGGGAGTTGCTGCACCTGTTGCCGGGCCGGCTGCTGGAGGCGCTCGTCGCCATACTCTTCCTGCTCGGTGCGTGGCTCATCTGGCGGGAGGGAGCGCACCCGGAGGACGTCGATGCTGCAGGCGAGGCCGAGGCGGAGTCGGGTGGTGCGGCGTCGGGCCGGTTCGACGGCGCCGGGTTCGTCAAGGTCGCCTCGCTCGGGTATGGCGTGATCTTTGTCGCCGAGTGGGGCGACCTGACGCAGATCCTGACCGCGAATCTCGCGGCGAAATATCACGATCCGGTGTCCGTCGGCATCGGTGCCACGCTGGGCTTGTGGGCCGTGGGCCTGCTCGCCATCCTGGGTGGGCGGACGTTGCTGCGCTGGCTGCCGATCACCTGGATCACCCGGGTCGCCGCCGCCGTCATGGTGGGGCTCGGTGCGCTGAGTGCCGTGTCGGCTGCGCGGGGGTGAGGGGCGGGGTGGATCGCGGCGAGATCACCCGCGCAGTGAGGCCGTCCAGGCGTCGAACCGCTCGCGTAGCACAGCCGAGGTGAGTTCGGTGCGACCGATGCCGCAATAGTTGACGTCCCACGATTCGACGCTTGGGCCGGCCTGGGTGGCCGCCCGCACGTCCCATGCGTGGATGTCATCGACGGCGTGGCCGGACCGCTCCTCGTAGGTCCGCAAGAAGAGGTCGGCCGCGTCGCGTGACCCGAGCAAGACCAGGTCTTGTCGGCACCAGGCGACGTCGACGCCGCGGGGCGCCAGGCGCGCACCACTGCAGTCGACGAGGCCGACCAGCCGATCGCCATCCCACAGCGCGTTGCCGCACCAGAAGTCGAAGTGCGTGAGCACGCGTTCGCCGGCCGCGTCGGTGTGCGGTTCCGTCCGCAATCCGGTCCCGTCGAGACGGTGGACCTTTGCGAGAGCGTCGGCCATCTGCACCGCGATTGTCTCGGGCGGCAGGTCCGGGTCGGGGTGGTGCCCGCCGAGCGCTGTGGTGACGATGACCGGTATGCCGTCGTCGCGCCCGTGTGCCACCTGACGCGGGACCAGCTCGCCCAGTGGATACAGTCGTTCGAGGACCTCGAGCTCGTGCGCCACGGCGAGCGACGAGCGCGGAAACGCCCGGATGACATAGGAATCCGCACCGTCGGTGGTGAGCACGGCGACGGCGTCCTACCCGCCTGTGAGCACGCGCAGCAACCGCAGCTTCCTCCCGAGCAATCGCGAGCCCGCAGCGACAGTCTCGGCATGGCTAAATCGGAGCACTTCGTCACCTTGCCACGCTGCGCGCATCGCCCGGGCGTTCCGTCGTTAGAAGGGTGGTGGGGGTTCGGGGTACTCGACGCGGGCTCCGTAGCAGCGGCCGTACTGGATCTTGCCGCGGATCAGCCGCCGGTCCGGTTGCTGTTCTTCGATGACCTCGGTCAGCACCCGCATGTCGTCGATGTCGGTGAACACGGTCCGGTGCAGGTCCGGTTCGCGCAGCAGCGCGAGGCGGATGCCGAATCCCTGCTCAATCTCACTCACCTGGGGCGGGTGGTGATTTTCTGGGCGGTGGTGATCGGACGGGGTCGTGGTCACCCGCCGGGTCAGGGTTCGCCAGGTGATCGACGCATCCTCATGCTGCGCACTGGTCCAGAACCGGCCTGTTTTCGCTTGGTGATGCCCCCGGTGCGCGGCGTGCAGGTTCTGCGGGTGCGTCCCACCAGCCGCCGGGGTTTGCGCGCCGGGGGTGTATGCGGTGTCGTGGTCCAGGTCCGCCTCGGCGGAATTTGTCAAGATGTTTGGGGCCAGCGGTTCTTAAGCAGCTGGTTGTTGGTCCTCCTGTTCTTCCTCGGGTGGTTTGTTGATCCAGGCGT
>NZ_RJJQ01000049.1 GCF_003724155.1 Flexivirga caeni | reverse complement strand
GCGACGCGGTCGGTATGACGACTGCGTCTGACGCGCCAGCGGCGCCGGGTCCGGGTGCTCCGGATACAGCCGCAGCGGCTGGCTCTGGTCCCGCGGATTCTGGTGCAGCTCCCCCACTTGTCGCCCCTTCAACTACGGCAGCCCCAGCGGTGCCGGGTCGTGCTGCGGAGATTCTGGAGTTGGCTCGGGAGTTCCGGGCTGCGTTGGATGAGGTGCCGGGTGCGTTGTACCAGCTCGGGGAAGAGGGACTGTCGGACCTGATGACCCAGCTGATGGGCGTGCATGTTCGTGCTGCGCAGGTGGCGACGGTGGTCGTGACGGAAGCGCATATCCGGGGTGAGGTGAACACGTCGATATCGGCGTCCGCGGTGTAGTGGATCACCTCCCACGCGGTGGAGGCGGGCACGATGGTGGAACCACGGGACGTGAAGACGATGGCCGTGGTCGCGCAAGCCTACGGCGACCGCCGCAACGCGGTGGTCGTCGACGCGGTGCGGGAGGGTTCGTGCACGGTGGCGGTGGCGCGGGCGGCGGTGTCGAACGCGGACAAGGTGGCCCCCGTCCTGCCGGGCGCGTCGCGGGATGAACTGTTGGGGCATTTCCTGCAACTGGATCCGGCGTTGGGGTCTCGTGGGGTGTCGGCGTTGACGCGGATGATCATCGCCCAGTAGGCCCCGGACACTCTCTCGGCGCGGGACGCGAAACTGGAGGCGGTCGAAACGTTGAGCTGGTTCACCACGCCGACGGGGATGACCCGTTTGACCGCGGAGTTGGCTCCCGCGAGTGCGGCGGTGATGAAGTCCGCGATCCTGGCCCTGTCCGCACCCCAGCCCATGACGTGTGACGACGACGGTGACCCGGGCACGAACGAGGGCACGAAGACTGGCGCGAAGGTTGGCGGCGGTCAGGTGGTGCGGGATGAGCGGACCCCGGGGAAACGTCGCGCGGACGCGCTCACCGAACTGGTCACCGCAGCCGCGAAAGTGGTCAGCGGGGACGCATCCCCGACCGGTGCGGCGGCGACCGCGCTGATCACGATGAACCTGGAAGCCCTGACCGAGGGTGTGGGGCATGCCCAGGCGGTCGCGACCGGCGACGTCCTGGATGCGGGTGCCGCCCGCCGGATCGCGTGTGATGCGCAGGTCATCCCGATCGTCCTCGGCGCCCGGAGTGAACCGTTGGATGTGGGAC
>NZ_RJJQ01000048.1 GCF_003724155.1 Flexivirga caeni | reverse complement strand
AAATTTTTCTTATAGAACGCTTGTGCTATCAGGATGCGTTCAGGTAAACTGCAGGTACAGCGAAACACCCTGAACGGCAAGGAGGTCCGGGTATGACGACCAACGATCCCGGGCCTCTGGTGCCCAGCGAGGTTGAGGTTTCGGGGGTGCCCGGTGGTGACGTTTCCGGCGATCCGGTGGATTCGCCGGTGATCCAGGGTGAATCGCCAAGTTCTGCCGCACCCGCCGCGCCGGCGGTTGCGGTGCCGGGTCGTGCTGCGGAGATTCTGGAGATGGCGCGGGAGTTCCGGGCTGCCTTGGATGAGGTGCCGGGTGCGCTGTACCAACTCGGGGAAGAAGGACTGTCAGACCTGATGACCCAGCTGATGGGCGTGCATGTTCGTGCTGCGCAGGTGGCGACCGTGGTGGTCGCCGAGGCGCATATCCGGGGTGAGGTGAACACGTCCATGTCGGCGTCGGGGGTGCAGTGGATCACCGCCCACGCCGTAGAGGCCGGCACGATGGTGGAGCCGCGGGATGCGAAGACGATGGCCGTGGTCGCGCAAGCCTGCGGTGACCGGCGTAACGCGGTGGTCGCCGGCGCGGTCCGGGAGGGTTCGTGCACGGTGGCGGTGGCCCGGGCTGCGGTGTCGAACGCGGACAAGGTGGCCCCCGGTGTTACCGACGGCGTCGCGGGATGAGTTGTTGGGTCACTTCCTGCAACTGGATCCGGCGTTGGGGTCTCGTGGGGTGTCGGCGTTGACGCGGATGATCATCGCCCAGTACGCCCCCGACACGCTCTCGGCGCAGGACGCGAAACTGGAGGCGGTCGAAACGTTGAGTTGGTTCACCACACCGACGGGGATGACCCGCCTGACCGCAGAACTCGCTCCCGCGAGTGCGGCGGTGATCAAGTCCGCCATTCTCGCGTTGTCGGCACCGAAACCGGTCCCGTGTGACGACGGTGGTGACTCTGGCACGGGGGCGTCGGGTAGTGGCTCGGCGACGGTGCGGGATGAGCGGACCCCGGGGAAGCGTCGCGCGGACGCGTTGACGGAACTGATCACCGCAGCAGCGAAAGTGGTCAGCGGGGACGCAACACCCACGGGTGCGGCGGCGACGGCTCTGGTCACGATGAACCTGGAAGCCCTCGCTGGGGGTGTGGGGCATGCCCGGGTGGTCGCGACCGGTGACGCCCTGGATGCGGGTGCTGCCCGCCGGTTGGCGTGTGATGCGCAGGTCATCCCGATCGTCCTCGGCGCCCGGAGTGAACCGTTGGATGTGGGACGCAAAGAGCGCCTGGTCACCAAAGGGTTACGCACCGCCGTCATCACCCGAGACCACGGATGCACCTTCCCTGGGTGTGACCGGCCACCGGGCATGTGCGAAGTCCATCACGTGAACCC
>NZ_RJJQ01000047.1 GCF_003724155.1 Flexivirga caeni | reverse complement strand
CACTGGTGCAGCTTGGTTTGCATCCTCAGTACCTGGAACTCGGCGTACTCCAACTCCGGCCACACGACCCCATCGGCGTCGGCTTCATCCCTGGCGGCGGTATTCACCATCGCATCTCCTGACCTTGCACTCCCATAACTGCTGACTCACTGGCCCCCTTCGCCATGCGCCCGGCTTTCCCGGGCTCGGACTACTACGGGGCCTCCGCCCCGCCACGCACGCATCGGTCGGCGATGGACCTGCCCCCAAGGGGGCGCCTGCGTGACGGTTCCCACGTTCACCATGTGCCGCTCGACGAGGGAGGAGTCCAACTGGTATCCCGGCAGCATCGCCATGGCTACGCCGCAGGCCTTCACCATGGCCTCCGGCCCGAGCGCTATCAACCCGGGATCGAAGTCGACCCCACCCACCACCGGTGGGACTGCAAGGGTCGTGCACTGCACCCCGGCCCCTATCCGTCAGGTTTGAGCCGGTACATCGCTTACGGGACGTCACCGCTGGTTCCGTCGCGTACTCCTTCTCGTCACGCTTGCCGGGCCCGCACCATCTGACAGTGCTGGTACGACCCGTCGTTGTCAGGGCTGCTCCCACCCTTCCCGGCATCCCCCGGGTCAGGCTGCCCTCAGCTTCACCCGGTCGCTGCGACGACCAGACGGCGGTGGTCTCTCACCTCCACTCGGAACACATGGCGCCTCGTGGCGCACGATCGCGTCGATGAAGATCGCCGCGTACACGGCCTCCAGCGGCCGCGACAGCCACTCGTTCATCTGCTCGGTGATCCGGTCGGTGATCCGGCTGATCGTGTCCTTGGACACCGACGCGGCGTAGATCTCTTCCAGGTGCGCGCTGATCTCACCGGTCGTCAGGCCCTTGGCGGTCAGCGACAACACCACCTGCTCCACGCTGCCGAGCTTGCGGGCGTGCTTGGGCACGATCACCGGCTCGAACGTGCCCGCCCGGTCCCGCGGCACCTGGATCTCGACTTTGCCGACGTTGTCGGTCAGTACGGTCTTCGTGCGAGAACCATTGCGAACATTACGGATTCGATCACTCGACCGGTCGTCGTGGCCGGTGCCTTCACCATCGTCGACTGCCTGGGCCGGTTGCTCGTGCTTGCCATGCCCGAGGTGCTCGGTCATTTCCTCTTCCAGCGAGACTTCCAGCACCATCTTGGTCAGGTCCTTCAACAGCCCCGACGGTCCGGTCAGCGAGTCACCGTTCGCGCGGGCTTCCTGCACCAGCTCGGTGATCGCCGCCAGTCGTCGACGCTGCTCCTCGGACTTCTTGGGCCGTCGATCGGCCGGCTCACGCCGAGCGGGCTGCCGCCCCAACTCGACCGGTTCCTGCTTGCTGTTCACGTCCTGCAGTGTCATGCGCTACTGCTCCGATCCCGCCCCACTCACGGGGCGTGTCACGGACCAGAAACACCGAAATTGCGATACTCCCCA
>NZ_RJJQ01000046.1 GCF_003724155.1 Flexivirga caeni | reverse complement strand
CGGAATTTGTCAAGATGTTTGGGGCCAGCGGTTCTTAAGCAGCTGGTTGTTGGTCCTCCTGTTCTTCCTCGGGTGGTTTGTTGATCCAGGCGTCGGCGGGTAGGGCGAGGATCTTCGGGTCGGTCTGGCTGGCGAATCGTTCGGGGTGTGCCGCGCGGGCACGGGCGAGGGTGCTCGACCTGGCCTTCGCGACGGTGGTGGCGTGTGCGTAGTGCACGTCTGCGGGGGTGTGCAGCCCGATTCCGGTGTGGTGGTGCTCGTGGTTGTAGGCGTGCACGAAATCGTCCATGAACCCGCGTGCGTCGGTCAGTGACCCGAACCGTTCGGGGAAGACGGGCAGGTACTTCATCGTCTTGAACAACGCCTCACTGTAGGGGTTGTCATTCGACACGTGCGGGCGCGAATGTGACCGGGTGACACCAAGATCGGTCAACAAGGTGGCGACGGTCTTGGACGTCATCGAGGTGCCCCGATCGGCGTGCACGACCTGCGGCGTGCCGTGGATCCCGAAGATCTGCTGCATCATCTCCTTCGCCAACGGCCCGGACTCGCGGGCGTGTACGTGCGCGCCGACGATGTACCGGGAGTAGATGTCGATCATCACGTACGCGTCGTAGTACACGCCCCGGTCCGGGCCGGCCAGCTTGGTGATGTCCCACGAGTACACCTGCCCCGGGCCGGTCGCGACCAGCTCAGGGATCGCCCGGGCCGGGTGCCGCGCCAGCCGGCGCCGCTCGACGACCAGCTGATTGGCACGCAGGATCCGGTACATCGTGGCAACCGAGCACAGGTACACCCCACGTTCCAGCAGGGTGGCGTACACCTGCAACGGCGGCTGATCAGCGAACTCGGCACTGTTGAGCACCGCGAGCACCTGGGCCCGCTCCGCCGCGGTCAGCGTGTTGGCCGGGCACCGTCGAGCCCGGCCGGCCTCGGGCGCACCGGCCGCCGTGGAGGCGTCGCCGGCGGGCGTGGCCGCGTGGCGGGTCGCGGTAGCCCGCGGCACACCCGTCAACGCTGCCGCGGCACGGGTGGTGACTCCCGCCGTCCTCAGCTGGGCATAGCTGCCCATCAGTGCTTGTCGTGCCGCTGCTCGGTGTCCGCGCTCTCGGAGATCTGTTCCAAGAGCGCGCGCGCTTTTCCCATGATGTCCAACGCCGTCTGAGTCGTGGCCAGCTTCCGCTGTGTTTCGGCCAATTCCTTTCGCAGCCGGGCGATCTCGGCCTGCTCCCGGGACGGGCGGCCGATCCTCTCACCCGGGTTCTTCCCCTCCAGCACACCCGCGTCCCGCAACCGGCGCCACTCGCTCAGCAGCGAGGAATGCAACCCGTGCCGGCGCAGATACGCCCCACCCTGACCCTCGGTCAGAGCCTGCTCGTACCCGGCCACATGCTCCAGCCGCTGCTCGGGCGTGAAGGTGCGACGCCGACGCGGACCACCAGCCCGCGGCCCCGACGACGACGACGACGAACTCATCACACCATCATCAACGCTCACCGGAGCCGACGAAACAGTCGAACTACTCATCAAAAATCAGGTTCCTCAACTCGCCCTGCAGGGGTCAACTTTGCTAACGGGCACTGGACTCAACTCACCTTGACACGCAGGG
>NZ_RJJQ01000045.1 GCF_003724155.1 Flexivirga caeni | reverse complement strand
GACCCAGATCCGCGAGTAGCTGATTGGCTTCGGCCGCGGGTGTGGTTCTGATGTCGGGTTCTGCGTGTTCGCAGTATTTTTCGTGGTTCGGGCGTGACTGTGCTTCGGGATGACGTTCCCGGGAGGCGGTTTCCAATGGTCCTGGTCGTAGGGGTACTGGTGGCCTTCTCAGGCTGGATCGGGTAGGGCACGGATCCGGGAGAGGACCTCGGCCAGCGGGTGATCGCCGGGCGGTAACCGTAGGGTCAGGTTGCGGGCGTGATGGATGAGTCTGGCTGGGACACAAAGGAGTTCGTGGCGTAGCCGGTGCATGCGTGCGGTTCCGGCGTCGTCGGACAGGCCGGTCAGGGATTGCAGCATCACGCTGATCGCCCCGGCCAGTAGTGCACTCCACATCCAGACTGTGTTCACTGCGGCCTGGCCGGAGGGGAGATGATTGAGCCCGGCACCGAGTTTGGCTTCCCGGAATCGTTCCTCGATCGCGGTCCGGCCCCGGAACCAGTGCTCGACCGCCACCACGTCCGCCGGTGTGGTGGTGGGCAGGTTGGTGACGATGAAGCTGACCGCCCACGCATGATCGGCCTCGCCACCCAGCACCAGCGCGAGCTGGTTCGCCTCGATGGTGCGCCGCCGCCGGGACCGGCCATCCGCGGAGATGTGGCCGGCATCGACACGGACCCGTCGCACAATCGTGTACGCGTCCGGTGGCCACCCGGCCGGGGCGTAATCCATGACGGCAACCTGCGCGCCGTGCATATCCCGGGCCGGACACCACGCCCCGGCGGGAACGGCGGCCAGTTCCCGCCAGAACGCACTGTTGCGTTTGGCCGCGACTGCGTAATCAGCGCCCAGGCCGGTGGCGGCCCACGCCAACTCGGCAGTGAAGTACCCCGCGTCAGCACGGACCCTGGGGCGGGCACACACCGCCGCGGGTAAACACGCGATGGCCCGGGCCAGCAGGCCCGCGCAGCGTGGCCGCACGTCCTGGTCACCGGCCAACAAGTCTGCTGCCAAAGGCAACCCGGCCTCAGCCCAACTGGCCAGGTGTGGCCGGCCAGCGCGTTGCCCCACATAGTTGTACGCCACGCCGTGCTTGGCACGGCCGAACACTTCGACCTCGGTGGAATCCAAGTCAATCGTCGGCGACCGCAGCACCAGCGGGGACCGCACCCGGGCCGGCAGCAGGCGCAACCACCGCGAGGTCACTGCGGCGATCGCGTCCTCGATCCCGACCAGGTGCGCCGCAGTGAACCGGCGGGCCAACGCGCCGGTCGTGGTCGAGGCCGGTGCCGCCACCGGCCACAGTTCCTGCCCCGCGACGTCGGCGCGGACCCGGTCCAACCCGACCAGCGCGTCATGACCCAGCAGTTGCGTACACGTAACCGCCAGCACCAGTTCACCGGCCGACAGCCCACGGGCACGTGTCTTGATCGCCGGCACGTGCCCGTCCAATGCCTCGACCAGGCCCAGTTTGTCGACCAGCTCGGTCACCGCGCTCATCCCTGAGGCCCCGGTCAACGACGCATCCGGCGCGCCGATGCGCACCTGCTTCCAGGAACTGTTGCGACCACGTATTCTCATCACCGACAGGGTGCCTTCCCGCTCGGATACCTCGAACTCTCGACAAGCTCGAT
>NZ_RJJQ01000044.1 GCF_003724155.1 Flexivirga caeni | reverse complement strand
CCTGAGTCGTGCCGGTTTAGTGTGTCGGCCAGGTGACGCCTGTCGCGGTGATGATTTCGGTCGCTTGGTCGGTGAGGGGGTCGGCGGCGGTGAGTTCGTGGCCGGCGATGCGGACGCGGATTTGCTGGATTGGTCGTAGTATTCGCACGATCCGGCGGATGCTGAGCCCGGTCGCGTCCTGGAGGTAGCGGCTGACCGCCAGGGCGGTGAACACGATGGTCAGGTGGGCTTCGATCGAGTCACGCACGTGGTGGAACATGGGACGGGCTGCCAGGTCGGTTTTGGACATCCGGAACGACTGTTCGACATGCCACAGGTCGTGGTAGGAACTGATGACCTCGGTCGCGGGCATCGTTTCTGCGGGCAGGTTCGTCACGTAGCCTTTGAGGCCGACCAGCCGGTAGGCGCGGGCCAGTGAGTCCTCGTCCAGCGCTTTCCCGTCCTTGCTGGCTTTGACGAACCGGGTGGCGTGCGCGGCCTTGTCGCCGGCGACGATCGCCCGGGCCTTGTCTTCCTGCAACCCCAGGGTTTTACGGTCCCGGACGGCGCGCTTATGGGAGTACGCCCACACCGCCCGCCACGACAACTCGTGCACGCCGGGATCCCACACCGGCTCAGCCTTCAGTTTCGTGTCGTTCACCGCGCGGGCGGCGACAGTGCTCACGCGTGGGGTGATGGTGTCGATGACCTGCCCGTCGATGAACGCGTCACCGTGCCAGTGGAAGTGTGACTCCAGGTCGATCGGTGCCTTCGTGGACCGGGAGCCCACGATGAACCGCAACCCTGCATCGTCGAGGGCTGTGAGGTTGGCCGCGGACAACATCCCCGCGTCCGCGACCACGACCAGGTCGGCCAACTGGTGGCGTTCAATGAACTGCTCGATGATCGGCACGATCGTCAGCTTCTCGGCCTTGTTGCCCTCGAAACACCCGATCTCTAACGGAAACCCGTGACGGTCGACCAGCAACCCGACGACGACTTGCGGGTCCACACGGCGTTCCTTGGAGTACCCGACCTTGCGCAGGGCGTCTTCCTTCTCGGCCTCGAAATACAATGTGGTCACGTCGTACAGGCACAGTGTGATGTCACCCGCGGAGGTCACGTACTCGAAGCAACGGGTCGCGATCTCGGAGCGGTAGTCCTGCTGCTGGACGCGTTTCAGCGACCGGAACACCGTCCGCAACGACGCGTGCGGCACACCGAGCTCGTCCAGCACCCGCAACGAGTCCGCCTTGGACGTGGGCTCGACCACCCGGGCAAGCACCAACTGCTCGAACACCTCATCACCGACCGTGCCGAACCCGAGCCGGGCGTACACGGTGCTCAGCACCTGCCACAACAAGGCGCTGGTCTTGCCCGCGATGACCGCATGCCCAGCCGGCACCGCGGACGGCGACAGGTCCAGCTCGCCCTGGCCGGGGAATACCTTGCGGCGAGCAGCCTGCATCAACACCGCCAACTCGGCGTCCGTGTGCGCAGACCCCAGATGTTCCAGCACACGATCCCGGCCAGCCTGCCGCTCAGCGATCTGCACCGCGGTAGCACCCGAGGCCGTCTTGACCTTCCGCACGAACACCACAAAACCGACCCTACCCAGCCGATTAGTGTGTCAACCCACCCCAGCCCACGCCGCTGACCAGCACAAACACAAACCGAACCCGCGATTCCTCACAAAGTGGCACGACTCAGG
>NZ_RJJQ01000043.1 GCF_003724155.1 Flexivirga caeni | reverse complement strand
CAGGGATGAAGCCGACGCCGATGGGGTCGTGTGGCCGGAGTTGGAGTACGCCGAGTTCCAGGTACTGAGGATGCAAACCAAGCTGCACCAGTGCGCGGCGTATCTGAGATAACTAACCAGTTCGGGTTTTTAAATGTCCGTATCCGGGCTGGTTGGGGTGCTCGTAGTTTGCCGTGTTTGGCGGCGGGTGGCAATCCGGTGTTCTCGGGCAGCGGCCAGGCCGTCTTGGTGGGCCTTGCGGATCTGCTCGCCGCGGCCGTGGTGTTCGTCGTCGGGGGTGACGTAGCCGATGCCCTCGTGTAACCGGACGGTGTTGTAGTGCTCCCTTCTGGCGTCGAGCTCGGCGCGCATGACGGCTGGGTCGGTGATGGTGTCCAGGTGCGGGTTCTCGCCTTTGAGGTGGCCGAAGAACGACTCGATCCACGCTTGGTCGTTCGGCGTGCCGGGCCGGCCGAAGTGTTGCGCGATCCGGGCGATCGCCATGAACTGGGCGGTGTTGGACGAGCGCATCTGCGGGCCGTTATCGGACACGGCCAGCAGCGCCGGGACACGGTCGTCGTTGTCGGGTAGGTCTCCGGTAGCCAGCTGCTCGGCGAACTCGGTGTCCTCCAGCAACCAGGCCTTGCCGTCGGCTTCCAGGGCGGCGATGAACGCGGTCTGCACTTGCACCCATGTCTCCTCGGGGGAGAACACGGTCGCCAGCCAGTACCGGGAGACCACGTCCACGACCGCGATCGCGCACCAGGTCGGCAAGCCCCGAAAGTGCGTGAAGTCGTAGATGTAGATCTGCCCAGGCACCAGCTCGACCCAGTCCGGCCACGGCGTCTTACCCCGCCGCTGCGTCGGCGCGGGAAGCCCGGGCAGCCGCATGCCGGCCTCGAACAGGACTCGTAACACGGTCGATTCACTCACATAGACCTGTTCGAGGCGGGAACCGCGGTGCGCGAGCTTGCGGTGCGACAGGTCGACCTGGCCCCAGTCCTTGGCCAGTTGCACGATCGCGTCCTTCTCCCAGTCCAGCAATGCGTGCAGTGCCTCCCCGGCTGGTGGGCCCGGGGTCTGGTCGACCAACTGTGATCCGGCAGCCTGTTTGGCCGCCCAGGCGATCACCCGGGCGTGGTCGACACCGAGCTGCCGGCACGCCCACCGGGCCGAGAACCCCTGCCCGGTGGCGTGCTCGACCAGCTCCAGCAGCCCCACCTTCACCGGCCCATCGACACGTGGTGGGACCAGGCCGGCGTTCAGTCCCAACTGTCTTTTCCCCGTTCGAGGTGCAGCACCACGGCCTGCTCACAAATCGTGGCCTTCAACCGGTCAATCTCCGCGCGCGCCTCGTCCAGCTCGGCCTGCTCGGCGGACTTGCCCCGCCGGCCGGGCACGGCCGCCGCCAACGCGTCCAGGGCACCCTGCTTCGCCGTGGCGCAGATCGCCCGGATCGTGGTCCGGTCCACCCCGTACTGCTCGGCCAGCTCCCGCTGCGTCGCCGAGGATGTCAGGGTTGAGGTGTAGATCTCATACTTCTGCGACGGCGCGAGCTTCTTACGCTTACCCCGCCTCGGCCCACCAGTCGCGGTACCGCTCGTAGCATCCCTACTGACCATCAGTTCTCTCCTTGCTCTGGTTGCGAATCCAACCAGCAAGGACGAGGAGAATTAAAACCGGTCCCTGGTTAGCGATCTCTGACGCAGCAAGAGTGGGCTGCCGGTGATCCTCACCGGCGGTTTGATGATCTGTTCAACCTCGTAGTCGATCCCGCGTTTCTGGTGGTGGCGTGGGCTCGAGTGCGGGGTAACAAGGGCGCCCGTTCGGCTGGCGTGGATGGGCGGACTGCCTATTACGTGGAGCGCGAACGCCCTGCGTGTCAAGGTGAGTTGAGTCCAGTGCCCGTTAGCAAAGTTGACCCCTGCAGGGCGAGTTGAGGAACCTGATTTTTGATGAGTAGTTC
>NZ_RJJQ01000042.1 GCF_003724155.1 Flexivirga caeni | reverse complement strand
ACGCCTGGATCAACAAACCACCCGAGGAAGAACAGGAGGACCAACAACCAGCTGCTTAAGAACCGCTGGCCCCAAACATCTTGACAAATTCCGGATACCGGGCACCCCAGGAGCCGGTGAACTTCTCGAACTCGGATCGTGCCGCTGCCGCCGTCGGCGCGGAGGGGGTACCTCCCGCTTGCGGGGGAGAGACCAGCTTCAACTCCTTGGCGATCTGGTCCCAGTACTTCCTGCTAGTGAGCCGGAAACTGTTACGTAGCAGGTGAATCACGCATGTCTGCACGATCGCGTCCGGCCACGTCGTGGCCACCACCTCCGGCAGCCCCTTCAGGCCGTCACAGACCACGAACATCGTGTCGGCCACGCCGCGGTTCTTCAGCTCGGTCAACACCGCCAGCCAGTACTTCGCACCCTCCCCGTCACCCGGGGTGCCGGCCCACAGCCCGAGCACGTCCTTGCACCCATCCACGGTCACGCCGATCGCGGCGTAGAACGGCCTGTTGGCGACCTGGCCGTCGCGGACCTTGACCACGTGAGGTCGGACCGCGGTGCGGTGCCGGCCTTGCGACCGGTCCGTTTCCGCGGCCCGCCTCCCGAACCGGACGTGCGGCTCTCACCGCATCCGGCTCTCCGCGAGTCGCAGCGGGTGGTGTGATGCTCAACTGGCGATCGGCCACGGGGAGGGGATTCGTTCACCGCGGTACCGGTACCGTGTAGTCCGGGCACTGGTCGGATTGAACAAGGTCACCTCCTCGGTGGTGGGCCACCATCCTCCGGCCATGTACTTGCGCCGAAGGTTCTTCCAGGTGATCTTTCCCCGGTGTTTGCGCCGCAACCGGTCGACGACCCGCGCCCAGACATACGAGCGTAGGTAGTCAAACGTCGCGAAGGAGACTCCGGGACGGAAGTAGGCGGTCCAGCCGCGCAGCACCCGGTTCAACTGGTACAGCACGGTGGCCAGGTCGACGTTGAGATCGTGTCGGCAGATCGCTTTCACTTTCGCCATGACGGCTTTGAGGGCCTTCTTGGACGGGTAGGTGTACACGAATCTGCGGCCGTCGTTCCGCCGGGTATGGCGCTGGATGCGCCACCCGAGGAAATCCAGCCCCTCATCGATATGCGTGATCAGCGTCTTGGCCTCCGATAGGTGTAAGCCCATGGGTGTCAACACGGCCGCTGCTTGATCCCGGAGGGTTTCGGCGAGGGCGCGGTCACCACGGACCAGGATGACGAAGTCGTCGGCATACCGCACGAACTTCCACACCCCGGACCCGTCGGCTCGGCGTCGTTCTCGTGTCCACTTGCTCCACGATCGCCAGTGGTCCTGGAAATGCTCATCCAGGACCGACAAGGCGATATTGGCGAGCAGCGGCGAGAGGATCCCGCCCTGCGGGGTGCCGGTGTCACTCGAACGCAGGCCGTCCTGCTTGCTGAGGATGCCTGCCTTCAAGAAGGCCTTGACCAGCGCCAGGACACGTTTGTCCCCGATCCGACCGCGCACCCGGTCCATCAGGCCCGGGTGCGAGATCTCGTCGAAGCACGCCGTGATGTCGCCCTCCACCACCCACTCGTAACAGCGGGGCTTGCTGGTGAAGTAACGCACCTCGGCGACCGCGTCATGGGCGCGCCGGTTCGGCCGGAACCCGTACGAGCACGACCGGAAGTCGGCCTCGAAGATGGGCTCCAACACCAACTTCAAGGACGCCTGCACGACACGGTCGGTCACGGTTGGGATACCCAACCGTCGCCGTTTACGCGTCCCCGGTTTGGGAATCAGCTGCTCCCGCACCGGCATCGGAGCAAACGTGCGGGACCGCACCGCGGTCCGCACCTGCTCCAGGAACGCTTCCATGCCGCGTTCGCGCTCCACGTAATAGGCAGTCCGCCCATCCACGCCAGCCGAACGGGCGCCCTTGTTACCCCGCACTCGAGCCCACGCCACCACCAGAAACGCGGGATCGACTACGAGGTTGAACAGATCATCAAACCGCCGGTGAGGATCACCGGTAGCCCACTGGTGCAGCTTGGTTTGCATCCTCAGTACCTGGAACTCGGCGTACTCCAACTCCGGCCACACGACCCCATCGGCGTCGGCTTCATCCCTG
>NZ_RJJQ01000041.1 GCF_003724155.1 Flexivirga caeni | reverse complement strand
TGACGGCGGCCACGAAAAAATTCCCGGGGGCGGTCAGGTAGCTGCCCGGTAGCGGTCATGAGAAGTGCCCGCTGGCGGTCATGGGATCTGCCCGACACGAATTCTGTGTGCCTTGCCGCGTCCCGCGGTCAAGGCCCCTCCTGGGGTGCGGTTAGCGGTGCTGAAGCGCCGACCGCCCCCAGGAGGGACACCGTGAAGTCTGCCGAGGAGATCATGAACATGTTGGAAGCGTTCGACCTGACCGGGTCGTTGCGTGATGCCGGTGAGTTGTCCGGGGTCTCGCACCACACGGTCGCCAAGTATGTCGCTGCCAGGGACGCTGGCGCGTTGCCGGACCGGCCGGTGGCCCGGCCACAGTTGATCGATGAGTTCTTGCCGAAGGTGGAGGAATGGATCGACCGCTCGCAGGGCAAGCTGCGCGCGGACGTCGCGCACGACAAGCTCGTCGCGCTGGGGTACACCGGGTCCGAGCGGACCACCCGCCGCGCGGTCGCAGCGGTGAAGAAGAACTACCGGCTCGGGCGGGTGCGGGTGCACCGGCCGTGGGTGACAGAGCCGGGCATGTGGTTGCAGTACGACTTCGGTGACGGACCGCTCATTGACGGGATCCGCACGACGTTGTTCGTGGCGTGGTTGGCGTGGTCGAGGTTTCGGGTGGTGCTGGCGATCCGGGACAAGACCGCACCGAGCGTGATGGCCGCGCTGGATGTCACGTTGCGCCGGATCGGCGGCACGCCTACCTACCTGCTGACCGATAACGAGAAGACGGTGACAGTGGAGCATGTGGCGGGGATCCCGGTCCGTAACGCCGGAATCGTCGAGTTCTCAAGGCATTACGGGCTCACGGTGCACACGTGTGTGCCGTGCGACCCGGCGTCCAAGGGCGGGTCGGAGTCCAGTGTGAAGATCGCCAAGGCCGACCTGGTCCCCAAGGACACCAACCTGCTGGACGCCTACGAGTCGTTCGCGGATCTGGAAGCGGCGTTCTGCCAGGACGTCAACGCCCGGGTACACCGGGTCACCCGCCGGGCACCGACCGACATGCTCGCCGAAGAACAAGCCCGGCTGCACCCGGTCCCGGCGGTACCGCACACCGTCGCGTTCGGGGTGACGCGCACCGTGGCGGCCAAGACGCCGATGGTGGCCTTCGAGGGCGGGCAGTACTCGGTCCCGGCCGGCCTGCTCGCACAAACGGTGTGGGTGCGGGTCCACGGCCGAGGCGCTGACGAGCAGGTCGTCATCGTGCACGTCGGTGACCAAGGGCCGATCGAGGTGGCCCGGCACGCCCGCGCGACCCCGGGCAGCCCGAAGATCGACGACGCGCACTTCCCGCCCGCACCAGCCGGTGCGTTGGACCGGAAACCGTTGGCACGTAACGAATCCGAGGCAGCGTTCCTGGCTATCGGCAACGGTGCCCGGTTGTGGTTGACCGAGGCCGCCGCCGCGGGCACCACCAAGATCCGGGTCAAGATGGCCCAAGCCGTGGCCCTGGCCAAACTGTTCGACGCCAAGGACGTGGACTGGGCGCTGGGCCATGCCGCGGTCCACGCCCGGTTCGCCGAGGGCGACCTGGCCTCGATCCTGGACCACCACAAGAGCCTCACCGCGTCCGGGCCGACCAGTCGGGCGGGCGAGGGCCACTCGCTGACTCAGGGCACCGCCGGCTGGGCCGCCCTGGGCGTGATCACACCACAGCTGCCGCTGCTCGACGGTGACGACGACACGGTGGTGACGGCGTGAACACGGCGACGAGGACGGCACCAGCTGCTGGAGTTCCGGCCGCGCCGCCGTTACCCGACGACGTCGAAACGCTGCTGCGCCGGTTGCGGCTGCCGCACATCCGAGCTCTGGCGCCCGAGGTCGTGGCGACCGCGAAAACCCAACGATGGGAACCGGTTGAGGTGCTGCGCGCCCTGTTCGAGGCCGAGTCCGCCGGGCGGGAACGTTCCGCCCTGGCGACCCGCCGCGCCGCGGCCGGGTTCCCCACCGGGAAAACGTTCGCCGCATGGAAACCCGAGGTGTCCTCGATCCCGGCACCAACCCAGCAAGCCTTGCGCACCCTGGAATGGATCGGCCGCCGAGAGAACCTCGTGGTGTGCGGGCCGTCCGGGACCGGGAAGACGTTCCTGCTCGAAGCACTCGGGCAACAGGCCGTCGAGCAAAGCCTGCGGGTGGCCTGGTTCACCCTGGAAGACCTCGGTGCGCTGCTGCGCAGGCACCGCGCCGACGACACCGTGGCCAAGGCCATCGCCCGGGTCCTGCGAGCAGACCTGGTCGTAATCGATGACATCGGCTTGCTGCCGGTAGCTGCCGACGCTGCCGAGTGCCTGTACCGGCTGATCGACGCAGCGTACGAGAAACGCTCCGTCGCGGTCAGCTCGAACCTGCACCCCGCAGCGTTCGACGAGCTGATGCCCAAGACCCTCGCGACCGCCACCGTCGACCGGCTCCTGCACCACGCCCACGTCTGTCAGACCAGCGGTGACAGCATCCGCCTGTCCCAAGCACTCACCGGACAGGGGGTGAACCCCTTGAGCTGAACCAGCCACGACCCACGATGGCCAGCACCCACACGGGGCAGATCCCACGGCCATCACCGGGCAATTCTCGTGACCGTCACCGGGCAGGTCTCACGACCGCCCCTGGGCAGAAATCACTGGCCCTTGACA
>NZ_RJJQ01000040.1 GCF_003724155.1 Flexivirga caeni | reverse complement strand
GCCCGAACCACGAAAAATACTGCGAACACGCAGAACCCGACATCAGAACCACACCCGCGGCCGAAGCCAATCAGCTACTCGCGGATCTGGGTCAGATAGCCGCCAGGTGTAGTCGACTTTGCGCTTCATGATGATCCGTCCTCGGTCGTGCGTGCCATTGCTTCCTTCACCGTACGGTCGAGTGCGGCGCGCAGCGTGGAGCGTCGGAACTCATCGGACACGAATTGATAGATGCCGGTCGTAGATGCGTATTCGTGCCCCATCTGGTCCTGCACGAAGCGTGGATCCCAGCCTGCTTCGAGCAGGTGCGTCGCGTAGGAGCGTCGGAAGGAGTGCAGGTCCAGGCCGTCGGAGAGGCCGAGTTCCTCGCAGTATCGGCGCACGCGGCGGATCAGCGTTGACTCGACGACAAGGCCGCGACGTTCACTGGGGAACAGGTCGAGCGTGCCAGGTTCGCGGCGGCCGTTGGCGAGCCAGTCTTCGACCACGCCGGGTGTCCAGCGCCAGACGGTCAGGACGCTGCGAGGTTTTGTGCGGTGAGCCTCGTCGGGCTTTGCCGTAGCGGATTTTGCAGTCCGAACTCCCGGGCATGTGGGTTGCGTGCGAAGTCGACCGTGTGCAGGTGGCGCAGCTCGTTGAAGCGGAGCCCGTAGGCGTAGGCGACCTTCATCATCACGGCGTCGCGGTAGGCGGCCTGCCACCCTTTGCGGCCCGACTTGCCAATCCTTTCGACCTCGTCGTCAGCGTGATCGAACAGCGCACTGGTCTCCTCGCGGGTGTACGGGCGCTTGGTCGGTTGCGCGTCGCACTCCTGGACGTGGCCGGCGGTGTTCCAGTCGAAGAACACCTGAGCCGGATGCGTGCCGAAGTACTTCTCGCAGATGCGGTCCCAGCCATAGTTGGGGCTGCTGATGTAGCTGGTGAACGCGCGCAATGCCGAGTGGTAGCTGCGCAGCGTGGAGTGGGCGATGTGTTTGACGGTCCGCAGGTCGGCGGAGAATTCCTCGACCATGGCCAGGGTCCAGTTCCAGGGGTCCTCGTTGACGTGGTCGACGAAGCGCTGCACCAGACGGATTTTCGGGTCAATCGTGGCGAACTGCAGGTTCCCGGCGAGCTGCTGGTTGCGCCACCCGTCCAGCATCATCGTGAGCACTTGCTCGTCGGGCCGGAGGACCGGCATCGACTGCACCAGGTGGACCCGTCCCGCGTCGTCTATCTGCATCGAAGCCCTCGCAAATCCGGTTACATCCAGTGATTCAATGATGCATCAGATGAGAACAGCACGCATTCACGCAGGTCAGCGGCGTGTCACGACAACGCACGGCGTGACGTCAGCTCAAGAAATCGCTGCCAGCATCGATTCACCGTCCACCTACAGCTATTCGTGCAGGTCAGCGACCTGCCGCCGATCTTGCATGGGGTAGTGGTGGAGGGTCAGACGGATGATTCATCTGATGCAATACGCAGGGTAGTGCTTGACATAATATAGATTATCGGCCAGTAAACAACGGGAGTTGAAGTAGATGCGACTACTCCCGTCCCTCGACGCGGACAGCGTTCCTGCAGGCCAAAGGACACATGGCGATCGACGGGCAGCGACACGCCGGTTCAACATCGTGGAGCGAAACAGGTAGCACGAAGTAGCGGGCTCGAGCGCGGCCGTCAGCTGAAAGCCGGAAGCAGATCGCCCACGGGGCCGATCCCGTCCGGAAGAGACAATCGTCCAGTGCCCATCAGCACCGCCTCCTCGTCGCCCCACACCCCCGGAAGCGGCTGCGCGATCAATGCTTCGATCGTCAGCCGAGCCAGCCTCAGGGCATCGGCAGGCGCGGGTCCATCGGACAGCAGGTCGAGGTGGTGCACGACGTCACGAGCGGCAGCGGGTGTACGGGCTCTCGTTCGCGTTGATGAATCTCGGCATCGGCGTCGGCGGTTTGGTCAGCGGGTTCATCGCCAACGTACGCGACCCGGGCTCGTTCCGGGCGCTCTACCTCGTCGACGGCGTCTCCTGGGCGCTGCCGGTCCTGGTGCTGCTCACGATCCCGCACATCGGACGGCAGCTCTCCCGCGGCGACGGCGGCACCGGCTCGGCCGGCGGCTATCGCGAGGTCTTCGCCAACCGCGCGTTCCGCCGGCTGTTCGCGTTCTCGCTGCTGCTGACGGCTTGCGGGTACGCGCAGTTCGAGGTCGGGCTCCCCGCGTTCGCGACGGGCGTGTCGCACGTCTCGACGCGGGTGGTCGCGTGGGGACTGGTCGCGAACACGGTCGTGATCACCTGCACCCAGACCTTTGTCAGCTCCCGGCTGCACGGGCGCTCGCGCAGCCGCGCCCTCGCGGTCGCCGGGCTGGTCGTCGCCTTGTCGTGGCTGCTCCTCGGGGCGGGCGGCGCGGCGCGGAGCTTGGGTCCGACGCCGGTGCTGGCCACCTTCGCGTGCGCGGCGGTGTTTGCGGTGGCCGAGACGCTGTTCTCGCCGATGCTGCCCGCGCTCACCAACGCCCTCGCGAACGACGAGCTGCGCGCCCGCTACAACTCCATCGGCTCCTTGGTCTTCGGCGTCACGTCGATCGTCGGGCCGCTCACCGCGGCGCCGCTGATCGGGAACGGGCTCGGCGGCGTGTGGGTGGGCCTGGTCGTCGTCGGCGGGCTCTGCGCCGCGGCGCTGGCACTGTCGTTGCGGGGGCTGCTCACACCGGACCAAGACGGGCGACCGGTCCCCGAGACCGTCGACGACTAGCTCCCCTCCTCCCCCCCAGTAAGGTCGCGGCGAGGCCCGTCGAGGCCGGCACAGCACGCCAGGCAGCAGCCGATCGAGACCGACACCTGCGTGCCACACTCCAAGGACGGACCGCCGCACGCGACCTCCGCCGAGACGGTCCCGACCTCGGGCTGTGAACCTCGGCCCCTGCCGCCACAGTCAGCGACCCATCGTGGCCCCGCGGGTCAATTTCACCGCGAAGGCAAACGGACGAGATACATCTACGTCCGCAGCCTCACGGCGGCTCGACTGCCGTCTCAACGCCCGTCGAGCCGCCAAGTACGCTCCACCGCACCGCCACGTGGCCACCTACCCGCGCGACCTCTCAGTGCAGGATGTTTTCTAATGTGAACACAATGCCGGCAAATATCTACATTGAGCCGAGGCGCCGCGCGGCGCGTCCGGCGACCGCGGAGCCCCGCCGGACGGCACCCGATAAGCGCTGCGCGATCCCATCGATCGGCACGTACGTCAGTTCGGCTGGCTCACGGACAGGGCTGTGTCGTGTCGAGATGGATCCAGCTGTCCGGCACCAGGTCGGGCTGCCCGGGGACGGGTCGGTGCTCGTGCCACCAATCCGGGTCGAGCCCCTCTGCAACATGCCGCCAGAACTGGGCGGCGGCTGTGTTCTCGTCCTGATAGGCAACGCTCCACCGCCCTGGGTGCGAGTCGATGACCGCGGTCGCCAACATGGCACCGACGCCCTCCCGTCGGGCCGGAATCACCACGAAAAAGCTGCTCAGCACGTGCCGTGGTTCGTCGAGGGCTCGGGCGACTGCGAACGCCACCGGGTGCGGACCGGCTGTCAGCTGCCATGAGCACCAGCCCGGTCTGCCGGCAAGAGCGTTCTCAAGGCGTCCTGCGCGATATCGGCCATAGGAGTCCGGAAGCGTCCCGGTGAAGGCGGACATCTCGTGCCGGAAGAGCGTCCACAAGCGACGGACTGCTTCGTGGTCGGAATTTGTCAAGATGTTTGGGGCCAGCGGTTCTTAAGCAGCTGGTTGTTGGTCCTCCTGTTCTTCCTCGGGTGGTTTGTTGATCCAGGCGT
>NZ_RJJQ01000004.1 GCF_003724155.1 Flexivirga caeni | reverse complement strand
ACTGATCAAGAGCAAAAAATGCTACAAAACCAATCAACCAACAAACAATTGGCATCAATCACTCGACACGCTGTTGAGTTCTCAAAAAACGACCAGACACTTATCGAGTCGCCGGTATCCGGCTGTCGACAAGGACTGCTTTTCGTTGTTTCGCTCGTCTCTTGGGCGGCAAGTCGATGATCTCGACTCTCGCGCACTTGGCTCCGAGCGACGTTGTCAGCCTAGCAGGCTCCTGGCCGGACACAAAATCCGATCATCCAGTCGTCCGTGAGCTTTGCCCGGTGAGCTCTCGCTCTCCGTTCGCGCCCCGTTGGGCTGACATGTAGAACAGTAGCCCACGGAGCGCGGAACTTCCAAATCGGCGCCGTTCCAACGAATCCGGCGACCCGGGGGTCAGTCGACCAGCAGGCCGAGCAGGTCGGCGCGGGTCAGCACACCGACCGGCTTGCCGTCCTGGACCACCATCAGCGCGTCGTGCTTCCCCAGCAGCTCGCGCGCGGCCGACACCTGCTCGCCCGCGCCGATCATCGGCAGCGGCGCCTCCATGTGGTGCTCGACCGGGTCGGCGAGATGCGCCGAGCCGGCATACAGGGCGTCGAGCAGTTCGCGTTCGCTGACCGACCCGGCGACTTCGCCGGCCATGACCGGAGGCTCCGCTTTCACGACGGGCATCTGCGAGACGGAGTATTCGCGCAGGATCTCGATCGCGTCGCGGATCGTCTCGTTCGGGTGCGTGTGCACCAGCGCCGGCAAGCCGCCCACCTTCGCGGCGAGGACGTCGCCGACCGTGCGGCCGTCCGCCTGACCGGGCAAGAAGCCGTAGCTGGCCATCCACTCGTCGTCGAAAATCTTGGACAGATAGCCACGGCCCGAGTCGGGCAGCAGCACCACGACCGTCGCCTCCGCGGGCAGCGTCGCCGCGTGCCGGAGCGCAGCGACGACCGCCATACCGCACGATCCGCCAACGAGCAGTCCTTCCTCGCGCGCGAGGCGACGGGTCATCTCGAACGACTCCGCGTCGCTGACCGCGATGACCTCGTCGACGACCGACGGATCGTAGGCTCGCGGCCACATGTCTTCGCCGACCCCTTCGACCAAGTACGGCCGTCCCGAACCACCGGAATAGACCGAGCCTTCCGGGTCGGCGCCGATGATCCGCACCCGGCCGCCCGCCCGGTCAGCGGACACGTCGCGCAGGAAGCGGCCGGTGCCGGTGATCGTGCCGCCGGTGCCGATGCCGGCCACGAACGAGGTCAGCTCGCCGTCGGTGTCGGCCCAGATCTCCGGTCCGGTCGAGTGGTAGTGGGAGTTGGGACCTTCGGGGTTGGAGTACTGATCGGGTTTCCAGCCGCCCGGCGTCTCCGCGGCGATGCGATCGGAGACGCTGTAGTAGGAGTCCGGGTGCTCCGGCGGCACCGACGTCGGCGTGACGACGACCTCTGCGCCATACGCCTTCAGCACGTTGCGCTTGTCCTCGCTCACCTTGTCGGGGCACACGAAGATGCACTGGTAGCCCTTCCGCTGCGCCACCAGTGCCAGGCCGACACCGGTGTTGCCCGAGGTCGGCTCGACGATGGTCCCGCCGGGCTGCAGGGCTCCAGACGCCTCGGCAGCCTCGATCATCCGCAGGGCGATGCGGTCTTTGACCGAGCCGCCGGGATTGACGTATTCGACCTTTGCCAGGACGGTGCAGGCGATCCCTTCGGTGACCTTCGACAACCGGACCAAGGGCGTTCCGCCCACCAACTCGACGATGTGCTCCGCGAACTTCATGGGTCGATCGTCTCAGATGCCGGATCGTCCTGTGGCGCGTGCCACTCAGTCGGCGACGGCGGCCGAGCAGCCGAGTGAGAGCATGGGGCCACGGACGAGGCGCAAGTGGAGGGTGATCCGGAGCACCATGAGTCGGGGATCGATAGCGCGCAAGGCAGCGACGTATGTCGCCGGCGGCGCCGGAGTGGGCGCCGCCGGCGTCCTTGGGGGCTGGGGTGTGCTCAAGGGCGAGGCGCTGATCGCCAGGCGCGTCGTCGGCCAGCCGTTCGACGGGGCACCGGACGACAACGGAATCTACGGGGCCGGGCCCGGCGAACCCATCGAGCTTCTGGTGCTCGGTGACTCGACGGCCAAGGGCATGGGCGCCGACAACGCCACCCAGACCGTCGGCGCGATCGTGTCCAACGCCGTGGCTGCCCACGCGGGCCGCCCGGTGCGGCTGGTCAACGTCGCCGTCGTGGGGGCCACCTCCCCCGACCTGGACGGTCAGCTCGAGCTGGCGTTCACGCAGCTGCCGCACCCGGACGTGGCACTGATAGTGATCGGCGCCAACGACGTCACCAGCCGGCTGTCCCAGACCGATGCAGTCGCCCATCTCGCTGAGACAGTCCGCCGGCTGCGCGACGCGGGCAGCGAGGTCGTCGTCGGCACCTGCCCGGACCTCGGCGTCATCAAGCCGGTGCCGCAGCCGCTGCGGCAACTGGCCCGGCGGTGGTCGCGACACCTCGCGGCGGCGCAGACCGTGGCGGTGGTGGAACTCGGCGGCCGGACCGTGTCACTCGGCGATCTGCTCGGCCACGAGTTCTCCGACAGCCCGTCCGTGATGTTCTCCAAGGACCGCTTCCACCCGTCGGCGGCCGGCTACGCGCGTGCTGCGTCGGCGCTGCTGCCCAGCGTGCTCGACGCGCTCGGCCAGACCTCTCCCGACACCGGCCGCAAACCGGACCGGATGCGTGGCGAGGCAGTGCGGACCGTCTCGTCCGCGGCGAGACGGGCAGCTCGCGATCCCGGCACGGAGGTGTCCGGCACCCAGGTCGACGGTGTCGCCCGCAATGTCCGCGGCCCGTGGGCGGTCCTGTTACGCCGTCACCGGCAGCCGCTGCCCGCCGAGCCGGCCGGACCCGAAGCGGAGGCAGGCGAGCCCGGGACGGGGCAGGACGAGACCGAACGGGCCGGACGCCAGACAGTGGAGGGCACCGGACAGTAGAATCTGTGCCATGAATGCCGAGGCCGCTGACTGCATCTTCTGCAAGATCATCGCGGGTGAGATTCCCTCGACGAAGGTCTCCGAGGACGAGGACACCTACGTCTTCATGGACATCAACCCCGGCACGCGAGGGCATGCCCTCGTCATACCCAAGCGGCATACGACCGACCTGACGACGATCGGCCCGGCCGACCTGACCAGCGTGGTCCTCAAGGCACAGGAGATCGCCAAGCGCGCCCTGTCGTCGCTGCCTGCCGACGGTGTCAACCTGATCAACTGCTGCGGGGCCGCTGCCTGGCAGACCGTTTTCCACTTCCACCTGCACGTCGTCCCCCGGTATGCCGAGGACGGCCTCGCCGTGCCCTGGAAACCGGGCCAGGGCGGCGACGCGGAGGTGATCGCCGCCGCGGCGGAGGCGCTGCGCGGCTGAACCGGGCGAAGGTGCACCAGAGCAGCCTCCTACACTGACGGCGCAACGAACGGAGCCCAGGTGCCACAACGGAGGACCACATGCCCGAAGCAGTCATCGTCGCCGCAGCACGCACGCCGATCGGCCGCGCGTTCAAGGGGTCGCTGAAGGACATCCGGCCGGACGACCTGAGCGTGCAAGTGATCCAGGCGGCGCTGGACCGGGTGCCCGGGCTGGATCCGAAGCTCGTCGAAGACCTCTACCTCGGCTGCGCTGAGCCATCGGCCGAACACGGCAGCAACATGGCGCGCGTCGTCTCGGTGCTCGGCGGCTGGGATCACCTGCCGGGTGCGACGGTCAACCGGTTCTGCTCCTCGTCGGTGCAGACCACGCGGATGGCCGCACACGCGATCAAGGCGGGTGAAGGCGATGTCTTCATTTCCGCGGGCGTCGAATGTGTGTCCCGCTATGCCGCGTTCTCCGGTGCCGGAGGCAGCAAGACCGACTCGCAGAACCCGAAGTTCGCGAGCGCCATCGCCCGCAGCGAGCAGATCGCGAAGGACAACAGCACCTGGACCGACCCGCGCGACGAGGGCAACCTGCCCGACATCTACATCGCAATGGGGCAGACCGCGGAGAACGTCGCGACGCTGCGTGGCGTCAGCCGCGAGCGCCAGGACGAGTGGGGCGTCACCAGCCAGAACCGCGCCGAGCAGTCGATCGCCGACGGGTTCTTCGCCCGGGAGATCGCCTCGGTGACCCTGCCGGACGGCACTGTGGTCAGCACCGACGACGGCCCGCGCGCCGGCGTGACCCTGGAGAAGGTGTCGACGCTGCAGCCGGTCTTCCGGGAGAACGGCACCGTGACCGCCGGCAACTGCTGCCCGCTCAACGACGGTGCCGCGGCCGTGGTCGTGATGAGCGACACGAAGGCGAAGCAACTCGGCATCACGCCGCTCGCCCGCGTCGTGTCGACCGGCGTCTCGGCCCTCTCCCCCGAGATCATGGGCCTCGGCCCGGTCGAGGCGTCACGTCAGGCGCTGCAACGCGCGGGTATGACGATCGCCGACCTGGACCTCTACGAGATCAACGAGGCGTTCGCCGCCCAGGTGCTGCCGTCGGCGGACGACCTCGGCATGGACTTCGACAAGCTCAACGTCCACGGCGGCGCGATCGCCCTCGGCCACCCGTTCGGCTCGACGGGTGCGCGCATCACCACCACGCTGCTCAACGGGCTGCAGGAGGCCGACGGCACCCTCGGCCTGGAGACGATGTGCGTCGGCGGCGGCCAGGGCATGGCGATCATCTACGAGCGGCTTTCCTGAGCGCTCCGGACCCGTGGAGGACATTCCGGCCGAGCTGCGCCGGATCGCCCGGCGATGGCGCGAGCTTCCCGAACCGGTTGCCGTCGAAAACGCAGCACTGCTGCGGGGATTCGCGCAGCAGCTAGCGGACTCGACACGAGAGGCTGCCGGCCGGGAGCGGCTCGCCATACCGGAGCTGGGGCCGGCGACGCTCCTCGATCAGCTCACGGTCATGGTGTATGACGCCCGGCGCGCGGGCCTGGACGAACTGGTCTCCCGGGGCCTGACCGAGCTGCGCCGGTCACTTCCCTAGCAGCGATTCCAGCGTGCAGCGGTAGCGCTCGACGTCGGGATCGATGTCGGACAGCACCCGGAAGACCGCGGCGCGGATCATCGCCTGACGACGCGCGCCGGCCGTCCAGTCGCGAAGTAGCCCCGGGTCGGCGCCGAACCACCTGACCAGATCCAGGACGCACACGGCATCGGCCCACAACATCGGCCGCCAGTAGGGTGCGACGTCGATGACGACCGGGGCTCCGGCACCGTCCAGCAGCACGTTCCCGGCGAGATCGGCGTGGACCAGCTGGGCCGGGCCGATCGGCTGGCCGTCGCGCAGGGCGAGCAGATCGGCGGCGAGAGCGGCCTGGCCCGCGGCGTACGAGCCGAGATCCGGGGTATCCGGTCCGAACGCAGCCCGCTCCGCACGGTCCCACCGGTGCCGCGGCTCTTGCCGCGAGAGCGGCCAGTCCGTGACGGCAGAAGCGAATTCGGCGTGCAGCAGCGCACCGGCCGCACGCACCACGGCCGGGTCGGAGCACGTCACCGTGCCGGGCTCGTAGCGGCTCGCGCTCCAGCCCTCGACCGTCCAGCTGCCGTCCCGCGCGGGGATGGGCATGGCGATGCGCAGGTCGCGCGGGCGGCGCTTCGGCCGTGTGTCGAGAGTGACCGCGAGCCGGGCGACCACGGGGCTGAGCGCATCGGCGATGACGGCGTCGCGGCCGGGACTGAGCACCAGATCCCCCGCGAGGACCGAACCGCCCTGGCCCCCGGGCAGCGCGCGCAGGTCCGCGGGCACGGCAAACAGATCGAGCACGCGGTCCGACGGGACCGCGTGCTCGATCTGTGGAGCGTTGTCCGCCGCCAGGATCAGCGGCTCTGCAGGCGGGCGAAGAGGCGCAGCAGCTCGATGTAGAGCCAGACGACCGACACGAGCAGACCGTGCGCCATCAGCCAGGAGTACTTCTCCGGCAGCCGGGCGTTGACGCCACGCTGGATGGAGTCGAAGTCGATGGCCAGCGAGTAGGACGCGAGGCCGACCGCGATGACGCTGATGATGATGCCGAGCGGGCCGGTGCCGCCGACGCCGAACGGGTTGCCGATGGCACCGGTCCAGACGAGCACCACGTTGACAAGTGCGAACAGCAGGTAGCCGATCGCCATCAGCCCGAAGATCTTGCGGGAGCGGTCGGTGACGCGGATCAGCCCGAACTTCCAGCCGGCGAACATGCCCGCGAAGACGCACAGGGTGGCGAGGACCGCCTCGGCGACGACGCCCGGGTAGACGGTGTTGAAGAAACCACTCGCCGCTCCGACGAAAAGGCCTTCACAGACGGCATACGCCACGATCAGCGGCACCGAGATGACCCGCTTGAACGAGATGATGAAGCCGATCGCAAGGCCGACGAACATGCCGCCGAGCCACAGCGCCATGCCGGCGCCCTGGTTCTCCTTGCCGACGAACCAGCCGATCGCGGCGAAGACGAGCAGCACCCCGAAGAGGCCGAGCGCCTTGGTGACCACGTCGTTGAGCGTCATCCGGCCGGACTGCGCCGCTGTCGCGGCCGGCGCGCCATACATCTTCTCCAAGTCGGGCGCCGGCTGGCCGAACTGACCCTGCTGGGGGTAACCCTGTTGCGGGTACCCCTGCTGGGGGTACCCGTAGCGTGCAGCCTGCTGCTGCTCCGGGGTGCCGAACTGGCCGTATTGGGGCTGGGCCTCGGGCAACCGCCCCTTGGACAGGTCGTCGTTGAACCGGTTGAACACCGGATTTGATGGCATGACAGCCCCTTACTGTGGTCGAAACCGGATGCAAACAATTTCTGGCACACAGTCTAGTGCCGTGCGTGCGCCACACCCGTCACATGAGTCAACGCGAGCGGGGGGCGTGGTGTTCCGCGCAGTGAGCGAAGTGCGCGGAGCGAACTCAGTCCTTTCCCGCCGCTGCCCAGGTGTTCCTGTCCACAGGATCCGGTTCGCGATGTATCCACCCGGAGATTTCCCGTGCCCGGGTCGCCGGGGACGCATCGTCGTCCCTCAACCGCAGAGCCCGATCGGTGTAGGGAAAGGTCGCTGCCCGTTCGCGCACGAGGTGCTCGGTCAGGTCCGTCGCCCGGTGCGCCGCGCTCTGCCGGAAACGGCGGACGGCTTCGTCGGGAGACACTGAGAACTCCACGACCCACAGCGGGGTCGCCGGGAGGTCGGCGATCGCCTGCACCAGAGCCGCCCGCTGGGTCCGCCGGCTGTAGGTGCATTCGAGGATCGGTGTGTGACCGCGGTCGAGGAGCGCGCGAGCGACCGCGTGAGCGGCGTCATACGCAAGCATTCTGTCCGCACTGTTCCGGTCCGACCCCGGCAGCAGCATGGTGAAGACCGCGTCGACCTCGATGCAGTGCCGCCCGGTGGTCGACCAGTGCGACGACAGCAGGCGAGCGACCTCGGACTTGCCGGAACACGGCGGCCCGGACAGCACAACTACGCCGTTTCCCAATGGGGTCCACCCCTCGCTTCTGGTTCGGCGCCCGGGCCCTCGACCTGCTCTTGATGAGCATCCGGGTGCCCCCGACGGGACTCGAACCCGCACTCGAGCGATTTTAAGTCGCCTGCCTCTGCCAATTGGGCTACGAGGGCGAGTGCCAGCGTACGCAGGCGGCGCGCGCTCGATGCTGCGTGGTCCGGCTCAGCCGCACCGATGTCCGGTCAGTCGGCCGGGTCGGGCACGGGGGCCAGGTGGGGTCGACGGGTGCGGGCGCGTGCCAGCTGCCCGGTTGCCCAGAACGACGCGAGCATGGTGGCGACCAGCACGAGGCCGACGAACAGGATCCGGCCGTCGAAGGGGGCTGCCGCGCCGCTCCCCGACTCCTTGCGCGCCGAGCCGGTCAGGAAGGGCACGATGCAGAGCACGGCGAACCCAAGCACCGCCTCGACGAGCGCCACCTTCGGAAAGTGCGTGGGCACCGCGTGCCGGACTGTGATGCGGTCGCCGTCGCGCAAGGCCCGCTCGATCTGCGGCAGCAGCACCACCTGGTTATAGCCGCCCAGCCACACCACTGCTCCCAGAATGTGCACCTGGGTCAGCACGGTGTCCAGCCAGTCGTCGATCGTCAGCTTCGCGAACGTCGTCGGGACGCTGACGACCACCTCACCGGCGACACCGACCCAGCGGTGCCGCCTGGACTGTGACCTCGGCCACGTCGTCCCCGGCGACCCGCCGGCGCCTGCGCGTCCAGGCCAGCCAGGCGCGGCCCACGGCATACCAGAGGGCGGAGATCGTGCCCACGAAGAAGCCGACCGGCAGGTTCCACTGATAGGCCAGCGCGATCGACACCCACACGGTCACCAGCGAGAGAACCACCGAAATCCCCAGTGCTGTCATCGGATTCGCCGTGACCGAGCGTGCCGCTGCGGGCGGCCCGATCATCAGGCTGAAGATGAGCAGCGCGCCCACCACCGGCAGCGTCATGCTCGTTGCCAGCGCCAGGACGATCAGGAAGATCAGGTCCATGGCCCGAGTGGACAGGCCGGTCGCCTCGGCGACCTCGGGCAGCACCGAGGAGAACAGCAGCGGACGGAACAGCACCACCATCAGCGCGATGGTGACCACTGCCAGCACCACGGTCGGTGCGACCTGGTCGCTGCTGATGCCGAGCACTTCCCCGAAGAGCAGGGAGAAGATCTCCGGCTCGTAGTCGGTGTTCCAGCTCAGGAAGAGCGAGCCGAGCGCGAGCAGCACGACCAGCGAGAGCGCGACGGCGACATCGTGCCGGCCACGGCGGCCCAGCCAGCCGATGCCGAGCGCCGCGATCACGGAGAACACGCCGAGCCCGAGGATCGTGTCGACCCCGATCAGACCGGCGAGTGCCGCGCCGGCGAACGCACCCTGCGGGATGGCGTGCGCCGCGAAGGCGGTGCCGCGCATCACCACGAACGAGCCGACGACGCCCGCGATCAGGGCGACGATGCTCGCGACGATCCAGGTGTTGACCATGAAACCGGTGAACATCAGCCGCTCACCCCCGCAGGGGCCGGCCCGTCGCCCGCGACCTGGCCGGCCGCCGGACGACGCAGCCGGGCACGCAACGAGACGCCGGCGTCGGCGCCCAGGTAGAACAGGAAAACCACCGCCACGACGAAGAAGCTGGCCGGCCACGCCTGGTGCTTCGGTGGCCAGGTGTAGCTGTCGTAGGCGAGCAGCACGCCGAGCCAGACGGAGACGACCGCGATCAGCGCCGACCAGAGCATGGCCAGGCCGGGCCGCCGGGCGAGCCGGACGGCAGTCGCCGCCGGGCCGATCAGCAGAGCCGTGGACAGGATGGACCCGATCGTGATGGAGCTGAGAGCGACGGCGACCGACAGCGAGCCCAGGAAGACCGCACCGATCTGCCGCACTGGCACGCCGGCCGCTGCCGCGAGGTCGGGATGCACCGAGGCGAGCAGCAACGGCCGGTAGCAGACGATGACCCCGGCCGTGCTGATCGCGCTCAGGGCGACCACCCACGGGGTGAGGCTGCTGCTGATCGCGAAGATGGAGCCGAAGAGCACCGTCATCGTGGCGCCGGTCGTGTTGTGCACGGTGGTGTCCTCGTAGAGGAAGAGCGCCGACAGGCCGAGCGCGCCGCCCAGCACGATGCCGGTCGCGAGGTCGCGCCCGCGGGCCCGCTGAATGCCGATGAGCTCCATCAGCGCCGCACCCGCGACGCTGAAGACGAGGAATCCCCACATCGGTGGCGCGCCCACCAGGAACGCTCCGGACCCGCCGGTGGAGCCGACGTCGGCCAGGGCATGTCCCGCGAACGACTGCCCGCGCAGCACCGCGAACACCCCGACGACCCCGGACACCACGGCCACCACGCCACCGACGACCAGCGCCACCTGCACCTCGTCACTGCTGAAGAAGCCGGCCTGGAAGATCGCGTCCCACACGGCGGTCACCGGGTTGCCCGCGCGCCGGCCGAGACCACCGGCAGGTCCGGTGTCTCCAGCCCGGCCACGACCAGCACCCGGCCCTGCACCTCCAACACCTCGACCGGCCGGCCGTAGAGCCCGCTGAGAACGTCGGTCCGGATGACCTCGTCAGTGCGGCCCGACACGGCGCGGCCGCCGGCGAGATAGACGACACGGTCCATCACCGGCAGCAGTGGGTTCATCTCGTGCGCCGACAGGAGTATGGCGATCTGCTGCTCGTGCGCGAGGCGCGCCAGCAGGTTCACCACGTCCTGGCCGGCGTTGAGGTCGAGGTTGGCCAGCGGTTCATCCAGCAGCAGCAGTCGCGGACGCCCGATGAGCGCGTGCGCGATGAGCACGCGCTGCTGCTCGCCGCCGGACAGTTCGCCGACCCGCGAGTCGGCGAACCGGGTCGCGCTGACCTGTTCCAGCAGCCGGTCGACGAGCGCCAGTCGGCTGCGTGAGGGCAGCCCGATGCCGGGGCGGCGACCGTCGATGCCGAGGGCGACGACGTCACGTGCCCGCAGCGGCAAGTCGGGATCGAGCATCACCTTCTGCGGCACGTAACCGACCAGCGGCGCCCGGCGGGGCCGGCCGGCCCCGCCGAGCTCGTGGCCTGCGGCGAGATGCACCGCGCCGCTGGTCGGCCGCTGCAGCCCGAGGATGACCCGCAGCAGCGTTGTCTTGCCGGCACCGTTCGAGCCGATCAGGCCGACGAACTGCCCCGGCTCGATGGCGAACGCAACGTCGCGCAGCACCTGCCGGTCGCCGAACCGGACGTTGACGTCGTCCAGCCGCAACAGGTCAGCGCCGGTCGGCGGGGCGCCCTCGCCATACGTCCCCGGCGCGTCCTCAGAGCTTCTCAGTGGAGGTACCACTGACCACTGCCTTCTTCAGGGCGTCCAGCTCGGCGAGCATCCAGGACTGGTAGGTGTATCCGTCCGTCGGCATCGTCTCGTAGACGCCGACGACCGGGATGCCCGCCGCGTGCGCTTCCTTCAGGAACTTGGCGGTGATGTCGTCGGTGACCTGCTGGTTGTAGAGGAACACCTTGACCTGCTTGTTCTTGAACAAGCCCGACTGGGTGGCGACATCCTGCGGCGACGGGTCGGTGCCGTTCATGATGGCCGCCTGCAGACTCCATGGGGTCTTGTTGTCAGTGCCCGCGGCCTGCAGCATGTAGTCGGCGACCGGCTCGGTCGTGGCGACCGGCACGTTGGGGTGCTCCTTGGTGAACGTGGCCAGGGCCGTGGTCCACGGCTTCAGCGCCGCGAGGAACGTGGTCTCCTGCGCCTGGAAGTATGCCGCGTGCGCGGGCTGGATCGCCGACAGGTCCTTGACCAGCTCGGCGGCCACGGCAGGCATCGTCTTCGGGTCGTACCACAGGTGCGGATTCGGGGTGCTGTCCGGCAGGCCGCGCAACTGCTGGACGTTGATGACCTTGCGCGCGGAGTTCGGGGACGCCTTCTCGATCTTGTCCATGAAGTCGTCGTAGCCGACGCCGTTCTGCACCACCAGGGAGGCGGCCTGCACGGCCTTGGACACCCCCGCCGACGCCTCGAAGGTGTGCGGGTCGGTGTTGGGATCGCTCATGATGGCAGTCGTCGCGACATACTTGCCGCCGATCTGGCTGATCACGTCGGCGTATTCGTTCTCCGCGCCGACCGCGACGATCTTCGTGCCGGACCCGGCGCTTGCCGCCGAACCGGTGGCCGAGCCGCCCCCGGCTGACGGGCTGCCGCTGTGCGAACCTCCGCCCGAGCTCGAGCAAGCAGCGAGGGTTGCGAGCGCCAGGCTGCTCGCAAGGGCGACCGACCACCGGCCGAGACGTCCACGAGTCATCGTCGTTCTCCTATTCCGGACCGGCCGCACGGCGGCGACCGGCACCTCCTCGGGTGTGACATCGAGGATAATAGGGAACGATTCTCATTATCTGCTGGGAGCGGTCGACGAGTGCCCGCCCACCACGTGCGCTGAAAGGTTCGAGGTCAGTGGCGGGCGCGCAAGTCCTGGACGGACAAGGGCACGGGTATGCCGGCTCGCAGGTCCGGGGCGCCCAACACAGTGGCCGGACGATCGCCGAAGCGCACCTGGCCAGCCCACGCGTCGCCGGCGACATCGTGCTCGGGGTCCTCGGCCCAGTCATCCGAGACCCGCAACGACCACTCCCGGATCGGCATCGCCAGGACCATCGTCGCGGCCAGTTCCCGAGGGGTTGAGCCACGAACCTCGGCAACGCGGCCGGGGATGAGACGGTCGGTCACCGCAGCCAGTGCCCGAGCCTTCTCCTGCGCCTCGAGCCGCCGGAAAGACCCGAACAGCACCGCGCTGCGATAGAGCAGCGACGACTCGAATGCGGACCGGGCAACCGTGACGCCGTCAACCACTGCGATCGACACGACCGCGGGCGCGCCCGCGGCCAGGCGCATCCAGCGCGAGCCGGTAGAGCCGTGGACGAGGAGTTCGTCGCCCCATCGGATGGCCGCGGTCGGCAGCACACCAGGTGTGCCGTCCGCGGTGACGAACGCGACGTGCGCGAGGACGGTGGCGTCGAGCAGCGCGTCCAGTAGCCCGCGATCGCGCGACATCAGCTCGGGAATTCGCGTCGGGTCGGTGCGAGTCATGCCGGCATTCTGCCAACCGGCGAGGCCGGCGGCGACGTACCTAACCTTCGACGGTCGAGGCCTGCGTACGCGAATCCGCCCGCGGCATACGCAACCTTCGACGGTCGAGGCCTGCGGACGCGAGTCCCGCTACCCGACGCGCGACGGGCCGGCGCTCAGTGCGATCCCGTCGAGGATGTCGTGCTCGCTGGTGATCACCGTGTCCACACCCGCCGCGTCGTGGACGCGCTCGACGATGGTGCGCCAGATGAGCGCGCCGGTGCCGATGACATCCACTCGCCCGGGGTGCATGAACCCAAGGGCCGCGCGCTCGGCACGGGTCGCGTGCAGCAGCGAGTCGCATGATCGGCGCACCTGGTCCACCGGCAGCTCCGCGCCGTCGATGCGCTCCGCGTCGTACGTCGTGAGGCCCAGCGCGTTCGCGGTGATCGTGGTGACCGACCCGGCGAGCCCGATGAGCGAGCTGGCTCGTGCGAGCGGTACCTCGACGGCGGCCTGGTCGATCGCGGCGTGGATGTCGTGCAGTGCGCCCGCGATTTCGGCGTCGGTGGGCGGATCGGTGCGCAAGTGGCGCTCGGTGAAGCGCACGCAGCCCATGTCGACCGAGCGTGCGGCTTCCACCTCGGTGCCACCCAGCACGAACTCGGTGGACCCGCCGCCGAGGTCGACGACCAGGTGTGGCGATTGCGCGGCGGACCCGGCGCCGCTGATCGCGCCGCGGAAGCTCAACTGCGCTTCCTCGCTGCCGCTGATCACCTCGGGCACCGTGCCGAAGTGCTGGAACGCGTCGGACACGCCCCGCGTGAACTCGGCCGCGTTCGCGGCGTCCCGGGAGGCAGAAGTGGCGACGAAACGCACTCGCTCGACGCCGAGTTCCTCGCACTGGCGGGCATATTCGCCGGCAACGCGCAACGTGCGCTCCATCGATTCGGGTGCGATGCGTCCGGTGATGTCGATGCCCTTGCCGAGGCGGACGATCTCCATGCGTCGCAGGACGTCGGTCAGCGAACCGTCGTCGACGTCCGCCACGAGCAACCGGATCGAGTTGGTGCCGCAGTCGACTGCGCCGACTCGGGTCATGGGGTGACTCCTTCTGTGAACACCGTGCAACAGCCGCCTTCCCACCATGCCGGGAGCGCCGAAAGTGCTTCGTCGCCGAGGGGATTCACGCCCGGGCCGACCGCCATCGCATGGGCGACGAGCACATGCAGGCACTTGACCCGGTCCGGCATCCCGCCGGCGGAGATGCCCTCGATCTCGGGCACGTCGCCGAGCTCGGCGCGACGGCGGAGGTAGTCCTCGTGCGCGGCCCGGTAGGCACCCGCCAGCTCGGAATCGGCCGCGAGGCGCTCGGTCATCTCGCGCATCAGGCCTTGCGACTCCAGCGTGCCGACCGCCCGGGTCAGCCGGGGGCACGTCGCATAGAACGACGTCGGGAACGGCGTGCCATCGGGCAGTCTGGGCAGCGTCCGCACCACCGCCGGGCAGCCGCAGGGACACCGAGCAGCGATCTCCACGACGCCGCGCGGCAGCCGTCCGAGCTGACGTTCGACGGCGGCCAGATCGTCGGGATCGACTGTCGGCAAAGAGTTTCCGGTCATCAGGAGGATTAGCGCGCGCCCGCCGACACGACCGACTTCCACAAGGTGCCGTACCAGGTTTGGCTCTTCTCGGCGCGCTTCGCTGCCGCGGCACGAGACTTGGCGTCGGTGACGTAGACGGTCAGCGGCTGGCCGGGTTTGGCGTAGCCGAGCCGCTGGCCGGCCTGCTCCTGCACGTAGGCAGGGTCACTCCACCTGGCCTTTTCCTTCTGCAGCGACTTGACGTTGGCCCGCTGAGCAGCAACCTGCGCCCGAAGGGCCGAAACCTGGTGCCGTTGCGCGAGATAGGAGCGCACCGTCGGCGCGATGACAACTGCCAGGAAGATGATCAGGGCGCCGAGCACCGCGAGCCGCCGCATGGATCGCGGCGAGCGGCTGCGGCGGACGGCCCGGCCCCCGGCGGGCTTGGGGGTCGATGTGCGCACCTGCGTGGCGCGCCCCGCGCCGGTGGGCCGACGCGGGGTCGTCGGCCGGGACGCCGGGCGCGGCCGACCCGCAGCGGTCTTGCTGCGCGAATCTCGTGTCACCTACAAGCCTTTCGGTCAGCCTCGGAAACCGTTTCGGTCAGCCCTTGAAACGCGGGAAGGCGCCTGCGCCGGCGTAAACGGCTGCGTCGTCCAGCTCTTCCTCGATGCGGATCAGCTGGTTGTACTTCGCCACCCGGTCGGACCGAGCCGGGGCGCCGGTCTTGATCTGCCCGCAGTTCGTCGCCACCGCGAGGTCGGCGATCGTGGTGTCCTCGGTCTCGCCGGAACGGTGGCTCATCATGCACCGGAAGCCGCTGCCCTGCGCCAGGGAAACGGCATCGAGCGTCTCGGTGAGCGTGCCGATCTGGTTGACCTTGATCAGCACCGCGTTGGCCGCGGCGGTGTCGATGGCGCGCTGAATCTTGACGGGGTTGGTGACGAAGATGTCGTCGCCGACGATCTGCACCTTGTCGCCGAGTTCGCGGGTGAGTGCGGCATACCCCTCCCAGTCTGCCTCGTCCAGCGGGTCCTCGATCGAGACCAGCGGGTATGACGCGACCAGGTCGGCGTAGTAGGCGGTCATCTCCGCGGCGGTCTTCTCGCCGCCTTCGAAGTGGTAGGTGCCGTTCTCGCAGAACTCGCTGGCCGCGGCGTCCATCGCGAGCGCGATGTCCTTGCCCGGTGTGTAACCGGCCGCCGTGATCGCCTCCAGGATGAGGTCGAGCGCGGCCCGGTTGGACTCCAGGTCGGGGGCGAAGCCCCCCTCGTCGCCGAGGCCGGTGGACAGCCCACGGTCATGCAGGACCTTCTTCAGCGCGTGGTAGACCTCCGCACCCCAGCGCACCGCCTCGCGGAACGACGCAGCGCCGATCGGCGCGATCATGAACTCCTGGATGTCGACGTTGGAGTCGGCGTGCGCGCCGCCGTTGAGGATGTTCATCATCGGCACCGGCAGCAGGTGCGCGTTCGGCCCGCCGACGTAGCGGAACAGCGGCAGGTCCGCCGACTCGGCCGCGGCTCGCGCAACGGCCAGGCTCACCCCGAGGATGGCGTTGGCACCGACACGCCCCTTGTTGTCGGTGCCGTCGATGGCGATCATCTCCTGGTCGACGAGGCGCTGTTCGCTGGCGTCATACCCGAGCACATGGGGCGCGAGTTCTTCCGCCACGGCGTCGACCGCGTCCTGAACACCCTTGCCGCCGTAGCGTTTCGGGTCGCCGTCGCGCCGCTCCACCGCCTCGAACTGGCCGGTGCTCGCACCGGACGGAACGGCAGCCCGGCCGACGGTGCCGTCGTCGAGAGCGACCTCGACCTCGACGGTCGGGTTGCCTCGGGAGTCGAGGATCTCGCGGGCGAGCAGGGCGTCAATCGTGGCCACTTGGCAGTCTCCTGGCACTTCGTCGGGGCCTGCGGGAGGCCAGTCACCGCCCGCACTCTGCCCGTCAGACTATCGCCGAAACGCCCGCCGGCCCCGCACGACCCGCCCAGTGGACGGAGCTCAGCCGACGGCCGCGAGCGCGCCGATGTCGGCGATCTCACCAGCATCGGCGTTGCCGCCGGTGCACACGACCGCGCAGCGCTGCGGCCGGCGCGTGTCAGCGAGGAGTCCGGCGAGCGCCGCCGCACCCGCACCCTCTGCGAGCGTGTGCGCCGCTGTGCTGAAAAGTCTCATGGCAGAGAGGATTTCGTCGTCGTCCACCAGCAGGAAGTCGTCGAGGCGCTCGTGCATGACGGCCAGCGGCAACTGCGAACCACGGGAGGTGGCCACCCCGCTGAAGCGAGTCCGGCACTCCGCCTGCTCGACGCGGCCACTGCGCCAGGAGTTGTATGCCGCCGGCGCCGCCGCACTCTGCACCCCCACGACCCGGCACGACGGCGCGAGTTCGTCACGCACCAGGCACGCGCCCGCCGCACCCGAACCACTGCCGACCGGCACGTAGATCGCCTCCAGGTCCGGATGACGTTGCAGCAGCTCGAGATAGATCGTGGCGTGCCCGTGGACGACCGCCGGTTCGTCACCGGGACTGACGTACCGCATGCCACGCTCGGCCGCGAGGGACACCGCGAAGTCGCACGCCTCGCCCATGGTCGCGCCGTGCCGGACCACCTCGGCGCCCAGCAGCCGGGTCGCGTGTGCCTTCGCCTCGGGCGCGGTGACCGGCATCACCAGCACCGCCGGCGCTCCGGCAAGGCGCGCGGCATACGCCACGCTCTGTGCGTGATTACCGGTCGACGCGCTGACCAAGCCGGCACGCCGCTCCTCGGCTGTGAGTCCAGCACTCAGTGAGACGCCACCCCGAACCTTGAACGCGCCTGTCGGCTGGACGTTTTCGTGTTTCACCACGACCTGGCAGCCGGTCGCGGCGTCCAGCGCCGGATAGTTCCAGGACGGTGTCGGCGGCAGTTCGGCGCCGATCACGTCGGCAGCATGCAGGACTCCGGCAAAGCTCAGGTTGCTCACGCACTCGAGTGTGCAGCCCGGATGTCACATCGGTCCAATAGATCTTTTAGTGATATTTCCACGATGATGTCGATATATTGCCGGAATGCTGGACCTGCGCCGCCTCCAAGCACTCGTCGCGGTCGCCCGCACCGGCTCGGTGTCCGCCGCCGCCGGAGAACTGCACTACGGCCAGCCGACCATCTCCCATCACCTGCGGCGGCTGGAGGCCGAGACGCGCACGGTTCTGGTGCAGCGCGCCGGGCGCGGTGTGCGGCTCACGCCGGACGGCCTTGCCCTGGCCCGCCGGGCCGAGGAGATCCTCGCGCTCAGCCAGCGCGCGGAGGACGAGCTGCTGCTCGCCGCCGGGCTGCGATCGGGCCTGGTCCGCCTGGCCGCCTTCCCGTCCGCCGCAGCCACCCTGGTCCCCGCGGCGCTCGCCGACCTGCGCACCAGCGCACCGGGCGTCGCGATCGAACTGGTCGAAGCCGAGCCGCCGGACGCGATCGAACTGGTGCGCGCCGGACGCGTCGACCTCGCGGTCACCTTTACCTACGAGTCGGGTGAGAGCGAGCTGCTGCGCACCGAGACCGTGCTCGCCGACCATCTGTACCTCGTCGAACCAGGTGACCTGCCCATCCGCACGGCACGGCGTGCGCTGCGAGCGCACCGTCATACCTCCTGGGTCGCGGGGTGCGAACGGTGCCGGGCCCAGCTCGTGCAACTGTGCGCCGACGCCGGTTTCGAACCCGAGATCAGCTTCGCGACCGACGACTACCTCGCGGTGCAGGCGCTCGTCGCCCACGGATCGCTGGTCAGCATCCTGCCCGGCCTCGCACTGTCCGTACACCAGCATCCGGGGGTCCGCGTCACGCGGCTGCCGGCCACCCGGCAGGTGCACGTGGTGACGTATGGCGCCCCGCCGCGACCACGCGCGGTGGATGCGGTCGCGGCCACGCTCGCGGCGGCGGCACGGGCCGTGGCCCTGCCGAGTGCCTGAAGCCTCGGCCGAGGCGTTCTGCACCATTCCGCCCCGCGCGCCTGCGTTGTGGTGCATGCTGGTGGACGCGTGCGCCGTTCCGGGCCTTCATCGAAGGTTTGCCGAGGCGACCCCTCTGTCGGCATACGCATTCGAGCTGCGGCGCATCCGCTGCGGTGAGATTCGTCGCGCGCTCCCGGAGACGGAGTGCTCCGGTGCGCCACCCGATCGGAAGAGACGAACGACACATGCCCGAACCACCCCCCGAGGCGACGGCGTCTGCGTCCACCCCTGCCAACGCACCGACCAGAACCTTCTGGCCACCGATGGACTGGTCGCTGCGGCGCAAGGTCGTCGCCGCGCTCGCACTGCCGCTGATCTTCGCGACCGTGCTGGTCGGACTGCGGGCGGTCAACGCCAGGTCGCAGGCAGAGTCCGCGTCACAGGCGAAAACCCGCTACCACGTCCTCGAACCGGCGATCGACTTTCTCGCCGCGACTCAGGACCTGGCGACGGAGATCGTGCGCACACCGTCCGACGCCGAAGCCATCCAGGCCGATCGCGCGCGCTTCCGCACGGCCCGCAGCGCGTTGCAGGACGCCATCGGCTCCTCCCAGCTCACCGCCCACCAGCGCAGCCTGCTGGACGGCGCGCTCGGCACCGCAGGGCCGCTCGACTCATCTTCCCCCAGCGCGAACACGGCCAGCATCGCGCCCGGTGCAGTCAGTTCCGACGTGCTTGCGGTCGTCGACGACCTCAATGCGATCCGCTCGGACCCGAAGCTGAGCGCGCTGCACGACGTCGTCACCGCACAGAGCCACCTGGCCGGCGAACGCATGGACCTGGCGACGGCCGACAGCTTCACCAACGATCTGCGCATCCAGTTGTCCGCAGACGTCGGTGGTGAACGGGACTCGCTGGACCGGGTTCAGGCCGACCTGCCCGACGTGGACATCACGACGCAGCAGTCGGCGACATCGTCCCGGCTCACGCTCAGCAGCTACGGCACGCTCCAGGACGTCAAGAACATCACCCCGCCGGTGACCCAGTCCTACCGGCCCATCTACCAGGCAGCGGTCAAGGAGGCGTCCGCTCACGTCTCCCGGCAGACCGACACCGCACGGCGATCGGCGCTGCTGCAGATCGCCCTGATCCTGGCGCTGCTGCTGCTCACCGTGCTGTTCGCGCTGTGGATCTCGCGACGGCTGCTCGTGCGGCCCATCGCGCAACTGCGCCGCAGCACGATCGACGTCGCCGAGGAACACCTGCCGGCCGCGATCGAGCGGGTGCAGTCGGGCCAGGGGCTGGGCCGCATCCAGAGTGTCGCGCTGCCGAACCGCGAGGAGATCGGCCAGCTGTCCCGCGCAATCGACGGCATGCAGCACCGGGCGATCCGGCTCGCCTCCGAGCAAGCCAGCCTGCGCCGCCAGATGACCGACATGTTCGAGACCCTGTCACGGCGCAACACCTCGCTGGTCAACCAGCAGCTCAACCTGCTGGAGCAGCTGGAACGCAGCGAAGACGACTCGGCCCGCCTGGACAGCCTCTTCCGGCTCGACCACCTGGCGGCCCGGATGCGCCGCAACGGACAGAGCCTGATGGTGCTCGCCGGCAACGAGGGGCGGCACCGCAACGAGGCACTCGCTGCCGCACAGGTCATCGGCGCCGCCATCTCCGAAGTGCAGGACTACCAGCGGGTGGATGTTGGCCAGGTCCCCGACCAGATCGTCGATCCGGACGTCGCCACCGACCTGGTCCACATCGTCGCCGAACTCGTGGACAACGCGCTGGGCTACTCGCCACCGCACACTCGGGTGCAGGTCAGCGGCGCCCGCGCCATCGACGGCGGGGTGTTGCTGGAGATCGAGGACAGTGGGCTCGGCATCGAGGCTGCCGCACTGGAGAAGCTGAACGAAGACCTCCAGGCCGGCGGCCGCTTCGGAGTCGAAACCACGCGCCACATGGGCCTTTTCGTGGTCGGCCGGCTGAGTCAGAGCCACGGCATACGGGTGCGGCTGCGCTCGACCGCGAGCGGGAAATCCGGCCGGAAGACCGCTGCCGGAGCCACTGGCACCGTCGCCGCGGTGCACGTGCCGGCCGAGGTGCTGCGCGCCCCGGACACCACGTCGGCTCCGGTATGGCGTGCGCCTGCCGCAGTTGAGCCGACTCCGGAGGCCGGGCCGGCTCCGGCCGGACAACCAGCGGTTGAGCCAGCACCCGCAGCGCAGCCGGCCACTGCTGTGGCCGGCGCCGAGCCGCAGCAGCAGTTCGAGCAGACCGAGGCCGGCCTGCCACGGCGGCGCCCCGGCGCGACCGGGGTCACCACACAGACCGGCGCGGCGTCGCTGGGCGGTTCGTTCGGTGGCTCGTTCAGCGGCGCTGCCGCCGCACGCCCGCCGGCTGCGGGTTCGCCGGCGGGAGGACCCCCGTCACCCGATGCCGACCGGTCCACGGGCGAGGAGTGGGTCTCGCCGATCGCCGGGTCGGCATCGGCGCCGGAACGCTCGCTGGGCGCGGTGGCGTTCTTCACCGGGACTCGCGAGGCGCGGCCCGCAACTGTCGAGATTCCCGTCCAGCGCCATCCACCGGCCGCGGACCCAGCACCCGCCCCGCCACGTGTCGAGGACACCCCGATCTTCCAGTCGATCAGCTCGCGCTGGCTGCGGACCGACGGCGACCTGCCGTGGTCGTCCGAGCCCACCGACCGGGCGTGGCGGGCCGCGCAGGCTGCGACCGACGAGCACTCGCGGAGCGGAGGCGACAGCGACAGCCCGTTGCCGGGCCGCCAGCCGGGCCGGTACATCGTGCCGGGCAGCATCGAGCCGACGGGCGCCGCAACCGCACCGCACAGCCCGCAGCCGGAAGGCGCCCCCCTGCGCGATCCGGAGGCGCTGCGCGCGAAACTGAGCCGCTACAAGCAGGGCGTCGAACGTGCGCGGCGAGCCGCCACGGGCGCTCCCGACCAATCCCACGACGACAACGGATCGAGGTCATGGTGACCGACCACTCCACCCCTGCCGGCCCGAACGGCCAATACGACTGGCTGGTCTCCAGATTCGTGCATGAGACGACCGGAGTCGCCCACGCCGTGCTGGTGTCGGTCGACGGACTCGTGATCGCCCGCAACGCCGAGTTGCCGATCGACCGCGCCGAGCAGATGGCAGCGGTGTCGTCCGGTCTGGCGAGCCTGGCCGCGGGCGCAGCCGGCCTCTTCGACGGCGGCGCGGTGCTGCAGTCGATCATCGAGATGCAGCACGGGTTCGTGCTGCTGATGAGCGTCGGCGACGGCTCGCACCTCGCCGTGCTGACCGGCCCGTCCGCGGACATCGGACAGATCGGATACGAGATGGCGATCATGGTCGAGCGCGTCGGACGCGCCGTGGACGCGGCCCCCCGGATGAGATGACCGAGCCCCGGGAGCAGGCACCGAGCCGAGCGCGGTTGCGGACCAATGACTGAGGATCCTCCCGAGTGGGACGACACCGACGAACCGGTCGCAAGTGTGGTCCGCCCCTACACGTTCACGGCAGGCCGCACGACCTCCCGGGTGGACGTCCCGCTCGAAGCTACCGTCGAACTCACCGAGGAAGGGCGTGCACGGCACTGGCCGGCGCACGACCCCAACAGCCGCATCATCGACCTGTGCTCCGGCGAACTGCTCTCCGTGGCCGAGATCGCAGCCCGTGCGGACCTTGCGCTCGGTGTCGCGCGTGTCCTCGTCGGCGATCTCGCCGCAGAGGGCAGCGTGCAACTGCAGCAGACCATGACCGACAGCACGTCGAACGACGAGCGCATCAGCCTGATCGAAAGGACCTTGCGTGGACTCCGCGACCTCTAGCCAGCACCGTCATACGACGTCGACGAAGATCGTTGTCGCCGGTGGCTTCGGCGTCGGCAAGACGACGCTCGTCGGCGCAGTTTCGGAGATCATCCCGCTGCGAACCGAGGCGACCGTGACGCAGTTGTCCGAGGGCACCGACCACCTCATGTCGACACCGAACAAGAACACCACCACCGTGGCGATGGACTTCGGGCGCATCACGCTCGCCAACGACCTGGTGCTCTATCTCTTCGGCACGCCGGGCCAGCGGCGTTTCTGGTTCATGTGGGACGACCTGGTCCGCGGCGCCATCGGCGCGATCGTGCTGGTCGACACCGCGCGACTCGGCGACGCGTTCTCGGCCATTGACTACTTCGAGGCGAAGGGCTTGCCGTTCATCGTCGCCGTCAACCAGTTCGACGGCACCCGAGTGCATTCCGAGGCCGAGATTGCCGACGCGCTCGCGCTGCCGCCGCACATTCCGCTGATGCGGGTGGACGCACGCGACCGGGCGTCGGCGAAGGCCGCGCTGGTGCGGGTGACCGAGTTCGCGCTCGAGCAGCACCGGCTTGCGGCGATGCGGCAGGGCTGAGGCTGCGGCTCGGGCTTGCTCAGCCGCGCTGTTCGACCGCGCGCATCGCGTCGACCAGCGGTGAGCGACCGGCGTCCGCTTCGATGCCGTCGGCGGCACCACCGCGATCTGCCGCGCTGCGGCCCGCACTCACCTTGAACTTGCCGACGATCCTCGAGATTCGCAGCTCGACGCCGACGATCTTGTCCAGCTGACCGGCCAGGTAGTCCGCAGGTGCCTGGCCCATGTGCCAGGCGTCGGGCCGCCCGCGCTCCATCCGCTGTGTCAGCTTCGCCACGACGGCACGTGTCCACCGCACGTCGTCGTGGATGACGAGCTCGCCATACACGTGAGCCACCAGATAGTTCCAGGTCGGCACCACCTGGTGGTGCTCTTGTTTCGACGGGTACCAGGTCGGCGACACGTAGTGCTCGGCGCCGCTGAAGACCACCAGTGTCTCGCCCTCGTGATTGCCCTCGCGCCATACCTCATTGGCACGCGCGACGTGACCCACCAGCCGGTCGCCACCCTCGCCCAGCTCCAGCAACAGCGGAATATGGTTGGCGCTCAACGCATTTCCGTCCGACGTCACGAGCGTCGCGAGCGGTACGGCGTCGATCAGGTCCGCGACTTCCGCAGCGCCCGGCGCGGCGTCGTGGGCAGGCAGGTAGACCATCTGGCCATGGTCGCACGTCGCGCCGTGGGTCAGCGCGCCGTTTCCCTTCGCCGATCGGCAGGGGGCGACGCTGCTTCGCCACCGGAATTCCGTGAGTGACGGCTTCTTCGCCGAGCGACGGCGAGATTACCCCGTCATTCGCCGAGGAGGCCGTCATTCGCGGGCTGAGGCGTGGGTGCACTCGGTTCCGATTCGCCGAAAGGTCAGTAGTTGCTGCGAAACCCGGCTTCTAGCGACAACTACTGACCTTTCGACGGCACACGCACGGCGTCCAGGTCAGCTCGGGTGAGCACCGAGCGGACCTCGATCCCGGCGTCCGCGAGGCCCAGCGCTGCCGGCGGTCGTCGATCGATGGCGCACAGCACCAGGTCGACTCGGGCGCCGAGCTGCCGCAGCGCATCGGTCGCCGCGAGCACCGCGCCACCGGTCGTCAAGACATCCTCGACGAGCACGACATACTTACCCTCCACCGAACCGCCTTCGGCGAGTTTGCACGTCCCGTACTCCTTCGCCTTCTTGCGGACGAAAACTGTTGGCCTGTCGGCGAGCTGGCTCAGGACTGTCGCGATGGGCACCCCGCCGAGCTCGAGCCCGCCGAGGACGTTCGCGTCCTGCGGCACGAGCGGCAGCATCGCCTCCGCGACGCGGCGCAGCAGCTGCGGGTCGGCTTCGAAAAGGTACTTGTCGAAGTACTCCGTCGCCACTTGCCCGGACCGGAGGGTGAACTCACCTGCCAGCCGGCAACGAGCGTCGATTGCTTGTGCGAGCGAGGGTTTCGTCGTCATACCCCCGAGCTTGGCAGAGCGACCCGCAGCGACAGCCGCCCCTCCCCCCGGGCGAAGGCGACGGGCCTTACCTGCCGCGTAACCTCGCATCATGCCGCTCTTCGAAACCGGCGCCGTCATCGAGCGCCGAGAAGTGCTGCACGGTCGCACCTGGCTGACCTCTCCGGTGACCATCGTCGGCGACACCGGTGCCACCCTCGCCGTGCGTGTCGACCCCGGGATGCCGATGACCTACCCGGAGCACCCGTTCGGAACGCACCCGTGGGCGCCGCGCACCGCATGGGGTGAGACGACCGTCCTGCAGCTCTACCGGCCGCGGCTGCGCTACTCCGTCTGGAAGTTCTTCGGCCCGGAGGGCGACTTCCGGCACTGGTACGTCAACTTCGAGGCACCGGTCATCCGCACGAAGGCAGGCGTCGACACCGACGACCACGGCCTCGACATCGTCATCGCGCCAGACGGGAGCTGGCGATGGAAGGACATCGCGGACCTGCACCATCAGCGGGCCCAGGGACGCATCGACGCGCAGACCGTGCTGGACCTCCTCGCAGCGGCGGCCGATGTGGAGCAACTCCTGATCGATGGCACCCGCTGGTGGGGCGACTGGGACGGCTGGACCCCACGCGTTGATCGCGACCCAGGGTCACGACGACATGGCGACCACTGACGACCCGCCCAGCAATGGACCAGGGTGAGCCGACCAGGCGCCGGGTGCGTCGTCGGGCCGGGCCTATGCAGCGAAGTGGAGCGCTAGCGGAACGAAGCGGAGTGAGACCGGCACCGCGGCGTAGCCGGCGGCCTCCAGGCAAGCACCTGCGTCACTCGGTGCGAGGTGCGTCACTCGGCGATCGAGCGCTTCCGCGCCACGTCGCGCAGGGTCGCCCGTAGCGCGGCATCCGCCGAGACGTCCTCCGCCTGGGCCCGCTCCACCAGAGCCAGCAGTTGCGCGCCGACGTCCGCGCTCGCGTCATACGACAGCTGTATGCCGCGCCGTCGCGCCCGCGAGAGCACCTTCTCGGCGACGAGCAGCGGCGACAACGACGGGGGGATGCCGGCCAGCAGGTCATCGGAGTCCCGGTCGGACTTCTCCGCGGCCTTGATCTGCTCCCAGGACTGCTCGACTTCCTCGGGCGTGCTCGCGTCGCCGTCGCCGAAGACGTGCGGGTGACGGCGAATCAGCTTCTCCACCAACAGTCCTGCAACGTCGTCGACGGTGTAGCCGGGATCCTCGTCGGCGGCGATCCGTGCGTGGAAGAGCACCTGCAACAGCACGTCGCCGAGTTCTTCGGCGACGTGGTCGGCGTCCCCGGTCTCGATCGCTTCGACCGTCTCGTGGGCTTCCTCGATCAGATACTTCGCCAGCGACTCGTGCGTCTGCTGCGCATCCCACGGGCAGCCGCCCGGCGACCGCAACGCGTCCATCACGGCAACGGCGTCCAGCAGCCGCGCACCCGGCAGGTCCCACGAGCCGACGAGCACCTCGATCTGCGGCGGCTCGTCCAGCCGGGTGAGTTCTTCGGCGAGCGCATCGGTGAGGCCGGGGTCGGCGTCGGGCGAGCCGATCCAGACCACCGGGCCGGCGCCGGCAGCCTCGACCAGGGTGCGTGCGGCCTCCGCCGCCACGTCGTATGGCGCAGCCGTCACCGTGATGCCGGACGCAGAGACCGCTGCGGGCACCGGGTCTTCGGGGTCGGCGGCCAGCACCTGATCGGCCGCTGCCAGCGCGTCCCACGCATCCCGGGACAGCAGACCCGCGGCGACCCGAGGGCTGGTGACCAGCACCGTCAGCAGCGGCCGCGGATCACTCACTCGGCGGGGTGCCCGTTGCCCGGGGCGGCGGCATTGCCGGTCGGGGTCGGGCTGATCCAGGGTTCGGGCGCCTGCACCGGTCCGGCGCCCTTGACCCATTTGCCGTAGCGCGGGTTCAGGGTGGCTTCCTGGTCAGCGATCAACTTGGTGTCGGCCGTGGTGAGGTTGCCGGCATTGTGGAGACTCTGCGAGACGTCATTGACCCGCAGCGCTTGGAGCGCGACTGCGGACAGCGTCGCCTTGCTGTACTTCGCGCGCAGGTAGCCGTCCGAAAAGACGACCCCGTGCTCCTGGCCGACCTTGACGATCTCGGGCCCGATCGAAAGCACCTGCGCCACGTTCGCCGGGTCGATGCCGAAACCGGTGGCCTTGTTGATCTCGTCTGTCGCCGTCTGCAACTGTGCGCTGGTCACCGTCTGGCCGTCATACTTCAGCGCGGTGGAGCCGTCGTGCATCACACCGCCGGCGCCGCAACCTGCGAGTGCGAGGGTGCTGAGCGCGACTGCGGCGCCCACGGCGAACCGTCCGCGGTGGAAGCTGGGCATGGAGACGGCCTTTCGTTCTGCGATGTCCTGACCGGCGCCGGAGTCCGGCGCGCACCCTGCATCATGCCAGCACCGACTGTGCCGGGCGGTGCCTGGGTGGGGGTGGCCGCGTTGGGCCACCCGTGCGCTCAGGAGGCCCGGCCGGCTGCGGCGATGTCGTCCAGCAGGATCGCCTTGATCAGCTGCGCCGCCCAGCGCAGCACCTCGGTATTGCGCAGCGGCTGGCCTCCGACCGGCGCCGTCTTCGGCTGCGGCACCAGAATCTGACGCACCGCGGGTTTGATCATCGTGCCCCGGTAGATGCGCTCCAGCCGCAGCTGCTGGCTCTCGCGCAGGTCGACCGGGCCGAAGCGCACCATCCGGCCCTGCACCCCGATGTCGCCGATCCCGGCCTGCCGGGCGATGGTGCGCAGCCTGGCCACCTCGAAAAGGTGCTGCACCGGCTCGGGCGGGGCGCCATACCGATCGCGCAGCTCGGCCTCGATCTCGCCCAGCGCCGCCTCGTCCTCGACCGTGGCGAGCTTCTTGTATGCCTCGAGCCGCAGCCGCTCCCCCGGCACGTAATCGTGCGGCAGGTGCGCGTCCACGGGGAGCTCGATCTTGACCTCGGTCGGTGCCGCCGAGGTGCCGTCGCCGCGGAAATCGGCGACGGCCTCGCCGACCATGCGGACGTAGAGGTCGAAGCCGACACCCGCGATGTGCCCGGACTGTTCGCCGCCGAGCAGGTTGCCGGCGCCACGGATCTCCAGGTCCTTCATCGCGACCTGCATGCCCGCACCGAGGTCGGTGTGGCTGGCGATCGTCTGCAGCCGGTCGTGTGCGGTGTCGGTGAGCGGCTTCTCCGGCGGGAACAGGAAGTAGGAGTAGGCACGCTCCCGGCCGCGGCCCACGCGCCCCCGCAACTGGTGCAGCTGGGAGAGCCCGAGCTGGTCGGCGCGGTCCACGATCAGCGTGTTGGCGTTGGAGATGTCCAGCCCGGTCTCGATGATCGTCGTGCAGACCAGCACATCGAACTCGCGGTCCCAGAAACCGGTGACGACGTCCTCCAGCCGGTGCTCGGACATCTTCCCGTGGGCCGTCGCGATGCGTGCCTCCGGCACCAGCTCGCGCAGCCGCGACGCCGCCTTCTCGATGGTGCCGACCTTGTTGTGCACGAAGAAGACTTGCCCTTCACGCATCAGTTCACGGCGTATGGCGGCCGCGATCTGCTTCTCCTCGTAGGCACCGACGAATGTCAGCACTGGGTGGCGTTCTTCGGGGGGCGTTGCGAGAGTGGACATTTCGCGAATGCCGGTGACCGCCATCTCCAGCGTGCGCGGGATCGGCGTCGCCGACATGGCGAGCACGTCGACGGCTGTGCGCATCTGCTTGAGCTGCTCCTTGTGCTCGACACCGAAGCGCTGTTCCTCGTCGATCACGACCAGGCCGAGATCCTTGAACTTCACTTCGTTCGACAGCAGCCGGTGCGTGCCGATCACCAAATCGACTGCGCCGGAACGCAATCCGTCGATGATCTCCCGCGCTTCACGGTCGCTCTGGAAGCGGGACAGCGCTTTCACGACGACCGGGAAGCCGGCATACCGCTCGGTGAACGTCTGGTGGTGCTGCTTGACCAGCAGGGTCGTCGGCACCAGCACGGCGACCTGCTTGCCCTCCTGGATCGCCTTGAACGCGGCCCGGATGGCGATCTCGGTCTTGCCGTAGCCGACGTCGCCGCAGATGAGCCGGTCCATCGGCACCGACTTCTCCATGTCGGCCTTCACTTCGTCAATGCTGCTGGCCTGGTCGGGCGTCTCGACATACGCGAAGGCGTCCTCGAGCTCGCGCTGCCACGGCGTGTCCGGGCCGAAGGCGTGCCCCTGCGTCGCCATCCGCGCGGAGTAGAGCTGGATCAGCTCGGCAGCGATCTGACGCACATGCCGTCGAGCGCGGGATTTCGTTGTCTGCCAGTCGGATCCGCCCATCCTGTTCAGGCTCGGCTGCTCCCCGCCGACATACCTGGTGACCTGGTCGAGCTGGTCGGTGGGGACGAAGAGCTGGTCGGCGGGCTGACCCTTCTTGGCTGGCGCATAGTCGATGACGAGGTATTCGCGGGTCGCGCCGCCGACGGTGCGCTGCATCATCTTCGCGAAACGGCCGACGCCGTGCTGCTCGTGCACCACGTAGTCGCCGGGGTGCAGTTGCAAGGGGTCGACGACGTTCCGCCGGCGGGACGGCATCCGCCGCATGTCCTTGGTGCTGCCGCCGTGCGCCGACGAGCCGGTCAGGTCGTTCTCCGTGAGCAGCACGAATTCACTTGATGCCAGCGCAAATCCGCTGCCGAGGGCACCAGTGGCGAGTTCGACCGCGCCGGACGCGAGGTGGTCGATGCGGTGCGACGCGATGTCGTGGTCGCGCAGGACCTCGCCGATGCGATGACCCAGACCGGGGCCGGCGGTGACGATCAGCACACGGTTGCCGCCCGCGACCCAGTCGCGAATGTCGCCGACGGCATCCTCGGTGTTGCCGCGATAGAGCGGCACCTCTGCCGTGCCGATGGTGACCTGCTCGCCGGACAGGGCGTCGTCCTCCTGGAACTCCGCCAGCTCGGCGTCACTGGAGAATGACGAAAAGGACCACCAGGCAAGGCCTTTGGTGAGTGCGTGATCGCGCAGCTCGGCGATCGACCAGTAGGACGCCGCCCCGAGCACGGATTGCAGGTCGACCGGGACGGCATTGCCCGCTGCGGCGTTTGCCCAGCTGGCATCGAGGAACTCGGCACTGGTCGCGACCAGGTCGTGTGCCCTGCGGCGGACCCGCTCGGGGTCGCTGACCACGATGTGGGTGCCGCCCGGCAGAACGTCGAGCAGGGTCTCCATCCCGCCCGAGGTGTCCCCGGCCAGCAGGATCGGCGCGAGGGACTCCATGCCCTCGACGGCGATGTCCTCGGCGACCTTGAGCAGCATGTCCTGCACGCCGGGCAGCTGGGTCGCCAGCGTGGCCGCGCGGGCGCGCACGTCGTCGGTCAGCAGCAGCTCACGGCAGGGCGGGGCCCACAGGCCGTGCTCGGCGACGTCGAGGCTGCGCTGGTCGGCGACCTTGAACCAGCGGATCTCCTCGACCGTGTCACCCCAGAACTCCACGCGGACCGGGTGCTCCTCGGTCGGCGGGAAGACATCGAGAATGCCTCCGCGCACTGCGAATTCGCCACGTCGCTCTACCAGGTCGGTGCGGGTGTATGCCGCTCCGGCGAGCGCCGCAACCACATCCGGCAGCGCTGCCTCGTCGCCGACCCGCAATGACACCGGAGCGAGATCGCCGAGCCCCTTGGCGATCGGCTGCATCAGTGCGCGCACGCTGGCGACGACGACCGCGATCTCGCCGTACGCCTCGTCCTCGGTGTCCGGGTGCGCCAGCCGGCGCAACACCGCGAGCCGCCGGCCGACGGTGTCACTGCGTGGGCTCAGCCGCTCGTGCGGCAGCGTCTCCCAGCTCGGGAACTCCACGACCTGCTCGGCCGGCAGGAAGCCCCGCAGGCACGCGGCCAGGTCCTGCGCTTCCCGGCCGGTCGCGGTGACGGCGAGCACGGTGCGCGCCGGGCGGTCCGGACCACCTTGCGCGACAAGCGCCGTCACCGGACCGCGAGCGCCGGGCGCGCATGCGATGTCGACGACGTTCGCCGTGCCGACGTGCGACAGCAACCGCGCGACGGCGTCGTCACGCGCGAGCAGGTCGAGCATGGGTTGCAGGCTCACCGGTGAGCTCCTCGGGCATCGGGACCGCCGGGGCGGACACGCAAAAGGGCCCCGTTCGCAGGCGAGACGGGGTTGACACAGCTGATTCTAGTCGCCGTCGCTGAGAGCCGTACGGCCCCGGAGTTACGGGGCGGTTCTGACCAGTTCCGCCCACCACCCGTGGAAGGTAGCGCACTCGGAAAGCACCCTTGACAAGGGCGCTCGGGTCAGGATGCGGATGCCATCAATCGCCTTCTGGTACTCCGGCCATGCCGTGGCAATCCGATGCGACGGGCTCGTCGCTACCGAGTCGTTCACCAGCTCGAGGTCATCGAATCCATCAAGGTCTGTGACGAGCTGATCGAGTTCGGGCGTCTGGGGGAACAGCGCTCGATCGGCTCGCAGCGCAGCCAGGACAAGCGTCTCAAATTCGTGCAGGACCACGCATGGACGAAAGCGCGGGTCGGGGAAGGCCTGCCGCAATGACGCGTGGATGGCTTCCCTGCGAGCATGCGGCGTCGCCCCTGGGCAATCCGCCCCCGGGGCTGCTGGTGGATAGCCATAGAAGTCGCACATCAGACCAACCCGATCCCAGTGGGTCTGGTGGATCAACGGAGCCAGCAGCTTCTCGTAGTGCTTCCAGCTCCCACCGCCCCTCCCCACGACAGCTCCACCATGAAGGTGCTTGACCACGATCGGCGTCAGATAGACCCCCGCGTCCGCCGCGCGGGGAGCAAGAACCTGGGTGACGAATGCTTCTTCCGACTGGCCCTCGACAACGATGACGGTCTGCCTCATGCCGATGGCTCCCCGAGTCGGGGTCGCCCTCCCAGCAGATTCATCTCCCACATCGCACCGAGAGAGAAATCGTCGAGAAAGGCGGCCAAGGAGTCCGGATCGACGCGCTCAGCAGTCGTCCCGTCGTCCCCGCGCTGGACGACGGCGGTCTCCTCGATCGTGAACTGTGAAAGCAGCGTCACCGATTGCGTCGCAAGGATGACACGATGCCGGTCGATCGAGGCGCTGCGCACCATCGCCGCAAGTTGATGGATCGCAAAGGGATGCAAGCCGAGCTCCGGCTCGTCCAGGATGATCGTTGCGGGTCTCTCCGGTCCGAGCAACAGCGTCGCCAAGCAGATGAATCGCAGTGTCCCATCGCTGATTTCGTCCGCCGTGAAGACACGTTCGAGTCCACGCTGCCTCCACCGGAGGCGGATCGAATCCCCACGAGGGACAGTTGGTTCGAGGACGAAATCGCCGAAGAACGGAGTGACGGTGCGTATCGCGCCCACGATCCGGTCGTACGCGTAGGGATCCGAGTCCCGAACGTGATGGAGATAGGCGGCAATGTTGCCGGCATCCGACCGCAACTGGACATCATCGCCGATCGTCGAAGCCCGCTTGGGTGGAGCATCCGAACTCACGTCGTCGAAGTGATAGACACGGCAGGACCCCACGACATCCAGTACGTGTCTGGCGAACGCGCGCAGCCTGGGGTCCCCGCCCGTTCGAGAAGTCTGCGCAAGGCGGCTCTCGCGCGCCGCGGTTGCCAGCACCTTGTCGTACGGGTGGTCCACGGCGAACTTGGCTGCATCACGGGTGAGCAGTTGCTCCCTGAGGAGAGCTTCTCCGGTGTCGTCCGGCCAGACGACCGCGCGGTAGCCGCTTTCCAGCTCGCCACTCACCGGCGCATTGCGGATCTCGAGGACGATCTGGCTCGCGGTGCCCGCCGCGGACTCGTGCAGCATCCGGTCCAGCCCGCCCCTGCGCGCCACGTGATCTTGCAAACCGCCGTCGACCACTTTGGCGATCAGCTCGATTGCCGTCACGATGTTCGACTTGCCGCTGCCGTTCGGCCCGATGAGGACCGTGACCGGGGAGGACACGTCGAGGGTGAGGTCAGCGATGGACGCAAACCCCTCGATGTGAATGCGCCCCAGCGCAGGGCTCTCGGTCATACGGCCAGCCTAAGTGGTGCCCGTGACATTCATGCGCGGCCGTGCCGCGGCGACCGGCGCTTGCCCGACATGCTGCGGCGCCGCTCGCGCAGCAGTGCGGGAGCGGCCCTGCCCGCTACGACCAGCGCGAGCAGAGCGCCGATCCCCGCGATCACGAAGTGGTGCACGGAGTTCTCCCTGTCGTTGTTGTGAGCCGGATCCGCCGGGTTGTACTTCACGGCAACCCGCTCCCCCTTGTGGGTGTTGCAGGCGACCGTCGCGGTGTAGGGCGAGCCGCCCGCGGTGAAGACGGCCCGACCGTAGGACGTGGCACGGCCCGCGCACTTGCCGGCAGTGGTGACCATGCCCGTGGCCGTCGCGGTCTCGTGCGGTGCGCGGTGAGACGCTGCCACGCCGGAAACCAGTCCGCCGATCGCCATACCGACGCCGATCAGGACGCCGAGCACGACCACGACCCAGAGCAATCCGACAGCTACCCGGCGCACGCGGTCACTGTAGTTGTACCGGCCGCCTACCGCGCGTGCACGACGTTCTGTACGTCGTTCAGCGGCTTGACGGTCAACAGCTCCGCAGCCTCGGCGGCTTCCGGCACGAGGAACTCCAGCTCCGCCCGCTCGGTCGCGGTGAAGTTCTTCAGCACGTATGCCGCGGGGTCCATCCGGCCCGGCGGCCGCCCGATGCCGACCCGCACCCGCAGATAGTCCTTGCTGCCCACGGATTTGCTGATCGACTTCAGTCCGTTGTGCCCGCCTTCGCCGCCGCTGCGCTTCAGCCGCAGCGTCGCGAACTCGATGTCCAGCTCGTCATGGACGACGATCAGCCGCTCGAGCGGCGCCTTGAAGAAGCGCATCAGCCCGGCGACTGGCCCGCCGGACTCGTTCATGTAGCTCGTCGGCGTCGCGATGACGACCGGCTGCCCGGCGAGGCGGATCGACGCTGCCAGCGCACCCGCCTTGTGCGCGCGCAACGAGGTGCCGGCATCGCGCGCCATACGATCGATCACCATCGCACCCACGTTGTGCCGGTTGCCGGCGTACTGGGGCCCGGGGTTGCCGAGACCGACGATCAGCCAGGGTGCCTCGCCAGTCACTTCTCGTCCATTCACGTGGTGCCGGAATCGCCATCGAAGATAACGCATTCCGGAAGATCCCTGCCGGACGGACACGGCCGAATGCGGACGGCTCACCCGCGACCAGCGGGCGGACAGGTGGTGTCCAGCAGCATGTTCGTCGGGGGTTAGTTGCACGACGCGGCACTTCCGCTGGCCGGTGCCGCGATCCTCGTCGTCGCCTGGACGGTAACGATCGTCGCCTACCGGCTGCGCCGGGCACCGGTCACGACGGTCGCCGACGACGCGGTGCTGCGGGTCCACGGCCTCACCAAGCGGTATGGCGAGCGCGTCGCGCTGGACGACGTGACCTTCGCCCTGCCGCGTGGCGCGGTGCTTGCGCTTATGGGCCCGAACGGTGCGGGTAAAACGACTCTGCTGCAATTGATTTCGGGCCTGGCGCTGCCCAGTGCCGGTGCGGCATACGTGCTCGGTGAGCGCGTCGCGCCGGGCTCGGCGGTGCTGCGCCGGGCAGGCATCGCGCTGGAGGAACCCGGCTTCGCGCCGCACTTGACCGGCCGCGCCAACCTGGAGACGCTGTGGCGAGTGAGCGGCCGGCCGGCGGACGAGGCGCAACTCGACCTGGCGGCACAGCTGGCGGGGCTCACGCCATACCTGGACCGGCGGGCGCGCGACTACAGCCAGGGCATGAAGCAGCGGCTGGCGATCGCCGGCGCGCTGCTCGGGCTGCCCGACCTGCTGATCCTCGACGAACCGGCCAACGGGCTCGACCCGGCGCGGACGCGGCCGGGCACGTGACCGTGGACGTCGAACTCGGCGACGCCACCCTCGACGAGCTGTTCGCCGCACTCACTGCGGGCGGCATCGGCGTACACGCTCGGAACGGGATCGGCGACCTCTACCGACGGCTGGTCGGAAAGACGACACGATGAACGGGCCGCTCCCGGTGCGGCACCCGGGTGGTCGACGGCACGACGCTGGTGGAGATCAAGCACTTGACGTTCACCGCTACTGACGGCACAAACGGGGAGCACCTGTCCGGCACGATCGACGGCAACTGCGTGCAGCTCTCCGATCGCGCCAAGCAGTGCTCGGAGCAGGCGCTGAACGACGCCGTCGGCCCGTTCGGCGACGTGATCGACGCACCGGGTGTCGTCACGACGAAGGACGCCGCCGGGTGGCACGTCGACCCGGAGCAGACGCTCTTGCAGTCGTTGCGGATCTCGACCGCGAAGCTCAGCGACAACCAGTTCAACCGCACGGTCGGCGCCTACTTCCACGTATTGCAGGTGGCGCAGAACCTCACGCCCGACGCGACGCTCTCCGGCAACTCGGTGACGGTCAAGCTGCGCGCGGACAGCACGGCGGTCGTGGGGCTGCAGGTGAAGGCCGGGCAGAAGGTCACGCTGATGGCGAAGACCGCACGCGACGACGATGTCGTGGGGATGACGGTCGCCACCCCGGACGGATGGGCGGACGACGGGTCGTTCGGCTCCTTCGCCTATGCCGGGAGCTACGAGGACAGCGGTGAGGGGTATGGCGGCGTTCCGACCGACGCAACGGCCTACCCGTCGGGCTACCCGACCGACGACGCACCGTCCGGCTCGGCCACCGGTTTGGGCTCCGGCTCGTCGACCGATTTCCCGACGGACTTCTCGACCGATGGCTCCGAGGATTACTCCGCGCTGTCCGGCCCGGACATGGACGATGACGGCATGCAGACGGTCACGTTCACCCCGAAGAAGAGCGGCACAGCGAAGATCATCGTGCTGGGCACAGCAGGGGCGTCGGTGACGATCTCGCGCAGCTGACTCTCGGCGCCGAATGCACTGCGGCCCCGCTCCGGAAGTCCGGAGCGGGGCCGCAGTGCGTGGTGCTGGCAGGTGGCTCAGGCCTCGTCGCCGGACTCAGCGGCGGGTTCGTCCTTCTCGATACCGGCTTCTTCCTCGGCCTCGGCGAGCTCGTCCTCGAGCTCCTCGGCAGCGACCTGCTGGCTGATGTTCACGACGAGCAGGTCCTCGTCGGCGGCCAGGGTGGCGCCGGCCGGCAGCTGGACGTCCTTGGCCAGGATCTGGCTGCCTGCCTCGAGGCCCTCGACCGACACGGTGAGCAGCTCCGGGATGGACAGGACGTCAGCCTCGACGGCCAGGGTGCCGTTCTCGACGATGACGTTGGTGTCCGGGCCGGCCTCGCCCTCGACGTGCACCGGCACGTCGACGGTGACCTTCTCGCCGCGCTTGACGATCACCAGGTCGACATGCTCGATGACCGGCTTGATCGGGTCGCGCTGCACGTCCTTGGCCAGCGCGAGCTCCTCCTTGCCGTCGAAGTCGAGCGTCAGGATGGCGTTGACGTGCTTGAGCGCCAGCATCGTGTCGTGGCCCGGCAGGGTCAGGTGCACTGGCTCAGTACCGTGCCCGTAGAGCACTGCCGGGATCTTGTGGTCGCGGCGGATGCGGCGGGCAGCGCCCTTGCCGAACTCGGTGCGCAGCTCCGCGTTGAGGCGGAGTTCGATCTGTGCCATGGGTTTTCCTCGCTTCGTCGAGCAACTGATAGGTAGTCGCCTCGACGTGGGACGCGGCGCGAGCGGCCGACATACATGCGCAGGAAGCGGCAACGACTGCCGCGGTGCACACCTTGTCGATCACGGACGTTCGTGCAACGTCCCTCGCCGAGGCTGGCGCCGTCGATGGTATGCCGGGAGCCGCTCAGCACTCAAATCGAGCGGCGTGCGGGGCGCGGTGTCGGCGCGGTGGGGTAGCGGTGGTGGCGCCCCGCCCAGTATGCCGAGCGCGCGCCCCACCGCGCGCTGGGCATACTCCCGCAGCAGCTTCGCGAAAACTGTCCCCAAAGCGCGACGGTCGCGACTCCGGGACACCAAACCACACCAAACCCGTCCCCAAAGCGCGACGGTCGCGACTCCGGGACACCAGCGAGCCGTCAGGGAGTGAACATCGAGGTGACCGAGCCGTCCTCGAACACCTCGCGGATCGCCTGGCCCAGCAGCGGCGCGATCGACAGCGCGGTCAGCTTCTCGAACTTCTTCTCCGCGGTGATCGGGAGCGTGTCGGTGACCACGACCTCGCGGGCGACCGAGTCGCGCAGCCGCTGCACGGCCGGCTCGGAGAAAATTGCGTGCGTCGCGGCGATGACGACGCTACCGGCGCCGTCGTTCAGCAACGCGTCCGCCGCGTGACAGATCGTGCCGCCGGAGTCGATCATGTCGTCGACCAGCACGCAGGTCCGGCCCTCGACCCGGCCGATCACCCGGTTGGCGACACTCGTGTTCGCGCGGGTCACGTCACGCGTCTTGTGAATGAAGGCCAGTGGTGCGCCGCCCAGCCGCCGGGACCACTGTTCGGCAACCTTGATCCGGCCGGCGTCCGGTGAGACGACCGTGAGCTCCTCGGTGCCGTACTTGCCGGCCACGTAGTCGGTGAGGATCGGCAGCGCCTGCAGATGGTCGACCGGGCCGTCGAAGAAGCCCTGGATCTGGTCGGTGTGCAGATCCACCGCCATCAGCCGGTCGGCGCCGGCGGTCTTGAACAGATCCGCCATCAGCCGGGCACTGATCGGCTCGCGACCGCGCGACTTCTTGTCCTGCCGGGCGTATCCGTAGAACGGTGTCACCACGGTGATCCGCTTGGCGCTGGCCCGTTTCAGCGCGTCGACCATGATCAAGTGCTCCATGATCCACTTGTTGATCGGCGCGGTGTGGCTCTGGATGACGAAGGCGTCGCAGCCGCGGACCGACTCCTCGAAACGCACATACATCTCGGTGTTGGCGAAGTCGCGCAACTCCGTGGGCACCAAGCCGGTGCCCAGGTCCGCCGCCACCGCCTCGGCGAGTTCCGGGTGACCCCGGCCGGAGAACACCATCAGGTTCTTCTCCGTGGTGCGCTTCATGCCAGTCGTCATACGTCGGTGCCTTCCTGCTGGGACATGCCCGATGCGGTGTCGTCCGGGTGGTCTGCGGCGAGCGCAGCGGCTGCTGCTGCCGCCGAGTCGGTGCCCGCCCGGCGCCGCGCGACCCACCCGGGGATGTTGCGCTGCTGTGCGCGGGTGACGGCGAGTTCGCCGGGGCCGACGCTCTTGACGACTGCGGAGCCGGCGCCGACATACACGCCGTCGGCAATCGTGACCGGCGCGACGATGACCGAGTTGCTGCCGACGAAGCTATGCTTGCCGACGCTCGTGTGGCTCTTGGTGACGCCGTCGTAGTTGGCGAAGATGGTGCCGGCGCCGATGTTGCTGCCCTCGCCGATGGTCGCGTCGCCGCAGTAGGTCAGGTGCGGCACCTTCGCGCCGTCGCCGATCTGCGCATTCTTGGTCTCGACGAAGCCGCCGATCTTGCCCTCCCTGCCCAGCTCGGTGCCGGGGCGCAGGTAGGAGAACGGCCCGACGGTCGCGCCTGGGCCGATGAGGGCGACGTTCGCCACCGTGCGGATCACGCTGGCGCCGTCCTGCACCTCGGTGTCGGTGAGTGTGGTGTCCGGGCCGATCTCGCAGTCGGCGCCGATGGTGGTGGCGCCGTGCAACTGACACCCCGGATGTATGACGGTGTCGGCGCCCACGCTCACGCCGACGTCCACCCAGGTGCTGTCGGGGTCGATGACGATCGCGCCGCTTTCGCGCATCAGCGCGTCGAGCACGCGGCGGTTGAGCTCCTTGCCGAGCCGGGCCAGCTGGGACTTGTCGTTGACGCCCTCGGTCTGCCACAGGTCGTCCAGGACGTAGCCGTTGACGAGCAGTCCGCGCCCGGCGACCACCTCGACGACGTCGGTGAGGTACTTCTCCCCGGCCTGCGCGTTGATGCCGATCTCGGTCAGCGCATCACGCAGCACCGCGACGTCGAATGCGAAGACGCCAGAGTTGAATTCGCCGATCTGCAGCTGTTCCGGCGTCGCCTGCTTGTGCTCCACGATCGCCCGCACGGAGCCGCGCGCGTCGCGCACGATGCGGCCGTAGCCGCTGGCGTCGGCGAGCACACCGGTCAGCACGGTGACGGCGGCGCCCGACGCCTCGTGCTCCGCGGTCAGCCCGAGCAGAGTCTCGGCGGTCAGCAGCGGGGTGTCGCCCAGTGTCACGACCACGGTGCCGGCCAGCGAGTCCGGCAGCGCGAGCAGCGCACACTCGGCTGCCCGCCCGGTGCCGTAGACGTCGTCCTGCTCGGCGATCACGATGTCGGCGGAGATCTCGCGTGCTGCAGCGGCGACGGCTTCCTTCTGGGCGCGCACCACCACGGCGACGTGCGGTGCGCCGGTGCCGACGGCGGCGCTCACCGCGTGCCCGACCAGGGTGCGGCCGCCGATCGAGTGGAGGGCCTTGTTGCGCCGCGACTTCATCCGGGTGCCGTCCCCCGCGGACAGGACGATGACGGCGGCGGGCGTAGCAGTCACGGGATCCGACTCCTGGCGATGGCGACGACGGGACGCGTGCGCATGCGTACCCGGCGCGATGTTACCGGCCGGGGTCGGCCACCGCGAAGCCGCGGCCGGGCACCGGGCACTCGACGCTCGGCTGGCGTCAGTCGACGTCCCGCTCGGCGAAGCGCGCGAACGGGTTGAACTCCCGCCCGAAGATCGTGCGCGGGTCGAAATCGGACCCTTCCTGCTGCGCCACCGCGGTGTAGGCGTCGGCGAGCTTGCGCAACTCGCCGGCATCCGCCTTCGGGGCAAGGCCCTTGATCCGCTTGAGGATCGCCTTCGCGGCCTCGGCCTGGAGTTCTTTGTTCGATGTGTCCGTCATGGATTCATCCTGTCACCGGATGCGGCCGGCGGTATGACGCCTCGGCCCCGGGTGTGCGGTATGCCTGCACTGTCTGCGCCGCGTCAGCGAAACCGACTGACCGGTAAAGGCGGGCGGCCGGGTTGGTCGACTCGGTGACGATCACCCACTCCGTCGCCCCGCGATCGGCCGCCCACCGGGCAGCAACGCCGAGCAGGTGGCCGGCCAGCCCTCTGCGGCGGTGCTCGGCCTGGGTGCCGACCGACTGGTAGCGCGCCGTGTCGCCGAGCAGCACGATGCCGAGCTCGGCGGCCAGGTCACCGCCGGCGAACACCCCGAAGAACGCGGCGTTACCGGTCGCGATGAGTGCCCGGCGGGCGGCGGCCTGGTCCCGGGAGAACCGCTCGAAACCTGCCGGCTCCTGCTCCCCCGTGACGTCGTTCTCGGCGACCGCCCGGTGCACCACCCGCTCCCAGTCGTCGTCCGTGACGAGTTCGCGGACGATGTAACCCTCGGCGAGCGGCCGTTGCCGGGGTATGGCGGAGCTGGTCAGGACGGTGTCGGTGTCGAGCGAAACGCCGTGGGCGGCATACCGATCCGTGCGGGGCAGGCTGGGCAGGTCGATCGCGACGTGCCCGGCCTGCGGGAACTCCGCGGCGAAGACCGTCAGCCAGCGGTCGGCGTCCTCCGGGTCGCCCGTGGTGACGAGCACGAAGTTGCCCCAATGGAATTCGGGGTTGGCCGGCGACCGTATGACGAGATGGTCGCCACGGTCGGATACCTGCGCGCCCTGCAACCGCAGGATCCCGAGGTCGGTGCGTTGCCCGGGTGGCAGAACATTGCTCACGGGTCACGAAGGTACGCCGCAAACACCTGCCACGCGACGAGTTTTCGGCGACACTGAGCAGCATGAAACTGGACCTGACGGTGCTGGCGATTCCGGCGTTTGTGGGGGCGATGGCTGCCGAATATGCCTGGCAACGCAAGCATCCGGTCGATCCGGGCACCCGTGCCGGCGACTACGAGTTCAAGGACACGATGGCGTCGCTGTCGATGGGGATCGGCAGCCTGGTGGCGCCATACGTCTCCCAGCGGCTGCTCGGACCGGTCGCTCGCCCGGGCAAGCTCGCCAAGGTCGCGATGACCGTCGCGATCGGCGCGACGGCGGCGACCACCGCGCTCGACGTGGTCCGCAAACTGCGCAGTGACGACTTCGGCGAGGCGGGCGTGGCCGACTGGGATACCCGTGCCCTGCAACAACCGCAGGTTTCGAGCGATCCGGCTGCGCCGCAGGTGAAGCCGGTGCTCCAGCGCATCACCGGCAAGGTCGGCGCGGTCGCAGTCGCCTCGACGGCGCTGGTCGTCGCCACCGAGTGGGGCGCCCGCACGACCGGCGAGAAGTTCTTCGCACGCAGTCCGCTCGACCTCGGCGACAGCGCGGTCGTCGCGACCTTGGCGGTCCTCGGGTGGGACTTCATCTACTACTGGAACCACCGCCTCGACCACGAGGTCCGCTGGATGTGGGCGATGCACGAGGTGCATCACTCCAGCGAGCACTACAACCTGTCGACGGCGCTGCGGCAGCCGTGGGGCGACACGATCACCCTCTACGTCCCTTACAGCCTGCTCGCTCTGATCGGCGTGCGGCCGGAGCACATCATCCAGGCGCGCGCGATCAACCTGCTCTACCAGTTCTGGATCCACACCGAGATGATCCGCTCGATCGGCTGGCTGGAGCGCGTGCTCAACACGCCGTCCCACCATCGCGTGCACCACGGCACCAATAGCGAATACCTGGACCGCAACCACGGCAGCATCTTGATCGTCTGGGACAAGCTCTTCGGCACCTTCGAGCCCGAAAACGCCCAGCCCGTCTACGGATTGACGACCAACATCAACACGTTCAACCCGCTGCGGATCGTCGGCCACGAGTGGGTCGACATGTTCGGCGAGGTCTCCCGCGCCACCACCTGGACCGACCGCTGCTCCTATCTGCTGCGCTCCCCCGGCTGGGCCTACCGGCACCGCAAGAGCCAGCTCGCGCCTGCCGCCTGAACCGGCATCGACTACCGCTCAGCGTCGGGTGCGTATGGCGGAGGTTCTCCGCCGACCTCGGCGAGCGCTGCGGCATACCCGTCCCCAACCTCGACCCGCGTGATCTCGCGGTAGCGCCACACCGAGACGGTGTCCTCCCAGCGCGCCGCAGGACTGATTTCACGCAGGCACACCTCGGTATCCGCCCACCGAACCGGCTTCCCGACGAAACACTCGTCGGGATCATCCGTCTCGGTGTAGAGGCTGAGTAGCGGTGCGACGTCAGCGAACCGGCGAAGCAGAGCACCCGTGCGGTCGAGCGGCACCGACTTGGGCGCGGACGGCGGCCACTGCTGTCGTGCTGCGAGCACCCGCGTCGACACATCGCCACCCACTGGCGCACCGACCCGGGCGATGTCGCGGGTACGGAGCGCCACGTAGCCGTCCAGCGCGAGGTCCTCGGCGATGCTCGCAAGGAGCGTCCACTTCCGGCCGACGCCCACGACGTAACCCGGCGAGCACAGCCGCCCCAGGAATGAATCTGCCGACGCGCACCGGCCAGCGACTCTCCTGCGCACGGGCGAGTCGTGCGCGGATTATCTGTCGCACGTCGTGCGTGTCGCTGCTCATAGGTCGAAGTATTGCTCGGCGTCCGTCAATCGAGACAGCGGAATCCCCGCACGATCAGACCGTCTCATGAGTGTCAGACTCGTCGGATGGCATTGGGGTTCGGCAAGAAGAAGGCGTCCGGGAACCGGCCGGCGGCTGGCAGCGAGCGGATCGAGTTCATCCCGGATGCAGGGGCGTGCCTGGTCACCACGCATGTCCGCGACGGCGTCGGCCGGGTGAAGTTCATGGTCCGGGAGAAGTCGCAGGTGCCCGCGGACAACGGCTGGCGCATCTTCAGCGAGTTCGACACCGAGGAGTACATGAACCAGGGAGACCCGTTCGTGATCATGGCCTTCAACGACGTGTGCGCCATCGAGCCCGCCCTGATCGGCATCTACGACTTCCCGGTCGGCAGCGACCTGGCGATCGAACGCGAGGGAGGCATCCGGATCATCGACGTGACCTCGGGCCGGGAGATCCCGGTGGAGAACTTCTACGTGCCACCGCAGTTCCGCGCGTAATCTGGTCGCCGCCTCAGTCGTCGGGATGGCTTGCGCGCCAGGCGGAGTCGAGATCCTCGCGACCGATCGACTGGTCGGCGCGGAAGCAGTCGAGCAGGAAGAAATAGCGCTCGGCAAACTCCGCCTGGGTCGTCGACCCACGCAGCAGCCAGTCCTCGAGCCGCTCCATCATCTCGTCCTCGCCGCGCCTGGCCATGGCGGCGTCGAGTGCCTCCTTGTGCTCTCGCAGGTATGCCGCCAGCCGCGCCTCGAAATCTGCCAGTTCCGCCGGGCTCGCCGGGCTCAGCTGGGGGCCGTCGTTCTCTGCCGCCTCAGCGGTGCCAATCGCCGCCCGGCGGCGCGCGACGGACTCACGGCCCGGGGTCGGGTCGATGCCGAAGCGCTCGGCATACTCCTCCAGGCGGGCGGCGTCCGCATCGAGATCGCCGAACGCGGCATACGTCAGCTTCTCTCCGGCGAGGTATGGCGCGAGCCGATCGAGGAACCGGCCCACCAGCGACGCCGCGACAGCCGCCTCGTCGCGGTCCTCCAACGTGACCAGCAACTCGACCCGGCAGCCGCCGGCCGCCGTCTCCGCCAGGCGAAAGGTCCACTCCTCCCCGTCCACCAACCAGGTCGCCCGGGTCGGCGGATCGACGGACTCTGGTGCGCCCTGTTCCTCACCGAGCGCCCGGCCGACTTCGGTCGGGCGCGTGAACGGCGCGATCGGCATACACCACTCAGCGAGGACACCTGGCTGGCTCACGGCGGGCCACACCTCGGCGATCGGCGCGGTCAGCTCACGCGTCAGCCGCAGCGTCGGCTCCCCGCCGACCGCTTCCAGCGTCGTGTCGTCCATCGGACCCCCTTCACACGCGAGCTCCCCGGGTTGGAATCGAACCAACGTCGCTAATCCTGATTCAAAGTCAGGCGGCCCCTACCAGCAGAGCAACCGGGGATCGCCCCCACGGGGACGCCGACCAGGGTAGGCCACAAGAGGCGCTGGGAGCATCTCGGTCCCCGGCAACCGGCGGCGCGAGCGCGCGGTTTCCCGTTGAATGTCCTCATGCCCCCGAAGAAGCGCTCCCGGCTGACGGCCGCGGACCGGCGCGAACAGCTGATCTCCGTGGCCCAGCAGCTCTTCGCCGAGAACGGCGTGCAGCCGACGACGGTCGAGGACATCGCCACCGCTGCGGGCGTGACCAAACCGCTGATCTACGAGCACTTCGGCGGCAAGGAGGGCCTGTATGCCGTGGTCGTCGACCGCGCGATGCGGCAGCTGCTCGACCGGGTCGTCGGCTCGCTGACGGGCGGTGGGGGTTCGCGGGAGTTGCTGGAACGGAGCGCGTCGGCACTGCTGGGCTACATCGAGGAGCAGCCCGCGGCCTTCCGGGTGCTGTTGCGCGACTCGCCGGCATCCCACGGCGCCGGGTCCGCCGCGAGCATCATGTCCACCGTCGCCGGGCACGTCGAAACGCTCGTCGTGGAGGTGTTCGAGCGCAACGACCTGGACGTCTCGGTCGTGCCGATCTATGCGCAGATGCTGGTCGGAATGATCGGGTTCACCGGCGAGTGGTGGATCGAGTCCGGCTCGTCCCTCTCCCGTGACACCGTCGCCGCCCATATGGTCAACCTTGCCTGGAACGGGCTCGGCGGCATCGAACGCGATCCCACGCTGAAGACGCTCTAACCAGCCTGCTGGACCTCCACCCGGTTGCCGACAGGATCGTCGGTGTGGAACCTGCGAACACCGGGTATGGCGTCATCCCACCGCACGGCTCCTCCCGCATCGGCGACGGCAGCCGCTGCCGAGTCGACGTCGGTCACCAGCAGACACGGGTGTGCCTTGCGGGCCGGAGTGAAGGATTCCTCGATGCCGCAATGCAATTCGTGATCCGGACCCACTGCGAACCAGCATCCGCCACGCGCCGCCAGCACCGGCGGCTTGGCGATCTCGGGCAGCCCGAGGAGCCCGGAGTAGAACACTCGCAGCCGGTCCTCGGACCCGGCCGGGCAGGCGAGCTGCACGTGATGCAGACCGGTCACCGTAAAGCCTTGCGAAGTCACGGTTTTCAGCCCTTCCTGCCGACTGCGAAGATGCGCCGGAACGGCATCGCCACGCCGTATGACGCGCGCGGGTATGCCGCGTCGAAGCGCTGCGTGAGTTCAGCCAGGAACGCCTCCTGCTCGCTCTCGTTCAGCACGTCCAGCAACGGCCGCAGCGCGGTGCCCTTTACCCACTCGAGCACCGGACTGCGCTGCGCGCCTTGCGGATCCAGGATCTGCAGGTAGGTCGTCTCCCACACGTCGACGTGGCCGCAGGCGGCAGCGAGCACCTCGGCATACCGCTCGGGCGTCTCGACCGGAGCCTCTCGCAGCGCTCCGACCAGGTCGTCAGCGCGTCGGTGTGCCCGTGCGACCTCCCGGATGATGCGGTGCGATGGCGCGTCGAAATTGCCCGGCACCTGCATCGCGAACCAGCCTCCGGCAGGCAGCGCGCGCAGCCAGGATTCGATCAGCGCCACGTGCCCGGGAACCCACTGCAGCGTCGCATTGGTGACGATCACGTCGGGCGCCGGGGAGGGCTGCCACGCCGCGACATCGCCCTGCTCCCACCGGATCCGGCCGGCGGCATCGAGAGCGCGCGCCCGCTCCAGCATCGCCGGCGAGGAGTCGATGCCGGTGATCGTCGCCTCCGGCCAGCGCTGCGCGAGCGAGATCGTCAGCGGCCCGTTGCCGCAGCCGAGGTCGACGACCGACTTCGGTGCTTCCGCACCGACCCGTGCCACCAGATCCGCGAACGGCCGATTGCGCAGGTCGGAGAAGTGTTCGTACTGCTGCGGATCCCAGGTCGCCACGGCGTCTCCTCATCATTGGTTATCTTGATATCAAGATACATCCGGTTGTCTCGATGTCAAGAAACTCGCGAGTAGACTGTGGGTATGGCGGGAGAACGCGACGAGGTCGACCAGATCGTCGATGCCTGGCGCCGCGAGCGCTCCGATCTGGATGTCGAGCCGTTGCAAGTGCTTTCGCGGGTCTCTCGGCTGGCGCGGCTGCTCGACCAGGCACGCGGACGCGCTTTTGCCGACCACGGGCTCGAAGGCTGGGAGTTCGACGTCTTGTCCGCGTTGCGGCGCATCGGCCCGCCATACGAACTCTCGCCAGGCGCCCTCGTGCAGCAGACGCTGGTCACCAGCGGCACGATGACCAACCGCGTCGACCGGCTGGCCGGGCGCGGCTTCGTCGAGCGGCACCCGGCCCCCAACGACCGGCGTGGCGTGTTGGTCCGGCTCACCCCCGCGGGCCGGGACACCGTCGACTCGGCGATGACCGAGCTGCTCGAGCACGAACGCGCCATCCTCGAACACCTGCCCCAGCGCAACCGGTCGGCGCTCGCCGCCTCCTTGCGCATGCTGCTCTCGGCGGTGGAAACCGCGAGCGACTGAGCCGCGACCGGTCAGTGTGGACTCCGGTCACGCCAACCCCATGGTGTGCGCAGTGAGCGGACCGACGATGCCGTCGGGGACCGAGTGGTGGCTGCCCTGATATGCCTTGACAGCGGCTTGGGTGATCGGCCCGAAGATGCCGTCGGCAGTGAGGTGCAACACCCGCTGCACCCCGACGGCCTCGGCGCCCTGGCTGCCGTACTCGATGGTGACCCAGGATGTCGGCGGGCTGGTTGTGGCGCCGATGACCTGGCTCAGCGTGCGGAATTTGTACCCGCGGGCCTTCAGTGCAGGAACCTTGCGCGCATAGCCGGGTGCGGTGCCCCCACCGGGACGGTTCATATGGCTGATGACGATGTCACCAGGCGAGGCCGTGCACGCCTCGGTGCAGACCGTGCCGGCCGGGTAGGTCGAGCCCGCGTCGCCGTTGATCGCGAAGCTGACCAGCTCCTGGCCCATCAACGCGGCCGCCCGCGCTCCCACGTCATCAGTGAAGCACGTCCCCACCCGCATGAACCGCGGATTGTGGTTGAAGTAGCGGCCTATGTAGCCATCGACCGTTCCCCATCGACACGGCTGGTCTTCTTACCAGCGGCTTCGGTCGGGTAGCGAGCGGACCTCGGCTCGGCGAGCCAGGTCTCGACCCATGCGCCCGTGTTACGGCGTTCTGGGTCGGTCACGTCACTCCTCAACAAATCCGGTTTTAGGAATGTCAAAGCCCCGGCGAGATGTAGCCCTATCGCCAAGGCCAGCGCTCCACCGGGGCGTCATCAACAAGATATACCAGCCAATCCAGCCTCAGCGAGCCGCTGAATCGCACGAACCGCCCGCGTCTGCCACTGCCTCAACGGGCGGGCCGGGAAGACGATCTGGACCGCCGCATTGAACGACAACGGCGTCAACCCTGCGACGGTCGGGATGAAACTGTCCTGACGCCAACGGTTCTCGACGTTCGCACGTCTAGTCAAGGCCTGCAGTCTCGGCGTCATAGTCGGCCAGCCACTGTCGCTTCAGTTGCTCCAGCGACCTACCGAAGTATTTCCGTGCGAGGGGGCTCGTCTCACGAGCTGGGGACGTGATGGCCTTGTTGTAGAAATCAATACCTGCGCCCAGATCCCGCTTCATGAGGTAGGCGACGAACCATTCAGCGAAGAAGTAGGCGTCATACCCCGTGGCCGGTGCGTACAGCTGCGTTTCGGTCGGAAGGTAAGGGCGCCTGGCCGGCTTCCGCTCCACTGTGCCCGTCAGCGCTGTGGACGCCCACTCGGCAGCACCTTCGATGAGCCAGCGCGGAGCGGTCTGATCACCGCTGGGCAGAGTGACCGCGTGGAACACCTCGTGCGCGATGGTGTGCTCGAACGACAGATGGTGCCCTCCTGCTGCTGTGGTCGTCGCAGCATCGATGTTCGGGTTGAGCACGACCCACGGCAGCTGCGGTGACAGCGGAGTCACCGTGACGCCCGCAACCTCCGTGAGACTGGCGGCTCCGGCATCCAGCCAGACTTGGAACTCGCGCGCGGTCGATGGCACCAGCATCAGGATTGGGTGGGCCTCAGCGCGGCCCACCAGACCCGCCGCCTGCGCACCGAACTCGTCGGCCAAGGAAGCGATGGTGTCGACAACGGCAGCCGGCCGGCTCCCGATCGCTACTGTGTTCTCCACGGTCTTCGCGGTCATACCGGCACCGAGCGGCACCACCTGATCCAGCCCGCTCGCAGCCAGTCGCGCCGACGGCGTCTCGGGAACACTTTCAGCCGCAATTGCTGCCGGGTCAGTAACCGTCGGGCGCACCGACCTCGTCACCGGCGCGGAGCGGGCATGCGCTGATGCACTGTAGCCGGTGAGCAGCGCCATACCGACGCCACCCGCCATACACCCGAATGCCTCGCGGCGAGAGATCTGCGCCATTCCGACGAGCCCCCAATCTGTCGCTGCCCGACGGCTCAGTCTACGACCCGAGCGAGCCACCATTCGGCGAGGAAGGGGTCGCAGTCACTCCACCAGCTCGGACAGCTCCAGCCAGCGTTCCTCGATCTCCTCGCGCTGCACATGTATGGCGCGCAACTGGCCGTCCAGCTCGGTCGCGCGAGCAGGGTCGGTGGCGGCTTCGACCAGGGCGTCGTGCAGCTTCTCCTCCTGGTCGGCCAGCTTGCTCAGCGTGCGCTCGATGCGCCCCATCTCCTTGCGCGCGTCACGCTGTTCCGCGGCGCTGACCGCCGATCGGGCCTCGGGCGCCGGCACCGTCGCAGCGGGTTGCGGAGCCACAGAAACCGTTGCAGCGGCACGCAATTCGAGATATTGCTCAACCCCTCCGGGCAGCTCCCGGATGCGCCCGTCACCCAGCAACGCGACCTGCCGGTCACACATCCGCTCCAGCAGGTAACGGTCGTGGGACACGACGATCAGCGTGCCGGCCCAGCCGTCGAGCACGTCCTCCAGCGAGGTCAGCGTCTCGATGTCCAGGTCGTTGGTCGGCTCGTCGAGCAGCAGCACATTGGGCTCGGTCATCAGCAGCCGCAGCAGCTGCAACCGGCGTCGTTCACCACCGGACAGGTCACCGACCCGCGTCTGCTGCCGGGCACCCGAGAAGCCCAGCCGCTTCGCGAGGGACGACGCGGAGACCTCCTTGCCGCCCAGCATGATGAAGCTCTTCACCTCGGTGATCGCGTCGATGACACGCTGCCCGTCATACGCGTCCAGCTCGCGCACTTCCTGGGTCAGGAACGCCAGCTCGACGGTGCGACCCTGCTTGCGCTTGCCTGCGGTCAGCGGCTGGCTGCCCTCGATCGCCCGCAGCACGGTCGACTTGCCCGCGCCGTTGACGCCGACGATGCCGGTGCGCTCCCCCGGCGCGAGCCGCCACGTCTGCTTGTCCAGGATCCGCCGGCCGCCCACCTCGACCGTCGCGTCGATCAGGTCGATCACGTCCTTGCCGAGCCGGGTCGTGGCAAACCGCACCAGGGCCACCTCGTCGCGGGGGTCCGGCTCGCCCTTGATCAGCTCGTTGGCGGCGTCGATGCGGAATCGCGGCTTCGAGGTGCGCGCCGGAGCGCCCCGCCGCAGCCAGGCGAGCTCCTTGCGCAGCAGATTCTGCCGCCGGTCCTCGGTGGCCGCGGCGACGCGGGCACGTTCGCTCTTGGCGAGCACGTATGCCGCGTAGCCCCCGTCATACTGCTCGACCCGCCCGTCGACGACCTCCCAAGTGTGCTCGGCGACCGCGTCCAGGAACCAGCGGTCGTGGGTGATCGTGACGAACGCATTGTCCGGCCGGGCCCGGCGGCGCACCAGGTGCTCGGCCAGCCACTGCACGCCCTCGACGTCGAGATGGTTGGTCGGCTCGTCGAGCAGCAACAAGTCTGGGTCGTCGATCAGCAACTGCGCCAACGCGATTCGCCGCCTCTCGCCACCGGACTTGGTGCCGACGATCGCGTCCGGACCACCGATCGCGGCGAAGGTCACGCCACCCAGCAACCCGCCGAGGACATCGCGGATGCGCGGATCGCCCGCCCATTCGTGCTCGGCGCGGTCGCCCAGCACTGCCGCACCGACGGTTGCCTCGGGATCGAGCCGGTCGTCCTGGCTCAGCATGCCGGTTGTCAGGCCGCCCACCCGCGTCACCCGGCCGGAGTCGATCAGCTGCGTGCCGGCAAGCACCCGCAGCAGTGTCGACTTGCCCCCGCCGTTGCGTCCGACGACCCCGATGCGGTCGCCGGTGCCGACACCGAGCGAGACCCCGTCGAGCACTTGGTTGGTGCCGAGGGCAAGCGAAATCGACTCAGCGGAAAGCAGATTGGGCATCAGACAGTCTTCGTTCCGGTATGACGGTGCCGACTCATCGGCGCCGCAGGTCGTGCATCAGGTGCGCGCCGTGCACCGGCCCGCTCGCGCTGACCACTTCGTCGCAGATGTTGCTGGCCGACAGCGTCACCATCAGATCGAGAGCGGACGTGCGGTCGGCGCACAGGAAGGCGACCGTCGGGCCGGACCCGGAGACGATCGCTCCGAGCGCACCGCTTGCGAGGCCGGTCGTCATGGTCTCGGTCAGCCGGGGCATCAGCGTGCAGGCGGCGTCCTGCAGGTCGTTGTAGAGGTTGGCCGCGAGGGCATCGACGTCGCCGGCACGCAGCGCGGCCATCAGCGCGGCGTTCGGAGCCGGCTCCGGCACGGCCCGGTTGCCGCGCAACCGGTCGCATTCGGCATAGACGGCCGGGGTGGACAGTCCCTCATGGTGCAGCGCGAAGACCCAGTTGAACGTGCCACGGGTCAGCACCGGCACCAGGTGCTCGCCGCGACCGGACCCGAGCGCGGTGCCGCCCTCCAACGCGAACGGCACGTCACTGCCGAGCCGGGCCGCCATGTCCTGCAGCTCCCGCGGGCTGAATCCGGTCGCCCAGAAGGCGTCGACGGCCACCAGCGCGGCCGCGGCGTCGGCGGAGCCGCCCGCCATACCGCCGGCGACCGGGATTCGCTTGACGACCTCGATCGCGAGGCAGTCGTCGGTGCCGACGCGAGTGGCCAGGAGCCGCGCCGCGCGCAGCGCGAGGTTGGTGTCGTCGTCCGGCACCAGGTCCTCACCCACCCCGGTCGTGGTGACCGACCACTGGTCCGCGGCACGCACACTGACCTCGTCATGGATGTCGACAGCGTGGAAAACCGTTGAGAGAGAGTGAAATCCGTCATCCTCGAGCGGCCCGACGCGTAGCTCGAGGTTGACCTTGGCCGGCACGCGTGCCGTCACCGGGGCCGTGGACGTCACTTCCATGCCCGTCACCCTATGCGCTGCGCCGAAATCGCCGCGAACTGCCCGATCGTCAGCCGCTCCCCGCGCAACGACGGGTCGACACCCGCCGCCCGCACGATGCGCTCGGACTCCTGGGGCGACCCTGCCCACGGTGCGAGCGCCGCGCGCAGCGTCTTGCGCCGGGCCGCAAACGCCGCGTCAACGCACGCGAAGACATCCTCCCGGCTCGCCGCGGTCTGCGGCGGATCACGGCGGGTCATCGACACCAGACCGGAGTCGACGTTGGGTGCCGGCCAGAACACGCTGCGCCCGACGCGGTCGGCCAGCCGCACGTCGGCATACCAGGCGGCCTTGACGCTCGGGACTCCGTAGACCTTGCTGCCGGGCGCGGCCGCGAGGCGCTCGGCGACCTCCAACTGCACCATCACCAGCACGCGCTGCAGCGACGGAAACCGCGCGAGGAAGGACAGCACGACCGGGACCGCGACGTTGTAGGGCAGGTTGGCAACGAGGGCGACCGGCTGCGGGTCGGGCAGCTCGGTGACCGCCATCGCGTCCTGCTGGATGACGCGCAACCGGTCGCTCAGCTGCGGCGCGAGTTGCCCGACGGTGCGCGGCAGTTGCTTGGCAAGGCGCGGGTCGACCTCGACCGCGGTGACATGTGCCGCCGCGTCCAGCAGCGGCAGCGTCAGCGAGCCCAGGCCCGGGCCGACCTCCACGACGCTGTCCCTCCGCCCGACTCCCGCGAGCCGCACGATCTTGCGGACGGTGTTGGGGTCGATGACGAAGTTCTGGCCCCACTGCTTGGTCGGCCGCACGCCCAGGCTGCCGGCGAGCTCGCGGACCAGCGGCGCAGTCAGCAGGGCGGCGGCGTCTTCGGTCACCCGCCGACTCTAACGGCACGCTCAGTCCACCTCGCGAACCTCCAACGCACCGTCCGCGAAGCGCTGCCGCAGGGTCTTCTTGTCGAACTTGCCGACGCTGGTCTTGGGCACTTCGTCGATCACCGCCCACTTGTCCGGCAGCTGCCAGCGCGCGACCTTGCCGGCGAGATATGCGCGCAGGTCACCGGCCGTCGCGGTCGCGCCCTCCTTCAGCACCACCGTCGCCAGCGGCCGCTCCTGCCACTTGTCGTCCGGTATGCCGATGACCGACGCCTCGAGCACGTCCGGGTGCCCCATGATGGCGTTCTCGAGGTCGACCGAGCTGATCCACTCGCCGCCCGACTTGATGACGTCCTTCGCCCGGTCGGTGAGCACCAGGTAGGAGTCGTCGGTCAGCGACCCCACATCTCCGGTGCGCAACCAGCCGTCGTCGAATTTGCTTGCCATGTCGGCGAGTTCGGCCTCGCTCTCCGAACCGTTCGCATAATAGGAGCCGGTGATCCACGGCCCGCGGACCTCCAGCTCACCCACCGACTCGCCGTCGGCGGGCTGCAGCGAACCGTCCGGCCCGGCCAGTCGGCCCTGGACGCCGCACAGCAGCCGGCCCTGCGACTCGCGGTAGCGCCAGTAGTCCGGGGAGTCCGGAGCCACATCTCCCGGCGCGAGAGCGAGGCTGCCGACCGGAGACATCTCCGTCATACCCCAGCCCTGCACCATCTCGATGCCGAACTTCTCCGGGAAGGCCCGCAGCATCGCCGGCGGGGCGGCAGCACCGCCGACCATCAGGAACCGGCAGCTCGAGACGTCGACCGGCTCGTGCTCCAGTTGCTGCAGCAAGCCGTTCCAGACGGTCGGCACACCGGCGCCGCCGGTGACCTTGAGGTCGGCGATCATCCGAGCGAGCGGCTCGGGCTGCAGGTAGCGGTCGGGCAGCACCAGGCTCGCCCCGCTGATCATGGCGGAGTAGGGATAACCCCAGGCGTTGGCGTGGAAGAGCGGCACCACGATCAGCAGCCGGTCGGGCTGCCCGATCCCCAGCATCGACACCGCGGTCAGCGAGTGCAGGTAGTTGCTGCGGTGCGAGTAGACGACGCCCTTCGGGCTGCCGGTGGTGCCCGAGGTGTAACACATTGCGCAGCCGTCGTTTTCGTCGACATCCGGCCACTCGAAAGTCTCCGGTTGCCCGTCAAGGAACTCCGCCCAGTCGTGGACCGCCTCCACGTGGGCCGGGGCCGCGAGCGCATCGCGGACCTCCGCCGGCACCGGCCCGTTGACGACGACATGCCGGACCCGGGTCAGCGCCGGGAGCAGCTTGCTGAACGACTCGGCGAGCGAGTCGTCGACGATCACGACCTCCGAGCCGCCGTGCCGGGCGACGTAGGCCAGTTGCTCGGGGAAGAGCCTGATGTTCAGCGCGTGCAGCACGGCACCCATCGACGGCACCGCGAGATAGGCGATGACGTGCTCGGCGTTGTTCCACATGAAGGTGCCGACCCGCTGGTCACCGGTGATGCCAATACCGCGCAACGCGTGCGCGAGCTGAGCTGCCTTGGCGCCCACCTCGCGGTAGGTGATCCGCCGCGCGCCGGACCCGGTCCAGGTGATCAGCTCGCTGCGGGGGTGGGCCTCGGCGCCGTAGCGCAGGAGGGTCGAGATCAGCAGGGGCGTGCGCTGCATCGTGCTGTCCATAACCGGAGCGTTGCACATGCCGGCCGCATCCGTCACTGGTTCGGCGCGAGTGCATGGCAACCCGACAGAACGTTTGCACGAGCCCGTTCGGGTTTCGTTGTTTCTACCAAAGGGATATGGAAATATGCGACGAATGGAACGCCAGGAGTTGATGCGGCCGGACCCACCGACCGGACCGGTTCTCGGTGACCGGCGAACCCAGGTGCTCGCTCTGCTGCAAGCTGCAGCCGAACCGGCCACCGTTGGCCAGATCGCCGACCAACTGGGGCTGCATCCGAACACGGCGCGATTCCACCTGGACGGACTCGTCGAGCAAGGCCTTGCCCACCGCGAGACCGAGCAACGCGAACTGCCGGGCCGGCCACGGGCTCTCTACACCGCGAGCGCTGACAGCCCTCGATCGGGACAGCGCAGCTACCGGTTGCTGGCCGAGATCCTGACCAGTTACCTGGCCACCCGCACCAAGCAGCCCGGCCGAGCCGCGCTGGAAGCCGGTGAGGCCTGGGGCCGATTCCTCACCGACCGGCCGGCGCCGTTCCACCACGTCGACGCGTCCGCGGCGACCCGCCACCTGGTCGGGTTTCTCGACGAGATGGGGTTCGCCCCCGAAGCCGTGACGGTCCAGCGCGAGCGGCAGATCCTCCTACGTCAATGCCCGTTCCGCGAGATTGCCGAGGAACACCGCGAAGTGGTCTGCACCCTGCATCTCGGGCTCATGCGCGGCATGCTCGCCGAACTCGACGCTCCGCTCCAGGCAACCCACCTGGATCCCTTCGTCGAGCCGAACCTCTGTGTCGCCCGTTTCACCAAGACTGCCACCGGCCCTCGTGCGGGCACGCGCGCGCAGTGAGTTCCGACATGCCCGCCCGGCCCCACGCCGTCAGGCTCGCCCGTGTCTACGATCCGCCAACCGCCACGGACGGCACCCGCGTGCTGGTCGACCGAGTCTGGCCCCGTGGCCTGCGCAAAGAGCAGGCTCATCTCGACGAGTGGTGCAAAGCGGTCGCCCCGTCCACCGATCTGCGCCGCTGGTACGGCCACGACCCGGAGCGCTTTGCCGAGTTCTCGCGCCGCTACCGCGCCGAACTCGACCAGCCCGAATCCGGCGCCGCGCTTGCCCACCTGCGCGAACTCGCCACCCACGGAACCCTCACCCTGCTCACGGCTACCAAGAGCGCCGACATCAGTCAGGCAGCCGTCCTGGTGGACCTCCTCCGACACCATTCGCCCACGACAGCCGGTGTCCGCGCGGACCGTCGCGGACCGTCCTGAGACTCAGTCACCCCTCGAGAAAGGGCCACCCATGGAAAAGCGATCGCTGACCGCTCTTGGCAGGCAGCAACTGGCGGCGGCACGAACAGCCGGCAACGGGCGCAGCGCGCACACGGTCTACGGCGGCCACGAGCACACCCTGCGGCAGACCCTGATCGCCCTGACCGCGGGTAGCGCACTGAGCGAGCACGAGAGCCCTGGCGAAGCGACCCTGGTCGTGCTCCAGGGCCACGTCCAGCTCACCAGTGCCGCCGCGACGTGGGACGGCTCACCCGGAGATCACCTGATCATCCCGGCCGCGCGGCACGCGCTCAACGCTGTCGAGGACTCCGTCGTCCTGCTCACCGTCGCCAAGCCTCGCGGTGCCAGCTGAGCCCTCGACCACCCCGCGACCGCACATCACTCGTCGAGCGACCGAGCCGCCAACCGCTGCACCCACTCCGCGTGGTCCGCCCAGGTGTCGACGTCACGCCAGACAGCTTCGGGAGCGGGCACAGCGAGCAGGTCGAGACCGTCCAGCAGCGACCGCATCGACCGGTCGGTCGGGTCGCCGAGTTGCTCCGCGGCGTCATACAGCGCGAACGAGCGATAGCGTCCGAGCAACCACTGCATCCGTCCGCCCGGCTCGGCGATCACGACTCCGTCGGCGTCACCCGCCTCCGTGGTCGCCAGCAGCCGGATGGCGTCCTCCGCGCCGGGCTGGTCACACGCCACCAGACAGGTCCACGCAGCCGGTTCCTCGATCGCCAGCAACCCCGCCACCGTCGCAGCGGCCGGACCAGCGCCGGGCGGGTCCTCGACAACCCGGATCGCATGTGCGGGTACCTGCGCGGACGTGTCACCCACCACGACGAGGGTGCGGGCATCGCGCACCGCGTCCAGCGAACGCGACACCAGGCTCCGGCCGGCCAGCTCGACGGCCGCCTTGTCGACTCCGCCGAGCCTGGACCCGGCGCCGCCGACGAGGACGACCGCGTCGAACGCGATCATTTCTTCTGCAACGTCGGTTTGTCCCAACCACGCCCCGGTGCACGCGAACCCGTGCCTCGACCGGACCGCTCGTCCCGCGACCGGTAGACGATGTACGGCCTGGTGAGATAACCCAGTGGCGCGCTGAAGACGTGGACCAGCCGGGTAAACGGCCACAGTGCGAAGAGCACCATCGCGACGAGCGCGTGCACCTGGAAGCTCCACGGCGCATCCGCCATCAGCGACGGATTCGGCCGGAAGGTCCAGACGCCACGGAACCAGATGCTGACACCGTCACGATAGTTGTATTCGCCACCAAGATGAAAAAGACCGGATGCCAACGTGTTCCACACCCCAAGCACGATCGTGACGCCGAGGAAGACATACATAACCTTGTCCATCCGGGTCGTCGCAGAGAAGACCGGGCCGGTCACCCGGCGCCGGTAGATCAGGATCACCATGCCGGCCAGCGCGATCAGCCCGGCCGGTATGCCGCCCGCCAGCGCGATCACGTGGTAGCCGTGCTCGGAGATGCCCAGCGCGTCGGTCCACACCTTCGGGATCACCAGGCCGATGATATGGCCGGCAATCACGCCGAGCATGCCGAAGTGGAACATCGGGCTCCCCCAGCGCAGCAGGTTGTTCTCGTAGAGTTGCGAGCTGCGTGTCGTCCAGCCGAATTTGTCGTAGCGGTAACGCCATATGTGACCGGCGACGAAAATTGCGAGGCAGACGTACGGCACGATCACCCACAGGAAGAGGGCCATCAGGACACTCCTCGGGTGGAGACACCGACCTTGATCGGCACGGGTCGCGGATTGATGCGCGGGTCGAGACTGTATGGCGAACTGTCGATGCCCACCTCCTCCGAGGGAGGACCCGCCGCGATGAGCGCAGCAAGCGCGGTCTCATCATCCTCACCGAGCGACGACAAGGTCGCCCGGAGCGCGTCCAGGACCGGCAGCCAACGGGATTCGCGCCGCGCCAGCGCTGCGTGCAGGAGTTCGATACCGACCCGGTTGGCGTTGAGCAGCTTCCAGGCCGCTTCCCGGTCGGTGAACGCGCCGAACTCCAGCAGCACCGGCAGGAAGTCCGGCAGCTCCGCGCTGTCGTCGGCCAGCCGGACCCCGGCGCGCCGGTAGGCTTGTTTGAACTCCACGAGCGCCACACCCCGGCGGCGAGTGTCTCCGTTGGTGAAGAAGGTCAGGTGCAGGCTGCACTTGCGCGTCACGTCGAAGGTGTCGACGTAGTCGGTCTGCAGCGCGGTCAGTGGCAGACCGGACGCGTTGTCCAGGAAGTCCACCAGCGGACGGCCGACATCCGGCGGCAGGCGCTGGGCGACCTTGCGGAGCGCCGGAAATCGTTGCGCTGCTTGGGCATCGGGATATTCCAGCAGCAGCGAGACGAGCTGCCAGGTCGCCGCAAGGAGTTCGTCCGGCAACTCGGGTGTGGTGCGGCGATGACGTTGCCAGCGCAGGTTCTTCATCGGCTGTCCTTCTCGTGGCCTCGATACGCTCTCCCGCTGCGTTCCTTCGCTACTCGGCCATCCGGCGGGAACAACCCATCGGGGACGCCGCGGCCGTCCCAGTTGAGCAGGTTGACCCGGCCGCTCCTCGGGCTGTCCCGACCGGCGGCGCCGCCGTCGGAGGTCTGACGTGCCTGCAGCATCCGGAAGTTCTCGACGGCCACAGGTGTCAGCGCACCGGGCCCGGAGCCTTCGCCGAACGGAGCTGCGGACGACCCGAGATCGTCGTAGCCGCTGACTGCGCACTCCGTCGCCAATTCCTCCAGCCCATGGGCCTGTTCGGCGTGCGCGGTCGGTATGACGTAGCGCTCGTCATACTTCGCGATTGCCAGCAGCCGGAACATCTCGTACATGTCTTCGGCGCTCATCCCGACCGAGGCGGCGATCTCCTCGTCGGGGTCGCCACCGAGATTGACGTCGCGCATGAATGATCGCATCGCGGCCATCTTCCGCAGCACCCGTTCGACGGTGGCGACATCGCCGGCGGTGAAGAGGTTCGCGAGGTACTCGACGGGGATCCGCAGCGCGTCGATCGCGGCGAAGAGGTTGTGCCGGTCCTCGGCGTCGTACCCGGTGTCCTTGATGACGTCGACCACCGGTGACAGTGGCGGGATGTACCAGACCATCGGCATGGTCCGGAACTCCGGATGCAGCGGCAACGCGACCCGGTAGTCGGTGATCAACCGGCGGACGGGTGAGCGCTGCGCGGCCGTGATCCAGTCGCCAGGTATGCCGGCGCTCTCCGCGGCGCGTTGCACCTGCGGGTCGAACGGGTCCAGAAAGCAGCCGAGTTGAGCCTCGTACAGATCCTGGTCGTTCTCCACGGAGGCCGCTTCGAGGACACGGTCCGCGTCGTACAGCATGACCCCGATGTAGCGCAGCCGGCCCACACAGGTCTCGGCGCACACCGTCGGGATCCCGACCTCGACCCGCGGGTAGCAGAACGTGCACTTCTCGGCCTTGCCGGTCTTATGGTTGAAATAGACCTTCTTGTAAGGGCATCCGCTGATGCACATGCGCCAGCCGCGGCAGCGGTCCTGATCGACCAGGACTATTCCGTCCTCGGTGCGCTTGTAGATGGCGCCACTGGGGCAAGAGGCCGCACACGCGGGATTGAGGCAATGCTCGCAGATGCGCGGCAGGTAGAACATGAAGGTCTGTTCGAACTCGAACTTCACCTTGTCCTCGATGCCCTTGAGCATCGGGTCCTTGACGGCGTGTTCACGTCCGCCCGCGAGGTCGTCGTCCCAGTTGCCGGACCATTCGACGTTCATCGGCTTGCCGGACAGCAGCGAGTAGGGGCGGGCGACCGGATAGTTCTTGGTGACCGGTGAGTCGAGCAGCGTCTCGTAGTCGTAGGTCCACGGCTCGTAGTAATCCTGAATGCTCGGCAGCTTCGGATTGCTGAAGATGTTCGCCAGCTTCCACAAGCGGTTGCCCGAACGCAGCGTCAGCCGCCCGCCGGACGATCGCTTCCAGCCACCCCTCCACCGGTCCTGGTCCTGCCAGGTCCGGGGGTAGCCGAGCCCGGGCCGGGTCTCGACGTTGTTGAACCACACGTACTCCGTGCCCGCCCGGTTGGTCCATGCCTGCTTGCAGGTCACCGAACAGGTGTGGCAGCCGATGCACTTGTCGAGGTTCATCACCATCGACAGTTGGGCCATTACTCGCATCTTCGAAACACCTTGCCCTGTCTAATATTCCACGGGTGTCGTCCGCTTGCGGATCATGGTGACCTCGTCGCGGTTGCTGCCGGTCGGCCCGATGTAGTTGAAGAAGTAGGTCAATTGGGCATATCCACCGACCAGGTGACTGGGCTTGAGCATGATGCGCGTCATCGAGTTGTGGATGCCGCCGCGCTTCTTGTCCCGTTGCGTCAGCGGCACGTCGATCAGCCGGTCCTGAGCGTGATGCATGTAGACGGTGCCTTCGGGCATCCGGTGGGACACCACGGCACGGCAGGCGACCACGCCGTTGCGGTTGACCATCTCGACCCAGTCGTTGTCGCGGATGCCGACCTTCGCCGCGTCGCGGTCGGAGATCCACACCGTCTGGCCGCCCCGGGACAGCGACAACATGAACAGGTTGTCCTGGTATTCGGAGTGGATCGACCACTTGTTGTGCGGGGTGAGATAGCGCACGGAGACGCCGAGTTCGCCAGTCGCGCCGATCTCGGCCTCACCGAACAGCCGGGTCATGTCCAGCGGCGGACGGAACGTCGGCAGTGCCTCGCCCATCCGCAGCAGCCAGTCGTGATCGAGGTAGAAGTGCTGACGCCCGGTGAGCGTGTGGAACGGCTTGAGTCGCTCGACGTTGACGGTGAACGGACTGTAACGACGTCCGCCGGTCTCCGACCCGGACCACTCCGGAGTGGTGATGACCGGCTGCGGCGCATTCTGCGTGTCAGCGAAAGTGATTCTCCTGCCTTCGCTTTCGGCTGCAAGATCGTGCAGTTGGCGACCTGTCCGCCGCTCCAGAGTCTCGAAACCCTGTGTCGCAAGGCGGCCGTTCGTGGCCCCGGACAACATCATGATGGTCTCGGCCACCTGCACGTCGGTGTCCAGCCGGGGACGGCCCGCCGCCGGACCGGTCGCGACCATGCCGTGGTCCTGCCGCAACTGTGCGATCTCAGCCGACACGTCATACGTGACGCCCTTGCAGGACGTTCCCAAGGTGTCCAGCAACGGGCCCACCGAGGTCAGCTTGTCGTAGATCGCGGTGTAGTCACGCTCCACCGGCACCAGGGCGGGCATCGTCTCGCCAGGAACAGGCTCGCACTCCCCGAGTTTCCAGTCGCGCACGATGCCGTGTGGCGTGGCCATCGCCTCGGGTGTGTCGTGCCACAACGGCTTGGCGACCAGGTCGGTGCGGGTGCCCAGGTGGTCGACCGCCAGCTCGGAGAAGCGTCGGGCGATCTCCTTCCACGCGTCCCAGTCGGTCTTGCTCTGCCAGGGCGGGTCGATCGCCGGGTTGAACGAATGGATGAAGGGGTGCATGTCGGTGGTGTTGATGTCGTGCTTCTCGTACCAGGTCGCGGCCGGCAGCACGACGTCGGAGAACAGCGTCGAGCTGGTCATCCGGAAGTCGATGGTCGTCAGCAGGTCCAGCTTCCCCTCGGCCACCTCGTCCGCCCACACGACGTCACGCGGCCGCTGGTCGGGCGCCGCCTCGTGCGCGGTGACCGACCCCTCGGCGCCGAGCAGGTGCTTGAGGAAATATTCGTCGCCCTTGGCGCTGGAGCCCAGCAGGTTGCTGCGCCACAGGCTCAGCACGCGCGGGAAGTTCTCGGGGTTCTCCGGATCCTCCAGCGCGAACTTCAGCTCACCGGATTTCAGACCGGCGACGACCCATTCCTTGACGTCCATCCCGGCCTGCGCCGCGAGTTCCGGAATCTCGATCGAGCTCTTGTCGAACGTCGGGTACGACGGTGACCAGCCCAGGCGCACCGACGTGAGCAGCAGATCCATCACGGTCTGGCCGGGGAAGGCCCCCATCCCGGCGCCCACGGTGTCCGCGACGAAGGTGTCGTAGCGGTACTGGCCGGTGTTGACGTACCAATACGCCGTCTGGTTCATGTGCCGTGGTGGCCGCACCCAGTCGAGTGCGAACGCCGTGTTCTGGAAGCCGGTCAGCGGCCGCACCTTCTCCTGGCCGACGTAGTGCGCCCATCCCCCGCCATTGCGTCCCTGGCACCCGGTGATCGTGGTCAGCATCAGCATGGCGCGATAGATCAGGTCGGAGTGATACCAGTGGTTGGTTCCGGCGCCCATGAGGATCATCGAACGCCCTTGCGTGTCAACGGAATTCCGAGCGAACTCGCGGGCGATGCGGGCACATGCCTCGGCTGGGACGGAGGTGATTCCCTCCTGCCACGCCGGGGTGTATGGCGCGCGGGAGTCGTCATACCCGGTCGGCCACTGGCCGGGCAGGCCCGGACGGCCGACGCCATACTGCGCCAGCATGAGGTCGAAAACTGTTGTCACGAGATGGTTCCCGACGCGCATGACCGGCACGCCGCGTTCCTCGAACACGGCTTGCCCGTCGGCGGCGTCGAAACGTGGCAGCCGGACGGTCACGGATTCGGCGTCCTCGGACCAGCAGGTCAGCCGGGGACGCAGCCCCTCCAGGTCGAGGTTCCACGTGCCGACCCCCTCGTCGCCGAAGCGGTGGCCGAGGGTGCCATTCGGGACTGCGGGCGCACCGCTCACTTCGTCGAAGACGACCGGCTTGAAGAGCGCGTTCTCGCTTGTCCGCCAGGGGTTTTCGAAGTCGGCAGCCACCAGGTTCTTGTCCGGTCGCCACCCTCCGTCGGCATCCTTTCGGAGAGTGATCAGAAACGGCAGGTCGGTGAACGTGGTGACGTAGTCGTCGAAGAAACCGGTCTGCCGGTCGACGAAGAACTCCTTGAGCACGACGTGGCCCATCGCCATGGCGAGCGCGGCGTCCGTTCCGGGCGCGGGCGAGAGCCACTCATCGGCGAATTTGACGTTCTCGGCATAGTCGGGGCTCATCACCACGACCTTCTGGCCGCGATAGCGCGCCTCGGTCATCCAGTGCGCATCCGGGGTCCGCGTCATCGGGACGTTGCTGCCCCACATGATCAGGTAGCCCGCGTCCCACCAGTCGCCGGACTCGGGCACGTCGGTCTGGTCGCCGAAGATCTGCGGGCTGGCGACCGGCAGGTCGGCATACCAGTCGTAGAAGCTGAGCATCGGGGCGCCGATCAGCTCGTGGAATCGGGCGCCGGAGACATAGCTCACCTGGGACATGGCCGGGATCGGCGAGAATCCGGCGATCCGGTCCGGGCCGTAGCGCTTGATCGTGTAGACGTGCGCTGCCGCGATCAGGTCGACGGCATCGGCCCAGGACGCACGGACCAGGCCACCCTTCCCGCGTGCCTGCTTGTAGCGACGCGCCTGTTCGGGGTCCTGCACGATCGACGCCCAGGCGACCACCGGGTCGCCATACATGGCCCGTGCCTCCTGGAACATGGTCAGCAGCGCCGCGCGCACATAGGGGTAGCGGACCCGGGTCGGCGAGTAGGTGTACCAACTGAATGCCGCACCGCGCGGGCACCCCCGGGGTTCGTACTCCGGCCGATCCGCGCCGGTGCTCGGATAGTCGGTCTGCTGCGCCTCCCAGGTGATGATGCCGTCCTTGACGTAGACCTTCCAGGAGCACGAGCCGGTGCAGTTGACGCCGTGCGTGGAGCGCACCACCTTGTCGTGGCTCCACCTGTCCCGGTAGAAGGAGTCACCCTGGCGACCGCCCTCGACATACATGGCGCGGTGATCCTCGGAGACTTCGGCGCGGGTGAAGAACCGGCGGGTGCCGACCAGCGCATCGGTCAGGGGGTCGTCGAGTCCTGTGTTCATGCGTGTTCCTTCGCAACCAAGGCAGCCCGTGCGGTGTGCCGGACGATCGTCAGCGTCAGGACCACGGTGAGTGCGGCACAGATGGCCAGCAGCCACATGCCGATGCCGTAGGACCTGGTCTGCGAGTAGATGTAGGCCATCACGAGGGGCGGGACGAATCCACCGAGACCACCAGCCGCGCCGACCACCCCGGTGACGCTGCCCACGCTGGACGGCTCGGTCGTCTGGGCGATCAGCGCGAACGTCGCGCCGGAGCCGGCACCGAGCGCCGCGGCCATCACCAGGAAGATCACTGTGCCGTAGCCGTGCAATGGCGGGGTGCCCGACGCGATCGCGGCGCACACCGCGACCAGCGCGAAACACGTTGCCAGCACGTGGATGGGGCCGAGCTTGTCGGACAGCGTGCCGCCGACCGGCCGCATGATCACGGCGATGATGACGAAGCCCGCCATCTTGTTCGCCGCGTCCACCGCGGAGAGCTGATAGGCGTTCTTCAGGTAGAGCGGCAGAAAGACCGAGAATGCCACATACCCGCCGAACGAGACGGTGTAGAGCACGCACGCCTGCCAGGTGACCGGCAGCTTGACCGTGCCGGCCAGCCGCCGCAGCAGCGGCGTGGTCGGCACCGATCGATGGGCGGGCTCGCGCAGGACGAACCACGCGGCGACGGCGTATGCCGCCAGGACGATCGCCACGAGGACGAATGGTGCGGCGCTGCCGTGCGACTTGAAGATGCTGACGGTGGTCAGCGCGCTGATCGCGGTGCCCCCCATGCCGGCACCGAAGATGCCGACCGCCATACCGCGCTTCTCCGGGGGGAACCAGCCATTCACGAAGGGAACGCCGACTGCGAACGAGGTGCCGCTGATGCCGAGGAACACGCCCACGACCAGGATCGCCCCGAAGGAGCGCTGTGCCCACAGGCCCAGAACCAGCACCGGGACGATCGTCGCCGCGGTGACCAGCGGGAACATGATCCGGCCGCCGTATCTATCGGTCAGCGCACCGACCGGGATGCGGCCGACCGAGCCGACCACCACCGGAACGGCCACCATCAGGCTGGCCTGGCTGGCGGTCAGCGGAACGTGGTTGCCGAACGGCAGCCAGTGCACCGCGTGCTGGTAAGCGCCGGCGCTCAGCTTGGCCTTGTCCGGGCTGAACAACGGACCGAGCGGGCTGATCAGCGCCCAGGCCCAGAAGTTCAGGGCGAAGCCGACAGTTGCCATCAGCAACTGGACCCAGGGATTCGCCGACTGGGAGCGCGATTGGCGTGTGGTGGCCATCTGGACCTTCGTTCTGGCGGGCAGCTGGTGCTGGTGTGCGTGACGCTCATAAATTACTACCACATGTAGTAATTAATCCAGTTCTCGTAATTTCAGTCCGCTGCGGCCGTCGTGGCCACCCGCACGACAAAACCGGGCCGGGTCCCGAAGGACCCGGCCCGGCCGGCGAATCAGTGGCGGTGAGGCGCGTCAGGCCGCCCCGGCGCAGCCCCACGCGCCCAGGCCGCGGGACGCGTAGATGCGGTTGGCGACGGTGATCTGCTCGGCGCGGCTGGCCAGGTCGGCCCGCGGCGCGAACTGGCCGCCACCGGCGCCCAGCCAGGTGCCGATGTCGAACTGCAGGCCGCCATAGTAGCCGTTGCCGGTGTTGATGCTCCAGTTGCCGCCCGACTCGCACTGCGCGATGCGGTCCCACATCGCCGCGTTGGCCAGGTTGAGCCCGCCGGCGGGGCTGCTGACCGGGCTCGGCTGCGTCGTCGGCTGCGACGCGGGCTTCGTGCCGATGACGAGGATCCGGTTGACCGGCTGCGCGGTGACCAGCCGGGTCTCCGCGGTCGGTCGAGCCTCATCGCGGGACACGCTCTGCGCGGTCGCGCGGTGGGCGGCAAGCAGGGTGGCTGTGGCCGTGGGTGTCCGCGACGTGGCCGATGCGCTCGGTGCCGCGGTCGTGCTGGTGGTCGTCGACGCGAGCGGGGCGCTGTGTGCTCCGGCCGAGGAACCGCCGCCGCAGGCGGTGATTCCGACGCCGACTGCCACTGCAGTGGCTCCGAGCAGGGCGGTCTTGGTCAGGCGTAGGTCAAGATCTCTCCGATGTCGTGCTACCCCGCCGAGCGGCGCGGCGCACCTCGGCAACGACTCTGAAGAAGCTGCCGGAGCGGTGCAGCGAGCGGCGCGATGCCTGGCTCGCCGGTCGCAGTGCGCGACCGATTTCGGGGTGCCTGCTCTCGGGTTGAACTCATCGAGAGTGACCGACGAGCACCACAAAGGTCAACTTTTGGTAACGAAAGCTACGTCACACTTGCGCAGGCTTGCCGCTTGTGTCAGTCACTCCAGGAGCCGTAGACGCGTTCGCTGTTTGCCGACAGCGCGGCGCACAAAGTGGGCACGTCGACCGTCAGCACGTCGGCCATCGCCCGCACGGTGAGCGGGATCAGGTATGACGCATTGACCGCGCCGCGATAGGGCGCGGGGGTGAGGAACGGTGCGTCGGTCTCGACCAGCAACCGATCGAGCGGCACGATCGCGAGTGCATTGCGCAGCGCCTGCGCGTTCTTGAAGGTGACCGTGCCCGAGAACGACAGGTAGTAGCCGCGCGCGACGCAGCGGCGGGCGAGGTGGATGTCACCCGAGAAGCAGTGCATCACCGTGCTTTCCGGGGCACCCTCGTCGTCCAGGACCGCCATCACATCTTCATGGGCGTCGCGATCGTGGATCTGCAGCGCCTTGCCCGCCCGCTTGGCGAGATCTATGTGCCATCGGAACGAATCCTGTTGCGCCTGAACACCTTCCGGGCCGGTGCGGAAGTAGTCGAGCCCGGTCTCGCCGATCACACGAATGCGCGGGTGCGCCGCGAGCTGCTCGATCTGCGCCCATGCGTCCTGCAATGCGCCGGCATTCGCGAGCACGGCCGCCTCGTTGGGATGGATCGCCACGCCACCCAGCAGTTGCGGGTGCCGGTCGATCTGCTCGACGGTGAACCGCGCGCCGGGCAGGTCGCACCCGATCTGCACGGCACGGTCGACACCAACCGAAACCGCTTGCGACAGAGCGGCATCCACGTCCGGCGCGCGGTGGCCGTCGCGCGCGATGTCCAGGTGCGTGTGGTTGTCGACCACGGCGATCGGCAGCGGCTGCGGCGCCGGGGGCGGCCCGTCATACCCGCTCTGGTGGCCCTTGCCCACTCCTTGCCTCCTTACTCTGATCGAGCGGGACACTTCCGCATCGAACGGCACACTTGGCCACCCGGGTCTTCTGTGCCGCTCAATGCATTGGTGTGCCGCTCGATCGGTTACGCGGCGCCGCGACCGAAAGGGTCGTCGGGGTCGATCGGGTCCAGCTTGGCGAAGATCGGCGTCGGCTTGGCGACCAGCGCACCGACCGGCACCGGCGTCGACTCCCAGCGCGGTGTGCCGGAGTAGTCGCCGGTGATGACCGGGTAGGCGCGACTGTCGTCGTCCAGGTCACGCACTTGCTCCAGCCGCGGCATCGGCATGAATTCGCCTGTGCCCCCGAAGGTTTCGGCCACCTTGTTGGAGCTGTGCGGCAGGAACGGCGCCATCATCGTGTTGAGGTCGGCGATCGCCTGGGCGAGCGTGTGCAGCACGGTCGCGAGCCGCTCCCGCTGGTCGTCACCCTTGAGCCGGAAGGGCTCGGTGTCGGTGACGTACTTGTTCGAGGCACGCACCAGCCGCATCACCTCGGCGATGGCCGCCTTCTGCCGCTGGCTCTCCAGCAGCCCCCCGACCGTTGCGAACCCGCCGCGAACCGCGGCCAGCAGCTCCTCGTCGATCGGTTCGAGCGTCCCCGGCTGCGGGATCGCGCCGAAGTTCTTCGCAATCATCGACGCGGTGCGGTTGACCAGGTTGCCCCAGCCGGCGACGAGCTCGTTGTTGTTGCGGGTGGCGAACTCGTCCCAGGTGAAATCGCTGTCCTGTGTCTCCGGCCCGGCCGCGCAGATGAAGTAACGCAGGGCGTCCGCGCCATACCGGGCGATCATGTCCTGCACATAGATCACCCGCCCCCGCGAGGTGGAGAACTGCTCGCCCGCGATGTTCAGGAAGCCGGACGCGACGACCTCGGTGGGCAGGTTGAGCTCGCCGTACTCCCCCGGCTCGCCGCCCTTGTCGCCAAGACCTGCGTAGCCGAGCAACTCGGCCGGCCAGATCTGCGCATGGAAGGTGACATTGTCCTTCCCTTGGAAGTAGTAGCTTTTCGCGGCCGGATCGTTCCACCACTCCCGCCAGCACTCCGGATCCCCGGTCCGGCGGGCCCACTCGATCGCGGCCGACAGGTAGCCGATGACCGCGTCGAACCACACGTAGAACCGTTTGGTGTCCCACCCGTCGACCGGGATCGGGATGCCCCAGTCGATGTCGCGCGTCATCGCGCGCGGGTGCATGTCCTTGGCCAGCCCCTTGGCGAAATTGATCACCCCAGGACGCCACGTGCCCGCTGTGTCGACCTCGTCCAGCCACCGCTGCAGTGCGTCGGCCAGTGCGGGCAGATCGAGGAAGAAGTGCTGCGTCTCGATGAACTCCGGCACCTCGCCATTGACCTTGGACCGCGGGTTGATCAGGTCGGACGGGTCGAGCTGGTTGCCACAGTTGTCGCACTGGTCGCCGCGCGCCTCGGCGAATCCGCAGATGGGACAGGTGCCTTCGAGGTAGCGGTCGGGCAGCGTGCGGCCGGTCGACGGGCTGATCGCCGTTGTGGTCGTCTGCTCGATCATGTAGCCATTGGCGCGGATCTGGGTGAAGAGGTTCTGCACGACCTGGTAGTGGTTGCGGGTGGTGGTGCGGGTGAACAGGTCGTAGGACAGGCCGAGATCGGTGAGGTCCTGCGCGATGACGGCGTTGTACTTGTCGACGATCTCCTCGACGGACAGTCCCTCCTTGTCCGCGAGGACCAGGATCGGGGTGCCGTGCTCGTCGGTGCCGCTGACCATCAGGACGTCGTGGCCCGCCATACGCATGTAACGGCTGAAAACGTCTGCGGGGACACCGAATCCGGCGACGTGGCCAATATGACGTGGGCCGTTGGTGTACGGCCAGGCGACAGCGGACAGAACCTTCATGGTTCGTCATCCTAGGTGGGAGCGCAGCTCGCCGTCGCGGCAGTTCTTCGCGGGAGGCGACGCCCGCGGTCGGCGACCCCGGCGCTACCCGCGACCACGTATCGTCATACCGGTTGTCGTTCGCCGAAGGAGGAGGTATGCCGAGGACGTCACCCGCGCGTCCGCGCATCCAGCTGACGCGCAGCCAGCAGATTGCCGCCCTGGTCGCGGTGGTGCTCATCGCCTACCTGGCGTCGCAGTGGTGGCACGGCCGGCAGCCCAGTGGGCCTGCCCGGCCGGCGATGACCACCGGGACCGTGGTGAAACTCGGGCCGGCCAAGGACGGCGTCGCCGAGCTGACGGTCCGCTATCGCGTCGGCTCCGACATCCGCGAAGTGACGAAACCCGTTGATCTCGCAGCATTCGACGCGCAGGGCAAGGTCGCGTGGGTGTGCTACCGGCCCGGCGATGCGGGCAACGCGGCCATCCGGCTGCCGGAGGACGAGCTCTGCGGGCAGCGGTGACGGCGACTGACACGTGCCGCCGAGTGACGCAGGTGCACCTGTGTCACTCGGCGGGTTGCTGCGCCGGACCCATCAGCGCCAACCAGGCCGCGGCGAAGCGGTCCGGGCCCGAGGACAGTCCCACCAGTCGCAGCATGGTGTAGCCGGGCACGCTGCTGTGCAGCACCCGGGCGAGATCATCGGGATCCGCCGCCGGGTCGATGGTGCCGGCCTCCTGATGCCGCCGCACGATCGCAGCCCAGGCATCGAGCACCGCGAGCAGCCGCGGGCGGACCAGATCGAGGATCGCGGGGTCCTTGGCTGCCGCCGCCCAGGACAACTGCAGCAGCACGGTCAGGTCGCCGTCCACGCTCTGGGCAGCGGTTTCCAGCGAGGTGGTGATCGTCTTGAGCAACTCCGGGATGGGCGGCACCTGCGGTGCGTCGGCTGCGTCACTGAGTAGCTGTATGACGTCATACAGTCGCGAATCCACCACTGCGGCAATGAGTTCGGCTTTCCCGGAGAAGTAGCCGTAGACGGCGCCCGCCGACAGGTCGGACTCCTCGATCACCTGCGCCATCGTCATTCCGTCGAATCCGGACCGGATGGCGCACCGCAGCGCGGCACTGATGATCTGCTCACGTCGCGCGGCGCGGCGCTCGTCGGAAATGCGGGGCATACGGCAACCATAGCAAAAAAACGAACGTTCTATTTGACAATAGCGAGGGCAGGGCGCGAGGCTTGGCACAAATAGAAGGAACGTTCGCTTTGGAGGGATGTATGACGACCGAGACCATCGACCCGACCGGCATTGCGACCGAGACCATCGACCCGACCGGCATTGCGACCGAGACCGGCACCCGGACCAAGACCGGGACCGGCGCTGGGTCCGGGACCGGCGCTGGGTCCGGGACCGGCGCTGGGACTTTCACCGAGCCCGGCCCCAGCACCGCCTCCTCCGAACTACGCCGCAGCATCGGGCTCGTGCTCGCGCTGACGGTCGTGCTCAGCGCCCTGCTTACGCTCTTCGCCTGGCCGGCGATCAACAGCAAGCCGCGACACCTGCCGATCGTCGTCAGCGGGCCGGTCGCAGCGACCAGCGCGATGAAAACCGCTCTCAACGCACAGGATCCGGGCGCCTTCTCGATCACCACCGTCGGTTCGGCCGCGGCGGCGTCCGAACGCGTCAAGCACCACGAGGCCTACGGCGGCTACGTGTACACGGCCGAGGGCGTCCAGGTCCTGACGTCGTCCGCCCGGTCCGCGACGGTCGCTCAGTTGCTGGCGCAGATCGGCACGGCCGCCGGCGCGCGCCAGCATCTGCCGGTCGTCCAGTCCGACATCGTCCCGGCTCCCGTCGACGACCCGCACGGCGCCGGCATCGCCGCGTCCATGCTGCCGGTCGCGATGGGTTCGATCGTCGTCGCCGCCGCAACCACCTTCCTGATCAAGCGGCGCCGCGACCGCGCGCTGGTCGTGGCCGCCTTCGCCGTGCTCAGCGGGCTCGCCCTCACGGCACTGCTGCAGGGCTGGCTCGGCACGCTCAGCGGCAATTACTTCGCGAACGCCACTGTCATCGCGCTCGGCGTCGGGGCTGTCTCGATGACCTTGCTCGGGTTCGAAAGCCTCATCGGCACAACGGGTCTCGGCCTCGGGTCCGCGTTGATGATGCTGGCCGGCAATGCACTCTCCGGAGCCACCACGGCGCCCGAGATGCTGCCGACCGGCTGGGGCGCAGCCGGCCAACTGCTGCCGCTGGGCGCGACCAACACCGCGCTGCGCGCGACGGCGTTCTTCGACGGATATGGCGCGCTCCGGCCACTGCTCGTATCCGCAGTCTGGCTGCTGATCGGGTTCTCGCTGCAACTGGTCGCCGCCGCCCGCCGGCGCCGCCGTCATCCGCGCCACCTCGCGCACGCTCACTGACGGTCGTTCGCCCGAATGACGGCGAAATTGGACCGTCACTCGGCGAGGAAGCCGTCATTCGGCGGATGGGTGGGGCGAGGTCAGCAGGTCGGGGTCACGCGTTGCCGGTACGGGAGTTTCACCAGGGTGACGGTGCCGCGGCGCCATACCTGAGCGCCCTCGCGCACGAGTTTCTCCCGCGCGCACACCGGCACCTGATAGGTCCACTTCGGCTTGCTGGTGAACATCACGTAGTCGACCGACGGATGCTGGTCGGGCCGCAGCGAGAACGCGTCGTATGCCGGCACGAGATAGGCACCCACGTCCGCCTGCGTCGCGACCCGTGCGTCGTGCGGCAGGTGCGCCGCGGCCAGCGCGCGGATGTTCTCGACGACCGGCGCGGTGTGGAAGAACGAGCCCGGAGCGACCGACCGATCGCCCATCTCGGAGACAGCGAGCGCGAAACCCGCGACCATCGCGACGCCGACGCACCCGGACTGCCAGGAGCGCAGCCGCGGCACGCCATACCGCTCGATGACGTCGACGAAGGCGAGCATCCCGATCGGCCAGAGGACCACGTCGTAGTGGAAGTCCAGCGCCCAGTAGTGGATGTTGGACGAGACGCCCCGCCATACCAGGGTCGGTATGGCGAGCACGGTCAGCTTGGAGCGCACCCCGACGATCAGGGCCAGCACGACGTACATCAGCACCGGGAGCAGGCGCTGCGGGCTGAGGCTGTGGTCCTCGGGGACGGGCAGCTTGTTGCTGGATCCGATGCCGAAGTAGGCGAGATATCCGCTGCCGCTGCCGGGCGAGAACGCCCCGATCACCAGCATCGCGACGATCACCCCGGCGACCCCGATGCCGGCGAGGATCAGCGGCCGTCGCCAGCCCTCGCCGCGATACATCCACCACCAGCAGAAACCGGCGGCGAAGACCGTCAGCCCGAGGTCCTCCTTGGTCAGCACCAGCCAGACCGACGCGGCAACGGCCCAGCCGAAACGGTGCTGCAGCAGCGCAATGCACAGCACTGCCAAGGCGATTGCGGCATATGCCACCTCGTGCACGTCGAACATGGCGGCGGTCAGTACCGCCCGCGAGAAGATCCCGACGACGGCGATCAGCAGCGCGACCCGCACACCCGTGCGCCGCCGCGCGTAGCCGACGACGACCCCGAGAGCGGCGCCGAGCAGCACCGACTGGGTGATCAGCAGGGTCGGCGGCGTCGGCCAGAACCGCCACAGCACACCCCAGGTCGCCAGGATCGGGCTGAAGTGATCGCCGAGCAGCGACAGCCCGCGAATGTCCGACTGCGGCCAGTGCCCGCGCGACCAGGCTTCCGCGCCCTGCGCGAAGATGCCGAGGTCGTAGTCCGCGCTGTCGCCGGCGTTCCAGCGGCCGAGCGCCAGCACCGCATAGAAGACGGTCGCGACGGCACCGGCGACGATGCCCCACCGCACCGCCGCCGCGCGCGGGGTGTCAGCGGTCGCGGACGGCTGCGTCATACAACGCCTTCTTGGACAATCCGGTCGCCTCGGCAACCTGCGCACACACGGCCTTCAGCCGCTCACCGGCCGCGACACGTGCCCGTATGCCGGGCAGCACCTCCTCGACCGACGCCTGCACCGCGGGGGCACCGGCCACCACGATGGTGATCTCGCCGCGCGCTCCCTCGGCCGCCCACTCCGCGAGCGCGGCCACCCGGTCGCGGCGCACCTCCTCGTAGGTCTTGGTCAGCTCCCGGCAGACGGTCGCGACGCGGTCGCCGCCGAACGCCTCGGCCACCGCGACCAGCATCTCGGCCAGCCGGTGCGGCGCCTCGAAGAACACCATCGTGCGCTGCTCGTGCGCCAGACCCGCCAGCCGCCGCGCACGCTCGCCGGGCTTGCGCGGCAGAAACCCCTCGAAGCAGAACCGGTCGGTCGGCAGGCCGGACACCGCGAGCGCCATCAGCACAGCGGACGGCCCCGGCACACAGGTCACCCGCACACCGGCCTCGACGGCGACGTTGGTGAGCCGGTAGCCCGGGTCGGACACGGACGGCATCCCCGCATCGGTCACGAGCACGACCCGTGCCCCGTCCCGCAGGCGGTCGAGCAGCTCGGGAGTGCGGCTGCGTTCGTTGTGTTCGTGGTAGCTGACCACGCTGCCCCGCGTCGCGACGCCGAGCTCGTCGAGCAGCCGGCGCAGCCGCCGGGTGTCCTCGGCGGCCACGACGTCGGCGCCCGCCAGCTCACGCGCCAGCCGCGGAGCCGCGTCCGCAGGGTCGCCGATCGGGGTCGCCGCCAGCACCAGCATGCCCTCGGTCATGGTCCGCAGTCTCGCACGCGTGCCGCGGGCGGCAGCGCCGGTATGACGAGGAGGGCTCCCGGCATACGCCGCCGGTGAGCCGGGACAGAGGTTCCTCAGCTAATCTCGCCTGGGACTTTCTTCAGGTAGGCACCGGCGATCGGCGAGGAGGGCGGCACGTGACGGTGACGTTGGCGCGGGGAACCGGCGACAGCACCGCGGGTGACCCGTTGCCCGACCGCCGCGCGGTGCTGCGGCGCCGGCTGCTCGGCGCACCGCGGACCGCGGAGGCGAAGCTGTGGGCCTTCCTCGGCCCGGCCATCGTCACGGTGGTCGGCGGCATCATGCGCTTCTGGAACGTCGGCCGCCCGCACCAGCTGATCTTTGACGAGACCTACTACGTCAAAGAGGGCTGGTCGATGTTCCTCTACGGCTACGAGCGCAAGCAGGACAAGTCGACGCTGATCACGAACAACCCGGACGGGCTGTTCACCATGGGCAACCCGCACATTTACGGCACCCAGGCCGACTTCGTGGTGCACCCGCCGATCGGCAAGTGGTTCATCGGCATCGGCGAGAAGCTGTTCGGCATCACCTCCTCGTTCGGCTGGCGTTTCGCCGTCGCGCTGTTCGGCACGCTCGGCATCTACCTGGTCGGCCGGGCGGCGTGGCACCTCTTCCGGTCGCCCGTGCTGGCAACGCTCGCCTCGATCCTGCTGTGCTTCGAGGGCACCGAGTTCGTGATGTCACGGACCTCGATCCTCGACATCATGGTGATGTTCTGGGCACTGGCCGCGTTCACCGCGCTACTGGCCGACCGGACGCGCACCCGGCGCATCCTGGCCGACAAGGTCGCGGCGATGCAGGTTGCCGGCACCTGGGACAAACGATCACTGGCCGGCCCATGGCTGGGCTGGCGGCCGTGGCGCTGGGTGGCCGGTGTCTGCCTCGGCCTGGACATCGCGACCAAGTGGTCCGGCCTGTATTTCCTGGCCGCCTTCGGGCTGATGACCTGCTTCTGGGATCTCGGCGCGCGGCGCGCGGCGGGGGTGCGGCGCTACTGGTCGGCGACGTTCGTCAAGGACGGACTGCCCGCCTGCGTCAATGTCCTCGCCCTGTCGCTGGCGGTCTACCTCGCGAGCTGGTTCGGCTGGATCGCCAGCAACGACGGCTTCGACCGCAACTGGGCCCTGAACAACCCGGCAACCGGCAACACCGGCTTCTCCCCCACCAGTTGGCTTTTCGCGTGGCAACCGGACTGGATGCGGTCGCTGTGGGAATACAACATCCAGATGTACCAGTCGGCCGACGACATCACCTCGTTCCACCCGTACATGTCGAACCCGTGGTCCTGGACGCTGCAGACGCGCCCGACGTCGTTCTTCTACGAGGCGCCGACGTCCGGTTGCGGTGCTGCCGCGTGCAGCAAGGCGATCACCTCGCTCGGCACCGTGAGCATCTGGTGGCTCGGCACCATCGCGCTGGCAGTGCTGATCTTCTACTGGCTGCTGCGCCGCGACTGGCGGGCGGGCGCCATACTCGTCGGGGTGGCGGCCGGCTGGCTGCCATGGTTCCTCTACCAGGACCGCACGATCTTCACCTTCTACACGGTGGCGTTCGCGCCATACATGGTGCTGGCCTGCATCTATGCGCTGGGGCTGACACTTGCCCGACCGGGCGCGAGCGCGCAACGCGTGATGATCGGCAAGGCGGTCGTCGGCGGGTTCACCATTCTGACCGTTGCCCTCTTCGTCTTCTTCTGGCCGATCTGGACCGCGCAGGTCATCCCCTACAGCCACTGGCAGTGGCGGATGTGGCTACCCAGCTGGATCTGAGTGGCGTAATTCAGCGTGGCCCGAACTCTCGACCGTCGCGCCTTGGGGACGGGATTCCAGCGATTCCGCGTCCCGAACTCTCGACCGTCGCGCCTTCGGGACCGGATACCAGCGATTCCGCGTCCCGAACTCCCGACCGTCGCGCCTTCGGGACCGGATACCAGCGATTCCGCGTCCCGAACTCCCGACCGTCGCGCCTTCGGGACACCGTCCGCATGGGGTTTGCGCCCGCGAATCGGCGCGCTCGCTAGGTTGGCGCCCGAGTGGGCACTTACTGGCGAGTTCGCCCCGAAATACCCGCCAGTAACTGCCCACTCGGAGCACTTCTCGCGGATCCCGCCGACCGGTCACCGCAGAAACTGCTCAACGTGCCCCGGGACGATCTGCGCGGCAAGCTTGCCCACTTCGGCCTGCGGGACGTCCAGCACCGGATATTCCTTCGCGCCGGCCGCGGTCGCGAGGCCGACGGTGGCAACCCCCGCGCGACGCTGGAAGAACGATCGCCGGACGGTGACGCCGACTGCGCCACGCCGTTCGATCACGTTGGTGGACATCGCGATTGATCCCGAGCGGGTGATCAGGAAGCGGTCGGTCACCGCGTGCCCCAGCCAGTGCGCGCGACTACGGCCAAGGAGTGCCCCAAGCAGCAGCACGACCACCGCAGCAACCCACAACTGCGGGAGGTCGACGGCGACCGCGACGACGCCGAGCACGATCGCGGGCACACACGCGCTGCCGATCGCCCGGGTGTAGCGCCGGCGGGTCGCGGCGGCACCGTGCCGCTGCAGGGGCCTGGCGAAGGCATCCTCCCCCAGCACCGCATCCGCCGTGCGTTCGACCACCGCAGCAGGCGACGGCGGGGTCAGCGTGGTGCTCATGCCGTGGCCGTCCTCCTTCACGCCGGTCGTGATCGCCTGCAGCCGGGCGCCGCCGACCCAGCGCAGCGGCACCGCGCGATGCACGGTGACGCCGCGCATGCGACGGATCTCCAGCGAGGTCGCGCGCGTCGTGAGCAGCCCGCGCGACACGTGGTAGGTCCCGCCGCGGCTGTCCCGCGACAGCCGGAAACCGTGGAACGCCAACAGATATCCGGCCAGCGCGAGCACCACGACGACGACCAGCGCTACCACCAGCACGGCCAGGACGGCGACCACGACCCCAAGCCGTTCGAGGTGGTTCGTGGCGTCGGTGATGACGCTGTGCGGCCCCCAGCCGAGGCCCGACTCGTTGAGGAAGTGGTTGCCGACGCCGAGAATCGCGGCTGCCGCGATGAGCCCTGCCGGGCCGAACGGTGCATAGCGGATCCACGCCGGATTCAGTTGGTAGACAACCGTTTCCGTCTCGTATGACGCACCCGGCGCGTCCTCGACGCCGACTGCCTCGCCGGTCGGCACCGACTCGGATTCGGCAGCCCCGGCTTCCGGCGCCTCCACCGCAGCCCGGTGCAACAGATCGCCGCGCAGCGCGGCAGCCTCGGCTGCGGTCAGGCCGTCGAGTCGCAACTGCTTCTCGCCCGCGCCCGTACCGATGCGCACCTCGGCGAGCCCGAGCGCGCGATGCAGCACCGACGCGGTGACATCGACCGACCGCACCCGGTCGATCGGCGCGGAGACCGTGTTCTTGGTGATCAGGCCGCGCCGCAACTGCACCTGGTCAGGGGTGAAGCGGTAGCTCGTGGTGAACCACCGCAGCACCCCGAGCGCGATCGCGAGGCCGGCACCCGCCAGCCCCCACCAGTTCTGCCCGCCGCTGGAACCGGCGACCACGATCGCGATCAGCGCCGGGAAGAACCGGATGACCTCCTTGACCGGGTGGACAAGCAGCATTCGGCGGCTCAGTCGCCGCCAGTCGCTTGTGCCGGTCTCCCACCCCGCCGGGTCCCGTGCCATGGTCGAGTCCATGCCTCGACCTTCTCACGGCAGCGCCTCGCCAGACCGCTTGTGTGGCGTCGTCGGCGTCAGCACTGCTCACCGGCTGGTTCGACGATCTGTCCTGGCGCGCCCAGGACATCGGTACGGTGACTAAATGGTCGAGTTGCCGTTCGAGCGGGTGGAGCACTTCGTCCGGATCCGGGTTCACCTGCCGGACGGGAGCACAGCACGATTTCTCGTCGACACGGGCATCGGCATCACGATCCTGTCGCCGTCGGTGGTCGAACGCTGCCAGTTGGCCATGACGGGGAGCGATTACACCGGGCACCGCATGTCGGGGCAGGCAGTGTCGGTGCCGCTCGTGCAGTTGCCGTCGCTGGAACTGCGCAGCGACTCGCCATCGGCCGGGTCCGGCGGTTTCGCGGTGCTGTCCGGGACCGTCGGAGTTGCGGATTTCGGACCGAGCGAGGGTGCCCACGGATTCGACGGAATCCTGGGGCTGGACCTGCTCGGTCCGCTGCGACTCACCGTCGACCCCTTCACGTCCGTGATAGCCCTCGCGAGGATGCAGCACGGAGGTCCCGACCAGATCGAGATCCCGGTGCGTCTACACGAGGACGGTCCGGCGATTGACCTGCGCACGAACCTGCGGCTCCCGGACGGCACCGTGACCGAAGTCGAGATCGACACTGGCTCCGCCGCCACCATCCTGGACGAGCGATTCATGGTGTCGTGCGAAGTGACCGACGCCGAACCGACAAGCCGGGTCACCGAGGGAGTCGACGAGACCGGCCACCACTACCGTCGACAGTTCATCCCGATCCCTGGATCTGTCAGCCTCGCAGCTGCACCGGCAACGGAACTTCGCCAGCCCACGGTGATGTTTCAGCAACTCGCGCTGAACGGTCTTATCGGCACCGACTTTCTCGACCGATACGTGCAGACGTACGACACCACCCGCGGCATACTCACCCTCGCGATGCCAGACCACACCTGACCGTGCCTGCAAGCAGACCCACCATCCCCCTGTCCACCCGGAGAACTCCCTGAACGCCGCTGCGACGGCAACGAGACCATGCTCACAGGCGGAGGCTTGCGGGCGCCCGTGACGGTCACGGGAATGGGAGGACGAGATGCTGCCGTGGCGTACCTGGTTCCGTAGCGAGCTGCCGGACGCGTGAAGCCCGCCGCCGGCGACAGCGACGCATCTGGCTGCGCTCGACCGGGCCGAGACCATCGCGAGGGACGAGAAGGTGCCTGCCGCCGTGCTGGCCCGAGTCCTGCCTGTTGCCAACGCAACTCGCGCGTTGCTGCCGCGCATCGACGCGCTCGGCGCGTGCTCCGCCGACGGCTACACCGTGGTCGCGACCGCCACCGACCACCTGCCGGTTGCCCTCGGCAACTACCTGCGCCTGCCCCGCTACTTCGCCGACCGGCGCCCGTTGCACGCCGGCAAATCGGCTCTCCTGCTGCTCGTCGACCAGCTCGACCTGCCGCCGCCACCATGGACGCGCTCGGCGACACGCTGGCGACCGCCGACGCCCAGGCACTCATCGCGCACGGCATCTTCCTCCGCGAGAAGTTCGGCCCCACCGCAGCCGAACTCACCCTCCCCGTCACCTCAGGAGCGGCGCCATGACCCAGACCACCGCCCCGGCGCACACCGGTCGCCACAGCAAACCAGGTCGCACCGATTCGCACGCACAGCGTCCTCGCAGACCGCACCGGCACGCCATTCGGGCTGCAGATCCTCGATTCGGCCAACGGCACGTCCGTCGCGCCCGCGGTCGGGCCGTTGCCAACCGACCCGCTCCGCCCGGTGGCCCACCACGAGGTCGCCTCCAACGCACACATCTACCTCGGTGCGTGGACCCCGCATCGTGATCCGTCCGGCTCTCCCGGGCGAGGCCTGAACCGCGGCCCCTGGCTCAGGTCGCGTCACCCTTGCTGGCTGCGGTCACGACGGTGAGATCGTGCACGACCTGCTCGGCGACCTGCCGGTCGAGTCCTTCGATCCGCAACTCGCCCTTGGCCGAAGCGGTTGTCACGGTCACCGTGCTGAGACCGAAAATCCTTGACAATGCTCCGCGTTCGGTGTCGACGGTCTGCACCCGCGAAATCGGCGCGATGCGCTGCTCGATGGTGATCAGGCCGCGCTGCGTGTAGACCGCGTCGTCGGTGACCTCCCAGCGGTGGACGCGATATCGCACCGACGGGACGATGAGCGCACCCACAACGAAAACCACTGCGATCACTGCGATCCCGAGCGGAACCCACCATCCAGCCAGGCCGGACACAGTCCACTCAACCGCGATCCCGGCGATGATCAGGACCAGCGTCAGCACCACACCCTGGACCGCCCACATCGTGCGGGCGCGGGTGGACACCAACTGTGCCGGCGATCGCAGCTCCATGAGCAGACCTTCTCATGTCGCAGCACCGCACGGTGCCGGACACGAGGGACACCGGCGCGTCATACCGGACGTAAGCCTCGACCGTCGAAGCTGGCGTACGACGAGACGAGCGATCTCGGTCAGGACGAGATCGTCACGCACGCCTCGGCGGTGTTGATCAGGAAGGTCAGTGACTCCTGCAGATAGAGCTCGACCGTGTCGGCGTCGTGGGACAGATAGCCGATCGAGACGTCCTGCCCCAGCTGCAGCGTGTAGTCGCCACCCCGCTCGCTGACGAGCAACGCACCGTCCACGGCGGGCGCCCAGATGAGGTGCCCGTCGCCGAGCAGCCGCGCGACGTGATCGCGCACCGGGTAACCGTGGTCGGTGGTCTCGGACAACGCGGTGTAGAGCTCCGGCGACAGCAGCAGGCTGTAGGGCCCAGCGACATCGGCGAGCCGCAGCGTGTTGATCGCGGACGCGACCGCGGCCGGTGCCTCGGTCACGTCCTGCGGAAGCGAGATCCGCGCGTTGGTGCTCTCCGGCGCCATACCGGCGATCTGCTCATCGCTGGATCCGTAGAAAACAGTGCGGTCTTCGGCATACGCCAGCGCCGCTGCCGCATCCTTCACCGGTTGCCAGTCGGAGTCCTGCGCACCACGCTCGACGTTGTCGACCTCGGTGCGGCTGACCGTGAACCGTGCCCGGAACTCCACCACCGGTCGCGCCTCGCGGCCCTTGGCGAGCACCTGGCCGGACGGAGCCGCCAATTCGTGGAAGTGCCCGGTGCCGACCGCGGCAAGCTCGACCCCGCGCGGCTCCGGCACGTCGACGACGCGACGTGCGGCAGCCCTGATCGAGAACGAGCGGCGTGCCTCCTCTTCGATCTCACCCCACGCGGCGTCGGAGATCGGGGCAAGTTCCCTGTGCAGATTGTTCACGGTCTACCTCTCGTTCTGCTCGCGCAGACTGCCGATCTGCAACGATCCGGCCGGCTGCTCGGTGGTTGATGGGGCGGGTGCGACCTCGGGTTGAGCCTCGGGCGGACCGGACTCCAGGAAGTCGGTCGTCGGCACGAAGAAGAGGCTGCCGGTGACCGCGGTGGAGAAGTCGAGGATCCGGTCATGGTTGCCCGGCGGCTTGCCGACGAACATATTGCGCAGCATCTGTTCGGTCACGCTCGGGTCGGCGGCGTAGCCGATGAAGTAGGTGCCGAACTCCTCGCTGCCGATCTCGCCGAATGCCATGTTGTCGCGGACGATGTCGTGCTCGGTGCCGTCGTCGTCGACGATCGTATTGAGCTCGACGTGCGAGTTGCTCGGCTTGTCCGCGTCCGGCAACTCGATGTCGTCCACCTTGCTGCGCCCGATCACGAGCTCCTGCTCGCGCACCGAGATGGCGTTCCAGGTGGCCAGGTCGTGCAGATATTTCTGCACGATCACGTAGCTGCTGCCGCCGTATGCCGAGTCCTCCTCAGCCACGAAAACCGCTGCGGCGGCTGGGGTTCCCTCCGGATTCTCGGTGCCGTCGACAAAGCCGAGCAGATCCCGGTTGTCGAAGTAGCGGAAACCGAGCACCTCGTCGACGACGTCCGCCACCCCGGACAGCCGAAGCATCAGCTGGCGGGCGAGTTCGAAACACAGGTCCACCCGGTCCGCACGCAGGTGGAAGAGCAGATCGCCGGGGGTGGACACGGCTGTGTGCCGGTCGCCGACGATCTCGGGGAGCACGTGCAAGCCCGGGGGCCGCGGCACGTCATACATCCGGTCCCAGGCCCGGGCGCCGATGCCGGCGATGCAGGTGAGGTTGTCCTCCGGCCGGCGGAAACGCACCGAGCGGATCAGACCCGGCAGATCGGCGAGCAGGCCGAGCGCATCCTGCTCAGCGCCCTCACGCACGGTGAGCACGAGGAACATCGCCGCACGCGCGGGTGGCTGCAGGATCGCCTGCGGGTGCACTGTGTCCGCCACGAGCCCTCCTTCGACGTCGGGGAACGCGCGATTCGAGTCTGGCACAACCGGCCGCGTCCCGTGGCCACCGGGCGCCCGGAAACAGCGCAGCCGCCAGCAACGACACCTCGGCGCCCGAAATCCGCTCTGCGAGTGGCGGATAGCCGCGGCTACTCCGGCATCAGGTCACGCCGGCCGCGCCATACGACGCCTATCAGCAGACATACGACACCGCACCCCAGCAAAGCGACGACGCCTGTGCTCGGGACGCTGCCGTCGGCGTAATCGGGGACGTGCGCGAACACCGCACTGGCCTGCAGCCAGCGCGGCGCGTGGAGCACCGACCCCATCAGGACCAGCACGGCCGAACCGGCGACGGGCACCCACGCGAGGACCCCGAGGCTGCGGCGCGCGCCGACGCACAGGACGCCGAGCCCGGTGAGCGCGAGCACCGCCGGCCACTGGCCAGCGACGTAGCTGAAGCCGCGACCGGCTGCGCCGCCGTGCAGTTGCGACAGGGTGACCAGGGAACACACCGCGCCGGCTGCGAGCAGCATGGTGAGCGACCCCAGGGCGGCGAGCACTGCACGCGCTGACAGCGACTCACGCCGCCGAACCCCGCAGGCCAGTAGGTCCTCCAGCAGGCCGTCGCCTTCCTCGGTGCCGCTCGCGAGCACAGTCAGCACCGCATAACAGCCGACCAGCAACCCGATCAGTACGCCGGCGAAGGAGAAGAACGCGGCATCCAGCCGGTGTTCGCCGGTCATCTCGCGCATCAGCCTCGCCGTATTGGAGTCACCCTCGAGCAACGTGACCAGATTGCCGCTCATCCCACCGAAGAACGCCCCGATCGCCACGACGCCCACTGTCCAGGCGAGCCACCGACCGCGCTCGAGGTGCCAGGTGAGTGCCACCACCGAACGCACCCGCAGCCGGTCATCGCTGACGGCCCTCTCGTGCAGCACAGCGGACCCGTATTCCCGCCCCTGGCCGGCCAGCCATACCAGCCCTCCGACGGACACACACGCGGCCAGGAACACCGCGCCGGTCCACCACCGGTTCCGTGTGTATGGCGACACGACGTCGATCCAGCCGAGCGGACTCACCCACCGCAGGGCCACGACCCCGTGCACATTCGCCACCGCGCGGAGCACGAAAGATATTGCCAGCACGACAAATCCGAGCACCCTTGCCAAGCCAGTGCTGTCAGCCAGCGCGCCGGCGAGCAGCCCGGCAAGTCCGAAGAACAACCCTGTGCATGTGGTCACCAGACCGAGCGACAACGCACCCCGGACCGTGAGTTCCTCGACAAGGCCGGACTCGGCAAGAAGCACGGCCGCGACGCCAACCCCCAAGCCCACAGCGACCACTGTCACGGCCGCGAGCGCGCCACGCAGTCGGGCGGCCGCCGAGTGCCCGCACGCCTGCAAGAGTTCGGCGGCCCCGGACTCTTCGGCGCCACGACCAAAGCGCACCCCGAGCAGCAGGGTGAACACCGACGACACGATCACCAGATAGGTGCCCATCTCCCACGTGAGCAACTGCCCGATGGTGCCCGGTCGCGGCAGGGGCCCGTAGAGCAGCCGGGTCGCCACGTTGCCGCTCAGGCTGTCGATGAGGTGCGTGCGCTGGTTCAGTTGCGGGTATGTCGAGGCGTATGACGGTCCGACGATCACCAGTAGGCCGAGCAGCGGCAGCGTCCACGCGAGGATCTGCCGCCGGTGGGTACGCAGCGCGACACGAGCCGGCCCGATGCGCCGCCCGGCCGGCCGTGGTCGCGACGACATGACTCTCATCGTCCGCCGCTTTGCGTGTCGGCCGGCCGGGCGTCCGCAGCGCCGATCCGGTAATGCTGCAGGAAGAGATCCTCCAGGCTGGCCGGCGTGCACCGCACATCCGTCGGATGCGCAGCAAGCAGCAGCTGCAGCACCCGGTCCACCAGCTCCTGCGGCACACTCGCGTCGAAGCGGACAGCGTTGCCTTGCATTGGATTTCGTGAAACTGACGCGTTGTCTCCCAGCGCGGCGCCGAGCTCGGTGGCAACACGATCAGCGGAGTCCACCGACACCACGGCACTGATCGCCGATGCCGCGAGGTGCCGCATCTGCGCGAGCTGGCCGGTCTCGACCAGTCGGCCGTCCTTGATGATCGTGACCGCGTCGCACAGCCGCTCGACCTCGCCGAGGATGTGACTCGACAACAGCACAGTGCGGCCGTCGGCGACAGCCTGCCGGACACAGTCGCCGAACGTGCGCTCCATCAGTGGGTCCAGACCCGAGGTCGGCTCGTCCAGGATCAACAGCTCCGTGCGCGCCGCGAACGCCGCCACAAGCATGACCTTCTGCCGGTTCCCCTTGGAGTACTTGCGGATCCGCTTGCTGGGATCGAGCGAGAACGCCTCGATGAGGGCCCGCTCGCGGTCGTCGTCGTACTCGCCGCCGGCGGAGCGCCGCAGACCGGCGAGCACGTCGAGCGCCTGGCGCCCGGTCAACGACGGCCACAACACGACCTCGCCGGCGACATACGACAGGTCACGGTCGATCACCGAACTGTGCGTCGCGGGGTCGTGCCCGAGGACCCGCACCCGTCCGGCATCACGCCGGTAGAGGCCGAGGAGCACCCGGATCGTGGTGGTCTTGCCGGCGCCGTTCGGCCCGAGGAAGCCATGGACTGTGCCGCGGGCGACCCGCAGGTCGAGGTCGTCGATGGCCCGGAACCGGCCGAAGTTCTTGGTGAGCCCGGCGACGTCAACGACATCGCGTGTCTGCGCGGCCATCGCGTTCTGCTGACGGGGATTCTCCGCCGGGAGCGTGGTCATGCGGTGGCTCCGTCCGGGCCGGGCAGCGCGCCCCGCCGCCTGAGTCCCCAGGTCAGTCGCGCCTGGAAGCGCTCTTGCAACGGCTCGGCGAACAGCTGCGTGGTGGCGTATTCGACATACTCCTTGGAGCCCAGGCTCGCCTCTTGGAGGAGTGCGAGGACCTGATCAGGCTCGAATCCGAGTGAGGCGACGAATTCCGCTGCATGGTCGGCCATTTCGTCGACTCGGCAATGCAGTTCGTCCACCGACAATGCGCCGATCGATTCGTTGAGATCGCGAAACTCCGCGAAGAGCGGGATGATCAGGTCCAGCTGGTCGTCGGTCAGGTTCTCGGCGATCTCGACGATCAGGGGCGGCAATTCGGTGCGATAGCAGGCGAATTCGACGACCTGACGCTCGGCTCGGATGACGTCTGCCACCTCTTCGTCAGCAACCCGTGCGAGCAATCGGTCGTACATCGCTCGCACCGCGCCCGGCATCGGCGACACCGGACCGCCCTGGGCGGTCGTGTGCAGCAGGTTGATCAATTGCTTTCGCTGGCGCTCAAGTTCGGCGATGCGATCGTCGACACCGGACAGGGTGAGCGCCAAGTCGGTCTGTATGGCGTCCCGCTCGTCCGGGTCGGACGCCGACTCCTCGAGCATGGTCCGCACCGCCGCGAGCGGGACGCCGGAACCCACCAGCCACCGCACCCGCACCAGACGCGCGAGCTGCGCCATACCGTAGTCGCGAACCCCGCCGTGCTGTTCCGGAACCGGCAGTAGGCCGATCTGGTGGTAGTAGCGGATGGTCCGCACAGTGGTGCCGGTCAGATCCGCCAGTTCTTTGACTCGCATGCGTCGATCATCGACTGTGACGTGACGTCGCAGTCAAGAAGGAGGGCAGGCGACGGACGACTGCTGGAACTCAGCGCACCGATCGCGCGCGCGCTGCCCGCGCATCCGTCAGTGGAACACCAACGTCAGGATCAGGCTGGCGACGAGAGCTGAACCGCCCATGACCGGAAGGCCGACCGTGAGTTCCTTGCGGTACATGGCGTCCTGCTGCCCCTCCGGCGAGAAGCCCATCACCATCGCGCCGCCTTCGGAGTATGGCGAGATCGCCATCGACAGCCCGCCGATGGTGGCGCACACGAACAGCAGCGTCGGGTTGAGGTGGGTCACGGCGGCGAGAGTTGGCACGATCGGGAAGAGCGCCGGCGCAGTGACCCCGATGTAACTGCTGAAGGCGGTGATGACGGCGGCGACCAGCGCCAGAACGACGGGCACGAGGTATGTCGGAACGTGTCCCCCACCAAGCCAGTTCGCGATCTGCCGGATCGTCCCGGCGGCCACCGCAACCTGGATGAGCATGCCCATCCCGCTGATCATGATGAGGATGTTCCACGGGACCCGCGCGATCACGCGGTGGCTGTCCGCGGCGCCGAGCAGCATAGCCACCACGGCCAGCACGACGCTGAGCAACGGCGGGTCGATGTTGCTCGCCCAGGTGCCGAAGAGGTCGACCTTGCCGAAGAGCACGTGCAGGATCGACGGCACGAGCGCCAGCAGCAGGAAGACGCCGATGAGCACGATCGTCACTCGCTGCTTGAAGTCGAACGGCTCCGGCTCCGTGACCTCCATCTGGCCGCGGCGCGTCTCCTCACCGCGGCTGATCGCCTTCCTGCGGTAGTAGAGCGTCAGCCCGACGACGACCAGGGCGGTCAGCACCAGGTAGGCAATGAAGATCGCGAACGAGATGCCGAAGGATCTCGACTGCGAGTAGCCCAGCTTCTCGAACAGCCCGCGATAGATGATGCCGTTGAGGCTGGTCATCAGGTTCGACCCGACCTGCGCACCGACGATCACGCCGAGCCCGGCGAGCAGCGGCTCGATCTTCACCTGCGCGCAGATGACCAGCGCGGCCGGCGCCAGAAACACCATGACGGCATAGAACCCGGCCCCGAGCCCGGCCATCACGATGGCGGTCACGAAGAAGACGACGGCCAGGCCCCAGCCGAGGCCGCGTGAGCGGTAGAGCATCCGTTGCGAGATCTTCTCCAGCGTGCCGTTCTCGATCGCGACCGAGAAGAACAGCGTCACGGCGAGAATGGTGAAGAAGATCGGCACCGGCCAGAGCGCCGTCACCGCGGCAGGCTTCATGCCGAGGACGAAAACGCCGATGAGATAAGCGAACACGATGGCCAGCAGGCCCGTGTTGATCTTCGTCCGATAGCTGATCCCGATCGAGGCGATGATCGCGATCGCGATCAGCAGGCTGTGCACGACACCGCCCTCGGTCCGACGCAGCAGGCCCACCGACGTTCCGGTCTCACGCTTCTACCTCCATCGACGTCGGGGTGGCGCGCCGCCCGCCATACGGGCCGATCGGCCAACTGTCGACTCGATGGATATAGGAGTTCGCTGGGAACTGCCTGAGCATGACGTCAAGGCCGCAGCGAACTGCGCCCTCGCAAACGGTTGACCGACCCCGCGGCCGTGCCAGCATGCCACCCGGGAGGCTGGGGAGTCCCAGTGCATTCAGAGGGAAATGAGGGGAATCATCATGACCGTTCGTACCGTGCGGCGCGGTATCAGCGCCTCCTGGTCGGGTCGCTGTTCTCGGCCTACAGCGGACTCGATCTGGCCGTCGAGGAAGTGTTCGACGGCCTCCACGATCTGGTTCTCTGAGATCCACGAACCCGTCGCCCGCGTCTTCGCCCACCACTGGCCCGTCGCCCCCAACCTCGGTGACATCACCGGCATCAACCGGAACGACGCACCCCCGGTCGATGTGCTCTGTGGCGGGTTCCCCTGTCTCAATGTCGAGCCGAGCGGCGTGATCCTGACCCGTCGGGTCTCAATAGAATTGTCGGCATGTTTACACCACCCGAGCGCGAGGAGTTGCGCAAGGAGCTAATCGAGGCAGCCCACGCAGACGACGAGGTCGTGGGCGCAGCACTCGTGGGCTCGGCGGCGACTCGACGCGAGGATGCCTGGTCCGACATCGATCTGGTGCTGCAAGTCCGTCGTGATGCTGACCCTGCGAAAGTGGCGAGCCGGTGGACAGCACAGTTCTACGACCAGCACGGTGCGGCTCACCACTTGGATGTCATCGCTGGCGGCGTGCTCTATCGCGTCTTCCTTCTCGCGAGTTCACTGCAGGTCGATGTGTCGTTCTGGCCCGAAGACGAGTTCCGAGCCACCGAATCGGGATTCGCACTGCTCTTCGGGACCCCTCAGCCCTCAACCGAACCCCGGAATCCGGAGGCGTCGCACGAGATCGGAATGGCATGGCTCTACGCCCTGCACTCGCGTTCGGCGATTGCCCGCAGACACGTGTGGCAGGCGACCATGATGCTTGACCACCTTCGCGATCAGCTCCTCGTTCTCGCATGTGTGCGGCACGGCCTGAATCCACACCATGGTCGCGAGGCCGATCGTCTGCCCGCCTCCGTGCTGACCGTCTTGCAGCAGGCGCGTGCCGCGTCCGTAGCAGAACCAGCGCTGGTGCGCTCGCACACAGCTCTCGTCACGGCGCTTGCCGACGAAGTGGCCCTCCACGACCCGAGACTCGCTGCAGACCTGACCGCGCCGTTGAACGCGCTGGCTCGCGTTAGTGTTTGACGCTTTCTGACGGCGTCACGTAGCGACCGCACCAACGGCGGGAAGCGGGGCGACTATGGCGGTTTCCGCCGAACGGAGCAGAGTGAACACGCGCCTGGCGATATGTCTCTTCAACGCGCGAATGGCCTCGGCGTTCGGAGTTCCCCAGCGCACCCCTCGTTGCGAGGTAATCCTGCGCGGGCGGATACAAGCGCTTCTGAGTGATGACGATCCGGTGGATCGCGGCGTTCATTCGGCGGTTGCCGCCTCGGTTCAGCCTGACCCGCTGGCTGTTGCCCGAGGACGCCGGGATCAAGGCGCAGCCGGCGAGCATCGCGAACGCGGCCGTCGACTTGAACCGGACCGGATCACGTGTCTCGGCGACGATGCGCGCTGCCGGCATCGGTCCGTACCCCGGCAGTTCCAGTAGTTGCGGTGCTTCGACCTTCACACGTTCCTCCAGCCCGCGTTCGAGACGCCCACCACAGTCACCGAGGTCCCTGATCCGTTCGATCGGGTTCAGGCATATGGCGACCGCGACACCACCCTCGCACTCGCGCAGGAACGCGACGACCGTGGCATTTCACTTCGGACGGTGGAGCTTGCGCGCTGGGATCGTCACGGCAACATCCGGGTCGAAGTCATGCAGGTGCCACCGCGGCCGGCAACACATCCGCACTAATGGGTCTGACACATGCTCAACAGCTCACCGCTCTCGGCAATGGCGTTCTCCCACGGCAAGCAGCGAAAGCTCTGTCCCTGCTTGCTCTTGGATCACGTCCAGACCCGTGCTGCGGTCCGTGCTACTTCTCACAGATCGCCAGTCGAGCAACCTTTTCAAAAGCGTCGCGACAATCACGCCAGGGCATGGAGGGCTCGGCGGACGAGGTGGTGCAACGTGGCCCGTTCGTTCGGGTTGAGGCTGGCGAAGACCTCTTCGTTGGCTTGGTCCAAGAGCCGTCGGCCCTGTTCGACGATGGTCACGCCGCGAGGGGTGATGGACAGTAGATGGCGTCGCCGGTCGCGCGGATCGGGGCCCCGGCGCAGGTGGCCGACATTTTCGAGCTGGTCGAGGAGTTTGACCAGGTCGCTGCGGTCCATCGACACGCGGTCGGCGAGTTCACGCTGGGACATCTGCCCGTCCTCGTGCAAGCAGCGCAGCACGAAGTAGGTCCGCGAAGAGAGCCCGCCGCCGGCGAAGGCGTCGTGAACCGTGGCGTGCGCAAGCCGGCCGAGACGGCTCAGCGCAAAGGCGGGCACATCCAGCAGAGCACTCGACACTTCCGCCTTCTGGTTGGTCGGCTTGGAAGTCATGGGGGTCAGTCTACCGAATATCCGTCAGCTCACCTATCATGGGATCTCCCACGGTTTTTGTTCAGGAGACACCGGTGACCACTGCCTCGCGATCCCAACCCCACGCGGGGACCCGCGCCGAGCTTGAACCGGTGCCGTGGGAGGTATGGCGCCTGGCGTTCGTGGTCGTGATCGGCTCGTTCATGTCCACGCTCGCGTCATCCCTGATCAACGTCGGGGTAAAGAGCATTGCCCGCTCCTTCCACGCTCCGTTGACCCAGACCCAGTGGCTGAGCAGCGGGTACATCATCGCGTTCGCCGCCGCAGTGCCGCTCACCGCCTGGGTCAGCCGTCGCGTCGGCGCAGGCCGGTTGTGGTTGCTCGCCCTGACCGCCTTCGTGATCGCCTCCGGACTGTGCGCCATCGCGCCGAACCTGCCGGTACTGATCGGACTGCGTGCGGTACAGGGATGCACCGGGGCATTGCTGCTTCCCGCCGGGCAGACCATCATCGGCCAGGCCGCCGGACCCGAACGGATGGGCCGGGTGCTGAACATGACCAAGATCGTCTCCGTCCTCGGCCCCGCCGCCGGACCCGCCCTCGGCGGACTGCTGATCGGCGACCTGTCCTGGCACTGGCTGTTCCTGGTCAACCTGCCCGTCGGCGCGCTCGCCATCACACTCGGACTGCGCCTGGTCCCCCGGGGCACACCACAACACGGACGGCCGTTCGACATCCTCGGCTTCGCCCTGATCGCCTCCGGCCTGCCCCTGGTCCTCTACGGGATCACCGTCATCAGCCGCGCCGGCGGCCTCACCGACCCGGTCGCGCTCGGCACCCTCACCGGTGGCCTCGTCGCACTCGGACTGTTCATCGGGCGCAGCCTCACCGCCGACCACCCGCTGCTGGACCTGCGACTGTTCACCAACCGCATCTACACCGCCGCGATCTCCTCAGTGTTCTTCACCGGAGCCGCCCTGCTCGGCACCCTGATCCTGCTGCCGCTGTACTGGCAGATCCTGCGCGGGCAGGGCGTGATCGACACCGGCCTGCTGATGTTCGCCGTCGGCGGCGGCACCGCCATCTCGATGCCACTCGGCGGCGCCCTGACCGACCGCACCGGCGGAGGCCCCATCTCCATCGTCGGCCTTGCACTCAGCATCGCCGGCGTCGCGCCGATGGTGTTCCTGCCCGCCGACACGGTGTTCCCGCTCGTGCTCGCCCTCCAAGCCATGACCGGATTCGGCCTCGGCCTCGCCGCGATGCCCGCACTTGCCGTCGCCTACAAAACCGTCCCACGTGACCGGCTCCCGGACGCAACCTCGCAAGCCAACATCATCCAGCGCGTCGGCGGGTCCCTCGGCACCGCACTGTTGGTCATCATGCTCGAACGCAGCGGCGCCCCTAACGTCGCCTCCTTCCACACCACCTTCACCTGGCTCACTGCCGCCAGCATCATCGCCCTCGGCCTGGCCGGTTGGCTCACCCTCGAAGAAGCGCGACGCCGCAGCAAGACCCATGACGCTCAGTGACGCCGAGATTGCCGCGATGACCGAGAATGAGCGCCGCGAACTGATTCAGCGCTTGATGCAGCCCACCGACAAGCTCATCAACGTTCAGCGCATGACCTGGGTGCTTCGGCTGCGGCTGACCATGATGATCGGCGGTTGCATCGTCATGCTGCCCTGGATGGTCTACCTGAGACTCACCCTGCCCGGCCAGTACACGGCACCCGACTGGCAACTGACCTGGCTGGGCTTCGACTGCATCCTGGTCATGCTCATGGCACTCACCGCAATCCTCGGCCTGCTGCACCGGATGGCGGTGATGCTCACCAGCTTCGCCACCGGCGTACTCATGCTCTGCGACGCGTGGTTCGACATCACGACCTCCAACGGTCACAACCGGCCCAGTGCACTCCTCCTGGCAACACTCATCGAGATCCCAGTCGCGGCAATACTGATCTCCATCACGTTCATGAAGATGCATGTGATCGCCGCCCGGCAATGGCTGACCAAATCCCATATCCGGGTCTGGCGGCTGCGCATACACCACTGACATGCATAGCCATAGAGGTCAGTGTCCCGGCGTCGCGCCGATGGTGCTCCTTCCAAGCAGCATAATTTTAGTGTCGGCAAGATCGGAAGGCCTCCAGCCAACGCCCTCCCCTAGGCCGCTGACGCGCACAAGGCTCGAACCCTCGCCAACTATTCGTCGGGCAAGGGTTCGAGCCTTGTGCGTGGAGTGGAGCATAGGGGATTCGAACCCCTGACCTTCTCATTGCGAACGAGACGCGCTACCAACTGCGCCAATGCCCCAGAAGCGAGAACAACTTTAACACCGCGAGAGCGATCGGCTAAATCGGCCCCGCCCGGCGCTGCAGCTCGCGCGTTGCCGCTCAGCCGGCGCGGAAGACCGAGGGCAGATCGTCCAGATCCTGGTCGAGCGCCAGCCCGTCGAAGGGCAGGTCCTCGTTGGCCACGTGCTCGTACGACTTGGGGTCCGTGGTCGCTGCGGGCGCCGGTTGCGGACGCTCGGGCGCGCGTTCCTTCATCGTGTATGTCGGGGGCGGCACCGCCACCGGACGCCACCCATCGGCCGACTGCGCTGCCGGCATCTGCGGGGCAGCCGGTGCGGCAACGGCCGGGGCGTCACCGGCGCTGATGTCGAAGACCTGCTCCTGACGCGGCTGCGGCGGCGCGGGTGCCTCGACGACCGGGGCCGGCATGGTTGCCTTGGCGAGCGGCACCACGTCCTGCGCGGGTGCTTGCGCCGGTACGACGGTGGCCGAACGGCGCGGCAACCGCACAGCCGCACGGCGCGGGCGGCCTGCCTTCATCGGCGCGTTCCGGGTCACCGGCACACCGCGAGAGCCACGGGCTGCCGCGGCTGCCAGGGCCGACGCCCGGCACCAGAAGAAGGCACCACCGGACGCGATCAGCATCAGCACGGGAGACCACCACGGCAGCGCGCCGAAGGGTGCGCACACCACGGTGATCAGCAGCAATGCGACGCTGAGGATGAGCGCGATAGCACGCAGTTTCGGCGACCCCGCTGTCACGAGGGTGCGCCCGACACGCTCCAGGCCGCCGCGGCCCTCGGGTCGCGACTCTGGCTCGTGGTCGGTGACGGGGGGCTGAGGTTCTCCGGTCATGACGGTCCCTGCTCGCAGTGACGGGCGCGGCACGCGGGTGCGAGCCGGCTCTGCGGGTTGCCCACTGGACGGGTCGGCGACCTGCTCCAGGACGCCGACCCCGGTGGGATGCTCGCGGCGTTCGAGCACCCGCATGGCATCGCTGAATTCGTCGACCGAGCGCGCCGTGGCGAGCGCTTCCCGCCGGCGCACCCAGTGCTGCAGGAGGTAGGCGGCCCAGATGATCACGATGGCCAGGAAGATCAGGCTGCTCGACTGCTGCACGGGACAAGACGTTAGAGCCAAAACCGTTGCAATCCGTGAACGTCCGCGGTGTGTCGCTTGCTTGCACAGCAACCCGCAGCGTGCCACGCGTCGCCGCATTCGGTGAGATCGCTTGTGCGGCATACGGTTTGACGCCCGCCGCGACATTCACGCCGGTGTGCGGCGGTCACCGGCCGTCAGCCGGTGACGCGGCGCCGGAATCGCTCGACCATCGTCTCGGTCGGCAACTCCTCGGTGGTGACTGCGAAGGTCACATGGTCATGCCAGGCGCCGTTGATGTGCAGGTAGCGGCGGCGCAGACCCTCCTCCCGCAACCCGAGTTTGGCGACGACGCGCAGACTCCGGGCGTTGTCCGGGCGGATATTGACCTCGACCCGGTGCAGCCCGACCGGCCCGAACGCGTGGTCGATCAGCAGCGCGAGCGCGAACGGCGTAATGGCCCGGCCGGCATAGCGTTCGGCGATCCAGTAGCCGGCCGATGCGGAGAGCAGCGCGCCCCGGGAGATGCCGAAGAGGTGCATCTGACCGGCCAGCACCCCGTCCACCTCGACGGCGAAGGGGAGCAGCCGGCCGTCCCGGGCCTCGCCGTCCTGGAAGTGCACCATCTGCGCGAAACTCATCGACGCGGCGACCTCCGAGCCCGGCGCGGTGGAGTCCCACGGCCGGGTCCAGCCGGCGTTCGCCGCCCGAAGCTCGAGGAACTCCCGCTTGTCAGCGCGAGCTCGCAGGCCGCGCAACAGGATTCGCGAGCCATTCCACTCCCCCACTGTCGTAGCGGGCCACCACCGGGAGCTAATGGTCGCCGCCGTCCAGCTGGGCGATCGCGTGCGGCAGGACCTCCCGCAACAGCGGCAGCGCGTCACGAACTCCGCCGGTCGAACCCGGCAGGTTGACGATCAGCGCCTTGCCGGCGGCCCCGGCGATGCCACGCGACAGGCACGCCGTCGGTATGCCGCCCGCCGCCCCTTCCGCTCGCAGTGCCTCGGGGATGCCCGGCACCTCCCGGTCCAGCACGGCCCGCGTCTCCTCCGGCGTGCGGTCGGTCGGCGAGATGCCCGTGCCACCCGTCGTGAGCACGACCCGCGCGCCGGCGCTCACCGCTTCGCGCAGCGCCGCACCCACTGGTGGACCGTCCGGCACGACCGTGCGGGTGACGGTGAATCCCCAGTCCTGCAAGGCGGATTCGAGGATTTTGCCGGACCTGTCGTCATACACCCCGGCGGACGCGCGGTTGGAGCAGGTGATCACCCAGGCAGTGTTCGTTGGTCGCTCGCTCATGGACCAACCTCCCGCCAGTCGCCGGACCGGCCGCCCGATTTCGCGGTCACGCGCACGTCGGTGATCCGCCCGTGCTTGTCGACCGACTTGATCATGTCGATGAGCGCGAGCGCGGCGACGGTGACGCAAGTGAGCGCCTCCATCTCGATGCCGGTGCGGTCGGCCGTGCGCACCGTCGCCTCGATGTCGACTCCGTCGTCCTGCACGGTGAGGTCGACCGACGCGGCGTGCACCGCCACCGGGTGCGCGAGGGGCACGAGATCAGGAGTGCGCTTGGCCGCCTGGATGCCGGCGATGCGGGCCACGGCGAGCGCGTCGCCCTTGGGCACGGTTCCTCCGCGCAACGCCTCGATCGCCCTGGCGGACAACAGGACCCGGCCCCGCGCTTCGGCGACCCGTGCGGTCACCGCCTTACCGCTCACGTCGACCATGTGCGCCGTGCCGTCCGCGCGGACGTGGGTGAGTCGCGGCTCTGTCACATCGTGGGGTGAGTTCATGCCAGCCCGTCCAGGGGTATGACGCGAAGCGTCTCGCCGACCGCGACCTCCGTCGTGCCGGCGGGGACGATCGCGAGCGCCTGCGAGCCAGCAAGCCCGCCCAGCACATGGGAGCCCTGTCCGCCGATCGGCCGGACCATCCGGCCGTCCTCGTCGAAGACGACCCGGGCGAACTGCTGGCGACCGGGCGGCGAGGTCCAGTGCTCGGCCACAGCGGCCTCGACCGTCGGCACCTCCGGGTCACGTCCGGCGAGCACTCGCGCCGCGGGCGCGACCAGCAACAGGAACGACACGAGCGAGCTGACCGGATTGCCCGGGAGAGCGAAAACCGGTGTGCCCGAGACGGTTCCGAAGCCCTGCGGCTTCCCCGGCTGCATGGCCACCTGCACGAACTCGAAGTCGTCGCTGCCGGTGAAGGCGAGCTTCACCGGTTCGAACGCTCCGGCGCTGACGCCGCCGCTGGTCACGATGAGATCGGCGGCGCCGGTCAGCTCCTGCACGGTGGCAAGCAGTGCTTCCGGAGAGTCGCCACTGCGGCATACAGCGGCGACGTCGAAGCCACACTCCCGCGCGAGCGCCCCGAGCATCGGGCCGTTGGAGTCGACGACCTGTCCGTGGCCGGCCGGCTCGCCGGGCGCCACCAGTTCGTCGCCCGTGCTGACGATCGCCACCCGCGGCCGCGGGAACACCGAGATCTCACCGACGCCGGACGAGAGAAGCACCGGCACGTGCCGCGGCTGCAACCGCGTGCCCGCGGGCAGCACCTCGTCGCCGGGTTGCACGTCCTCACCGCGATGACGAAGCGCCGTGCCGGCCGGGACGGCCTCGCGCAGCCGCACTTCCTCCAGCCCGCCGTCGGTCAGCTCCACCTGCACCACGGCATCCGCGCCGGTGGGCAGTGGCGCGCCGGTCATGATCCGCCAGCAGGACCCCGGTGCCAGTTCCAGCGACCGTGTGTCACCCGCGGGTATGTCGCCGGCGACCGGCAGCACGACGGGCGTGTCCGGCGTGGCGCCGCGCAGGTCAGCGGACCACACGGCATACCCGTCCATCGCCGAGTTCGTGAAGCCGGGCAACGACACCGAACTGTGCACCGGCTCAGCAGTCACCAGACCGAGCAGGTTCGCCACTTCGGCGACGGGCCGCCGCTCGGCGGGCAGCGGCCGCGCGGAAGCGAGCACCCGCTGCTGGTATTCGTCGAAAGTCAGCACCCGGCAAGCGTATCCACCGGCGCGTGCGACGCGCATGTCCGGCGACCGCCAGGTAGCGATGCCGAAGCAGCCTCAGTGCCCGAGGTGTTCACCCTCGTCGTCTTCGGCATGGGGGCGTTTGCCACGCCCCTCGTCGGAGTCGACCCAGTCCATCAGCCAGCCGCGGAACTCGGCGCCGAAGTCGCGGTGCCGCACAGCCAGCCGGACCATGGCTTTGAGGTAGTCGAGGCGGTCGCCGGTGTCGTAGCGGCGGCCGTGGAAGACGACCCCGGTGACACCGCCACCGTCCCGGTGCGGGTCCTGCGCCATCTCACGCAACGCGTCGGTGAGCTGGATCTCCCCGCCCCGGCCCGGTGCGGTGTGGTCCAGCACGTCGAAGATCTGCGGCGCCAGGACATACCGCCCGATGATCGCCAGGTTGCTCGGCGCATCCCCGACAGCCGGCTTCTCCACCAGCGTGTCGACCCGCACCACGTCCCCATCCGCGGTGTCACCGGCACCAGGCACCGGCGAGACCGCGGCGCACCCGTACAGGTGGATCTGGTCCTCCGGGACCTCCATCAACGCCACGACCGACCCGCCATACGTCTGCTGCGCCCGGATCATCCGCTCCAGCAAACAATCACGTTCGTCGATCAGGTCATCACCCAGCAACACCGCGAACGGACTGTCACCCACGTGCGTGCGCGCACACAACACCGCGTGCCCCAGACCGAGCGGCTCGCCCTGGCGGATGAAATGCACGTTGCCGAGGTTGGCCGACTTGCGCACCCGCTGCAGCCGCAACTGGTCGCCCTTGCGTTCCAGCGCCTGCTCCAGTTCCCAGTGCCGGTCGAAGTGGTCCTCCAGCGCCGCCTTGTTCCGCCCGGTCACCATCAGGATGTCGTGCAGCCCGGCCCGCTCGGCCTCCTCCACGACATACTGAATCGCCGGCTTGTCCACCACCGGCAGCATTTCCTTCGGGATCGCCTTCGTCGACGGCAGAAACCGGGTACCAAGCCCCGCCGCCGGAATAACCGCCTTGCGCACCGTGGGCTGCCCCTGAGACGTCATGGCGGTCAGAGTAGGGCACGGCGACTGGGTCCGCGCACGCAAACCGGAGAGAATCAGCTGTATGCCGAGCCTCGTCCTGCCGCCCGACAAGCCCACCGCGCGGCGCGTGGTGCGTGACGCGCGTCGCCGCCGACGTGCTCACGCCGGCGACGCCGGCTGGGCGGCATACGGCGAAAACCTCGCCCGCGGCCTCGCCAGGTGGCTCCGGGAGCGATCGCTGCGGCCGAAGATCGTCGCCCTGTATGACGCTCTCCCCACCGAACCCCCGACCAGCCAGATCCGAGATGCGTTGATTTCACTCGATGTTCAGCTCCTGGTGCCGATCCTGCTACCCGACAACGACCTGTCCTGGCAGGATCCGGCGACCGGCCGGGATCTCGGCGTGGCCGCCATCGCGACCGCGGACCTGGTGCTGACGCCCGGTCTGGCGGTCGCGCGCGGCTCCGGGCTGCGATTGGGCCAAGGCGGCGGTAGCTACGACCGCGCGCTGCTGCGCGTGCCGGAGCGGACACCCGTCGTGACGATGCTCTTCGACGACGAACTGGTCGCCGCTGTGCCTGCGGATTCGCATGACCTGCCGGTGAGTGCAGTGCTCAACCCCTCCACAGGGGTGACACCGGTCGGCCGCGGCATTTGAAATACTGAGCACACCAACTCCCGATCCTGCCCCGTCTCGCGAAGGAGACCCCTGTGGCCGCCTCCGCCGTCGCTTCCTTCACCACCCACGACCTGGCGATCGTGCTGTTCATCGGCGCGCTCGTGTTGCTCGTCTCGGTCGCCGCTGTCCGGTTCGCGAACCGTTCGGGCATGCCGACCCTCGTCCTCTACCTCGGCATCGGCCTGATCATGGGTGAGGCCGGGTTCGGCATCGGCTTCGAAAACCCCGAACTCACCCAGGTGCTGGGCTATTCGGCGCTCGCCCTGATCCTCGCCGAGGGCGGCATCTCGACCCGGTGGTCGAGCATCCGCCGGTCCGTGGCGCCGGCGGCGCTGCTGGCGACGCTCGGCGTGCTGGTGTCCGTGTTCGTGGTGGGCCTGTTCGTCGTGCTCTTCCTCGGCAAGTCCTGGACCATCGCGCTGCTGCTCGGCGCGATCGTGACCTCGACCGACGCCGCAGCAGTCTTCTCGGTGCTGAAGCGGATCAGCCTGCCGCGCCGGCTGACCGGGGTGCTGGAGGCAGAGTCCGGGTTCAACGACGCGCCGGTCGTGCTGCTGGTCGTCGCGCTCGCCGACGCCGCAACCCCCGGCCGGACGGCGCACGCCTGGTGGGTCGTCGCACTCGAGGCGGCCGGCGAACTCGTCGGTGGCGCGATCATCGGCCTGGCGCTCGGATTCCTCTTCGCCTGGCTCAGCAGGCGCACCGTGCCGGGGTCCTCGGGTCTGTTCTCGCTCGGCATCCTGGCGGCGACGATCCTGGCGTATGCCGCCGCAAGCCTGGTGCACACCAGCGGCTTCATCGCCGTCTACCTGGCGGCGCTCGTGCTGGGCAACAGCAACCTGCCGCATCGCCAGGCGGTCCACGGTTTCGTCCAGTCGGTCGGCTGGCTCGCGCAGATCGGGCTGTTCGTGCTGCTCGGCCTGCTCGCCTCACCGAGCCGCCTCGGCTCCCAGATCGTCCCGGCCGTCGTCGTCGGCCTGGTGCTGCTGCTGATCGCCCGCCCGTTGTCGGTTTTCGCCAGCCTCACCTGGTTCCGCTTCCCGTGGCGCGAGCAAGCCTTCCTGTCCTGGGCCGGCCTGCGCGGTGCCGTCCCGGTCGTGCTCGCGACGGTGCCGCTCACCGTCGGCACGCCGAACACCGAGTGGATCTTCGACCTCGTCTTCGTGCTGGTGCTCGTCTTCACCCTCGTCCAGGTGATGCCGATGCCGTGGATCGCCCGGACGCTGGGCATCGCCGAGGCAGCGCAGGTCGTCGACCTCGACGTGGAAGCCACCCCCCTGGAGGAGCTGCACGCGGACGTTCTGCAGTTGACCGTCGGGGCGACCTCCCGGCTGGCCGGGGTCGAGATCCAGGAGCTGAGACTGCCAGAGGGCGCCAACGTGACCCTGATCGTGCGCGGCGAGCGCGGGTTCGTCCCCGGACCACGCACCGTCATACGACGAGGGGACCAGCTGCTGCTGGTGACCACGGCTCGAGCTCGGGACCTGGCGGTGCGCCGGGTCCGCTCGGTCTCCCGCGACGGCCGTATGGCGGGCTGGTCCACCCCGTTGCGGCCCGAACCGGACGAGTAGCGACCCGCGGATCGGGGCTCCACCGGCATCGCTGTCGGAGGCACCACCGGTGCGCCGTACACTGTCCGCCGTGCCGACCTATGCCTACGCGTGCAAGGACTGCGGGCACTCGTTCGATGTCCAGCAGTCCTTCTCCGATGATGCCCTGACCGTGTGCCCCGAGTGCGGTGGCCAGTTACGCAAGCAGTTCGGCGCTGTCGGGGTCGTCTTCAAGGGATCCGGGTTCTACAAGACCGACTCGCGCGACGCGGGCACGAAGAAGGCATCGGCCGCAGCGAGCAGCGAGTCGTCCAGCGGCGACAAGAAGTCGACCGACACCAAGCCGGCCGACTCCACCTCGTCCTCATCCAGCAGCACGCCCGCCGCCAGCACCCCGGCTGACACGAAGACCGGCAAGGGCTCCGCCGCCTGATTCCGGCGGTTGCCGTCCACAGCCCTGCGGATCGACGGTGCTCGTCCACCGGATGCCTCCCTGCGGAGCATCGGACCTGACCGGCTGACTAGCCTCGGCTGCATGGCATCAGCGCAACGGGCCGACGTCGGCGTCATCGGCGGGTCCGGGTTCTACTCGTTCTTCGACTCCCCCGAACGCGTCACGGTCGAGACACCCTTCGGCGCGCCGAGCGACGACATCGTGATCGGTGCCGTCGACGGTCGACGTGTCGCTTTCCTGGCCCGGCACGGCCAGGGGCACCGCTATCCGCCGCATCTGGTCAACTACCGCGCCAATCTGTGGGCGCTGCGCTCGGTCGGCGTGCGGCAGGTGCTAGCGCCGTGCGCGGTCGGCTCGCTGCGCGCCGAGCACGGACCGGGCACCCTGGTCGTGCCCGACCAGGTGGTGGACCGCACGTCCGGCAGGGCGCACACGGTCTACGACGAGGTCGGGCCGGTCGTGCATGTGTCGTTCGCCGACCCCTACTGCCCGCGCGGCCGGGACGCGTTGCTGACAGCCGCGAGCGGCCGGTTCGAGCGCACGGTGGATGGCGGCACCCTCGTCGTCGTCGGCGGCCCCCGCTTCTCCTCGCGCGCCGAGTCGCAGTGGCATCAGGCTGCCGGCTGGTCGGTCGTCGGGATGACGGGTATGCCGGAAGCCTCCGTCGCACGCGAGCTCGCCATGTGCTTCAGCACCGCCTGCCTGGTGACCGACAACGACGCCGGCATCGAAGGCGGCGAGTCGGTCACCCACGCGGAGGTGATGCGTGTCTTCGAGCGCAACATCGGCGTGCTGAAGGATGCCCTGCGAGACGCCATTGGCCGGCTGCCGGCAGCGCAGGACGACGAGTCAGCTACGTGCGCCTGCCGCCGTGCGCTGGACGGTCAGGAATTGCCGATCCAGTTGCCGTCATGACCACACGCAGCGAGCGACCCACAGCACGTCCCGGTCGGCGCCGGCTCCAGGGATTGCTGCCGCACACCTGGCAAGGAGACGGGCGGGAGGCGCGCTGGCGACGATCGCGCGCCCGGCGGGTACTCGCCGGACTGTTCGCTGGCGCCGCCGCGCTGGCCGTGGTCGGCGCGCTGCGACCGACCGGGCCCGCCACCCACCCGGTCGCCGTCGCCGCACACAACCTGCCCGCCGGGAGCCGGCTGACTACGGGCGACGTGCGTGAAGTGCGCTGGACCGCCGCCGATCGAGTGCCGGCGGCGCTACCCGCGAGCTCGGTGGCGGGCACGGTGCTGACGGCGCCGATCGCAGCGGGTGAGCCCTTCACCCGCACGCGGGTGCGGGCGGTGCGCGGCTGGACCGGCCAGCAGCCCGGTCAGGTCATCGTGGGGGTCACGTCCGGTGACGGCCCGCTGATGCGTGTGCTGCGACCGGGCGACCGGGTCGATCTGATCGACACCGGCAAGGGCACGACCATCGCCGCCGGCGTCACGATTGTGTCGATGCTCGCGCCGTCCGTGGCCACCCACACACGCAGCGTCGCAGGTGACGCCGCAGCCGAGGGGACGCCATCCGCACTGGTGGCCGTCAGCCCTCGTCAGGCGGCGGCGATCGGGTCGGCGGGCGCGGCACGATCGGGAGGGCTGGGCGGCGGCATACAACTCGCGCTGCGGGCACAAGACTGACCCGCAGCAGCCTCCGTACCACACTTCAGCACTGCACACCGGTGTTTCGCAGTCATTGCAGGCGGCACGTTCGGTAGGGTTCCTGCGACCGAGCATCTACCCTCCTTCGTCAAGGATCACACTCATGGCAGGCTTCAAGAAATTCCTCATGCAGGGCAACCTGGTCCAGCTGGCTGTTGCCTTCGTCATCGGCGCCGCGTTCTCCACCGTGGTGAAAGCTTTCACCGCGATGATCATGGACCTGATCGGCAAGCTCGGCGGCACGCCGAACTTCAGCTCGTACCAGCCCGGTGGCGTCCACGTCGGTGACTTCATCACCGCGGTGATCACCTTCGTCATCGTCGCCGCCGTCATCTACTTCGGTGTCGTCAAGCCATACGAGGCCTACCGCGAGCGGTTCGCCAAGGAAGAGGAGGCCGAGGTCAAGGAGATCGACATCCTCGCCGAGATCCGCGACGAGCTGCGCGCGCGGTAGTGGCTTGCTGCTGAGAACCCTGCGGCCGGGCCACTGACCCGGCCGCGCGGTGGGCGCGTGTGCCCGATCACGCATGCGAATGGGGGCGGACCTGCGGGTCCGCCCCCATTCGCATGCGTGTCACTCCCAGTGCGGTGGGCGCTGTTCATGCCACCAGCGATCTTGCGCGCTCTCCGGCGCTTCGTCGCTACCGGCCACGCGCCGGGCGGCACCGCCGATGTCGCTGTCCTGGGTCGCGTCGCGGCCGGGCCGACTGGGTTCCGCTGGGCCGTCAGAGTCGGCCGAACCCCCGGATTCAGCGGACTCGTAGGTCCACCGGCCCGCGTCGGGATGCCCGGTGGTCGCGGCGCTACGTGCCCGCCGATGACGCCGTCGGCGCGGCTGCGGCTCTGCCGGGTCACCGGTCTCGTCAGTCATCGCCGGCCAGCGATGGGTTTGCCATGGTTCCGACGCTATCTCATCTGCGGACGAATGTACGGCCCGGATTCCGCCTCGTGGGGCCTCACTGACTGACGCAGTTCCCGCCGGGTGACGCATATGCAATTGCGTCATTCGGCGGGATCTGCGTCACTCGCCAGCAAGCCACGGATTGGTCGCGGCGCGAGTCGCCGCGGTCTCCAGCCGGTCATCGCCGACCGCGGCCGATGCGGCGTGCACGGCAGCCGTCAAGCGCACCACCTCCCGCCCCGGGTCCCTGAAGAGATCACGGGTCCAGACCCGCTCGTGCGCCCAGCCCAGCCGGCGCAACTGCTCGACTCGCAGCCGCTCGCGGTCTCGTGTCGACTCGATCGAGCCGTAGACCGGGCCATCCGTCTCCACCGCGACCAGCAGCGAACCGGGCCGTCGCGGGTCCTCGATCGCCACATCGAGCCGGTGCCGCGAGGTGCCCCAGCCCAGGTGCACGACCAGTCCTTCGGCACGCAGCCGACGAGCCAGGTCGCGGACCAGGGCAGGGATCTCGACCTCGGGGGTCGGTGGCAGCATCGGGCGGTCCAGGACACTGCCCGACGAGGCGGCCCGCCTGCGGCGGCCGTCGGGTCCGCGCACCACGCCGGCAGCGGGCGGCGCGACCGGCTCCGTTGCCGCTGCGTCGTCCGGCTGCACGCGGCGTGCAGCACCACCGGAGGCGGCGTAGAGCAGGAAGTCACGCAACAACAGCCCGCCTCGTGAGTGCAACCGGCCGGGGTGCAGCTCGCTGCCGGAGAACGAGGACACCAGCACCATCCGTCGTCGTGCCCGCGTGATCGCCACGTTGAGGCGCCGCTCGCCTCCCTCCGCGCTGATCGGCCCGAATCGGTGCGGCGCCGAACCGTCCGGCGCCCGGCCATAGCCGACCGAGAGCACGATCGCATCGCGCTCGTCACCTTGGACCCGCTCGAGATTCTTGACGAAGAACGGCTCGGGAGCGTTCTCGTCCAGCAGGGCACCGAGCGCGGGGTCCGCGGCTATCGCGGCCCGGATCGCCGCTTCGATGCGATCGGCGTGGCGCTGGCCGAGCGCGATGACGCCGATCGACTCGTCGGGTCGCTGCCGCGCCTGGTCGAGCACGACCTCGACGACGCGTGCCACCTCGTCATCCGCCGGGTCGGTCGCGCCGGGTTGACCGGTGACGACGTCGAGTCGCACGACCGTGTCGTCCCCGACACCGGGGAAGGTGACCAGCCGCCCGCCATACGTGTGCGCATTGGCGAATGCGATCAGACGTTCGTCCAAAGCCCTGTAGTGCCAAGTCAATTCGCGACCGGGCAGTAAAGGCGTCAGGGCATCGAGGATCGATTCAGCGGTGACCGGACTCACCTCGGCCGATTCCTCGATGCCCCGGAAGAAGCTGGTCGGAGGCAGCTGGCGGCGGTCACCGGAGACCACGACCTGTCCGCCACGAGAGATCGCGGAGATCGCCTCAGCCGGCGGGATCTGCGACGCCTCGTCGAAGACCACGACGTCGAACCACACCCCCGGCGGCAGCACCGACGCCACGAGCAGCGGGCTCATCACCCAGCACGGCTTCACCGCGGTCAGCAACTCGGGCGCCTGCGGCAGCAACTGCCGCAGCGGTTGCGGCTGGCCGGACCGCGCCTGCTCGCGCAGCAGCGTTTCCTGTTCAGGGAGTTCACGCATCGTGCGGCGGACCTGGTCAGCCCATGACGAACGCACGATCGCAACACCTGCGCGCAGGTGCGCCCGGTCGGCGTCCTGGTATGCCGCCACCTGCTCCCGCAGCACTGCGCCGTCCACGTCGCCGTATGCCGGGTCGAGATCCGCAATCCGGGCGAGCACCGCTCTCCACCACACGAATTCGAACTCTGCGGCAACACGCGACGCTGGGACCCGACGGGCCGCCAGATCGTCGATCAACTCCCCCAGACCGTTGGCCCGCAGCTGGTCCAGCGCGCCGATCACGGTCGGAACGAGAGCCAGCCGCTCCGTCGCACCGGCCAGGCGTTCGAGTCGGTCCTGCAGCTGGTCGAAATCGGTGGCGAGCAGATCGTTACCGTCTGCGGTGCCATCCAACCGAGCCGCGAGCCATTCCAGTTCCTCGCGCAACCGCTCGTGATCAGCGACATACCGGGGTATGTCGATCGGCGCGGACGGCCGGGAACCCTTGCCTGCCACCGCTTTCCAGCGTTGCTGCTGACCTGCCGCCAGCACCAGCACGCCGTGCAGATCCGACGGCGGCTGCCCGGGGCGCAACAGCGACTTCGCTTGCTTGCGCAGACGGCGGCGGTCGAGTGCGCCGAGGTCTGAGGGGTGGCTCTTGCGGTAGTCGCTGCTGCCCGTCGCGGCCGCGAGCTGCTCCAGCGGCGCCGAGAACACCTCGGGCCGGAACGTCTCCAGCGTGCCGTGAGCTTCGGTCATCAGCTCAAGTTGCTGCTCCGAGTCCAGCATGGTGCGTGGTGCGGGTAGCCCGACCTTGTCGCACAGCTCAGCGAGGGCCTCCCGGTGCTGCCGCAGCCCACCGCCAGCGAGTCGGGCGACCAGTTCCTCAGTGCGGGCGGCCTGCTGCACGCCGACGACCCGCGCGCCATACCAGGGGTCCGGCTCGTCGTCGGTGCGCCAGGCGCCAAGCTCGGCGACGTCGACCAGCAGACTGCGCAGCTCGAGACGCCTGGTCGCCGAAATCGCGTCCAGGTCAACGGGATCGATGCCGGCGTGCGATCGTGGTGCGGGCTTGGTCGCATAGCAGGCGGCAACCTGCGCCTGCGCCTCGTCGACACTGACACCCCAGGGTTCACGCCGCACGTGCATCGCAATCCGGTGCGCAGCCAGCGCATCACGCAAGGGCAGCAGGTCCGGCTGCTCCTCCTGGCTCACCGCGTCGGCCGCGGCAAGTTCGTCCATCGTGGTCACCAGGTCGCCGACCAGCCCACCCCGGCTGCCGCGGTCCTCGTGCGCGTCCAGCACCAGATCGCGCAGCCCGACCTGGTCGAGCCGCTTGACGACGGCATCGATCGCCGCACGCTTCTCGGCGACGAACAGCACCCGACGCCCGTCCGCGGCGATCGCGGCGATCAGGTTGGCGATCGTCTGACTCTTGCCGGTGCCGGGCGGCCCTTCCACGACCAGATGGGCGCCGGCTCGGACCGCCTCCACCACGTCCTGCTGCGACGCATCCGCGTCGAGCACCAGCCGCTCCATGACCGGGTCGCGATCGACGAGTAGCGGTGCATCCGCGGCGACCTCGACCCGAGCGACCGGGTCTCCGGCCAGCGCTGCAATCACCGGGTGTGCCGACAGCCCCGCCAGCTGATCGGTGAGATCGCGCACCATCGGCAGCTTGGTATAGCTGAAAGTGCCTGCGACATAACGGCGTTCGACCTTAAAGCTGGGGATGGCCGCGCAAGACCGCTCGACGGCATCCAGGGTCGCTCCGACGTCGGCGCGCGATGGGTCGGCGAGGTAGTCGTCCAACGCCGTGCGGTCCAGTGCGATGCCGTGCTCGACCTCGACGTACTTGGCGAAGACCGAGTTGAACTCAACCTCCGAGCCGAGTCGCAGCACCAAGTCCTGCGGCGCCTTCGGCGCACCGAGGATCTCCAGCGGTCGCAGCAGGATCGGGGCGACCGGCCGACGCGGTGCGCCGGGATGGTCCCAGGTCGCCATACCGATGCCGAGGTAGCTGGACGGTATGCCGCGTTCCTCCTGCAACGACTGCGTCCGCGCCCGGAGGGCTCGGGCGCGGCGTTCGGCCTCGGCCAGTGCTGCGGGCTCGCGCAGCAGCAGCCGCAGCGGCGCCGACCCGGACGAGAAGAGCTGGGCCATGCCGGCCGGGTGCGCCCGGGTCAGGTCGAGCGTGGCGCTGGGCAGATCGCGGAACCACAGCAGTGTGTTGCGGCCGCCCAGGTCGACCAGATGCCGCTGCCATTCGGCCACGGCGGCGCGAACAAGCGCGTCCCGGCCCGTCCCTGCCGGGAGGTCGGGCGAATCGGGTTGCGCAGCGGGCGAACTCACTGAGCAAGGCTAACCGGACTCGGGGCGCCTCCCTGCGAGCCACGCCACGGCGCCCGAGAAGAGCCAACTCCCGGGTTCGGGGCTGGTCGTGCCCTACCGTTACCAGGGAAGTTCATCGAGAGCAGGGAACCTCACGGGTCCGGCCGGTTTCGCGCGCCGCCATCCGACCGTCATACCTGGAAGGGAGTCGCATGCTGCGCCGACGCCACCGCCCAAGCCGCCCCGAGCCCGCCATCGACCGCGAGGAGCAGTTGGCCGACAGCGGCGCCCAGCCCGAGCTGCCGACTGCGGCGGACGCGGTCGGGCGCAACCCCAACCAGGGCCTCGACCGGGCCGGGGTGATCAGTCACGGTCTGAAGTGGACCGCGAGCTGGTCCCTGCGCTTCCTCATTGTCGCGGCCGCGACATACGTCGTGCTGTGGATTCTCGGCATGTTCTGGTCGGCGCTACTGCCGGTGGCGATCGCGCTCCTCGTCTCCACGGTGCTGTGGCCACCGGTGCGCTGGCTGCGTTTGCACGGCTGGCCGCCCGCCCTGGCCGCACTCGGTGGTCTCCTGCTGGCCGCGATCGTCGTTGGCGGCATCATCGCCGCGATCGCGCCCACGGTGTCCTCCCAGTGGGGTGATCTGGTCAACCAGGCCGTCGCAGGTGTCAACAAGCTGCGCGACCAGTTGCAGGACGGGCCGCTGCACATCCAGCCCGACCAGATCGACCAGGCGACCAGGAGCGTCACCGCGAAGCTGAAGTCCAGCGGCGACCGGATCGCGTCGGAGGTGTGGGGTGGCCTGACGCTGGCCGGCCAGGTCCTCATTGACGGCGTGGTCGCGCTGATCCTGACGTTCTTCTTCCTCAAGGACGGTCCGCGTTTCCTGCCGTGGCTGCGGGTTTCGGTGGGCCGTGGCGCCGGGGCACACCTGACCGAGGCGCTCACCCGGGTCTGGGCGACGCTCTCTGGTTTCATCCGCACGCAGGCCATCGTCAGCGCGGTCGACTCGATCTGCATCGGCGTCGGCCTCGTGGTGCTGAACGTGCCGCTCGCGGTGCCGCTGGTGGTGCTGACCTTCTTCGGCGGTTTCATCCCGATCGTCGGCGCGTTCGCCGCGGGGACGGTCGCTGTGCTGGTCGCGTTGGTTGCGGGCGGCCTGACCAAGGCGATCATCGTGCTGATCATCATCGTTGCCGTGCAGCAGATCGAGGGTCACGTGCTGCAGCCGCTGCTGCAGAGCCGGTCGATGTCCCTGCACCCCGCGATCATCCTGCTGTCGATCGCCTTCGGCGGAGACCGGTTCGGCATCATGGGAGCGTTCTTCGCCGTGCCGGTCACCGCCTCGATCGCGGTGCTCTGGCGCTATCTCTCCGAACAGATCGATCTGCGCACTGGGGACGCAACGCCGGCCGATCTCGCCCAGCTCACCTCCGAGGGCGAGTATGCCGCCGAACGTGGCGAACACCACGGCCGTGTCCTCGCCCGCCTGCACCGATCGCGGCGCTGAGCGACCGGTCACTACCGCCGAACCGCAACAGGCTGCCGAGTGGGCACTTGTTGCGATGAGCCGCGTCGCGTCATGACAACTGCTGCCCTCTCGGTGCCCTGACTTCACCGCTCCTTCCTCATCAGTTAGGTTAGCCTTACCAATCTAACGAGGAGATTCAACTGTGAGCGTGACCACTGACGTGCTGCCCTACCGGATGTTTCCCGTCCGCCTGAGTCGACGCGAACGGCGGTCGCCGAGCCTGGTGCGGCTCACCTTCACCGACCCCTCGCTCGCGGGCTTTGCCGACCGCGGCTACGACCAGCGGGTCAAGCTGGTCGTGCCCAGACCGGGCGGCCTGCCGCTCGACGACTTTCCTGCCACGCCCGACTGGTGGGAGCTATGGCGGGAGCAACCCGTCGACCAGCGCGCCTTCATCCGCACCTACACGGTCGTCGCGGTGCGACCGGAAACACACGAGGTCGACATCGATTTCGTCGACCATGGCGTGAACGGTCCCGGCTCCCGGTTCGCGGCCGAGGCAGCACCGGGCGACGAGGCGGTGCTCTTCGGGCCGAATGCCGACTTCACCGGCGAGCCCGGCGGGTTGGAGTTCCGGCATGAACACGCAGCAGCATCAATACAACTCATCGTCGGCGACCTCAGCGCGCTGCCGGCGATCGAGAGCATCGCCGGCCGGCTCCCCCAGCAAGCGCACGGCCTGATCTGCGTCGAGGTGGAACACGCGGCCGACATCCAGCCGTTCGCCGCGCCGCCCGGCGTGCAGGTCGTGTGGTGCGCAGCCGATCGCGGCGACGACCAACTCGACACCGTCCGGCAATGGCTGACCGGCATCGGCCCGCTGGGCTCCGACGATGCGCGCACTACTGTCCTCGACAACGACGCCGACGCCTATTGGGAGGTGTCCGACCCCGGGCAGGGCGCGACGGGGCACCCGGCGCTGTCGGCGTGGATCGCCGGCGAGTCCGCGCAGGTGCGCGCATTGCGGCGGCTGTTGGTGAACGACTTCGAAATCCCCCGCGCCGCAGTGTGTTTCATGGGTTACTGGCGCATCGGAGTGGCTGGCAGCTGAGCCGGCAGTTCAGCCGGTGACGACCGGCAGGACGGTGCCTGCGGTAATGCGCACCAGGTCGTCGAAACTGATCGGGAAGACACTGTTCGCCGTGCCGGCCGCGGCCCAGAGTTCGTCATACGCCTGCAGGCTGCGGTCGACGACGGTGCGCAGCGGTGCCGGATGACCGATCGGCGAGACGCCGCCGATCGGCTGGCCGGTGACTTCCTTGACCAGCTTCGCCCGTGCCATCTCCACCGGCACGCCGAGTTCCGTGGACAGCAGGTCCGTGTCGACACGGTGCACGCCGCTGGTCATCACCAGCAGCGGCTCGCCGCCGGCGAGGAAGACCAGGCTGCTCGCGATCGCGCCGGGCGCACAGCCGAGTGCCGCCGTGGCCTGCGCCGCGGAGTGCGTCGACTCCGGGAGCACCCGGATGCGCCCGGGGCATCCGGCATCGACGAGTAGTTGCTGTATGGCGGCGGTCCGGTCGGCCACGAGTTTCCTCTCGACGGAAGGAGATTCAGTGCCGCCAGCGTATGCCGCGCTGCCCTCGCGTCGCCCGGCCGCGCCGGTTCGGCCGGGCGACCCATAGACTGCTCCTCGGAGTCGCGGCGCATCCGCGACCCATGCCCCCGTAGCTCAGGGGATAGAGCACCGCTCTCCTAAAGCGGGTGTCGCATGTTCGAATCATGCCGGGGGCACTGTACGTTCCGCAGCTCAGACGGCTTCGGGACCGCTCCGCCGCCGGTCTCCGTGATAGAGACCCTCCTCACCGACACAGATCGTGACCTGCGAATGCTCCGGCAGGACTGACTGGTCGGAGACAGTCCCGCCGCTACGAAGTGCTAGGGCACCACCGTAGCGGCCGAGTGGTTGGTGGTCCTGAGATCTCGATCGCGCGAGATCGGCCCGAGCCACACAACGGCGCTGCCGTAGCCAATCGCGGCGATCACCAGAACGTTTCGGGGCGAGGTCAGGCCCACGAGCAGGCCGCCGAGCAATGCCCCGAGGGGCAGGACCGCGAAGGTGAGGAGCCGTATTGCGGAGGTGACACGCGCCAGCAGGTGGGGCGGCACGATGCGCTGCCGGTACGAGGTGGAGATCGTGGTAAACATCGCGTTGGCTGCCAGGACGCCGAACAGCCCGATGGACATTGCCCAGGGTCCGAAGACGGCAGTCGTCGACGGCACGATCAGCGCGCATGGCCCGGCGATCGCGGCGCACACGACCAGAGCTCGAGCATCTCCGACGCTGTCTGCGACACGTGCACTGAGCAGTCCGCCGAGGATCCCGCCGGTGCTGCCGAGCGCGAGGACGATACCTGCCGTGCCGCTGGCAGTGTGCAAGGTGCGCACCAGGAAGGTCACCTCGACGGCGAGCCACACCGCCACGAAGAGGTTCATCCACGCCAGCGCGGCCACGAGGTTACGCAGTGGTCTGGCGCGTACGAGCCAACGCGAGCCGATCTTCAGCTCATCGCGCAACGGCACTCTGTCGCGCGGACGCAAAGGCAGGGAGTGCTCGCGCGCTTTGACCAGAGCGGTGCTGCATGCGGCGACCACGAAGCTGGCAGCGTCGAGCCACAGCGTCGCGGCCCCGCCGATCGCCGCGTAGAGAGCACCCCCGATCCCCGGGCCGGCCAATCGGCCGGCGGCATCGGTTGCTGCCAAGAGCCCGTTCGCCCGCACCAGTCGAGCTGGAGGCACGATCCCCGGCAACCAGCTTTGGTACGCCACGTCGAAGAACACCCCGAACACTCCGAGGGCCAAGGCCACCATCACCAACTGTGCCATCGTCAACCCACCCGCAACCGCGGCCACCGGAACCGAGGCGATGACGATAGCCCGGCAAGCATCCGCACCCAGCACGACCGGCCGACGATGCCTGTGGTCCAGCCAGACACCTGCCGGGAGAGCCAGCACCGCGTATGCCGTATAGGTGGCCGCGGTGAGGAGACTGACTTGCCAAGCGGCAGCGTGCAAAGTCACCAGCGCGACCAGCGGCAGCACGAGGGTTGTCACGGCTGTACCGATACTGCTGACGCCTTGTCCCATCCACACGATGCCGAAGTCGATCCGCCGAGGTTTGGGTCTGCCCTTCGCGTCGTGATCGGTCGACGTCATGGTTGTCGAGTTGCGTTCTCCGCGGTGATCTTTCCGGCCTGCTCCAACAGGGTGTGATGCCACTGCAGATCAGCGTCGATTCGCGCCGATGCGTGCCCAAGGATCAAGGCATCGATCACGCTCTGGCCGGGCTGGGCACGCTCACTTTCGTGTCGCACCAACGCCCTGCGAGCCTCCAGCGCTGCGATGCGATCCTCCACGAATCCCCGAAGGGTGTCTTCGTCCAGTTCTCCACTACTGGCCAACGCCAGATCCACCGGGTCCGGGCGCTGCTCGACATCGCGATACGCCTCCTCGCGCAGTGCCTTGAGCTCTCGGCGGCCCTCGGCGGTGATCGCGTACACCGTGCGCGCTGGCATGTTGCCGTGCTGCTCACGCCGTACTTCCTCGATCAGCCCCTCGTCATGCAGACGATGCAACGCGCCATACAGCGATCCCGGTTTGACCTCCGACCACAAGTCGGTGCGGCCAACCCGGGCATCACGACGGATCTGGTGCCCGTGCAGCGGCCCACGTTGATCCAAGGCAGCCAGAACAAACAGACGAGTAGGGTTCATGAGAGTAGTCAAACACGACTACTCCAGCTCGACAAGCGACCCGAGGACTCTTCGCTACCTGGCAGAGGCGGAGACCTTGCAACGTGTTGAAAGGAGAAGCCGGTGTGCATCCAAACGCCCAGTGTCCCTCCTGCCGAGCGGGGTACTTCGGTGTCGAGCGGGGTAGATATCCGACCGTTGGGCGTGCGTGGTTCTACCCCGGTCGGTGGGCTTCTACCCGCTCGGTGGACTTCTACCCGCTCGGTGAGGAGCTCGAGGCCGTATGCCGGTCGGCGGGTTTGCACCCCGCTCGGTGAGACGAGCCCATCGGGCACTCGGAGAGCGATCACACGGAAAGCCAGGGATCAAGTTGCGGGAGGCTCGCCGGCCAGCGTCAGGCGCCGCAGGGGCCTGGCTTGCCGCACTGGTCCGGTGCCGCTCAGGCAGGTGCGCTGCCGGTGCCGCGCGGGTCAGGCTGCGCCGCGGGTGGGCATCCGGCCGGGGGTGAGGTCCCAGTGGACGCCGGTGGCGGTGACGGCTGCGAGTAGCCCGAGGCGGTGGACCAGGTGGTGGTGGAACGCGCACAGCATCGCGGAGTTGATCAGGCAGGTGGTGCCGCCGGCCCACCACGGGTTCACATGGTGCACTTCGCACATGCCCGGTGGCCGGTCACACCCAGGGAAGGTGCATCCGTGGTCTCGGGTGATGACGGCGGTGCGTAACCCTTTGGTGACCAGGCGCTCTTTGCGTCCCACATCAAGGGGTTCACTCCGGGCGCCGAGGACGATCGGGATGACCTGCGCATCACACGCGATCCGGCGGGCAGCACCCGCATCCAGGATGTCGCCGGTCGCGACCGTCCGGGCATGCCCCACACCCTCGGTCAGGACTTCCAGGTTCATCGTGACCAGCGCCGTCGCCGCCGCACCGGTCGGGGATGCGTCCCCGCTGACCACTTTCGCGGCTGCGGTGACCAGTTCCGTCAACGCGTCCGCGCGACGTTTCCCCGGGGTCCGCTCATCCCGCACCGTCGTCGCCGACCCACTACCCGACGCCCCCGTGCCCGGGTCACCACCGTCGTCACACGGGACCGGTTTCGGTGCCGACAGGGCGAGAATGGCGGACTTGATCACCGCCGCACTGGCTGGGGCGAGTTCTGCGGTCAGGCGGGTCATCCCCGTCGGCGTGGTGAACCAGCTCAAGGTTTCGACGGCTTCCAGTTTCGCGTCCTGCGCCGAGAGGGTGTCGGGGGCGTACTGGGCGATGATCATCCGCGTCAACGCCGACACCCCACGAGACCCCAACGCCGGATCCAGTTGCAGGTAGTGACCCAACAGTTCATCCCGTGACGCCGTCGGTAACACCGGGGCGACCTTGTCCGTGTTCGACAACGCCGCCCGTGCCACCGTGCACGAACCTTCCCGCACCGCGCCGGCGACCACCGCGTTGCGGCGGTCGCCGTAGGCTTGCGCGACCACGGCCATCGTCTTCGCGTCCCGTGGTTCCACCATCGTGCCTGCCTCTACGGCGTGGGCGGTGATCCACTGCACCGCGGACGCCGACATGGACGTGTTCACCTCACCCCGGATATGCGCTTCGGCGACCACCACGGTCGCCACCTGGCTACTGCGGACGTGGACCCCCATCAGCTGGGTCATCAGGTCCGACAGTCCTTCTTCCCCGAGCTGGTACAACGCACCCGGCACCTCATCCAAGGCAGCCCGGAACTCCCGCGCCATCTCCAGAATCTCCGCAGCACGACCCGGCACCGCAACCGCCGGTGGCGCGGCGGGTGCGGCAGAACTTGGCGATTCACCCTGGGTCACCGGTGAATCCACCGGATCGCCGGAAACGTCACCACCGGGCACCCCCGAAACCTCAACCTCGCTGGGCACCAGAGGCCCGGGATCGTTGGTCGTCATACCCGGACCTCCTTACCGTTCAAGGCGTTTCGCTGTACCTGCAGTTTACCTGAACGCATCCTGATAGCACAAGAGTTCTATCATATAAATTTTCGAATGGTTCGCAGCCGGGGACACCCCTCGATACCCGAGTCACCTACCGAACCGCGACCGCCCCGTCATACGCCAGCAGATTGACTGACCGAGACAGCCGGGCTCGTTTTGGCATACTCCTGCACCGTGGAGAACTGGCGCGGAGTGGCCGATGCATACCGAAGATCATTCGCCACCCTATGTGCTGGAACCTTCCCCACGATCCTCGCGGACTTGGAACTGGGACGCCTTCTCGACATCGGATGCGGCACAGGTGACTTGCTCGTCGAAGCCGGCCGCCGCGGCTTCGACGTCACCGGAGCCGACGCCGATGTAGCCATGGTTCGTACCGCACGCACAATGGCGCGTTGCCCTGTGGTGACGGCCTCATTGCCGCACCTGCCGTTTCCGGACGACGCCTTCGACAGCATCGTCGCGAATTTCGTCATCAACCACGTACCGGATCCCAGGGCAGCGCTGGACGAGCTGAAGCGAGTCGTCGCTCCAGGTGGGCTCGTCGCAGTCAGCATCTGGCCGGCCGGTGGATCCGCCTGGAGCCAGCTCGTCAACGACTCCTTCCTCGGTGCGGGCGTCAGCTCCCGACCAAGTACGCAGCTACCTGAAGAGTTGGATTTTCCTCGCACCCCCGAAGGCTTGAGCGGAATCACAGTTGCCGCTGGCTTTCACATCGTGAGTGCCCGCGACCTGCGCTGGGCATGGCAGATCACCCCCAACGACTTGTGGGCAGGGATCAGCGGCGGGATCGCAAACGCCGGGATGACTTACCGGGCCCAGCCACCGCGCACCCAACAACGCGTTCGTCAGGAATTCACTACCCGCGCAACGCAGCTCGCGGGTGACGACGACCTACTGCATATCGACACCAACGCCGTGTATGTGCTCGCCCGCGGATAAAGCCAGCCAACCAGCACCAGCAAACGGTCGCAGGGTCGACAATCGCACGGCGTTGAGAGCCCATGCGAATCCGGCCAGCCAGTCGGCCGCCGCCGCACGCGGTGCCGGCGCCGGCCGGCTCTGATCCCACCCCTGGCCCGCGTTCGGCAGCCACCGGTCGTATGACGGGCCGACCCGCACGCCATTACCGTGACACGCATGGTGCAGCAAATCGCCGTGCTCAGCGACACCCACGGAGTCGACCCGACTCTTGCCGCCGTACTGGCCGAACCCGACGTCCGCTCGGCGGACCTGGTCGTCGTCACTGGCGACCTCGCCGCCGGACCTCAGCCGACCCAGGTCCTGGACCGGTTGCGCGCACTGGGCGATCGCGGACTCCTGGTGCGGGGAAACGCCGACCGAGACCTGGTCACCGTGGCTCGCGGCGGCCAGCCGCCGGAGGGGACTCCGGCGGTCGATCTCTGGGCCGCCGCCCAGCTGGGCGCGGCCGACATCACGCTGCTGGACCAGCTCCCCCACCCTGCGACGGTGGACCTCGACGACTTCGGCCAGGTGCTCTTCTGTCACGGAACTCCCCGCGATGACAACGAAGTGGTGCTGGTCGACACCCGGCTGTCGCGATGGGCGGACGTGCTGGCGGACGTCCCCGACGCGGTCCGCATCGTGTGCATGGGACACACCCACGTGCCGTTCGCGCGGCTTGTCGGACGCCGGTGGCTGGTCAACAGCGGCAGCACCGGTATGCCGTACGGAAGCAGCGGCGTTCCGTGGGTGCTGTTGAGTGCCAGCGGAATTCGACTACGCACCACGGCCATCGACCCGGCCGAAGTTGCCGCGGCAGTCGTGGCGGACAGTGGTTTCCCCGAGGTGGATCAGTGGGTGCAGGACTACATCGTGCATCCGCCGTCGGACGTCGACGCCGTGCTGGCGTTCGCCGCACGCGACGGCCGCGACCCGCAGTGGAACGCTGCAGGTGTATGACGCGTGCCCGGTCAGCGATGCAGCGGCCGGATGGGCCGGACCGGGTGCTCCGCACCCACCGTGTAGCTGTACGGCAGCGCAGCGAGCTCGTTCCCGCTCGGCGACTCCACGCCGGTGAACAGCGCATCCGCGTCGTCGAGGTAGAGCGTTCCGTGCACCGTCGTACCCCCTTGACCGTGCGCCGTCAGCATCGCGTGGATGGTCACCGTCTCGCCGGGCTGCACCACGACCGGCGCGAACGCCGCTTGCGCGGAGGCGCTTTGCCGCCACAGGTCGCCGGTCGGTGCGGCGAAACCGGGGTCGAATGCGCGCGTGGTCGCTGTCAGGGACAGTGTCGCCGTGCTGCTCTTTGCCGCACCGCCGCCGAACGGGCCGAGCGGTTGCGGCACCATCGCCCACGCTCCCTGCGTCACCTGCGCAGCTGTCCACGAGGCCACCGCGTCGTTGCCGGAAACAGTTGGAGCCAAATCAGGTTCGCCGGTGAACGGGCCGAGGTCGAAGGTCGTCGGCATGCTCCCATGCGACCTGCCGACCAGGGCCGTGGTGTGCGTCGGCACGAGCCACTCCGGCTCTGCTGCCGTCGCGGAAAGTGGCAGGTGCAGGTTGGTGGACGGGCTGATCGAGACCAGCCGAGTGGCCACCGACTGAGGCAGCCTGGCGTCGAGGAAATATGCCTCCGGCGCGGACGTCGCGTTGTGCACGGTGATCGCGACCGGCACCTGCTGGCCGGGCCGCAGGAACCTGCCGTCCGGCAACCCGGAGGCGACCGCGCGGATGGGCCTGAAGTCGATCCGGCCGGTGAACGGCGTGGCCAGCCGGTTGCCGGTCACCGGGTTGGTGAAGGTCGCGATCAGGGTCCAGGTGCCCGCGGCGGGGTGCATCGCGTGCAGGTGAGTTGCCGAACCCGGTTTGGTCTGGTGTCCCCCGACGAGAAGCGAATTCGCGGCCTGCGCGACCGACTGCCCATCGGGTGCGACCAGCATGGTCGAGTAGTTGTCCGTGGCTCCGTCGCCCAGCATTGTCTGTACGTCGAGCGCCGGCTCGCCGGCCGGCACGGCGAACTCGTAGTAGAACGTCTGCGCCGGCACCTGGGCGCGACCGTTGCCGCCATACATTGTCGTGGCGAAGCGACCGACTCCGCCGACGATCGGGACCCGCGAGCGCAGGTTGACCGGCACCGACCCGGTGACGCCGCCCGTCGCGACATACGAGACGGAGTCGCTGCGATCGCCCGGCTCGCTGGGAAGCGGCGACCGGACGGTGAACGTCGCACTCGCACCGGGAGCCAGTGCGGCTCGCGCGGGCCTGACGGTGCCCGATGCCGCGAACCGCGAAGCGGTGATGCCGACGTGGACGGCGGTCCCGCCAGGTGCGGAGACGACCGCAGTCCAGGTGCCGGCGTCCGGGTCGTGCACATCGACGTGGCCGTGGTTGCCGGCGCCCTGGGGCAGGCTGTAGGCGATCATCCGGCCGCGAGCGTCGAGCAGCGAGATCTCCGGCGTCGTCGAGGTCGAGGCCAGGTCGGCGTCCAGACGGTCGGTGCCGGGCCGCACCCGGAAGTGCAGGACCACCGGCGAGTCGTCCGGCAGGGTCACCGTGCGCTGCAGCAGCGTGACTGGAGCCTGCAGGGTGCGGGTGGCGAGCCGGACGGTGCTGGTGCGCGACCCGGTGTTGGTGAGGGTGAAGTGCTGCACCGCCGTGCCGCCGGTATTGCCGACAGCGTCCAGCTGCTGAGTGTCGCTGATCAGGCTGGCGCCGTATGCCGTGGGCGATCCGTCCGGGGTGCGCACCGAGCGGGCCGCGAGCACCGCCCGATAGGCGTCGACGAGCCCCGCACCCTGCTGGTCTCCGGGAGCGTGCAGGTCGGTGGCGGTGCCGCTGATGATCCGTCGCACCAGAGCAGCGCTCGGGGTGGCTCCGTGATGGCTGCCCCGATAGGCCTGGATCACCAGCGCGGCCACCGCGGCCACGATCGGGCCGGACTCACTGGTGCCGCCGCTCTGCTGGATGTCCTTGCCCGCGCACACCGGAGCGGTCTTGACGCAGGCGATCCAGTCGAGGTCACCGGGCGCCACGACATCGACGCTGCGGCCCTGCTGGGTGAAGCCACCGGAGGACAGCGAGCTGATGTTGTCGCTGACCCACCCGGTGGTTCCCGTAGGTACCTCGCCGGTTTGCAGATAGCTGCGGAACACCGTGGACGCGCCGACACTGATGACGCCAGGCTGCGACGACGGCGACCAGATCGTGCTCTCCAGTCCGGCGTCGTATGACGGGCTGGTCACCGTCACTCCGGCGGCCATGGCCGCCGAGTTCGCCTGCTTGATGAGGTCCGCTGCGGTGTCGGGGAAGGGGAACGTGCCGCCTTCCTCGTTGAGGACGTTGACGTGGTCGGTGTCGACTGCGTAGTCGATCGCTTCCAGGAACGCCGAGGTGGTCGTCATCGAGTTCTGGCCGTAGACCTTGTAGTTGTCCAGCGTCACTCCGGGGGCGACACCTTCGATCTTGATCGTGCAGCCCTTGGGCACGGCGCCGAACTGGCTCAGGTCGTAGGTGCCGTTGCCCTGCGCCGCGATGACGCTGTCGTCCAGGTAGGTCTCATCGTCCGACATGTTGGCGGCATTCCACCCGTCGCCGGTGAAGTCCACATGGCTCTTGATGACGTGCTGACCGTTCGGGCGGATCAGCTCGGGCTCGTCGACATCGATGCCGACCGCGATGTCGCCGACAGTGACGCCCTTGCCGGTGTAGCCGAGACTGCGAGCGGTCTTGGCTCCCGGCTGGTCGGAGTCGGCGTTGACGGCGAGCAGCCCCTCGGGGTTGAGCTGGGTCTTACCTTTGGCCGGGCAGACGCCGGCGACGGGCGTCGCCGCTGCGCCCTGCCCGCCTGCCTTCGGCACCACGACCGGCTGCGGCCCGCGGAACTGCACATCAGGGACGACCTCGGACACCGCGGGATCCCGCGAGAGCGCCGCCTGCTCCGCCGGGGAGACCGTGGCGACGACGGCATTGACGAGCTGGATCGACCGAATCTCCTTGGCACCGCTGGCTTGAAGACTGGCGACGACCGGCGCCTGATCGGCCCGGACCGCGCCGGACCGCTCGGTGCGCTTGGCGGCGGTGGAGAGCATCCCGCCGAACTGGTCGGCGAGCACCACGATGACCTTGGAGGTGGCCGGTGCCGGCGCGGCGCTGAACGGTCGATGCACCGCCTGCGGCGCCGCGAACGCCGGAGTCACCCCCTGACCGAAAGCGAGTGCCACCAGCGCAACTGGGGCAGTGGCTGCCCAGACCCGCATGCGATTCCCCATCGAAAGTGCTCCTCACTCACGCTGCCGGACAGCTTTCCCCGCCTTGGCACGGTGCACCCTGCGGGCACCTGTTGGCAACCCGGCCACGCACGTTCGGGCAAGACCGCACCGCGCACCCTGTCACGATGGAGGTATGACGCAACCATCGCAGGACCGCATCAGCACCGCCACCCGCACCATCGCCGCACCCGCGGCCACCATCTTCGAGCTGATCGCCGACCCGAGCCGCCAGCCGGAGTGGGACGGCAACGACAACCTGGCGCAGGCCGCACCCGGCCAGCGTGTCCACGGGGTCGGCGACGTGTTCCGGATGACCATCACGAAGGGTCTCGACCGCGACAACCACGTCGTCGAGTTCGAGGAGGGCCGGCGCATCGCCTGGCGTCCGTCCGAGCCGGGCAAGCCGCAGCCCGGGCACCTCTGGCGGTGGGAGCTGCGCCCGCTCGACGACACCCACACCGAGGTGACGCACACCTACGACTGGACGCAGCTGCACGACGCGGCCCGTGAGGAGCGGGCACGCTGGACCACCTCCGAACGGCTGGCCGCATCACTCGAAAAGCTCGCCGCGGCAAGCGAATCCGCCTGACGGCCCGGCTCAGCCGAGTTCGCCGCGCAGCTTCGCGAGCCGGGACTGCAACCGGTCGACCCGGTGCGCGTTGCCGTCGAGGGCGACATACTCCTCGCCGAAGCGCTGTAGCAACGCGTCGTCGAGCCGGCGGACCGCACCCGGCGGGGTGCGATAGGCCATCCGTTCGTCGATCCGGTCGGTGTCGACCTGCCGGAGCGCCGCGGCCAGATCGGCGAGCGTCGGGATGCCGAGCTCGTGCACCAGCCCCGCCATCCACGAGTAGTGGTCGGCACGTGACCAGGCCGCCCCGGCATACTGCCCGGCGAGGTATGCCGCGAGCTCGCGCGACGTTATGCGGTCGGTCTGGGCGGGCCCCGGCACCGACTCGGCGGCACCCGAGCGCAGCTTGTCCCGGATGGTCGAGAATTCCTCGTCCGCGAGTTCCAGCAGACCGGCGGCGAGGGTGAAGCGGCGATCGAAGTCGGGCCGCTGCTCCGGCGGGATGGTGCCCTTGTAGCGGATGTCGTGCTCGAACTCCGCCCACGCGTGCTGCAGCACCGTGCGGATCTGCACCTGGATCTGCCGGTCTCCGATCTCCGGGTGGGCCAGCCGGTCGTCGTCGGCCAGCCGCAGCTGCAGGTGCCGGCTGGAGTACCCGAAGCGGCCCTGCAGCGCCGTCTCCTCCCCCATGTCCCGGTCGTCCAGCAACTCCGTCTCCGCGGCCAGCAGTTGCACGACGGCGTCGACGTCGCCACGCACATAGGTGATCACCCGCACCCCGACCGTGTCGCCGATCTGACGCAGCGGATCGGGATAGAGCAACTCGCCGTTCTGCTCACGCGCTGCCTTTTCGGCAAAGGACGCAACGGTTTTCGCGCGTCCGCTGACCGTCAGATAGTTCAGCCCCGCGTCGTCGAGCACGCCTGCGATGAGTTCGACCGCGTCGGCGGTGGCCCGCTCGACGAGGGGGAACTGCACGGCATACGCGCGCCGCGCAGCGTTGACCGCTGCCGTGCGGCTCCGTTCCTGGGGCGACTGCCGCGACGGGGACAGCCCCTCCGGCAGGCGAGGCGTCACGATGTAACCCCCGGCAAAGTCACCGTAGGTTGTGACCCGCTCTGGCACCTGCTGGGCGAGCAACGCGACATACGCACAGATGATCGCGTCGATCGGGTCCTCCGCGCTGCGCAACTGCGCCTTGCGCGTCGCGCCCTGCACCGTGTCGACGAGGCCCTGCCACTGCGCGCTCTGCTTCAGCCGCAGCGCGGGCTTGGCGCTCTCCAGCGACTCCAGCAGCCGGATCAGGGTCAGCATCTCCCCTCGCAACTGCTCGACATCGCGGCCGGGTTTGTTCTTGTATTTCAGTGTCTGGCCCAGCCGGAAGAGCGCGACCGTCGCCGGGTGCGGATAGACCTCGAGCGCCCGGCGCGAGGCCCGCGAATCGGGCGCGATGTCGAGGCCGAGCAGCACCGCCACCCGCGCACCCCGAGTGCCGGCGGCGAAGGCCGGGTTGGCCAGGTTGGACGGGTGGGCTCCGGCTTCGTATGCCGCGAAATCCTTCCCGAGCGCTTGCTCCGCCGGGCGGCTGCCGGTCTCGTTGGCGACGATCAGCGGCGCGTCGATGCCCGCGACGAGGTCCCCTGGCGCGGCAGCCTGCACGATCGCGGCGATCTCGTCGTCGGTGCGGACCGCAACCACCTGCCGCAGCGCTCCGGTGCCGTCCAGCACGGCGACACCGGTGGGGTTCCGCTCGCCCCAGGCGAGATCAATACCGACGAAATGCATGTCTGCAGCATGCCGCATCCGGCACGCGTCCGGCGCGTGTCCCGCCGACCGGCGCCTCCCCACTCGTAGCATGGGCGTATGCCGACGAGCGGCGACGACGAGTCACGGTCCGCGAACGACGAGTTCATGGACCGGTGGTCCGCCGATGCCGGCGACGGCAACGACCCGGAGCCGGAGCGGGGCGTTCCCGGTCTCCTGCCCGGTGCGCTCCTCGGTGCGGGTGTCGCGGTGCTCTGCGGCATCTGCATCTATCTGCTCGCCGGCGGCGGAACATCCGGCTCCTCCCAGGTCACCGTGACCTACACCGGCGACGGGCAGACCACGACCGTGACGCAGCAGGCGGACGACACCGGGGGCGACGCCGTGCCGTCGACGGTCACGGTGACGGCACCGCCGAACACGGTGACCATCGAGGTCACCCGCACCGGCCGGGCCACGACGCTGACCAGCACGCGGACGCACACCGTCACCTCGACTGCCAAGCCTCAGACGAAGACGGTCACCGAGACCACCACGGTCACCCAGCCACCGGTGATCGGGCCAACCAGTCCCCTCGGCTGAAGCTGGCTATTCCTTCAGCGCCGCCGGGGCCGCGTCCAATGCCTCCTGGATGGCGTCGATGACGCGTTGCGCCGAGGCGGCGGTGAGTTCGAGCGCGATGCGCTGCCCTGGCCCGCCGGCGGGATCGGTCAGATCCAGGTTGAGGGTGTGCTCGGCCATCGCGTGCACCGGGTGGTCGAAGTAGGCCGCCGCGTCCGTGACGCGAAACCACTTGCCCCCCGGTGCTTTCGCGCTGCCATCGATGTCGGTCTTGACGGTGATGTAGGTGCACATGGCTCAGGCCCCGAGGTGTTCGGCGTAGAAGGTCTCGATGCGTTCCCAGCCATCGTTCGCGGCCGCGACGTTGTATGACGGCCGGTCGACCGCGAAGAAGGCGTGACCGGCACCGTCATACGAAAAGAACTGGTGCGGCTTGTCATTCGCGGTCAGGATCTCGTCCAGCTCGGCCACCTGTTCCGGGCTGGGGAACTTGTCCTCTGCGCCGAAGAGCCCGAGCAGCGGTGCGCGCAACTGCGGCAGCAACGGCACCAGGTTGGTCACGTTCAGCGGGTGCTCGGCCGGCGGCGTTCCCGTGACGAACGCGCCGTAACAGTCGACCGCAGCGTCCAGATCCAGGCGACATGCGGCGAGCACCGCCTGCCGGCCGCCCGAGCAATGCCCGATGACACCGACCTTGCCGTTCGCGTGCGGCAGCGCCCGCAGGTATGCCGCGGCGACCTTGACGTCGGACACCAGCCGCTCGTCCGGGACGCCACCGGCTGCGCGCACCAGGGCGGCCGCATCCGACGGGTCCGCGCCGGGCGCCTCGCGCGAGTAGAGGTTGGGGCAGATCGCGTCATACCCGAGTTCGGCGAAGCGCCGCACCATCTCCTTGGTCGCCCGGTCGTAGCCGGGCAGGTGATGGATGACGACGACCCCTCCGCGGGGCTCGTCGCTGCCAGGGGTCGCCAGGTAGGCCTCGACGCGAGACCCGTCCTCGCCGGCCAGGTGCACAGTGGTTGCAGTCAGCGAATCAGACATATCGCTGGTCTATCAGATCGGGTTGAGAGCCAGAGCCGGTATGCCGCTGACCGCTACGACGCGTGCTGCTGCACAACCCGCCCGATGCGCGGAAGTGCCTGCTGCACATGGCCTTTCGCCTTGCCGCGCAGACCCTGGTAAGCACGCTTGAGCGGCTCGCGGTCGGTCGCTGCTGCTCGTGCGTCGGTGACGGACAGCAGGGCGTCGGCAGCCGCATCCCCGCGCTCGGCGAGGTACGCGCCGAAGTCGCCGGCGCCGCCGAAGTCGTCCCAGAAGGGTTGGAGCGCGGTCGCGAAGTCGGGCAGCATCCGGTCGGTCGCGCTGGCCGCGATGCTCGGGCTGACCTTGCGGACCGCGGCATACCCGGCCTTGACGGTGACGCCGCCGACGCCCTTCTTCTCCTTCACTTCCGCGTTGACCACGGACACGAGGTCGGCGACGACGGCGGGACGACGGTCGGGAGCAAGCAGCGTGTCGGACAGCGACGACATGGATGGGCCTTCCGGTGCAGAGGTGAGGGAAATGCGCTGACCCGCCGGGCCCAGTGGGCGCGGCGGGTCAGTGGGGTGCGGGAGAGTGCGGTGACTCAGATGCGGCCGTAGCCGACCACACCTGCGTAGATCGGCCGGATGCCGACGGTGCCACCGGGGTGGTTGGCGTCGATCATCATGCCGTTGCCGATGTAGATCGCCACGTGGTAGGCGTAGCTGCTGCTGCCGAAGAAGATCAGGTCGCCCGGCTGCGGGCTGGACACCGAGGTGGCCGCAAACATCTGGGCCGTCGCCGTGCGCGGGATCGACTGGCCCGCCAGCGAGTAGACATACTGAGTGAACCCGGAGCAGTCGAAACCGGCCGGGGTGCTCCCGCCATACACATACGGAACGCCGACGAAACGCTCGGCGATCGCCACGATGCCACTGGCCGGCGCGGGCGTTGGGGTCGGGTTGGTCGCGGGCGGCGTCGGAGTGGTCGGCTGCGTCGTGGGCTGCGTGCTCTGCGCCGGGCTCGTCGTCGTCGTCGTGCGCGACACGGAGGAGACCTGGGGGCGAACGACCGGCTTCGGCGCGACGTAGGGCCTCGCCGTGACGGTGCTCGCGAGTTCGGTGTGTGCCGCCACAGTGGTCAGCTGGTGCTGTGCACGAGTGGTGGCAAGCGGGTGCGCGACTGCCTGTGTGCGCGCGCCTTGTGCGGCGAAGTCGACCGAGCTCGCGCCAGAGATCGAAGCGACTCCGGTGGTCGCTGCGTTCGCTGCCTGCGGCGCCGCGATGGAAGCGACCAGCCCGCCGGCGACGGCAACGGTCGCGGACACGCGGGCGGTTGAGTTGAAGGTCGTCGACAACTTGCTCGGGGCGCGGTGGCGCCCACGGGGACCAAGAACTGACACGGGATACCTCTCCGTCGCCTACGAGGTGAGCTGTCGGGCTCGGGCCGAAGATGCCCGGTCTCGGCGCAACAATCCCCGTGATGCTGCACCGCTACTTCGCCCCAAGGACGACTTTCGTCGCCCGGTGTTGGTTCCCCCGCTCCTGCCTGGCGGTTTTCGCTACACCCGGGCGGCTGGCAGGACTCGGCGTTGCCTTCCGGGAGCCCATCGGTCTGACGAGCCGCAGGCAACGCTACACAAAGATCACGGCCGTGTCACAGCGAGGTCACGAATCCGCCAACGAATAGTCAGCAAATAGTCCTTCCGGACTGGCAAGGCCCACCTCAGGACGCGTCGACGAACACGTGCATCGCGACGTCGCGTGGCAGCGAGACGGCCTCGCTGCCATCCGCCTTCACCAGCACCCGGTCGCCTTCGAGGTGAGCCTCGACGGTGGCGTTCGGGGTCACCCCACCGGCGGTGAGCACGCTCAGCGCCTCCTGGTCCGCCTGCGCCGGCTCACCCACCCGGCGTACGACGAGCTTGGCCGGCGCCTCGGTAACCACCTCGGTGAGCGACCGCACACCGTCGCGGAAGTGCAGTCTCGTCTCCTCCTCGCCCAGCTCCTCCAAGCCCGGGATCGGGTTGCCGTATGGCGAAATGTGCCGCTCGTCGAGCATCACGAGGATCTTGCGCTCGACACGCTCGCTCATCACGTGCTCCCACCGGCACGCCTCGTCGTGGGCGTATTCGAGCTCCACGCCGATGATGTCGACAAGCAGCCGCTCGGCCAGCCGGTGCTTGCGCATCACCCGCACCGCGAGCAGGCGGCCGTGCTCGGTGAGCTCCAGATGACGGTCTCCGGCGAGCGTCAGCAGACCGTCACGCTCCATCCGCGCAACCGTCTGCGAGACGGTTGGTCCCGAGTGTCCGAGGCGTTCGGCGATGCGCGCGCGCAGCGGCACGATCCCCTCCTCCTCAAGGTCGAAGATGGTGCGCAGGTACATCTCGGTGGTGTCGATCAGGTCGCTCACAAGGGTCAGCCTGCCACTAAGCGCCGACAGGTGCCATTCGCGACTCGACATACCAATTTCCGGATAAAGTCCGGGAATCAATCCACCACCCGCTACGTTCTGGTGGTGGAAGGCGAGGGGCTCCTCCCCCCTGACCCTCGCCTTTCCGAACCGTCCGCCTGGCGGGCGGGGTGAGCGCGCTGTCCGCAGCAGCGCTCGGACGGCTGGCGCACCTCCCCTGGGCGCCAGCCGTTCTCATGTCCGCACCCTTTCGCCCGGCGCCGGAAAAACCCGTTGCCAGGCGCGGGGCAGCGGATCTAGCGTGAAGCCACACGAGAAAGGAGGTGGTCCACTAGTGAATTCCCAGCGGACGCGTGAGGTGGTTGCGCGCTAGCGCAGCCTTCGTATTTCGTCGCCGGCCACCTCCGTGTGACCGACGAGACGGACGTTCGGTAGCTACTCCAACGCAGCCACCGCAGCCCGTGGGTGCGCGATCTCGTCCATCGCGCGACCGGCTTCGCCGGAGCCCACGGGTTGTTCGCGTGCCTGCGTCTTCTTGCTCGACTCCTCGCTGGCCGGCCAGCGGGCCGGGCTCGCAAGCTCGCCCGGCTACGGCTGGCGGCGCTCGACGCGCCAGGCGTTCTCGTCGGCCAGGTCGCCGTCACCGGTGCGCAGGAAGACCAGCCGGTCGTGCAGCCGGCTGCTCCGCCCGGCCCAGAACTCCACCTCGGCACAACGCACGACATACCCGCCCCAGAAGTCCGGCAGCGGCACGTCGTCCGCGCTGCCGGTGTCCGGCCACATCCGTTCGTATGCCGCCACCGCCTCCTCGAGGTCGGCGCGGCTGCCCGACGGCTGCGACTGTCGCGACGCCCACGCACCGATGCGCGAACCGTAAGGACGGCTGCCAAAGTAGTCGGCCGACCGCTCGGGCGTCATCCGCTCGGCGACGCCGACGAACCGGATCGCCCGGAACATCGGTGGCCAGGTGAGCGCGGCCGCGACCTTCGGATTCTCTTGCAGGTCAACGCCTTTGCGGCTTGTGTAGTTGGTGTAGAAACCGGGACCGTCCGGGCCGAGATAGCGCATCAGCACCGTCCGCACATGCGGCTGCCCGGCAGCGTCGGCCGTGGCGACGGAGATCGCATCCGGTTCGGGGACGTCCCCCTTCGCCGCCTGACGGGTGACGGCGTCCTGCACCCACCGTTCGACCAGCGGCAGCGGCGCCGCCGGCAGGTCGTGCTCGTCCAGGCCTTCGCCTGCGTAGTCCCAGCGTTCGATCGGCTGCATGGCACCGACGCTACCGCTGGCAAAATAGCCGGCGTGACCGACCAGCTCACCATCCCCTCCTCGCTGAAACCGGCGGACGGCCGCTTCGGCTCCGGACCGAGCAAGATCCGCCCCGGCCAACTGGACGCGCTGATCGCGCAGGGCAGCTCGGTGCTCGGCACGTCCCACCGGCAGGCGCCGGTCAGGGACCTGGTGGGCCGGGTGCGATCCGGGCTCGCCCGCCTCTTCGACCTGCCGGACGGCTACGAGATCGTCATCGGCATGGGCGGCACCAACGTCTTCTGGGATGCCGCGTCGTTCGGGCTGATTCGCGACCGTGGCGCGTTCGGGGTGTGCGGTGAGTTCAGCGGGAAATTCGCGACGGTCGCCCGCAACGCCCCCTTCCTCGGCGACCCGCTGGTCACCGAGGCTGCGCCGGGCACGTCGGTGCAGCTGCGGTCCGCCGACGGCGCCGACGTCTACTGCTGGGCGCACAACGAGACCTCGACCGGAGTCGTGAGCCGCGTGCAGCGGGTGGCCGTGCCGAACGGCGACCGCGCCCTGATGCTGGTCGATGCGACGTCAGCAGCGGGCGCCATACCCGTCGACGTGAGCCAGACGGACGTCTATTACTTTGCGCCGCAGAAGGTCTTCGCATCGGACGGCGGGCTGTGGTTCGCCGCGACGTCACCCGCGGCGCTGGAGCGCATCGCGGAGCTGAGCGGCGCTCGCTGGACGCCCACGACGCTGGATCTGCAAGTGTGCGTGGACAATTCGCGCCTCAACCAGACCTACAACACCCCTGCCGTAGCGACCTTTGCGCTGATGGCGGCACAGCTGGACTGGATGCTGGCCAGCGGCGGACTCGCCTGGGCAGCGCAACGCAGTGCGGCATCGAGCCGCGCACTCTACGAATGGGCCGAACGGACGTCATACACCTCGCCGTTCGTGACCGATCCAGCCGACCGCTCGCCTGTCGTCGGCACCATCGACTTCGACGGCGTCGACGCTGCTGAGGTCGCAAAGACGTTGCGCGCCAACGGGATCGTCGACACCGAGCCTTACCGCAAGCTCGGCCGCAACCAGCTGAGGATCGGCATGTACCCCGCCGTCGACCCGGCGGACGTCGCCGCCCTCACCGCCTGCATCGACTACATCGTCGAACGCAGCTGACCAAGCCACCCGGACGCCCGGTGCCCTGAGCGCTTTCGGGTACGCACCATCAGGGACGATGGCAGGCATGACTGTCGTGGACCTCAACCTCACTCGCGCCGACTGCGCACAGCGCAGCGACCGGATCACAGTCGACACCCACCGGGTCGACCTGGACCTGAGCGAGCTGAACGATCCGGACGCCACGACCTTCGCGTCACGGTCCGCCATCCGTTTCACCAGCAGCCACGACGCGACCTGGCTCGACCTGATCGCGGACGAGGTGACCGCGGTCTCGGTCAACGGCATTCCGGCCGATCCCGTGTATGACGGCGCGCGTGTCGGCATCACCGGCCTGCGCACCGGCGGCACGGTCAACGACGTGGTGATCGAGGCACGGTGCCGCTATAGCCACACCGGCGAGGGCCTGCACCGTTTTACCGATCCGCTGGACGAAAAGACCTACGCCTACACGCATTTCGAGCCGACGGATGCCCGCCGCGCGTTCGCGTGCTTCGAGCAGCCCGATCTCAAGGCGCGCTTCACCTTCGCGATCACCGCCCCACGGGACAGCCGGGTTTTCAGCAACCAGGCGGTCGTCGAAGACCTGCCCGCCGACGGCACGCACACGGTGACGTGTGCACCGACGTTGCCGCTGTCGTCATACCTCACGGCGGTGGCGGTCGGTCCGTTCCACTCCGTGGCGGACGTATGGCGAGCCGATCGCCCCGGCGGGACCACTCTGGAGGTGCCGCTCGGCGCGATCTGCCGCGCCTCGATGGCCGGGCATCTGGACGCCGCGGAGATCTTCCGGGTCACCAAGGCCGGCCTGGACTTCTTCGACGAGGCGTTCCAATTCCCTTATCCTTGGGGCAAATACGACCAGGTGTTCCTGCCCGAATACAACATCGGCGCGATGGAGCACCCGGGTCTGGTGACCTTCAGCGAGGCGAGCTACCTCGTGCGCGGCACACCGAGCGAGGCGCAGCGCGAAGGCGTCGCGGAAGTGATCATGCACGAGATGGCGCACATGTGGTTCGGTGACCTGGCGACTCCGCGGTGGTGGGACGACACCTGGCTGAAGGAGTCGTTCGCCGACCTGATGGGCTATCTCGCCGCCACGGAAGCGGCTGGTTTCGCGGGGCCGTGGGTGACGTTCGCGATGGGCCGCAAGCAATGGGCGTACGTGCAGGACCAGCTGCCGACCACCCACCCGATCGTGGCCGACATCCCCGACCTGGAGGCGGCCCGGCAGAACTTCGACGGCATCACCTACGCCAAGGGCGCCTCGGTGCTGAAACAGCTGATGGCGTATGCCGGTCGCGACGCGTTCTTCCGCGCGGCACAGCACTATTTCCAGCGTCACGCCTTCGGCTCGACCGGGCTGCAGGACCTCATCGACGCGCTGCAGGCGACCAGCGAATCCGACCTGTCGGCGTGGGTGTCGAGCTGGCTCGAAACCACCGGCATCTCGACGATCGGTGTCGAACACGATGGCGAAAACCTTTATCTGACCGTCGATTCCGCGGATCAGCTGACGGGTGAGCCGGTCGATCGCAAGCACCGGGTCGTGGTGTCCACCTTTGCGCTCACCGGCGCCGGCCTGGAGCGCAGCGCCCGGGTCGAGGTCACCCTCGACGCGGCGAAAGTGGCCGTCCCTCTGCCCGAGGGCACGCGCTTCGATGCGGTCGTCGCGAACGACGACGATCTCACCTATGCGCTGCTGCGGCTCGACGACGCATCAGTCGAGACGTTCCTGGAGCACCTGTCGTCGGTGCAGCCCACGCTCACCCGGGCCGTCGTCTGGTCGGCGCTCTGGAACTCCGTCCGCGCGGCCGAGTTGCCGGCGTCCACCTTCCTGGACGCGGTCCACCTCAATGCAGGCGGCGAGGCCGACGCGGGAGTGCTCGCGATGGTGCTGCACCAGGCCCGCGGAGCGATCGAGGGATACCTCCCGCCAGCTGAACGCGCCGCTGCCGCAAGCCGATTGGTCGTCGCTGTCGGCTCAGGACTGCACGCCGCTCCAGCGGGCTCGGACCTGCAGCGCGCCTGGGCAACCGCGCTCGCCGAGACCGCCGGGCTGTCGGCCGAGGGCGCGGCACCGGTGCGCCATACGCTCACGGGAGCCGTGGCGGGCCTTGAGCTGACACCCTCGTTGCGCTGGGACCTGCTGACCGCGCTCGCCATACTCGGCGAGATCGGCGTGCGCGAACTCGATGACGCCTACCACGCGGACGCCACGATGAGTGGCGCGACCGCGCGGGAACGTGCGCTGGCGTCACTGCCGGGCACCGCGACCAAGCAGCGGGTATGGCGCGAGCTGACCACCGATGCCGCTCTCACCAACGACAGGCAGCGCGCGCTGCTCGCCGGGTTCGCGACCGGACCGGAAGCTGCCACGGCCGAGTTCACGACGCCGTACTTCGCGCAGGTCGCCGACTGGTGGCAGCAGCAGGCGGGGGCGATGGCGGCCCGCCTGGCCACGGGACTGTTCCCCCGCACGAACCTCGACGCCGGCGACGCGGACAACCCGGTGGTGGCGGCCGCGCGGGAGTGGCTCGCCATACATCAGCAGGCGCCGCGGGCGCTGCGGCGCATCGTCACCGAACAGCTCGACCACACCCGCCGGCAGCTGCGCGCACAATCACACCCCTGATCGAGAGGACCCAATGCGAATCGAAGGGGCCCAAATTCCGGCCCGGAGATCGGGCCCTCTCAATCGGTATTGGGTCCGCTCGATCTAGAGAACCGCACTGAGGATGGCCACGCCGACCAGCGCGACGAGCGCGACGATCACCACGATGCGCTGGCTGCGCGGCGACATCATGCGACGCGCTCGCCGGCGAGATCCTCACCGGCCCGGTCTCGAGGACGGATCTCGACGTGCGGAATCGGCCGCCCCTCGAGCCGCAGCCGCAGATCGTCGCGCCGCATCAGGTAGATCATGGTGGCCACCACCGTAACCGCCGTCGCCACGCTGCCGACCAGGATGGTCCACCGCGCGCCGAACGCCGAGCCGATCCACCCGATGAGCGGAGCACCGACCGGGGTGCCGCCCATGAAGATCGCCATGTAGAGCGCCATCACTCGGCCGCGCATCACCGGTGTGACACTCAGCTGCACGGTCGCGTTCGCGGTGTTCATCGTGGTGATCGCGCACAGCCCCGTCGGGATCAGGAACAGCGCGAAGAGCAGGTATGACGGTGCCATCGCTGCAATCGCCGAGGACACGGTGAATCCGCTGAGCGCGATGACCACGATGCGCAGCCGTGGGCGCTCCCGTCGCGCGGCCATCAGTGCGCCCGCGAGTGAGCCGATCGCCATGATCGAGCCGAGCAACCCATATTCGGCGGCGCCCTTGTGGAAGATCGTGGTTGCCATCAAGGCGATGGTGATCTGGAAGTTCATGCCGAACGTGCCGAGCATGAAGATCATGAACAGGATCAGCATGATGTCCGGCCGGTGCCGCACATAGGCGAGCCCTTCGCGCACCTTGCCTTTGCCCCGGACCTGCGGCGCCGGCATGAGTTCCTTGGGCCGCATGGCGCGCAACGCGATCAGCACGGCCACGAACGACAGGGTGTTGAAGATCAGCGTGTTCCCCGTGCCGATCAGCCCGATGCAGAGGCCGGCGATGCCCGGCCCGATGAGCCGGGCTGCGTTGAACGAGGTGGCGTTCAGCCCAACCGCATTACTGAGCAGGCCCGGCTCGACCATCTCGGACACGAACGCCTGCCGGCCGGGGTTGTCCAGCGCTGTGGCGACGCCCTGCAGCAGCGCCAGCGCATAGACGTGCCACAACTGGACGACGCCGCCGAGCACCAGCGCAGCCAGTAAGGCCGAGGTGACCGCGAGCGCGGTCTGCGTGCAGAACAGCACGCGCCGTTTCGGGAACCGGTCGGTGATGGCGCCGGCGAACGGCGCGAGGACCACGACCGGGGCGAATTGCAGGGCCGTGACGATGCCGAGCGCGGTGGAGTCGTGGTCGGTGAGCTGGGTGAGGACCAGCCAGTCCTGGGCGGTGCGGCCCATCCAGGTGCCGATGTTGGAGACCAGCGCTCCGGCGAAGTAGACGCGGTAGTTATAGACGGACAGGGACGCGAAGGTCCGGCTCTTCATACGGTGGACACCACCCGCTCCAGGATGTCGACTGCCTGCCGCACTACCTCGCACTCCTCTTCGGTGAGATCAGCCATCCGCGCATGGACCCATTCGTCCCGCGAACGGCGGATGCCGGTCAGTTTCTTGCGACCCTCCGGGGTCAGTTGCAGCCGCACTTGGCGGCCGTCGTCCGGGTCCGGCTCCCGGCCGACGAAACCCTGCTCCACGAGCGCGTTCACGGTCCGGGTCATGGACGGAGCGCTGACGCATTCGATCTGCGCCAGCTCGCGCGGCGTGCGGACCTGCTGGTCGAGCTTGGCCAGCACCGACACCTGGTGCGGGGGAAGCAGCCCACCGCCGGAGAACCGCACGCGGCGACTGACGCGCATGCACACGGACCGCAGGTCGGCGGCAAGTCTTCGGCGTTCCACGGGAGTCACAACTGCTTAGCATAGCTCATTAGCCAAGCTAACTACTTCGCCGTTCCTGCCGGACGGACACCCGAATCTCCCGCCCGTGAAATGCGGGTATGCACCGTTGTCGATCGGGGCACTGCGAGGCGTCGGCAAGGTCACCTCCGCTCCCCATCAAAATCGCGGAGTCGTATCATGTGATTCCCAGGAAGTTCCCAGTGAAAGCGGTCACAGTAAATCCATGAGTTCTCCGGAAGCACGCCTCCTCGTGGTCGAGGACGAAACCAACATCCGCGAGTTGCTCGCGACGAGCCTGAAGTTCGCCGGCTTCGAGGTGCACACCGCCGCCAATGGCAACGAAGCACTCACCGTCGCGGGCGAGCACCCGCTCGACCTAGCGGTGCTCGACGTGATGCTGCCGGACATGGACGGGTTCACCGTCACCCGCCGGCTGCGGGGCAACGGCATCGACCTGCCGATCGTGTTCCTGACTGCCCGCGACGCCGTCGAGGACAAGGTCAAGGGCCTGACGGTCGGCGGTGACGACTACGTCACCAAACCGTTCAGCTTGGAAGAGGTCGTCGCCCGCATCCGCGCCGTGCTGCGGCGCACGCACGTCGAGGACGACTCCCGTGCCACCGTGCAGGTCGCTGATCTCGAACTCGACGAGGACTCCCACGAAGTCCGGCGTGCCGGACAGGTGATCGAGGTGTCGCCCACCGAGTTCAAGCTGCTGCGCTACCTCATGCTCAACCCGGGCCGCGTGCTGTCCAAGGCCCAGATCCTCGACCACGTCTGGGACTACGACTTCCGGGGCGAGGCGGGCATCGTCGAGAGCTACATCTCCTACCTGCGGCGCAAGATCGATGTCGGCGACGTCGCTCCGCTGATCCACACCAAACGTGGTGTCGGATACGTGTTGCGCGCTCCGAGAGAGTGACGACCGCACCACGATCCGTCCACGGGCGTGTCCGGCACGAGTTGTCGGCCATGCCCCTTCGGTTGCGACTGACTGTGTTGCTGCTGAGCCTGCTCGCCATCGCGCTGATCGCGACGGGAGCGGCCGTCACCGCGCAGGTACGCAGCTACATGACCGCCCGGCAGGATGCCGAATTGCGCGCCGCCAGCACACATCTGGTCGACGGCGCGATCGCCAACCACGCGACCGAGCAACGCGCGTTCGCCTACGTGCCGACCAACACCTATGCCGTCGAGCTACAGACGACCAACGGCAAGGAATACAGCCTGATGACCGACCCGGGCAACAACTCGTCGCCCGGTGACCTGCCCTCGATCCCCAGCCTGACCAGCACCGATCCCCGCGTAGTCAGCGGCCGCATCTTCACCGTGGCGTCCCAGGGCAGCGGGAACAGCTGGCATGTCGTGGCAGGCACGGGATCCGACGACGGCGTCACCTACGTCTACGCCGTCGCGGTGTCCATGGACCACACCGACGAGGTCATCGAACACCTCGAGCTGGTGATGTTCCTGGTCGGCATGATTGCGCTGGTCGCCTGTGCCGTCCTCGGCTGGTACGCCGTACGACGTGCGCTGCGCCCGCTGCACGAGATCGAGGACACCGCCAAGAAGATCGCCGGCGGGGATCTCACCCAGCGCGTCCCCTCTCCCGGTGCGCAGGACGAGATCGGCAGTCTCAGCAAGTCACTGAATGTCATGCTGGCCCGCATCGAGGACTCCTTTGCCGTCCGGCGGGCATCCGAGGAGCGGATGCGCCAATTCGTGGCCGACGCATCGCACGAGCTGCGCACCCCCCTCGCCACCGTGCGCGGGTATGCCGAACTCTTCCGGCAGGGCGCGGTCTCCCGGCCCGAGGACGTGCGGTCGGCGCTGGGCCGTATCGAGGACGAAGCGACCCGCATGGCGGAAATGGTCGACGACCTCTTGCTGCTGACCCGGCTCGAGCGCCGCCACAAGGACAACATCGAGAAGCCGCACGCACCGGTCGACCTGACCGTTCTCGCGGCCGACGCGGTGCAGGACGCAAAGGCCATCGACCACTCACGGGACGTGCGGCTGCGTGGCCTGACCGGCGCGGTCGAGCCGACGATGGTGCTCGGCGACGACGCCGGACTGCGACAAGTGGTCACCAACCTGGTCGCCAATGCGATCAGCTACACGCCGAACGGGACGCCGATCGAGGTGACGGTCGGCGCCCGGAACGGCACCGCGGAGTTGCGAGTGGTGGACCACGGCGACGGCGTGCCGGCCGAATTGCGTCGGCGCATCTTCGAACGCTTCTATCGCGCGGACGCATCGCGCAACAGCGAGCGCGGCGGCAGCGGTCTCGGGCTAGCCATCGTGACCGCGATCGTGCAGGCACACAAGGGACAGGTCGAGGTGCAGGACACTCCTGGAGGTGGCGCCACCTTCGTCGCGACGATGCCCGCGATGCCCGCACCGGCTGGCACTCCCGACGATTCGGCCGACGAAACCGTCTCCGCAGAGCGCACAGGAAGCCCACAGGCATGATGAAGTATGGCGACAGCCGCACACCGTTGAGTGGGTTTCAGACAAGCCGTCATAGCGCAGACCGGATCATCACGAGGGGTATCACCAATGTCGTTTGAGCAGCCTGACCAGGACGGCCAGGGGCGACGCGAACCACAGGACACCGAGAACACCGGACGCATCTACGGCACCGACGACCACACTGCGCAACTGCCGGCACATCCGCGGCCGGCATACGGCGCGGCACCGCAGCAGCCGCAGGCGCAGCAGCCGGGCAGGCCTGGTCAGCAGCCGCCGCAGTACGGCGCCGGCCCGGGTTACCAGCCGCCGATGTATGCCGGTGCCGCTCCGCAGAACCCGTACGCCCCGCCGCCCACCACCGGCGGCGCGGGCGGACCCGGTGCGGGCGGCCCCGGGTATGGCGCACCGTCATACTCCAGCCAGCCCTACGGCTCCGGGCCGACAGGTGGCGGCAGCGGACCCGGGAAGAGCAAGCGCTGGGCCGCGGTGCCGGTGGCCGCCGTGCTCGCGGCGATCCTGGCCAGCGGGGGCACCTACGCACTCACCCGGGACAGCAACGGCACGGCAGCAAGCGGGGGTTCGCACACCACCGTGGTGCAGGCGAACCCAGCCGACTTCGCGGACTCGGGCTCCATCAACTGGTCGGCAACGGCCGCAAAGGTGAGCCCGAGCGTCGTGTCGATCACCGTCATCGCGGGCAGCTCCGGCGACGAAGGATCGGGCGTCATCCTCGACCAGGCCGGCAACATCGTGACCAACAACCACGTGGTTGCCGGCGCGGGCAAGAACCCCAAGGTGACGGTGACGCTCAACGACGGCCGCACCTACGACGCCAAGGTGGTCGGCACCGACCCGAGCACCGATCTGGCCGTGATCAAGATCGAGAAGCCACCGGCCGATCTGCACCCGATCACGATGGGTGACGACAGCAAGCTCGTCGTCGGGCAGCCGGTCATGGCAGTCGGCAACCCGCTCGGTCTCGCCGGCACCGTGACCACCGGCATCGTCAGCGCGCTCAACCGGCCGGTGACCACCCGGCAGGAGAGCCAGAGCGGCGGCAACGACCAGAACCCGTTCGGTGGCGGAACCCAGTCAGCCCAGAACAACACCTCCACCACCAACGCGATCCAGACCAGTGCCGCGATCAACCCCGGCAACTCCGGCGGAGCGCTCGTCAGCGGGTCCGGAAAGCTCATCGGCATCAACTCCTCGATCGCCACTCTCGGGCAATCGTCAGGTTCTTCCCAGTCCGGCAACATCGGAATCGGGTTTGCTATCCCCGTGAGCGTCGTCCAGAACATCACGGGACAGCTGATGCGAACCGGCTCGGTCAAGCATCCGCAGATCGGGGTGGAAGTCGACAACAACCCGGCGACAGTCACGCTGGACAACGCCTCCGTGCAGGGCGCGAAGATCGACAAAGTGAACAGCGGTTCTCCGGCGGCGCAGGCCGGACTGAAGGCTGGTGACGTCGTCACCAAGTTCGACGGACAGCAGTTGGGCAGCCCACCGGCGTCCTCACTGATCGCCTACGTCCGCGCCCACAATGTCGGAGACAAGGTCACGCTGACCATCGTGCGCGATGGCCAGCAGCAGAACGTCACGGTCACCCTGGGCGAGGCATCGTCTGGGTAGGCCGCGACGAAGGACCCCTGGGCAACTCTCCCTTCCTCCGTGCCCGGATGGTCCTGACGGGGTGGATCCGGCTTGTGACGGGGCCGGATCTCGCGAGGGGCGCCTCGGACGGCGGGGTGGCAGGAATTGAGCGGATATACTCCCTCTTCCCCACCAATACCGCCGGACGAGGCGCCCCTTTCGTCATGCCCCGGGCGCTGTCTTCCGCCAGCCCTCTTGCCGAGCGGGGTACATCCGCACCGAGCGGGGTACAACGAACCGGCGGATCGGGCCGGAGAAGTACCCCTCTCGGCGGAGAAGTACCCCGCTCGGTGAACCGTCAACCCTGGGAGTTCCATGCTGACCAGCCCCGACCTCGCAGCAGAACGCGCCTACCTTGCGGCCGCACGCGCCGATCTCGCCCGGATGCGCGAGCGCGCCGAATCGCTCGATCCCACCCGGGCCAGCGACGGCGACTCGGCATACGAACTGGCGATCACTCTCGCGCGGCGGGTCGCATCGTTGCAGGACGACCCGCACACCACCCTCTTCTTCGGGCGACTGGACCACCAGCAGCCACTGCCGGACGAGCACCGCGACGAGACCGAACCGCATGCGGTGAGCTACATCGGCCGCCGCCACGTCAGCAATGCCGAGGGCGACCCCGTCGTACTCGACTGGCGAGCGCCGGTCTCGACCGCCTTCTACCGTGCCTCGCGCACCGAACCGATGGGCATCGTACGCCGTCGGCGGTTCGGCATCGACCACGGCCAGATCAACGCAATCGAGGATGAAAACCTGCTGACTGCAGCGGAATCCGACCACTCCAGTGCCATCCTCGCCGGTGAGATCGAGCGCCCCCGGACCGGGCCCATGCGCGACATCGTCGCCACCATCCAGCCGGAGCAGGACGAGATCGTCCGCTCCGGCATCGACGTCTCCGTGTGCGTGCAGGGCGCGCCCGGCACCGGCAAAACGGCCGTCGGGCTGCACCGTGCCGCTTGGTTGCTCTACACCCATCGCGACCGACTGGAGCGCACCGGCGTGCTGGTGGTCGGCCCGAACCGCGCGTTCCTGGATCACATCAGTGCGGTGCTGCCCGCGCTGGGCGAGGTCCGGGTGGAGCACTCGACCGCAGCCGACCTGGTGGCGCACGGGCGGGTGCGTGCGGTCGACAGCACGGAAGCTGCACTCCTCAAAGGCGATTCGCGTATGGCGCAGGTGTTGCGTCGAGCGCTGTGGGCTCGGGTCGGCACGCCCACGGAGGCGCTGGTCGTCCCGCGCGGCTCCCGCAAGTGGCGGGTGCCGGCATACGAAGTGCAGGAGATCGTTGACGAACTGACCGGCCGCGGCGTGCGATTCGGTGCCGCGCGCTCGATGCTGCCACGGCGCCTGGCACACGCCGTGCTGCTGCGCATGGAGCGCGCCGGCGACTCGCCGGACGACCGGGTGCAGGACTCGATTGCGCGCAGCGCGCCGGTGAAGAAATATGCCGCGTCGATCTGGCCCGCCGTCGATCCGGCGCAGGTGCTGTTCGAGTTGTGGTCGTCCCCCGAACGGCTGGACGCCGCGGCGGCCGATGTGCTGGATCCGGACGAGCAGCGAATCCTGTTGTGGGACAGACCTCCTCGTAGCAAGGGCAGCGCTCGCTGGAGTGTCGCCGACCTCACCCTGCTCGACGAGTTGCACGACCTGCTCGACCGCACCGGCAGCCTCGGGCACGTGGTGCTCGACGAGGCGCAGGACCTGTCCCCCATGCAGTTGCGTGCCGTCGGCCGGCGCTGCTCGACGGGTTCGGTCACCGTGCTCGGCGACATCGCGCAGGGCACCACGCCGTGGGCGACCGACAGCTGGGCGGACGCGATGGCGCACCTCGGCAAGCCGGAGCACCATCTGGAGGTGCTCGATCGTGGTTTCCGGGTGCCGGCGTCGGTCATCGACTTCGCTGCACGGCTGCTGCCGAGCATGGCTCCCGGCCTCGGTGCACCGGTGAGCGTGCGCGACAACCCTGGCGAGCTGACCCTCGTGCCGGCGGGTGGTGCCCAGCTGCTCCCCGAGGTGGTGGCAGCCGTTCGAGCGGCGCTGGCCGGTGAAGGGTCCGTGGGCGTGATCGCTCCCGACGCGATGTGCAATCGTGTCTCGGCGGCGTTGCAGGACAGCGGTGTCGAACACGGCCGGCTGGACACCGACTCCGGCGACGATGCCGACCACCGGGTGCAGGTCGTGCCGGCGACGGTCGCCAAAGGCCTGGAGTTCGACCGGGTCCTGGTGGTCGAACCGGCCGCCATCGCCGCCGCCGAACCGGATGCGCGGACTGGCCTGCGAAGGCTGTATGTCGTTCTCACCCGGGCGGTTTCGGCACTCACCGTCGTCCATTCGGAGCCGCTCCCCGCCGAGCTGACGGACCACTGCTAGTGTGCCCGCGGCCGGCCCCTGTGGATAACTTCTGCGGGGATCGACCCGCTCCGCCTACCGTCGGCACGACACGTTCGCACCCGGCGGACGCCTAACGGGAGGCAGACATGCACACACCCCACGACGGATACTCGGTCAGCAGCGCCGAACTGAGCACCCACAGCACCGACATCGGTGCGATGGCCGAGGACATCGACCTGCTCATGCAGCGGATGAAGGGCAAGCTGACGACCCTCCAGGCGACCTGGACCGGCAAGGGCGCCAACCAGTACGCCGCGCTGAACGAGGAGTGGTCCAAGGCCCAGACCAAGGTGCGCACCGCACTCGCCGAGATCGGTGTCGCGGTCGGCTCGGCCGGCACCGCCTACGCCCAGGTGGAGGCGGATGTGGTCAAGGCGTTCACGCCGAACGGCTGACGCGACGGCTGGGCGGCCGAGCGCCGCCCAGCCCCCGGCTCAGAGCCGCGCGGCCAGCTCCGTGGCCTGCGCAATCGCGCGCTTGGCGTCCAGTTCAGCGGCCCGGTCGGCGCCGCCGATCACGTGCCGCGCGGCGTCATCGTCCCGCACCAGGTCTCGCACCGACTCCTGCCCCGCGCAGATCACGATGGTGTCGACGGCGAGCAGTCGATGACTGGCCTTGCCCCCGGGCCCGAGAGTGAGGTGCAGTCCGTCCTCATCGATGCGGTCGTATGACGCAGAGCCGATCAACTCGACGCCGGCGTCCCGCAACGCGGCGCGGTGCACCCAGCCGGTGGTCTTGCCGAGCCCCTTGCCCAGCGGTGCGGGCTTGCGCTGCAGCAGGAACACCTGCCGCAGCGGCTCGGCCGGCTGCTTCGTGGCCAGACCACCGGGCGCCGTCGGGTCGTCGGTCACGCCCCAGTGGGCCCGCCAGTCTGCCGGCGCGGAGTGCCGCGTGAGGAACTCGCTGACGTCATACCCGATGCCGCCGGCGCCGATCACCGCGACCCGACGTCCGGCGATGACGTCACCGCGCAGCAGTGCGTCATACGGGACGACACTCGGGTGATCGATGCCGGGGATGTCGGGCATGCGCGGTCGCACACCGGTCGCGACGATCACGTCACTGAAACCGCGCAGCGTCGTCTCGTCGGCGATCACGCCGAGCCGCACGTCGACGCCGAGGGTCTCCGTTCGCCTCCGGTAGTAGCGCAACATCTCGGCATACTCCTCTTTGCCCGGCACTCGCATCGCGAGGCGGAACTGACCGCCCAGCTCGGCATCACGCTCGAAAAGCGTGACCTGGTGCCCGCGTTCGGCGCTGGACACCGCGGCGGCGAGCCCCGCCGGGCCCGCGCCGACGACGGCGATCCGGCGTTGCCGGTGCGGCGGCACCGGCCGCAGCACCAGGCTGGTCTCCCGCCCCGCGCGGGGGTTGACCAGGCAACTGGCCACCTTGTGCGCGAACGTGTTGTCCAGGCACGCCTGGTTGCACGCGATGCAGGTGTTGATCTCGTCGGCACGGCCGGCGGCGGCCTTGCGCAGGAAGTCCGGGTCGGCCAGCAGCGGGCGGGCCAGCTGCACCAGGTCCGCCTGCCCGTTCGCCAGGATGTCCGCGGCGACCTGCGGGGTGTTGATCCGGTTCGTGGCGACGACCGGTATGTCGACAGCTGCCTTGAGCCGAGCCGTCCAGTCCACGAAGGCTGCCCGCGGCACCGACGTGACGATGGTGGGGACACGTGCCTCGTGCCAGCCGATGCCGGTGCCGAACATCGAGGCACCCGCCTCCTGTAGCAACTGCGCGAGGGTCACCACTTCGTCCCAGGTCTGCCCGTCCTCGACCAGATCCAGCAGGGAGATGCGGTAGCTGACCAGGAAGGCATCATCCACGGCGTCGCGGACCCGGCGGATGATCTCCCGGGGGAAGCGCATCCGGGTGAGCGCGGTGCCGCCCCACGCATCCGTGCGATCGTTCGTGCGGGCCGCGAGGAACTGGTTGATCAGGTATCCCTCTGAGCCCATGATCTCGACGCCGTCATACCCCGCAAGCTCGGCGAGCCGGGCCGCGCGCACAAATGAACCGATGGTGCGCTCGACCCCTCGCGCGGATAAGGCTCGCGGCCGGAACGGCGTGATCGGTGACCTCCTGCTGCTCGCGGACCGGATGAAGGGCTGGTAACCGTAGCGTCCGGCATGCAGCACCTGCAACAGGATTCGCCCGCCCTCCGCATGAACCGCGTCGGTGATGACGAGGTGCTTGCGCGCCGCCCGCCGCGTCGAGATCAGTGACCCGGCCGGCAGCAGCCACCCTTCGACATTCGGGGCGAAGCCACCGGTCACGATCAGCCCGGCACCGCCACTGGCCCGCTCGGCGAGGTATGCCGCGAGCTTGCCGAAGTCCTTGCTGCGATCCTCGAAGCCGGTGTGCATCGAGCCCATCACGACGCGATTGGGCAGCGTCAGGCCGCCGATCTCGATCGGTGCCAGGAGCCGGTCGAATGCCACAGTGACGCCGCCTTCGCGTTGGGGGTGTCCGGCGATGTTACCAACGAGTAGGAATGCTCTGGCGGCGAGCGAAGCGGGAGAGCCACACTTCGTGGGGTCGCTAGAACTTGACCTGGGCGCCCATGACGACGGTGCGCGCTTCCGGGAGGCGGTAGTAGTCCGTCGGGTTGGCGGCGTTGTGCGCCATCGCGAGGAAGAGGCGCTTGCGCCAGGTCCACATGAACGGATCGGGTCCGCGATGCAGGGTGATCCGGGACAAGAAGTAGTAGGCGTCATCCGGGTCGACGTCCACGCCGCGCTTGCGCGCGACCCGCAGAGCACGCGGGATGTCCTGGTCGTCCTGGAACCCGAAGTGCACCCGCAGCCGGGTGATGTTGTCCTCCTTGCGTCCGATCATCTCGATTTCGACGCGGTCGCGCCGGCCGACGTGCGGCACGTTGTGCGAGATGGCGGACACGATCACCACGTGTTCGTGCAGCACCTGGTTGACGGCGGCGTTTTCACGCAGCGCGAGCGGGACGGTCGGCACGTCGGGGTGCAGGAACACGGCGGTTCCCGGCACTCGCGTCGGCTGACACTGGTCCAGCCAGTCGACGAATCCGCCCAGCGGGCCTTCCTTTTCGGTCCTGCGCTGCGTCACGACCCGGCCGCCGCGACGCCAGGTGATCATGCCGGTTGCGACGATGATCGCGATCAGCACCGGCAGCCAGCCACCGTGAACGATCTTGGTGGTGTTCGCGGCGAAGTAGATGATCTCGAGCAATCCGAAAAGCAGCCCGAACAGCACCAGGCGGCGGCGTGACCAGTGCCATGCCGCATCGGCATACAGCAGGAAGAGGGTCGTGGTCAGCAGGAACGTGCCGGTGACCGCGAGGCCGTATGCCGTGGCCAGCTTCGCCGAGGACCGGAAAGTCAGCAGCAGCAGCATGACGCCCGCGAAGAGGATCCAGTTGACCGCCGGAAGGTAGATCTGGCCACCCTCGCTCTGCGAGGTGTGCCGCACCGTCAGCCTCGGCAGGTAACCGAGCCGTTCGGCTTGCCGCGAGACCGAGTAGGCGCCCGAGATGACCGCCTGCGAGGCGATCACCGTGGCCGCTGTCGCGAGCACCACCAGCGGCCACTGCAACCACGAGGGAGCGAGCAGGAAGAACGGGTTGCGGACGTCGGTCGGGTGCTGCAGGATCAGCGCGCCCTGACCGAGGTAGTTGAGGGTGAGGCACGGGAACACCAGCGCGAACCACGACCGCCGGATGGGTGCCTTGCCGAAGTGCCCCATGTCGGCATACAGGGCCTCGGCGCCGGTGATCGACAGCACCACCGCACCCATCGCGACGAACGCGACGAACGGCCGGTCGAGGAGGAACGCCACGGCATACGTCGGCGAAAGGCCTTTGATGACATCAGGATTCGGGATGATCTTGCCGAGACCGAGCGCGCCGATCACCACGAACCACAAGATCATGACCGGCCCGAAGAAGCGGCCGACAACAGCGGTCCCGAAGCGCTGCACGAGGAAGAGCGCCGTGATGATGACCGCACCCAGCGGCACCACCCATTCCGCGAGATCCGGCGCGGGCACTTCCAGGCCCTCGATCGCGGACATCACCGAGATCGCCGGCGTGATGACGCTGTCGCCGTAGAACAGCGAAGCGCCGAGCACGCCGAGCAGCATGACCAGGCCGAATCGCTTGCCGCCCGTCGGGACGTGCCTGCGCACGAGCGCTGCGAGCGCCATGATGCCGCCCTCGCCGTCGTTGTCGGCACGCAGGATCAGCCCGACATACTTGATGCTCACCACGATCGTGACCGACCAGAACACCAGCGAGATCACGCCGTAGACGTCGCCGGGCGTCGAGTGCACCCGGTTGTGATCGATGGAGAAGACGGTTTGCAGCGAATAAAGCGGGCTGGTGCCGATGTCCCCGAACACGACGCCCATCGCGCCGACTGCAAGTGTCCAGAACCCGGCGCGGTGCAGCTGCTCCGCTCTTGGCGTCCTCACATCGGGATTTTCGGTGTAGTCACAAGCGCAGATTGTGCACCCCGAACATGCATGTCACCAACACGGAACGGCCGCCCACCCACAGGGTGAGCGGCCGCTCCGCGATGTGTGCCGGAAAACCCGCGTTCGCGCGACTTTCCGGGTTTCGCGGGGTGGACTAGAAGCCCTGTCTACTGGGCTTCTTCCTCGCACTCCACTACGGCCGGCGACTTCGCTCCTTCGCCCCACCCCACGAAGTTCTCCGCTCCTTCGTCGCTTCGATACTTCGCGGGGACCCCGGGCTTCGTCGCTACGTCGCCAACCTCCGTTGCGTGCTTCCCCTCCGGGGCCCCCGCGAAGTATTCGGGGGAGCGAAGCGGAGGAGAAACTTCGTGGGGTGGACTCAGAAGCCCATGTCCCCCATGCCACCGCTCGGGTCGGCCGGCGCGGCCGGGGCCTTCTCCGGCTTGTCGGCGATGACGGCCTCGGTGGTGAGGAACAGTGCGGCGATCGAGCCGGCGTTCTGCAGCGCCGAGCGGGTCACCTTGGTCGGGTCGGGGATGCCAGCCGCGAGCATGTCGACATACTCGCCGGTGGCGGCGTTGAGGCCCTCACCGACGGGCAACGAACGCACCTTGGCGGCGACGACGCCCGGCTCCAGACCCGCGTTGGCAGCGATCTGCTTCAGCGGAGCCTCGGAAGCAACCTGCACGATGTTCGCGCCGGTGGCCTCGTCACCCTCGAGCCCGAGGGACTCGAACGCACCCGTGGCGGCCTGCAGCAGCGCAACGCCACCACCGGCGACGATGCCCTCTTCGACCGAAGCCTTGGCGGCGCGGACGGCGTCCTCGATGCGGTGCTTGCGCTCCTTCAGCTCCACCTCGGTGGCGGCGCCGACCTTGATGACCGCAACACCGCCGGCCAGCTTGGCCAGGCGCTCCTGCAGCTTCTCGCGGTCGTAGTCGGAGTCGGAGTTCTCGATCTCGGCGCGGATCTGGCTGACGCGGCCGGCGATCTGGTCGGCGTCGCCGGCCCCCTCGACGATGGTCGTCTCGTCCTTGGTCACGACGACCTTGCGGGCCTTGCCCAGCAGGTCCAGCTCCGCGGTGTCGAGCTTGAGGCCGACCTCCTCGGAGATGACCTGGCCGCCGGTCAGGATCGCGATGTCGCCCAGCATGGCCTTGCGACGGTCACCGAAGCCCGGAGCCTTCAGCGCAACCGACTTGAACGTGCCGCGGATCTTGTTGACCACCAGGGTCGACAGGGCCTCGCCCTCGACATCCTCGGCGATGATCGCCAGCGGCTTGCCGGACTGCATGACCTTCTCCAGCAGCGGCAGCAGGTCCTTGATCGAGGAGATCTTGGAGTTCACGATCAGGATGTAGGGGTCCTCCAGGACCGTCTCCATCCGCTCGGTGTCGGTCACGAAGTAACCGGAGATGTAACCCTTGTCGAAGCGCATGCCCTCGGTGAGCTCCAGCTCCAGACCGAAGGTGTTGCTCTCCTCGACAGTGATGACGCCTTCCTTGCCGACCTTGTCCATGGCCTCGGCGATGAGGTCACCGACGCCCTGGTCGCCACCGGCCGAGATCGCGGCAACCGCGGCGATCTGCTCCTTGGTGTCGATCTCCTTGGACGCCTTGGTCAGCTCCTCGGACACCGCGGCAACAGCTGCCTCGATGCCCCGCTTGAGGGCCATCGGGTTGGCGCCCGCGGCAACGTTGCGCAGGCCTTCCTTCACCATCGCCTGAGCCAGCACGGTCGCCGTGGTGGTGCCGTCACCGGCCACGTCGTCGGTCTTCTTGGCAACTTCCTTGACGAGCTCGGCGCCGATCTTCTCGTACGGCTCGTCGAGCTCGATCTCCTTGGCGATGCTGACACCGTCGTTGGTGATCGTGGGCGCGCCCCACTTCTTCTCCAGCACGACGTTGCGGCCCTTCGGGCCGAGGGTGACCTTGACGGCGTCGGCAAGGGTGTTCATGCCCCGCTCGAGCCCGCGCCGGGCCTCCTCGTCGAATGCAATGGTCTTGGCCATATTCGGTCCAATCCTCACGTGTTGTCTGAGCTGTCAGTCGTATGGCGCCCGCGACGGACGGGTCGGTCCGCGGTCACTGTCTGAGTCCCGCGAGCCCGGCCCTCGCCATACATCCGAACTATCACTCTCCCCAGGAGAGTGCTAAAGCCATTATTGGCACTCTCCCCCGGCGAGTGCAAACGCGACGCTCGCCACTCGCGCCGCCACCCCGTCCCGAACCCCGCGAATGACGGCTTCCTCGCCGAGCGACGGCGAGATCTCACCGCTGCTCGGCGGACGCCCGGCGCCGGCCACAGCCGGTGCAACTCGTCCAGATCGATGACGGCATGCGGCAACTCGCGCGCACGCAGCAGGTCACCGACCGCGTATGCCGTGGTGGTCTTGCCCGCGCCGACGGTGCCGGTGATCAGCAACGTGCGAGGGCTCGCGGGTGCGGCTGGATCCATGCGTCGATCCAACCATCACGGGCCGCATGCACAGTGCGGCCGGTATGGCGAGGCCGTCGCGCCATACACACTCACCCCGGTTGAGAGGACCACATACCGCACGAACGGACCAGACTTCGATCCCATATCTGGTCCGCTCATTGCATGAGCGGGCCGCTCGATCGGGGCTGGCTACGGAAACTCGCAGCGCGGTTTCGGGTATGCCCAGCGCGCGCCGACTGACGGCGAATTCGCCGAGTGACGGTGCAATCTCGCCGTCGCTCGGCGAGGAAGCCGTCACTCGCGAGATGTGGCGATCACCCCGGCATCGGCGAGACGCCGTATGTCGGACGCCGTGTAACCGCATTCCCCCAGCACAGCGGCGGTTTCGTCGACGGCCGACTCGGTGGGCAGTTCGGTCGGAGTCGCGCTGAACCGCGGCGCAGGCGCCGGGTGCCGTATGACGCCGGTGTCGACATACACGCCTCGCTCGGCCAGGTGCGGGTCCGACGCCGCCTCCTCCGGCTCGAGCACCGGCACCACGCATGCGTCCGTGCCAGCAAAGAGGTCCACCCACTCGTCGCGCGCGCGAGTCGCGATGCGCGCGGCGAACGTGTCGCGCAGTGCCGGCCACCGCGTGCGGTCGTGCTGCCCTGCCGGATCGATCGGCAGCCCGAGCCCGTCGAGCAGCGCGGCGTAGAACTTCGGCTCGATCGCGGCGACGGACAGCCACCGGTCGTCCGCGGTGCGGTAGACCCGATAGAAGGGTGCGCCGCCGTCGAAGAGGTTGCCGCCGGGCGGCGCCTCCCACAGGCCACCGGCGAGCATGCCCTGGTGCATCGCGGTCAGCAGTGCGGCGCCGTCGAGGACGGCAGCGTCCACGACCTGCCCCTCCCCCGACTGCTGCGCCGCGAACAGTGCACTCACCACGCCGATCACGAGCAGCATCGCGCCGCCGCCGAAGTCACCGAGCATGTTCAGCGGCGCGACCGGCCGACCGCCATCGCCGACGCAGGGAGCCAGCGCACCGGACAGCGCGAGGTAGCCCAGATCGTGACCGGCTTCTCCGGCGCGCGGCCCGTCCTGACCCCAGCCCGTCATCCGGCCATAGACCAGCCGGGAGTTCACCGCGAGCAACTCGTCCGGACCGACACCGAGTCGCTCCGCGACACCGGGCCGGAATCCTTCGAGGAAGACGTCCGCACCCGCGGCCAGGTCACGCACCACGTCCGCTCCCGCCGGGTGTTTGAGGTCCACGTGGATGACACGGCGACCGCGCAGCAGCACCCGATGCGCCGCGCCGGACCCGGGAACATCGCTGGTCCCGGACGCGCGCGCCACGTGGATCACCTCGGCGCCGAGGTCGGCCAGGAGCATTCCGGCGAATGGCGCAGGACCGATCGCCGCGAGCTCGACAGCACGCACGCCGTCCAGTGGTCCGGGCATCACGCCTCCAGCTAGTGACTAAGCGCTTGCTTAGCGCCTACTGTAGTTCGGCAGTTGCCCATCGACGACAGGAGTCGCGCATGAACGGCCTGGCCGGAAAGACCGCAATCGTGACCGGGGCCAGCCGCGGCATCGGCCTCGCCATCGCACAGCACCTGATCGCGGACGGCGCGAACGTCGTCATCACCGCGCGCAAGGAGGAGTCACTCGCTGCCGCAGCTGCGGGACTCGGCGAGCGGGCCACGTATGTCGCGGGTGGCGCCGACGATCCGGACCATCAGGACGAGGTGATCGCCCACGCGTTGTCGACATATGGCAGCGCAGACTTCCTCGTGAACAACACGGGCATCAACCCGGCGTTCGGTCCACTGATGGAGATCGATCCCGCGATTGCCCGAAAGATCATGGAAGTCAACGTGATCGGGGCTCTGTCCTGGGTGCAGAAGGTTCGCGCCGCGTGGCAGGGCGAGCACGGTGGCGCGATCGTCAACGTCGCCTCGATCGCGGGACTGCGGCCGGCGCCGGGCATCGCGATGTATGGCGTCAGCAAGGCCGCGCTCATCCATCTGACGGAGGAGCTCGCGGTCGAGCTCGGCCCCGGCATCCGGGTCAATGCCGTCGCCCCCGCGATCGTGAAGACCGACTTCGCCAAGGCCCTGTATGACGGCCGCGAGGACGAGGTGGCCGCGCCATACGCCTTGAAGCGGCTCGGGGTCCCCGACGACATCGGCGGAGTCGTGGCATTCCTGCTCTCCGACGACGCCGGCTGGATGACCGGCCAGACTCTCACGGTCGACGGTGGCGCGCTGCTCGGCGGCGGCGTGTGATGCCGGACTCACCGCCGGGGCTGGATCTGCAAGCGCTGCAACGGTTTCTGGATGCAGACTGCCCCGGACTGGTCTCTGGGAAACTGAGCGCCGAGCTGATCGTCGGCGGCAAGTCCAACCTCACCTACGTCGTGGCGGGCGGCGGACGCGAGGTCGTGGTGCGCCGGCCACCGCTCGGGCACGTGCTCGCCACCGCACACGACATGACGCGGGAGCACCGGGTGATGGCCGCGCTCGCCGACACCGCCGTGCCGGTTCCCCGGATGTATGCAGCGTGCACGGACGACACGGTGATCGGCGCACCGTTCTATGTCATGGAACGCGTCGCGGGCACGCCATACCGGTCCGCTGACCAGCTGAACCTCCTTGGATCGCAACGAGTTCGGGCTATTGCAGACGCCGTCACCGACACGCTGGTCGCACTGCACGCGGTCGACCCGGCCGAGGTGGGGCTGAGCGACTTCGGCCGGCCCGAGGGATATCTGGAGCGTCAGGTACACCGCTGGCGGCAGCAGATGACGGCCTCGAAGTCGCGCGAGCTTGCCGGGGAGGACGAGCTGCACCGGCGACTCGCTGCCGCCATACCGGCATCCGGTGCGCCGACGATCGTGCACGGCGACTACCGCATGGACAACACCCTGATCGACGACAGCGACCGCGTCAGCGCCGTACTCGACTGGGAAATGGCGACATTGGGCGATCCCCTCGCCGACGTCGCGCTGATGCTGGTCTACCAGGCGTTGGCGGATGTCGCGCCGACGGCGGTGTCGACGGTGTCCCGTGCGAACGGGCATCCGTCCCGTGACGAGATCGTGCAGCGCTACTCAGCACGATCCGGTCGCGACGTCAGCCACCTCGCCTTTCACGAAGCGCTTGCCTACTACAAGCTCGCCGCAATCCTGGAGGGTATCTACTTCCGGCATCTGCGGGGCCAGACCGTCGGAGCCGGTTTCGAGGACATCGGGGCCGCCACTGAGCCACTGCTCGCAGCGGGGCTGGCCGTCATACACAACTACGGCAACATGTCGAAAGGCTGACGCAACAATGGATTTCGAGTTCGACCAGACGACGGAAGACCTGCGTGCCCGGGTGCGTGACTTTCTCGACGCTGAAATCACGCCCGCCGAGCAGGTCTTCGAGGAACAGTTGAGCGCACTGGACGATCCGTGGGCATGGAGCACGGTGCCGGTCTTCGAGGAGCTGAAGGAGAAGGCGAAGACGGCCGGGCTGTGGAACCTCTTCCTGCCCGGCGACAAGGGCGCCGGCCTGACCAACCTGCAATATGCGCCGCTGGCCGAGATCACCGGCCGCTCATTCCTCGCCCCGGCCGTGTTCAACTGTGCCGCACCGGACACCGGCAACATGGAGGTGCTGAACGAGTTCGGCAGCCCGCAGCAGCAAGAACAATGGCTGAAACCATTGCTGCGTGGCGAGATTCGCTCGTCGTTTGCCATGACGGAGCCCGACGTCGCCTCGTCCGACGCCACCAACATCTCGATGCGGATCGAGCGCGATGGTGGCGACTACGTCATCAACGGGCGCAAGTGGTGGATCACCGGTGCGATGAATCCCGAGGCCAGGATCTTCATCGTCATGGGCAAGACCGACCCGAGCGCCGAACGCCACCGGCAGCAGTCACAGATTTTGGTCCCGCGCGACACCCCCGGCCTGATCGTCAAGCGTGGCATGGAGGTCTTCGGGTATGACGACCACGATCACGGCGGCCACGCGGAGCTGGAGTTCCACGACGTGCGGGTGCCGGCTGGCAACCTGATCGCGGGCGAGGGGATGGGCTTCGCGATCGCGCAGGCGCGGCTCGGGCCGGGTCGCATCCACCACTGCATGCGCTCAATCGGCTTGGCGGAGAGGGCGATCGAGCTGATGTGCGAGCGCGCCGACTCGCGCGTCTCGTTCGGCCGGCCACTGGCCGATCAGGGTGTCGTCCGCGACTGGATCGCACAGTCGCGGGTGCGCATCGAGCAGCTCCGGCTGCTGGTGCTGAAGACCGCCTGGCTGATGGACACGGTCGGCAACAAGGGCGCGCACTCGGAGATCCAGGCGATCAAGATCGTCACCCCGGAGACCGTGCAGTGGATCCTCGACAAGGCGATCCAGCTGCACGGCGCCGCAGGCTTGTCGCAGGACTTCCCGCTCGCGAAGGCGTATGCCGGCATCCGCACCCTGCGTTTCGCCGACGGCCCTGACGAGGTGCACATCGCGTCGCTGGCCCGCAGTGAGTTGCGGCGGCAGCGGGGGTGACTTGGGCTCCCCAGGTGCGCGCGTAAACCTCGACCGTCGAAGGTTGCGCATGCCGCAGGGGCGCCGACCGCGCCCTACTCGACGTCGAAGCCGAGCCGGCGCGCGGTGCGCTGCCGCATCCGGCCGGCCCGCAGCCGCTGCAAGCGCTTGACCAGCATCGGGTCGTGCCGAAGCGCCGCGGGAGTGTCGATGACGGCGTTGAGCACCTGGTAGTAGCGGGTCGAACTCATATCGAACGTCTCGCGGATCGCTTGCTCCTTGGCGCCCTGCAGCTTCCACCAGTTGCGCTCGAACGAAAGGATCGCGGCGTCACGTTCGCTGAGTTCGCCGTCGTTCGGCGGCATCACCTGCTGCTCGGCGGCGCCCATAAATGCGATCCCTTCACGTGGTGTGCCGGTTGTCCGCCTCCGATGATAGGCGCAGAATCACACGGATGTCATTCCGGCAAGCACCGCGCACGGCATGTCGTGACGCGTGTGACTGATGTGGTGGAGCAGCCGCTCAGACCATCGAGTCCAGGATCGCCACGATGTCGTCCGTCGTGGTTCTCGGATTGACGATCGCGAATCGCGCGATGGTCTCCCCGTCGTGCGAGCTCGGCACGACGAAGCCTTCCTGCCGTTGCAGCAGGCCGTCGGACCAGCGCTGATAGTCCGTGGCATCCCAGCCGAGCCGCCGAAAGGCGACCACGGTCAGATCCGGCTCACGAACCAGCTCGAACTCCGGGCGGTGCCTGATCTGGTCGGTGGCGAACCGGGCCACGTCCAGGGTGTGCTCGATCGCCGCGGTGTAGGCGCCCGTGCCGTTGGCGACCAGGGAGAACCAGAACGGCAGCCCTCGAGCCCGACGGGTCAGACCGACGGAGTAATCGGTCGGATTCCAGTCGGGCGTCTCATTGAGCACGTCGAGGTATGACGCGTGCTGTGTATGTGCGGCGCGCGCCAGCGCCGGCTCACGGTAGAGAAGGGCGCAGCAGTCGAAGGGGGCGAAGAGCCACTTGTGCGGGTCGACGATGAACGAGTCGCATTGCTCGACACCGCGATAGCGCCCGCGCACGCTGGGCGCGGCGAGACCGGCACCGCCATACGCGCCGTCGACGTGGAACCAGATGCCGAACTCCTGGCACACGGCTGCCACCGACTCCAGGTCGTCGATGATCCCCAGGTTGGTGGTGCCGGCGGTCGCGACGACGGCGAAGAACGTCTCCGGGCCCTCGCGCAGCAGCACCTGGCGCAGCGCGTCGCCGGTCAGTCGCAGCTGATCGTCGACGGGCACGGGCACCAGCTCGGCGTCCATCACTTCGCACGCCGACGCGATCGACGAATGGGATCCGGCGGTCGCTGCCACCCGGAACGGCCTGGAACTGCTGGGGTTCCGGGATGCGTTGGCCCGTGCGGTGACCCGTGCCGTGACGAGTGCGGACAGGTTTCCGATCGTGCCGCCCTGCACGAAGCCGCCTCCTGCGCCGTCTGGCAGGCCGACGAGATCGGCGATCCACCGCAACGCCTGGTTCTCGGCATACACCGCACCCGCGCCCTCCAGCCACGAACCGGCGTAGATCGAAGACGCCCCGACGACCAGGTCGAACATCGCCGCCTCGCGGGTGGGCGCGCACGGGATGAACGACAAATACCGTGGATGGTCGATCGACAGGCAGGCGAGCGCGAGCTCGTCCTCAAAGAGCTTCAGCGCCGCCTGGCCACCGATGCCGTCGGGCGAGATCGCGCCGCCCGCAACAGCGTCCAGCTCTTCGACGGACCGGCTGAAGTCGAGTGGGACGGGGTCGAGCGCCAGCCGGTCGGCGGCATACTTCAGAATCGCGTGACCGAGCTGCTCGGTCTCCTCTGTGTAACGGTGCACCCGCAAAGTGTAGGTTCGCCAGCGCTCCCCTGCCTCCCTCAGTCCGGCGTCCGGCGAGGCTTGGTTAGGTTGTCGGTATGACGGTGCGCCCCCTCCCGGAACTCGTGCACCCCTCCTGGCTGCCGGTGCTCGAGCCGGTGCAGGACAAGATCGCCGGCTGCGGCGCGTTCCTGCGCACGGAAATCGCTGCGGGACACGGCTATCTGCCCAGCGGGAACAAGGTGCTGCGGGCATTCGAGCGGCCGTTGGAGGACGTACGTGTGCTGATCGTCGGCCAGGATCCCTACCCCACGCCCGGCCATGCGATCGGCCTGTCCTTCGCGGTCGCACCCGATGTCACGCCCATCCCCCGGAGCCTGCAGAACATCTACCAGGAGCTGACGAACGACATCGGGTGTCCGCGTCCCACGAACGGCGACCTGTCGCCGTGGGCGGACCGTGGCGTGTTGCTCCTCAACAGGGTCCTCACCGTCCGCTCGGGCGCTCCGGCCAGCCACCGCGGGAAGGGCTGGGAGCACGTCACCGCGGCCGCCATCGGCGGTCTCGTCGCGCGCGGCGGTCCACTCGTGGCGATCCTGTGGGGACGCGACGCACGTGGGCTGGCCGAGCACCTCGGGCAGGTCCCCTACGTGACCAGCCCGCACCCGTCCCCGCTGTCCGCACACTCGGGCTTCTTCGGTTCGCGCCCGTTCAGCCGGGCCAACCAGTTACTCACCGAGCAGGGCGCGGACCCGATCGACTGGACCCTGCCGTGAGGCCGCAACCGCGCCGCTGGCAGCGCTACGTCGCCATCGGCGACTCGTTCACCGAGGGAATGGTCGATGCCTCGCCGACCGACGACGATGCGTATGTCGGCTGGGCCGACCGGCTCGCCGCCTTTCTCGCGCGCGAAAATGATTCGCAGCACATGGAATTCGGCTACGCGAACCTCGCGATTCGCGGCAAGCTGCTCGCCGACGTGACCGGCCGCCAGCTCGACGACGCACTCGCGCTGCAGCCCGACCTGGTCAGCATCGTCGCCGGCGGCAACGACTGCCTGCGTCCCCAGGCCGACCTAGACGCCCTTGCCGACGACCTGGAGCGTGCGGTCGTGCGGATCCGCGAGACCGGGGCCGACGTGCTGATGGCGACGAGTTGCGATCCGACCTGGGCGCCGTTCCTGAAGGTGATCGGCCGCCGGGTCGCCATCCACACCGCGAACGTCTGGGGCATCGCGGCGCGGCACGACGCCTTCGTTCTCGACACGTGGACGCTGCGGTCGCTGCGCGACGTGCGGATGTGGGGTCCGGACCGGTTGCATCTGTCGACACTCGGCCACCAGCGCGTCGCCGCGCAGGCTGCGTGGACGCTCGGTCTGCGCGACGGCGACCGCGACTGGGCAGTCCCGCTTCCGCCGGCCCCGCCTCTCACCCGCCTCGAAGCTGCACAAGGTCATGCCGCGTGGGCACGCACCCACCTGGCTCCGTGGATCGAGCGGCGGCTCAAACACCAGAGTTCAGGTGACCACCGGCTCGCGAAACGCCCTGAGCTGTCACCAGTTTCGGTGGACGACGCAATTCCGCACGATCCCGAGGACAGTGCGGCGACCGATCGGCTGAACTCCGATCAGTTCAGCTCCGCGCGGACGGCGGCGATGAAGGCGTCGACATCCGACTCGGTGGTGTCGAACGAGCACATCCAGCGCACTTGACCGGCCGCCTCGTCCCAGAAGTAGAAGCGGAACTGCTCCATCAGCCGCAGCGACACCTCGCGCGGGAGGATCGGGAAAACGCCGTTGGCTTGCACCGGCAACGGGATCGTCAGCCCGGGCAGGTCCCGCACACCGTCGGCCAGCCGCTGCGCCATCGCGTTGGCGTGCCCGGCGTTGCGCAGGTAGAGGTCACCCGTGAGCAGCGCGATCAGCTGCGCCGAAATGAAGCGCATCTTCGAGGCGAGCTGCATGGATTGCTTGCGCAGGTACTTCATGCCCGACACCACGTCGGGATTGAGCACCAGCACCGCTTCACCGACCATCAAACCGTTCTTCGTGCCGCCGAATGAGACGATGTCGACACCCGTGTCCGTGACCATCTCACGGAACGAAACTCCAAGGCTCGCAGCCGCATTCGACAGTCGTGAGCCGTCGACGTGCAGCACCATGTCACGCTCGTGCACGTGCTCGGCGATCGCCCGGATCTCCGCCACGGTGTATGCCGTGCCCAGCTCGGTGGTCTGGGTGATCGAGACGACGCGTGGCTGCGCGTGGTGTTCGTCGCCTCGGCGCAGTGGCACGGTGTCGATCAGCTCCGGCGTCAGCTTGCCGTCCGGGGTCGCGACGGTCATCAGCTTCAGGCCGCCCATTCGCTCCGGTGCCGCGCATTCGTCGACGTGAATGTGCGCGGTGGTGGTGCAGACGACCGACTCCCAGCGTTCGGTAACCGACTGCAGGGCAACGACATTCGCGCCGGTGCCGTTGAAGACGGGGAATGCCTGCACGCCCAGGCCGAAGTGTTCGGCGAAGATGTCCTGCAGGTGTGCGGTGTAGTCGTCCTCGCCATACGACACCTGGTGGCCGCCGTTGGCGCGCACGATCGCCGCCAGCACCTCGGGGTGCACACCGGAGTAGTTGTCGCTGGCGAAGCCACGCGCGGCCGGGTCGTGCAGGGGCGCGGGGAATGTCTGGGAGTCGCTCACCGGTTAATGGTCTCAATCACGCCGTTCACGTCGACGGCGGGCCGGTCATAGAGCCCGACGAGCCAGTCGGCGATCGTCTCGACCGGGGTGAACCTCTGGTAGCCGTCCGGTTTCGCGGCCTGCATCTGCGGGGTCACCAGCGCCATGATCCGGCCGATGGCGGCAGCCGCGTCGCTGCCGGCGAAGGAGTCGGCTACCGCGCGCAGCCACATCTCGGCGCCTGCTTTCGCCGTCAGATATGCCGCGTTGGTCGCCCGGGGCTTGTTCAATCCGCTGGTCGAGATGATCGCGGCACGACCGTGCGGCGATTGCAGCAACGGATCGTGCAGCGCCCGCGTCGCGTGCTGCAGGGTGCGAATCAGGTTGAGGTGCAGGAAGTCCCAGTCGCCCAGGTCGCTCTCGACGATGCCCTTGCCGCCACGCCAGCCGCCGACCAGATGCATCAGACCGTCGACCCGGCCGTGCTCGGCGAGGAGCATGCGGGCCCATTCCTGGGTCGCCGACTCGTTGCTCAGGTCCACGACCGAGGCGACGATGTGCTCCGGGTCGAGTGCGACGACCTCGGCCAGCCGGGCTGCATCTCGGCCGGCGGCGACAACGGTTGCCCCGGCCGCCGCGAACGCGGCTGCCGTGGGCTTGCCCTGATCACCGGCCGCGCCGGTGACGACGACGACGGATCCAGAGAGATCCGTCATGCGGCGTCGGGGGTGGCCGCGGTGATGCCGGAGGTGGACGCGATCACGTCGGCCATCTTCTTGCGCAGCGCCTCGTAGAACACGTTGAGCGGGAACTCGTCCGGCTGGACGAGGTCGACCAGCGCCTTGACCGGCCCGTCCAGCGGCAAGGCCTGCGGGCCCTTCGCCCAGGCGGAGGCCGGGCTCGGGGCGACATACGTCGTCACGAATTCGTATGCCGCCAGCCAGTGCCCGACCTTCGACCGGTCGATGCCGGTGCGGTAGAGCTCCTCGACGCGTCCGCACAGGTCGACGACGACCTCGGGCACCCGGCGCCAGTCGAACGACAACCGGTTGTCGGTCCAGTGCAGCGCTCCGGCCTTGTGCAAGTAGGCGAACATCAGCTGCCCGCCGAGGCCGTCGTAGTTGCGCACCCGGTCACCCGTGATCGGGAAGCGGAAGAGCCGGTCGAAAAGGATTGCCAGCTGGACGGATCGGGCGTAGGGCTGACCCTCGTCCTCGAGCTTGACCGCCTGGCGGAAGGTGTTGAGGTCGCAGCGCAGCTCTTCGAGCGCGTACATCCAGAACGGCATCCGCTGCTTGATCATGAACGGGTCGAACGGCAGGTCGCCGTGGCTGTGCGTGCGGTCGTGGATCATGTCCCACATCGCGAAGGTCGACTGCGCGAGCTCTTGGGAGGCGACCAGTCGCTCAGCGTCCGGCGGCAGCTGCAGCGAGAGAAGCTCGGACGCCGCCGAGACCACCCGGCGGAAGCGCGCGCCTTCGCGGTCGCAGAAGATCGCACCCCAGCTGAACTTCGGAACCTCGCGGACCGCAACGGTTTCTGGGAAGAGCACCGCAGAGTTGGTGTCGTAGCCCGGGGTGAAGTCGATGAAGTTGACCGCGAGGAACATCTTGTTGTCGTAGGTCTCCTCGACCTTGGCCAGCCAGTCCGGCCACTGCACCGACAGCAGAATCGCCTCGAAGACCCGGTCGAGGTTGCCGTTCTGGGTATACATCGGGAAGACGACGAGGTGCTCGATGCCATCCCGCCGGCACAGGTCGGGACGGAACTTCATCAGCGAGTCGAGGAAGTCGGGCTTGGCGAAACCGCCGTCGACCCACGTGGTCAGGTCGAGGGGAAGCTGAGCGAGGTAGTCGGCGTCATGCGGGAATCGCGGTGCCAACCCGGCGATCTGGGTTTTCATCTCCTCGACCAGGGCGGCAGCGCGAGCATGGTCGTGCTCGGCCGCGTCAATGGAGCCATCCTTGGCCTGCATCAGCCGCAGCTCCTCCACGGCCGCCTTCAGCGCCAGCCACTCGGGGCTGCGCTCGACACCGGAACCGATCGAGGTCACGGTGGTGCGGGGCTTGCGAGCGGCAGCTGCCCAGGTCACCAGGTTGGTCCAGAAGCGGCGGTGGTCGAGCTCGTGGATCGAGTCATCCCCGACGAGGTCGGAGTCGGCGAGCACGACGACGCGGCCCGCGCCATACGGCAGCGCGACGGCGAGCGGCTCCCGAGCGGGGTATGCCGTGGAACTGGTGCGCGCCAGCACCTGCGCGTCGGGTGCACCACTGACGTCGATGACGCCGGCGCGGTAGAAGCACAGTTCGTCGACGCCGGCGAGCAGGCCCTGCCCGAGGCCGCCCTCGACCTCGGCGAGCACCCAGGTCGCGTTGTCGTGGAACCGGCGACCGCCCTCGAGGGATTCGTGCACTGTGGTGCTCGTGATGTGCAGGCCGAAGCGGGCGAGCAGCTCGTTGACGTTGTTGCCGTAGGTGTCCTGGTCGCACTCGGCGAGAACGACGAGTCCGCCTCCCTGCTCGACGAATTCGACGACGGTGTCCAGCTCGGCCGGCTCGAGGACCGGGGGCAGGTCGCCGGTGACGCGCTCGGCGTGGGTGTCGGAGGGGTGGTCGATGACGAGGACATCGGCACCGTCGAGCGCGGCTGCGTCCAGGAGCCCGTCCTGATGACCGACAACGTCGAATCCGCGCGCGCGAAGGGTCTCCGCGGCCTGCTCCAACGACGAATCCGCCGGGTTCGCCGGGTTCATCGTCGCGGCGACATCGCGCCGAAGTGCCCAGGCACTGCTGTGGGCCTGCTCGACGACCACCTTCGGGAAGACGCCCATTTCCGTCACATCCTTCGCCAATGCTTGAAGATCTTTCGTTCTTGACATCATATGCCGTAAATATTCCTGTATCCAACCCCGGTTGGGTGGTCTCTGTGATCCGGATTACGCTCGGTGGCATGCCGGTCGAACGCATCCTTCCCACGGCCGATGCTGCGGACCTGATCGAGCTCACCCGCGAGATTGCCGCACGCGAACTTGCCCCTCGTGTCGACGAGGCCGAGCGTGCCGGCACCCCGCCACGCGAGGTCTTCCGTGTCCTCGGGCGGGCGGGTCTGCTGTCACTGGCCTACCCCGAGGAGGTCGGCGGTGGCGGTCAGCCCTACGAGGTCTATCTGCAGGTCGTCGAAGAGATCGCCGCAGCCTGGATGAGCGTCGCCGTCGGAGTTTCGGTGCACTCCCTCACGGCATACCCCGTCGAGCACTTCGGCACCCCAGCGCAACGCGCCGCCTTGCTTCCGGACATGCTCGGCGGCGAAACCCTAGGCGGCTACTGCCTTTCCGAGCGCGAAGCCGGCTCCGATGTTGCGGCGATGCGGACGCGCGCGGTGCTCGCCGACGACGGCACCGCGACGCTGTCCGGCACCAAGAGCTGGATCTCCCACGCCGCGCACGCCGACTACTACACGACGTTCGCCCGCACCGACGACGCCGGCAGCAAGGGCGTCTCGTGCTTCGTGGTGCCGGCAGACGCGCCCGGACTCAGCTTCGGCGCACCCGAGCGCAAGATGGGCCTCGCCGGCGATCCTGTCGCCGAGGTTCACTTCGACAAGGTCCCGGTCGCCGCCGACCGGATGATCGGCATGCGCGGTGACGGTATGCCGATCGCCTTGGCCGCACTCGACGCCGGCCGGCTCGGCATCGCGGCAGCTGCGACCGGCCTGGCACAGTCCGCGCTCGACGTCGCCGCGGCATACGCCTCGGAGCGCACGCAATTCGGGCGCGCCATCGGCGAGTTCGAGGGCTTGGCCTTCCTGCTCGCCGACATGGAGGCGGCGGTCACCGCGGCCCGCGCGACCTACCTGCTCGCCGCCCGCCTCAAGGACGCGGGACGCCCGTTCGCCAAGCAGGCCGCAGTGGCCAAACTCGTTGCCACCGACGCCGCGATGCGGGTGACGACCGACGCCGTGCAGGTCCTCGGCGGCGCCGGCTACACCACCGACTTCCCGGCCGAGCGCTTCCTGCGCGAGGCGAAGGTGACCCAGATCTTCGAAGGCACGAACCAGATCCAACGCCTGGTGATCTCACGACACCTGCTCAAGGACATCAGCAACGGAAAGGGCACCACCCGATGAACATCGACTCGAGCACCGTCGCCCTGGTCACAGGGGCCGGCTCCGGCCTCGGCGAGGCCACCGCACGCAAGATCGCGGCGCAGGGTGCGGCCGTCGTCATCCTCGACCTGCCGACCTCCAAGGGCGCCGACGTCGCCGAATCCATCGGCGACAGAGCAAGATTCGCCGCCGCTGATGTCACTGACGAGGCGCAGGTGCAGACCGCTCTCGACACGGCTGCCGAGCTGGGCACGCTGCGCATCGTCGTCAACTGTGCAGGAGTCGCCACCCCCGGTCGCATCCTCAGCAAGCGCGGCGTGCTGCCGCTCGACGCGTTCAGCAAGGTCGTGCAGATCAACCTCATCGGCACCTTCAACGTGGTGCGGCTGGCCGCCGAGCGGATGGCCGGCAACGAGCCCGTCGACGACGACCGAGGCGTCATCACGATGACGGCGTCGATCGCCGCGTATGACGGGCAGATCGGCCAGGCGGCCTACGCGGCGTCCAAGGCCGGCATCGTCGGACTGACCCTCAGCGCCGCACGAGACCTGGCGGACAAGGGAATTCGCGTCGTCACCATCGCGCCCGGCACCTTCGAGACCCCGATGCTCGCCGGTCTCCCGAACGACGTGAAGTCCGTGCTCGAAGCCCAGGTCCCCCACCCCTCCCGGCTTGGTCGCCCCGACGAATACGCGTCGCTCGTCGCGCACATCGTCGACAACCCCATGCTCAACGGTGAAGTCATCCGCCTGGACGGCGCGCTCCGCATGCCTCCTCGCTGAGCTATCTGGCTCGACTCCTCGCAGCCCAGCGCCGGCTCCCGCTCGCAAGCTCGCGGAGCACCGGCACCGTGCTGGTCGTCGTCTCACACCGCTCGGAGGCATGCCTCTACTCGGGCTCCGCAACGGCGATATGCATGACGGTGATCGTCTCCGGCTTGCGCCGGGGCAGCCACAGACCGGTCTCCGCCAGGGCTGCGCCGGAGATCGGGTGATCGCCCAGCGGTCCGGCCGGGTCGAGTGCCGGCGTACCCGAACCTGCGGCGAGGTCCACCGGACCCAGCCACGAGACCCGGTATGACGCGTCCGGCCGCAGACCCGGAATCCGCAGTGTCACACCGCGATTGGCGACGCTCTCGTCGAGCTGGGCCAGTGCCAGGATCGCCGCCCCACCGTCGGGCGCGACGACGCCGTAGCCATGCACCTCCGCGCCCGGCAGATCACAGCGGAAGGTCCGGCCGCCCTGCAGCAACGCGCGATGCGCACGGTAGATCCGCGTCCACTCGGCGATCCGGTCCAGGTCTTCCTCCGTCGCTGCGGTGAGGTCCCACTCGATGCCGAATGATCCGAAAAGCGCTGTGCCGGCCCGGAAATCGAGATCGAAATGCCGGCCCGTCTGATGCGACCCCGGCGCCGAAATGTGCGCGCCGAGGTATTCGGGAGCGATCAGCTGCACCGTCCACCGCTGGATCCGTTGCCGGGCAAGCGCATCCGTCATATCCGAGGTCCAGAACCGCTGCACGTGCTCGATCGTGCCGAGGTCGATCCGGCCGCCACCGCTCGCGCACGACTCCCAGGCGATCTGCGGATGCCGCTCCCGCAGGTCGTCGAGCAGACGCAGATAGGCCACGTTCTGGGCGTGGTATGCCGGGGCTCCCCTGGCGGCAGTGCTGCCAGCCTCCAGCAGATCGCGATTGTGGTCCCACTTCACGAAATCGACTGATGCCTCTGTCAATACGGCATCTATGCGGTCGCGGACCCACCGCCAGGCAGCGTCCTGTGTCAGATCCAGCACTTGCTGACGGCGCTGCTCCGCCGGCAATCGCCCGGCCGGCTGCAGCACCCACTCCGGGTGCGCCCGGAACAGGTCGGAGTCGGGGTTGACCATCTCCGGCTCGAACCAGAGCCCGAACGCCATGCCGAATCCGTGCACGGTGTCGGCCAGCGGGCGCAGGCCCTCGGGCCACACCTGATCGTCGACCCACCAGTCACCGAGGCCGGCGTGGTCCCCTCGCCGCAGATGGAACCAGCCGTCGTCGAGCACGAAGCGTTCCATCCCGACCCGGGCCGCGAGGCGGGCGAGTTCCTCGAGCTTCTCCAGCCGGTGATCGAAATAGACCGCCTCCCACACGTTCAGCGTCGCCGGCTGCGGGCCCGGGTGCGCCGGCAGCGAACGCTGCCAGTCGTGCAGTGCACCGGCCACGCCGTCGAGCCCGTCGCCCGCAGCGACGACGAACACCCACGGAGTGCGATAACTCTCGCCCTCGCCGAGCACGACCTCACCAGGCTGCAACAGCTCACCGCCGAAAAGTGCTGCAACACCTTGCGGTCCACGCTGGATGCCGATGCGCGAATTGCCGCCCCACGCCACGGCCAGCCCCACCAGGTCGCCGTGCGCGAAGCCAAAACCAGAAGTCCCCGCGACCAGCATCGTCGCCGAGCCGCAGCCCGGCTTGCCGGCGCGCGACTCCCTCAGCCACACACCATCGGCAACGTGGTGCCGCTGCGGTGATCGCTCGCCGCCGTGCCGCCCGGTGAAGTCGAGCACCTCGGTGAGATCGTCAGCGATCGGCACGCTCACCGACAGTTCGTCCAGCAGGTAGTGGCCGGGCGCGCGATTGGTCACCGTATGCCGGATGCGTATGGCGCCGCCCAGCAACGACTCCACCTCGGTCTCCAACCCGAGACCGGCGTCGCGATCCTCGGCGCTCATCGTGAGAACACGATCGGTCCGCGAGATCGACGAGAGCAGAAACTTCGTGGTCCACGAACGGCCGGCCGCAAACCCCGACCCGGAGTCCGCGACGACGCGATGCCCGGCCAAGCCCGGGCGCACGACATCGGGGCGCCAGCCCTCGATCAGCAACGGACGGCCGGGACGCGGCGACAGCCCGTCCCCAGCTGCAGCTCCGTGCCCCCACACCACCGGCCTGAGCAGCGGGAGCGGCTCGCCCGCCACGGGCTCGTCGAAGCAGAGATTCGTTCCGGCACACCCGGGAAAGAGCATGGTCACGTTGTCCAATTCTGTTGCCTGACGGGGAAAATGGGGACCGGCCGCGCATCCGCGTCAGCAGTGGCGGACGCGTGGCCGGCGTTGAGGGGACATCTCAGGAGGTCACGGCGAACCCACTGGACTCGGCTGCCTTCGGCACCCACGGCCCCGGAAAGGTGGCAGATCCCGGTGACGTCGGCAACTCGGGAGCAAGAGTTCATGGCTCTCCTGTCGAACCGGCCGGGCCAGGAAGGTCAGGCCTTGGTGGAGCCGAGCGAGAGCCCGGCGATGAACTGCCGTTGCAGCACCAGGTAGACGACCAGGGTCGGGATCGCGGCGAGGAGCGCCGCGGCCGCGATCTGGTTCTGGTTGCTGACGAACTGCCCTTGCAAATCGTTGAGGGCAGAGGTGATCGGGCGTTTGCTGCCCGAACTCATCAGCACCGTCGCCCAGAAGAAGTCGTTGTAGATCCACGTCGTCAGCAGGGTTCCCAGTGCGGCGAGCGCCGGGCGGCACATCGGCAGCGTCAGCCGCCACCACTGGGTGAATACGCTCGCACCGTCGACCCGAGCGGCTTCGTACATCTCCTCGGGGATGCTCGCCATGAAGTTGCGCAGCACGAAGACGCAGAAGCCCAACTGGAAGGTGACATTGATGATGATCAGCCCGAGGTAGGTGTTGTAGAGCGTGCCGGACGAGCTCATCCACCCGGGCACGACGAGCTGGGTGTAGATCCAGTAGAGCGGGGTGATGATCGCCTGCGGCGGCAGCAGATTGCCTGCTGTGAAGAGGATCAGCAGCGCCACGCTCCACCAGGTCCGCAGCCGGGACAGCACGAACGCGACCGCCGATGCCAGCACCAGGGTGACGATCACCGCCGGCACCACGATGTAGACCGTATTGAGGAAGTAGTGGACCATGTCGCCCTGCGACCAGGCGGAGCTGAAGTTGTGGAACGTCAGCCCGCCGTGCGGCAGCGAGACGTAGCCATACTTGGCGGTGCTCGCCATCGGCCGCAACGCCACGTAGATCGCGAAGACGATGGGCAGGATCCACAACACGGTCATCACGATCATGAACGCCGTTGCGGCGATTCGTCCCGCGGGAGTCCGGGCACCGACCCCGGGGGGCGCCGACACTTTTGCGGTGGCGGTCATCGGGTCCGCTCCTTCCGGAAGTTGGTCCACAAGAAGATGCAGATGGGCACCAGGGAGACCAGCAGCAACACCGTCGCCAGCGCGGATCCGTAACCGATGCGCTGGGTCTGGCCCATGATCCATTCGGTGACGAGCATCGACAGCAGCTCCAGGCCAGGCAGCACCGCACCCTTGGACGTGATGTAGACCAAGTCGTAGGCGCGCAGCGACTCGATCACGGTGATGACCAGGATGACGACGTTGATCGGGCGCATCACCGGGAAAATGACCCGCCAGAACGTCGTCCAGGCGCCGGCGCCGTCCAGTGCGGCCGCTTCCCGCAATGTCGGGTCGACGGCCTTCAGTCCGGCCAGATAGAGCACCATCACATAGCCGGCCTGCCGCCAGCTGGCCTCGACGAGCACCGCCCACAGGTTCAGGTGCGGGTTGCCGAGCCAGTCGATGGCGTTGGTGTTCCCGGTTCGTCCGAGGATCGTGTTGAGCAGGCCGAAGTTCTGGGAGTAGATCAGCTCCCAGATGATGCCGATCAGTGCCAGGGACAACATCACCGGCAGGAACAGCACACTCTGGTAGATCCGGCTGCCGCGGATGTTGCGGTCGATCAGCACCGCGAAGAGCATGCCGAGCGGCGTGGCGATGCAGACGAACACCAGCAGCCACAGCACGTTGTGCCAGATCGCCGGCCAGAACTGCGGGTCGACCTGCGCGGCGAACTTATAGTTGCCCAGGCCGTTGTTCTTGATCGAGCTGAAGCCGCCGAGGTTGTCCCAGGTGGTGAAGGACAGCCCGACCGTGGCTACTGCCGGCAGCCAGATGAAGCACACGTCGGCGAGCAGCGGGATGCCGAGCATCACCGCCATCAGCACTTTGTCGCGCCGGGAGAACGCCCGTAGACGCCTCCGTCGGCGGCGCGGCGGCCCCGGCGATTTTGCTGCCGGAGCCGCGCGCACGTCGCTGTGCGTCATGACGTGAAGACGGTCTTCGCCTGGGCTTCGAGACTCTTCATGATCGACTTGGCCTCACCCGCGGTCGGGTTGTTGATGAAGCTGTCGAACGCGGCAGCGACTGTGTTGTCGGCGAACCCACCGTCGCTGTCACGGTCGAGGAACTGCGCGACCGACTTGCACTTACTGATGACGTCCACCGACTTCTTCTGGATGGCGTTGTAGCTCGGCACCTTCGCATCGGAGGCCACGGCAACGTCCCACTGGTCGTACTTCAGGTATGCCGCCTCGGCGTCACCCGTCCCGATGTATTCGAGCAGTTTCTTGGCAGCGGTGACGTTCTTCGCCTTGGCCGAGATACAGAAACCGTCCGCCGGAGCGTCCATGAAGTCCTGGGCCCAGGTGGGGTTGATCTCCGGGTAGACGAAGAAGTCGAGGGCCTTCAGGTCGGCCTTGTCCGCGACATACTGCGCGGCGACCTGGTTGGTGCCCTGGAACATCATCGCCGCCTGCCCGCTCTCCAGCGTCTTCGCGGCGTCCTGCCAGATGCGGCCGGTGGCACCGGTCTGGCAGTAGGGCAGCAACTCCCGCCAGTGGTCGAAGACCGCGGTGAGGCGTGAGTCGGTCCACGGCACCTTGTGCTGGCACAGCTGCATGTGGAACTCGAAGCCGTTGATCCGCAGGTTGAGGATGTCGAACGTGCCCAGCGCGGGCCAGCCGTCCTTCTGCGCGAACGCGAACGGAATGAGCCCGTCGCCCTTGATCTTCTTGCACAACGTGATCAGCGAGTCCCAGTCCTTCGGGACCTCGTAGCCGTGCTTGTCGAAGACCGTCATGTTCTGGAAGACGACCCAGGGGTAGTTGTAGATCGGCACCAGGTAGTAATGCCCGTCGGCACCCTTGGACAGGGCCTTGATCGGGTCGGGGAAGCCGCTGCCGATCGTGTCCCAGACGTCGTCGATCTGGTCGATCAGACCCTTGGAGGCGAAGGTCTGCAGCCGGTATCCGGCGAACCAGGTGAACAGGTCGTTCGGGGTGCCTTGCAGGTAGGAATTGATGTTGTTCTGGAAGGTGTTGTGGTCGACGGTGTTGATCGTCACCTTGACCCCGGTCTTGGCCTCCGCGGCGGAGATCAGCGACGCGAACGCCTCTTTCGGGGCCGGGTCGGAGTAGTTGGACCCGAAGGTGACCGAGTTGCCGCCGCCGGACTTCTTGTCGGCGCCGGTCGGGGCGGCACTCTTTCCTCCGCCGCCGCTGCCCTTTGTCCCGCACGCGCTGAGGAAGCCGGCGCCGGCGATCGCCGCCGCGCCCGCGAGCGCGCCGCGCCGGGTGACCGGGGCACCGAGGCCGAGGCGTCGGGCGATGCCCTGGGCGCCGGGTCCAGTGTTCGAAGGAGTGTCTGCTGACTCGACCATGATGTGGCCTTCCGATGAACGGCATTGCTGCCCAAGGAGTTGAAGTGTCGAGAATCAAACAAATTCGTTCACTTTCGACCAAAGGAATGCAAGCACTTCAACATTTGGGTGTCAAGGGATTCGGCGATGTGCACGGCTGACACTCAGGATCGGTCCAGCGGTCCTTCGGCGGGCGTAGCGGGCGCGGCGGTATGGCGCCCCCGGTGTACGCAACCTTCGACCGTCGAGGGTTACGGCCGGGTATGACGTGCCACGCCGCCTCGGCGGTCAGCCCGCGGACGACCTCGCCCACAAGTTGATGCCCGCCTCGACGGCGTGGCGGTCGATCTTCTTCAACTCGTCGTCGGCGAAGTCGAGGTTGTCGAGGGCGCCGAGGCTGCCCTCGAGTTGCTGCACGCTGGAGGCACCGATCAACGCGGAGGTGACGCGCGCGTCGCGCAGCACCCACGCGAGCGCGAGCTGGGCCAGCGATTGTCCGCGGGTCTTCGCGATCCGGTTGAGCGCCCGAACGTGCTTGAGCGCGTCCTCCGTGAGCAGCTTCGGGTCCAGGGACTTGCCCTGCGCGGCGCGCGAACCCTCCGGCACGCCCTTGAGGTACTTGTCGGTGAGCATCCCCTGAGCCAACGGTGAAAACGCAATGCAGCCAACGCCGTTCACGCCCAGCACGTCGAGCAGGTCATCCTCGACCCAGCGGTTCAGCATCGAGTAGGACGGCTGGTGGATCAGCAGCGGAGTGCCGAGCCTGCGCAGGATCTCGATGGCCTCCCGCGTGCGCTGCCCGCTGTATGACGAGATCCCGACATACAGTGCCTTGCCCTGCCGGACCGCGGTGTCGAGGGCGCCGAGCGTCTCCTCCAACGGCGTCGTCTCGTCGAACCGGTGACTGTAGAAGATGTCGACGTAATCGACGCCCATGCGCTGCAGGGACTGGTCCAGCGAAGCGAGCAGGTATTTCCGGGAGCCGCCACCCTGGCCGTAGGGACCCGGCCACATGTCGTAGCCGGCCTTCGTCGACAGGATGAGCTCGTCGCGGTAGCGCCGGAAGTCCTGCGCGAAGATGGCGCCGAAGTTGCGCTCCGCCGAGCCGTATGGCGGGCCGTAGTTGTTGGCCAGGTCGAAGTGCGTCACGCCGCAATCGAAGGCGCGACGCAGGATGGCGCGCTGCCGGTCGAGCGGGACGTCGTCGCCGAAGTTGTGCCAGAGGCCTAGCGAAATCGCCGGCAGGTCCAATCCGCTTGTGCCGCAACGGCGGTAGCTCATCGAGTCGTAGCGGCCGCGGCTTGCCTGGTAGTCGTCTGCGTGCATCGTCACGTCATACATTCAAGCGCACCGGGGTGACCATGGTCCCTGGCGCGGGCCGTCTCGCGGGTAGAGACTCGTCGTATGACGCTGACCGCTGACGAAATCTCCGGCATCGACTCCTGGTTCCGTGCGGCCAACTATCTCGCTGTCGGCCAGATCTACCTCATGGACAACCCGCTGCTTGAACGCGAGCTGCGCCGCGACGACATCAAGCCACGGCTACTCGGCCACTGGGGCACCACGCCCGGCCTGAACCTGATCTATGCACACCTCAACAGACTGATCCGCGAACGCGACGTCAACGCGATCTTCCTCGCCGGGCCCGGTCACGGCGGTCCCGCCGCGGTCGCCTCGGCATACCTGGACGGCACCTACAGCGAGGTCTACCCCCGGATCAGCCGGGACCGCGACGGGATGCGGTCGCTGTTCCGCCAGTTCTCCTTCCCCGGCGGCATCCCGAGCCACGTCGCTCCGGAAACACCCGGGTCGATCCACGAAGGAGGCGAACTCGGGTACGTGCTGTCGCACGCCTACGGCGCCGCGATGGACAACCCTGACCTGGTGGTCGCCGCCGTCGTCGGCGACGGAGAGTTCGAGACCGGACCGCTGGCGACCTCGTGGCACGCCAACAAGTTCGTCGACCCGGTGCACGACGGCGCGGTCCTGCCGATATTGCACCTCAATGGCTTCAAGATCGCCAACCCCACTGTGCCAGCGAGGATTTCGCGTGAAGAGCTGACCAAGCTGCTGGAGGGATTCGGGCACGAGGTCATCGTCGTGGAAGGCGACGACCCGTTCGACGTGCATCAGCAGATGGCTGCAGCGATGGATCGGGCCCACGACCTGATCACCGCGATCCAGCAGGAGGCGCGCAGCGGCGCGCCATACCACCGGCCCACCTGGCCGATGATCCTGCTGGTCACCCCGAAGGGCTGGACCGGGCCGCGTGAAGTCGACGGCGTCCCGGTCGAGGGGACCTGGCGCGCGCACCAGGTGCCGCTGGCCGGCACGCGCGACAACGACACCCACCGCCGGCAGTTGCAGGAGTGGATGGAGTCCTACCGGCCCCGCGAGCTTTTCGACGAGGACGGGCGGGTGCGCGAGGAGATCGCGGCGCTGGCGCCGATCGGGACCCGGCGAATGAGCGCCAATCCCCACGCCAACGGTGGGTTACTCCGTAAACCGTTGCGCATCAAGGATTTCCGTTCGTATGCCGTGAGCGTCCCGTCGCCCGGCGCTACCGTCCACGAGGCCACTCGCGAGTTCGGCCGCATGCTGATCGATGTCGTCCGCGACAACCCGGACTCGTTCCGCCTCTTCGGGCCGGACGAGACGGCGTCGAACCGGCTGGACGCGGTTTACCAGGTGACGGACAAGGTCTTCGGCGCGGAGATCCGGCCGATCGACGAACACCTCGCGCACACCGGGCGCGTGGTCGAGATGCTCTCCGAGCACACCTGCCAGGGCTGGCTGGAGGGCTATCTGCTCACCGGCCGGCACGGATTGTTCTCGTGTTACGAGGCGTTCATCCACATCGTCGACTCCATGGTCAACCAGCACGCGAAGTGGTTGCACACCACGCGCAGCATCGACTGGCGGCCGCCGGTGTCGTCGCTGAACTACCTGCTGACCTCGCATGTATGGCGCCAGGACCACAACGGTTTCTCGCACCAAGACCCGGGATTCATCGATCACGTGGTCAACAAGAAGTCCGAGATCGTCCGGGTCTACCTGCCGCCGGACACCAATACCCTGCTGTCCACGATGAAGCACTGCCTGGAGAGCCGCCACTACATCAATGTCGTGGTCGCCGGAAAGCAGCCCGAGTTCGACTGGCTCACCGGGGACCAGGCAGATGATCACTGCGCCCGCGGACTGGGCATCTGGGACTGGGCGTCGAACGACGAGGGCGACCCCGACGTGGTCCTCGCAGCCGCCGGTGACGTCCCCACGCTGGAAGTTCTGGCGGCCATCTTGATCCTGCGAAAGCACTTGCCACAGTTGCGGATCCGCATGATCAACGTCGTCGACCTGATGCGGCTGCAGGACGAGACACAGCACCCGCACGGACTCACCGGCCGCGACTTCGACGCCCTCTTCACCACCGACCGGCCGGTGGTCTTCGCCTACCACGGCTACCCCTGGCTGATCCACCGGCTCACCTACCGGCGCACCAATCACGACAACCTGCACGTGCGTGGCTACCGCGAGGCGGGCACCACCACGACGCCGTTCGACATGGTGATGATGAACGACATGGATCGCTTCCACCTGGTGATGGATGTGATCGACCGGGTGCCCTCGCTCGGTTCCCGTGCGGCCGAACTCCGGCAGCAGATGGTCGACGCCCGGCGGCGCGCCAAGGAGTGGACCCGCGCACACGGCGAGGATCTGCCCGAGGTGCAGGATTGGACGTGGAATGCCGCAGACACTGAACTTGAAGGGAGCGTGTCATGACGACCGCAACGCACGACAAGGACATCATCCTGGTCGGCGTCGACGGCTCCCCCACGTCGCTGCGGGCGATCCGGTGGGCGATCGACGAGGCCCGGTTGCGTGGCTGCGCGATCGAGGCCGTCACGGTGTGGCAGCCGGACTCGCCTACCGGCCCGTCGGATGCTGCCGCGGCACAGGAGCTGCAGCAGCGAGTCCTGCGCGACGTCACCGCCTGCGTGACACCTGAGCCGCTGATCTCTGGACAGGTCGAAAACGGCTCTCCCGCAGACGTTCTCGTCCGTAGGTCGGAGGACGCGAGCCTGCTCGTGGTGGGCAGTCACAGCGTCGGCTCGATGCGGCACACCGCATTGGGGTCGACGAGCGACTACTGCTCGCGGATGGCGGTGTGCCCCGTCGTCGTACTGCCGATCCAGCCGGACCGCCCCCACGAAGACCCGTCCGGGCACGGCGAACTCGACGTGGTCAGCGGACCGGAGAACGCGTGACCGACCGGGTTCTCGTGCTCAACGCCGGATCCTCGTCGCTCAAGCTGCAAGTGGTCCGCGCCGACAGCGGCGTCGTCGAGGCGCAGGCCCTGGTCGAACGGCTCGGCAGCGACGACGCGACGTTCCGGGTAACGGTGGGCGACCGCACCGCCGATGGCCGAGTGGACAGCGCTGGCCACGCCCAAACCCCCGCTGTCGCAACGGCACTCGGCATACTCCGCGATCAGCTCGCACACCTCGGCTTCGACCTCGACGGCGAGCCTCCGGTTGCGATCGGTCATCGGGTGGTGCACGGCGGCCGGGACCTCACCCGCCCTGTGCGCATCGATGACCGAGTCATCGCGCAGATCGCGTCGGTGTCCGCGCTTGCCCCGCTGCACAACCCGGCCAACGTGGCGGGGATCCGCGCGGCGATCGAGGAGTTCCCCGGGACACCGCAGGTCGCAGTGTTCGACACCGGCTTCTTCGCCGACCTGCCGGAAACGGCAGCGACCTATGCGATCGACCGTCAGGTCGCCGCCGACGCGGGCATCCAGCGATACGGATTCCACGGCACCTCAAACGAATTCGTCTCCGCGCAGGCTGCTCGGTTCCTCGGGCGAGACCTCGCCGAGCTGCGTCAGATCGTGCTGCATCTCGGCAACGGTGCGTCCGCGTCGGCGATCGCCGGCGGCCGGCCGGTCGACACCTCGATGGGTATGACGCCCCTCGAAGGACTGGTGATGGGCACCCGCGCCGGCGACCTGGATCCGGGCATCCTGCTGCAGCTCGCCCGCACTGGTGACTACGACGTCGATGCGCTGGACCACCTGATCAGCAGGCGTTCCGGGCTGCTCGGGCTGACCGGCCGCAGCGACATGCGCGACGTCTGCGCGGCTGCCGAAAGCGGCGACGAGGCGGCATTGCTGGCGCTCGACGTGGTCGGGCACCGGCTGCGGAAGTATGTCGGTGCCTATGCCGCCGTGCTCGGCGGACTCGACGTGCTCACCTTCACCGCGGGCGTCGGCGAGAACAGTGCGCCGGTGCGGTCGCGGGCGGTCGCGGGTCTGGAATTCCTTGGCATTCGGCTGGATTCGGCCCGCAACGAATGCGCCGAGCGTGGGGCCCGGCGGATCTCGACCGACGACTCCGCGGTGACCGTGCTGGTCGTCCCGACGAACGAGGAGCTGGCGATCGCGCGCCATACCCTCGCCGTCGTCGGGCAGGACTGACCGCCGCGTCAGTCGATCTGGCGCCGCCGGAAGCCAGCGAGTGCTGTCGCGACGAGCAGCGCCGCCACCGCTGTCGGCGCCCGGTTCGGCGGTCCGTATACGCGACCGGTCGACCTCGGGTTCCCAGGTCGTCATACGCCGGCGGCGCCAGCGCGACGAGGGTCGGGTCGATGAGTGCGGCGTGGCACGGGAGCGCCTTCCGGGTGAGTGCTGGTGATTGGCGGCAGCTCCGGACGGAGCTGCCTTGATCAGTGAACACTCCCCCGACGTGGAGCACAGGGACCAACGGCCCGGCGTCGTGCCCGTATGGCGGCCGGACGCGGATTCGGCGCTACGCCCACCCCGCCGGTAGCATGAGGCGGCTCGCGGCATCCGCGGGTATGCCGGTGTAGCTCAGTTGGTAGAGCGCTTCACTTGTAATGAAGATGTCGCGGGTTCGACTCCTGTCACCGGCTCCAGCACTAGCCCCAAATCTCATCATTGTGCGTCGCTCCCCCGGTCGTCTTGCGCACCCCCCGGCGCACCCTGAACTGTCGCCACAAACGCTCCTTGCTCAGCGGGCGACGAACACCGCACTGCTACCGGTAAAGGTGCGCTCGCCGTCATACACGGGCAGTTGGTCGGCCACTTCGGGCACGAACGTCGAGAGGTAAGCGCGAGCGGTCGCGTGATCGGCAACCGCCTTGCCGTTGGCGATCGTCCGGGCGACATCGTCGAAATGCCGGCGCAGCACCTCTTCGCCGTTCTCGGTCATGAACTGCGTTTCGGCGAGAGGGAGCCCGACCTCCCGGAGGAGGTCGGCGGTGTGCTCACGCCCATTGGTGACCGACACGAAGACCCCGCCGGGGGTGAGGACGCGGCGGACCTCGCCGAGCGTCCGGTCAAGGTCCGGCACGTGATAGAGCATCCACATCGCCACCACAGCGTCGAAACTGGCGTCCTCGTAAGGCAATTCAGTCGCGTCGATGACTTGAGCAACGAGCCCGCGGCTCCTCGTCGCCTCCACCATCGCCTCGGACCGGTCGGTCGCGAGCACGTCGGCGCCGAGTTCATCTCGCATGCGGCTTGCGAAATCGCCACGACCGCAACCGATCTCGAGGACCTTGTGGACGTTCGCCTCTCTCAGGACCTTGATCGCGACGTCCTGGGGCGACTCGCCTGGAGGGCTCGGCGCCCAGAAGCTTGCCCTGGTCTGCAAGCGCTCCGGGGTGCCGTACTGGTGGTCCATTTCCGCGCTGCCGGTGCCGAGCTGTCCTGTGCTCATGATCGGACTTTAACGGCTCCAGGATGCTGCCCGGCTGCGGGTCTGAGCCAGCACCTGTCAGCTATCGGCCGACGCCCAGCGTGATCAACCCTGGCGCGGTCCTGTCGTCATCTCTGCGGAAACGCGGGACGGCCGCCGGCGATCCGCGGCGCAGCCTCCTCCACGCGACGCCAATGCACCGCGCACTCCTCATCGGCAACAGGATCGTCTGCCTCGTGCAATCGAACGACCCCGGTTTGAAGTTCGCCGCAGTGGGCGCGATGCCGGTGCTGTGGAAGGACGCGGAATGGTCTGCCAAACGCCGCCTTTGACAGGCATACGGACCACGTCCCGAAGACCGATCGTGTGGTGGGTGCTCCGCCCGATCGAGAGGAGCGGTTTCAGAGCTCGACGGGCTTCACGCGTCGTATGTTTGGTATGTGTTCTGGAGCCCTCGACAGCTCGTGGCCGCAGCCCTCTGCCGGTTTCATGAGCCCACCGTGACTGACTGGGTTCTGGCCTGCACTGATGACGAGTTCGTGCGGGTCTGCGATGTCGCTGATTTCCTCCTGCATGAAGGTCCGGGTCCTTCATCGGGGGCTCGATGATGATTTCGAAGGCATGCGCTTTGGCGGCGGTGCACGTACACGGTGGGAAGCCTCGTGACCTGGCCCGCTCGCGGAGGGATATGAAGGGTGACCCTGCCTTCCGAAGAACGCAGTGCCGGGCACACGATCTCTCGGCTACAAGACGAGCAGCCCAGTTGGTTCGCGGCTGGTCAGGACGCCATCGACTTTTGGGCAACGAATCCGGACCGAGCTCGACTCGGCAAGGCGCGCCGGGCCGAACGGCACGCGATCCAGCACGACACATGAACCCCTTCGAGCGGAGATCGTCATTGGCCGTCATTGGCCCGGCTCGACAAGGCGTCGCAGTCTCGATAGACGATCGGTGATCGAGACGCGGCGTCGTCAGCCCTGGTAGAGCCAGATCCAGTTGCCGTCGGGATCGGTGACTGCGCTGTTACGTGGCATGCCTTGGGGTGTGTTGATGCCGACCGCTTCGGTGGCTCCCGCACTGAGCGCTTGGCGATGGGCGGCGTCGAGGTCCGGCACGGTGAAACCCAGCGTGCTGCGTCCGGGCTGGTCGAAGGCGGCCGGGCCGAGGAAGAAGATCAGGAAGAAGCCGGGCTGGCCGTAGTCGCCGAATTGATAACCCGCGTAGTCGGCATCATCGGTGTGCCGGATCGTGCTCTCTGTCAGGCCGAACGCGTTGCTATAGAAGGTGCGCGCTGCTTCGGGGTCCTGCACTGCGATCTTGATCTGAACCGGCGTGAGGCTGGTGGTGAGGGCTGGCATGTCGACTCCTTGAGTGGCGTACCGGGTGGTTTGGCGTAGTTGCCTTGACAGGTGCTCGTGTTGTCGGCGCAAGCTGTCGGCGTGGGACGTGAGCGCCGCCCGGGCGGCGGTCGATTGTGGATCGGCGATCACCTCGCGGACGTGGACGATCGGCATGTCCAGCCACCGAAGATCTTTGATCAATCGCGCGGTCGCGATCTGGTCGGGGCCGTACCGGCGATACCCGGTTACCGGATCAACGGCCCGGGGCTGGAGCAGACGCACTTCGTCGTAATGCCGCAGAGCGTGTGCCGTCAATCCGGTCAGCTTTGCGAATTGCCCGACCGTGAGGCCCTCGTCATCTCCCATGCCGACTAGGTTCCGACTTCGGCCCACCCGAAGGTCAAATCGTCACCTGGGGATGGTCCGATAGACGTTCCACAAACTGGAGCGCGCACCTCACAGCAACTGTCGGGCCGTGGAGCGCGCGATCGTCGGCCCGCAAGGACCGACCGGCGTCGTCTCCGAGGACCGTCACGTCCTACGAGAGACCGTGACGAGACGCCGGCCAGAAGTGCCTCACCCCCTTCGCATCGCAGATCGAACGTCGGCAATGCGCTCGACTCAGTGTGATGTCGTCGGCATCATGACGACATGCCCGACCACGAATCCCTGCAGTCCGCCCTCGACGACAGAATCATGGATTACTACGGCGAGCAGTTCGACGAGAACGACCGCCTGGTCGGCCGATCCGACCAGGGCGTCCTGGAGTTCGAGCGGACTCAAGAGCTGATTACACAGCGCGTTCCGCCTGGCTCACGCATCATCGACGTAGGCGGCGCAACCGGCATACACGCAGCTCCGCTGGCAGCTCGCGGTGACTCGGTAACGCTGATCGACCCGGTGCCGTCACACGTGGCCGCCGCAGCAGCGATCGGCACATTCACGGCGCTCGTAGGCGATGCCCGCGACCTGCCTTTGAAGGACGCGACTTCCGACGCTGTGCTCTTGCTCGGACCGCTCTATCACCTCATCGACCGCGGCGACCGCGTACGCGCACTGCGCGAAGCGGTGCGCGTCGTCCGGCCCGGCGGCCATGTTTTCGCAGCGGCCATCTCACGCACAATGGCACACGTGTTCAGCAGCGTGATCGCTGTCGCAACCGAGCAAGTCCAGCGGTCGCCATACCCGGCTGATTGGCTGCACCTGCTCGAGACGGGTGCCACCGATCACCTGGGACACGGGTTTCCCGGGGGACACTTCCATCTCTCCGAGGAACTGGCCGAGGAACTCACTGACGGCGGGTTGGTGGACGTGGAGGTGCATGGCCTGGAAGGCCCCGGCGGTATGGCGCTGGAGGTCGCGCGCACTCACGACGATGAATTGCGCGCCGCGGCAATGCTTCTCGCGCGCCACTTCGGGAATGTTGCCGGCTTGCGGGACCTGAGCCAGCACCTGCTGGCTATCGGCCGACGCCCAGCGTGATCAACCCTGGCGCGGTCCTGTCGTCATACCTGAGGATTCTCGTGCACCGCAGGACGGCCGCCGGCGATCCGAGCAGCTTCCTCCGTGCGACGCCATTGCGCCGCGAATTCGACTTGTTGCCGATCGGATAACGGCGATACGTCATATCCGACACACCCATCGAGCTGTTCCCGGATCAAGTCCATATGCCCCAGGTGCTGGCGCGTTTCACCCAGCATGTGAGCCATCACATTGAACAGCGGTATGGCGTCCGGTCCCCACCAGGGCACGTGGCCCACCGCATCGCCGTCGAGCGCCTCGATCGTGCGGTCGGCGTGGCGACATGCGCTGCGGTAGTCGTCGATCACCTGGTCACGAGACTCCTCCGGCCGCACCCACATCGAATCTCGATTCTGGAAGCTCTCGTCCACGTCGGGAATCGGCTCGGGATACGGCCGGTCGAAGACGAAGCCGAAATACGACGCCTCGTAGAACGCGAGGTGCTTGACCAGCCCCAACAGGTTGGTGCCGGTGGGCGTCATCGGCCGTCGTACGTCGTACTCATCGAGCCCATCGAGTTTCGGCAAGACCTCCTCGCGCGCCCAGGTAAGGCACTGGTGCAGGTGATTCTTCGCAGCCGCCATCGTGTCCTGACTCATGCTCAGAGTCTGCCGCAACGGCCGCTGGCTGCTACCCGGATCACACGGTCCCGATGTCCTCGTCGTGGATTCGGCGTATGGCGTGAGACGTCCCCGAGGTTGAGCGGGAGTTGCTTGCGCTCGCACCCGAGGTACCCGACGCTTTCTGCCCTACCGAGCGTCAGTGTCCGGATCACGAAACTCAGTCTGGCCATCGGATGGATCGTGGTGTTCGGAACTGCATCACCTATGCCGGAGGTTGACCACGACATGGCAGACGAACGACGCCACCCGCACGTCACCGGCAACGGATCAGGAGCGATCACCGCCGACGGCTGCCCGGTCGAGTTGTGGGCCGCATTGCCGCCCGGCGAAATCCCAGCGCTTCTCAGCTCAGCGCTCCCTCCCGGGTGCACTGTGCTCGACCTCGGCGCAGGCGCGGGACGGCTGACTCATCCCCTCGTTCGGGCCGGGCACCACGTGACAGCGGTCGACGAGTCGGCGGAGATGCTCGGCCACGTGCACGGCGCCACGGCCGTCCTCTCAACAATCGAAGAGCTCCGCCTGGACGAAACCTTCGACGTCGTGCTGCTGGCGTCGCACCTGGTGAACGTGCCCGACACCGCAGCACGGCAACGATTGCTGGCAACCTGCCGGCACCATGTCGCAGGCGACGGCGCCGTCATCCTCCAACGATTCACACCGGAGTGGACACAGACGGCCACCGGCAGATCCGACTTGGGCGCAGGCATCACCTGCGACACGAGCCTTGGGCCTGGGCCGGATCCCGGACTGGTCTCGGCCGTCGCGACATACATCTTCGGCGATCGTCGCTGGCAACAGTCCTACGTGACCTGTCCGCTCAGCGACCATCAGCTCACCGCTGATCTGCACGAGGCCGGCTTGCGCCTGGATCGCTGGCTCAGCGACGACGGCCGATGGGTCATCGTGGTCCCGGACAGCTGAGGCGCAAAGCAGTTCCCGAAGCAGGATGGGCACTTGCTACGCACGGTCCAAGCGGGCGACGTAGAGCTGCTGCGACTCGGCATCGGCCGGCGGTGCCCATTCACCGTGGACGGGCCGGAGCCGAGCTTGTCGTGAAGTGATTGCGAGACCTGGTGGCCGCTATCCCGTCGGTGACCACAGGGCGAAGGCATCCGGATCCATCCGGACATACTCGCCGATCGGCTCCGTGCCCAGCCAGGACGCTCAGGGCATGACGGCCGCCGAGATGGCGACGATCAGTTCGCTGGGCAACCCTGGGAGTCGCCGTACAGCAGTCGCGGCCTCCAAGCGCCGTTGAGCACGGCGAGCTCCCCACCGACTGGACAGTAGATTTCGCGAGAGCCGTCCGGCTCGCCGCAGCTACTGTCCACTCGCCGCAAACCTGGGAAGCCCGGGTGGGCTCGGTCACCAGCGACCGAAGCTCAGGTCCGGCACGACCCACCGCGAATCGCTTCAGGTCTCCGGAGCTCTACGGGCGTTGTCGGCGCATCGCCGTAGTCTCGGCGTATGGCATTAGGAGTCGCAGAAGTTGAGCGGGCGCTGCTTGCGCTCTCTCCGGACGAGCGTGCTGCTGTCATCCACGCTGGGTTACTGAGCCTCCACGACGGCCCCACCGAGGTCTCGCCGACAGACGCCGATGCCGCCTGGTACGCCGAGGTTGACCGTCGTCTCAACGAAGTGCTCGGTGGCCGCGTCAAGTTGGGGTCGTTCGAAAGCACGCGTGCCAGGTTCGCTGCCAAGTACCCTGCGTCTGGGCAGTGACCGACAGACACCCAGAGCATCCCGAGGCGAGCGCCGAGCTGCTCGCCGCAGCGGAGCGGTTCGAACAGATCGAGCCCGGACTCGGCCATGCGTTGTTCGACGAGGTCGCCAGCGCACTCGAGTCGATCGAGCAGTGCCCGGATGGGTGGCCGCGATTTCCGGCTGGAACCGAGAGCCGATGGTCCGCAGCAAGGGCACGGCGCGCTTCCACTTCCGCGTCGTCTACTTCCTTAGTGACGGAAGACCGGTGATTCTGGCCTATGCGCACGAGCGTCAGAAGCCCGGTATTGGAAGGATCGTTACAGCGACATGCTCCACCGCTGACTGGCCGCAGTCGACGAGTGAACGATGCGGGCGTCGGGCGCTCCAAGACTGGTCGGGTCCGCCAGCGAGCGCCTCGACCGATCGGATCCACCAGTGCCGCGCTGGCACCGCAGCTCACCCAGCGACGACGCCAGGAACCTGTGCCCGGCTCTCCTCAACGATTACCCGGTCGACCTACCCACGCACGGGCGTTGGCGCGTCCAACTTCAGCTTTCCAGCGAGCCATTCCGGGGTCGGGTGGTGTGACCCGGCAAGGGCACTTCGCACTGCATCACGGTCATAGTCGGTCTCGTGCCATGTCAAGGAATAGCCGGACTCGTCAGCATCCAGCAGAACCCAGCAGGCGCCACGCGGCTGGGGCGGCAAACTCACGCTCCCGACATTGACCATGCGCACACTGCCCGAACTGCGATCGGCCGGCATATGCGTATGCCCCACGAAGATCAGGTCCGCCTCGCAGTCGTTCCAGCCTTGCTTCGCTAGATCGAGATCGGATGTGTCGACCGTCAGGCCGGGACCGTCATCACGACCCGGCGAGGCATGAACCAGCAACACTCGTGTGCCGTCCGGCAGACAGCGTCGGACCTCGAGCGGCAACGCCGCGAACCAGTCGTAATGGCCCGCAGCCGTGAGGCAACCCCGCGTCCAGGCATGTGCCGAAGCCGCAGCCACCAGCACCTCGACTTCCTCGGGTGTTCGAGGCTGATCTATCGGCGGAATCATCCCCGACAAGTCTCCGGTCAGGACGTATCGATCGGTGTTGCCACGCACGATGGCCAGATTCGGAAGCGATTTTGCGATCGCGATCGTCTCGACCGGTTGAGGGCCGTTCGCCACAAGGTCGCCGACGATCCAGAAAGCTTCTGCGCACACGCGCTGGGCAGCCTCGACAACAGCGCTCAAGGCGATGGCGTTGCCATGAACATCCGACAGCACAGCCGCTCGCATCCCACCAACCTAACCTCGATCTCTCGTGAGGCTGCTGCGTGACGTCCTTCCTTCCCCGTTGCTCTCTTCGAGATCGCCGTAATCGCCGAGTGGGCAGTAGACGTCACGAGAGCGCGAGGCTCGCAGCAACGACTGCCCACTCGGCGCACCCGAGGGGCGCTCACCAGCGCCCCGACGCGCGATCCGGGTCACCAGCGCGCGAATTCACCCAGTCGCGTCGCGCAACTCTGACAACGTGGCGTCGAGCGCAGCGAGGAACATGTCCGCCTCGTCGATCGTGAGGGTCAGCGGCGGCTTCACCTTCAGCACGTTCTGCCGCTCCGACGTGGGCTGCACGATGACCCCGTGACCGAGCAGCCGCTCGCAGATCCACGCGGTCTCCGTCGTCGCCGGTTCGAGCGTTTCGTGGTCGCGCACGAGCTCGATCCCCTGATACAGCCCGCACCCGTGCACCGTCCCGAGCAGCGGATGTATGGCGGCCAGCCGATCCAACCCGGCAGCGAGGTGCGCGCCCACGCACGCGGCATTCTGCTGTAGCCCCTCGTCGCGAATCACATCCAGCACGGTCGCCCCGGCGACGGCGCCGGCCGGTGCCCCGGCCGCGGAGGAGAAGAACATGCCCTCCCTGCGCAACGCATCGACGATCTCCCGCCGAGTGATGACCGCACCCAGCGGAAAGGCGTTGCCCGCGGCCTTCGCGACCGCGATGACGTCCGGCACCACACCCTGCATCGTCGACCCCCAGAACGCGCTGCCCAACCGGCCATACCCGACCTGCACCTCGTCGGCGATCGCCAGCCCGCCGTGCGCGCGGACCGCGGGATACGCGCCGTCCAGATAACCGCGCGGAGGTATGACGCCCCCGGCGTTGCCCAGCACGGGTTCACAGATGAATGCGGCTGGCGCGCGGCCGGCGTCGGCGAGGCGGTCGCAGAGCGCGGCGACCTGGCGTGCGTAGTCGGGCCCGGAGGCCGGGCCGCGATGCGGGCCACGGTAGGAGTTGGGCGCATCCACGAGATGGACCCAGTCCGGGCGTGACGCGAGCGCGGACGGGTTGTCGAACGCCGAGGTGCTGACCGAGTCGGCAGCCATGGTCCAGCCGTGATAGGCCTCACGCACGGCGATCACGTCGCGCCGACCCGTGGCGACCTGCACGAGCTTGATCGCCAGATCGATCGCCTCCGAGCCGCTGTTGACCGGAATCACCGTGTCGAGCGCGGGGTCCGGTGAGTGCTCGAGCAGCCTCTCGGTGAAATCGGCGTAAGCCCGGTAGAGGAACCGCGAGTTCGTGTTCAGCAGGTGCAACTGCCGGCTCACGGCCTCCGCCAGCCGCGGGTGCGAGTGGCCGATCGCGGTCACGTTGTTGACCAGGTCGAGATAGGCGCGGCCCTGACTGTCGATCAGCAAGGCGCCCCAGCCACGTTCGATCTGCGGCGGGTCGGCGTAGTAGCGCTCCGCGGCGCCACCCATTGCACGGTCCCGGCGCCGGCGTTCGCGCAGCAGTTGCCGGCTCGGGTCCGGCACCGCCGGAACGCCGACGAGAACGGACGGATCGGCCGCTCCCTCGATCTCGTACTCCCCGTCCGGGAGCGCGAACAACGGACCGGTTTCGGCCGACCCCATGCGCCGCGACACCCTGAGCCGCCCCAGCCCGGAGCCGGCGACCGCGACCCGGCCGATGACCTCACCGTGCGAGACGCTCTCCCCCAGGCCACCACGTGGGTCGACGCCTTCGATCCGCAATATGACGCCGCAGTCGGTCAACTCGACGCATCCGTCGCCGGACCGGATCGCTGCCGCATACGGAGCGTGCACCGTCATACCAGGGCGGGTCCACAATTCGACGCACCGGGCACGCGTCGGGGCAGGAGATCCGACGCCCGTGGACACCCTGGTCAACCGGGTTTCCCCGAACCGCGTTGCCGCAACGGACGCGCGGGCGAGGGCGTCCCGCGCGAGTTCCGTTTCGGCCGAGGGCGCCGTCCACCGGCCACGGTCCAACAGTGCGCTGCACACTCCGAGGTCGACGACCTCTGCGGCGGCTGCCAGGACCGGCGCGTAGGTCAGTCCGCGGCGGTGCGGCCGACCGGCGGCGAGTCGCAGCTGAGCGGTCACTTCGTGCCGGTCGTATTCGACCGCTCGCCGGAAAACCTCCCACTCGTGCTCGATCCGCTCGCGTGCGTACGCGTTGCCTGGGTCGATGCGCAGCTGGCTCCACCCACTGACCGCGAGCACCGCGCCCCGCAGCACGACCAGCGGCCAGACGGCGTCGAGCTCGTCCTCGGTCAGCGCGGTCTGGGCCACGAAACCGCGCACGACCCGGCTGACCATCGCCAGATCGCCGGTCCGTCCGAGCACATCGGCTGCCAGCACCGCGAGTTCCGCCACGCGCCACGATCGGATGGCGTCACCCAGGTCGATCACCCAGTGCGTCCCGTCGCCGTCGCGCATGACGTTGTCGCTGGTCAGATCGCCGTGGATGATCTGCCGCGGCAGGCTGTCGCCGAGCGCCGCCAGATGGTCCATCGCGTCCTTCGTCGCATCCATGCAGGCACGTCGCCGTTTGCCGGGCAGGTCGCTCACCAGCGAGGCGACCACCTCACCGGCGCGCGTCAGGTCCCACTGAAGCGCCCGGTCAGCGCCTTCGTGGTCCAGGTCGCTGAAGGCCCCGACGACGCGGCTGGCGAGCGCACCGAGTTCCTCGGCCAACGCGCCGTCGATCGCTCCGGCTTCGACCAGCGTCTGTCCCTCGACCACTTCGAAGGCGCACGCAATCGCTGGCGCCGGCCAGGGACCCTCGATCGCCACGCTTCGGGCGCCGTGCTCCGTCGAGAGGATCCGAGGAGTGGCGATGCCGCGATCGCGCAGCCGGTCCGACACCGCGCGCTGCAGGGAAATCGTCGTGCCGGAGACGGACGGATGGTTCACCTTGAGCAGGATCCGGGGTCCATCCGCAGGAGTCACTAGGAAGTTGCGGTCCTGCTGACTGCCCAGCTCCGTCAGCTCGCCGGTGATCCCGAAGGAGACTCGCGCGATCGCCAGGGCGAGAGCGGGGTCGATCTCGGGGCGCTCGAGCAGCCAGTCCGTGTTCTCCGCGCGATCCACCACTGACCGATGCCCTTCTCGAAAGCGTTCGAATGGCATCAACCTAACGACCCCGCGACATACGCAACCTTCGACTGTCGAGGTTTGCGTCACGTATGACGCCTCCCGGCATACGCAACCTTCGACCGTCGAGGGTTACGGCCGGCCCGACAGACCCTGCGCCAGCGCCTGGATGTTCGACGGGCCAAGCCCGCAGCAGCCGCCGACGAATCTCGCGCCGGCAGCGATCCAGGCGTCGACCAGGCCGAAGTCGAGGGCAGCGGCGCCGGACCACGTCTTGGTGACGTCGTCCCAGACGCCACCGTGATTGGGGTAGGCGACTGCCTGCAACCCGGTCGCCGCCACCGCAGCCTCGACCGCCGCGAGGACGTCGCGCTGGTCCGAGCAGTTGACCCCGGCTGCGATCAACGGCGCGCAGCCCGCCAGCGCGGCATACGCCTCGGCCAGGGGCTGGCCGGCACACGTCCGCTCGCCACGCACCGAGTAGGAGAACCAGGCCGGTATGCCGATCTCGCCCAGCAACTCGACCAGGACCACAGCCTCGTCGACGTCCGGAATCGTCTCGACCGCGAACAGGTCCGGGCCAGCGGCGGCAAGCAGTTCGAGTCGCGGACCGTGGAAGTCGCGCAACTGGGCGCGGGAGACGCCATATCGTCCCCGATACTCCGAGCCGTCGCCGCGCACCGCGCCATACGGTCCGACGGACGCTGCCACCAAGAGCCCCGGCACCTCCGTCGCGAATTCGTCCCGCGCCTCGACGGCCAGCCGGACGCCCCGGGTGATCAGCCGCCGCGCCTGCTCCGCGTCGTACCCGGCGGTCCGGAATCCGCTCTCGCTGGCCTGGTATGTCGCGGCCGTCGCGACCTGTGCGCCCGCGCGGAAGAAGGCGCGGTGCGCCCGCGCAATATGCTCGGGAGCGTCACACAGCAGCCGCGCGGTCCACAGTGCACCGCCGAGTTGCGCGCCCTGCTGTTCCAGAGCGGTGGACAAGCCGCCGTCCAGGATGGTCACCGCGGGCGAGGCGTTCACGGCTCCATCGTCGCACCCTCGCTACCGAATCGGTGGCCGGACAGGTACGACTCAGCTATCCGTGGAAATCTCGGGTGCATGGATCGACAGCCCGACTCCGCGAACATCACCGGCGTCGTTGAGGCGCCGGCCGAGACCGTCATCGGGTCGCTGCAGCAATGAACGACCCTCACACTCACCCGATGTTCCACATGACCGGGCCGATGTGGATGCCGTCAGCGCCGCCCACGCCGGCGCGACTGGCGGAGTGGCATCCGCAGCCGATCCCGATCCTGCTGATGCTGGCTCTGGTGGCCGCCCTCCTCTACGGGTGGGGCGTCGTCCGGCTGTGGCGACGCGGCGACAAGTGGCCGGTCGGCCGAGTCATCTGGTTCGCCGTCGGGATCGTGTCGTTCATCCTGATGGTCGCCACCGGAGTCAACGGCTATGGGATGGAACTGTTCAGCGTGCACATGGCGCAGCACATGACGCTGAACATGGTGACTCCGCTGCCGCTCCTGCTCGGCCGGCCGACGACCCTCGCGCTGCGCGCCATACCGGCTCGCTCCCGGACCCATCGCCACCTGGTCCGCCTGCTCAACAGCCGTTTCGCGGCCGTCGTCACCTCCCCGGCCTTCACCCTCCCGGTGTTCGTGCTCACGCTCTACGGGCTCTACTTCACCCCCGTGTTCGACTGGCTGATGGGCAATTGGATCGGCCACGACCTGATGCTGGTGCACTTCGTGCTGATCGGCTACTTGCTGTTCTGGCCGATCCTCGGCCTGGACCCGTCGCCACACCGGCAAGGCCCGGCGATCCGGCTGCTGGAAGCCTTCCTCCCCGTGCCGTTCCACGCCTTCTTCGGTGTCGTGGTCATGGGTATGACGACACTGCTCACCCGTACCTTCGCCCACCCACCGGCGAACTGGCACATCTCGCCGGTGCACGACCAGCAGCTCGGTGGCGGCCTCGCCTGGGGTTTCACGGAGCTGCCCAACCTGGCGCTCGTCCTGGCTCTCGCTGTCGCGTGGGCGGCCAGCAGCAAGAACGCGGCACAGCGGCACGACCGCACCGAGTCCAGGACCGGCGACGCCGAGTTGCGCGCCTACAACGACTGGCTACAGCACCTGCGGTAGCGGTCTCACGACGTGGCGGTGCTGAGCAGGATGCTGGTTTCGCTGGCGCGGATACCCGAGATGCCGCGCACGATACTGAGCGCCCGATCGAGCGCGGCACGATTCTCGCGACTCAGCTCGGACACGACATCCCAGTGGCCGTTGGTGGTGTGCAGCGCCGCGATCTCGGGGATGCCGCGCAGGCTGCGGAGCACCTCGCGAGTGTTCCGGCCTTCGACGCCCACGAGCATGATCGCCCGCACGGCGGTGACGCCTGCAGGGTCGCGCACCCGCACCGTGAAGCCGACGATGACACCCGACTCGGTGATCTTGTCGAGGCGTGCGTTCACGGTCGCCCGGGTGACGTGGCGCGGAACTCGGCCGTGGCCGCGGCGGAGGCCACTGCATGACCGGCCCCCTCCAGCGCGACGCCGTCTCCTTCTGACCCGTCATCGAAAGGACAGTAGTTGTCACGAGGGCGCGCGGCTCGCGACAACTACTGTCCGCTCGGCGACCTGGGACGGTCTTCCGGAGTCCGGCGGATGATCGCGGGACGCGTCACTCCTCGTCCGGCTCGTGCATGTAGGGATAGAGCTGGCCGCGGTTCTCGTCGACCTGCAAGGTTCGCCCCGCGAACGGCACGGCACGCTGCGGGCACGCGGGGCGCTCGCACACCCGGCAGCCCATCCCGATCTTCGCGCGCAGGGTGCGGTCCTCCAGGTCGAGGCCCGCGGCATACACCGTCTGCGGAGCGTAGGAGAGGTCACAGCCCAACCCGACGGCGAAGGTCTTCTCCGGCGCTCGGAAGCCGACCGCACCGCTGGTCACCGTCCGGGCGACCCATAGGTGAGCGCGGCCGTCGGGCATCTCCGCGATCTGCCGCAGGACCTGCCCCGGGCGGGTGAACGCGTCATACACCGTCCACAGCGGGCAGGTGCCGCCCGTGCGCGAGAAATGGAACGGTGTCGCAGACTGCCGCTTGGAGATGTTGCCGGCCCGGTCCACGCGCACCAGCGCGAACGGGATGCCCGAATTATCAGGCCGCTGAAGAGTATTCAGCCGATGGCAGACCGTCTCGAAGCCGACGTCGAACTCCGCGGAAAGGATCTCCAAGTCGTAGCGGACCCGGCGCGCGGCCGCGAGGACCTCGCCGTACGGGAGCAGCAATGCGCCGGCGAAGTAGTTCGCCAGGCCGATGCGCGTCAGCCGGGTCGTGACGTCGTCGGTGTATGGCGAAGTGCGCAGGTATGCCGAGATCTGCTCGTTCATCGTCAGCAACGCGATCTGCCCGGCGAGCTGGAACGCCTTCTGAGCCGGACGCAACTCGGTGGCCACATGCACCATCCGCGCCTGGGGGTCGTAGCGCCGCTGACCGCCGACCGCCGTGCGGGATCCTTCGACTACCTCGACCTTCAACGACCGCAGGTAGTTTCGCAGTTGCTCGTAACGACTGCGGGGACGCAGCGACAGCGCATCGGCCAGTTCCTCCGCGCCCCGGTCCAGCGTGTCGAAGTAGTTGCGGTGCATCGCGATGAAGTCGCGCACCGCCTCGAACGGCATCTGTGGACCGATGTCCTCACCACGGTCGCCGCCGAGACGGACCTCCAGCGCCTCGATCCGCTCCCGGTCCGCGTGCCGTCCGTTCGCGAGCTTCAGCAACGCCGACGCGACGCCGGGCAACTGGTCGGCGACCAGGTGCACCTCCGCCAGCGACAGCGCCGCCAGCTCCGCATGTTCGGCAAAGCTGTCCACCAGCGCCGCCGCGGTGCGCGCCTTGGGGTCGACCGTCAGCTGCTGCGCCTCCACTCCCAGCTCGCGGGCGATGCGCGCCCGCACTGCAGGAGTCAGCACCCGCGCGTTGTGCTCGATCTGGCTGAGATAACTCGGCGAGATCGCGCAGCGCCGCGCCAGCGCCGCGCCCGTCATACCGGCCTCCTCGCGGGCCCGGCGCACCACGAACCCGGCGTACTCTCCTGCTGCCACCCGGCAATCTTCGCAAACTTCGCAAACCAGCACCGCAAACTGTCCGAAATTCGCACAGTCCTGCGGCTTCAGCGGCAACCGATCATTGCTTATGTTGTGAACATCCCACTTTTCGATCCACCAAGGAGCCGCAATGAGTGAAACCGACAACAAGCCGAAGGTGAAGAAGTCCGTCGCCCTCTCGGGAACGCCCGCGGGCAACACCGCACTGTGCACCGTCGGTCAGAACGGCAACGATCTGCACTACCGCGGTTACGACATCAACGATCTCGCCGAAGGCGCGTCCTTCGAAGAGGTCGCCTACCTGCTGATCCACGGAAAGCTTCCGACGGCGGCGGAGCTGACGGCGTACAAGGCAAACCTGAAGGCCAAGCGCGGCCTGCCACTCGCCGTGCGCGATGCCCTGGAAGCCCTGCCCGCGGCCAGCCACCCGATGGACGTGATGCGCACCGGCGTGTCCGTGCTCGGCAGCGCACTGCCCGAGAAGGAAGACCGGGGCGACGCCGACGCCCGCGACATCGCCGACCGGCTGATCGCCAGCCTCGGCTCGATGCTCCTCTACTGGTACCACTGGTCGCACAACGGCCGCGCCATCGACGTGGAGACCGACGACGACTCGATCGGCGCCCACTTCCTGCACCTGCTGCACGGCACCGAGCCGAGCGCGGAGCAGGTACGCGCCATGAACATCTCCCTCAACCTGTATGCCGAGCACGAGTTCAACGCCTCGACCTTCACCGCGCGCGTCATCGCCGGCACCGGCTCGGACATGTATTCCGCGATCACCGGCGCGATCGGCGCCCTGCGCGGCCCGAAGCACGGCGGCGCGAACGAGGTCGCCCTGACCATCCAACAGCGCTACGCCAGCCCGGACGAGGCCGAAGCCGACATCCGCCGGCGCGTGGAGAACAAGGAAGTCGTCATCGGCTTCGGGCACCCCGTCTACACGATCTCCGACCCGCGCAACAAGATCATCAAGCAGGTCGCCAAGGAACTGACCGAGGGCACCGGCGACGAGAACCTCTTCGCCGTCGCCGAGCGCATCGAGTCGGTCATGGACGACGCCAAGAAGATGTTCCCGAACGCCGACTGGTTCAGTGCCGTCAGCTACAAGGCGATGGGCGTGCCGACCGACATGTTCACCCCGCTCTTCGTGATCGCCCGCACCACCGGCTGGGCGGCGCACGTGCTGGAGCAGCGCGCCGACAACAAGATCATCCGCCCGAGCGCCACCTACATCGGCCCGGAGAACCAGCAGTTCGTCCCCCTCGACGAGCGCTGAGTCGATCCTGGCTCGACTCCTCGCAACCCGGCCGCGGCTTCTGCTCGCAGGCTCGCAGCGCGCCGCAACCGGGCTGGTCGTCGTCTCGCGTCATACCAGCACTTCACTCCACCCACCCACACGAATGGCGAAACACCTTGTCCAGTAATGAAACTGACACCACCACGAAGTCCGCGACCGGCGGCCGTGCCTGGGACGACGTCCTCGTCGACATCGTCGACTACGTGCGCGACTACCGGATCGACTCCGAGCTGGCTCTGACCACCGCGCGCAACATCCTGATCGACGCGCTCGGCTGCGGCCTCGAAGCGCTCGAATACCCTGCAGCGACAAAGCTGCTCGGCCCGATCGTGCCCGGCACGGTCGTGCCGAACGGCGCCCGCGTCATCGGCACCAACTACGTGCTCGACCCGGTGCAGGCGGCGTTCGACAACGGTGCCCTGGTGCGCTGGCTCGACTTCAACGACACCTGGCTGGCCGCCGAGTGGGGTCACCCGAGCGACAACTCAGGCGCCATCCTCACCGTCGCCGACTGGATCTCCCGCGAGCGCGTGGCCCGTGGCGAGGAGCCGCTCACCATGCAGGCGGTCATCGAAGGCATCGTGAAAGCGCACGAGATCCAGGGCGTCATCGCACTCGAAAACTCTTTCAACGCAGTCGGTCTCGACCACGTCATCCTGGTGAAGGTCGCCAGCACCGCCGTCGTGTCGACCCTGCTCGGCCTCACCCGGGACCAGACCCTCGCGGCCGTCTCGCAGGCGTTCGTGGACGGGCAGTCGCTGCGCACCTACCGGCACGCACCCAACGCCGGCAGCCGCAAGAGCTGGGCCGCCGGGGACGCGTGCAGCCGCGCGGTCAAGCTCGCCCTGATCGCCCAGACCGGTGAGATGGGCTACCCGACGGTGCTCACCGCGCCGACGTGGGGCTTCTACGACGTCAGCTTCGGTGGCAAGCCGTTCACCTTCCAGCGGCCCTACGGTTCCTATGTCGCCGAGAACGTGCTCTTCAAGATCAGCTACCCGGCGGAGTTCCACAGCCAGACCGCGGTCGAGGCCGCGCACACGCTGCGCGACCGGATCGCCGCCGCGGGCAAGACGATCGACGACATCGAGGACGTCACCATCCGCACGCACGAGGCGTGCATCCGGATCATCGACAAGCAGGGCCCGCTGAACAATCCGGCGGACCGCGACCACTGCATCCAGTACATGGTGGCCGTGCCGCTGATCTTCGGCCGGCTGACTGCCGCCGACTACGAGGACGGTGTCGCCGCCGACCCGCGGATCGACTCGCTGCGCGCCAAGATCCACTGTGTCGAGGACCCGCAGTTCACCAAGGACTACCACGACCCGGAGAAGCGCAGCATCGCCAACGCGCTCACCGTGAAGTTCACCGACGGCACCGCGCTGGACGAGGAGGTCGTCGAATACCCGATCGGGCACCGGCGTCGCCGCGAGGAGGGCCTGCCGCTGCTGGAGGCGAAGTTCCGGCGCAACCTAGCCCGTCGCTTCGACGAGGGCCGGCAGCAGGAGATCGCCGACATCTCGCTGGACCACGACCGCCTCGTCGCGATGCCGGTCCACGAGTATGTCGACCTGTATGTGACCGCTGACAACGACTTCGGGCCGAAGGAGAAGTGATGCCGGCATCGACCAAGCAACAGCTTCGCGCGCTCGTCGACGAGCGCGCCGGAGTCGTCGTGCCGGGTTCGTTCAACCCGTTGTCCGCGAAGGTGATCCAGGACCTCGGCTTCCGGGCGTCATACATCACCGGCGCGGGCGTGACGAACATGTCACTTGGCCTGCCCGACCAAGGCTTCATGGGCCTGGCCGAGATCGCCGACCACACGGCACGCATTCGTGACGCGGTGGACCTGCCGCTGCTGGTCGACGCCGACACCGGTTTCGGCAACGCGCTGAACGTGCGGCACACGGTCCGGGTGCTGGAGCGTGCCGGCGCCGACTGCATCCAGTTCGAGGACCAGGTGAGCCCGAAACGGTGCGGGCACTTCGACGGCAAGGCGGTCATCGACACCCAGGAGGCGGTCAACAAGATCAAGGCCGCGGTCGATGCCCGGCAGGACGACAAGTTGCTGATCATGGCCCGCACCGACGCGGCAGCGGTGTACGGCTTCGAGGCAGCGGTGGAGCGCGCACGCGCGTTCGGCGAAGCGGGCGCCGACATCCTCTTCATCGAGGCGCTCACCGACCGTGAGCAGGTCATCCGCCTGCCAGGCCTGGTCGACCAGCCGCTGATCGCCAACCTCGTCATCGGCGGCAAGACGCCGATGGTGTCGGCGGCGGAACTCGCGGAGGTCGGCTACGGGATCGTGCTCTACGCCAACGCCGCCCTGCAGGGCGCGGTCTTCGGCATGCAGAACGCGCTCACCGCGTTGCGTGACCGCGGCCGGGTCACCGAGGAGGACAACCTGGTGATCGGCTTCGCTGAACGGCAGCGGCTCGTCGACAAGCCCGAATGGGATGCGCTGGACGCGCAGTATTCGTGACCGCTCATAGCCGCCCTGCGGCGGGCGACTGAACACGCCGCGAGGAAATCTGAGAGGACCCGCACACCGCCCGGTGTGCGGGTCCTGCTCCATGCAGGTCCTGCCTTCCCGGCAAGGACGCACGTGCAGCGGGTCAGTAGCCCTTGGAGTTGAGGTAACTCTGCAGGGCCACGACGGTGCGGCTGTTGAAGTAGCTCGCGCCATCCTGGGAGATCCCGAGGTAACGCTGCAGGGCGGCCGTGGTCTTCGGACCGATGATGCCGTCCTGGTAGACGCCGACCCTAGCCTGCAGGGCGACGACAGTGTTGGTGGTGAGGTAGTTCGCGCCGTTCTGCGGGACACCCAGCCACTGCTGAGTCGCGGCCGTGGTGAGCGGCCCGATGATGCCGTCGAGGACCAGCGCCCGACCGCTGCCCCGCGAGGGCGGCGTCGGTGTCGGGGAGGGCGACGGCGGTCCGGGGTTGACCTGCACAGCCAGCCCGTTGGCGCGCGTCAGTCCGGCCCGCACGGAGCAGACCGGCCACGCACCAGGCCCCTGCACGCGCAGCGTCGCCTGCGCGACGTAGATCTGCTGGTCACGCGTGGCGTACTGCGCGCTCGACGCGTAGTTGCCGCCGCCGAAGGCGAGCCAGGTCGACTTGGTGAACTGCAGGCCGCCGTAGAACCCGTTGCCGGTGTTGATCGACCAGTTGTTGCCGGACTCGCAGGTGGCAACCCGGTCCCAGACGTTCCATGGCGTGTCGGCTTTCGCATGCGCAGCGGTCGCGAGGCCGGCGCCGACCGTCGCAGCTGACGCCATGACCGCGCCGACGGCGCGGCGACCGGCCACGAAGGTCCGGTCTGATTTGTGGCGTGGTGTGTAAGGCAAGGTTTTGTCCTCTCCAGAAGAACCCGGTCGGGTCCGCGCTCCTAGCCCCGAAGCCCCACGCACGTTACGGGATTGACGCATGTGACACAAGGTGCGAGATAGGTTTCTGTGCAAAACTCAAGGCGACACGCCGAACACAAAGGTAAAATTACAACCGTGTAGTTTCCAGTTCTGCCGCGGATTCCGGCCCTCGAATGCCCGCCGGCAGCCCGGTTCTCAGCGGTGCCGTGCTCGTCTGCGGCGCAGCGCCTGCCGGTCCAGCGGAGCGGACATCGCATCGCCCAGCACCACCCCGGTGCTGATTGCCAGTGCTATCGCAGCGGCCCCCATGAGGGTGCTCAGCGCCTCGCCCTGGGTCGCCACCGACGTGCCGATGACGCTGCCAGACACGGCGTCATACATGCCACGGAAGATACGCAGGCCCGGCAGCAGCGGCGACACCGCCGGCACGACGAGGACCAGGGCCGGTGCTCCGAGCCGCAAGCCGATGAACCGGCCGGCCAGTCCGATGACGATCGCCGCAATGGCGATCGAGGTGGTGGCCCCGAAGTGGAACCCACCGATGCTGACCTTGCTCGGCAGGCCACCGGAAAGAAGCAACCCGATCGCGCCCAGCAGACCCGCAGGCAGTAGATGCTTCGGCAGCACCCGCGCAGACACGGCGCTGCAGATGGCGCCGAAGGCACCACACACCACCTGCAGCCAGAGTGCCGCCGGCTGGGAGGCGAAGTCGAGCGCCAGCTGAGCCGTCGCCGTCGTGTGCGCGCCGGTCAACGGTAATGCCGTCAGCTGCAGGTCGAGCGCCTTGTCCAGCCGCAGCGTCAGCGAGAGCCCGGCCGCGATGCCGACGATGATGCCCGACGTCGCGAGAAACACGGTGAGCAGCCGCCCGGCACCGGTGACCGGATAGCCGGTGACGGCGTCCTCCACCGCGGACGCCATCGCCCGGCCGGGCAGCAACACCACGATCCCCGCCGCGATCGCGTAACCGAACTCGGTCGGTGGCATGTAGATCCCGAGCCAGCCGTGTATGCCGATGAGATAGCCGAACCAGGCGAGCACCACCGAGATGGCACCACCCGCCGCCGAGGAGTAGAACGACGGAACTGCGTGCTTGCTCAGCCAGCGGCCGACCCGGTCGACCAGCAGGACCGACACGATGGAGACGACGATCGCCATCGTGTGACCGCCGAGGACCGCGCACACCGAGCCGGCCAGGCCGGCATACCCGAGCCCCACCATCCAGCGCGGATAGATCCGCGACTTGCGCTGGATCCGGCGCAGCTTCTTGGTTGCCGCCGCGACATCGTCGATGCCGCCGGAGACCAGATCCTCGACCAGCCGGTGGACGGCGGTGAGCCGGGCGAAGTCGCGGGTGTTGGAGCGCACCACCCGCAGCCAGGTGACCGGCACCCCGCTGGGGGTCGGCGCCTGCACGAGCAGGGACTGGTTGGTGATGTCGACCTCGAGCCGCCGCAGACCGGCCGCAGCGGCCACCGCGACGACCGCGGCCTCGACGTCGCGGGTGCTCGCGCCGCAGCGCAGCAGCAACTCACCGACCCGCACGGCAAGCTCCAGTGCCCCGCGGACCGACGCCTCCTGCCCCGGCGCCTCCATGGCGCGCGGGTCGCGGTATGGCGTGTTGCGCAGCGTGTCCGCGAGCGGCAACGGCTCGGTGACCGGCTCGCCTTGCAGAAACCGCATCCGCCCGGACAGCGGCAAGCCACCGGGGTCGGTGTCAGGCACTTCCTCCGTCATTCGTCCCAGCGTAGAGCTGTCGGCCAGGCTGCGATGTGCACCCGCTGAGGGTCAGCTGATCGCGGGTGAATCCGGCATGCTGCCAGCGGGATTCATCGCTCCCAACTGCAGCCGCAGACTTGAGTCGCCCGGGACCGGCCACCAGGACGCCGCGGTGCCCAGATGAGTCACCGCGAATACGACGCCGATCACCGCCACGAGGGCGCACACCCCGATGATGATCTGCGTCATCGGCTGGCCTCGGACCGCACCGCGGACGATGCTGCGCGCGCCGCGCCGCAGCGAGATGCCGCCGGGGCCCCACCACATGACCACCGCACCGACCAGCACGCCGAGCGCCATCGGCAACGGCCGGCCGATATAGACCGGACCACCCTTGATCATCGAGCGGGCCAGGGCCACCGCGATCGCGGTGCATGCACCGACGAACCCGGGAATCAGCACGGTCAGCAAGGTCGCGAGTGCCGCGACGACGCCGTGCCAGGGTGAACTCACCGCGGCGACGAGGTTGTCGCTGCGCCGGGGTCCGGCGGTGTAGCGCCGCAGCACTCGTGACGTGATCGCCTTGTCGCACCAGCGGGCGGCCAGCGCCCACAGCACGAGCAGGACCAGCGCGACACTGGGCAGCACCGCGGCAATGCCGGTGAGCGCCGCGAGCAGCGCGGCGAGCGTCCCGGTGCGGGCCGCCTGGCCAATGCGCGGGTCCGGCGGCGGGACGAACCGCCCGGGCGCGACCGACGGCACCGGACGGTCCGGGTCGCCGGCCCGGTTCACCGGTCGCTGGATGTCGTATCGCGCAGGCGCCACTCGCTGCGGGGGCGCGCCGAGGTTCTCGGTCGGATCCGGCTGCCTCGCCGGCCGCACGATGCGTTCGGTGCCCGGTTTCGGCGCGGCCAGTCGCTCGGTGGCCGGTTTCGGCGCGGCAAATCGCTCGGTCGACGGTTTGCGGGCATCGCGCGGCTGCGGTGCCGGCCGACGCTGCGCGATGACCGGGATCTGGCCGGTGTGCCCGCCGTGTGCGAAGACGTCCAGTGCGGACAGCACCTCGGCCGCGTCCGGCCGGCGCTGCGGGTCGGGGTCGAGCGCGGCCTCGAGCAGTGGGCGGATGCGGGCATCGACGCCGCTCAGGTCGTATTCGCCCCGGCATACCCGGTCGAGGACGACGGGCATCGGGCCGCGGCCGAAGGGCGCGTGGCCGCTCGCGGCATACGCCAGGGTCGCCGCCCAGCCCCACCAGTCGGTCGCCTGGGTGACCGACTCGCCCTCGACGATCTCCGGGGAGAGGTAACCGGGGGTGCCCATCACCAGGCCGGTTGATGTCAGTCGCGAGTCGTCCGCGACATGCGCGATGCCGAAGTCGATGAGCACCGGGTCGTCACCGACCATCAGCACGTTGCCGGGTTTCAGGTCGCGGTGCACGATGCCCGCTGCGTGGATGGCGCCCAGGGCCTCGGCCAGTCCCCGGCCGAGCCGGGCCAGCCGGGCCGCACCGAACGGCCCGTCGTCCTCGACCACCTCGTCGAGCGCCGCGCCGGGCACAAAGCTGGTGACCAGGTAGGGGCTCTCACCGTCGACGTCTGCGTCGAGGAACGACGCGACGTGCGGCGACTCGACCCGCACGAGGGTGCTCACCTCCCGGCGCAGCCGTTCCCGGGCACTCGCATCGTGGGCGATGTGCGCGCGGAGCACCTTCACCGCGACCGCGCGACCGTCGTCGTCGAGCGCCTTGTAGACCACGCCCATCCCGCCCTCGCCGATCTTGCGGATCAGCTCGTATTCCCCGATGCGGGCCTGATCGGCGCGGCGGTCGCGGTCGTCAGAGGCTTGGGCCGCCGGCAGCCGATGGGTGCCGCCCGCGCCGGACGAGTCCGGTTCCGCGCGACGGTCTGCAGTCATGGAGTCCACGGTATGCGACAACGCACGGGACACCGCGCAGGGCGCCCGGCCCGGCCACGACTGGGCAGCCGCACAGGCCCTGGACAGCCGCCGTCAGCCGCGGCGGCGCGGTCAGCTGGTGATGTACGACTCCAGGTGATCGCGCTCACGTTGCAGCTCGTCCAGCCGGAACTTCACGATGTCCCCGATGCTGACGATGCCGAGGAGCTCACCGTCCTGCACCACCGGCAGGTGCCGGAAGCGGTGCTCGGTCATCGACGCCGCGAGCGCGCTGATCTCGTCGTCCGGCGCGCAGGTGACGACGCCGGTCGTCATCAGGCTGGACACCGGCTGATCGAGCAGCCGGTCTGCCTTCTCGGGCAGCGCCCGGACCACGTCGCGCTCACTGATGATGCCGGCCACCGCACCGTCATCCACCACCAGCACCGCGCCGATGTTGTGCTCGGCGAGAGTCTGCACGAGCTGACGGACCGACGCGTCGGAGGTGACGGCGACGACGTCCGATCCCTTGCCGTTGAGCAACTCTTGGATTCGCATGTTCCACGGTAACGCTCACCGTGTGCTCGTGACCACGGCCGAGGAGCCGAACGCGCGGTGGATCAGCGGGCACGGCATAGGGTGGCGGTGGTCAGACAGTCCCGAGGAAGGATCCGGTCCGTGCCGCAAGAGACGTTCGACCTCGTCGTGGCAGCCAACCGGCTCCCCGTGGACCGCGTGCGTGAGGGTGGCCGGTCGGTATGGCGGCGCAGCCCCGGCGGGCTGGTCACGGCGATGGAGTCGGTCATGAACGACCGCGATGGGGCGTGGATCGGCTGGTCCGGTGTCGCGGGCAAGGCTCCGGCGCCGTTCGAGCAGGACGGGATGCACCTGCACCCGGTCGCGCTGAGCGCCGAGGAGGTTCGCGACTACTACGAGGGGTTCAGCAACGGCTCGCTCTGGCCGATCTACCACGACGTCATCGTGCCGGCGTCGTTCAAGCGACGCTGGCAGGCGGCATACGAGCAGGTCAACCGGAGGTTTGCCGAGGTGGCGGCCGGGCTCGCGGCACCGGGCGCGACGGTCTGGGTCCACGACTACCAGTTGCAGCGGATGCCGCAATTCCTGCGGGAGCTGCGGCCCGACGTACGGATCGGCTGGTTCAACCACATCCCGTTCCCGCCGGTCGAGCTGTTCATGCAGCTGCCCGCCCGCGACGCCCTGCTGCAGGGACTGCTGGGCGCCGACTTCCTCGGTTTCCAGCGTCGCGCGGACGCCCAGAACTTCCTGCGGGCCTGCCGGCAGCTGCTCGCGGACGAGCAGGTGAGCGTGCGCGGCGACGTCGTGCGTATGGCGAACGGGCACGAGACTCGCGCGGCCGCGGTGCCGATCTCGATCGACACGGCGGCCATGACGGAGCTGGCCGCGACCACTGCCGTGCAGGACCGTGCAGCCGAGATCCGTCGCCAGCTCGGCAATCCGACACATCTGCTGCTGGGAGTCGACCGGCTCGACTACACCAAAGGCATCCGGCACCGGCTGAAGGCGATCGAGGAGTTGCTGCGCGAAGGTCAGCTCGCCGCGACGGACACCAAGCTCATCCAGGTGGCGACGCCCAGCCGGGAACGGCTGGCGGCATACCAGCAGATCCGCGACGACGTGGAACTCACGGTCGGCCGGATCAACGGCGACCACGCACATATCGGCGCGCCGGCGGTGACCTACCTGCACCGGTCCTTCCCGCGGGAGGAGATGGCGGCACTCTTCGTGGCCGCGGACGTCATGGTGGTCACTCCCCTGCGCGACGGCATGAACCTCGTCGCCAAGGAGTACGTCGCGGCGCACGACGACGACGGGGCCCTGGTGCTGAGCGAATTCGCCGGCGCCGCAACCGAACTCAAGCAGGCCTACTTGTGCAACCCGCACGACATCGCGCGCACGAAACAGACCATCCTGCGCGCCATCGAGGCGACTGCTTTCGAACGGGCGCCACGCATGCGGGCGATGCGGCGGCAGGTGCAGCGGCACGACGTGCAGCACTGGGCGGCACGCTTCCTCGCCGATCTGGCGGCGGCGCCGGGGCAGCCGTGACGGTGCCCGCCGAGCTGCACGGGGCCCTCTCGCGCTTCGCCGCGCACGAGCGGGTGCTGGTCGCGACCGACTTCGACGGGGTGCTCGCGCCGCTGGTCCAGGACCCGTCGACGTCTCGCCCGGTCGACGGGTCCATGCAGCTGTTGCATGAAATCGCCGCAATGCCAGGTGTTTTCGCGGCCGTGGTCTCCGGGCGTCATCTCGACGCGCTGGGCGCGCTCACCGGGGTCGGCGCCGCAGATCCGATCGTGCTGGTCGGCTCGCACGGCGCGGAGGCCGACCGTGAGCTGCCGCTCGAGGCGAGTCTCGACGCCGAGGCACAAGGCCGGCTGGCGCGGGCTGAGACTGCGGTCGAGCAGATCGTCGCGACATACCCATCGACGCGCATCGAGCGCAAACCGGCCAACGTCGTGCTGCACACCCGCGGCGTGGCACCGGACATTGCCCGGGCGGCGACCGAGGCGGCGCTTGCCATCGACATACCCGGGGTGGACGTGATGCGCGGCAAGCAGATGGTGGAGTTCAGTGCGCTGCCGGTCACCAAGGGCGATGCCCTGCGGGCACTGGCGGCCGAATTCGGCTCTGCCGCAACGCTGTACTTCGGTGACGACGTCACCGACGAGCGCGCGTTCGCGGTCCTTGCCGGTGACGCCCAGCACGTCACCGTGAAGGTCGGGCCGGGTGACACTTCCGCGCGTTTCCGGGTCGACGACCCCGCCGACGTGGTGGCGGTCCTGCAGCGCGTGCACGACCTGCGCGAGGACGGATTTTCGAGACGGCCGCCCACTCGGTGACCGGGACGGTTACAGTGTGGTCGGCGTCACACGGCCAGTGCGGCGCCGCACCCATTCACAACGGATCGTCCGGCACGTTCCTGCCGGTGAAGGAGTTGCACCATGGCAACAGTCACCTATGACAACGCGACCCGCATCTACCCGGGCGCCGACGGCCCATCGGTCGACAAGCTCAACATCGACATCCAGGACGGCGAGTTCCTCGTCCTCGTCGGGCCGTCAGGTTCCGGAAAGTCCACCGCGCTGCGCATGCTGGCCGGCCTCGAAGAGGTCAACGAGGGCCGCATCCTGATTGGTGACCGCGACGTGACCAACCTGTCGCCCAAGGACCGCGACGTGGCAATGGTCTTCCAGAACTACGCGCTCTACCCGCACATGAGCGTCGCCGACAACATGGGCTTCGCGCTGAAGATCGCCGGTGTGTCGAAGACCGAGATCCGCAGCCGGGTCGAGGAGGCCGCCAAGATCCTCGACCTCACGCAATACCTCGACCGCAAGCCGAAGGCACTCTCCGGTGGTCAGCGTCAGCGTGTCGCCATGGGTCGCGCGATCGTTCGCTCGCCGCAGGTCTTCCTGATGGACGAGCCGCTGTCCAACCTCGACGCGAAGCTACGCGTGCAGACCCGCACCCAGATCGCCTCTCTGCAAAGGCGATTGGGCGTCACGACGGTCTACGTCACGCACGACCAGGTCGAGGCGATGACCATGGGTGACCGCGTCGCCGTGCTGAAGGACGGCATCCTGCAGCAGCTCGACACCCCGCGCCGTATGTACGACCACCCCAACAACGTCTTCGTCGCCGGCTTCATCGGATCGCCCGCGATGAACCTGCTGGAGGAGCCGATTCGCGACGGTGGCGTGCAGCTCGGCTCGATCGTGCACCCCGTCGAGCAGAGCAAGCTCGCCAAGGCGGAGAAGACCGCCATCGTCGGCATCCGCCCGGAGGACCTGGAGCCCACCACCGAGGGCGGCATCCCGGTCGAGGTCGACGTGGTCGAGGAACTCGGCGCCGACGCCTACATCTACGGCCGCACCACCGTCGGCAACCAGCCCGGTGACACGCAACTCGCCGGCTCCGACGACGAGAAGCAGATCGTCGCGCGTGTGGACGGGCGCAACGTTCCCGACAAAGGCCAGACGATCCACTTCAAGCCCAAGGGCCAGGGCGACCACCTGCACCTGTTCAACCCGGAGTCCGGCGAGCGCATCGAGTCCTGACGCCTGCACCGCGGTCATCTGATTGACCGGCACACATCTGCATCGAGCGGTACAGCAAATCGCCTGAATTGCTGTACCGCTCGATGCGTTGTTGTGCCGCTCGATCAGGGGGCCGGGGCAGAATGGTCCCGTGGCACTGGACATCACGACCGCCCGGCCCTGGCCGGCACTACTCGATCTACCCTGGCGACTTCCGCTGGAGGAGTGGCCGGAGGATCGACTGGCTGCGCTCCCGCGCGGCATCTCCCGACACGTCGTCCGCTTCGTGCGTCTCGAGGGTCGCGTGGTCGCGATCAAGGAGATCAAGGACGACATCGCCCGGCGCGAATACGCCATGCTGCGGATGCTGCGCCGGCTCGATCAGCCGGCAGTGGAGCCGATCGGTGTGGTCAGCGGTCGCCTCACCCGTGACGGGGAACCGCTCGACGCCTGCCTGCTGACCCGCCACTTGCAGTTCTCCCTCCCCTACCGCGCAATGCTCAGCCAGAGCCTGCGACCCGAGACGGCGACTCGGCTCATCGACGCGCTTGCCGTGCTGCTGGTGCGGTTGCACCTCGTCGGTTTCTGGTGGGGTGACGTATCGCTGTCCAACGCGCTGTTCAAGCGCAGTGCGGGTGAGTTCTCGGCATACCTTGTCGACGCCGAGACCGGTGAGTTGCAGGACCGGCTCTCCAACGGCCAGCGCGAGCACGACCTCGACATCGCTCGCGTCAATATCGCCGGGGAGCTGATGGACCTGCAGGCCGGCGGGTATGTCGATGAGGATCTCGACCCGATCGAGGTATCCGACCGGATCATCCAGCGCTACACCGTGCTGTGGACCGAGCTCACCGAGGTCGAGCGCTTCGACCTGGGCGAGCGGTGGCGCGTCGACGAACGCATCCGCCGTCTCAACGCGCTCGGCTTCGATGTCGGCGAACTCGACATCACCACCGACTTTGACGGTGCGACGATCCAGATCCAGCCGAAAATCGTTGATGCGGGCCATCATTCGCGTCGGTTGCTCCGACTGACCGGCCTGGACGTGGAGGACAACCAGGCGCGCCGGCTGCTCAACGACCTCGATTCCTACCGGGCTGCGCACGATCGGCAGAACGACGACGAGGAACAGGTCGCACACGACTGGCTGATGCAGGTCTACGAGCCCGTCACCCGCACGGCACCACCGGAGATGCGGCGCAAGATCGAGCCGGCCGAGCTCTTCCACGAGGTGCTCGAACACCGGTGGTACATGTCGGAGGCCGCCAAACGCGACTTTCCCATCGAAGAGGCGGCCCGCGACTACATCGCCAAGGTGCTGCCGAGCAAGCCGGACGACAGCGCGGTGGTCGGCGTCGACACCGCCGAGATGCCGGTCCGGGCGCGGACCTAGCCCCACCGGATATGGTTCTCCCCTGGTAGCGCCAGACCGGACGCGACAACCACAGCGCAAAGGGGACACCATGAGTCAGTACGACGGACCACCCAACCCGGGTGAGTACGGCAATCAGCCCGCTCCCGGCGGATATGGTCAGCAATCCCCGTCCGCACCCTACGGTCAGCCGCCTTCGTCCGGCCCCGGGTACGGGTACAGCGCCCCGCAGGCACCGGGCGGGTACCCCGGCGGGAAGTACTCCGCAGCGCTGATGGCGCCGCCGCCCGGGACGCACATCGATGCCGAGACCGGCGTGTTCATCCCGAACGGCACTGAGGTCGCATCGCGTGGACGCCGCGTCGGAGCGTTCTTCCTCTACATCCTGCTCCTCATCGTGACGCTCGTCATTGGTTACGTCGTGTGGGCGCTCGTCGAATTCGGCAACGGTCGCACCCCTGTGCAACGGGTGCTCGGAATGCGCTGCTACAAGGCAACCGAGCACCGCGTTTTCGGGTGGGGCGACACCTTCTTACGGCAGTTCGTCCTATGGGCGTGCGGCATTATCTGGCCGGTCCAGATTGCAAACTTCATCGTCTTCCTGGCTAACAGAAAGCGGCAGGGCCTGCACGACATGGCAAGCGGTGGTGTGGTGCTGCACGATCCCAACAAGGTGCTGGGCTGACCTCGCTCACTCAGTGGCGGGCGCGCCCAGCAGACATTCCATCTGCCGACTGCTTCGTCTCCCGTTAGCTGTTCGTCGCACGCAGGCGAGCGACCTCGTAGAGCGTGACCGACGCGGCGACGCTCGCGTTGAGGGATTCGACCGACGAACTCATCGGCACCGACACGATCTGGTCGCAGGTTTCGCGGACGAGGCGCGACAGGCCCTTGCCCTCCGAGCCGACCACGATCACGAGCGGTTCGGTGGCCAGCTCGAGGCCGGGCAGCTCGACGTCGCCGTCCATGTCGAGCCCGATGACGAAGAACCCGGCCTTGCGGAAGTCGGAGAGCGTGCGGGTGAGGTTGCCCGCCAGGGCGACCGGCACCCGAGCCGCGGCGCCGGCGCTGGTCTTCCAGGCCGCGGCCGTCATACCGGCAGAACGGCGTTCGGGGACGATGACACCGTGGCCGCCGAACGCGGCCACCGAGCGCAGGATCGCGCCGAGGTTGCGCGGGTCGGTGATGCCGTCGAGCGCAACGACCAGCTGGGTGCCCGGCGCTTCGGGGTTGACCAGATCGTCCGGGTGCACGTAGTCGTATGGCGGCACCTGCAACGCCAGGCCCTGATGCGGCGTGCCGTCGGCGAGCCGGTCCAGCTCCGGTCGCTGCGCTTCCATGATCGGGATCAGATTGTCGGCCGCGAGCTTCAGCGACTCCTTGACGCGATCGTCGGAGTCGATGCGGCCCGCGACATACAGCGCAGTGGCGGGTATGCCGACACGCAGCGCCTCCAGCACCGAGTTGCGGCCGACGATCAGCTCGCCGGACGACTTGGCGCTCTTCGTGGTGCGCCGCGGCGCGGACTTCTGCGTGGCATCGGTCTTGCGAGCAGCCTTGTATGCCTTGTGATTCGGGCGTTCGGCGGCCTTCGGCGTGGGGCCCTTGCCCTCCAGGGAGCGACGGCGCTGACCGCCACTGCCGACGAGCGGTCCCTTGCGCGAGTTGCCCTTGCGAACCGCTCCGCGGCGGCTTGAGTTCCCGGGCACGTCAGTCCTCCGTCGTTTCGCCGGTCGATTGGTCACCCTTGCGGTTCACCGTCCAGCGGGCACCGTCCGCGGAGTCCTCGACGCTGACACCGGCGGCGGTCAGCTGGTCACGGATCCGGTCGGCCGTGGCGAAGTCGCGCTCCTTGCGAGCCTTCGCGCGAGCCTCGATGAGCAGCTCGACCAAGGAGTCCAACGCCTCGGCAGTCGCGTCGTCGCCACTCGAATCCCATTGCGACGACAGCGGATTGACGCCCAGAACGTCCGTCATCGCCACGACCTGCGCACCGAGCTCGGCGGCCCGCTCGCCATCGCCGTCGTCGAGGGCGATATTGCCTTCGCGCACATGGTCGAAGACGACGGCGAGCGCGCCGGACACGTTGAGGTCGTCGTCCATCGCCTCCGCGAATGCCGCTGGTATGACGCCGGACTCGTCCCCGCCGTCCGGCAGCGCGCGCTCCAGGAAACCCTCGATCCGGTCGACTGCCGCAGCAGCCTCGGTGAGTGAACCGGGCTGGTATTCGATGGTCGAGCGGTAGTGCACCGCGCTGAGGTAGTAGCGCAGCACGAGCGGGCGCACGGTCTTGGTCAGCTCTTGCACGACGAGGCTGTTGCCGAGCGACTTGCTCATCTTCTCGCCGCCGATGGTGACCCAGCTGTTGTGCATCCAGTAGCGGGCGAAACCCAGTCCGGCGCCACGGGATTGGGCTTGTTCGTTCTCGTGGTGCGGGAAGCGCAGGTCGATGCCGCCGCCGTGGATGTCGAAGCTGTCGCCGAGCCAGCGCCGGGCCATGGCGGAGCACTCGAGGTGCCAGCCCGGACGTCCGTCGCCCCAGGGAGTCGGCCAGGAAGCACTTGCCGGTTCGCCGGGTTTGCTGCCCTTCCAGAGTGCGAAGTCACGCGGGTCACGCTTACCGCGCGGATCGGCGTCGGCGGCCGACTCCATGTCGTCGATGTTCTGGCGGGTGAGTTCGCCATACTCCGGCCAGGAGCGCACGTCGAAGTAGACGTCGCCCGACCCGTCCTCGGCGGAGTAGGCGTGCCCCTTCTCGATGAGGAGCCGGATGAGTTCGACCATGTCGGTCACGTGGCCGGTCGCGCGGGGCTCGTAGCTGGGCCGTAGCACCCCCAGCAGATCGAGCGCGTCATTGGTCTCGCGCTCGAACGTGTAGGACCACTCGTTCCAGGGCACTCCGGCGTCGGCGGCCTTCGTCAGGATCTTGTCGTCGATGTCGGTGACGTTGCGCACGAGCGTCACGTCATACCCGTGCCCGGTGCTCAGCCAGCGCCGCAGGATGTCGAACGCGACGGCGAAGCGCACGTGCCCGATGTGTGGCGCTCCCTGGGTGGTGAGGCCGCAGATGTAGATGCCGACATGTCCCTCGCGCAGCGGCTCGAACGGCCGTTGCGTCCCGGTGGCGGAGTCGAAGATCTGCAGAGTCACGCGCCCGAGTTTATCCGCCACGAACCCGTGCCCCGGACCATCGCGCGTCTCAGTGGCCGCGGTCGATCCACTCCTGCAGGTGCGGTGCCTCGGCGCCGATCGTCGTGTCGTCGCCGTGCCCGGTGTGTATGACGGTCTCGGCGGGCAGCGTGAGCAACCGTTCGCGGATGGATTCGATGATCGTGCCGAAGTCGCTGAACGAGCGCCCGGTCGCGCCTGGCCCACCCTGGAAGAGGGTGTCGCCGCTGAAGAGCACGTCCGCGTCCTCCAGCAGGAAGCAACACGCACCCGGCGAATGCCCTGGCGTATGAAGGACTTTCAGCTGGCTGCCGCCGACCGGGATCCGCTGTCCGTCGGTGAGCGCGCCGTCCGGCGGGTCGCTGATCACCCGGTCCCAGAGCATCCGGTCGCCGTCGTGGATCAGCACCTTCGCGTCCGGGTACAACGAGGACAGGTCGGCGACCGCGTCGATGTGGTCGTCGTGGCCGTGCGTGCACAGGATGTGCGTGAGCCTTCGGCTGCCGACGGCTTCGTTGATGGCGGCAGCGTCGTGCGCCGCGTCGATGACGACACACTCGGCGTCGTCCCCGACGACCCAGACATTGTTGTCGACGTCCCAGGTGCCGCCGTCCAGGCTGAACGTGCCCGACGTCACCACCTTGTCGATGTGTATGGCGCTCACAACCTGCTCCTTCTCGGCGTGCCGCCACGCCTGCCCACTGTTTGCTGATCCACGAATCACCCGGTCTCGACCACCAGCGCCGTCGCGATGGCTGCGACGCCCTCCCCACGCCCGGTGAAACCAAGCGCGTCGCTCGTGGTGCCGGCCACCGAGACGGGCACTCCCCCCAGCGCTTCGGACAACACCGCCTGCGCCTCGTCACGGCGCTTGCCGATCTTCGGATGGTTCGCGATAACTTGCACGGCGACGTTGCCGATCTGGAAACCGTGTGCGGCCAGTATGTTTCGAGCTTCCGCAAGCAAGCGCACACCGGGTGCTCCGGCGATCTCCGGGCGGTCGACGCCGAAGTGCGTGCCGAGATCCCCCAGCCCAGCCGCGGAGAACAGCGCGTCACACATGGCGTGCGCGGCAACATCACCGTCGCTGTGCCCCTCGATGCCGCGCTCACCCGGCCACTCGAGACCGGCGAGCCACAGCGTGCGATCGTCGTCGGCATACGCGTGCACATCCACGCCGATCCCGGTGCGCGGCAACGTCATGGGTGACTCCTCGTCCAGTCGATCACGGCATCGGCAAGCTCTTCGGGCGTGGCAGTGGCACTGTCGAGCCGTAGGTCCGGCGACCACGCCTGGTATTCGCGGTCGAGCACGTCCCGCCACGACGGCACCGTCAGGCCCGGTATGTCGGAACTCCTGCCAGCAACACGTGACTCGTGCAGCTGCGGATCGGAACACACCAGCTCCACCTCGACGACACGCGCGCCGCGCTCGACCGCGGCCTCCCGCCACGCCGACCGCGTCTCGGGCATCGGGTTCACGGTGTCCGCAACCACGGACAGTCCGAGCGCCAATTGGTCGCCAGCCAGGCTAAACGCCACGGCATACCCCTCGGGGCCGGTGATCCGCTCCGCCAGTCCACTGTGCATCAGCGTCGCCTCGATGGTGTCGACACGGATGTGTGCCAGCGGAATTCGCCTGGCCAGTGCACGCGCGAGCGTGGTCTTGCCCACGCCGGGCAGGCCGCCGAGGATGACGAGGGTCGGATCGGCCTCACTGACACCACGGGTGCCGGCGAGGAGGCGTTCTGCGGCGCCGATGTCGGCCGGGAGCGTGATCTTCATGGCGAGCGGGTCGCCGTCGATCACCCGCACCGTGCCACCCGCCCGCTCGATCAGCACCGCATCATCGGTCGCCGCCCCGCCCCGTGCGTGCGCAGCCTCCAACGCCGGCCGCCGGAAACCCTGCGGTGTTTGCACAGCTCGCAGGGCGGCCCGGTCCGGTGTGCCGACCACGCGACCATCACCATCGACCTGTTTGATCGTGTCGCTGACCGGCAGGCCGGGCACGACGCCGTCAGCGCCGGCCGCCACGGCTGCAGCGACAACCCGGAACAGTGCCGGCGGTGCAAGCGCCCGAGCAGCGTCGTGCACCAACACGACGCCGACCTCCGCGGGTAACGCAGCCAGCCCAGCTGCCACGGAGTCGGTGCGTTCGGCTCCGCCGGCCACGACGTGTATGCCGGGCAGCAGCCGCTGGAATTCGGCCAGGTGGGTGGCCGGCGCGACGACCACGACCGAATCTGCGCCTGACCGGCTGACACGTTCGACGGCGTGCTCGACCAGGGTGCGACCACCGACGCGGACGAGTGCCTTCGGCATACCGGCCCCGAGGCGCACACCCAGACCGGCGGCAACGACGACAACGCCCACGGCGGAACAGCCGTGGGCGTTGTCAGCGGAGATGTGCTTCAGGAGGCGAGCACCTCGTCCAGCGTGGCCTCCGCCTTGTCTTCATTGGTGTGCTCGGCCAAGGCCAGCTCGGACACCAGGATCTGGCGCGCCTTGGCCAGCATGCGCTTCTCGCCGGCGGAAAGACCGCGGTCCTGGTCACGACGCCACAGGTCGCGGACGACTTCGGCGACCTTGATGACGTCACCGGACGCGAGCTTCTCGAGGTTGGCCTTGTAACGACGCGACCAGTTGGTCGGCTCCTCGGTGTGGTCGGCGCGAAGCACCTCGAACACGCGGTTGAGGCCTTCCTTGCTGACGACGTCACGCACACCGACCAGATCGCAGTTCTCGGCCGGGACCTCAATCTTCAGATCGCCCTGGGCGACCTTGAGAACGAGATATTGCTTGTCCTCTCCCTTGATCTTGCGGAGCTTGATCTCTTCGATGAGGGCCGCTCCGTGGTGCGGGTAAACGACCGTCTCGCCGACCTTGAAAACCATGTGTTGTTTTCCCCTTTCGCAACACTCAGGATATCACGAGGTTGCGCAGGTCACATAAACGTTTCCGCAGGTCAGGGCCCTACACAGACCCCCGGGGACACCTTGACAACGCGTGCCGAGCGTGCTTCGCGCGCGCGATCGAAAAATCGTCACGACCCGACTCGTCTGCCGAGACGTCTCGGCAGACTCACTACTGTTCGGCACGCCCGCTCGAAAGCCACGGCCGGGGACCGCTAGGCTGCGCGTGTGACGCGACGACTGTCTTCCCATCTGAATGCGGTGTCCCGGCCGGCCATCGGCGCGCTGGCCCTGGCCGCGACCGCGACGACGCTCAGCGGGTGCATGTACCTCTCGCCCGCGCAGACGACGAAGAGTTACGAGGCGGCCGACGGCACCGACCAGACGATCGGGGACGTGCAACTGCAGAACCTGCTCATCGTCACCAGCGCGAAAGGTCAGCCGGGTGCGCTGCAAGGCCTCGCCGTCAACAACGGGCAGTCACCCGTCACGCTGACGGTCAAGGCCGGCCAGAGCACCGCGAGCCTCACGATTCCCGCCGCCACCGCGGTCCGCCTCGACGGTAAGCCGTCGGGTGACAGCACGGACACGGTCTCGCCGGTGTCGATCGCGTCGGTGGCCGTGGTGCCGGGCAGCTACCAGAGCGTCAGCTTCACCACCTCCAGCGCCGGCACGACGGCAGTGCAGGTGCCGGTCATGATCGATCAGTACCCCTACGGCACGGCCACCGAGTCGCACCCCACCTACACCACCCCCGCGAACACCCAGACTCACGAGCCTCCGGCCTGATCCCCGGCGCCTCGCCTCGCCATACCGCACCCGAGTGATGGCTGGATCAGCGAGCGACGGCGAGATTGCACCGTCGCTCGGCGAAGAAGCCGTCACTCGCGTAAAGGGACCACGCGGCGTCAGGGGGTTTCGAACTTGTAGCCCAGGCCGCGCACGGTGACGATGTAGCGCGGGTCGCCCGGGTCGGGCTCGATCTTGGCGCGCAACCGCTTGATGTGCACATCGAGCGTCTTGGTGTCGCCGACGTAGTCGCTGCCCCAGATGCGGTCGATCAGCTGCGACCGCGTCAGCACCCGTCCGGTATTGCGCAGCAGGAACTCCAGCAGTTCGAACTCCTTGAGCGGCAACGAGGTCGGCTTTCCCGACACGACCACCGTGTGTCGTTCGACATCCATCCGCACCGGCCCGCCGTCCAGCGTCGACGGAAGCAGTTCGTCGGTCTCCTGACCACGCCGCAGCACCGCCTTCACCCGCGCGAGCAGCTCGCGCGCGGAATAGGGCTTGGTGACATAGTCGTCCGCGCCGATCTCGAGCCCGACGACCTTGTCGACCTCGCTGTCCTTGGCGGTGAGCATGATCACCGGGACGCTCGACTTCTGACGCAGCACACGACATACGTCGACGCCGGACATGCCCGGCAGCATCAGGTCCAGCAGCACCAGATCCGCTCCGCTCCGATCGAACTCGAGCAGCGCGTCCGGGCCGGTCTCGGCGAGCGCGACGTCATACCCCTCCTTGCCGAGCATGTAGGTGAGCGGGTCCGAGATCGAGATTTCGTCCTCGACGACGAGGATGCGGGTCATGAAGTGACCTTCCGTGTTGTGACAGGTATGGCGGGGGTGTCGGGGACTGCGGCCGTCGCCGCAGGCAGACGCATGGTGAACGTCGAGCCCTGGCCCTCCTCGGACCACACGGCGACCTCGCCGCCGTGGTTGGCGCAGACGTGCTTGACGATCGCCAGACCGAGCCCGGTGCCGCCGGTATGCCGGGAGCGAGCAGGGTCCACCCGGTAGAAGCGCTCGAAGATCCGGTCCAGCTCCGCGGCCGGTATGCCGGAACCCTGGTCCTTGACGACCACGGACACGACGTCCGGGTCGGCATGAACCGTCACGCTGACCTGGGTGTCGTTCTCGGAGTAGTTGACTGCGTTCTCGACCAGGTTGCGGATCGCCGTCGTGATGAGGTTCTCGTCGCCATACACCATGGCATCGCCGGAATAGCTGGTGCCGATGCGAATCCGCTTGTCCTCGGCGACAATCCGCACATGGTCGACTGCCTCACGGGCGCAGGTCACGACGTCGACCAGCGCCGGCTCGGCCAGCGTGTCCGCGACCTGCAGCCGGGACAGCTGGACGATCTCCTGCACCAGCCGCGCCAGCCGGGTGGACTCCGCCTGCATGCGGCCGGCGAAACGGTGCACGGCCGCGCTGTCGTCGCGGGCCTCGTCGACCGCCTCCGCGAGCAGTGACAGACCGGCGACCGGCGTTTTCAGCTCGTGCGAGACGTTGACCACGAAGTCACGGCGGATCTCCTCGACCCGTTGCGCCGCCGTGCGGTCCTGGACCAGCAGCAACACGTGCCGGGCGCTCAGCGGCGCGACGCGCACCCCGAGCACCAGATGGCTGCCGCCCGTCCGGCCGCGGGCGACCTGCAGCTCGGTCTCGCGGATCTGTCCCTCACGCCGCACCTCACGCGCCAATTCCAGCAGCGCAGCGTTGGCCACTTCGGAGGACCGCACGAGCCCGAGCGCTCCGGCGGTCGGGCTGGACCACACGACCCGGTCGGAGGCATCGACCACGATCGCGATCGACTGCAGCACCGTGAGCACGTCGATGACAGCGGGAGTCAGCGGGGAATCCGGCTGAGCCGGGGCCTGCACAGTCTTCGCGGGGCGACGGCTGATCGTCATACCGACGGCGACGCCGACGACCAGGGCCGCCACGGCGGCGACGACTGCGACCATCACGGCGCCCAATGTACGCACCCCCGAAACCTGTCTTTCACCTCAGCTGGGCCGTATGCCGAGAGTCCGACGAGCGTTAACGTAAGAGTTTCCTCGTGTTCACCGAACACGGCGACCCTTCACCTGTACCGACCGATCCATGACCAGCAAGGGACCCACATGCGCGACGCCTTCCACGACGACCTCGACAAGGTGTCGGACGACCTCGTGGAGATGACCACGATGGTCGGTGACGCGATGCGCCGAGCGACCGCCTCCCTGCTGGAGGCAGACCTGGCGACCGCAGAGAGCGTGATCGCCGCCGACGACGACATCGACGCGCTGCGGCGCGAGGTGGACGACCGGGCCGTCGACCTGCTGGCCCGCCAGCAGCCTGTGGCGACCGACCTGCGGATGGTCGTCACCGCGATGCACATGGCCAGCGACATCGAGCGCATGGGCGACCTGGCGCGACACGTCGCCAAGGCCGCCCGCCGGCGCTACCCCGACGGCGCGGTCCCCCAAGCGCTGCACGGCACCATCCGGGAGATGGCCGACGTCGCGGATCGCCTCGTCGCCGCCACCGGCAAGGCGATCGCGGACAAGGACGTGCACGGCGCCGTCGAGATCAGCCGGCTCGACGACCAGATGGACGAGTTGCACCGCAAGATCTTCGGCGAATTCCTCGGCCAGAGCTGGGAGCACGGCACCGAGGCTGCGGTCGACACCACCCTGATCAGCCGCTATTACGAGCGCTTCGGCGACCATGCCGTCGCCGTCGCCGACCGCATCGTCTACCTGGTCACCGGTCGCTACGGCACCGAGGACGAGGGCCTGCGCGGGCGCTGAGGGCGCGGGGGTCAGCGGCCCTGGTTGGCGACGGCCTCGGCAGCGGCCTTCGCCGCGACCGGGTCGAGGTATTCGCCGCCGGGCACGGTCGGCCGCAGTTCGTCATCGAGCCGATAGACCAACGGCTGCCCGGTGGGGATGTTCAGCCCGGCGATGTCGTCGTCGCTGATGCCGTCGAGGTGCTTGACCAGCGCGCGCAGCGAGTTGCCGTGCGCGGCGACCAGCACGACCTTGCCGGTCTTCAGGTCCGGGACGATCGACTCCTCCCAATAGGGCAGGAAGCGCGCGATGACGTCCTTCAGGCACTCGGTGCGCGGCATCTGGTCGCCGAGGTCGGCGTAGCGCAGGTCACCGTCCTGGCTGTATTCGCTGCCCGCGTCGATCGGCGGCGGCGGGACGTCGAACGACCGGCGCCAGGTCATGAACTGCTCCTCGCCATACGCCTCGAGCGTGGCCTTCTTGTCCTTACCCTGCAGCGCGCCGTAGTGGCGCTCGTTGAGCCGCCAGCTGCGCCGCACCGGGATCCAGTGGCGGTCGGCCGTGTCGAGGGCGAGCGCCGCGGTCGTGATCGCCCGGCGCAGCAGCGAGGTGTGCACGACGTCGGGCAGCACGCCGCCGTCGGCGATCAGCTCGCCGCCGTGCACCGCCTCGGCGCGGCCCTTGTCGCTCAGGGGCACATCGACCCAGCCGGTGAAGAGGTTCTCGGCGTTCCACGCGGACTCGCCGTGGCGAAGCAGGACAAGGGTGTAGGTCATGTGGCCAGTTTAGGTGCGCTACTCCAGCAGGTGGCGGAACGCCTCCAGGTTGCGGGTGGACTCACCGCGGCTGATCCGCCAGTCCCACTCCTTCTGCATCGAGGTGCGGAAGCCGATCACCAGCAATTCGTTGAAGCTGTCGTCGGCCGCTTCGAGCAGGGTGCCGAGCAACGTGTCGAGGTATGCCGCGTCCACTGCCTGCACCGGCGTCCGCGCGACCACGAACACGTCGCCGTGCTCGTCCGTGGCGTAGGCGACGCCCGGTCGCCGCAGGTTGCGACGCAACAGATATTGGCTGAACTCCAGGTGGTTCTCGTCCGGATGTCGTATGACGAATGCCGTTGCCGTCAGAGCGCTTTCGCCGACGAGGAGCGAGACGACGGTCTTCAGTTTGCGCTCCCCCGGCAGCGTCACGACGAACTCGCCGTCGCGCGCGCCGAGCTCCCACTCGATCCCGGCGTCCTGGAGATAGTCCTCGACGACCTGCTGTGCCTGCGTCATGTCGGCGCCTCTTTCGCGGACGGCTCGCGTCCGGCTTGACGGAACGGGTTGACGATCATGGAATCGGCGCGGCGGGAACGCCGGCGAAACTCGGAACCGGCAGCTCGGCTACGTCCTCGGCGCTCTGGTGGCAGGCGTGCCGGTAGACGTCGAGCAGGCGCTCGGTGGTCACGTCCCAGCCGAAGTCGGCGGCGTGCGCTCCGGCCCGCGCGGCCAAGCTGCTGAGCCGGACCGGGTCGTCCAGCAACCGAGCGATCGCGTGCGCCCAGTCGTCCGGGTCGTGACCGTCGACCAGGATTCCGGCGTCGCCAACCGCGTCCGGCAGGCCGCCCACATCGGCGGCGACGACCGGGGTGCCGCATGCCTGCGCCTCCAGGGCGACCAGCCCGAACGACTCCGAATACGACGGCACCGCAAGCAGATCCGCCGCTCGATACCACTGGACAAGCTCGTCGCGGGACACCGGTGGCACGAACTGCACGACATCGGCGATGCTGAGTTCACGCGCCAGTTGCTGCAGACGGCGCGGGCGCTCCAGCCCTGCACCGCTCGGCCCCCCGACGATCGCGACGACGAGGCGCTCCCGGCGCTCGGGCGCTTGCGCGAGCAATCGTGCCACCGCGCGCAACAACACGTCGGGCGCCTTCAGCGGCTGGATCCGGCCGACGAAGAGCACGACCTGAGCAGCCTCCGGCAGGCTGACCGCCGCCCGGGCAACTGCCCGGTCGCCGGGTGTGAATGCCGCGAGATCCACACCGGGAGAGATGATTTCGACGATGGCAGGCTCCGCGCCATACAGCGCGACGAGATCGGCCGCCTCACGCGGAGTGTTGGCGACGAGGAGGCTCGAGGCGCGCACGACCTGCTCCTCCCCGATCTCCCGCCCACCCGGCTCGGGCCGGTCGTCGGCGGCGAGCGCGGCGTTCTTGACCCGGGCCATCGTGTGCATGGTGTGCACGAGCGGCACGTCCCACCGATCGGCGGCCAGCCACCCGACCTGACCGCTGAGCCAGTAGTGGGAGTGGACCAGATCGTAGTGGCCCTCGGGGCTGCGGGCGACGTGCCGCATCACGCCGGCCGCGAAGGCGCACAGCTGGCCGGGCAGATCGTTCTTGGCGAGACCTTCGTAGGGGCCGGCGTCGATATGCCGCACGAGCACGCCCGGTGCGAGCTGCACCGTCTCGGCGAGCGCCGCCGAGGTGCGCCTGGTGAAGATCTCGACCTCGATCCCCATCATTCCCAAGCGTTTTGCAGTCTCGACCACATAGACATTCAGGCCCCCCGCATCACCCGTACCGGGCTGATCCAGCGGCGAGGTGTGCACGCTGATCATCGCCACGCGCCGCACCGGGCACGGCCGGTCGGAAGCTGTTGTCATCCGGTCAGTGTTTCACTCCTACGCTGGACCCGTGCGAGGGGAACGTCCGGTCGGTGCGATCACTCGGGGAACCACCAGCCCCAACCGGTTGCGCCGTTGCGATCGCTGGCTGCTCGCTACCCAGGCGGCACGGCTGCGTCAGGCACCAGCTGTGCCGATCGTCGTCGATCTCGGCTATGGCGCCTCGCCGATCACTGCGGTCGAGCTGCGGGACCGGGTGCGCAGGGTTCGTCCGGATGCGCGCGTCGTCGGCATCGAGATCGACCCGGAGCGTGTCGCCGCCGCCCAGCCCTTCACCGGCAACGGATTGTCTTTCGTACGAGGCGGGTTCGAGCTTCCTGTGCCGGGCCAGGTTACGGTGGTCCGCGCCTTCAACGTCCTGCGCCAGTATGACGAGAGCGACGTCGCGGGCGCCTGGTCTCGCCTGCAGGAGCGGCTCACCCCGGACGGCCTCGTCATCGACGGCACGTGCGACGAGATCGGCCGGGTGATGACCTGGGTGGCGCTGGACCGGGCCGGCCCTGTCTCTCTCAGCCTGTCCCTCCGTCTGCGCGGCCTGAACACGCCGTCGATCGTCGCCGAACGATTGCCGAAGGCGCTCATCCACCGCAACGTCCCCGGCGAGCGGATCCACGCGTTTCTGCGCGCCGTCGACCACGCGTGGGCGAAGGCGGGACCGCACGCGTCATACGGCGTCCGGCAGCGCTTCGTCGCCACGGCGACCTCGCTGCGCGCGGACGGGTGGCCGCTCGTCGATCAGCCGTCCCGGTGGCGGCTGGGCGAACTCTCGGTGGCCTGGGAAGCCGTCGCGCCGGCCTGAGCCGGTGTTGCCGGCGACACCGGCTCAGTGGTTGGCAATGCCGGAGGTCGCCAGATAGAGCGTGCCGTCGCCGGCGGCGCTGGCGTCGCCCGCCGACGCCCCCAGGAACGCCGACTCCCCCGGTGCCAGCGCGATGCCTTTTCCGGCGCAGGCGACGGTGACAGATCCCCTCAGCGCCAACGCGATTCGCGGCCGGTCTGCGCCCGGCAACATGACCGGGTCGATGCCGGGCTCGATGACATGCAGCTGGAAGTGCGGGACATCGACCGGGAAGGAATGGACCCGTCCGGGCGTCGGACGCTCGGGGATCATCTCCCGGCCACTGACGACGATGCGCAGCAACTCCTCGACGTTGAGCTGCTTGGGAGTCAGCCCGGCACGCACGATGTTGTCGGAGTTGGCGAGCAACTCGACGCAGGTGCCGTGCACGTAGGCGTGCAGGACGTCCGGCGGCACGAAGATGTAGTCACCCGGGTCGAGCACACGATGCACCATCAACGGAAGCACCGCGATTCCGACATCTCCCGGGAACTGCTCGGAAACCCTTCGTATGGCATCGAATGCGCCGGCGTCCGGCCCGACGAACTGCACGCCGCAGGCCGCGCGCGCTTCCTCGACGAGGGTGCGCCGCAGGTCCGGCCCGGCCAGCAGTATGGCGGCCAGCGTCGCAGCCACCGGATCGGTGGCGCCGGCGGCGACCTCGGCGAGCCCGGACAGCGCCCGCAGTCCGAGCAACCGAGCGACGCGACAGATGTCGTCATACGTCCGAAGACCGGCGAAGATCTCGAATCGGCTTATGGCGACAAGGGATTCGGGCTTCGGCCAGCCGTCGACATACGTGCCCGAGGGTGCTTCCAGTGCCTGCGCAGCATCCGGGTGCACCTGGATGGACAGGGCGGTCTGCGGCGCAAGAACCTTGAGCAGGAAGGGAAACCGGCCACCGAAGTGCGCCGCCACCTGCGGCCCGAGTGTGCCGACCGGATCGGTCGCGACGAGTACGTCGAGTGTGACGTCGCCGATGCCGGACGGGGCTGCCTCGTGTGCGCCCATCCACAACTCGGCCTCGGGTTCGCGGGTCGGCGCCGGCCGTCCGGTCAGCTCCGCGAGCGCGGTGTGCGAACCCCATGCGTAGTGCTTGATCTGCGGGCGCAGGCGCCCGGCCACGGCAGTCCGCCGCGCTTCGTCTTCCCCGATCACGGCCGAGGGTGCCCCGTCACCACGGGCCGTAGGGCCCGCTGTTGTTGCGCCCGGCCCGGCCGGTCACCTGGTGCAGCGCCGGTCGCACATCCGCGAGGTAGACGCCCGCGGCGACGACGGCCGCGATCTCGAAGATGCTGATCGGGCTGAGAATCATCAGGAAGCCGACCACACAGGCGATGCCGGTGATGATGAGCCAGAGCTGCTTGGTCTTCTTGCCCGCGGCGGGAAAGGCATCGGGGCGCTGCCGGATGCAGTCGATCAGCGCGAAGAGCTGCATCGCGAACAGCGCGACGCCGAGCACGACGGCCACGGTCTCCTGCAGCTGGATCAGGCTTCCCATGGCGAAAGCGTAACCCGGCTGGGCGGCCGCATCGCGACGATCAGGGTATGACGGCGGCAATCGCTCCGACCGGCACTCCGTGGCCGAGCACGTCCGCGTGCCCGAGCTCGTCCACGGCGACGCCGGTCACGCCTGCGCGGCGCAGCAACTCGGCCATGACTACCGGGCGCGCGCGTTGTGCGCCATCGGCGATCTTCACCACGAGTCCGCGGCCATCGGGAAGACCCACGGCATACACGGCCTCGGCGCCGTCCTTGGCGATCAGTCCGTCGACGCCCTGGATGAGCTTGGTGACGTCGCGCCTTGTGCCGCCGAGATATTCGGGGTGCGCGCGGATCGCGTCGCGCACGGTCGCCTCGTGAGTGCCGGGCGCCGCCGCGGCGATCGCGCCGAACGCGCGCGCCAGACCGGCCGGCGAGATGGCCATCACCGGCGCGCCGCACCCGTCGACGGCGACTGCGGCGATCTGCTCCTGCGCGAGCTCGGCAATGGTCGTCGCCATCGCCTGCTGCAGCGGGTGCTGCGGGTCGCGGTAGGTCTTCGTGTCCCAGCCGGCCGCGACACACGTTGCCAGCATCGCCGCATGCTTGCCGGAGCAGTTCTGCGTGATCGAGGTGGCGTCGTATCCCGCGCGCAGCCACTCGGTGCGGGCCTGGTCGTCATACGGCAGGTCGGGGGTGTTCTGCAGGTCGTCCTCGGTCAGCCCGGCCGACGCGAGGATCGCGCGTACGCCGTCGAGGTGGAACTGCTCGCCGGAGTGGCTCGCCGACGCCAGTGCGACCAGCTTCGGCTCCACGAGGGCCAGGCCGCTGCGCAGCATCGCGAGGGTCTGCAGCGGCTTGTTGGACGAGCGCGGAAAGCAGGGGGAGGTCACGTCGCCGAGCGCGAAGTCGATGTCGCCGCCCGGCGCCGTGCCGACGGCGACGCCGCGGTGCACCGACTCCACGAAACCGCCGCGGACGACGTGGGCAAGGACGGGTGCGCCGGACAGGGCGCTGAGCGAAGAGGTAGCCACGGCCCCGACGATAGAGCGGTATGACGGAGCGACGCTCGCGGGGTCGCGCGAGGAGCGCCAGCCCGGCACGGACGCCCAGCGCGTGGAAAAGCCCGCCCGCGAACCCTCGGGGTGCTCGCGGGCGGGCTCGACCAGTGGGCTGGTCCGGGAACCAGCCCGCGGCGATCAGGCGTTGCCGTCGGTCGTGGTCTCGACGGGCAGAGCCGGCGCCGCGGACTGTGCCGGGGTGGCGACCGGCGCCGTGGTCGCCGGGGTGGCGACGGCCTTCCTCGCCGGAGTCTTCTTGGCGACGGTCTTCTTGGCCGGGGCCTTCTTGGCGACGGTCTTCTTCGCGGGAGCCTTCTTGGCGGCCGGCTTCGCGGTTGCAGCCTTCTTCGCCGCCGGCTTGGTGGCCGGGGTCTTCTTCGCTGCGGGCTTGGCGGCCTGCTGCGCAACGGCCTTGCGGGTCGGACGCTTGGCCGCGCCCTGCTTCGCCGCGGTGCTACGCACCACGTGCTCGGCCTCGGCCTCGACGACGTCGGCGCGACGGCCGGCCAGCCCGGCGAGACGCTCGACGCCCTTGGCGAGGTCCTTCCGTGCTTCGAGCACGGCGGCGAACGTGTTGTCGCCGGCTTCACGGGTCAGTTCGACGCCGCGCGCTGCGAACTCGAGGTAACTGGCCGCGAACTCCTCGTAGGCGCGCTGCACGTTGGCAGCGACCGTCCCGTATTGCTCGGTCGCGAACGCCGGCAGCGCGACGAGCTGCTCACGGACGTCATTGACGGTCTCCAGGATGCGCTCCTGGACCTGCTCCGGGGTGAAGTCGTCGCGGAGGCTGGCGGCGGAGTCGGACGCAGTCTCGAAACCGCTGCGCACGGTCTCCATCGCGACATCGGCAGCGCCGAGGAACGCGTAGAACGGCGAACGCTCGAGGAGAATCTTCGTGGTGGCCATGGTCATGCCTTTCTGTTGGGATGCAAGCAGATCCAGCCGCTTGCGCGGGTCGTTCGGGTCAGTCACCGACATACGACTCGTAAACGTCGAGCAACGCCTTGCGCTGCTTGTCGCTGAGCCGCGGATCGGACTTGATCGCCTGCCGCGTGTCGACCGGCGCGTCCTCGTCGGAGGGGGCGTCGAGGATGCCGGCGTGCACGTAGAGCTGCTCGGCCGAGATGGCCAGGCCCTTCGCGATCGCCTGCAGGATCTCGGCGCTCGGGCGCTTCAGGCCCCGCTCGATCTGCGACAGATAGGGGTTGGAGATCCCGGCACGCTCCGCCGCCTGCCGCAAGGACAGCTGCGCCTGCAGCCGCTGATCCTTGAGATAGCTGCCCAGGTCGCTCACCGGGTTCGGGGTCATGACTTCATTATGCTAACTACAGTTAGCACTTTGCAAGCTGGGGCTAGCGTGAGGTCGGTCACACCGTCCCGCGCTCGCGACCGTCGCGCCTTCGGGACCGGAATCCCGCCGCTTCGCGTCCCGCGCTCGCGACCGTCGCGCCTTCGGGACGCCATAGGTACGCAACCTTCGACCGTCGAAGGTTGCGGCAGACTTCCCGGCCCCTCGGCGTACGCAACCTTCGACCGTCGAGGGTTACGGCGTGACGATCGCCGTCTGCGCAGCCGCGACGTCCCCGGCCAGCAGCTGTATGTCGTCAGGGGTGTTGCGTTTCACCACTGCGAGCGCGATCGGGCCGTCATCCGCGTGCCGGGCAACGGTGGTCAGCCGGCCGACGGGGCGCTCCCCCGGCGCCCGCACGAGTTCGGCGCCTTCGGCGGGCAGCACGTGACCCGAACCATCCAGATGCAGGAAGACCAGTCGGCGCGGCGGACGCCCGAGGTTGTGCACCCGCGCGATCGTCTCCTGCCCGCGGTAACAGCCCTTGTGCAGATGCACCGCCGTGCGCAGCCAGTCGAGTTCGTGGGCGATGGTGCGGTGGTCGGTCTCCTTGCCGAGCCGCGGCCGCCACGAGTTGGCGCGCTCCGCCTCGGCCGCCCAGATGCCGGCGAGCTGACGGTCTCCCACCTCGGCGGCGAGTCGGTCACGGGGGACGATCAGCTCGCGCCATACCCGCCCGGCGGCGGGGTGCGGGTCCGCATCGCTGTAGGACGCCGCGTCCGCACCCAGCTCCGGCCAGGGGTCGCGCCACGCGATCACGCCGCGATCGGCCTGCTCGGCCGGCAGCGACTCGGCACCGACGGGTTCACCGAGCACCGCATACGACGACGTGACGTCGGCGACCTCGACCCGCAGCATGAACCGCATCGAGTCGAGCCATTCCACCAGTGCAGCAGATGTGCCGGGTTCAACTGTCAGCCAAGTGGTTTCGCCGTCGTCGACGACGTGCAGGTCGTGTTCGATGTGCCCGTGCGGGCTGAGCACCAGCGTCTCGGTCGAGGTGTATGGCGCCAGACCGGCCAGCGCCTGGGTGGTCATCGAGTGCAGCCAGCTGAGCCGATCGGGGCCGGTGACGGTGACGACGCCGCGGTGGGACAGGTCGACCACGGCCAGGCCCTGCTCGAGCAGGCGCTGCTCACGCATCGGGTCGCCGTAGTGAGCGGCCACCCCGGCGTCGAGACCGTCCGCCTGGACTGCGCCGGAGCGCGCGAGAAGAGGGCTTTCCGCAGGGATCGTCGTCACCCATCCAGAGTACGTCCGACCGAATCGTGACTCGCCCCGCGACGGCGCACCCTACACTGTGCAGCCATGAGCGAGCGCAGCGAGCGACCAGGGGGTCAGGCGAGCGAGGGTCTCCGACGAAGGAGGAGACCCTCGTGAGCGGGGACGAAGGCGGATCACACCTTTCTGAGAACACCGACAGCACGGCGGGTGACTCCGCAGCGACCGGTACCACCCCAGCAGTGGGCGGTGCTACAGCGGACGCCGGCACGCGCGGCAGCAGGCGCGGTCGCCGCAAGAAGAAGGCGGGCTGGCTGAAGGTCACCCTGCTCACGCTGTTGTCGATGGTGCTGGTCATCGTGCTGGCGTTCGTGGGCTTCGCGCTCTACCTCAACCACGTGCTCACCTCGAACATCAAGCACGGCGCAGCGCTGCCCACCGCGGCCATCCCGGCGGCCAAGGACGCTGGCGACGCGCAGAACATCCTGCTGATCGGCAGCGACACCCGTTCCGGTTCGGTGACCAACACCCGGCAGAACGCCCGGTCGGACGTCATCCAGCTCGTGCACATCAGCGCCGGCCAGAAGTCGGTGCAGATCATCCACTTCCCCCGCGACCTCTACGTCGCCATCCCCGGCCACGGCAAGAACAAGATCAATGCCTCGTTCGCGTATGGCGGGCCGGCGCTGCTGGCGCAGACCGTATCGAACCTGCTGGGCGGGCTGACCATCAACCGCTACGCGATCATCGATTTCAAGGGCTTCGCAGATCTGACGAACGACCTCGGCGGGGTCAACGTCTACGTGGCACAAGCCTTCAGCGAGCCGGGCTTCGGCACCTTCCACAAGGGCTACAACAAGATGAACGGCGACCAGGCCCTCGGCTTCGTCCGCGAGCGCCACCAGCTCGCCGAGGGCGACATCGACCGCGGCCGGGATCAGCAGGCGTGGATCGCGGCCGTGCTGCACAAGACCTTGTCGGCCGGCACCCTGCTCAACCCGCTGAAGCTGACCGAAACGGTGAAGGATCTGACGAAGTACACCGAGGTCGACCAGGGCACGTCGGCCGGAGATCTCCGTGGCCTCGCCTTCGACCTGCGCAATCTGCGATCGGGCGACGTCACCTACTTCACGGCGCCGTTCACCGGCTTCGGCATGAATCCCGTCGCCGGCTCGATCGACATCGTCAACGTGCCGCAGATGAAGAAGCTCGGCCAGGCGCTCTACCACGACAAGATGGCCGAATACACCAACGGGCGCAACGACATTCGATAGTCGCCGGCGGTCGGCATACCATCGTCGTGTGCCCATCGAACTCGACACGTCCATGCACCCCGACCTCGCACCGCTGGCCTGGCTGCTCGGCCAGTGGGAGGGCACCGGCGTCGCCGGTTATCCCGGGCTGCCGACGGTCAACTTCGCGCAGGAGATCAGCTGCACCCACGATGGCCGCCCGTTCCTGCGCTGGGAGGCGTGCAGCTGGGTGCTGGACGCGGACGGCACCTGGGGTGAGCCGTTCGACACCGAGGCCGGCTACTGGCGGCCGTTGCCGGGCGGCGAGGTGGAACTCGTGCTGTCGCACCCCACCGGGGTCACCGAGCTCTATTACGGCACGACCGAGCCGGCGAAGGCCGAGCTGCGCACCGACGGCGTGCTGCGCAGTCCCGCCGCCCGCGAATATTCCGCGGCGCACCGGCTCTACGGCTACGTCCAGGGCGGGCTGATGTGGGCGATCGACATGGCTGCGCTTGGGCAGCCGCTGCAGTCCTACGCCTCGGCGCAGCTGAGCCGAGCCGCCGCAGCCCCGGACGAGCCGGGCGTATGACGGCAGCCCCTCAGCGGTTGATGAACCACTGCGCGGCGTAGGCGAGCACCCCCGCGGCGAGCACGGTCGCGATGCCGTAGCTGAGCCGGCCGGCGGGGTCGAGGGTCACGGTCTGCCGCAGCGCCCGGCGCAGGGCGACGCCGACGAGTCCGGCGACCAGCCCGGTGAGCAGCAGCGCGTTCCACGAGCCACCGGTGTCCAGGGACATGGCCAGGCCGAGGACGACGCCGACCAGCAGGCTGACCGGGATGGACCACTCGTGTTCGTGACGTGCGGGCAGCAGGCAGTCGGCGATCAGCCCGAGCGCAGGTGCGCCGATCGCGACCGCCACCGCCGCGTCGCCCTGGTTGTATGGCGCAGCGCCCGCGCTGAACATGCCGCTCGCCAGCACCACCAGGCCGAGCGCGCACCCGGCGAGCGACAGCGTCAGGGATGACCGGCCGTCGGTGCGCACCAGCTCGTGCAGGAAGGCGAGCACCAGCCCGATCGCGAGCACCACGCTGATGGCGTCCATGCCGTCGTGGTCGGAGCCGGAGAAGACGACGACCCCCGCCATACCGACGGCGGCGGCGGCAAGCACGACACTGGTGCCGGTCGGCCGCGGCAGCCCCAGCAACAGCGGCCAGCCCCAGGCGAACGCCAGACCCGCCGCGAGGACCGCGTAGGCGGAGACGTCGTGACCGGCATACGCGCCCAGGATGACGAGGGCAGCCGCGACCACCCCGCCGACGACCGGTAGGGAGAACACGGTCGGACGGGCTGACGGCTCGCTCGCTGAGACGGTGGACACGTCCGGCATCCTCCCATCACCCGCCCGCGAACGGCGGCAGCACCTCGACAACTGAGCCCTCCGGCAGGTGCGCAGTCCCTTCGACCCGACGCCCGTCGAGCAGGAAGGATGCCAGCGCCAGCACCGGCTCGAGCGCCGGATGGGCCTGTCGCGCGGCGTCGCGCAGTTGCGCGAGATCGGTCGCGGCGAGGGTCTCCTCATGGGTGCCGGCGGCGGCTTGGGCCGCGGCCCAATAGCGGACCGTCACGTCGTGCATGCAGTGCCTCCAAGCTGACGTATGGCGGGCATCCGCCCGTGTGACAGTGGTCACGGCGGTTGTCCGAATGCCGAGCCGCGTGACCACTGACCAGTATTCTTGCAAGGTATGGCCCGGCTGCTGCTCCTCACCGACGCCCCCGGCGCGAGTGTCGAGGTGCTTCCAGCGCTCGGCCTGCTGAGCCACCGGGTGCGCATCGTCGCCCCGCAACCCTCCGCGCTCGTCGATCCGCCGGAGTGCGACGTGGTGCTACTGGACGCCCGCCGCGATCTCATCGGCGCGCGGGGTTTGAGTCGCGTGCTGCAGACCACCGGCCGGTCGATGCCGCTGATCGCGATCTTCACCGAAGGTGGCCTGGCCGCGCTGACCGGTGAATGGCAGGTCGACGACGTCATCCTGGACAGCGCCGGCCCGGCCGAGGTCGACGCCCGCCTTCGGTATGCCGTCAGCCGCGCGCACGAGCAGGTCGAGGAGGAGACCCCGAGCCAGATCTCCGCCGGTGGGCTCATCATCGACGAGGACGCGTATGCCGCACGCATCCACGGTCACTCGCTCGACCTGACCTACAAGGAGTTCGAGCTGCTCAAGCATCTGGCGGCTCACCCCGGGCGGGTCTTCACCAGGGCGCAACTGCTCCAGGAAGTCTGGGGATACGACTATTTCGGCGGCACGCGCACCGTCGACGTGCACGTGCGGCGGCTGCGAGCCAAGCTCGGCCCGGAGCACGAGGCGCTCATCGGCACCATCCGCAACGTCGGCTACCGCTTCGTCGGCACCGCCGGCGTGCACGCCGAGGCGGACCCTTCGCTGGTCGACTGACCTCCCCGCACGACCTGCGCGCCCGACCCGAGCCGCCCACGAGTCGCGCACCTCCCGATCGAGCGGACCCCTTCTGCAGCGAGCGGACCCAAAATCGGCCCGGTTATTGGGTCCGCTCGGTGCATTGTGGGTCCGCTCGATCCGGGGGCCGTTTGGCACCATGGGCGGATGACCGCTGCCGAGGAGCTCCTGTCCATCGCCGAGCGCGCCACGTCATACGACGGGGTCGAGCCGTTCTCCGAGCAGACCCGGCTGGCTTTGCGCCATACCGCACCGGAGCACGTGATCACGAGCGACGGCGTCGTGGTCGCCGGAGCCCACGTGGCCGACGACGGTGCCGTCGAACTCGTCGTCGACCCGGCACATCGCCGGCACGGATTCGCTACCCGCATCGTGCAGGGCGTGCTCGAGCAGCGACCTAGCGCGCGCTTCTGGGCGCACGGCGACCTGCCCGCCGCGCAGGCGCTCGCCGCGAGCGCCGGTATGACGGCCGTGCGCAACCTCTGGCGGATGAGCCGGGCGGTCGAAGCGGCTCCGCCAATCGAATCACCCACGGTGCCAACAGGATTCACGGCGCGGACATTCACAGCCGGCGACGAGGACGCGTGGCTGGACCTGAACCGGCGGGCGTTCGCGCATCATCCCGAGCAGGGGCGGATGACGCGCGCCGACTTCGACGAGCGGGCGGCCGAGCCGTGGTGGGACCCGGCGGGCCTGATCCTGGTTGTCGACGACGCAACCGGCGAACTCGCCGCCTCCCACTGGACCAAGATCGAAGCCGGGCAGCACGACACCGGCGAGGTATATGTCGTGGCGGTCGATCCGGGTCACCAGGGCCACGGCCTCGGAAAAGTGGTCACCGCGCTCGGGCTGGCGCACCTCGCCGCCCGGGGCGTCATACACATCGACCTGTATGTCGAGGGCGACAACACCGCAGCGGTGGCGACCTACCGCAGGCTCGGGTTCGCCAGCGACAGCGTCGATGTCATGTATGCCGCCCTGGGCGCGTAAGAGGGCGCCACAGGTCGGGAGCCACCGCTCGGCCGATCCGGCCACTCGACCGACGTCGATACGCCTCCTCCGCTTCGCTCCCCCGATACTCGGCCGTCCAGTAGTTCGCTGCTCGGCCCCGGCTGCGCGCGCACCGAAGGTTTGCAACGATAGGGAACATGGAATCGGAGCCGACATTGAGCACCGCGGACGACCCGGCGACGCAGACCGCACCAAGCGACGCATCGCTCGTGCGGCTGCAGACGCGCGCCGCGCAGCGGGCGCGCGGATCGAACGGCCAGTTCATCCGGGTCGCACCGGAACTCGACGACCTGTCCGATGGCGAGCTGCCCGCCGACCGGTTCCTCGACCGCGAGATCTCCTGGTTGCAGTTCAACGAGCGTGTGCTGCAACTCGCCGGCGACCCGCTGGTGCCGCTGCTGGAGCGGGCGCGCTACCTGGCGATCTTCGCCAATAACCTGGACGAGTTCTTCAAGGTGCGGGTCGCCGGGCTGAAGCGCCGCATTGCCACCGGCCTCGCGGTGCGGTCCGCCTCCGGCCTTGAGCCCCGCGAAGTGCTGGACGAGATCAGCAACGCAGCCCATGAGCTGATGACCGTGCACGCCAAGATGTTCCAGCGGCATATCCGCCCGGCGCTGAACGACGTCGGCATCCACATCGTCCGGCCCGACGACTGGACCGAGGCCGACCGCATCTACCTGGCCCAGCTGTTCCGCGACCGCATCTACCCCGTGCTGACTCCGCTGGCGGTCGACCCGGCGCACCCGTTCCCCTACATCTCCGGACTGTCGCTCAACCTCGCGGTGGTGCTGATCAACCCCAAGACGGGGCGCGAGCACTTCGCCCGGGTGAAGGTGCCGCCGCTGCTGTCCCGGCTGCTGCCACTACCTTCCGGCGAGGACGAGGACAAGCTCTACGACACGAGATTCGTGGCCATCGAGGACGTCATGGCCGAGCACCTGCAATATCTCTTCCCCGGCATGGAGGTGCGTGAGCACTACACCTTCCGGGTGACCCGCAACGAGGATCTCGAGGTCGAGGAGGACGACGCCGAAAACCTGCTGACCGCGCTGGAGAAGGAGCTCACCCGGCGCCGGTTCGGTCCGCCGGTCCGGCTCGAGGTCGCCGACGACATGGATGACCACGTCATGGACCTGCTGGTGCGCGAACTCGGAGTCAGTGACGACGAGGTCTACCGCCTGCCCGAACCGCTCGATCTGCGCGGGCTGAACATCCTGGCCGACCTGGACCGTTCGGAGCTGCGATGGCCGCCGTTCCTGGCCAAGCCACACCCGGATCTGGCACCCGTCGAGCGCTCCGCGCAGTCCGATGTCATGTCGGCGATGCGCGCGGGCGACATACTCCTGCACCACCCCTACGACTCGTTCTCGACGTCGGTGGTGGCGTTCATCGAGCAAGCCGCCACCAACCCGCAGGTCCTCGCAATCAAGCAGACCCTCTACCGCACCAGCGGCGACTCGCCGATCATCGACTCGCTGATCGACGCGGCCGAAGCCGGCAAGCAGGTGCTCGCGGTCGTCGAGATCAAGGCGCGCTTCGACGAGGAGAACAACATCAGCTGGGCGCGCAAGCTGGAACGTGCCGGAGTCCACGTCGTCTACGGCCAGGTCGGCCTGAAGACCCACGCCAAGCTGTGCCTGGTGGTGAGCGAGGAGAACGGCGAGATGCGCCGCTACTCGCACGTCGGCACGGGCAACTACAACCCGAAAACCGCTCGCCTCTACGAGGATCTGGGCCTGCTGACCTGTGACAACGACGTCGGAGAGGACCTGACTCGCCTGTTCAACCAGCTGTCCGGCATGGCGCCACGCAGCCGGTACAAGCGCCTCCTGGTCGCGCCCCGCTCGGTGCGCACCGGTCTGCTGGAGCAGATCGGCCGGGCCGTCGAGGCCGCCCAGAGCGGTCGCGCGGCCAGGGTGCAGATCAAGGTCAACTCGATCGTCGACGAGGACATCATCGACGCCTGCTACCGCGCATCCATGGCGGGCGTGCAGGTCGACATCTGGGTGCGCGGCATCTGCGCGCTGCGTCCTGGCGTTGACGGCCTGTCGGAGAACATCCGCGTCCGCTCCATCCTCGGCCGGTTCCTGGAGCACTCCCGGGTCTTCCGCTTCGTGGTCGAGGGCGAGGACGACGTGGTCTTCATCGGCAGCGCCGACATGATGCACCGCAATCTGGATCGGCGGGTGGAGGCCCTGGTCCGGATCACCGAACCGAAGCACATCGCGACCCTCGGTGCGCTGCTCGACGAAGGTATGGCGGAGGAGACCTCGTCGTGGCACCTGCAGGGCGATGCCCGGTGGGAACGCCACCACCTCGACGAGCACGGCATTCCACTGCGCGACCTGCAGGCCGACCTGATGGCGACCTATGCCAAGCGCAAGCGCAAGGCACGACGCCGGTGACGGCACACACCGCCGCCCCGACCGTGCCCGCAGCCGGCGCAGTTCTGTGGCGTCGCAAGGACGACCAGTTGCAGGTCGCGATGGTGCACCGCCCTAAGTACGACGACTGGTCGTGGGCCAAGGGCAAGGTGGACCCGGGCGAGACCTGGGTCGAGGCGGCCGCACGAGAAGTGCTGGAGGAGACCGGGTTCCGGCCGCGTCTCGGCATACCGCTGCCCCGCTCGGTCTATTCGATGCAGCGCGGGCAGCTCAAGGAGATCCGCTATTGGGCCGCTGAGGTCATGAGCGGCAGCGGCGACCTCGAGAACGAGATCGACGAGGTCGCGTGGCTGACCCCCGCGCAGGCGCAGGTTCGGTTCAGCTACGTGCGCGATGCCCTGCAACTGCAGGCGGTCGTCGACGCCGAGCGAGCCGGCACGCTGCAGACGTGGCCGCTCGTCGTCGTCCGGCACGGGGAGTGCGTGTCGCGCAAGGGCTGGGCCAAACCCGACCCGCAGCGTCCGCTCGACGCGGCAGGACGCGAGCAGGCCAAGGCACTCGTGCCGATCCTCGCCGCCTACGGCATCGGTCGGGTGATCACCTCCCCGTCGGCGCGCTGTTTCGCCACCGTGCAACCGTATGCCGCGGCGGCCGGCATCCAGCTGGTGCCGAAGACGGGGCTGACGGAGGAGACCTTCGCCGAGCACCCCGACAAGGCCGGGCGGCAGGTCGCCCGGCTCGTCGAACGCGCCGAGCCGGCCGCCTTGTGTACGCACCGCCCCGTCCTGCCGACGGTGCTGCTCGAACTGCGCAAGCTCACCGCGCCGGGCTGCGCGTCATACGACGCCCTCACCGAAGCGACCGACGAGGGTATGGCGAAGGGCGAAGCGCTGGTGTGCCAGATCGCCGGCCGAGGCGGGAACGCACAGCTGGTGAGTGTCGAACGCCACGGGCCGAGCTGAGGCGACGACAACCCGTCCCGTCTCGTTCACGCGAAGTTCACCGCGGTAATGACCACGCGTCACGTGCGCTCCTTACCGTCATCGCTCGGTGGGCCACTCTCGACCCGCCGAACATGCGAGCCGACGGCTCGCCGATGACATTGCGCCTCTTGAAAGGGCATTCTCTGTGAAGAACTCGCGTATCGCAGCCGCCAGCATTGCCGCGGCCGCGGCGTTCGGGCTCGCTGCATGTGGTTCGGCCAGCAACGACAGTTCCGGCAACTCGGCCTCAAGCAACTCCTCCTCAAGCAGCGCTGCAGGCGCCTCGGCCGGCTCCAGTGCGAGCAGCGGATCGTCGGCAGGTGGCTCGGCCACCTGTTTCAGCGGGAGCCTGAAGTCCAGTGGTTCCACCGCCCAGCAGAACGCCATCAACCAGGCCATTGCGGCATACACCCAGCAGTGCAAGGGCGCCAAGACCTCCTACACTGGCAGCGGCTCGGGCCAGGGCATCACCGACTTCATCGGCAAGCAGACCGACTGGGCCGGTTCTGACTCGGCGCTGGACCCGGCCAAGGGTGAGCCGGACAAGGCGAAGGCGTCCTGCGGCTCCCAAGCGATCGACCTGCCGATGGTCGTCGGTCCGATCGCCGTCATCTACAACCTCAAGGGTGTGGGCAAGCTGATCCTGACCCCGCAGCTGACCGCGAAGATCTTCTCCGGCAAGATCACCGAGTGGAACAACGCCGAGATCGCCAAGGCGAACCCGGGCGTCAAGCTGCCGTCCCAGAAGATCTCCGTGTTCTTCCGCTCCGAGGCCTCCGGCACTTCTGACAACTTCAGCAACTTCCTGAACCAGACCGACAAGACTGACTGGCCCGACCAGCACAGCAAGCAGTGGACCGGCAAGGTCGGCCAGGGCAAGAAGGGCAGCGCCGGCGTCGGTCAGGCGGTCTCCTCCACGCCTGGCGCCATCGGCTACGACGAGTGGTCGTACGCGATCACCAACAAACTGAACATGGCCGAGATGGACAGCGGTTCCGGTCCCGTGGCGCTGACCGCCGAGTCGGCCGGTCAGGCCATCGCGGCCGCCAAGGTGGTCGGCACTGGCAAGGACGTCTCGCTGGCGATCAACTACAACACCAAGGCCAAGGGTGCGTACCCGATCGTCCTCGCGACCTACGAGATCGCCTGCCTGAAATACTCGAACCCGACGACCGCCAAGAACGTCAAGGCGTTCCTGACCTATCTCGCCTCGGACGGCTTCCAGGGCACGCTGACCCAGGTCGGCTCGGCACCGCTGCCCAAGTCGATCCAGCAGAAGGTGCAGGAATCGATCGCGGCGATCTCCTGATCCGACGGCACCATTGTCTGCACGGTGCGCACCACGCGCACCGTGCAGACGTGGCCGGATGACCTGCATCCGGCCAGAAAGTAGAGGAAACCCATGTCGTCAGTGACCGGTGCGTCATTCACCGACGAGACACCCGGTCCCGAGGGGGAGCCACCGCTGCGCGGTGACCGCGCATCGACCGGGCGCCTCGGCGACCGGCTGTTCGGCGGCATGACCCGGCTGGCCGGCGGTGTCGTGCTCGCCATCGTCGTCCTCGTCGGGGTATTCCTCGTCGTCCGCGCGATTCCTGCGCTGCGCGCGAATCACGCCGATTTCTTCACCTCCACCGAGTGGTCCACCAGCCCGCTGAAGTTCGGCATCGTCCAACTGCTGTGGACCACCGTGGCGACCTCGGTGATCGCACTGGTGATTGCCGTGCCGTTCTCGATCGCGATCGCGCTGTTCCTGGGCTTCTACGCGCCCCGCTGGCTCGCCCAGCCTGCCGCCGCGATCATCGATTTGCTGGCCGCAGTGCCGTCCATCGTCTACGGCCTGTGGGGCGCCTATATCGTCGCGCCCCAGTTCGCGCACGTGCAGTCCTGGATCCAGGACGCATTCGGTTGGATTCCGTTGTTCGGCCGAGTTCCGGGGATCAGCGGGGGCACCACGATCTTCTTCGTCGGGGTCGTGCTTGCGATCATGATCCTGCCAATCATCACCGCTTTGTCCCGCGAGGTCTTCGCACAGACGCCGATGACACAGCGTGAAGGGGCGATCGCGCTCGGCGCGACCAAGTGGGAGATGTTGCGGACCACCGTGCTGCCGTTCGGTCGGCCGGGAGTGATCAGCGCCTCCATGCTCGGCCTGGGCCGGGCACTCGGCGAGACGATTGCGGTCATGCTCATCCTGTCCACCCTCCCTCAAGGCGCGAATTGGTCCTGGTCGCTGTTCAACGGCGGCTCGACCTTTGCCTCCAACATTGCTGCGAACGCGCCGGAGAGCATCTCCGATACCCGGCAGATGGGTGCCTACATCGCGGCCGGCCTGGTGCTCTTCATCTTGACTTTTGTGGTGAACGCGATCGCCCGCATCATCATCGAGCGCAGGAAGGCCTTCTCCGAATGACCGCCGAAGCGGCTCCACCAGGCCCCGGGATCCCCGCGAAGTACTCGGACGCGCACAGCGGAGACGACACGTCACCCGGCGGCGGTCTCGGTGGCATCGATCATGGAAAGTCCCGTGCCCGGGCATTGAAGAACAGCATCGCGACCGTGCTGATCTGGGGAGCATTCTTCATCGCACTGATCCCGCTGGTCTGGATCCTGTGGACCGTGCTGTCCAAGGGGCTGCAGCCGGTGCTGCACGTGAACTGGTGGGAAAAGGACCAGTCCGGTGCGGGCGCGCCGGCATTCGACCACAACCTCCGCGGCGCACGCCACGCGATCGTCGGGACGCTGCTGATGGGCTTGGCGACCGCCGTCATCGCAGTCCCGATCGCCGTCCTGACCGCGATCTACCTCGTCGAGTACGGCAGCAGCCCGTTCGCCCGGATCGTCAGCTTCATGGTCGACATCATGTCGGGCATCCCCTCGATCGTCGCCGCACTGTTCGTGTATGCCGTATGGGTCACGACCTTCCACTGGACCCTTCTGCCGATCGCGTCCTCCCTCGCGCTGACGATGCTGATGATCCCGGTGGTGACGCGGTCCACCGAGGAAATGCTCAAGCTCGTCCCGAATGAACTCCGGGAGGCGTCATACGCGCTGGGCGTGCCGAAGTGGAAGACCATCCTGCGCATCGTGCTGCCCAGCTGCCTCTCGGGGGTGATCACCGGCGGCCTGCTCGGGCTGGCCAGGGTCATGGGCGAGACAGCGCCGCTCCTGCTGCTCGCGTCATACACTCAATATCTCAACCAGAACCTGTTCCACGGGTCGATGGCGGCGTTGCCGACGATGATCAACGACCAGGCGTTGAACATCAACGTCCACATTGCCGAGCAGCGGGTGTGGGGTGCAGCGTGCACGCTGATCCTGCTTGTGCTGGGCATCAATCTGCTGGGCCGGCTGATCGGCCACTTCACCAAGGTCAAGCGCTGACCCTTTGCCGCGAGAACGAGGAAAACACTTCATGGGTAAGCGAATCGACGTCAAGGACCTGAACGTCTTCTACGGAGACTTCATGGCCGTCGAAGGCGTCTCGATGACCGTCGAGCCACGATCGGTGACGGCGTTCATCGGCCCGTCCGGCTGCGGGAAGTCCACCTTCCTGCGCACCCTGAACCGGATGCACGAGGTCACCCCCGGCGGCCGGGTCGAGGGCAAGGTCATGCTCGACGACGAGGACCTGTATGCCGAGTCGGTCGACCCGGTTGCCGTGCGCCGCACGGTCGGCATGGTCTTCCAGCGCCCGAACCCGTTCCCCACCATGTCGATCCGCGACAACGTCATTGCCGGGCTGAAGCTCAACGGCGTGCGCAACAAGAAGGTCCTCGACCAGAAGGTCGAGGAATCACTCGTCGGCGCCAACCTGTGGAACGAGGTCAAGGACCGGCTGAACAAGCCCGGCGCCGGGCTCTCCGGCGGCCAGCAGCAGCGGCTGTGCATTGCCCGCGCCATCGCGGTCGAACCGCAGGTGCTGCTGATGGACGAGCCGTGCTCCGCGCTCGACCCGATCTCCACGCTGGCCATCGAGGACCTGGTGACCAAGCTCAAGGAACAGTTCACCATCGTCATCGTCACCCACAACATGCAGCAGGCTGCGCGGGTGTCCGACAAGACGGCGTTCTTCAACCTCGAAGCCACCGGCAAGCCCGGCAACCTGATCGAGATGGACGACACGCAGCAGATCTTCAACAACCCGAGCAAGAAGGCCACGGAAGACTACATCTCCGGCCGATTCGGCTAGCAGGACCACATTTCCGGTGGCCGCTTCGGGTGAGCCCGGTCCGTCCCGACCCGCCACTCGTCCGCCAGACGTTGTTCGGGCATCATTCATGGGTGGCGAAGAGCAAGGACGACCGCAGGCCGCGGTTCCTGAAGCGCAAGGGCGACCAGCTCAAGGTCAAGGACGCCCACGGCGACAAGCACACCGCTCACCTGGTGCCGCTCACGGAGGACTTGACCAGGGAAGACGGCAACTTCGCCTTCGGCTACTGCAAGAGTTGCGACTGGACCGGGCGCGCCCGTCGTTCGCGCGACAAGGCCCGCGACGACGCCCGCCAGCACCGCTCCGAGTGCGACGGCAAGGGCAAGATCATGCTCGCGGCCATCGACCAGCGCTGAGGGCCTCCGCCCGAAGGCTGCGGATGGGAACAAACCCCGGCCGGAATGCCGTTAGGCTTCATGGTGCGTCGGGCCGCGGCAGCCCCGGGTCCCAAAACTAGCCGCTACGAGCGGCCGTGCGCCGTGAGGCGCTCCCGGCCCGACGCAACCACTCGCGGAACGCAGCGCCATGCGACGCATACCTCGACCGTCGAAGGTTGCGTACGCCGCAGGGCGCATTTCGCGACGCACACCTCGACCGTCGAAGGTTGCGTACGCCGCAGGGCGCCATACGACCCAGTGCTGGCTAGAGTGATTGCACCGCAATACATAGCGAATCGATGGGGTGAGCAATGTCCGATGACGTCGTGATCACCGGTTTCGGCGCGGTGACGCCGGTCGGCAATGACGTTGCGACCTGCTGGCAGGCACTGTGTGCCGGAGTCAGTGGCGTGGCGGAGATCACCGCGTTCGACAGCTCAGCCCTGGGGGTGCACATCGCCGCCGAGGTCAAGGGTTTCGACGCCGCGCAACTGCTAAACGTCAAGCGGTTGCGTCGGACGGCGCGGTTCACCCAGTTCGCGATCGCCGCCGCCCGCGAGGCGGCCGCCGACGCCGGCCTGCGGATCGCCGACGACACCGCCGGAGACGGCGGCATCCCTGCACACCGCCTCGCGGTCGTCATCAACGCCGGCGTCGCGGGTTTCGACACGGTCGAGCACGCGACCCGGCAGCTTCTCGGCAACGCCCCGGGTCGCGTCAGCCCCTACTTCGTGTCGTCCTCGCTGACCAACATGCCTGCGTGCGAGGTCGCGATCGATCTCGGCGCGCATGGGCCGGTCACGGCCAGTGCGCTGGCATGCGCCAGCGGGGTCGAAGCCTTCCTCGCGGCCCGGCGCATCGTGCTGGCCGGCGAGGCCGACGTCGTCGTTTGCGGCGGCACCGACGCCGCCATCACCGAAGTGATGTTCACCGGGCTGCAGGCGATGGGCGCGCTCAGCAAACGCAACGACGACCCTGCGGCGGCGAGCCGGCCGTTCGATGCCGACCGCGACGGGTTCGTCTTCGGTGAAGGCGCAGTGGTCGGGGTGGTGGAGTCCGCAGCGCACGCCCGGCGACGTGGAGCGCGCGCCTACGCCAGGATTCTCGGCGGCGCACTGACCGCTGACGCGTTCCACGTCAGCGCACCGTCACCCGGCGGAACGTATGCCGCGCAAGCGATTTCGGGTGCGCTGCACAACTCCGGCGTGGCTCCGTCGGACGTCGATTACGTGTGCGCCCACGGCACCTCCACCAAGGCAAACGACCGCACCGAGACCGCCGCGATACACAGCGCGTTCGGACCAGCCGCTGGGCACCTGGCCGTCAGCGCGCCAAAGTCGATGGTCGGTCATCTCATCGGCGCCGCAGGGGCACTCGGCGTGATGACCTGCGCGCTCGCCATCGACCGCGGCGTCATACCGCCCACGATCAACCTGACGACGCCCGACCCGGAATGCGACCTGGACTACGTGCCCGGGTCCGCGCGTACGGCGCCGGTCTCCGTCGCCGTCACGAATGCCTTCGGCTTCGGCGGCCAGAACTGCGTCGCCGTGCTGGGCTCCCCCGACCGCTGAACACATGCCGAAAGGAGTCGCGGTGCCCTACACCTATGACCCGACCGCCTATCGAGAGGTCTTCGAGCGAACCTTCACGTTCACCCGCGGATTTCGCCGGAACGTCTCCCGCTACGCGCACCGGCTGGCGTTGCACGACACCACCGACGACCGGCGCTGGAGCTACGCCGAACTTGGTGCCGACGTCGCCCGATTGGCTGCCGGGCTCGCCGAACGAGGCGTCGGCAGCGGCGACCTGATCGCCTTCCAGCTGCTGAACAGCGCGCAGTGGGCGCAGCTCTACCTGGCCGCAGGTCATCTCGGCGCGATCGCGTGCCCGGTCAACTTCCGCTTTTCACCCGGCGAGACTTCCCACGTGCTGCACGAATGCGCGCCTGCGGCATACATTTTCGAGGAGTCGCTGCGCGACGTCGCCGACGAGGCGATGCGGATCTCGGGGTGCCGCCCGGGTCTGGTCGCGTCGGTCACCGCCGATCACAGGGCACGGGCGGGAGCTGTCGAGTCGTTCGACGCGCTGCTCGCGCAACATCCGATCGCGCCGTATGACGGGGCGACCGCCTGGGACGAGTCGGTCCGGCTGCACACATCGGGCACGACGGGTATGCCGAAGGGCGTCCCGCTGCCGAACGCGGCGGAGGTGCTGACCGCGCACGACGTGATCATGCACTTCCCGCTGGAGCCACAGGACAAGACACTGAACATGACGCCGTGGTTCCACCGTGGCGGCATCTCCCCCGGCGGCCCCAACGCGACGTTCTACGCCGGCGCAGCGTCCGTCGCGATGCGCAGCTTCGACCCGGACCGATGCCTGGATCTGGTGTCTGAGCGCGGGCTGACATTCCTCATCGGCGCACCCACCAACCTCGCCATGCTCGCCGACGCGCAGGAGGCCCGCCCACGCGATCTGAGCACGCTGCGTGGCGTCGTGACGATGGGCGCGCCGCTGGAGCGAGCCGCCGCCCTGCGTTACCAACAGACGCTTACCCCAAGGGTTTTCAACGGCTACGGCACGACCGAGGCCTTCTGGAACACGTTCTTGCGTCCGGCCGATCTCCCCGAACACGCCGGAAGTGCGGGACGTTCGTGCACCGACGACGACGTGCGGGTCGTGCACTCCTACCCCGATCGGCCGGCCGCTGCCGACGACCTGGTCCCGCAGGACGGTGCCACGACCGGCGAGATCATCATGCGATCGCTCAAGTCGGGCTACGCGTATGCCGGGAACCCGGCCGAGCAGGAGGCGAAGTTCCGCGATGGGTGGCTGTACTCCGGGGACCTCGGAACCTGGGACGCCGACGAATACGTCACCGTCGTCGGCCGCAAGGACGACATGATCATCTCCGGCGGTGAGAACGTGCACCCGGTGCAGGTCGAGGAGGTCCTCAACGAGCATCCGGGCGTCGTCGACTCGATCGTCGTCGGGCTGCCGGATCCGCGCTGGGGCGAGATCGTGGTCGCCTATGTCCAGGCGCGTCCGGGCGGGGTCACGGCGGGCGAACTGGACGCGCACTGCCGCGCTCACCCGATGCTGGCCGATTTCAAGCGACCGCGCCGCTTCTCCTTCGTGGATGCCCTGCCCCGTACGGCGACCGGCAAGAAGATGCACTACGTAATGCGCGCCGCGCTCCGCGAGCCCGGCGGCGCCTCGGGTCTCGTGCAGCCCTGACCGCCGCCGGGAGCGACCCTCCTCAGGTGAGGTTGCCCACCCTCCAGGCAGCGGCCGCACGTTCGAGGTCGTGTGCAGTGCCCAGCAATGCCGCGGCGCTTCTCGTCGCGGCGCTCGCGCCCGGCTCGTCATGCCCGTCGTGATCGTCGGCCCGGTGAGCCCGGCCGATCGAGGTCACCCGGCAGAACGCCGCGGCCCGCTCGAGCGCGACCGCCAGGTCTCCTTCGAAGACCCCCGACAGGATGGAGTCGACCAGCTCGCGCAGTCCGTCGGGCGAGGGAGGTTCGGCGGCACCGGCAACCGCGTGCTGCACATCGGCATAGTGCCGCCCCAGGTCGTAGTCGATGGCTGCGCCGACCGCGTCACGCCGCACCGACTCGTGGATCGCGTACAGCCGCCACAACGCGCCGGGCAGACTCACCGGGGGCTGCGCCCCCCACAGTTGCGCGACCGTCGCCATGCCGAGTTCGTCGACCAGTCGCACCAGCCGCCTCGTCACGTCCGGATCTTCCGTGGCCCGCCCGGCACCGACGAGCACCGCGGCGGACTCATGCGCGATTTCCGAAACCTCAGCAGGGTCAACCCCTCCGGAGCTGTGCGCGTCGAGCGCGCCCGGACTGAACATCGTCGGACGACGCGGGTGACGCCGCTTGTCGCTTGAGTTCGTCATGCACCTTCACTCTCCTCGCTCACCCCCAACCGTAAGCGACGCACCTGTCCGGCGGCTCAGTCCATCCTGTTGAGTCCCAGCACGACGATCACCGCTTGCCCGGCCGCATCGCTTGCCGGCAGGTCCACTTCGGCGTCGATCCCCCAGTCCCCGTCGCCCTCCGGGTCGTGAATCACCTGCCGCACCTGCCATTTGTGTGGTCCGCGCTCGATGCGCAGGTATGACGGCCCGCGCGCGTCCGCATCGAGGAGCATCTCGTCATGATCCGCGAAATATGCGGAAAGATCGTCGTGCCAGGCGGATTCATCCATGACGATCTCGGTCGGCGGATCGGTGGAGGCAGCGACTGCGCGCTCCAGTGCGGCGAGGGCCACCAAGTCCCGCCGTGCGGCGAGCTGCAGCCGCCGGAACATCCCCTGCCGGACCTGGATGGCGAAGGCCTTGCTGCTCGTGATGGTCCGGGGCGTGTGCACCAGTGCAGCGGCGCGTTCCTCGTGCAGGGCGGGGTTGACCAGTTCCTCCCACTCGTCGAGCAGACTGGAGTCGGTCTGCCGGATGATCTCACCCAGCCACTCGATCAGGTCGTCGAGTTCATCGGTCTTCGCGCCGTCCGGCACGGTCTGCCGCAGCGTGCGATAGGCGTCGGACAGGTAGCGCAGCACGATGCCTTCCGACCGCGCAATCTCGTAGTAGCGCACGAGATCACCGAAGCTCCAGGCGTTTTCATACATCTCCCGGACGACCGACTTCGGTGACAACGCCTGCTCCCCCACCCATGGCTGGTGACTGCGGTAGGTCTCGAACGCCGCATCGAGCAGTTCGGCGAGCGGCTGCGGCCAGGTGACGTCCTCCAGCAGCTCCATGCGTTCGTCGTATTCGATGCCGTCGGCCTTCATCTGCGCGACGGCCTCACCGCGGGCCTTGCGGCGTTGGGCGAGCAGAATGGGACGCGGATCTTCCAGGATCGACTCGATCACCGAGACGACGTCGAGCGCGTGCACCGACTGGTCGGTGGTCGGGTCGTCGGGTGCCGGCAGGACGTCGAGCGCGGCGAGGGCGAATGGTGCGAGCGGCTGGTTGAGCGCGAAGCCGTCCTGCAGGTCGGTCAGCAACTGGATGCCGCGTCCGTCCGGCTCGGGCTGCGGCAGCCGCTCGACGACTCCGGCAGTCAGCAGCTCGCGGGTGAGGGTGATCGCACGCTTCGCCAGCCGGCGTCGCCGCCGCGGGTCCTCGTGGTTCTGCTGCACCAGGTCGCGCACCGCGACATACGGATTCCCTTCGCGTGCAATGAGATTGAGCAGCATCGAGTGCGTGATACGCATGCGCGACTGCAGCGGCTCGGGGTCGGCGTGAACGAGCCGGTCGAAGGTTTCCTCGGTGTAGTTGACGAAGCCCTCGGGCGGCTTCTTGCGCTGCACCTTGCGCAGCTTCTTGGGGTCGTCACCGGCCTTGGCGAGTGCCCGGGCGTTCTCGATCTGGTGCTCGGGTGCCTGTACGACGACGCTGCCGGTGGTGTCGAAGCCGGCCCGGCCGGCCCGGCCGGCGATCTGGTGGAACTCCCGCGCCTTCAGCAACCGCTGCCGGGTGCCGTCGAATTTGGTGAGCCCGGTGAAGATCACCGTGCGGATCGGCACATTGATGCCGACGCCGAGGGTGTCGGTGCCGCAGATGACCTTCAGCAACCCGTCCTGCGCGAGAGTCTCGACAAGGCGGCGGTATTTCGGCAACATGCCCGCGTGGTGCACGCCAATGCCGTGGCGCACCAGGCGATTCAGCGTCTTGCCGAAACCGGCGGAGAAACGGAACCCGGCGATGATCTCGCCGATGCGCTCCTTCTCGGTCTTGCTCAGCATGTTGATGCTCATCAGCGCCTGCGCCTGTTCGAGCGCCGCGGCCTGGGTGAAGTGCACGACATACGCCGGCGCCTCCTTGGCGTAGAGCAGTTCCTCGATGGTCTCGTGCAAGGGCGTCATCGCCCACCGGAAGCTCAGCGGCACCGGGCGTTCGGCGCCGGAGACCGTGGCGGTGGGTCGGCCGGTGCGCCTGGTGAGTTCGTCCTCGAAGACCGACACATCGCCCAACGTTGCTGACATCAGGACAAATTGGGCCTGCGGCAACTCCAGCAGCGGCACCTGCCAGGCCCACCCGCGATCGGGCTCGGAGTAGAAGTGGAACTCGTCCATGATGACCATGCCGACATCCGCCGTGCGCCCTTCACGCAGCGCGATGTTGGCGAGCACCTCGGCAGTGCAACAAATCACCGGTGCGTCCGCGTTGACCGACGCGTCCCCGGTCAGCATGCCGACGTTGTCCGCGCCGAAGGTCTCGCAGAGCGCGAAGAACTTCTCGGACACCAGCGCCTTGATCGGTGCGGTGTAGAAACTCACGCGGTCGCCGGCGAGCGCCGCGAAGTGCGCCGCAGTGGCGACCATCGACTTCCCCGAACCCGTCGGGGTCGCCAGGATGACGTTGGCGCCACCGAGCACCTCGATGATCGCCTCCTCCTGGTGGGGGTAGAGGGTCAGACCGCGCTCGGCGGTCCAGTCCACGAACGCCGCGTAGGCACGGTCCGGGTCGTCGGTGGCGGGCAGCCGGTCGTAGAGGTTCATGGTGTGGCCCATCCTCCCAGCTGGCCGGCGCCGCGGCTCACTCGCGACGGGTCAGTCGGCCGCGGCGCCGGGGCGGAAGCTGGCTCGTGCCTGCCCGAGCCACTCCAGCGCGAGCGGCATCGCCGAGATCCATACGCTGAACCGGTGACCCACGCGGCGCCATTCGACGGTGGTCACCGACATGGGTGCCCGGGCGCGTTGCGCGAAGCGCTCACTCACCCGCCCCGACACCGGGTCCTGCAGCGCGACCTGCACCCAGGCCGCCACCGGCGATGGGTCCGTGCGCTCCACCTGCATCAGGTCGTATGACGGGGGCGTGTTGCGGCCGAACGGGTTGCGGCCGTTGAAGATCGGGTGGAAATAGCCGCCGAGCACGATCATCGATCCGTATTGCTGCGGCCGGTGCATCGCCGTCAGCGCCGCACAGTAACCGCCGGCGCTGTAGCCGATGGTGGCCCATGAGCCACGGTCCGGTCGCGCCCGGAGGTGGGCGACCACCCACGCGGGCACGTCCTTGGTCAGCCAAGTCAGCATCGGCATGCCGGGTGCATCGACACATTCGGTGTCGAGCCCGTCCGGGGTGTAGCCGGGCGCGACGACGATGGTCGGTGCGAGTTCGTGACGCGCGACGAGCCGGCTGATGATCGCGCCGAGGTGGACCGGCCGGTGGAAGTCGTCCGGCGTGCCCGGCACTCCGTGAAACGCCTCGATCACCGGGAAGGTCTCGTGCGGCTGGGTGAAGTATGCCGCGGGCAGCCACACCGTCAGTTTCGCCGGATGCCCGTCCGGGCCGGGCATGGTTGTGTGCACATAGGTGCCACCGGACGGCGGTGTGCTGCGCTTCCCGGGCACCCAGTTCTCCCGCTGGGTGGCGTAGGTCTCCGCCGCGCGGTGATCGGCCGCGATGGCGGCGGGCTGGCGGCGGGCCTGGAGCGGGTTCGCGCCATACGTGACCTGGGCGCCGTGCGGCGGTGCATCGCCGAGCACCTGACCGCGAATGTCGGACCAGTCGGCATACCAGCCGTTTTCGGCGTTCATGGTCGCCGCGACGGCGACCAGCACGAGCAGTGTCGCGACCAGTTGCGACGCTGCTCGTCCGAGCATCGTGCGCCAGCCGCGGCCGGACAGCTTCGGCCACCACACCAGCAGTGCGCCGAACGCGAGAACCGCCAGGACCCAGGCAACGACGACTGTGCCGATGCCGTTCGGCGCCATACGACCGTCCCCCGATGCTTCTTCCATGACCAGCCCGGCTGGGCCGATCCACTGCGGTCTTCATTGTGCCTCGCGCGCACCAGGGTTTCCTGCATCTGCTCTGGAAGATGCCTGGTCACATGCGCAGCGCGCCGGATCAAGCCTCCTGGTGTGACTCGGCGCCCGCCGTTGACTACGCTTACGGGGCGCAACGCGCGCGGGCCTTTAGCTCAATTGGTAGAGCTGCGGACTTTTAATCCGTAGGTTGTGGGTTCGAGCCCCACAGGGCCCACTCTGGGCAGTCTCACGAAACTGCCCTGCCTGAATTCACGAAACTCGACTCACCGGCTTGAGCGGAGATGTGTGGGGCTGATTCTGGGGTGGATCGGCGGCGGGAATCGCCCGGAGGCTGATCCCGGAGCCGTTGAAGAGCCGATCAGTGCGCCATGTGGCTTCGTTGGGCAGGTGTCATCAACAGATGTGTCAGGCCGTCTTTGGTTCTGTCAGAAGGGTGTTGATGTCTTTCGGCGGGGGGCCGCGGCGTCCGATCTTGCAGTGCAGTGCCTTGCTCGGGGTTACGGGCAGCAGCGGTTCGATCGGTCCCGCTGGCAGTTGGCCGCATGGTTCGATGCCGTAGCCCGTCTCGACAAGGTGGAGGTTGATCACGGCTGCCGCCAGCGCGGCCCAGAGCCCATGCTTGAGTCGACCGAACACGCGGACGGTGTTTTTAGTGAAGCCGATCTCGTGCACCTTGAAGATGGAGTTCGCGGACTCGACGCTGTTGCGGCGGCCGTAGTCCGCAAGCCATCGGGTTGTTCCGTAGCGGTGCCGTTGGCGCAGGCGCAAGTATTCCCGGCCCAAGGTCTTGCGTGTCGAACACGAGCATTGTTCGCCGCGCACGCAGTTGGTCGTGGGATGCGTCGCGGCGGATAGTCGCATCGATTCGGGGTTGTTCGCGCAGCGAACCTTGCCTGCTCTCGCCGGACCCTCGTATTGCTGGTTGGCACCGTCTGGCCTGCGCGTTGACCGGAAGGCAAATGCTTCTCTTTCGTCGTACTGTGCGGCTAGCTCCAGCTGCTCACGTTTCGGTGCCCACGCATTATGCGGTGGCAGCTCCCGCAGCCGCGGCGGAACGGAGTCGACAAACAGCCCTCCGTCGATCACGAGCGTCTTGGACATCGGCCCTGGGTGTTGGCCGCGCTGGTTCGTGTGGAGCGTGAAGACTTGCTCGACAGCCTCCTCCGCGAGCGGTCCACACCAGTGATCGGTGGTCAGGATGCTGTATCCCCGATCGACGAGCACACACGTGATTCGCGAGCCCAAGGACTTCGCTGCACGGATCGCGTCCAAACCGGGCTCAGACTTGAGGGTCCCGGCGGGAGCGAGGGCTAACGCCCGGATGAGCGGCGGATATCCTTGCTCGCCCCAGGGAGTCGCGTCGACCAGTAGATGAAGATCGAATCCGTTGAACACCGGCAACTTGCCATCGCGCTCGCTGCGCCACCCTTCCCTGGCCTCCCGGTCCTTGGTGTGAATGAATCGGCCGTCGTCGCCCACTCGCGGCCAACCGGTCTCACTGGCCCTGGGTTTCGGCGCCTTGTCATCGACTTCAAGTGATCCGTCGGGAAGGTCGGGGCGGCCGTCTTTACTCCAGGAGCGTCGGCACGCAAACGTTTCGATATCGGTCGAGTCGAGTGCTTGTTCGGCAGGTTCCGGTATGCACTCGGGGATCGCGGCGCGCGCGATCGCACTGTTGAACTCGGTCGGTGTGAACGGGATACGCGCATCGTGGACTTCGCCCGTGGTTTTGTCGACGGTTGGGTGAAATCCCCGCGCCAAGTCTTCGAAGGCGCTTTCGATTTGCGAATACGGCACGGCGTTGCCGCGCACACCGATCATCCGACGCTGTGCTGGGGTCAGGCCGCGCGTGATCCTCTCGGTGCGGCTCATGTGCTGGCGGTTCGGGCACCTGATGACGGTCAGCAGCCACAAACACAGATGAGTCTTCCATGTCTGCGCCCGCGGCCTACCGGTTGCAGCTGTCATGCGCTCTTGAAGTACTGGGAGGAGCGAACAACGGTTGAGAACGCCCAGGGCGCAGCGCACCTCGTAGTTGGTGACCCTGATCGGCGGCGGCGGCCGCTTCAGGTGTCTAGTTCTGGCCATGGTTTCTACCGACCTGCTGCAAGTCGCAGGTACTCACCGTGCTTGGTTCGGCATGGCACGTGCTGGGTGAGCATGTCGAGGGTGCGGGCGGAGACGCCTCCAGCGATGCGGTTGAACTCGCTGATGGTGATCCCGCTGCTGAGCACCGCGACGGCCCAAGTAGACCTCAGTCGTCGCACCTTCAGCGGTGGCACATCCATCGGGATCTCCGTGCCCTTCGCGTACCGGTGGAGCCGATCGCGGGCCGACGTCGGCGCGCCGATCAGTGGCCCGGTCGGATTCCTGGCACACAAGTCATCGACGACGTCGGCGTACTCGGCACGAATCGGTGTGACACGGTCCGTGAGCGTCAGGCACAGGACACCTGCACCCTCATGGAGGCTGATGTCCGCTGCGGTGACCTCAACCAGCTCGCTCGTCCTCACGCCCGCGCCCAGCCCCAACGCGAGGATTGTTCGCATCGTGCGTCGTCGACGCTTGGTCGCCTGGGCGTCCACCGCCTGCCAAAATCGGTGGACCTCGTCAGCCGTGTAAGGCGTCGAGGCAGCAGCCCCAGGCCCGAGGTCCTCGGCCAGCGGAGGCCACGGCGCCCGGACCGTCGCCGCGCGGCCGACGCGCCTGAGCATCGACCTGTAGGTTCCTCGGGATCGGACAGTCAGCGACGATTTGGAGCCGACGTAGGCGTCGACACGGTCCGGTGTGAACAACGCTTCGGGGTCCGTGGACAGCCCCATCTCGTGGGCCCAGGAAAATAAGGCTGCCGTGCACCGAATTGCGGCGCGCGCGCTGTGCGGCGACTCGAACGCCGCAGCCGCCACGACCGCCCGAATGGTCGACGCATCGGCTTCCCACAAGTCGGGTGCGAGCAGCGATGGCGGGGGTGAGAAGTGGTCAATGACCTCGGTGCCGGTGGCGCACCGGACACCGCGGACAAGAACGTACCGTGTCACGGCCGCCCACCGGCTACTGCGGTGACACGCGACTGGACAGTGTTGACGGCCGCGAGATCGCGAACGCATAATGGCATGACGAAGCCCCTCATCGGGTGAGTGAAAGTTCAGAAGCCGAGACATTGCAGGCCTCGGCGGCGCTATACGCTTCGAAGGCCCAGGCAGGGCAGCCTGGGCCTTCAGCGTTGTCTATGGCATCTCGGGGCGACTCACCCCCGATCCGACCGCGCGACCACCTGGTTCGGTCACCGCGCCGGGCACGATGAAGTCACTGATCCCGACCGCGCGGCAGACTAAAGTGACAGTGGAGTGGAGGTGAGTCTCGACCCAACAGCGTGTACTTGGCAGCAGTTCGTAGAACCTGCCACGAACAAAACAGGAATGCGAGAGAGACACCGGTCTGACCCCTTACATCATGCTGCCGGTCACAGCGCTGGACAGTGCGGTTCTCTCTCGGAACTTGCTCAGGTTAACGCCGTCAACAGTCACGGTCTAGTAACTCGGCCCTCGGCATGTTGCCAAGGAACCGATCACAGACAGCCAGAATTGGCGGCCTCAGCGCACCCAGCCCGCGATTTCGAGCCCACCCGCCTTGAGCACAGCTGCGACATCTTCGGCACCCCGTGGCGACCGCACAAGAGATCCCATCGATGGCTATGCCGTGGGTCTGTGATGCACACCCGTCGGCGACCCGGCCCAGCGGCTCAACGATTGCACTGACGGCTACTTCACGGAGTGCTTGCACGCCTTCGTTCCGTGCCAGCATGTACGCGCTAACTTCGCCTCATGAGTTCAGATCCCAATGATGATGCACTGCTGAGTCTGGCGTTCTCACTGACTACCAACCCTGGTGCTCGCGCGCTGATACTTGGTGCAGGCGTGTCTATGGCTGCGGGTATCCCGTCGGCGTGGGGTGTGCTGACGCAGCTCACCGAGAGGGCACGTGCGGTCGTGGCACCGGACGGCGACGACGAGGATGCGCTGGAGTGGTATCAGCGCGAGTACGGGCAGCAGCCGCAGTATCAAGAACTCTTGGCACGGGTGGCGCCGACGCAGGTCGATCGCCAGGCGGTATTGGCGGCATTTTTTGAACCGACGGAGGACGAGCGAGATCGTCAGGCGAAGCGTCCGACAGCTGCGCATCGCGCGATCGCACGGCTGGTGGCGGGTGGCCAGGTTCGAGTGATCGTCACACTAAACTTTGATGTGTTGATCGAGACGGCGCTGCGAGAGGCGGGTATCGAGCCCGTTGTCGTAGCGAGCGTGGCGGACGCCGCCGGAGTCCGCCCGCTGCACACGCTCAAGTGTTGCGTGGTCCACCTCCACGGCGTCTACACCAACCCGCAGTCGATGCTCAACACTTTCGCCGAACTCGACCATTACGACAACGCGAGGTCTGCCCTCCTTAGCAAGATCTTGGAGGACTATGGGTTGATCGTTGCCGGTTGGTCCGCCGATTATGACCCGGCCCTCCGAGATGTCGTCGCAATAGCGGCACTCGGGCGTTTGTCGTTGACGTGGTGTGAGCCTGGGCAGATGAGCGAAACAGCCCAACAGCTGCTGACTCTCAAAGGAGGGCGATACGTTAAGGACAACGCGGACCATTTCTTCGGGCGGCTTGCTGATGCGGTCACCGCCTTGGAATCCGCGGGCGCGAGGCACCCTCTGACGGTGCCCGTTGCGGTGGGGACGGCGAAGCGGGAGTTGTCGGGTCGTGAGGTGGCCATCGGCGTGCATGATTCGTTGCATCGCGAGTTTGACCAGTTGCATGAGTTACCGGAGTTTCAGCCGCCGTACAGCACCAGCAATTTCGTGGATGTTCGGGCACGGATCGAGGAAGCCAGCAGCGTGTGTACCGCGCTGGTAGCTGTGCTGGCCTACTGGGGCGACTCCGCGACCGATGGGTGGTGGGTTGATCAGGTCCCTCGGTTCGCAGTCGTCACGCATGAAAGTGGTGAGCTGCGGATGCTTGGCGCGCGCCAAGTCACGGGCACCATGCTGATGTATGCGGCCGGGATCGCGGCGGTGGCTGCCCAACGGTTTGATCTGCTTAATCGTCTCTTTCGGCTCACCCGGCGGCCTCATAGTCGCTATGACGGCACACGCGAGTACTTGGCAGCCCACCTCATTCCCGCTGGCGAAGCGACCCCGGACCCACGCGAGATGAGAGAACGATTCGACCCAATCCTGCGTGAGGCTCTCGGACTGGGTGGGGACGGTCTTCAGCAATATTGGCAACAGTTCGAGGTGTTGCGCCTCGCTTGGCTCCTGTCCCGCACGGACGACTTCGAACAGCAGGTCGCGGACGTTGAAAGCAAGAAGGCCGCGTTGGACAAGTTAGACCAGGCAGCGGGAAGCCAGGAACAGACGGAGGCATGGGAGAACTGGCACCGAGGACTTGGCTCGTTGATGAGCGCAGTGCGCACTGGACCGGTTCGAGTGTTCGTGCGTGACACGTTTCTCGGATGGGACCTCTCCTGGCGGTGCCCCGCCGCGGACGATCTTGCCAGCGTCGTGAGTGTGGAGCCCAGTCATCCGCTGAACACATCAGCAATGTTCACCTCGCCGGAGGCGGCTGCCGCGGCCCTGAAGGTCGTGAGTTCCGCATTGGGGCGTCAAGGCAGCCAGGACCAGGACCGGTGGGAGTACGAAGCTGCGTCCGTCGTCCAGTCCTACGTCGGTGTACCCGAATGCTGGCTAGACGACTGGTGGCTGCGCGCGCACCCTGCGATACCTGAGTGAATCGGTGACGCATCGCCACACAAAGACCCCACTGAGGGGCATCGAGTCCGCCATGGCGTCCGATAACAACGCCGACCTTGTCACCCGTTCGAATAGGATTGGGCGATCCCTCAGGAAGTGCCAACCTCATCGCGTTGTGGTAGCTACGTTGAGCGCGTGACTCATTATCTAGATTCAGATACCCATCGGTTGTCTGAGAGGGCGGGGCACCGCCGACGCAGGCTGGTCGGAGGTTAGGCGTGAGCTTGTACGACGAGTTGATGGAGTGGGCTGAATCTCGACCGTGGTGGCAACAACGGCTGTTGGCGCAGTTTGCCTCAGGGGAACGACTCAGCACCGACGCGTACGCGGAAATCGCCCGATCATTGCTGGCACCGACCCCAGCGGCGCCGCATGGCGGCTGGCTATCAAGAGTCCGCTCACCAGCCGCGCCCGCCGACACTTCGAACAATCAGGTTGTTCTGAACTGTCTTCGCGAAGTCAGGAACGTCAATCGGCTCCGCGCTGATGAGCGGCTGACATTCGGTCGACACGGCGTGACCGTAGTGTTCGGGTTTAACGGGAGCGGGAAGTCCGGATACGCGCGGTTGATCAAGCAGATGGTCCGAACCCGGCACCACGAGACAATTCTTCCTGACGTGTTCGGCGATGTGCGACAGGAGCGCGAAGGCTTCTTGGATTACTCGGTCGGCGATGTTTCCGACGAAGCGGACCTTGCAGACGCGCCTCCGTTGCCGTTGGGCCGCGTGACGTTCTATGACGAGAAGTGTGGAGACGCTTACCTGACAACGGAATCTGAAATCTCTTACCGTCCCTCTGCTCTCACTCTGCTTGATGATCTGTACGAGGCTTGCGAGGGCGTGCGGCGGGAGCTGGATCGGATGCTCGCCGAGAACGATCGTGCCGGCGTCAGGCTGCCAGCTTTCGAGTCGGGGTCACCGTCTGCAGTGTTTGCCGACACATTGACGTGGGATACCTCTGACGAGCAGATCGAGACCGCTTGCCGGCTCCCGGCTGATCACGCCGATGAGATGGTTCGGCTGCAGACGGAGGAATCCCGTCTGCGATCAACGGATCCTTCGAAGGAGCAGGCCCGGTTTCGGCGGGTGGCGGCTGATGTCAAGACGGTCGTAGCGCACCTCATGTCCCTGGAAGACCGGCTGGGGGCCGAGTCGGTCGCCGAGTTGCGGAGTCGCCAGAGTGCTGCGCAGGGCTTGCGTGGCAGCGCTGGCGTCTGGGTCATCGTTCGACGATGAACCCGTGAGCGGTGTTGGGAGCGCGGCGTGGCGGTCGCTGTGGGAATCAGCGAAGCGATTCTCGCTGGATGAGGCATACCCGTCTGAGGCATTCCCGCATACTGGCGATGGGGCACATTGCGTTCTGTGCCAGCAGCCACTGACCGTAGCTGCGAGTGAGCGACTCGACCGCTTCCAGTCGTTCATGACGGACGACACCGAACGGCGGGCCACGGAAGCCGAAATCGAGTTGGCCGACCAGGTTCAGCGGCTGCGCGCCGTGGATGTGGATCCGGCTCCTGTGATGGTCGCCGTCGCTGCGATCGCGGACGATGCTGAGGAATTGAAGCGCAAAGTAGAGCGGCTGGTGGACGCGTTTCGTGTTCGGCAGCTATCACTGATCACGGAGGTCGCTGGTTCAGACCTGCCTGACATCGACACCGCGGACCTGCTGCAAGACCTTGACTCGTTGGCACACGATCTGGACGGTAGAGCCTCAGCCCTCGAAGGAGAAGGTTTCGCGCAACGCATCGAGCAAGTGACCCGGCAGCGTCGGGACCTGGGAGCCCGGATTGCTCTTGCGCATGTCAAAGATGATGCTGTCGCGGAACGACACCGGCTCCGGGAACGCCACCAGATCGAGGAGGCCCGTAAACAGACCGCAACCACTGGCCTCACCACCAAAGCGGGCGAGTTGACCCGAAAGTATGTGACCGTGGCGGTTCAGGACCGGTTCTCTCGGGAGTCTGATCGGCTCCGAGTTGAGCAGGTCACGCTTCAGGACAAGAAGGGCCGTCACGGGGTGCTGCTGCATAAACCCGATTTCATCGACGCCACCCTGAACGCCACACTTCCCCAAGTGCTGTCCGAGGGAGAGCAGACAGCGCTTGGCCTCGCTGGGTTCTTTACAGAGGCGTACTTCGACCAATCTCGGTCCACGCTTGTGCTCGATGATCCCGTCACGAGCCTCGACCACGAAAGGCGCGGTCGAGTCGCCCAGCGGCTCGTGGAACTCGCCCACGACCGCCAAGTCATCGTGTTCACTCACGACGCAACCTTCTCCGCGGACATCAACCGTTTCGCAGGAGAGGAAAACACGGCGGTCACTACTCGTAGCGTGCAACGCAGCCGAGGCGACCAACGCCCGGGTGCGTGCCGCGAGGATCACCCTTGGGCGGTGAAGGACGCCCAAGCCCGCCTCGGAGAGCTGAAGCAAGACCTGGTTCGTATCAAGAAGGCGGCGCCCGACTGGGACGACGAAGTGTATGACCGCGAGGTCAGCATGTGGGCAGGGCAACTATCTGAGACATGGGAGCGCTTCGTCAGCCAAAACATCGCAGACGCCCTGGTAAATCGCGGCAACCTGGAGATCCAGGTCACAATGATGAAAGTGGTGGCGCAAATCACCCCTGAGGACAACAAGCAGTTTCAGGAATCGTACAAGCGGTGCTCTCGATGGGCTCGGCGTCATGACAAGGACACCGCGCTGAACTACGTGCCTCCACCAGTAGAAGAGTTGGAGAAGGAGCACGCATTCGTTGGATCCTGGTTCGAGCGTGTCCGCAGATACAAGAATCAGTAATGCGTTCGTGAGGACTCAGTGCTCTGACACATGGAATCACTCAGGTCACATGAACGGCGGCCCCTCCGCCAGCATGTCTGCCCCCACTGCTCGCGTCATCGTGCATGTGGGTTTGTCTCGCGGTGGGTGCCGTGCGCAACGAAACGCGACACCTACCGCCACATTGCGACATAGACGATCTCAGCGTTGGTCAACGGCGCAACTGGGGAGCGGCCGGAGAAAGGCTTCGATGTCAGTCCCTACCTTTCATTGTTCGTCCGTGTCCGCAGGTGCCCAGGTGGTCAGGCTCCAGGACGCGATGCTGGCGAACGTCGCTCGAAGCAGCTAGGGCGTGTCCTGTGAATCGTTGCGTAGCCAGAGGATGATGCCAGCGATGGTGACTTCGGCGGCGTAGTAGGCGGCGCGTTTGGCGTATCG
>NZ_RJJQ01000039.1 GCF_003724155.1 Flexivirga caeni | reverse complement strand
TTGTTCGGCGGTGTCCTACTCTCCCACACCCTACCGAGTGCAGTACCATCGGCGCTGAAGGGCTTAGCTTCCGGGTTCGGGATGTGACCGGGCGTTTCCCACTTCGCTATAACCGCCGTAACCCCACGAAACAACACACACCATGGGGGTTACCATGCTTCCAACACGACACAATATCCACTTATCTCATGCTCGGAAGCACACGCACTGCTACCACACCCCACACACGGTGGGGCGGGTGCCCGGGTGTTGTTTCAGAATCGTACAGTGGACGCGAAACACCAAACATGCAACAGTAAAAACAGTTTTCTGGGTTTAAAGGTTTTGGTAAGTTATCGGCTTATTAGTACCGGTCAGCTCCACACATTACTGCGCTTCCACATCCGGCCTATCAACCCAGTAGTCTAGCTGGGAGCCTCACCACCCACTAAGGGGTGTTGGAAACCTCATCTTGAAGCGTGCTTCCCGCTTAGATGCTTTCAGCGGTTATCACTTCCGAACGTAGCTAATCAGCCGTGCCCTTGGCAGGACAACTGACACACCAGTGGTTCGTCCATCCCGGTCCTCTCGTACTAGGGACAGGTCTTCTCAAGTTTCCTCCGCGCGCAGCGGATAGGGACCGAACTGTCTCACGACGTTCTAAACCCAGCTCGCGTACCGCTTTAATGGGCGAACAGCCCAACCCTTGGGACCTACTCCAGCCCCAGGATGCGACGAGCCGACATCGAGGTGCCAAACCATGCCGTCGATATGAGCTCTTGGGCAAGATCAGCCTGTTATCCCCGGGGTACCTTTTATCCGTTGAGCGACGGCGCTTCCACAAGCCACCGTCGGGTCACTAGTCCCGACTTTCGTCTCTGCTCGACATGTCTGTCTCACAGTCAAGCTCCCTTGTGCACTTACACTCAAAACCTGATTACCAACCAGGCTGAGGGAACCTTTGGGCGCCTCCGTTACCCTTTAGGAGGCAACCGCCCCAGTTAAACTACCCACCAGGCACTGTCCCTGAACCAGATCATGGTCCGAAGTTAGGAGCCCAGAACGACCAGAGTGGTATTTCAACAATGACTCCACACACGCTGGCGCGTGCGCTTCACAGTCTCCCACCTATCCTACACAAGCCGCACCGAACACCAATACCAAGCTATAGTAAAGGTCCCGGGGTCTTTCCGTCCTGCTGCGCGTAACGAGCATCTTTACTCGTAATGCAATTTCGCCGAGTTCGTGGTTGAGACAGTGGAGAAGTCGTTACGCCATTCGTGCAGGTCGGAACTTACCCGACAAGGAATTTCGCTACCTTAGGATGGTTATAGTTACCACCGCCGTTTACTGGCGCTTAAGTTCTCAGCTTCACCCACCAAAGCAGGTTAACCGGTCCCCTTAACGTTCCAGCACCGGGCAGGCGTCAGTCCGTATACATCGAATTACTTCTTCGCACGGACCTGTGTTTTTAGTAAACAGTCGCTTCTCCCTGGTCTCTGCGACCCCCACCCCTAACACGCACAGTGTTTCAGAGTGGAAGGTCCCCCTTCTCCCGAAGTTACGGGGGCATTTTGCCGAATTCCTTAACCACGATTCACTCGATCGCCTTAGTATTCTCTACCTAACCACCTGAGTCGGTTTAGGGTACGGGCGGCTCGAACCTCGCTAGAAGTTTTTCTCGGCAGCATAGGATCACCCTACTTCCCACATTACATGGTCACCATCACGCCTGGGCCTTCACGACCAGCGGATTTACCTACCAGTCAGCTCGCACGCTTGGACGGGGACAACCATCGCCCCGCGGAGGCTACCTTCCTGCGTCACTCCATCGCTTACCTACTACAAGATCGGATCCCACGCTCCCCACACACGCATCACCCCGAAGGGATCAACACGGCAGTTCGGGTGGTTAGCATCCCCTGATTCGATATGGGCGGTCCTTCGCCGGTTCCGGAATATCAACCGGATGTCCATCGACTACGCCTGTCGGCCTCGCCTTAGGTCCCGACTTACCCAGGGCAGATTAGCTTGACCCTGGAACCCTTGGTTATTCGGCGGACGGGTTTCTCACCCGTCATTCGCTACTCATGCCTGCATTCTCACTCGTGTCACCTCCACCCCTGGTTCACACCGGAACTTCACCGGTGACACGACGCTCCCCTACCCAACCACACCCCTGAACAACACAAGTGCTGCTAGGGACATGTGTGATTGCCACAGCTTCGGTGGTGTGCTTGAGCCCCGCTACATTGTCGGCGCGGAATCACTTGACCAGTGAGCTATTACGCACTCTTTAAAGGGTGGCTGCTTCTAAGCCAACCTCCTGGTTGTCACAGCAACTCCACATCCTTTTCCACTTAGCACACGCTTAGGGACCTTAGCTGGTGATCTGGGCTGTTTCCCTCTCGACTACGAACCTTATCGCCCGCAGTCTCACTGCCACGCTTACACTTACCGGCATTCGGAGTTTGGCTGACGTCAGTAACCTGGTGAGGCCCATCAGCCATCCAGTAGCTCTACCTCCGGCAAGAAACACGCAACGCTGCACCTAAATGCATTTCGGGGAGAACCAGCTATCACGGAGTTTGATTGGCCTTTCACCCCTACCCACAGCTCATCCCCTCCATTTTCAACTGAAGTGGGTTCGGTCCTCCACGACGTCTTACCGTCGCTTCAACCTGGCCATGGGTAGATCACTCCGCTTCGGGTCTAGACCCAGCGACTCAAAACGCCCTCTTCGGACTCGCTTTCGCTACGGCTACCCCACACGGGTTAACCTCGCCACTGAGCACTAACTCGCAGGCTCATTCTTCAAAAGGCACGCCATCACCGGAACAACGCCGGCTCTGACGGATTGTAAGCGCATGGTTTCAGGTACTATTTCACTCCCCTCCCGGGGTACTTTTCACCTTTCCCTCACGGTACTAGTCCGCTATCGGTCACCAGGGAATATTTAGGCTTACCAGGTGGTCCTGGCAGATTCACACGAGATTCCACGAGCCCCGTGCTACTCGGGCACACTCTCTAACGCTGCACACCATGTTTCGCCTACGGGACTCCCACCCTCTACGGTTCAGCACTCACCACTGATTCGACTACACGCGCACATCACGCCACCGCACTGTCAGACACGGTACAAAAGGCCCCACAACCCCACAGCTGCAACCCCTGACAGGTATCACACAACCATGGTTTAGCCTCATCCGCTTTCGCTCGCCACTACTCACGGAATCACATATTGTTTTCTCTTCCTGTGGGTACTGAGATGTTTCACTTCCCCACGTTCCCTCCACGCACCCTATGAATTCAGGTACGGGTCACACCACATAACTGGTGCGGGGTTCCCCCATTCGGAAACCCTCGGATCACAGCCCGTTTATCGGCTCCCCGAGGCTTATCGCAGATTACTACGTCCTTCATCGGTTCCTGATGCCAAGGCATCCACCATGCGCCCTTAAAAACTTACACAAAAACAAAACTTACACAAAAACCAGAAAAAATTCTTAAAGCCACAAAGATGCTCGCGTCCACTATACAATTCTCAAACAACACACCAACACCACACCAACCAACCCCACAAAAGGGACCGGCCAGCACAGGCAGCACCAGAAAAAACAACCAACCAGTCGTTCTCTCAGGACCCAACAACGTGTCGACACCCACAAACCCTGCCCGAACCAGTCATTCCACAACACACACTCTTTCAAGCGCATGCCCGTACTCGACCAGCCCACACAAACCTTTGCAGGCACAATGATTGATGATCCACCCATGAGCCACCCCACTGTTCACTCGACAGTGCAGGGTGTTAACGCTCCTTAGAAAGGAGGTGATCCAGCCGCACCTTCCGGTACGGCTACCTTGTTACGACTTAGTCCCAATCGCCAACCCCACCTTCGACCACTCCCCCCAGGAAAACCTGGTTAGGCCATGGGCTTCGGGTGTTACCGACTTTCGTGACTTGACGGGCGGTGTGTACAAGGCCCGGGAACGTATTCACCGCAGCGTTGCTGATCTGCGATTACTAGCGACTCCAACTTCATGGGGTCGAGTTGCAGACCCCAATCCGAACTGAGACCAGTTTTAAGGGATTCGCTCCACCTCACGGCATCGCAACCCTCTGTACCAGCCATTGTAGCATGCGTGAAGCCCAAGACATAAGGGGCATGATGATTTGACGTCATCCCCACCTTCCTCCGAGTTGACCCCGGCAGTCTCCCATGAGTCCCCACCATCACGTGCTGGCAACATGGAACGAGGGTTGCGCTCGTTGCGGGACTTAACCCAACATCTCACGACACGAGCTGACGACAACCATGCACCACCTGTACACCAGCCCAAAGGCTGCACCATCTCTGGCACATTCCGGTGTATGTCAAGCCTTGGTAAGGTTCTTCGCGTTGCATCGAATTAATCCGCATGCTCCGCCGCTTGTGCGGGCCCCCGTCAATTCCTTTGAGTTTTAGCCTTGCGGCCGTACTCCCCAGGCGGGGCGCTTAATGCGTTAGCTACGGCACGGAACTCGTGGAATGAGTCCCACACCTAGCGCCCAACGTTTACGGCATGGACTACCAGGGTATCTAATCCTGTTCGCTCCCCATGCTTTCGCTTCTCAGCGTCAGTAGTGGCCCAGAGACCTGCCTTCGCCATCGGTGTTCCTCCTGATATCTGCGCATTTCACCGCTACACCAGGAATTCCAGTCTCCCCTACCACACTCTAGCCTGCCCGTACCCACCGCAGACCCAGGGTTAAGCCCTGGGCTTTCACGGCAGACGCGACAAACCGCCTACAAGCTCTTTACGCCCAATAATTCCGGACAACGCTCGCACCCTACGTATTACCGCGGCTGCTGGCACGTAGTCAGCCGGTGCTTCTTCTGCAGGTACCGTCACAAAAAGCTTCGTCCCTGCTGAAAGGAGTTTACAACCCGAAGGCCGTCATCCCCCACGCGGCGTCGCTGCATCAGGCTTCCGCCCATTGTGCAATATTCCCCACTGCTGCCTCCCGTAGGAGTCTGGGCCGTGTCTCAGTCCCAGTGTGGCCGGTCACCCTCTCAGGCCGGCTACCCGTCAAAGCCATGGTAGGCCACTACCCCACCATCAAGCTGATAGGCCGCGAGTCCATCCCCCACCACAAAAACTTTCCACACCACACCATGCGGCACAATGTGAATATTCGGTATTAGACCCCGTTTCCAAGGCTTATCCCAAAGAGGAGGGCAGGTTACTCACGTGTTACTCACCCGTTCGCCACTAATCCACCCAAGCAAGCTCAGGCATCATCGTTCGACTTGCATGTGTTAAGCACGCCGCCAGCGTTCGTCCTGAGCCAGGATCAAACTCTCCAAAAAAGAATCCAAAACTGGCAAAAAAAACTGATCAAGAGCAAAAAATGCTACAAAACCAATCAACCAACAAACAATTGGCATCAATCACTCGACACGCTGTTGAGTTCTCAAAAAACGAC
>NZ_RJJQ01000038.1 GCF_003724155.1 Flexivirga caeni | reverse complement strand
ACGCCTGGATCAACAAACCACCCGAGGAAGAACAGGAGGACCAACAACCAGCTGCTTAAGAACCGCTGGCCCCAAACATCTTGACAAATTCCGACCTGACCCGCCACCAGGTCACGTCCGGGAAGAAAAAGGGACAGTGGCGTGTCCGGGCCAGGCTGTTGGACCTGGTCCCGGGCCGGTCCGGGGTCGTGTACGCCGACTGGCTCACGGAACGCAACACCGCGTTCCGGGACGGAATCAAGGTCGCCACCTTGGACACGTTCCAGGGATACAAGAACGCCCTGGACGACGAACTGGAAGACGCCACAGCGGTATTGGATGCCTTCCATGTCGTCAAGCTCGGCACTGAAGCCGTCGACGATGTGCGCCGCCGCGTGCAGCAAGCCACCCTCGGGCACCGGGGCCGTAAGGGCGACCCGCTGCACTCGATCGCCACGATCCTGCACTGCAGCGCCGACCGGCTGACCGACAAGCAGAAAGCGCGCCTCGCCACGGCGATCGCCGCCCACGAAGCACACGAGGAAGTTTCGATCGCCTGGCAAGCCACCGGACAGCTCCGGCAGGCATACCACTGCCAGGACCTGACCCAGGGCAAGAAGATCGCCGAGAAGATCCTCGAATCGTTTCCGTCTTGCCCAATCCCCGAGATCCGCCGGCTCGGGAAGACCTTGAACCGGTGGAAAGAAGCATTCCTGGCCTACTTCACCACCAACCGCGCGAACAACGGCGGCGCCGAAGCCATCAACGGCCTCATCGAGCTACACCGCCGCGTCGCCCGCGGCTTCCGCAACCGCGACAACTACCGGCTACGCATGCTCCTGGTCGGCGGCGGACTCCCCACGATGAGCACCTACCCCCACCGCAGGTATGAAGAGCCAGATAGGTGAAGCTGGGGCAGCCTGATCCGGGAGCATGAGCGACGCGCGCGAATGGCGCCACGAGCCAAGTCGTCAGACGTCGAGCCAGCTCTGCCAGCCGGCGTGCAGGACCAGCCACGCGATCAGGCCGTAGCCTGCCTGGCCGGGGTGGATGCCGTCGCCGGAGGCGAGGTCCGCGTGCCACTGGTCGTGACCGAGCAGGGGTCGGAAGCAGTCGACGTACGTTACGCCACGGCGTGAGCAGACGTCCGACTGGGCATCGACCAGGATCTGCAAACGGTCGTTGGTCTCGGCGTCGATGGTCGGGGCCGGGCCCACGACATACGTCGAGATGGCAGCGGACGAGGCGTCATCCAGGATGTTCGCGAGATTGAGCCGGGACCGTGCCGTGGTGAGACCCTGTGCGATGTCGTTCAGACCGACGCCGACAACGAGGCGGCGTTCGTTCGCCTGCGCCCACCGCGGCTCACACTCCTTCTGCCAGCGAGCGAGGACATCGGTCGAACTCTGGCCGCGGATGCCGAGGTTGTAGGTGGCGAGGTCGACGCCGCTGTGCGGCGTGCGTGCCACCACCCGGGAGACCCAGCCGAGCGCCTTGGGGTCCCCGAAGCCAGCGACGAACGAGTCACCCACGAAGCACAGACCAATCTGACGCTCGCCGTCAGCGACGTGAAAGCGAGCGGTGGGGCTGAACTCGGGCTCACTGCCGTCCTGGTGATTGGTCACGTGGGCCATTCTCACTCATCCTCGTCGTCGAGCCGGGCAAGCCAGGTCGCGAGTCGCTCGACGGGTGTCTCGAAATCCGGGTTGAGGTCGACGAAGGTGCGCAGTTGTTCAGCCAGCCAGCCCAGGGTGACGTCGTCGTCGCCGCGCCGGGCCTCCAGCTCTTCGATGCCTCGATCGGTGAAGTACATGCGTCCATTGTGACCGGGAGCGGTCAAGCGCACGACTGCCCGGGCAGGTCACCTGCCCGGGCAGTCCTCGACGGATCACCGAAGGCGATCAGCGGGTGATCAACTCGTTGATCACCGGCTTCGGTGAACCGGCAGCGAAGAGAAAGCGCACCCCAGTGACGTGCCACGTCGGGTTGACCCGAGCCGAGGTACATCGGGAGCGAGCCGCGACCCGTCCGACGGTGGTCCAGGTGCCGTCGCGCTGCACCTGCAGGAGGCCTGGAGGCGGACCCCACCACCTCCAGTTGCCGCAGGCTCGTAGGCGAGTCGTAGGTGTGCTCGAGGAACCGAGCCCGCGGCCGCCTCGTGAGCACTGTCCCTGATTGGCAGGCGCTCTTGTGCCGGTGGAGCAGGGATTACGAGTTCGTTCAGACGAACACCGTGACGCGCTGGATCGCTCCGCGAGGACTGGACGCGTTGCTCGACACCATTCGGACGAGAGCGATGGCGGACTATGCGATGACAGGTTCAGTGGCCGCTGCCACTTGGGCGGCCTATGCGCCTGCTCGTTCCGCCATGATTTATGTCCGGAACCCTCTGCAGGCCAGCGCTGAATGGGACTTGCGAGCCACTGACACCGGCGCGAACGTCCTTTTGGCGCAGCCTGCCTACCACGTCGCTCTTGAGCGGACGATCGACCGCGAGGACGGAGTTCGCGTCGCTGCACCGACGCAAGTTGCAGCCGATCTCATGACCGTTCCTGGACGCGCACCTGCCGAAGCGGAAGAACTCGTGGAGTGGATGACGCACCATGAACAACTCTGGCGGCAGCCCTCCAGCTCTGTTGGTCCGCGCTCGATCCGTCCTGCTTGACGCGATTGACGCGCTGCGCGAACACAGTCCAGCCGTCATCGTCACTGGTGCAGAGGCGGTATACCTGCGAGCCAGGGGTATTGACGTCGCCCTGGCCGAGGCGACGAAAGACAGCGACGTCGTGGTGGATCCTCGGGTTCTCGCCGACGACCCCAGACTCGAGGCTGCGATGAGGAGTGCCGGCTTCCGTCCCGCTGCGAATGGGCAACCGGGGCATCGGTGAGCATTGATCGGAACCCCGTCGATCTGATGATGCCCGAGGCTCTGGCGGGACCTGGGAGACGAGGCGCTCGTATCCCTCCCCACGATGCACCGCGACCCGCCGGGCACGCGGGCTCGAGGCTGCGCTTGTGGATGTTGATGCGATGGACGTGACGGCGCTCGATCCGGACGATCCCCGAGTGCGCAGTTTCAAAGTCGTGGGGCCTGCCGCCTTGCTCGTCGCCAAGCTCCACAAGCTTGGCGAGCGCATCAACGCCCCGCAGCGGCTCAACGACAAGGATGCGCATGACGCATACCGCAACCTCCGCACCACCCAAACGGCGGAATTGGGAATGGCGTTTGCGCGGCTGCTTGAAGATCCACTCAGCGCGAGTGCCACCCGTGAGGCTTTGCGTTACGCCGAAGAACTGTTCGCCGCTGGACCCGAGGCGATCGGCGCCATGATGGCGGGCCGGGCCGAGCTGGGTGTCGGGAGCCCGGAAGAGGTCTCTGTCGCCACTGCGATCCTCGCGAGCGATCTCGTCGTGTCTCTTCGACGCGACGGTCTGTACTGATCGCTGCGTTGAGCCGAGTCAGCACACGCTCATCCACTATGGCTATCGGCTGTCGCGGTGAACTCGTTTCCGACCGGGAAAGTGTGTCGTCTCCTCGGCACCGAGCTACTGCCGATGCGGCCCACGAAGGCTGTCCCGATGCGAGCCGTCGAACAGAATGTAGATCAAAGTAGATCAGGCCTGGATATCATGATGTGATGAAGACGATCAGTGCGCGCGAACTCCGTCAGAACCCGTCCCAGATGATTCACGACGTGGAGAAAGGGGAGACCTATGCGCTGACACTGCGCGGTCGTCAGGTCGGCACCATTGCGCCGGTCGGAGCTACCCTGCGTGCCACGCCCCCGAAGAAGACCGGTCCTGTGGACACCTCGGTCTTCTCTCGCCACGAACTTCGCACTGCTGTCAAGGGCCAGTGATTTCTGCCCAGGGGCGGTCGTGAGACCTGCCCGGGTCTGGGCGTCCAGGAACGCCGCTCCCAGGTCGTGCTGCTCGATCAGGTGCCGGAAATGCAACAACGTGGTCGCATCCGGCACCTGCGCGGTGGTGAAGTCCAACCCCAGGAACGTGCGGAACGCGTACGAGTCGTAGATCGCGTCCTCGGTGCCCTCATCCGACAACGAGAACCATGCTTGCAGCAAGTACATCCGCAACATCGTCTCGACCGGGACTGGTTGCCGGCCCCGCCGCCCGGTCGTGGGATAGAACGGCACGATCAACCCAGTCCACTCATCCCACGGGATCACCTGATCCATCATCGCCAGGAACTCATCCCGACGGGTCCGACGGCGACGGTTCCCATACTCCACATCCGCGAAACTCGGCTGCTGCACAACACGACCAGGCATGCCCCGATTCTCCCAGCCAGCAGCGCCCCACGCGGTCAATAAATCAGCGTTTCCCTAGCCGCCGCGGCGGAGGCCCGAGCAGCAGGTTGACCAGGGCCGAGGTCTCGGCCGTTGACTCCAACGACATGGTGGTCACTTATGCCTTAATAAGTGACCACGCCCCGGTTACAATGAGGGCATGAGTTCCAAGATGACGATCAACCCAGCGCGCCTGTCGGATGATGACTGGGGGCGGGTGCGAGCGTTCATCGATTCGGCCAAGCAGCGCGGTGAGGTTGTTGACTTCTCGACTCGTGTGGAGTTGCTGACCCCTGCTGATGTCGCGGCACGGCTGGGAATGTCGCGCTCCACGGTGTTGCGTCGGATCGCTGAAGGCGAGATCAGGGCAACCAAGGTCGGCACCCATCACCGCATCCCACTGAACGAGTATGAGCGCTACAGCCACGACCTGATCAGGCGGATGGCCGAAGCCTCTGCCGCTGATATCGAGGCTGAGCTATTCGGTGAATGAGCCGCCGCTGCTGTTCCTTGACGCCAACGCACTCGCATCCCCGGTCACTCGTACCCTGCTGATAGCTGGGGCGCGCGCGGACGGTCTGCGGTGGACCTGGTCCGAGCATGTTGAAATCGAAGCCGACCGCCATGCACGAGGCCAGGCATCCCGGACCTCAACGGTGCGAACAAGGATTCTCGGCACCGAGCTATCACCGACTGCCCCGACCACAACCGGGCTGGTGACCAGCACGGTCGCCGATCAACAGGTGATCGCAGACGCGATCCACGCAGGAGCGCGGTACCTGATCACAACTGACGTGGATGACTTCGACTTCGGTGATCTCGCAGCACACGACATGAACGCGGTGAACCCGGATTACTTCATGGCACTCCGGTTCACCGAGCAGGCATACCAAGAAGGCGTCGCGCTGCTCGCCGCAGTCCAGCAGAGCCCCTCACGCACCGAAGCAGAGATCCACCGGATGCTCGGCCGACGACATCCACACCTGGCAGCCCGGTTCGCTGACAGCTACAACACAACACCCGTCTCGACACCGAACCAGGTCAACGAACCGGGCTATGCGCCAACCATCACCCCTCGACAGGCTGACGGCGGCCACGAAAAAATTCCCGGGGGCGGTCAGGTAGCTGCCCGGTAGCGGTCATGAGAAGTGCCCGCTGGCGGTCATGGGATCTGCCC
>NZ_RJJQ01000037.1 GCF_003724155.1 Flexivirga caeni | reverse complement strand
CGTGTATACCCACGGAACCCGTTGTGGTGCAACACTTTTCACGAACAACCTTATCCACAACCCCCCACCCCAACCCAAGGGGATGTGGACAACTCGATCAGTCCGACGCGGGGGTGTTCTGGGTCAAAATTCGGTCCACGAAACCGGCGATCTCGGCGGCGACCTCGTCACGGATCTCCGGTTCGTTGTGCACCTCGTGGCGATATCCGGTGTAGACGCGAGTGCGCACGTCTGAATGTCCCGAAGCGACAAGCCGATTCGCCACGTGATAGGCGCCCTCGCCGTAGTTCGCCACGGGATCCTGGTCCCCGGCGAGGACGAGCAGCGGGAGGTCGGGCCGGATGGCGTCATACCAGCTCACGGCGTTGACGGAGTCGTAGAGTTCGACGAATCCGCGCAGAAACCGGATGGTCATCGGGGCGCCGAAGTTGTTGAACCGATCCCGCGCGTGGTCGGCGACGACGCCGGGATCACGGGCGACCCAGTCGGTCGGACCGGGCGCCTTGCCGAACCGCGCAACGAATCCGTCGAAGACCTGGCCGACATATGCGTCCGCCACTGCTTCCGGATCCGGCTCCGCGGCCAGCGCGCTCCGGTCGAGCACCTGCTCGATGCCGTGCAACTGGGCAGCGACCCCGCACAGGATCAAGCCGTCGAGCCGATCGCCCTGCCGCGCTGCGAGCCCGCGCGCGATCATCGAGCCCCACGAGTGACCGAACACGACGAACGGCAGCTCCGGGTAGCGTTCACGAACCTGTGCGGCGAGCGTTTCCTCGTCTGCCACCACGACATTCGCGGCATCGTCGCCCGCGTCGGTCCACACGCCGGAGGCCATCGCGGTCTTGCCGTGCCCGGCGTGATCGTCGGCCACGACGACGAAACCCTCGTCGAGCAGCCGGGTGATCAGCCGCAAATAGCGACGAGAGTGCTCACCGAGACCATGGATGAGCTGCACGACTGCGCGCGGCGGCCGGACCGGTTCGTAGAGCCAGGCATGGATCGTGTCGCGCCCGTTGCTCGAGGGGAAGTTCAGCTCATCGATCGCCATACGCGCTCCTGGAAGTGTCCGCACCGGCCGGATCCGGTATGCCGGCCGTGTCCCGGCTCACTCTGTCACGCGTTTTTCCGATCGCGGCCGGCAGCACTGCGGACGCCGCCCAATCTATCTGCACACCGGACTTCTAGGCCAAGAACCTTTCCTCGCGGTCGCTGACCCGACACCCGACATCGCGCAGCGTGCCGAGCAATACCTGCGGCTTGCTGGTGGCGAAATATCCCTCAGCTGAGCCGCTCCGCATTCCCACATACCGAGTCTTGAAGAGGCCGCCCCGCGCGGGGAAGACCTCAACGTCCGGGCCTGGAACCACTCGCAATGGCTGCGCACCGAACATCGCACCGAGCCACCGGGGCCTCAATCGCAGGATCACCACTGCCTCGCCGATGTCGAGCACCGCCAGCGGCCAGGTCGCGTAGACCTTGCCGAAACCCCCAGCCAGTACTCCGGCACCTACGAGATGGACCCTCCTGTCATCGGCCGCCGACACTGAGGGCGGAACATCCCCGGCGGGCCGGATCGGCACGCCACGGGCACCCCGCCGACGAGCCCATCCCGCCATACCGGTAGTGCCTGCAACGCCACCGATCACGCAGATGACAAGCCAAACCAGGATGACTGTAGGCATGGATCAACCTCCATCGAGCGAACACGGTCCACACCGGCCGGATCCGGTATGCCGGCCGTGTCCCGGCTCACTCTGCCACGCAGGCCAGATTTCACCATGACGTAGCCTTATGGTTTCTCGGACATCGGCGCTGAATTTGGTCGTCCTCCTTTGTAGAGTCGCCGTTTGTGATCAGCGACGACGTGGCCGGGCAGGACCTGACGGACGACGCCGATTGGCGAGAGAACAGGTTCTTCCACCGCCGACCCTCCGCCGAGACCTTCGCCTGGGCCGCGGCTTCCCTGGGCGGGGCCAGTCGCATCGTTGGCCACCGTCGATTGACAGGTGGCGTCAACTCTGCTGTCCATCGCTTGACAGTTGATCAACACGGCAGTCGAACCTTCGTGGTGTTGCGGCAGTACCCCGCGGGAAGCATCGCGCTGCGAACCGCCCTGGAGGAGGAGATTGCCACCCTGAAGGTGGTGGAGGGCAGCGGCCTTCCGGTTCCAGCGATTCTGGCCACAGACGTCGCCGGCACTGAGACCGGCGGAGCGCCGTCGCTGATCATGACGCAACTGCCTGGCCACATTGACCTCAACCCAGCAGAGCGCGGGCCGTGGATCACGAGCATCGCTGAGTTCGCCGCCCGCCTGCATGCCGTTGACCTCCCAGCCCCGACATTCCGACCCTGGACCGACTCGTGGATCACACCCCTGGGACAGTTCCAGGTGCCAGTCGGCGCGCGGCAGCCTGCAGTCTGGAAGGCGGGCTTCGATGCAATGGAGTCACCTCCACCTGACGATGGCGCCGTCTTCCTGCACTGTGACTACTTGCCCGTCAACCTGCTCTGGTCGCGCGGCAAGATCACCGGACTCACCGACTGGAACGGCATCCACCGAGGGTCTCGCGCCATCGATGTAGGACAGTCTCGGCGATACCTGGCCTCGCTCTACTCACCCGATTGGGCCGAAGAACTCCGCTTGCGCTATGAATCAATCGCAGGTGTCCCTCTTCACCCGTGGTGGGACCTCTACGCCCTGCTCCATCACGCCGACAACACACCAGAATCAATATCCCACCAAGTCGCCGGGCGCCGCCCGATCGACCTATCCGGCATGACAGCTCGCGTCGAGATCGCCGTAGAGCAAGCGCTGCGACGCCTCGGTGAACATCCAGAGATTCCCGACAGCTGATGAGGCGATCGGCCACGCAAAGGAACCTGACGAGAGCTGAACCAGCTTCCTGCCACGGCTACAGCTCCCTCAATACAGCATCCGGAATGATCACGCCGCGCTTGAGGGCGTTGAACCGGATTCGTGAGCGCCTGGCGTTACGAAAGTAGTTGACCGGCCAGTGTGAACCGGACAGGTACTCGGCCCGATCCGCCTCGCCAGATGCTTTGCCAGCCTCAATCTCGTGGGCGATCCGAAAAATTTCTGCGTCCCGCTCCCGCGAGTTGTCGAAGGCCCACGTCACGATCTTGCGCCGCTCGTTGCGGTCAGCGTCATAGCGGTAGTGGAGCACGACGAATCGATCAATGCTGTCGTCGGCTGGATCAACCCACATCGTGAAGCCCTCCGAAGTGGACTCCTTGACGAGTCGCCGAAGTCTCGATTCGACGACGATCCCTCGGAGCCAAGAAAGACCAGGGGCCCACTTTCCTGCTCCCTTCCGGGACCAGGAAAGTGGGCCTGACCTGCATCTGAGCCGCCTATCGGAATCGAACCGATGACCTATTCATTACGAGTGCTTGGGGACCGGCAATCGCGTGGCTCTGCGCGTGTGTTCTCGGGTGCATCGAGTGCATCGGATCGGTGGGGTTGAGTCGTCGGGGTGCGCCGGGGGTGCGCGTGGGCAGGGAGGGCCACCGACCCGATAGCGGAGCACCAGAGGTCGCGGAGGCGGACTGTCCAGCCCCCACCGGCGCGGGAACGGAGCGGGAGTCGTTGCGCGGTGAGCGCATGCCCCTGACGCCTCGTGAGCGGGGGCTTGACTGGCCGTCGTAGGGACCGGATGCTGCCGCGTCGGGTCGGCGGCTCGAAGGTGAGGCGTCTCGGTTCACTCAACCGGGACGCTTCCTTCGTGCGCTGGGCCGGGGTGGAGGCCCGAGCGCGTCGGCGTGGGGGTGCGCGTAGGCGAGGAACGAGCCGGAGCGCGGGGGTCCCTGCGCCAGAGCGGGAGGGCCGTAGGCCCGGGCGTGCGTGCGGCGCGAAGCGCCGCCTTGAGTCAGTAGAGAAAGTTCTCACGGCTCGGCCGGGGAGCAAGGCGGGATGCGTCGATGGTGCTGATGGGGGTTCGGCTGCTCCTGGCTCCGTTGGATGCCGGGGTAGGTGCCCTGCAGGTGGCGAGGCTCGTTAGTGCCAGGTTCGTTGGGCGCGGTGGGCGGCTTCGGCTTGATCGAGTAGCTCGCGCCAGTCATCGCGTGCTGGTGGCAGGCCGAGTTCGATGGCCCAGCGGATGGCGCCTTCGAAGGACTGCCGGTCGGTGGGGAGGTGGTACTGGAGCGTGTACCCAACCTGGTCGACGGGAGCCAGGCGCAGGTGTAAATGCGGTGACCTGACCGGGCTGTTGCCGTCGGGGTGCCAATGCATGCGGAAGACGTCCAGGTCGGTGACCCGCGAGCCGGTAGCGGTAGGCGAGGGTTGTCACGCGCCACGGCCCACGGGGATCATCGTCGCGGCGTATGCGGTACTGCATATCCGCTTCGAAGAACCATCCACCGGTATGTGTCCTCTTCCACGTCGCCATTTGACGTTTGACTGGCAGTATTCAAGTGTGCCGCCGAGAAGGACCATCCCGTGATGGTTAACGAAGGAGAGGCTCTGAGCTTCGCGAGCAACGAGTGGCGTTCACGGACCGCGACCGGCGCAGTCGAGTTCCTCGCAGCGCAACGCCGGCGGACGGTTGACGACGACCAGGAGCTCGTGGATTCCCTTGACGTGGCTCCGGGCCATGTGGTGGTGGACATCGGATGTGGCACCGGCGAGATGGTCCACCGACTCTTGCAGACCTGTCCCACCGCGACCGTCATCGGTTTCGACATCATGCGAGAACTCCTCACGAAAGGACGCGACAGATCACCTACTGCGGGGTACGTGTGCGCGCGAGCCGAGCACCTGCCCATCGGCCCGCGCTCAGTGGATCGGGTGCTCATTCAGCGCCTGCTGATGCACCTACCTCAGTGGCGGAAGGTGATCGCGGAAGCAGCGCGGGTTCTGCGCCCTGACGGGATCCTCGTCATCAGCGAGCCCACCTGGTCCCGGTTTGAGTTCGTCAGCGGTAGCCCGGAACTCGATGCGAAGCTGGTGGCCCACATGCAGCAAGGGGTGGCTGTTCCTGACATCGGCGAGCGACTGTGCGAAGCGCTCCAGTCTGAAAACCTGACCGTCACCACCAGGACGTGGGTCGCATCGAAACGGCAGATCGATGTAATGCGATACGGGCGCTTGGCAGTGCAGTTGGCCGATGAGGTGCCGCTCCATCGGCTTGACCGCTGGATGGAAGGTTGGCCAGCGCCAGGCAGTCACACCGTGAGCCACGTACGCAAGATCGTCGCCACAACTGAATGATGACCGAGGCCGTGTGGGCGCGCCAGATCGGTGCGCACATCGTCGCGGCGAGCCCCTCCCGAACCTGTTCGCCCCCGCAAACCCTCGTCTATCGGAACGGAGACCCCGCTGCGCTGGCTCAAGTCGAGAGGCTCAAGATCGCAACATTTCTTTGGCGGTCCAATGGACGCCTTCGTGACGACAGAGGCAGAACGGATGTCCCACGAGGTCGGTGTAGACCCGCCAGCCGTAGCCGTCCGGGCCGATCAGATCCGACTCCAGGGCCGCTCCGAGGGTGATGGCGCGTTGCTGTTCACGTTCGATATCGGCTACTTCGAAGTCCAGATGGAATTGCTTGGGGTGTTCGTTCTCTGGCCAGCTTGGTCGACGGTAGTTGTCAACTCGCTGGAACGCGAGATCGACGTCCCCAAAGGTGATTGCAGCCACTTGCTCGTTGCTGCCCTCCAGGATTGGGTGACCCGTCAGCTGGGAGTAGAACGAGGCGAGCTGCATCGTGTTGGGACAGTCGATGATGAAGCCCAGTAGCTGCAGCATTAGGGATCACTCCTTCGGTCGGCATACGAGGTGCCGTCCAACGACGACTTTGCATGCCCGACAATCCATCAATTTGTGTCATCGTCGCATGTGGAGCGTAGACATCGGATGCGCTGGGGCCGCAGTGATCATCCACCAGGATGACGTCGGCGCGGACCGACCTGAGTCGTGCCACTTTGTGAGGAATCGCGGGTTCGGTTTGTGTTTGTGCTGGTCAGCGGCGTGGGCTGGGGTGGGTTGACACACTAATCGG
>NZ_RJJQ01000036.1 GCF_003724155.1 Flexivirga caeni | reverse complement strand
GAACTACTCATCAAAAATCAGGTTCCTCAACTCGCCCTGCAGGGGTCAACTTTGCTAACGGGCACTGGACTCAACTCACCTTGACACGCAGGGCCTCGGCAAAGTCTGTTTACGAGGTTGCCAGGAGTTCGATGGGGCGGTTGCTGTCGCGGGCGTGATGGCATAGGGCTGCTGCGATGCTGGCCCATCCGGCCAGGCGTAGCAGGCTGATCGCGGTGTTGCGTAGAGCTGCCATGACATGGGGTCCGGTCCCGTGGCGGAGTTGGTGACGGTCTTCGTCGAAGGTCACGTTGCGGACCCAATGCAACGCGTTGTGGGAGTCGGCCAGGGGCGCGGTTCCTGGCGTTTCTGCCGGGGCGTTTCCCCTGGCCGCTCCTCCGAACCCGGCGTGCCAGTTTCCCGGCACCGGGCTCTCCACGAGTCCCTCAGGCGGCGGGCGTCCGGGCGGGGTGTTGCCACGGAGTCGGGATTTGATCGCCCCGGTATCGGTAGCGGATGATCGCTACCTTCGCCGGTTCGAACAAGGTCACGTCTGCGGCGGCGAACGTCCACCGGTTTCCGGGTGTGCTGTAGGCGCGGGCCAACCATCGCCAATGCCGGCGCGGGTGCTTACGTCGCAGCCACTTCCACACTCGGTGCCACAAGTAGTTCCCGAGTTCACTGAAAGCGATCTTCGACGCCCGTGCCGGTAATAGTTGGTCCATCCCCGCAAGATCTGCCCCAACCGGGTGAAGACTGCTGCGGGGTCCTGGTTGATGGTCTGTCGTCCGGTCAACTCCTTGACCTTGCGCCGCACCGTCTTCACGGCCCGGTTGGAGGGGTAGGTGTAAACCCGACGCCGGTTCGTGCCCCACTGGGTGTGCCGCTGGACGCGGAATCCCAGGAAGTCGAAACCGTCGTCGATATGGACGGTGTGGGTCTTCTCCTCGGCCAAGCGCAACCCGATGAGGGCTACTACCTGACTGACTTCATCGCGTAGCGCGTTGGCCTGCTCGGCGGTGCCATGGACCATGACGACCAGGTCATCGGCGTACCGGACCAGCCGGTAGGTCGCGCCACCGTGACGACGGTGAGCACGACGCCCATCGCCACCTCCGTGCGCCGCCCACTTCGCGTCGAAGTGCTCATCGATCATGCCCAAAGCAATGTTCGCGAGCAACGGGGACAAGATCCCGCCTTGTGGCGTGCCCGACAGGGTGCCCCGCAGGACCCCGTTCCTGACCAGGCCCTGATTTCAGGAACGCCTTGACCAGGGCAAGGACCCGCTTGTCGCCGATCCGATCACGCACCCGACCCATCAGGACCGGATGCGAGATCTCGTCGAAACAGGACGCGATGTCGGTCTCGAACACCCATTGGTAGCCCTGTCGGGCGTGGTGCACGATGTCCTCGATCGCGTCCTGACACCGGCGGCCCGGACGGAACCCGTAACTCGATGAACTGAACCCGGTCTCGAAGATCGGCTCCAGCACGAGTTTCAGGCTTGCCTGAACCACACGGTCGGCCACCGTCGGGATGCCCAGGTGGCGCCTCTTCCCATTGGGTTTTGGGATGAGACGCTCACGCGCCGGCAACGGGACGAATGTGCGCGCCTTCAAATCGGCGCGCAACCGTGCCAGGAATCCGTCGACACCGTCGACGGATTCCTCGATCCCGGACGCGGTCCACCGGTCTACTCCGGCAGTCCTCGCCCCGGCGTTCGTCCGCACCCGGTGCCACGCTTCCCACAGGAACGCCGGATCGACCACAAGGTTGGACAGATCATCGAACACGCGGCCAGGATCGGCCGCTGCCCAATCGTGCAGCTTGGACTGAATCCTCAGTACCCGCAACCGCGCCGATTCCTCGGCACCGTCCGGAACGCCGGTATTCACCAGCGTGTCTCCTGCCATTTCCTCTCCTTGCTTGCGTGACTCGCTGCGGTCCTTCCCCATGCGGACAGCGTTACCGTCCTCGGAGTACTACGACCGCTCCGCCCCGCGTGTGGCCCATCAGCGGCCAGCGCGCCTGCCCGCCCACCCTCGAAACGAGGGCCGGGTGAGGGCGAGCCCCACACGGTTCCCATGTTCACTTTGTTCCGGTCGTAGTAGGAGGGACCCGGCTATACCCCGACGGTCTTCGTCTCGCCCGCAGTCTCACGAGACGACCTGCCCGTCACGCCCTCGAACGAGGCCATGACGGGCGGGAGCCTGCTTATCGAAAGAGCCCGGCCCGCACCGCTGTCCCGTCCCATATCCACCAGGTTTGAGAACGGTTCTGGGTAACGAGGCGTCAAGCACCGGTTCCTTGCGTATCCCACTACAACTCGTTGGCCGAGCCCGCACGGTCTGATAGTCCCCGCACGTCCCGACGGTGTCAGGGCCGCTTGCCACCACCACGCCCACGCTTCCTCCGGCGCGGCGGCTGCCCTCAACTTCTACCCGGCTGCTGCGACAGCCAGGCGATGGGGTCTCTCACCTCCATCCGGAAACAAAGCGCCTCATGGCGCACCTCGATGTGCCAGTGTCCTTGGATCCACGCGGCGATCTTTGCCGGTGATGCCTCGCTCATAGGCACCGAGCAGACGACGTAGACGACCTCAACATGCTTGCGGCCTTTGATGATTCGAGTCCGGCGGACTTGAGCGACTTGCGCGGCGCCGGGCCGGTCGATCCAGTCTGGGATCTCGATCGCCTTGATCGTGCGAGTGACCTTGCGCCCGTGGGAACGGTCACGGTAGGAGTGGGCGGGCACCTTCGCCCAGGGGAGGCGCTTGAGCGCGTTCCGCAGCCCGGGCTGGTTGGCCTTGACCGTCAGCAGATAGTCCGCGCCCCGCCCGGTCAACCATGCTGCGGTGCCACGCGGGCAGTGCAACGCGTCCGCAGTTACGACCGTGTCGGTCAGGTCCATTGGCGCCAGCAGGCATGTCAACTCCGGGATCTCGCTGCCCTTGTCCGGCACGGCCCGCTGAGCGAGCACTGCGCCCCGGTCGTGGTCCAACGCGGCCAGCAAATGCGGCATCACAGTGTCCACACCCCCGCCGCGCATGCTTTTTGCCGTCTACCGCGATCACCCGCCGACCGCCGGCTTGACCGATCCGGATGGCCATCCACGCTCCGATCCGCGCGTCCAGGTCTTGAGCGTCCAACCGTGCAAGCGTGCGCCGGATAGCGGACTCCGAGGGCAACACCACCTGGGTCCCAATCCCTAATCGGGAAAACGCATCCCGGTCCACCTCTGCCACCCCTCATCGACCGCGACCAGCGTCTTGGCACCAGCCAGCACCGCTGCCGCGGCCACTGTCAGCACAACCGGCAGCGCGTGCCGCACCCCACGCGGATCCCGGGGATCAGGCACCGTCGCGAACACCTCGACCAGCGGGATGCGAACAATGGGCGTCGTAGGAGAAGATGGCATAGCGGCGTGGGCTCCCTGGTCGCGTCGGTTGTGTGAGAACTCCCATCGTCACCACCAGCCCACGCCCACCTACCGCAACACGCCGCCCACGCCTACACGTTCCCGCAGGTCACAGCCCCACAAACCGACTTTGCCGAGGCCCTGCGATCTACCCGAGTTCACGGGCGGCGGTCAAACCGGAGTGAGGTGCCCGGGCGTCGGCCACAACGACATCTGCGTCGTGCTTCATTGTCCGGTGGCGGCGTGTCAGACACGGTTGCGTGATCTGAGGTCTCGCGATCTCCCCAATGCGTTTAAGCATCGCCATCTGAGGCATCGCTTCGGGGGCGGTGGGCAATAGTTTGCCAGAGGGGTTGACAGATGCGCTGACCAGCGGGATGCTAACTGAACTCATAACGAACCACGCGTACGATAAACGCACAGGAGACGGTGGTGTCCAGCAACTCAAATCCATCAGAGCAGGACGAAGGGACAAACGCTGCGACCTCCCTTTCCCCGGGGCCAGGGCCTGCACAAGCGGAAAACGGTGTTCAGAGCGAATCGCCATCGCGGGCTTCCTTCGGTGACCGCAAGCTCGGCCTCAGCCACGTCATCGCCCAGTCGCTGGCTACCAACGCCCCCATTTTTAATGCGATAACTTTCCTTCCGCTGATCGTGGGCGGCACGACCGGAAACGGAGCTGGCAGCGCCGTGCCGTTGTCGGTCCTATTTTCGGCCGTAACGATGTTCGGCGTGATGTGGACGTTGTCGCGGTTCTCACGCTACCTGGACACAACTGGCTCGGTCTACGTCTTCATCAGCCGCTCATTCGGAGACCGCACCGGTACCGCGTTCGGCTCGCTCAACTACCTCTCCATTGTCCTTGGTCCACTGACGCCGCTCATCTTCGGTGGGTATCTCCAGGGTTATCTCAGCAGTCAGTTCGGCATACACATCTCATGGTGGATACTGAGTCTCGGACTAATCGCAGTATCTGCTTTGATACTCGCATTGGGAGTCGGGATCTCCACCAGGATCCAGCTTGTTTGGATGCTGGTGGCAATGCTGGCGATCACCGCGTTCTCGGTCGTGGTGATCATCCGAAGCATCTCCGGAGGGGTGGACGCGCTGGCACCGTTCAATGTCCACTCTTCGCCGCATGGCTGGCTGGGAGTCGCATGGGGCATGCTTTACGGGCTGTTCATCTTCGCCGGGGTCGAGTCGGCGCAGAACCTGGCCGAGGAAACGCCGAACCCCAAACGATCGATCCCACGCGCCCTGATGATCGTCGTCGGCCTTCTCACGGTCTACTTCATGCTTGTCGCGTACGCAACCGTCCTCGGCTTCCACCTGGACGGCGACGCGATCGCGAAGGATGCGGCTCCCTTGCTGGCCTTGGCCGCGCCAGGGCACTACGGTGCGACCTGGCTGGTCGATGTTCTAACCGTTATGCTGCTTTTCGACATGTTCACACTGACATTGGGGACCTGTGTGTACGGCAGCCGGGGCTTGTTCGCTCTGGCCCGCGACGGCCGGCTTCCACACGCCCTAACCCGGGTGAGCGGCAAACGTCACGTCCCGACAGTTGCGACGGCAACGCCGGTGGTATGGATGGTTGCGCTGGTGCTTGGCACAGCAGTCGCCGGCTCGCTATTCGTTAAAACGGGTTCTCCGGCCTACTTGACGGTGTTCACCTGGATCGGTGGAATTCAGGGCCTGATCACTGCCGTCATCTACGGAACCGTGTGTCTGAGCGCGTTCGGCTGGCTACGCCGCAAGGACAGCCACGCCGCCTACCTGGTTGTGGCAGCCGGCGTGGGTGTGTTGTCCGCCTGCGGAATCTTGTTCTCGAATCTTTACCACGCCTCCGCGTCGATGTATGTGAATATCTTAATTGTAGCCGGCTTCTTGCTGTTTTCCTTCGTCCAGAGCACTATCCGTCGCCGTCGTGGGCAGTTCGGCGCCAGCGCGGCCAGTCTCGAGGAACTCGAAGAGATATGAGCCGTGAGGCCACAGCCATCATTGGGCCAGCGAACCAACCCGGAACCGAACTGATGCCCGTGAAGAGCGGCATCGACTCAAACAAGATCGAGCGGATGGCTAGCTCTCCCCTCGAACCAAACTCGCGAAAATCCATGGAGGACTACATGTCAGGGAACCAGTCCAGCTTCGACATCGGCAGCGCCTATCTGCGCAACATAGAGTCGGGTAAGGCCGCGGACTCATACCCGGGCGATTCTGGTCCCGAGAGCATCGGGGTCGTGACGGGTTTGGAGGGGTCTGACCGCGAACAGCTCGAAGGACTGTTGGCTGCTGCACGCGCACTGCGCCCGAAGCTCCGGGCGGAGCAGGCCGAAACAGAGAAGCGCGGCACCTACTCCCCGGAGATGCACCAGGCCTTTCTCGACGCGGGCTTCTTCCGCGTGCTGTTGCCCAAGATGTTCGGCGGTCTCGAGCTAGGTGTCGAGGCCTTCTACAAGGTGATCACCGAGGTCGCCCGGGGTTGCACGTCTAGTGCGTGGTGTCTCTGCTTTGCAGCCGGGCGCACGCTCACCCTCGCGTCCTACTGGCCGGAGAAGGCACAGAAGGAGATCTTCGGTGAGCACGGATATCTGGTCAGCCCGCTGTGCTCGAACCCGCAACCGGATGTGGTGATCACCCGCGAGGAGCGCGACGGTGTACGAGGGCTGCGCATCTCCGGAACCTGGAAGTACTGTTCTGGTTCGCCCTATTCAACGCATTTCATGCCTAACTTCACGCTGCCTTCGGACGGCGACGGCGAGCCGGACTCCTACGTTGCTGTGTTGCCGCGTTCGTCCTATACGGTGCTCGAGGATTGGGGAAGTATTATCGGCATGCGGGGGAGTGGGTCACACGGCATTCACGTAGAGGATGCCTTTGTGCCCGAGTGGCACGTTGTTGATACGTCATGGATGGCATCGATTTCGGGCGATACCCTAGGGTCTCGTCTGCACGGCAATCCGGTCTACGGCGGCCCCTTCATCGGTTTCGCAGAAGGCGAGTCTGCTGCGATCGTAGCCGGTTTGGGCTTGGCTGCCGTCGACGAGTACGAACGGGTCATCTCCACGAGCAGGGCCCCGTGGAGCGATGGCGATGCTCGGCGAAGCGAGCACCCGGTCTGGAAGGAGAAGTTCGGGACAGCGATGGCGTTGGTGGACTCCGCGGTGGCGATGTCTGCGCGCGGTGGTCAGCTTTACGAAGAGTTTGCACGGCGATCGGTTACAGGCTCTGAGCCGTTCAGCGCGGAGCGGGCACTGCGCTTGAACAATATGTACTTCATGGCGGAGAACCAGGTGTGGGAGGCGGTCGAGATGATGCTGCGCTCTTCCGGCTCTCGCAACTCCGCCCAAGGCTCACGCCTCCTGCGCTATTTCCGGGATCTTCTCGCCAGCCGGACAGTCTCCGACCAGTTCGAGCTGTTTGCCGTGTCCGCCGCCGAGATACACCTCGGCGTGAGCGCTGAGTCAGACCTGTAATTCAATCCCGGTACGGGTAGAGGCAGGCAAGGCCCCGGAAAGGTCGCATGTCAGCGGGTCAGCGCTAGTTTGATGGCTCCGTCGGGATGCCAGGCATGGTGTCGTAGAGCCGCGGTGATGTCCCACCCGGCCACGCGTAGGAGGCTGAGTGCCCTGCGTTGTGGCAGGTGGCCATGACCCGTGGCGCGTGCCCTGCGTGTCAAGGTGAGTTGAGTCCAGTGCCCGTTAGCAAAGTTGACCCCTGCAGGGCGAGTTGAGGAACCTGATTTTTGATGAGTAGTTC
>NZ_RJJQ01000035.1 GCF_003724155.1 Flexivirga caeni | reverse complement strand
GTTGGGCATCTAAATAAAAATTGTCACTTGGTTCTGTACTCATCGCACCTCCTTCATTATTTTGTGCTTTAACGCTGCGCGACCAATTACCTCTCGAAGATAGTGCAACTGGCTTGATGAGTCTTGCTGCTGCTCCGGGAAGACGATAAATTTCGGCCATCGGTGGTCTACCCATGTGCGCCCATCTACGGTCTTAGGAAAAGCATACCGTGGGAATGCATGAATATGCAATAGGCCGCGGTCATTCTGACCTGAAACCACATAGTTGAAGCGCGTGGGCTGCCACAGCACTGTCAGCGTGCTTTCGAACGCCTTGGCTACGACAGCGAGATCACGAGATTCACGTGGCGAAATTGACGATATCGATTCTGCGCCACTAATCGGCGCTATCAGACAATCCCCAAGCGTCACCTGCTTGGCCCGGATGCTCACAACCCAATGACGTGTCCTTCCTACTGCTAACGACGGGATCAGTAGGTCTTGCGCGACGCTATTAGAAAAGAGTTGATCGATGCGTAGTTGGCGCCGCCGCTTGATATTCATCTCGTAGCCCGAACGTCACTGCCGAAGAACAGGCGAGAGTTTGCGGAGAGTGAGAAACACGGTGATGCTCCGCCTTGGATCACGCCATGAAGTATTCGTCGGTCGGTGGCACCAGCGAAATTTTCAGAATCGGACGGTCTTCTAAATTGATCTATCTTCGCGGTTGTGATGTATGCTGCGTGACGCGGTCGATGCCTCCCGATCCGGCGGCGAGTTCCTAGTGAGGTCGCTGAACCGTTTCGAGATGCGGAGAGTCCATCGATTGCGGAGAAAAGTCCCGTCTTATGCTTCCCGGGCGCGGGCTCAGGCCGCCGAGTTTCTCGAGACAAGGACACTTCAGTCACCTCTGCTCGGGTGATTGGTTTCGAGCGACAGGACGACGGTGCCCTGTGTATAGAAACCGTCGCGCATGAGCAGCGTAGGTGACGGAAGATGACGTGTCGTGGGCGCGTGGGTCATCAAGCATCATGCGCACACGGTGGGGCGAGCCATTTGCGATACAGTCGGGCACCGTCTACTCGATTCCGTCGCGGTGTTGCCGCGGGCTTATACCAGTCCGCGATCCGAGTCCAGTCCTCGTCGACCATACGAGTGTAGTCGTGGCATGCCCGGCTCGTGCACCAGGCCTGGCTGCGGAGCTTCTCTTCGTCTGACGTGAGGCTGGCACTCTTCTCGACCATTCGCTGCCACAGGTCGTGGATGTGGATGCCATGCGGGAAGGCTTGGATGACGTTCCAGAACTGTTCAGGTTCCTCGTACCGGGTGTCGGCAAGCATGCGTCGCAGCCAGGAATCGTCTTCGTCGTTGAGGTCGTTGTGCCACCCGATCCGGTACACCGCATCGGCAATGTCCTGTTCGGTCTGCGCGTCGGAGGCCAACCACAGCCCGCCGTGCACGCTCTTGAAGCGTTTGAGCTCGAGTTGGAATTGGGCGTAGTCGTAGAGGGCTGAGCGGGCGTATCCACGGGCTTGCCAGTACGGCTGGTACTCCTGCTCGCTGTCCGGATCCCACGGCAAGTGCTCGGATGGTCCTTCTTGGTAGGTGGCCAGGGCGGCTTCGAGATCAGCGGCAAGTGCGTACACCGGTGTCCAGATCCGGTAGTACGCCTCGAACCGTTCGACCCACTGCACCGCCAGGCGAGAATCGGCAGGGTGACGGCGTTCAGCCATCTCGACCCGTGCCACACGTAGGTGCTGGTCATGCAGTAACCCGAGCAAGTGTTCGGCAACTTGCTCCAAGAACTCGGTCTCATAGTTCTTACGGAACGTCTCTGGCTGGACGGTGAACAGGCTGGCGGCTTTGCTTCGGCGCCTGCCGAGCGTCCACAGTCCTGCACCATCTGGCAGGCCGAGTATGTACTCGGTGGCGTCTTGCTCGACACCACCGCCCATCTGGTCAACCGCCTGACGCAGCACGTCAACGATCGGGGCAGGTTCGCTGTCGCCGTTGTCGCACAAGTCAAGGAGAACGGCAACTCGTCGCAGCGCCGGAAGCTCCTGGCGACGAAGTCTGCCGGCACCAAGACGACGCACCTGCTTCAGGTCAACCAGCAGTGCACCGTAGGTCGGTGCCGTGGATTGTGCCCCCATGCGCCAAATATGCCGGAAGTGTGCCGCGTTTGGCCACGGTTTCGACGACATCCGACCACGAAGGCTGGATACCAAGCCGCTCGACGGAACTCGCGTCCCAAATCGTTGGGACACCGGTGAGTGGCCTTGGAAGGAGTCGACTAGATGTCGAACGAACTGGAGCGTTGGGCCGATGCCCGCCACAGCCTGATACCGAGTAAGGAGGAGCGGCAGCACTCACGTGCTGTCGCCGGCCTCATCCGTGAGACCAAGTTCCACGGCCTCAAGGTGGATGCCGAAGCCGCTCTGACTGGTCGGATCATGGAGCGGGCGGTCGATCTGGATAACCACCGCCGTCAGCTGGCCAACGGTGATCCGGTCTTGGATGCGGTGCTTGCGCGCATCGAAGTCGGCTTTGTCGATAAGGCCCAAGGGATCCAGCGCAACTTCGGCTCACCGTTCCATTCATGAGCACGCCACTGCTGAACCTGCTGGCAGGCGTGGCTGGTGGCGGGATCGTCGCCGTCTCACAGCACGGCACACAACGCATGTGCCGGCTTGTACGTCAAGTCACTCGTCGGCGCGGTCCTCGGGTGGTGGTGCATCTGAGCGAAGCCTCAACGACCACCACTACCGGCGACGAAGATGCCCATGCGGCGTATCGCGCTGCCCAGGTGCGGGCGTTCGCCGATCACCTGGCACACGGTGACGACCGATTGCGTGAGCAACTTCGTCGATTCGAGATGCCCAGCACCGCGGCCGCCACTGGCAGCGACGACCCGCAGCACTATCCGGGTGGTGAGCAGAGATGGTGAAGTTTCTGTTCCTGGCCGTCGCTACCGTCGCGATCGTTTGGATCGTCTGGCTCGTGGCTGCACTGGGCATCTTCCTGTGGCATGAATACGAGCAGGACCGCCGACAAGCACGATTGCAGCGAGAGCTGCATCGGGCTGACGATCAGCTGGCTGCCGCGCTGCGTGATGCCAAGAAGCAGATGAACCAGGCTGCTGGTCAGTCCTGGCGCAACCGGTTCGAGTAGCCATGGCAGGCGAGTCGAATCCGGGACGGCTGCTGGATCGAGCGATTGGTGTCTGTGCAGCCGTTCTTGTCGGTGCAATGGCGCTGTGGGGCGCGGTCGAGATCCTGAAGGCGATTTGGGTGCCGCTCTGCCTGCTGGCCTTCGTGATGGTGGTAGTCGGCGTGGCGTGGCTGGCGTTCCGCCGTTGGCGCGGCTGGTGACTGTGTGACCGTTGTTCTTCCGTGCGTGGTGCGGTGATTCGCCGCATCGCACCGTACCCCGCACGGCAAGAAAAACACGGCGCATTGTGTCGCACATTGACTACATAAATGCTAGTTCCGTCCGGTGTTGTGGAATGTGCACATTCTATTGACCGTTTCACGCGCCAAACGCATAGTGGGGATAGCGAATCGTTTCAGTCACGAAACGAAGTAGACATCGCGGAACCACCGGAAATCTAACTCGAAAGGAGGATCTATTTACCATGCCCAAAAATAGGAACAACAACAATCGACGCCCGCAGGCACGAAAGGTGCGTCGTGACTCACAGCGATTGAGTTCGGGACGTTCTCGTCGCGGACGTGAGCACCACTTGAGCATCCGAGGTGACCTGCGTGATCGGCCGGATGCACCACGCCTGGCCCGAGCGCTGATCCAGATGGAATTGGCTCGGCAGGAAGCCGAAGCTCAGGCACAGATCGACCGCCAGGAGCACGGCGATGACTAACCACACCCGCGAATTCGTCTGGTGTGAGATCACGCTTCCTCCTCGTGTTGACCCGAACACGGCACGAGCCTGCCTACTTGCCCTTGGATCCATCCCGGGCCAACCCCGCATTGTGCTGGAGGCAATCGGGCGGGCAGGCGCCATTCGGTGGCGTGTTGGCGCCACACGCGCATCGATCGGAAAAATTCGCCAGGCGATCATCACCCACCTTCCGGACACCACAGTGTCTACCGCCGGAGAAGGGCAAACCGCCTTCGACGATCTTTCCATCGCGGGCTACGTCCGGATCAGCCGCAACCGAACGCTGCCGCTGGATGAGCGTCATACCGACGACGTTGCCCGCTCAGTGCTCGCGGTCTTCGCATCGACCGGGAAGTCCGAGCTGCTACGTCTGCAGGTGATCCTCGGTGCTCGCACTTCTCCTCGGCGCGCACCCGAAGTCGACGGTGCCGCCCGGGCACTGGTGAACGCCAAGTACGGCCAACATGGGTTCGGGTGCGCGATCCGTGTCGCGGCTGGTGCCCTCGATGAAGCACGAGCACGAACGCTCGTCGCCGATACGGCAGCGGCATTTCGCGGGCTTGAACTACCGGGCGTTCATGTTGCCGTCAGCCGATCGGGTGTCCGCGCGGTGACCGGTGTTCGCTCACCATTCCTTTGGCCGCTCTGGCTCAGCATCGACGATCTGGTGTCGTTGTTGGCCTGGCCGATCGCCAGCGAGGGGACACGGGATCTGCCGGCGGTACCACCACGGCATCCGAAGCTGCTGCCGGCCGTTTCGTCGCATCCGAAGAGTGGTCGGCCATTTGGCTGGAGTGCCGCCAGCGTCCGAGCTGGTGAACATCGGCTGGTGGCTCAATCGATTGCCGACTCGCTGCCACATACCCACGTACTTGGGGTCAACGGCACCGGCAAATCGACCGCCATCGGGCACATGGTGCTCGCCGACGTTGCTGATGGCCGCGGCGCAGTCGTGATAGACCCCAAAGGTGACCTGATCGACGATCTACTCGCCCGAATACCGAACAACCGGCTCGATGATGTTGTCCTGCTCGATGCCCGCGACACCTCACCCGTTGGCATCAACCCGCTGATCGGTACCGACCCGGAACTCGCCGCCGACTCACTCCTGGCGGTGTGCCATTCACTATGGGCGGACTCCTGGGGTCCACGAACCAACGACATTCTGCACGGCACATTGCTGACCGGTGCCAGGGCAGGCGATTTCTCGCTGCCGCTGGTGCCGATGCTGCTGACCAATCCGGGCTTCCGTCGTCGCATCATCGGAGCACCATCTGCGGCCGACCCGCTCGGGCTCGGATCGTTCTGGGCAACCTTCGAAAGCTGGAGCGACGAACAACGCAGCCAGGCGATTCAGCCGCTACTGAACAAGCTGCGACAAGTGATGCTGCGCCCGGCGTTGCGCGGCGTCTTCGGCCAAGTACACCCCAAGTTCCATATCGGCGAGGTGTTCACCAAGCAGCGCATCCTCCTGGTCGCGCTGGGCAAGGGGAGTATCGGCGCTGAAGCCGCCCAACTGCTCGGCTCCGTCGTGACGACGCATCTGTGGCATGCCACCACCCAGCGCACCCTCGTACCCGCCAGAGACCGTCAGCCCGTCATGATCTACATCGATGAAGTGCAGGACTATCTCCGGCTCCCCGGTGACCTCGGCGATTCCCTCGCACAAGCTCGTGGCCTCGGTGTCGGCTTCACCCTGGCACATCAGGAACTTGGCCAACTGGGCAAACTACGCGGCGCCGTCATGGCGAACACTCGCTCCAAGCTCATCTTCCAAACTGCACCCGATGATGCCCGTGACCTGGCGACAGCCATCGGTGGCGGCATGCTCGAACGAGAAGATTTCCGAGCACTCGGTGCACATCAGGCATACGCCCAACTCTTGTCCAAGGGCAGCACCACCCCGTGGGTGTCGATCCTGACCCAGCCGCTCCCCCGGCCGATTCGATCCCCCCACGTGCTGCGCAGACGATCGGCAGATCGCTACGGGCAATCACTCGCTGACACCGACGAAGCGCTGCTGGCACATCTCGAAGCCCACCCGAACGGCTCTGCCACGACACGAAATGACGACGATCTGACGCGGCGACGCCGGAAAGGAGGATCACGATGACACAGCCCGACACCACCGGCGCTGGACGAATCGACGGCGACAAACCGGTTCACGCCCCCAGCGCAGCTATTCCGGCCGCTATTCCGCCCGACGCGAACGCAGCACCACCATCGACGCAGGCCAGAGCGCCACGCGCCGGATCTACGCCAACGAAATATTCGGCTCCCTTTGAGTCGAAAACACCGACGGCCGCGGGCAGCGCTGCTGCTCCGGATCCCACCGCATCGAAGCGACGCTTCGTCATAGGCAGCAAGCAACTCCGCAACGTGGCGGCCACGCTGTCGGACCGGGACAGGGAAGTGCTCCTGCAGATCAGTCTCCATCGATACCTGCGCACCCACCATGTCACTGCGCTGGTGTTCACCGACCACGCCAGCCTCGACAGCGCCGAGCGCATCACCCGTCGCGTCCTGGCTCGACTCGATCGACTCGGGCTCATCGAAGCCATCGAGCAACGTGTTGGCGGCATCCACGGTGGAGCCAGCGCTCGTATCTGGCGGCTACGCCCGGCCGGTGCCCGGATCATCACCGATGGCACGAGCCGAGTGCACACACCACCGACGACCGAGCGCTTCGTCGATCACTGCCTCGCCGTTGCTGACGCTCACGTCGATGTGCGTGTCCTCGCCGCAGAAGAGGGAACTGACGACACCATCGTCCGCCTCGAACCCGACTGTTGGCGACGCTACCTCGGCTCAGCCGGCGAACGCTGCTGGCTTCGACCCGACCTCGACGCAATCATCACCAGCCATGACGCCGAAGGCGTCCTCGAAGACCGATGGGTCATCGAGGTCGACATGGGCAACGAGTCGCTCACCACACTGCACAAGAAATGTGCTCAGTACGAGGCCTACCGGGCAACCGGCACCGAACAAGCCGCCACCGACGGCGTGTTTCCACTCGTGCTGTGGATCATGCACGGCAACCACGCTGAACGCCGCGCCACCCAACTCCGCGAACGCATCGAACGCAGCCCGAAACTGACGACCAAGCTCTTCCGCGTCGTCACGGACGAGCACGTGCTCGACGTGCTCCGCAGCGGAGGCCAGTCATGATCCGAAACCAGATCCTCCTCGGCGACGCGCTCCAACGGCTGAGACAGCTTGAATCCGACAGCATCGATACCGTCGTCACCAGCCCGCCGTACTTCCGGCTACGCAACTATGGCGTCGCTGGGCAGCTCGGTGCCGAAGCGCACGTCGATCAATGGGTGGAACAACTTCGTGCCATCGCCAGTGAGATTCGTCGCGTACTCGTACCGACTGGCACCCTGTGGCTGAACCTCGGCGACACCTACTCAACCCACCGCAGCCAAGGCGCCGAGCGCAAGAGTTTGCTAGCAGCGCCGGAACGACTGCTGCTCGCACTCCTTGCCGACGGCTGGATCTGCCGCAACAAGATCGTCTGGGCCAAGACCAACCCGACACCCAGCAGCGTCCGTGATCGGCTGTCCACAACCCACGAGACAATCTACCTGCTCGCCACCCAGCCGTCGTACTACTTCGCCCTCGACGCCATCCGAGAACCGCACCGCTCGCAAGGATCGAAACGTCCGAAACATCGACAGACATCACGGCGGCCACCAGCCAGTGCCACGCCAACTCGTCCAATTTGGCTCGGAAGCAACACCGACAGCGACGGTGGCCTCAAAGCAATGCACCAAGCCGGCATCGTCGGGCACCCACTCGGCAAGAACCCCGGCGACGTCTGGCGAATGAGCGTCTCCAGCTACCGAGGTGCCCACTTCGCCACCTACCCCGAGCATCTGGCCATACGAATGCTCGAAGCCGGATGCCCAGAAAGTCGCTGCAGAAAATGCCGCAAACCGTGGAACCGTCGGCTCGATCGCCATGGCCAAGCTGCCCGCCGCCTACCACTGGCGCCAACCTGCCGCTGCGAACACGCCGAGGAATACAGCCAACCCGGCATTGTGCTCGACCCCTTCATCGGATCTGGCACCACTGCTATCGCTGCCGAAACGCTCGGCCGCGCTTGGCTCGGCATCGAGCTCAACCCCGAGTACATCTCACTGGCAAGGCGCCGCATTCAGCGCTCGAGACAGGCAAGGGAACGTCCACCACCGGGCGACTCCGCCAACAAATAGCAACCGAACCGAAAGGAGGTGATCATGAATGAGCAACAACCACAACACAACCCGGGCGAACAGCCCGAGCACGAAGCATCTCGTGAGCATGAGCCACAACTTCGGCCGCGGGTGTGGATCGGCAGCCTGGCCGACTACAACAACGGCACCCTCACCGGCGAATGGGTCGATGCCGCCGTCGACGACGAGCAACTCATCGCTGAAGCCCAGCGCATCGTTGCCAATAGCGAAGACCCCGGCGCCGAGGAGTACGCCATCTTCGACTACGACGACTTCGGGGACTTCAAAGTCGGCGGGTACGAACAACTCAGTACCATCGCCAAGGTCGCCCGAGGCATCCAGGAGCACGGCGCAGCGTTCGCCGCCTGGGCACAACTGCATGACGCAGACAACGGCATGCTCGACGCCTTCGAGAACAGCTACCTTGGCGAATACGACAACCTCGAAGACTGGGCACGCCAGGTACTTGATGCAGAGGACATCGAGCAACGGATCGCGCACGAGTTCGGTCAACACCTCGCTCCGTACATCCGGCTCGACTACGAGCAATGGGCACAAGATGCCGAGTTCGATGGTGACATCCACGCCGAACAGACGCCGGAGGGGAGATGGTGGATGTTCTCCACGCGGTGACTGGCACCGACACCCTGAACGCAGCCGACGGCTGCTTGCGCCTTGACAACTAAACAGTGGGTTTCCTAGAGCTCGGATTGTTCAAAATCAATCACCACGCCACCGCCAGTCGGAGGGTGACCGTGATAAAGCGCCGCATACCTCCAGTTATCTGCGATGAAGTTAGCAACCATTGACTTCTGTATCGAGAACTTTCCGTTACTCGACCAGTAACCGTTTGCCACATAACGGTAGCCTGCTTTAGCGAGCTTCATTGAGGCACATGTGCCTGAAAAGTTGGAAAATGCGATATATCGATTGATGGTGGCTCCCACAGCGATCTTGCCAACGTTCAAGCTATCGACAACTGTGCCGCACGTTTCGATGCCACTCCGCGCCGTAGCAGCCTGTATGGCGTCATATCGCCCTATTCCACAACTGAATGCTGGACAGTTAGTGTTCACCCATACCGCACCGCCAAGTAGTCCGCTTACAGAAAGAAGACTAATGAGAACGATAACACCGATGTGGAATGTGCGGTTCTGCATGCTGTCATTAGCGTAAAACAATAAGCGAGGAAAGACAACCGGAAAAAGAAACTCCGGGCGATGGGAGCACTGGCGCCCATCGCCCGGAATAACCCGCAAACGAACGGGCTAGACTCCGTCACCTATGATCTCGCTCGCGACGTTGCTCGCATCGCGGGTGTCATAGTTTTCGTGCTCAGCAAACCAGTTTCCAGGATTCGCTGCGATGATTCTCGCTGGATTGCGTACATACTGCCCGGTGTCGCCAATCTCAGTCTGAATGTTGCAGATCGGATCATAGTTGTGGCAAACGGAATGAACCGGGATACCCGGCAATACTTCGCTCCACGGTTGTTGCATGACGCCGTTGATCCCATTGTAGCCGGGATCAAAGTCGCTTTCATCAGCCGAGCTATCAGTACCGTTAAAGTCTGGATCGCCGTAGAGCACCACACTACTGATCAAACCGAGTAACGGGCTGCTGGAGTTACTCAGGTCAGCGAGGCCGGTCGCGACAACCTGTGCTCCCTGTGAATAACCACCAACTATGAAGAGTGAGTTGGGGCAAGAATTATGGAGTTGTGACAGTTCGGATTCGAAGTTGAATACGCCTGTGTTCACCGAATCTTGGTAAGCGCTCCCAAACCCCTCAATGAGAAGTAGCCCGTCTGGCGTCACCGGAACCGCTGGATAGTCAACCGCATAGTCGCCAATCGACTCACCGTTCGCTTCAACCTGCGGCTCGAGGTCAGAAAAAGTTGCAAAGAGCGGCGTTCCGATACCATCGTTGGTGCCTGGCTGCTCACCGTTGTTGGCCACCCACTGTCCGTTGTCATAGCCAGGCTCACCGGACCCTCTCGCGCCGACGAAGATGTAGTCCGTACACCCCGGCGCAGTAGCAGTTGCCGACGCCCTCGGAGCAACTGCTGTGGCTCCTACTCCTGTGACCAGCAGGGTCGCAAGAGCGGCAGCCACTCTCATCTTGATGCGCATGACCGCACCTTTCTGTGTGCGGTCGTCCGCCGGGCCCGCCCAATGCATGGAGGCCCGACGGCGACCTATACCTATATGAGTGCCCATCGGCCGAGCTTCCGGTTCCCGCCGGGTAGCAAGCTGTGGTCGGTGGAGCTACAGGCAAATTACACCCGTGTCATACCCAGCACAAGGGGTCGCGAGACCAAAAGCCCTCCCGCGGGAACAGGAGGGCCTAGGCA
>NZ_RJJQ01000034.1 GCF_003724155.1 Flexivirga caeni | reverse complement strand
ACTAGCCGCATACATGATCGCGCGAGTAGACCCCGAGTGGTATCGATCGGACGGGTCAAGAGTCATCGACGCGTTGAGATCTACTATTGAGACGGGGGACGCGGAGCATAATGCAAGCCTGAGGCTGCTGACTCTCAGTTGTATGGCATCAATTTCAGCACTTGTTAGCAGCGAGTCAGGGAAGATGCACTTCCTGGATATGATTGCCGCAATTGCTCCGGACAAGAGTGCCATGTCTGATCTGTTTGCTAGCGATCCAGCGTCGGTTCTAAACGCGGCTGTTATTTTGGCACAGAGTGGCATTGATGATGTCATTGGTTCCGATCTGATCGAGTCGTTCAGCCGGCTAGGTATGATCAACAAGGACATATATATCTCAGCTTTTGCGCTTCGACTTTCGTTTCTTTCGTCAAGAACAGAATTTAGCGACGCCGAGATCGCGGTCGAATATCTATCACAGTGGCTAGCCCAAGCGAAGCCGCACAGAGCGAACATGGCGACAACCTGCGCCGTAGTCGGCGCCCTCCGACAGCATCACCTGGTATGGGGACTTCCCAATGGTGCATTTCCGATCGTCGAGTCAGAGATTAACGAGATCCAGTCTGCGGTCAGGCAACTCGGTCGAGGTTTCGATACGTTATGGGAGGCTGCGTGTGCGCTTGACGCGTTGCTATTGGTCTCACAGTCTTATGGCTTTTTCTGCACCGTATCTGAGATTGGCGCGGCGGTCGACCAGCTGCGGACTGGACTTAAGGCGGCACAGGAATTTCGAATACGTGCAGACATTGCGCGGTTCAGGGTATTGTGTTGGTGCCTCGGGTGTTCTATAGCCATATTCCTACTCTTTGCGGTGTTCGGGTGGATTTGGAATCAGTTCGGCGTCTCTGCGACGCTGGCGCTTCTGGGGGCCGGCCTCACAACGGCACTTGTGGTCGTGGGTACTAGATTAACAAAGGAAATACATCGCTGGAAAGCGTTCACGAAATCCATCAGATCTTTCTGATTTGGTGGGTCAGTTTCAGAATGTCAAGAGTGCCGCATGGGTGGCCTAATGTGTCTGTCACATTCTAGATTGACATTCGCAGAATCCCTGCTGCTGTCATCCAATAACTTCGCCTACTTTGCCTTGCGATCCGCTCAAGCTATTTAAATAGGGTTGCTCTCTCCGCATCGCAGGGCCTGGTGACCTCCGCGCGGGTTACGAATCCGTGCGTGGTGCGGGAGTTCTCAGATTCGGTCGTTGGCTTCGACGAGTACCAACGTCGCAGCCGAAGCGGAAGTGCTGCCCAACGCTAATATCGGATAGAGTCTTCCCGGCTGCCCGAAAATTGCCAGCAATCCAGCATGCACTCAATAGCTGGCCACCACGAAGGGATTGCGTCTTGACGAGGCTCCGGCGGTCCCTCTTGCCATGGACGAATAAATTGGAGATAATCTAATGAGTACATGACTAGCTCTGAATCCTCAACCGTTAAAATTTACCGTCTCAAGCTCTCGCTTGTTGGTGCAGTCTTCCTAATCCTGGGTCTTGTTCTCAATGCGTTGAGCAGCTGGCTCCGCACGATCCACGTGAATGGTCTGATCGTCTCCATGGTCAGTGCTCTGTCGGATGCCTTGGTCGTCACCGGTGCTCTTGGCATGATTATCGATTACTTCACCGGCCGTGAGCAGGATGCCAAGGACGAAGAGCGTCAACGTCGGATCCTCAAGGATATGACACCAGATTTTGTCGATGCGGTGGTGTCTGGGTTTGCGGTCAAGCCGGACGACCTGAAGCGTGTCGCCACGCCGGAACTGCTTGACAGGTTGGCCACCAACGCGATGAGTCTTCGCCTCGGTAACGCCCAGTTTGCCAGTGAGATCTATGCGGACGTTCGCGACCAGGCGATCCGTGCACCGGAACGGTGGCACGATGTCGAGGTTTCAATTCGGCTCTCTACTGCAGTAGAGAGGAGTACCGTAGGTACTCCTCTGTTCGACGTCTTGGTTCAGTGGGAATACACGACCATCCCGAGCCACCCGGTGCGCAAGTTCGCCTGCGTTTCGAATCGTGACGAGTATGCCGACCTGATGGCGGATATCCCGGCGACCAGCGCCTGGCTGATGACGCCACGGCCAGGTTTCGATGCCAGCGCCAAGGAGTGCTTCGAGCTGCTGAGCTTCAGTGTCAACGGCGAAGCACGGACCCCAACTCGCTCGGTTCGCAAGACTGGGCAGACCTACAGTGTGCGCATCGGCGATGCCCTGATCGCCGCCGGTAAGCCAGTGCGGATCAAGCATCTGTTCCGAGTGGTGACAGCACAGAGCGGTCACCGTCTGTTCTTCGAGCTCGCGCAGCCGAGCCGAGACGTCAAGTTGACAGTCGACTACACCGATACCGATATCGCTCGACTGAGCATCGGCGACATGATCACCAGCCTTCGGCGCGCGGAGATCGACCAGTACCCGAAACAGCTCGACGCCAAGGTGGTGAGCGCCGAGCTGCCGGGCTGGGTTCTACCGCGTGCCGGTTTCACCCTGGTCTGGACCCTTGCTAGTGAGCAAAGCGGGACAGCAGACGCCGCCACCAGCTCCGACCGTCCAACTGCGGCGTGAGAGTGAAGTCGCCACCACCGGCCATGTCAGGTTCTCCTTCGATCCGAGGGCACCGTGTATGCCCATGCAAAGATTCCCATACATGTATGATGGTGGGCAACCAAGGAGCACCTGAGTGTTGGGTGCATGGCGCGGGCGAAGGATCCTCCCGAGGGATGGGACGAGCGTGCTCGCCAGATCGGCATCCGCCTGCAACGTGCGCGCCACGCTCTTGACCTCAGCCAGGAGGAGGTTGCCCATCGAGTTGGCATCTCGTCCTACACCTATCAGAAGTTCGAGAAGGGCGAGTCGAAGCCGGGGACGCCGATGAACCCACGACTGACGACACTCTTGGCGGTTTGCGGTGTGCTTGGGATGTCGTTGGACGAGCTTGTGGGCCGATGAGCAGTTCGCCACGCGAGTCCGGTCTGCCACTTGCGCGCCCGACGGCCGAGGATTTGATAATTCCGGCCGACACCCGAATGGAGATGTTTGGCTACCTTTCGGAAGCTGGCATCTGGACACAGATTAGCCCCGGGCAGATCCGGCGCATGGTCGCACAATGGCCAGCTGAAGACACTACTCCCGCTGAAGTTGCGGGTCTGCTGGCAACCAGCCGTCAACTTGTCGTCTGCAGCTACTACTGCTACGAGTTTCTTGTTGTCGCAGTACTCGTCGCACTGCAGGCGACGGAGACTGCGTTACGGATGCACCTCACCGATGGCTCGTCAAAGCAAACCCTTACGAAGCTGATCGAGCGGGCGCGGGCGAACGGAACACTTAGTGAGGAGGTCGCGGACGACCTCCATCTCGCTCGCCACCTACGCAATGACTTAAGTCACCCGAGGTACCAGGGTGCGTGGACCTACGGAATGGCATTGCCGCTGATCGAGCGATCTCACCGTTTCAGCTCTTTTCTGTTCACCACCGTGACGACCTCAGAGGATCCGAGCTTGCCGTGATCAATCAGGGTCAGGCCACCGCAATAATCGCAGCGATCGCTCCCGCAACTACGAAGAGTCCGACGACGACCGTCCAAACCTTTCGACCGAATGTCCACCAGGACGGCTCGTCGTCCATGCCATCGGTCGACCCGCCAATTGTGCTTGTGGAGCCGCCAGACGCTAGCGAGTTGGTGAGGGTCACTCGTGCCTTTGCGCCGTACACCGCGACTTGAACTGCGTTGTCGGCCTGCGCGGTCGAGGGCTCCATTTGTGTATCGGAGACTGATGCCGAGAGTTCGGCGATCAGCTCGGTCAGGACTGTCCGAATCAGGCCAAGTACGCCATCGATTGCAGTGGTGGACACCGACCAGTAGATCCGGTCGATATGCTGCCACGGATTGCCACTACGACTGTCGAAGTACTGGGCTATCAGATCGGCACCGGGAAGCGAAAGCGCGATTACATTGCCATGACTTGCCATTGAGGCGAGCTGGTCGATGCCGGACCGCAAGTGAACCGTGTTACCGATCCCTTCTTCTCGAACGAAGTCGGGGAGCTGATTCTCGCCCAGGGTCTGGCCGGTGATGCGCGTGTTGGCGGTCACCGCATCCATTTGGATCGCTGCGGACACTGTTCGATAGGTCGGCAGTTCGTCATCGCTGTCGTACCCACGTAGCTCCTTCGATGCCCAGTCGCGAAGCTCTGCAGACCCGCTACGGGTGCCCAGGATGATGCACTTGCGGAGTAGATCGGCCAGAGGCTTCCCGTCGAGTAGATCGCGCTCGACCTCAACGACTAGCGACTGACCACCTGTTCTCATAATCCGGATCGTCTCACGGAGGAAGGACAGACCTGCCGTTGCCTGGAGCGGTGTCGTTCCGAGGCGCTCTCTGATCGCGAGTGGCATTAGCACCCGATAGGTTGGGCTCTACCTACATCGCGTCCGCCTCCAACTTGGACCTCTGTCTGGAAGGCGAGCGGCCACGTTCCCGGCGCGATGACCGTGTGCAAGCCACGATTTGGCGGGGGTGGCGATTTCGCTGTCTTGCTTGGATTCCTCACCCCAGATGCGGGTCACGATGGAGGTGTGAAAGTTGTCGAGTCAGCGCCACCGTTCGACCCGCGCGCTGGACGAAGCACGTGTCCTTCACGGATAAGCGCGTCTCGTACTGTGGTCGGTGAGACTCCAAGTTGACGGCCGACAGTGGCGAGTGAATTTCCTTGCTGATAGCTTGCGACCGCTTGGGCGACGTCGTCGACTGTCATGCGCTTCACATGTCGTGGCACATTGGCCTTGTTCAGCATCGTGTCGACGCTGCCACGGGCAATACCGAATCGGTTCGCAAGGGTTGCTGCTGACGTACCCTGCTGGTACGCCGTGATGATCGCTTGGCGGTCAGCAACGGAGAGCCGATCAGCAATGGCATGCGGCTTCCATCGTGCATGGTCTGAGCGAGCCTGACCGCTTGGTCGGCTGGTGCTGGTATCGATCTCACAGATCGCGCTGTACCGGCGTCGTTGTTTCGAGTACCGAACGATCAAGTCCACCCTCGAAGGCGTCCAACCACACCTTCGGTTTACGCAGCCGCCGACGACATGCCGATGCGGCCCCCGTCGGCTGCTATGTCCGAGGCCCCGTGCGCTGAGATCACACATTCGTAGCGTCGCCGAGATTTACGGACTGATCATGTGATGGTCACGGTGATGTTCACGTCGCACCGCCACCATCGATGGATGGTGGACACATCGACGGCTCGCCCCCTGGAGCACGACGGCAAGCTTTGGAAACCTCAGCCAGATGCGACATCGTCCGCTGACGAGTTCATCGCCGCTCGGGCGCTGTTCATTGAGATCAGCGAGGACTCGCTTTGGAACCCCTGGGTTCGCAACGAGCGCCGCGACGAGCTGGAGACCGCTATGGCCGTGATGGCTCAGTGGACGCGCGCGGAGCCAGGTCACCGCATGATGACCATGAAGCAGTGGGACGCGCGGCAGGCGCGGCGCGACAAAGCTTCTGCCCGGCAGCGTGAGCGTGACAAAGAACGCCGTGAACGCGACAAGGAGCGGCACGACCCTGAGCGAGCGGCTGCGCGCCTTGTGCTTCTTGAGTTCGAGTCACGTCTCGCGTTCGAGCTGGCTGAGTTGACTGCCTTTCGGGACGGCGTTCGGTATCCAGCAATGCCTGCCGACCGACGTGAAGACGAGATCGCCAAGTTGGTCGAATCGGTCGACAGGCTCCAAGGCGAGGTCGACCGCCTACTTCCCATCGTCGGAGACCGGGAGGACGTCGTTGATGACCATGGCTGGCTCCCGCGCGATCGCCGAGACCTGACGTTCTGGCGCTATCGGTGGGATCGCGAACGTGAAGTACGCGACCTCAAAGACAAGGTGGCTAAGCAGGAGGCCGCGCTGATGGCATCCACTGACAAGGCCGAACGCAGAAAGGTTCGCGACAAGCTCCGGGAACTGACCTATGACCTGAACGCGCGCATCGCCGAAGGCCCCTTCACCGTCGATGAGATGTGCTCGGAGTGTCCGACGCCGCTGGCCCATCATGGGTGGGTCTATCCGCCGGGTCTGCCCTGCCCTGCATGGCCGCGCTGGGCAGCCCGTGTGCGAGCGGTTCGGGCGGACATGGAAGCAATGCTGTCCAAACGTGCGGCGGAAGCCACGGAGCCGCCGCCTCCGCAGCCGCTGGCGGTCATTCCGTCGGGCCGGACGATCGGCGAGATCATAGCGAAGCTTGCGGAACTGCAGCGAGAGTTCCCGACGGCTGAGGTGCGACGCGGCCGGAGCAACCGGTGGGAGCTCTGGCCACCGAAGGACGACAACGCGTCGGCCGGTCGAGAGGACAACTGAGGAGCGAGGCAATTCCTCGCTCCTTCTCTCGGCGTGATTCCGCGTCGTCAGCTTGGATGGTCCAGTCCCAGAAGCCGGGAGCGAAGTCCATACCGCAGTGCAGATTCTTGCCTCTCCTATGGCGCAGGATGCCCGTATGATTGCTCCATGGGCTTTGAGCGGATCACGGTGAACCCAACTGTGATGGGTGGCGTGCCGACCTTGCGTGGGCTGCGGATCCCGGTCGCTACGGTGGTGTCGATGGTGGCCGATGGCATGACTGCCGACGAGGTTGTCGCCGACCTGCCCGACTTGGAGCTTCCTGATGTGGCTGAGGCGCTGCGGTACGCGGCCGAGTTGACTCGCGAACGACACGTGGCGCTGCGCCCGTCGGCGTGAGGTTGCTTCTCGACAACAACCTGTCGCCACGGCTGCGAGAGTTCCTCGAAGGCTATGACGTCGAACACGTTCGAAATCTTGGTATGGCGGCCGCGCCGGACGACGAGGTGATCGCTCGCGCCGAGCAAGATCGGCGCGTCCTTGTATCGGCCGACACTGACTTCGGCCAGTTGTTGGCTGTGTCCGGCGCCCGGCTGCCATCCGTGGTTCTGCTCCGGCGCCAATCAGGGCGTCGTGTAGAGCAGATCGCGGACCTGCTGCAGCGCAACCTTCCGCAGGTGGCAGAGGATCTCTCGGATGGGGCGGTGGTGGTCTTGACGAACGATGAGATCCGGGTGCGTCACCTGCCGATATCTTCAGTGTGATTCGTGGCAAGAGTCCCCACGAAACCTACTCGGAGTGTGAAAGCAGTCGCGGGCAAGGCTTTTCGTTGAAGAACTCGTCCGCCTGTTCTCACTCCGCGTCGGATTCGCGTTACTCGGGGTGGTCTCCGAGTGGGTGGCGAGCACCAGCTGCCTTCCGAGCGGGGATAGCCGCGTGGATGACGAGGATGAGCCCCACGGCAAGCATGGCGATCGTGCCGTACAGCCTGCTGCGCTTGACCGAGCGTTGCTTCGAAGCCGGTCGATCCAGGCCACCCCGTGCTGTGCACTGGGGCTCGTCAGGTCGGAGAGATCACCGCGCACGGGTTCGGCCCCTGCGATATCGACGAGATGACCGGCCGGTCTCCGACAGTCAACCCCTGACCCGCTCGTTGCCGGGGTCGAACAAGGGCCGGGTGGAGAGGCGCACGTCGACCAGCGCGCCGCCGACGTTGACTTGATAACGACCTCCGCGGACCCAGTCGAGCGTGACTGTCTGCCCGTCGGGTCGCCACAGATAGGCCAGGCCGACGGCGGCTCCGAGGGTCGCGCCCCAGGCGGCGGACGTGACCTGCCCGGCCGGCTGGCCGTCGCGCAGGACGAGCTCACCGCCCCACATCATCACCTCGGGGTCTTCGGCGACGAAGGACACCAGCCGCCGCCGGGGACCGTCCTGCTTCGCGGCGAGCACCGCCTCGCGGCCGATGAAGTCGATCTCACTGCCGAGCTTGCAGGCGAAGGTGAGTCCGGCCTCCACCGGGTTGTAGTCGGGGTTCAGCTCGCGCGGGAAGGCGCGGTAGCCCTTCTCCAGGCGCATCGCCTCGATGGTGTTGTACCCGGCGTCGCGTGCTCCGGCCGCGCTGATCGCGTCATACACCACTGCCTGATCCATGAGAACGTAGAGTTCCCAACCGAGTTCGCCCACGTAGGTCACCCGGGTCGCCCGGACCGGGACGCCGGCGAGGGCGATCTCCCGGCTGGTTCCGAAGGCAAATGCCTTGTGCGAGAGGTCCGTGTCGGTGAGGGCTTGCAGCAGGGCACGCGAGCGCGGACCCATCACGCCGAGCACGGCATAGTCCTCGGTCAGGTCGACCGCGACGGCGTCGTCGAGGTGACGTCGCAACCAGTCGAGGTCGCGGATCGTGGTCGCTGACGAAGACACGATGAAGAAGGTGTCCTCGCCGGTGCGGGTGACCGTGAGGTCGGCTTCGTAGGTGCCCTTGTGGTTCAGCCACGGCGTGTAGACCGCCCGCCCGATCGGCACGTCGACATCGCCACCGCAGATCCGCTGCAGCGATGCCAGCGCGCCCGGCCCGCGGACTTCGTACTTGCTGAACGACGTCTGGTCGAAGACCGCCACGTCGCTGCGGCAGGCCACCTGCTCCTCGATGCACCAGTCAAGCCAGTTCGGCTTCCTCCACGAATACCCCAGACTCGCTCCGGCAGGGCCGAACACCAACGGCCGCTCCCACCCCATCTTGGCGCCGAAGATCGCGCCCTTGGCCGCGAGACGATCGTGGAGGGCCGAAAGCCGTTGCGGGCGCCCGGAAGTGAGCTCCAGATTCGGCCACGGTATGGCGTAGTGGTTGCCCAGCGTCTCGGCGACCCGCGAACGCAGCCACGCGGTCTCGCCGTGGAAGGGCGCGAAGCGTCGCACGTCGACCGCGACCAGATCGTCCTGCGGTTCGCCGGCGACGATCCACTCGGCGAGCGCGCGGCCGGCGCCACCGGCCGACGCGATCCCGACCGAGTTGAAACCACAGCCGACGAAGAAGCCGTCCAGTTCGGGCGCCTCCCCGAGCAGGAACTGGTTGTCCGGGGTGAACGACTCCGGGCCGTTGTAGAACTTCCGGATCCCGGTGTGCTCCAGGCTCGGCACCCGCAGCAACGCCTCGTCCATCAGGATCTGGAAGTGATCCCAGTCCTCCGGCAGGAGCTGGAACTCGAACGGGTAGGGGATCTGGTCGGGGGAGACCCACGGCTTGGCATTCGGCTCGAAGCCACCGACCACCAGCCCGCCGACCTCTTCCTTGAAATAGGTCCAGCCGTCCTGGTCGCGCATGATCGGCAGGTCCGGATGGGTCCCGTCCACCTGCTCGGTCACCACGTAGAAGTGCTCGGCCGAGTGCAAGGGGATAGTGACACCGACCAGGTCGCCCAGCGCCTTGGCCCACTGGCCGGCACAGTTGACGACGACGTCGGCCTCGATGCTGCCCTGGTCGGTGCGGACGCCGGTGACCCGGCGCCCCCGAGGGCCCTCTGTGGTGGCGAAGCCGGTGACCCGGACCCCCTCGAAGATCCGCGTCCCGCGTTGCCGCGCGCCCTTGGCCAGGGACTGGGTCAGGTCGGCCGGGTTGACCTTGCCGTCACCGGGCAGCCACAGCGCCCCCAGCAGGTCGCCGACCTGCATCGGTGGCCACAGCTCCTTGGCCTGGTCGGGATCGATGAGTTCGGCCCGCAAGCCGTATGCCGCGCCACTGGCCGCGGTGCGCGCCAGCTGCACCATCCGGTCGGGGGTGCGTGCCAGGACCAGGCCGCCGACGTTGCGATATCCGGTCGCCAGGCCGGTCTCGGCCTCCAGCTCGGCATACAACTGTGCCGAATACTGCACCAGTCGCGTGCCGCTCTCGCTTGCCCGCAGGGGGCCGACCAGCCCGGCAGCGTGCCAAGTGGTGCCGCACGAGAGCCGGCCTTGTTCGAGCAGCACCACGTCGGTCCAGCCGAGCCGGGTCAGGTGGTAGGCAACGCTCGTGCCGATGACGCCGCCGCCGACGATGACGACGTGTGCGCGGTCGGGAAGGCCGCTCGAAATGGGATCGGTCATCGTGTGGGGCACTCCGTAGTCAGTTCAGTCGGGGGTGGCGACATCGGTCAAGAGCCGGGGGAGATCGGCGCCGCGGAGTTCGCGGGCGGCGACGTCGAAATGCTCCAGGGTCCACTCCCAGAAGTCGAAATCGAGCGGACTCACCACGTTCTGGATCGCGCCCCACAGGGTCCAGCCGTATTGCCCGACCGCGCCGAGCAGGCGCGCCCTGGCGACTTTGCTCGTGCGGGGACGGCCGTAGTAGGAGGTGACGAGTTCGTCGAGCTGGTCGAGGCTGAGCGCGCTTTCGGCCCAGATGTCGCCGAGCTCGAAGCACGCGTCGTTGTTGCCCGAATACTCGTAGTCGATGATCCAGACCTGCTCGCCGTCGTCGACGAAGTTGCCGGCCAGCAGGTCGTTGTTGCAGGGGACGGTGCCCTCATCCAGTATGGCGAGGGCCCGGCCGACCTCGTGGAAGCGCTCGGCGAGGCCGCCATACCCGGACGGGATCCGGTAGCCGGCGCGCGTGGCCGTCTCCAGATACTGGCGTTGCCGCGCGAACATGTTGAAGTCGTTCACGAAGCGCGGGCCGCGGTGCAGGGCGCGGCAGGACGCAGCGACGCGCGCGAGGTTTCCGGGCACCGAGAAGTCCGGTATGCCGAAGGTCTTCCCGTCGAGGAAGCCGATGACCAGCACGCCCAGGTCCGGGCGGAAGTCGATCACCGGGGCCCCGACGCCCGCGCGGTGAGCGGCCACGCTGTTGGCGTGTTCGGCCTGCCGGTCGATCCCGAGCTTCTCGGCGCCGGGGTTGGCGCAGCGAGCGACATAGTCACCGGCGGGGGTGGTGACGCGAACATTGCGATTGGTCAGGCCGCCGGAGAGTTCCTGTATGACGCGCGGGCGACCGGCCAGACACGGGATCTGGTCGAAGAGCTGCGCCAGCTTTTCGTCGGACATCGGCGTGGTCATGCCAGTCACTCGACCGGAACGGGGGTCTCCTCGTCGTCGACCGTCCGCACCGGACCCTTGAACCAGTTCTTGGCCGATGCCATCCACCAGATCGCCAGGATGATCAGCACCCCGACGGTCATGAATGGCGCGTAGTTCACTGCGGACCAGGAGAACTCCTTGCGCCAGGGGGCGCCGGCCGGTGCGGTCGGGAGCATCAGCATGATCCCCACCACGATGATCTCGATCACCGCGACCGGGTTCATCCACTTGTACTTGCGGCCGTTGGACCACCCAGAGCCGACGTCGAACTTCTCGCCGTGCTTCCAGCGCAGGAAGATCGGGATGGCGAACGAGAAGTAGAGGCCGATCACCGAGACCGAGGTCACGGCATAGAACGCGGTGGGGATTCCGCCGACGCCCTTGAGCGCGGGCAGGGTGATGATGGCGCCGATCACCGCTGCGCAGATGACCGCGTTGACCGGTGTCCGGTGCTCGTTGACCTTGGACCACATCCGCGAACCCGGAATCGCCCGGTCGCGGCTGAAGGCGAACATCATCCGGGAGGTCGAGGTCAGGCAGGCGGTGCAGCAGAAGAGCTGGGCGGCGGAGGAGATGAACAACAGCAGGCCGGCCCACTTGCTGCCCAGCGCGGTCATGAAGACGTACTGCACGCCGCCTGCTGGGATCTGCGCGTACTGGGGGATGCCGTGGACCTTCGGGATCGCGAAGGTGACCGCCAGCAGGAGCAGGTAGCCACCGATCGCCGAGTAGAGGATCGACTGCCAGATGCCCTTGGCCGCCGTCTTGGCGGCGCCCTGCGTTTCCTCGGAGAGGTGCACGGACGCGTCGAAGCCGGTGATCGTGTACTGCGTGAGGATGAAGCCGAAGGGGATGATGGCCAGCCAGAACGAGAGCGAACTCGTGGAGCCGCCCGACCAGCCCGATCCGTTGAAGCGATCGAGGAAGACCTGGTGGAAGCTGAGGTGGTCCTTGGGCACGAAGATCAGTACCGCGATCAGCAACAGGGCACCGACGACGTGCCACCACACCGAGATGTTGTTCAGCAGCGCGAGCAGGTGGCTGGAGAAGATGTTCACGCCGGCGATGAAGACCAGGATCACCAGGAAGTAGAGGAAGATCCGGCTGAGCGAGGTGCCCGAATACCAGCCCCAGGTCTGGAAGGTGAGGTCGAAGAAGGTCGCGCAGCTGTAGGCGACCGACGCGGTCACGGCGATGAGCCCGATCAGGTTCAGCCAGCCGGTGAAGAACCCGGCCCGGGGCCCGCCGAGCTTCGAGGCCCAGAAGTAGATGCCGCCCGAGGTCGGCATCGACGACACCAGCTCGGACATCGTCAGACCGATGATCATGATGAAGGCTGAGATGATCGGCCAGGACCAGGAGATCGAGACCGGCCCGCCGTTGCCGATGCCGGCGCCATAGGTGGTCAGGCACCCGGCCAGGATCGAGATGATCGAGAAGGAGATCGCAAAGTTGGAGAATCCGGACCAGGTCCGCGCGAGCTCCTGTTTGTATCCGAGTTTGGCGAGTTGGTCCTCGTCGTCAAGCGGCTCAAGCGCCTCGTGGGCCTCCGGCATTGCTCACCTCTGCTTCACGTGCGGGCTACGGTCAAGGAGTGGTGTATCGGAACCTAGACCCGTTCCCAGCGCGATGTATACGCCTTCGGCCAAATTGGTCTGAAGTCTGACCTTTTGGCGATCAGTGGAGCGTGACCATCCGGCCCGCGGCGTGAGCGAACGACGTGAACGATCGGCAGACCAGCTTCAGCTTGCTCGTCGGTAGTCGAACTGCTGGGTCACCCAGATGAAGTCGATGAGGGTGCGTTCGGTGTGTGAGCGGGTGGGTGGGGGTAGCCCGGGTGGACTGGGTGGGTGGCTGGTTGCGACGAGGCTGCCGGTCGTGGTGGTGGTTTGTCCGGCGTGGCCGGTGACCGAATAGTCGGGGTGTTCTTTGAGGTAGTTGCAGCGTTCGCAGAGTCCTTGGCCGTCGCGTTCGGTGGTGGCGCCGCCGGTGGCGTGGGGGCGGATGTGGTCGATGTGGCGGATCGT
>NZ_RJJQ01000033.1 GCF_003724155.1 Flexivirga caeni | reverse complement strand
GCACCTGCTTCCAGGAACTGTTGCGACCACGTATTCTCATCACCGACAGGGTGCCTTCCCGCTCGGATACCTCGAACTCTCGACAAGCTCGATCCTCCTTGCAGGACAGGCACTCTCGTCACATCACACGCCGACGAGCCCCAACAAACCCGCCGCTACCCGCGGATCTGGGTCTGAGCTGATGGCCGCTCGAGGGCTGCACAACACGACCGACCTCATCCCGTTGCTCGCCGAGCGCGACATCGCCTTGTCTCGGCCGCAGGTCTACCGCTTGGTTAACCAGCGCCCCGAACGGATGTCGCTACAGGTGATGGCCGCGCTGTGCGACATCTTCGAGTGCACACCCGCGGACTTGCTGACGACCACAGCAGCCGACGTGCGCACCCGCAAAACCGGCACCGCGTCGGCCCCGAATGTCGTCCAGCTGGATCGCACCGTGCGACCACGCCGCGCGAACATCCTCGACGAATAGGACTGTGGCAGTGAACGATCCGAAACCGGTCGGCCTCTCCCCCCGCCGCACCACCCGCGGCCGTCCACGCACCACGAGCGAGTACCACGACCCCTGCGCACGCTGCGGCCGCAACATCCCACGCCTTGCCGCGACCTGGCCCGAAGGACGGCTCTGCTTCATCTGCTACTTCGATGCCGTCCATACCCGCGGAACCTGCCCAGAATGCCAGCAAGAGCGGCTCCTGCCCGGACCTCCCAACGCCGACGGCGACCCGATCTGCTCTACCTGCGCCGAGATCCCTTACGACTTCCACTGCGAACGGTGCGACGTCGAAGCCGGCCACCACCGCGGCAAGCTATGCGCCCGCTGCGCTCTGCTCGATGACCTGCACAACATCCTCGGCGGCGAACCAACTGACCCAGCCCTGGTCGGACTCGTCGACGCACTCTGCGCTGTCGACCGGCCCGAGTCGATCATCGTCTGGAAACGCTCGGCGAAGGTCCAACAGCTACTGCGCGCGCTTGGTGACGGCACGATTCCCGTGTCCCACGACGGTCTCGACACGGTGCCAGGCAAGCCGACCGAGCACCTGCGCGCGATCCTGCAACACCACGGGCTGCTCCCCCAACGTGACCAGTACCTGCCTCGCTTCGAGCAATGGATCGACACCAAGCTCACAGGTCTACCCGACGAAGTCGCCCAGCCCGTACGGCACTTCGCCACCTGGCACCACCTACGTCGCATCCGCGCCAAGGCGGCAACCGGCGCCTCAACGCGTGGACCGGTGCACTCCGCCAAGCAGGAGATCACCGAAACGATCAAGTTTCTGCTGTGGCTCCGCGAGACCTACGAACGAACCGCGGAGACCTGCACCCAACAGAACGTCGATGAGTGGCTTGCCGGCGGGCCGACAACGCGCAGCGCAATCAGGACCTTCTTCGTCGTTGCGAAGCGGGCACAGCTCAACACGGCCGTCACGATCCCGCACCGCTCCCCCAAGACGAGCCCGTCGCTCAGCCAGGACCAGAGGTTGGCATGGATCCACGAATTGCTCACCGGCACAAGCGAATCGCTCCCCTACCGCACCGCGGGCATGCTCCTCCTGCTCTACGCGCAGCCACTGGTCAAGGTCGTCACCTTCCCAACGAGCATCCTCATCGACGACACCGAAATGACCATCAGGCTCGGCGAAAAACCCACCGACGTGCCCGAACCATTCGCCGACGTCATCCGAACGCACCTCGCAGCCCGTCCGAACTTGCGCACAGGTGCAGGAACAGATACCCCCTGGCTCTTCCCCGGCTACGTCGTTGGTCGGCACCTACACCCCAACACCGTGATGGACCGCCTACGCGACCTCGGGATCAATCTCCTCGGCGCCCGAAACCGAGCAATCGGTGAGCTCGTCCTCGAGTGCCCACCGTCGCTGGTCGCCGACGCACTCGGCTACAGCCACCAAGTTGCCTTCCTCCACGCCAACAAGGCCGCCGAGCCATGGGCGCGTTATGCCGGACGACGGATCGGGTCCCCGTGACGCCGGGCCGGCGAACGGTCCGACTGAGACAGTGTCATCGCTCTGAGCCGGGCGAGCGGACAGTATTGGGGGGCCGAGGATCTCAGGGATACTGCCACGGTCGTTATGCTCCGCGGGTGATAGAGACCTTGGGCATCTGCGTAGACGACGAACTGGTCGATTTGTGGCGTGCATGGTTCGCGCCAGCCGAGCAGTTGTTCTATGTGCGCGAACTGCCCGAGGAGATGCGGTCACACTTCGTGGAAATCGACCACACATCGCTGCCATTGGAGATTCGCGACACTTTCATGGCGTACTCGCCGGGGTGGGCTCTGCTCTCCGAGTCGCAGTTCAGTCAGCTTCCTGCCGCCGTCCGCCGTGCCCTTGCGACGCCGCGACAACGTGGGTATCGCTCGGTGTGGTGGCCCAACAGGTTCGCGGCGGCAGGCGACCGTCCATTGTTGCGATACATCGAAGACGGCGTTCGTCCCAGCCAGCACGCTCTCGTAGAGGACCCCATATGGGAGCGAGCACTCGCTTTGCTGCCGGAGGCACAAAGCCTCGCCGGTACATTTGCCCGCCGTTCGGGCCCGAACTGTTTCGGGACTGTGATGGCAGCCGCAGGTGTCGATGGCGCGGCGGACGAGTGGATGACGCAAGAGCCGTTCGAGTCTTGGCTGGCAGCGAACGCCACCGCGGTGGCCACCACCAGGCACGATGTCGACCCAGGGGTCGTGTACGTGTGGCGACAGCACGATGGGCTTGCAGTGCACGCGTGCGTGACGATTGGTGGAGGCTGGGTACTCAATAAGCCGTCACAGGCCTGGTGCAGCCCGAGATTCATCTGGCCAACCCGCACTGCCATTCACCACGCGCGGCAACCGGGTGCCCGACTGCATCGCTACGCTTTGCAGGCGTGAGGCCAGAGCCCCTCACCCCGGCGTCCGTCGCCCCCTCCATGGACGATCTGCCGTGGTAGCAGTCCTCCGCCGCGGTTAAGTCAGCCTTGCGTCACGCGGAGTCGGCTCGTTAACCGGTGCCTGCCTACGAATCGTCTTCACCGACGCGCACGAAGGCGCCGCCTTTCGAGCGGACATACTCGCGGCCGGAGTTCTTGGCCATCTTCCCCTCGATCTCCGTTTGGAGGTCGACGTTCAGAACCTCCGACAGTCCCAGCAGGTAGATCGCCACATCCGCCAGCTCCTCGCCGACCGTGCCCGTGCCGCGATGCCACGCTTCGAACGCCTCTGCAATCTCCCCTTGCAGCAGACAGAACTCAAGTGGCACGTCGGTAGTGTTGAACCCCTTGGCGACCTTGTTCGCGAAGACAGCATTCTGCGCCGATGCAATTTCCATGCTCCCGTTCTACAGGTTCCCGCACTCAGCTGCCGGGCATGCCGTTGTACTCAACCCCAAGTCTGTTGGTAGCCCAAGTGCTTCGAGATTCACCGTCACTAGCAGTGGCTCTCGCGATCAGGTACCCGATGGCGGCGCTACCGGTTGAAGAACATGGACTCGCGCCGTCGAAGCGTCCTCAAGACCCAATGAGGCCAAGAAGTCGCGAGTGGTCTCCTCGGCGTCCGCGAGGTCTGTGCACTGTGTCACGCCGACGCCATCCACGTGAAGTTCCCAACCGAAGCGCCAAGGCACGGGGCGAACCCAATACCCTCTGCGCCAGGTCTTGCCTTCCTCGCCATGCACGTCCGGGCAATCAGCAGCGCAGCAGCCGCACATCGGTCCATGCCCGAGGTCGATGTCAGCCTCGTTCGTGCACGCGCAGTCCGGGCACGTGCAGCGGCTCCCATCTTCGACTGACGACATCCTGCAGAATCTAGCCCCGCGCGAACCTCCCAAGCGAGTCAATTATTCGGCCGAATACGCACGAACTTGATACGCAGGCTGTCCAGTACTAGTCTGCGTAGCTTGCTGAACCTCGAAGCGATCGAGGTAGGTCTTCTCGACCTGGAAGCGCGTTACGTGGCCCACTCCACTCGCCTTGACGTTCCAGTCGCGCGCGATTCTCGTCGCGTAATCCTCGTTCAGAACCGGATAGAAGATAGGCTGATCGGGCAGCCGCGGAGGCCAAGCGCGCCAGCCGGACGCCTCGACCAGTGCTAGTTCCTCTGGTCCCGTCGGTCGCCACAGCGTCACCGTCTCCATGTCGCCGATCCTCGCAGAAGATCGTCCATCGACTCATCCGAGTTATGCCGCCGAGCCGTAGTGTCCGACGCAGGCGACTGCGCGCCCACTTCCCCGTTGGCTGTGGCCATCGAAACCTGACATCCGCGAACCGGACACAACATCGATTCAGACTTCGACCGAGTCAGTTCTCGGTCCGCTCGTGGTCCGAGCGCGGTTCAGCACGGCGGCGCGCTCGGAGACGGTCGACCGCCGGGTTGGCAAGCATCTCCCGGAGCAGCGGGACTTCCTGTGGGCGCGGCAGGATCCGGGTCGACTGGTTCCACTCGCGACGGCGGCGCGACCGCTCCTCGACGTCGAGCTGCGCGGCCACGGTGGCGAGTGCCGAAGGAATCGACCCACGAAGCAGCCACAACGAGGTTTCGGCCCGTGCTTCGACGAACATCAACTCGGCGAGCACTGCCTGCGCCTCGCGGACCCTGTCCACGCTCTCGGCGAGGTGGTGTGCCACCTCGCCTTCCCTTTGCAGAAATTCTGCTTCGACCAGGGAGCCGAACGCCCGTATCGCCTCGGCAAGTTCGTGCAGCGCCACGGCGAAGGCGGCCCGGACCTGATCGCCGTATCCGTCGTCCGGCGTTGACTCCTGCGGCGCCTCCTTGGACATCACCGAGAACAGCGCCCGCACCGCGACTAGCACTCCGTCCAACGCCTCCAGCCCGGTGCGCAGTGAAGAATCCACGTCGGCGGTGCCAATCGCCCGTGGATTGAGCAGCCGCCCCTTCCGGACCGCTGACACCCGTTCGGATGCCGCCACCGAGTGGACAGCAGTTGCGGTGAGCCGAAGATGTTTGGAGCAAGTAATGTCCACTCGATGCGACGGGGGAACTACCCAAGGCGCCGCAATGCCGCCCTCGATGACGGCCTCGACACGAGGCGTCATACCGGAAAGATGGACGGGACGGCGGCCGGCTCATGACGAACTCCGCTCCCTTCGTCGCTCGACCGTCAGCCGATGTACGGCGGAGGAGACAAGGTCGGTTGGCTCGCGAAACGCCGGCACCGAGTGGACGGTAGTTGCGGTGAGCGGACAACATAGGGAGCAACTACTGCCCACTCGGCGCTTGCTCAGATCCGCAGCACGTTCAATCCAGCGGACTGCGATCGAGCACTTCGACATACGCGATCTGACCGTCGACGACATCGAGTATCAGCATCCCTGGCCAGGGTGCGTCGAGGCGCACATTCCGGTGCTCTGGTCCGTAAGCCCCAGTCGGCTTGGGTGCCGTGTAGAGGCTCTGGCAGAAGTCGTCCCCGCAGCCACACTCTGCGACCACCCGCAGCTTCTCGACCTGATCCGCCAAGGACGGCTCGCGTTCGGCGACAAGCGCCTCCCGAAGCTGTTGTGCGAGAACGGGATACCGGTCCACCAGTCGGGGCGAACCGGCGTCCGCAGGTTCAGTCACGATGACGCCTGCGCCACATCGACTGGACGGTCTGCGTAGACCAGGCGAACAGCGCCGGGATGGTCATCGTCGGGCCCTTGCCATTGGAGCCGCAGACCGGCTCGCTCGGCGGTCACTCGCGATGCGTGGTTCTCCGCTGCCAGGCTCGCGACGACGGCACGATCGGGATCACAGCCGTGGGCTGCGATCAACGCCGCGCTGCTGAGTTCAGTGGCGAGCCGGTGACCATGCGACTCGGGACGCAGCCGGTAGTACAAATTCCACCAGCCGTGAGTGGTGTCGAGCGCGCATCCGCCGACTCCGATGAACTCCCCCGCGGCGAGATCCGCAACTGGCGTCCGCAGCCGGACGGACCAGTAGCCGAGGCCGTCAGAGGCCCATTGCTGCACCATCTGGAGAACCTTGTCACGGCTGTATTCAATGCTGGGGTGCTTGCCTTCCGGCCGGTGCCGCCATACGCGTTCGTCGGCGTGCAGGGCCGCGACCTCGCGCAGGTCCGCCATCGCGACAGCTCTGAGGACCAGCCGTTCAGTGACGACCTCGCTCTGGGCATCTGCTGCATATCGCACGAATGCAACACTGTCATAAGAAGGCCTTCGACGAAGCTCGCCATCCGGTGGTCGGCAGCACGCGCGCGTAGGGTCGTCGCCGTGACCCCACTCACGCGCGAAGGACTAAAGGTTCTGCTGGGCCCGGTCGCGCGCTGGCAACTCGGAGCCGTCGAGACCGTTTCGGAGGTGGCGGAGCCAGGGTTTGTCCGCCGTCACGTTCGGTATGACATTCCGTCCGGCCGAGCGTCGGTCTTCGCCTGCATCCCAACCGACCGCGCAACACCGGCTGGGTTGATCTATTGCCACCGCTCCCGATGCGGGATTCCAGGCGGACACGGTCGTCCCAGGATTCGCGAGCGAGTATGACGTGGAGGACCTGGTCGCGTTGGCCTCGAGCTGCCAGTTTCTCGTCATCGCCGGCGCCGAGGACACGTGGAGCCGAGGTGCTGCCGAACTCGACGCGACGTGCAGCGACCGAGGGCTGACGAACCTCACCGTGGAGGTGCGGCCCGGGACCCACGCCTTTCCAGAGGACGACCGTGGGAGGGCGTATGCGTTCCTCGACAGACACCTGTGGTGAGACCGTGGACCCGGTTGAGATCGTCGTCGCGCACTCCGAGCGCGCAACCCTGCGCGTGGGCGACACGTTCCTCAAGGTGGACGGAGACGATGAACGACTCCGGCATGAAGCGGAACTCATGGCCGCCGCGCCGGTGCCCACGCCGCGCATCCTGTGGATGCGGGATCACGTGGTCGCCATGAGCGCGCTCGACGGCGCTCCCCTGGGCCGGCTCGGCGAACCAATGACCGCATCCGCAGCAGCTTGGGTGGCGACTGGCACCGTCATACGAATCCTGCACGAAGCACCACCACCGCAGCGATCGGCTCAACAACCGGCTGAGCTCACCGTGGCGCTGGATGACGAATGCGCCTGGCTCGTCGACAACGGGCTACTCCCCGCCGAACTCGTCATGCACAACCGGCGGGTCGCCGACGCCGCGCTCCGGCCGTGGACGCCCGCATTCATCCATGGCGATCTCCAGATCGCGCACGTCTTCATCGACGACGACCAGGTCACTGGCATCCTCGACTGGTCCGAGGCTTCCGCCGGCGACCCGCTCTACGATCTGGCGATCCTGACACTCGGGCATCCGGACCGCCTCGACGATCTGCTCGTCGGCTACGACTCCCCCGTCGACCGTGACGTCATTCGCGGCTGGTGGTCGGCCCGCAGCCTGCTCGCCGCCCGCTGGCTGATCGAGCACGGCTTCGACCCCGACTCCCCCGGCTGCGAATTCGACGTGCTGCGCTCCGCGCTGCGCTGAAACGAACTCACTGCGTCCCCTTCTCGCAGGCGTGCAGGACACGGGACATCGCGTCGTGCTCGGCCGGCGTGACCCAGAGGTGATAGGCGGACTTCACCCGGATCTGCTGCATCACATAGGCACAGCGGAATTCGTGATTCGACGGCAGCCAGGTCGCGGCGTCACCTGCACCCTTCTGCTGGTTCGCCGGGCCGTCGACCGCCAGCAGATTGGCAGGGTCATTGGCGAAATCGAGACGCTGCTCGGACGTCAGCTGCTGCGCGCCGGTCTGCCAGGCGTCCGACAACGCGACGAGGTGGTCGATCTGGACTGCACCGCTGCTGCTGGCGCCACGCCGGAACTCGATCTTCCTGCCCGTGTAGGGGTCGTCCAGAGTCCCGGACAGAACGATGCAGTTGTGCGTATCCGGTTTGATACGAACCGGTTTCAGATCGCGAGCGAGTATGTCGTTACGTGTGTCGCACCCGTTGTGCCCGCCGGCCACGGCGACATCGTCGGACCACGCCTGACCAAAGCGGGAGCGCGCATAGCCGGTCTTCGGTGCACGCCCCTTGACCGGCAGACTCGACAATTGCGTCCACACGGCAGCCGGCACCTGAACCGGCGTGGCCCGCGCACGCCCACCTCCGGGCCGCACGACGAATGCACCGACCGTCAGAGCGCACGCAACCGTCAGCAGCACCACACAGGATGCGATCCGCGAACGTCGAGACATGCGGCGATGGTGCCACTCCGCACCGACATCGACCCACCGGCCGCTTCTTCCTGTGTCGTGGACTCAGTAAGTGAGATCCCTGTATTTTTCCTGGACGTTTTGCCGTCTAAACCGTGTCAGTCGCAGTAGCGTCGCCCCCATGCTCATCGCTGACACCGCTGCCAAGCAGCTCTCGCACGCGAGCAACACGCAGTTGACGTTTGCCGCTCTGGCTGGCATCGCGGCAGTTGTGCTACTGATCACCGTGATGAAACTGCACCCGTTCATCTCCCTCATCATCGGGTCGGCGGTCGTCGCGCTGGTCGCCTGGGTGCCGGGCGGCGCGGCCGTGCAGAGCTTCACCAACGGCGCGATCAGCCCGAACGGTGGCTTCTCCGGCACCGCAGGTTCGGTCGCGTTGCTGATCGCGCTCGGCGCGATGCTCGGCCAGATCCTCATCGATTCCGGAGGCGCCGGCCGGGTCGTCGACACGATCAGCGACAAACTCAGTGGCTCCGCCCTCCCGTGGGGTATGGCGCTGATGGCCGCTCTCATCGGTCTGCCGATGTTCTTCGAGATCGGCGTCGTCATCGTGGTGCCGATCGTGATGATGGTTGCCCGGCGCAGCGGGCAGCGCATCATGCTGGTCGGCATACCCGCAATCGCTGGGCTGTCGGTGTTGCACGGACTTGTGCCGCCACACCCCGGACCCGAGGTCGCCATCTCCAGCCTGCACGCCGACCAGGGCCGCACGCTGCTCTTCGGGCTGATCGTCGCCATCCCGACGCTCGTGCTCTGCGGCCCGCTGTTCGCGCGGGTGATCGACCGCATGGTGGCCATCGAGGCACCGCCACTGCCGGAGGCCGTCGAAGAGGACGAGACTACGTCGGAGGGACGGCGCACACCGAGCTTCGGTCACGCCGTGTGCATGCTGCTGCTGCCGGTGGTTCTCATGCTCCCGGCCGCAATCGTCAACATCGTCGTCAGCAACCAGGACAACACCGCACGCAAGATCCTGGACGTCATCGGGACACCGTCGGTCGCATTGTTGATCACCGTCATCGTCGCCTATTTCGTGCTCGGTCTCGGCAGCGGTATGACGCGCGCCCACGCCAGCGACTCACTCGGACGGGGCCTGCCCGGTGTCGCCGGCATCATGCTGATCGTCTGTGCCGGGGGCGGATTCAAGCAGGTGCTCGTCGACGCGGGTGTTGGCAACGTCATCGCCGACTGGGCCCATGGGAAGAACATCAGCGTCCTGCTGCTCGGCTGGCTGGTCGCTGTCGGCATCCGCCTGGCGACCGGGTCCGCAACGGTCGCGACGGTCACCGCGGCGGGCATTGTGAGCGGCCTGGCCACCGACCTGTCACCCAACCACCTGGCGCTGCTCGTGCTGGCGATTGGCTGTGGCTCGCTCTTCTTCTCGCACGTCAACGATGCGGGATTCTGGCTGGTGAAGGAGTATTTCGGTCTCACCGTCGGTCAGACGATCCGATCGTGGTCGCTCCTCGAAACAGCCATCTCGGTCGTTGGCTTTGCCTTCGTGATGATCCTCAACGTCATCACCTAGCGCGTCCGCCCCAACTGAAAACCACTGCGGCGGAAGGTAAGACATGACCAAAGGCATCGACCTGGCGGACGCAGTCCGGCCGCTGGTGCTCGCGCTGGACGTGGGCTCAACCGCAACGCGGGGAGCGCTGTATGACGCCCGCGGCTGCCCGATCGGCAAGCGAGTCAAGCTGTTTCACTCGTTCACCTCCGCCTCCGACGGCACCAGCGTGATCGATCCGGATCAGGTGACCGACGAGATTGCGCAGATCATCGACGCTCTCTCGGCGCAGGTGGAAGCCGGAGGGATCGGCGGGGTCGCTCTCGACACCTTCGCTTCGTCAATGGTGGCCGTCGACGCCCAGGGGCAGGCGCTGACGCCCTGCTACACGTATGCCGACGGGCGATGCGCCGGTCAGGTCGACCAGCTGCGGCACGACGTCGACGAGCTGGCTCTGCAGCAGGAAACCGGCACCCGCATCCATTCGAGCTACTGGCCGGCGCGACTGCGCTGGCTTGGTCAGAACCAGCCGGACCTGCACGCAGCGCACTACCTTTCGCTCGGCGACTACGTCTACCGGAGGCTGCTGGGTGTCAACGGGACAGGCACTGCCGTCGCCGCGTGGACCGGCCTGGTCAACCGCCGCACGTGCGACTGGGACCAGAAGGTTGCCGAGTTGAGCGGCATCACGCTCAGCCAGTTGCCACCCATCCGGCATCCGGACCAGCCGTTCCTCGGCTCGGAGCTGAACGCAGCGGCGACATCGCGCTGGCCTACCCTCCGCGACGCCGTCTGGTTCGCTCCGGTTGCCGACGGGCTATCCGCGAATGTTGGTCTCGGTGCGACGGATTCGACCGTCATGGGTGCCACGGCGGCCACCAGCGGCGCCATGCGGGTGCTCGTCGACGCGCTTCCGGAGCGGCTTCCGACGGGTCTGTGGTGTTACGCAGTGTCGCGCGAAAGCTGGCTGCTCGGGGGCGCGCTCAACGACGTCGGCCGGGCGACCGACTGGCTGGAGAGCAATTTTCATCCCGATCAGATGACCGACACCGCACTCCGTGAGGCGTTGCTGGCCGACCCCGTAGATGGCCCGATGGTGCTGCCTTTCTTCACCGGCGAGCGAAGCACCGGCTGGGCCAGCGATGCCCGCGGCATGTTCGTCGGCATCAGCGCCGCGACGACAGCCACGCAGATCTACCGGGCGGTCGTGGAGGGAATTGCCCTCTGTTACGGGCGGATCGCGACTCAATTGCGCGAAGTTGCCGACCAGACACAGAGCATCTCGGCCGGCGGACGGGTGACCACCGCGCGACCGGAACTCTTCCAGATCGTCAGTGACGTCATCGGCGTGCCGATCCGCACCGTCGAGGCGAAGCGGTCGACGCTGCTCGGCACCGCCCACTTGGCGCTGGGCGTGCTGGTGCCCGACGTCGACCGCTACCAGTGCGCCGCCGGGGCGCAGATGGAGCCGGTGCCGGCGCGGACCGAGCACTACCGGCAGCGGCTGGAGCGCTTCGAGGTGCTCTACAACATGCTGACGGCCTGACAGCCGAACCCGTCACGTCTGCAACAAGATCCAGGTTTTGCCCGGGGTCAGCAGCAGTTGCGTGCCGTCGGACTTCAGCAACCGGAAGGGCGCGTTGTCCGCAGCGCGATGCCAGGTCCCGGATAGTCGCGTGCCGTTGCGATAGAGCGTGAGGGCGCCCGACCCGGTCGTCACCGATCGATAGACCGGATTGTCCGCCGGGTCGCGGTACCCGTCGGACACCTCGCGGACCCTGAGCACCAGCACGTTCTCGGTCGTGACCTGCTTCCCGTCCGCGCCGGCATCGGCATACACGAGCCCGTTCCAGCTCGGCACGTAGTGCTTCTCGTCATACACGAACGAGAAGCGGTCCCCGCCGAGGGGCACACTGAACTTCGGTGCCGAATCCGCACCCCGTATGGCGCTGCTCGCGGCGTCGAAGCGCAACCCGATGTCCCGTGTCCTGGCCAAGCCCTTCTGCCGGGCAATGGTGGCGAGGTCGAAGTAGAGGTCGTGCGGGGCTACGCGCGAAGGGTCCCGAATACCGTGGCTGTCCAACACGATCGACGCCCGTTCCAGTTTCGGCCGGATCTGTGGGGCAACGCCGGAGTAGACCAGCAGCGGCTTGCCGAACATGGGCAGCAGTTCGATGTCTGTGCTCCGCGCGCTGCGCACGGGCTCGATGCGGGTCGGGAAGCTGGTCTGAAAGATGGGCATCAGCCGGGTCAGGTTGCCTTCGACGACTTCGGCGAAGACGAGGTCGGCGTCCGACAGCCCGTATTGCGGCATGGCGGCGGCGGTGTTCTCCAGTTTCACCGCGATCACCGGATTGCGGGTCCGTTTCCCGCCGGTCAGCGGATCATGAGCAATGGTGGGGGTTTTCCGGGGCGCCGGGGTCCGCCCTGGCGGCGAGGTTGTGGGCGCGGTGCTCGTCGACGTGCCAGCGGACGTGCCGTGTGAGCAGCCGGCGACGGTGAGCGCCGACATGGCGACGCTCGCTGTCAGCAGCTGGCGCCGGGTGGGAGTCATATGGCAACGCTACATTCGCAGGTATGCCGACCCCTCCGCCTCGCCTGAATGTGGCGCAACGTGCCTTCATAGACCGGTGGCTGCCGGGAGCGTCAGTGGTCTGCGACCACAGTTGGGGCCTGGTGGACAACGTCGTGCTCGAAGTGGAGGCGGGCGGTGAGCGATACATCGTCAAGGCGGATGGTGAGTCCGCACACCACATTTCGCGCGAACTCGACGCTCACGAGAACTGGCTGCGTCCCTGGGTCGAGATCGGACGCGCACCACGCCTGGTCGCTGGCGATCGTATGGCGAAGATCCTCGCGACCACCTACCTGCCCGGGCACCTGGTGCTCGATTCGCCGGCGCAGCGACGCCCCGAAACGTTCCGGCAGGCGGGTGAGCTGCTCGCGCTGTTGCATGGCCAGGCGGGAGTGACCGACACGTCATACGAACAGCGGGAGAACGCCAAGGTGCTCGCCAACCTCGACAAGCCGCACCGGATCGCCGCGGAGCGTGAGCGGCAACTGCGTCGCATCGTGTCCGCATGGCCGGACACGCCGGTCACGATCGTGCCCACCCACGGCGACTGGCAACCGCGCAACTGGCTCGACGCTGATGACCAGATCAGCGTGATCGACTTCGGGCGAGCTGCGCCGCGACCGGCGCTCAGCGACTGGGTTCGCTTGGAAGCACGGGATTTCCGTGCTGATCCCGCGCGAGAAGCAGCCTTCATCGAGGGGTATGGCGCGGACCCTCGTGAACCGGACGCGTGGTTCCGGGAGCGCCTGCGGGAAGCGATCAACACCGCGGTCTGGGCGCATCTCGTCGGTGACGGCGCGTTCGAAGCGCAGGGGCACGAAATGATCGAGCGCGCGCTGGAGGAGGCATCGTGAACGAGCGCAGCGAGCTGCACCGGATCTTCCAGACCTCGACGCGCCCGATCATCGTGTGCTTGTGCGGGTCGAGCCGGTTCTACGACGCATTCCAGCGCGCGAACTTCGAGTTCACCATGGCCGGCCAGATCGTGCTGTCGATCGGCTTCTATCCGCACGCGACGTCGCAGCAGGGGTACGGCGAAGGTGTCCCCCACGAGTCGGCCGAGAAGGCCGCCCTGGACGAGCTGCACAAACGCAAGATCGACCTGGCCGACTACGTCTATGTGCTCGACGTCGGCGGGTACGTCGGTGAGTCGACCAGGTCGGAGATCGCGTATGCCACCGAGCATGGGGTTCCCGTCTGCTACCTGTCGCAGGAGCCGCGTGCCGACCGGCTGCCGTAGCGGCGCGCCGCCGTGGCTTTGGTCGATCGAGTAGGCGGGCCCGAGTGGGGAGTATCGCAATTTCGGTGTTTCTGGTCCGTGACACGCCCCGTGAGTGGGGCGGGATCGGAGCAGTAGCGCATGACACTGCAGGACGTG
>NZ_RJJQ01000032.1 GCF_003724155.1 Flexivirga caeni | reverse complement strand
TACCCGGACCTCCTTGCCGTTCAGGGTGTTTCGCTGTACCTGCAGTTTACCTGAACGCATCCTGATAGCACAAGCGTTCTATAAGAAAAATTTCCGAATAATGCCGATGACCGGCGGCGCGCGACCCGCGCCCGACCGACCACCAACCCTGGCGAGCGCCCGCGAACCCACCCAGCCGGGCATGCCGCCACCCCGCTTGCCGAGGGCGCTGCAGGTCAGAACGCGAGCGTCGATGCGACACGCTAACGATGTATCGGGCATCGACTAGATTTCGCCATACAGTCCTCGCGTGGATCCGATACGCAACCCTTACGCGCCCGGCGCCGGTCAGCGCCCACCGGAGCTGGCCGGTCGTGACGACGAGCTGCGCACGTTCGACGTCGTGCTGGAGCGGATCGCGCGCGGGCGCCCGGAGCGGTCGGTGGTGCTCACCGGGCTGCGTGGTGTGGGCAAGACGGTGCTGCTGAATGCGTTGCGGTCAGCGGCTGTTCGTGCGAAGTGGGGCACGGGCAAGCTGGAGGCACGGCCCGATCAGCGGCTGCGCCGCCCGTTGTCGTCGGCGCTGCACCAGGCGGTGCGGGAGCTCGGGCATTCGCAGCAGGCCGACGTCGATCAGGTGCTCGGGGTGATCAAGTCGTTCGCGCAGCGCGACGCCGGCCCGAACGCCAAACTGCGCGAGCGGTGGAACCCGGGCATCGACGCCCCGGCGGTCACCGGACGCGCCGACTCGGGCGACATCGAAATCGACCTGGTCGAATTGCTTTCCGACGCAGGCGGATTGGCCGCTGATATGGGTCGCGGCGTCGCGATCTTCATCGACGAGATGCAGGACTTGGACGCCGAGGATGTGTCGGCGCTGTGCGCCGCATGTCATGAGATCAGCCAGGCCTCCCTGCCGATCATCGTCGTAGGTGCCGGCCTGCCACACCTGCCGGCGGTGCTGTCGGCGTCAAAGTCGTACAGCGAGAGGTTGTTTCGTTACGCGCGCATCGATCGCCTGCCTCGCGAGGCCGCGGACAGGGCGCTGCAGTCACCGGCGCAGGAGGAGGACGCGGAGTTCGAGTCGGCCGCCCTCGAGGCGATGTATGTCGCGACGGGCGGCTACCCCTACTTCATCCAGGCCTACGGCAAGGTCGCGTGGGACGTTGCGCCCGGCTCACCCGTGACCGCCGCCGATATAGCGGTCGCGGCACCGGCTGCCGAGGCGGAGCTGGCAGTCGGATTCTTCGGATCCCGTTATGAGAGAGCGACTCCCGGGGAGCGGGAGTACCTCCGCGCCATGGCTGACGCGGCCACTGCTACACCGGAGGAGGAGCGAGACGACGTTGAGTCGGTGCCGACCTCCGCCGTTGCGACCGTCCTCGGCCGCAAGCCGCAGTCGCTCTCGCCCGCCCGTGACGCGCTGCTGAAGAAGGGCCTCATCTACTCCGGCGAGCGCGGGCGGATCGCCTTCACCGTCCCGCACTTCGGGAGGTACTTGCGCAGCGTCGGCTGAGATGCGAAATGCCCGCTTCACTTCAGGTACTTCGCGAACGGGCATCGCGCGCATCATGAACGTGTCGAAGCGAGGCCCGACAAGTCGAGATCGCCGCTCTCAGCTCAACGAATGATGACCACGGTCGACTGGGCGTGCCGCAGGCAGTAGTAGCTGGTGGAGCCCAGCATCATGCCGGCGATGCCGGTGCGGCCTTCGCTGCCGACGACCAGCAGGTCGCCTTCCTGCGCCTCGTCCACCAGGGATCGCCCCGGGTAGCCCTCGATGGTCTTCGCGACCACGTTGATCCCGGCCGGGTCGAACCGCGTGCGCGCGTCCTCCAGCAGCGACGCCGCCTCGCGTTCGGGGTTGATGCCGCTCGCGGCGACGGCCAGGGCGCCGGCGGGCGAGGTGTTGAGCGAGCGGGCGTATGGCGCCCATACCGCCACCAGGACCAGATCGTTACCGGTCATCTGCGCCTGCTTGGCGGCCCAGTCGACCGCCTTCGCCGAATTCTCCGATCCATCGACTCCCACGATCACGGCAGGCTGACGAGTGGTGGACATGGTTCCTCCTTCACGGCGACCGTTGTCGCACTGGTGGCTGCAGGGGAGTTGGGGTTTGGCCAAGTACAGATGGTAGGGCTGACCGTAGCGGGGTTGCCGGTGCGTGGAGCGTTGTTGCGCAACTTCCACGCACCCGCCGCGCAGCGCGACGAGCAGCCCAGGCCCGATCGCCTGGGGAACGTCAGTTTCGGGGAGCCTCGGGGAAGCGCCGGTCGAGGGGCGGGCAACCGCAACTGTCGCGATACTGGATTTCGGTCGGCAGCCGGACCACCCGGTGGGCCGCCATCGGGTTCTCCAGCCGATGCAGCAACAGTTGCACCGCCCGGGCGCCCATGGCGTGAAATGGCTGCGCCACGGTGGTGAGCGCCGGCCGCACCGCGGAGGCCCATTCGAAGTCGTCGAAACCGACCAGCGCGACGTCGTCGCCCACGCGAATGCCGAGTTCGTCGAATGCCTGGAGCGCGCCGACCGTCATCGCATTGTTCGCGCTGAAGATGGCTGTCGGGCGAGGCTCGTTCCGCAGCAGGCTGTGGACTGCCGCGCGTCCGCCACTCGCGCTGGAGTGGCCACATCGCACCAGGTGCTCGTCGACGGCCAGTCCGGCGTCGACGAGAGCCCGCTGATAACCACGCAGCCGTTCCTGTGACGTCGACAGGCCGGGCAGCCCGGACACCATGCCGATGCGGTGGTGGCCGTGGCCGATCAAGTGCTCGATGAGGGTGGCCGTCGCCGACGCACTGTCGCAGACGACCTGGTCGCAGGGAGAGGCGCTGAGCCTGTCGATCAGCACGTACGGCCGACCGCCCTTGTGCAGCAACGGCAGCGCGGTCTCCTCCCACTGGGAGGTCGGCGCAAGCACGATGGCATCCACGTGGTGGGTCAGCAACGTCCGGACTGCCTCGCTCTCCTGCTTCGGGTTGTCGTGTGAGTCGCACAGAAAGAGCGCGAAGCCGGCCCGGATCGCTTCTTGCTCGACGCCCTGGATCAGCTCGGCCATGTACGGGTTGGAGTAACTGGAGATCGCGATCCCGAGGGTGCGCCGGCTCGGTGCGATCTCCACGGTTTCCGGGAGCTCGTAGCCCAGTTCCTCCGCCGCCGCAAGGACGGCCGCTTGCGTGGCTGGGCTGACAAATCGGGTCCCATTCAGGACGTGGGACACGGTGGATGTCGAAACGCCCGCGTGTTCGGCGACCTCGCGCATCCGGACACGCCGCCGTGGAGCTGCCATCCGGCCATCGTATGCCGCCTGGCCTCGCCTGCTGGGGCACATCTGTTGCGCAACGCATCGCACGCGGCGGATCCACGCGCTTATGCTCTGTGGCGCAAGTCACGCCGGATGGGCTCCCTACCATCCCGCTCTCGGTCGTACCTGTGAGCATCGGATCAGTCGGCTGCACTTCGGGATCGTCACTTCTCCCGCCGAGAGGTAACACATGACCCAAATAGACAATGCGGAAGAACGGGCCTCGGGCACCGCCTCCGAAAAGAGCAGACTGACCTTCCCGGGCATGGGATTGATGTTCGTCGTCGTCATCTGCTGCTTCACCGCATGGGGCTGCGCCGCGGACATGACGACACCGATGGTCTCGGGTTTCAAGACCATCTTCCACATGAACGCCTTCCAGGGTTCGCTGGTGCAGCTCGCCTATTACGGCGCCTACTTCCTGCTCGCGTTGCCCGCGGCCTTCATCAACCAGAAGTGGGGCTACAAGGTAGGCATCCTGTCCGGGTTGTGCTTGGCCACCCTCGGCGCATTCGGGTTCTACCCCGCGTCGCACATCATGACCTACAGCGCGTTCCTGATAGCCCTGTTCGCCCTGGCGGCAGGGTGCTCCATTCTGGAGACTTCGGCGAACCCGTTCGTCCTGTCGATCGGTCCGGAAGCCACCGCCACCCGCCGGCTGAATTTCGCGCAGGCATTCAACCCGGTCGGCACCAATATCGGCGTGCTGATGGCGAACGCCCTCATCCTGCCCAAGCTGAGCACGCCGGTGAACCTGGCCTCGCTGACGAGTGAACAGGCACACGACGTCCGGGCCAAGCAGCTGCAGGCGGTGATGGGCCCCTACCTCGGGCTCGGTGTCGTGCTGATCCTGATCGCCCTCGCCATCGCCTTCAAGAAAATGCCGAAGACGGAGGCGGTGGACGAGTTCGCGGAGGAGGGGGACTTCAGTCACCTTGAGGGCAAGAGCCCGATGAAGATCCTCTTCTCGAACAAGCGGTGGGTTTTCGGGGTGGTGGCGCAGTTCTTCAACATCGCGGCGCAGACCTGTGTGTGGACCTACATCATCGCCTACGGTCAGCACGTCTTCCACGGCTCGCTGGATGCTGGTGGCCAGGTGCTGCAGGTCAGCCTGTTGCTCTTCCTGATCTCGCGGTTCGTGATGACGTGGGTCATCGGCCGGATCCGCCCGACCAAGGTGCTCAGCGTGCTTGCCAGTGCCGCGGTGCTCCTGTGCATTTTCGGTGCGCTATCGCCGAATATCGTCGGTGTCGTCTGCCTGGTCCTGGTCTCCGGCTGCCTGTCACTGATGTTCCCGACCATTTATGGCGTGGCGCTCAAGGGCCTCGGCCCGGCGTCCAAGTTCGGTGCGGCCGGTCTGGTGATGGCCATTGTCGGCGGTGCGATCGTGCCGATGGTCCAGGGCATCCTGCAGGACTCGATCGGCATCTCGCTGTCGTTCTTCGTTCCCGCCGTCTGCTTCGCAGTCGTGGCGTTGTTCGCGGTCTACGATCTCAAAGCCAAGCCGCAAAGCGTGAAAGGTGCTACCGCATGAGGAAGTTCATCGTAACTTCGGTGGCTCTTGTGGCCACAGTCTCACTGGCCGCCTGTAGCGGTGGCGGCAGCGGCAACAACACGAGTTCGACCAAGCAGGTCGAGATCATGTCCTGGTGGACCTCCGCCTCGGAGAAGGCGGCTCTGCAAGTCCTGGTCAGCGCATACGAGAAGAAATACCCCGATGTCAAGGTGATCGACTCGGCGGTCACCGGTGGCGCGGGCTCGAATGAGCAGGTCGCTCTTGCCTCGCGGTTGCTGAATGGCAATCCACCGGACCTGTGGCAGGCATTTCCGGGCAAGGCGCTCAACTCCTGGAAGAGCCAGGGGTACATCGCCGATGTCTCCAGCGTCTACCAGAATACCGGATTGACGACTCAACTGCCGGCCGGGCTGCTTTCCGCCGAAACAATTGGTGGCAAGCAGTATGGCGTGCCCACCGAGGCGCACCGGCAGAACAATCTCTTCTTCAACACCGCGGTGCTGAGGAAGGCGGGGGTCGCCATACCGACCACGGGGTTCACGATGGATCAGTTCATCGCGGATCTGGCGAAGGTCAATGCCACCGGGACCCCAGGGTTGTGCATGGGGCAAAGTGACCGATTCACTGCCGTCGAGGTTTTCGAGGACACGCTGCTGAGCGTGGTCGGGTCCAAGGGCTGGCAGAAAATCGAGGATGACAAGTTCAACTGGGGCGGATCCGACGTCAAGACTGCCCTGAGCACCTACGCCAAGATCATGAAGTATGTCGATCCGCTCTCCAGTGGCCTGCACTGGGACCAGGCGGCAAAGAAGTTCACCAACAATGGCTGCGGATTCCTGGCCATGAACGACTCGGTGTATGGCGAGATCGAGGCGGATCACGGCGTCCCGGGCCAGACCTTCGGCTATGTGCCCTATCCGGGCACGAGCGGCAATTTCCTGGCCATCGTCGACAACTTTGTGCAGGCCAAGAAGGCGAAGAACGGGATCAACGCGAAGAACTTCCTGACCACGATCGCCTCGCCGACGGTCGAGACCGCATTCAGCGCCAAGAAGGGTTCGGTCCCGGTCCGCAAGGATGCAGACGTGTCGAGTCTGACGTCATATCAGCAGTCGGCATTCAAGGCGCTGTTCAGTGACACGATCCTGTTGTCGATGACCGACGGCGAGCTCATCCCGCCGAGGGTGCAACAGGCTCTGTTCAATGCTGTTGCCGACTTCAACTCGGGTCACAGCCAGACCAGCTTCATCAACACGATGCAGAGCAGCAAGGCAGTGATTCCGGTGACCGGCGGCTGAGTCTGGTTCCACGGGTCACGACATCGCCCCAGCCACATGGCTGGGGCGATGTCTGTTTGTCCGCTCGATGAGTGCGTTGCCCCGGCCGGAGGTCCGGGGCCGCCTCCAGCCGGCTGACGCCATACGTCACCGACCGCGAAACCCGACGCGCCCGACAGCCCACGGGCGACCGCGAGAGGAGAAGACTGGTCGGCGGCCCGCGGCGCACCAGGCACCACGGCGAGAAGGAGGATCGAGATGGGTCAGCAGTTTCCGGTCAGTCGGCGGACCGTTCTTCGCGCGGGAGGTGTGATCGGCGGCGGGCTTGCCCTCGGGGCAGTCTCCATGCAGTCCGCGGATGCGGATCCGCTGTGGTGTCATCGGTTTTCGCTGACGCAGCAGGTTGCGCAGCGGGTGATCTTCTCCTACCCCGGAGCGACGCCGTCGGATGAGTTGCTGCAGCTGATCCGGCAGGGCATGGTCGGCGGGCTGATCTTCTTCGGGGAGAACATCCTCAGCCTCTCCCAGATCACCGAGGTGATCAGCGAGCTCAAGGCCGCGCACGCACAGAGCCCCACGCGTGACCTGCCGCTGCTGCTGATGACCGACCAGGAAGGTGGGTTCATCCGGCGGCTGCAGGGCCAGCAGCCGGTGCTGTCGGAGAAGCAGATCGGCGAGTCAGCCGACCCGGTGGCGGCTGCGACCAGCGCCGGCGCCGGTGCAGGCGCGGCGCTCCACGGCGTCGGCATGAACCTGAACCTGGCACCGGTGGAGGATGTCTTCCGCACGCCCGGCAACTTCGACGACCAGTGGCAGCGCTCCTACAGCCAGAACCCCGAGGTGTGCGGCACCCTCGGCGCCGCGTTCGTGCGGGCCCAGCAGGCGACGGGTGTCGCCGCCACCGCGAAGCACTATCCCGGGCTCGGCGCCGCGACCGTCGACCAGAACACCGATCTGGGCGTCGTCACCCTCACCCAGTCGGCGCACGACATCCGCACCATCGACGAGTTCGCATTCACTCCGGTGATCCACGCGGGCGTCAAGCTGGTGATGACGTCGTGGGCGGTCTATCCCGCGATCGACCCGGTCTATCCGGCCGGTCTGTCGACGCGTTTCGTCGAGGGCGAGTTGCGCGGCCGCCAGCACTTCCGCGGCGTGACGATCACCGATGCCCTCGAGGCCGGCGCGCTCGACCCCTTCGGCGACACCGGTCAGCGCACTGTCCTCGCCGCCAAGGCAGGCATGGACTTGCTGCTGTGCTCCGCGCGCGATGTGAGCCAGGGCCAGGCGGCGGTCAGCGCCGTCACCACGGCCCTGCGGCAGGGGCGGCTGAACCCGTGGACCTTCGAGCTGGCCCTGGAACGGGTGCGTCGGCTGCGCGTGGGTCTGCGCTGAGACCGCAGACCCGCACTGCGACCGGCGACTCCCTCAGCTGAGGTTCGCCACCGGTTCGGTGAGCGCCTGCGTGGGCGACACCAGCCACATGGTGCTGCCGATGATCGCCATGTCGAGTGGTCCGGTCCAGTCCTTGGTGTGGTCGAGGCAACCGGACGCGGCAGCCGTCACCAGGTGCACCGAGAGACCGCACGAGGAGGGGGTCGCGACATACACCGCGGTCGACGTTGAGCCGGTGGCGATCGCCACCGTGTCGCCCTTCCCGGTGAGCTGCCGCCAGGAGTCGCCCCCGTCGGTGGTGTGCTGGACGGAGCCATTGCCGCACAGGACGACCGCGTCGTTCGCGGAGTTCACGGCGACGTCCAGCACCCGGCCGGTGCACGGTTCGTCGCTCACCGGCTGACCGTCCGCGAGCAGCTTCGCCTGGTCCTTCGGATCGACCGACCAGGCAGCGGACTTGGTCGTCGCGGAGGGCGAGTCGCCCAGCGTGTATGCCGCGGGCTGGCACGACGCGTCGAGCCCGTTCGCCACGATCGCGCTCCCGGCATACGACAACCCGGAGACGGTGACGAGCGGCACGGACACCGACTTCCAGTCCTGACCGCCGTTGCTGGTGCGGGCGACGTTCGCTCTGGTGGCACCGGGGACGCACGTGACCGCGGAAACCGCCCGCCACGCGTGGGAACTGTTCAGCCCGGCGACGATCACCTTGCCGGCGGGCGCCGCCGCGGTCGTGGGGCTACCCGATGCGGTCGTCGGAGCCGGGGTGGGCGCGGTGAGTGTCTGGTTGGCGACTGCCATCTTCGAGGTGTTGACGTGCGTCGAGCGGAGCGCGCCGGTCACCAGCACCACGTCGGCGACGAGGAGCAGGAAGAGCAGGACGAAAACGGGAGTACGACGCATAGACCACCCCTCCGGACGCCGGGACCCAGCCGCCGGCCGCCCGGCACGATCCCACTATGCCGCAGAAGGGCGCCGTTTCAACGGGAGTATCGAAATATTCGTCGTGACTGATGTGCCGCGTGGGGCTGGTCTGACACCGCGCGCGCCGGCTCAACGCGCCGCCGCAGCCGGACTCAGCCGCCCCTCAGCGGCCGGGTGTCATCGTGCAGTAATGCGTGCCGATGCCCGACCTTGCCCGGCCCGGACGGCCGGCCGGGAGTGGCGACGCCGGGTCGTCATACGGCTGGCGAACCGCAATACTGCTCGCCCATGAGGGTTCTGGTCGTCGACGACGAAGTGCCACTCGCACGCCTCGTTCAGCGGGGGCTGGCCAAGACGGGTTTCGTCGTCGAGATCGCCCACAACGGCATCGACGGGCTGTGGCTGGCGACCGAGGAGACCTTCGACGTGATCGTGCTGGACATCATGCTCCCCGGCATGCACGGGTATGACGTGCTGCGGCGGCTGCGCGAACGGCAGGTCTGGTCCCCGGTGCTGATGCTCACCGCCAAGGACGGCGAATTCGACCAGGTCGACGCCCTCGACCTCGGCGCCGACGACTACCTGACCAAACCGTTCAGTTTCCCCGTGCTGGAAGCGCGTCTGCGGGCGTTGACCCGCCGCACCCCTGTGTCCCGCCCCGTTGTGCTCACCGTCGGCGGCTTGCGGCTCGACCCCGGCTCGACTCAAGTGTTCCGTGGAGACACCGAAATCGACCTGACCGCAAGGGAGTTCAGTCTGCTGCACTTCCTGATGCGACGTCGCGGGGTGACGGTCAGCAAGGCCGAGATCCTGCGGCATGTCTGGGACCCGGCGTTCGAGGGCGACGACAACGTCGTCGAGGTGTATGTCGGCTACCTGCGCCGCAAGATCGACCGCCCGTTCGGCACGGACACGATCGCGACGGTGCGCGGCCTCGGCTACCGGCTCGAGGACTCCTGAGGTTCCGGCAGCGAGAGCGTGAATCGCGCTCCGCCCAGAGGTGATTCGCCGATCTCGACGTCACCTCCCGCACTGCGGGCGAGTTCGCGGACGATGGCCAGGCCGAGGCCGGAGCCACCCGCTCCCCGGCTGCGGCTCTCATCGAGCCGGACGAACCGATCGAACACGCGCTCCCGGTCGGCCGGCGCGATGCCCGGGCCGTCGTCATCCACTGTCAGCAGTGCGACGCCGGCTCGTGCCGAGGTGGTGACGACGACGGTCTCGTGTGCGTGCCGGATGCCGTTGTCGACCAGGTTGCGCACGATGCGCTGCACCGATGACTGCAGGGCAGTCGCCCGGCTCGGGGTGCCGGCATACCGCACCATCACCGTCTCCTGGCCACGCCAGCGTCCGACCTCGGCCTGGGCCACGTCGTCGAGGTCGACACCGACGGGAGCGGACGCCCCGGGAAGCTCCTCAATGCGTGCCAGCAACAGCAGATCTGCGATGAGCGCATTCATCCGCTCCAGCTCGGCGCGGACGGTCGGAGCGACGACCGGCCACTCCTCGGCCGGGTCGGTGGCGGCCAGCTCGGTTGCCGCTTGCAGGGTGGCGAGTGGTGAGCGCAATTCGTGACTGGCATCCGCGACGAAGCGCTGCTGACGTGTTTGTGACGACTGGAGGCGATCCAGCATCCGGTTCAACGTCACTGCCAATGCAGCGATTTCGTCGTCCTGCTGGGGCACCGCCACCCGGGTGTCCAGGTGCCCTGCCTCGATCGCGTCGACCTCGGCACGCATCCGGTCGACCGGCGTGAGCGCACGCCCGGAAACCCACCACGCCAGCGCCGCGGCGAGTGCGGTCAGCACGGGAGTGCCCAGCAGGAGGATCTTGGCGTCGGTGCTGATCGCTTCGTGCTGGGGCTGCTGCGACGCCGCGACCTGCACGATGTAGTGCGCGTCGCCGACGGGCACGCCGACCGACACGACCATGGGCGTGTCGATGTCGCCGGGCCGCCACCAGTGCCGCGCGCCGTGGACGATCCGCCGTTGCCCAGTCGGACGTTCGGAGCTGAGGGGGCCGGTCTGGTCGTCCGGCGCGGCAAGCAGCATCCGGCCGGAGTCGTCGAGCACTACTGTCCGCATCGCCGAATCCACCCCGACGAGAACAGATTTGCGGACTCCGTCGTGTTGGATCGCGGCGGCCACCGTGTCTGCCTGCTGGGTGACCCGGGAGGTGAGGCTGCCGGTGAGGGACCGCTGCAGCAGGGTGGCCAGCACGAAGACGCCCACGACGAGCGGGATGATGACCACGACGGCAGTGAGCGCGGTGAGTTGCGTCCGCAGTCCGCGCAGTCGCGTCGGCATCAGCTGGACCACTCCGCCATACTGCCGCCCGCGGGCCCGGAGAGCCCGGACATCTCAGCGTTTCCTCAGTGCGGGACGCCGTCATCGGATTGTCTTCACGGCGCCGGTTCCGCTCGCTACCTTCGACGTATGGCGAGTTTCGGCAGCTCCGACGACCTGCGTGGCGCGACGTTCCGCGACGTCAGCCTCCGCGACGCCAGCTTCCGCGGTGTCAGCCTGCGTGACGCGCGGATCTCGGACGCCGACCTGTCCCACGCGGTGCTGCGTGGAGTGCAGGTCGAGGGCATCGAGATCGACGGGCCATGGCTCTTCGACGGCGACGAGCCGGTGCTGGTCAACGGCGTCGACATCCGCCCGTATGTCGACGCCGAGCTGAACACGCGGTTTCCCGGTCGCGAGTTGCGCGGCGCCGACACCCCGGACGGCCTGCGCGCGGCGTGGGTGGCGGTGCAGGGTGCCTGGGCGGCGGTTTTCGCCCGGGTTGCGACGTTCCCGGCCGGCATCGTCGATCGGTCGGTCGACGGTGAGTGGCCGTTCGTCCGGACGTTGCGGCATCTGGTGATGGCGACCGATGTGTGGCTGGGGCGGGCCATCCTGGGAGGTGAGCACCCCTATCACCCGCTCGGTGTGCCCAACGACGAACCGGGCACGGAGGCCTACTCTGCGGAGGCCTTCGACGCGGCGGCCACCCCGTCATACGACGAGGTGCTGGCGGTGCGCGCCGGCCGGGTCGCGATGGTCGGCGACTATCTGGCGACCGTGACTCCGGAGGTGCTCGCCGAGCATCGGCCCAACCCGCACGCGCCTGAGTATGACGAGACGGTCCTGCACTGTCTGCACACCATCCTCGACGAGGAGTGGGAGCACTTGCGCTACGCCGTGCGCGATCTCGACGCGCTCAGCGCGGAGGCGACATCCGGCTGATGGTGCCGTGCCGGGAGGTCTGGTGCCGGTCGAGCAGTTCGGCGAAGGCGGCCCAGTCGCCGCGTCGCGCGTCGTCGATCATCTCGCGGTGCTCGGCCACCACGCTGCCGGGATCGTCCAGGATCTCCGCCGCGCTGCGGGCGGTCGACTGCAGCTGACGGTCCTGCACCCGGTCGTAGAGCGCGAGCATCGTCGCATTGCCGGCGAGCGCGACGAAGCCGCGGTGAAACTGCTGCGCGCGCTCGTTGAACGCCGCGAAGTCCCCTGCTGCCAAGTCTTTTCGCTGCGCCTCGACCGAAGCCTCCAGCGTCTGCAGCGCCGCCTCCAGTCCGGCCGGATCGGCTCGCAGCACCCCGGCCGTCTCCAGCGCATGGCGCACCTCGGCCGCCTCGCGGATCTCGTCGTAGGTCAGCTCGCGGACCAGCGCGCCGCGCTGAGGATAGATCGTCACCCACCCCTCGCTCTGCAGCCGGCTGAGTGCCGACCGGATCGGGGTGCGGCTCACGCCGAGTGCGGCGGCGAGCTCGCTCTCGCTGAGCATCGTGCCGGCCGCGAGGGTGCCCGCCACGATGTCCCGGCGGATGCGTTCGTAGGCGCGGGCGCTCGCGCCACCGCGTGGTGTCGTCGCCATCTGCTCCTCCGTCGGTCGTATGCCGTCCCACGGTAGCCGGACCACTAGCACACAACTGGTATCCTAGCTCGCCGGAGGTGGCTATGACGGAGATGGCAGCGGTGACGGCCGAGCTGGACGCCGAGGAGATCGCGCGGGTGCAGCGCCGCACGCTGCGGATCGTGATGACGGCGCAGGTCTTCGGCGGGGCCGGTCTGGCGGCCGGCGCGACCGTCGGGGCGCTGATCGCGAAGGATCTGCTCGGCAGTGTCGGGCTGGCGGGACTGCCGACAGCCGTGGTCACGCTCGGGTCGGCGCTCGCGGCATACCTGGTCGGTCGTGCGGCCCGCCGGCTCGGTCGCCGGCCGGCGCTCGCCGCGGGATTCCTGGCGGGGGCGCTCGGTGCCGCGGGTGTGGTGCTGGCGACCGCGACCCGCGACGTGCCGCTCTTCTTCGTGTCGCTCTTCGTGTATGGCGCCGGGTCGGCCACCAACCTGCAGGCGCGGTATGCCGGGACCGATCTCGCCCGGTCCGATCAGCGCGGCCACGCGGCGAGTCTCGCGCTGGTGTCGACGACTGCGGGCGCGGTGGCTGGGCCGAGCCTGGTTGATCCGCTCGGCACGGTGGCGCACGCGCTCGGGTTGCCCGAACTGTCGGGAATGTTCGTGCTGGCGGGGGTGGCCTATGCGATCGCCGGGGTCACCCTGCTCGCGTTGTTGCGGCCGGACCCGCTGGTGCTGTCGCGGCAGGTGCCCGTGCAGGCGCCGGCCGGCAGCACCGCAGCGCCGGTGACCGCGCACCGGCAGCTCGTCGTGCTCGGCGCGACCACCATGATCGCGACGCAGGTCGCGATGGTTGCGGTGATGACGATGACTCCGGTGGCGATGCAGTCGCACGGTCACGGCCTGGGCGCGGCGGGTGCGGTGATCGCGGCACATATCGCGGCGATGTACCTGCCGTCGCCGATCAGCGGCCTGCTCGCTGACCGATGGGGCCGTCTGCCGACCGCGATCGCCTCCGTTGTCATGTTGCTGCTCGCGGGCATGTGCGCCGCAGCGTCGTCGGGCGGCCCGATGGTTCTGGTGACGATTGCGTTGGTGCTGCTCGGTTTCGGCTGGAACCTCGGCCTGATCGCGGGTACTGCACTGGTCGTCGACGGCACGGTGCCGAGCGAGCGCCCGCAGGTGCAGGGCAGCATCGACGTGCTCGTCGCGCTGACCGGCGCGGCAGCGGGTGCGGCGTCCGGGGTCGTCGCCGCGGCCTTCAGCTACCCGACGCTCGCGATCGCCTGCGGTCTCGTGGGTGTCTGTGCCGTTCCTGTCGTGGTGCGGATGCGGGCGAGCTGAGGGGTTCGCCAGCAGGGAGTATGACGCGAGGCTTTCCTCGCCCCCGGATCGTCCCGAACGATGTCCTGCTCGCCATGGTGCGGGTGCGGCGAACCCGGCGACCGCAGGGAACGCGAAAGTCGGTGGCCTGCAGCCATTTTGGGAGTCGTGGTCTTTCGACGCGGCGGGGAACGGACTGGTCCGGTTGCGCATCAGTTGCCGTCGACTGCGACGTCGCGGCATACGCCGTCGGAGGCGATGTTCGCCCGGAATCCATACGGTGGCGGCCCGTATCAGCGCAGCGGTGAACATAACGGTGGCGGACGCACCGGTGGTGGGTCGTCGCACAAGCCGACGCCGCCCTTGGCTACCACGAAGCGTGCAGGGAAGTCGCGGCCGGAGGCGCAGGCGAGCGCGACGGGTTAGAATGTGTACACGAAGATGACACAATTGCGAGGAGGGGTCATGGGCGCATCCAAGGTCGGGGTCCGGGAGTTCCGGGCCGGTTTGGCCGACTTCGTCGACGCAGACGAACCCGTCGCGGTGACCCGGCACGGGCACACGGTCGGCTACTTCATCCCGGTCAAGACCGACCGTGCTGCTGACGTGGCCGCGTTGAAGGCAGCTGGGGAGAAGCTCGACGCCCTCCTGGCGCTCACTGACGATGAGGTCGAGGCGATGGTTGACGACTTCAAGACCCGCCGCAAAGACCGCCGATAATGCAGCACCGTCGTCTTGTCATCGACGCCAATATCCTGATCCGCGCCGTCCTCGGCCGCCGAGTCAAGGAGACCCTCGCCAGCCACGCAGCAGAGGTGGACTTCTTCGCCCCCGAGGTCGCGTTCGACGACGCCGAAGAGCACCTGCCCGCCGTGCTGACCAAGTTCAACCGCACCGCCGAGATCGAGGCGGCACTCGCCCTCCTGAACCAGCTGCGCAGCATCGTCGCCGCGATCCCCGAGGACGCCTTCCTCAACATCAAGGACGAGGCACTGGCCCGCATTCAACGCGACCCCGACGACTGGCCCGTCCTGGCGGTCGCGATGCTGCTGGACTGCCCGATCTGGACCGAGGACAACGACTTCTTCGGCACCGGCGTCCCGACCTGGACCACCGACAGAATTGGGATCTATCTCAACCCACCCACCAGCGGCTAGGGCGTGTCCTGCGAATGATGTGAGTCGGTGTTACCGATGATGCTGGTGTGGTTGGACGTGGTGAGTTGACGGACGCGGCGTGGGAGCGGATCGGACCGTTGTTGCCACCCTCGGGTGGGCGTGGCGGGCAGTGGCGTGAT
>NZ_RJJQ01000031.1 GCF_003724155.1 Flexivirga caeni | reverse complement strand
GCCCGAACCACGAAAAATACTGCGAACACGCAGAACCCGACATCAGAACCACACCCGCGGCCGAAGCCAATCAGCTACTCGCGGATCTGGGTCTGACGTCGAACGGCTCACTTTACGCTGTCCACAGGCCTGCGCACCTCCTCGCGTGAGCGTCAAGTGTCGTGGGACATGCGCGTCCAGTCAGGTGAGACGGCGACGTACGTTAGCACTCCGTGGAGTGCGGGCTGTGACGGAACGAACTCCTCCTTCCGAGGTCACGGCGCACGCGAAGCCCACGCGCCGGGGGGTGCTTTGGCTCCGCGATTACTCGTCAGCTATGCATCATCGGCAGGTCGTCGACGAGCGTACCGATGTCGGCCGGCCAGCTGTGCCCGCCGCCAACCAATGTCCGCAACGACACAGACACATCGTCTCGACATCCCGAATATGTAGTGATGCGCACGCCCGGTTGGGCGGCTGTCGAATTGGGAACGGAACGACAGCCGTCGAGTGACGCCCACCGTGCCACTGCGGCGGGAGCAGACAAGACCGTCGTGCCACCGCCGACACCCACGAAATGGCCCCCGTCGTAGGGGATGGCAGTGTCGTTCGTGCCGTGCACCTCCAAGACCGAGATCGGCGCTGCTGGCGCGCACGACGCGGACACGGTGACGGGGAGGGGCCCGGATACGGGAACTATCGCGCGAAGGACGCCCGCGAGTCGACATCCCAGCAGATCTGTCAGCAGGGCTCCATTCGAGAAGCCGGTTGCGACAACTCGGGACCGATCGACATTCGAGGTACGTTCGATTACGGCAAGGGCGGCTTTGGTAAAGGCGACGTCATTGATGCCCGCACGTTCGGCTGGCGTGTGCCCGGCGCCTTCGTTCCAGGTGTCCTGATAGCCCTGGAGGAAGGCGACGAGGAACCCATGTGCGTTCGCGATACGGTCGAAGTCCGTCGATGACTCGGTGCCGGAGGCTGTGGCGAGCGCACCGTGGTACACCAACACCAGTGGTAGGGCTGTACCACGCGCTGCCTGAGGTGGAGTGTGCAGGATGAGAGTGCGCACGTGTCCGTCGACCCGGGTGCTCAAGGTTCGATCGTCTGCCGCTGCCGGTCGGGTAGCGATGGGCGTCATCGACGCGGGGTGGCTGATGGAGCCTGCAATAGGCGCGATGCTCCCGGTGCTGCGCACGACCATCAGCGCGACGACGGCGAGCACCACAACGAGAACAGCGCCGCCTGCGACCGCGCGTCTCTTGCGCATCGGGTCAGACGCCATCGATGCTGACCACTGATTCGACTTGATGGAAAAGAGATCGGAAGCTGTCGTGGCTTTCCGTGCTCCCGAGCACCGAGAACACGTGACCGTGGTTGCCGTCACGCCAGTCGACCGAGTGGCCAGGGCCACGGTTCAGTGCGATCTCATGCACATCGGAGAGCGACTGCAACTCCGTCAGCCCACTCACCGATGTCACGCGACTGATCCGGTTCGGTGGTTGTACATACAACAAATATCCGACGCCGGCCGGGTCAGGCACGTCCATCACTACGTTCTCGCCCAGGGCAATGCGAATGGCGATACCGAGAAAGTCGACATTCGTGATCAGCGCAAGCATTTCAGGAACGCCACCACCGATCCTGCCGTTGACCTCGATGACCACAGGCCCGGTCGGTGTCAGTTTCACCTCGGTGTGGAAGCAGCCGATCGTGGCGCCGAGGGCAAGGATCGAACGCTCGGCTGTCTCCCGGATCGTCGCCGCCAGGGTCGTCTCCACAGCGGCTGGAATGAAGAAACCCGTTTCACGGAAGGGCTGTGCGGGCGGTGTGCGGCCCGTGACCGCCAGATGTTGAAGAGTGCCATGGGATATGAAGCTCTCAACAGACACGTAGTTGGCGAAGCCCTCCCCGCAGACCGGGCGGTCGATGTCGGGAATGTACTCCTCGAGAACCCAATCGCCCAGGGCGTCGTCATCGCGCGCGGCGGTCTCCACGACCTCGCGCGCGTGTGCCGCGGACGTGGCGGCAAGAGTGTTTCGACTCCCCTCGCCGCGCCGGGGCTTTAACACCGCCGGGAAGTGGCATTCGGCGGCTATCCGCTCCCATTCCACCGATGAGGTTCTGGAGTTGACGACGGTGCTTCCTGGCGCGGCCAGGCCCGCAGCCCGGAAGGCGTCCCGTTGCGCGAATTTATCGGTCAGGCGCACGGCCGCATCGACGCCGAGAAAGGGGAGTTCCAGCTCGGCCGCGACGTGCGCGGTCCAAACCAGAAGGTCATCAGCGAGGGCCAGGACGCCGTCGGGACGATGCGTGGCGGTGGCGCTGGCGGCTTGGCCAGGACTCATTCCGCTGATGTCGATCACCGTCCCGGTGCGTGCCAAGAGCTTCGTCATCGACCCGACATCCGGATCCGAGGCGTCCACCAACCAGAGCAAATCACATCGACCGCGCGCAGCCGCGATGATTGCCATCGTGGGAAACGAGTGCGGATGGTACGCGTAAGCGAGGCGTGGTCGTGTCTCGCTCATGTCGGCTCAGAGCGTCTTGCGCACGGCTAGCAGACCGGCATTGTCACCGAGCAGCCGTTCGTTGCTCACCATCACCAGTCCGCCGTGCGCATCGCGGATGATCCGGTCGAGTGCGAACGGTGTGGTCCTCCTGAATCCGGCCATGCCACAGATCTGAAGAGCGGACGTTGCAGTGGACACTGCGAGCTCCGACGTCGACACCTTGAGCGAACGCAGCGCCACCATGAGTCCGGCGTCTTCGCCATACCCAGCGCGATCCAGTTCTGCGTATTGCAGTGCCACCCCGAGGAGCTGGCACCGCGCTGCCTGGACATCGATGGCCAGTTCGGACAGCCGGAGCGCTGACGGAGGGAGAGCACCGATGCTTCGTCTGGCTGCAGCGCGCACGAAGGCGTGTGCCTTCGCGGCCGCAGCCTCGGCGAGGCCGACCCACGCCGCGCAGAGGAGGATCTGCCGCGCTTGAGCGGCACCGTCGTTAGAGATCGTTGCGAACGGCACAGGAAAGATGTCCTCATCCGCGATGGTCGCGGACAAGCGGAATCCGGACGAACACGTTCCCCGTAGCCCCATCGTGTTCCATTCGCTGGTGCACTCGAGCGTGAGGTTCTCAGCGCGGCAAACCATCATGATCTGATCGGTGTCCGCGGCATCGGGAGAGCGTCGTGCAATGGTCACGATGCCGTCGGCATACTCGCCGTAGGAAACCGCGAGCGCCTCCTTCTCAAGGTGTCCGCCTCCCGTGCCCGGTTCGAGCGCACAACGACTTCGGGTGACGTCTCCCCCCAAGCCGACTTCACTGTTCGCGTTTGCGAGAAGCATGCGGCCGGTAGCGACCTCCTCCAGCAGCTTCCTGAGCCCGGGCGTCGTGCCGTGACGGACAAGGTTGAAGACTTCGATGCTGTGCATCCCCAAGATGAGGGCGCTGGACGTGCAGTGCATGGCCACGGCACGGACCGCACCTGCGACCTCGAGGAGAGTCGCGCCCTTCCCTCCCAGTTCCGCCGGGACCAACGCTGCGAGTAGCCCGCTCTGGCGGAGCGCATCGACCGTCTCGACCGGGAACCGCGCCTGCGCATCCACTTCGTCGGCGACGGGTCCGGCAATCTCAGCGCCGATCTTCCAGGCGACCTTCTCAAGTTCGCCCCGGGCGACGAGAGGCGCCGTTAGCGCATCGAGGAAATTGGTCGCGCACGACGCCGCATTCGGATCAGTGTCCATCAATAGGCTCCCACCTAGAAGCGGCAAGTAACTACAAGCAGTGGCACATGATCCCACACGCTCGCGGTGCCACGCTGTACGTCCGTGCGGTGGCTCACCGATATGTGCCGGGCCGTGGACGCGCATGCGGGGGCGGGGCCCTGCTTGAAGCGCGGGATGCGGCTCACCCCGAGCAGATCTTCCTGACCGCATCCGTGCTGGCCATCCGGCCCTGGGGCGTTCCGTGCAAGCAAGTAGAGCGCTCGCCGTCAGTCGGAGGAGTCGCCCTCAACAGGTGGCTATGCCTGTCGATTCGCATGGGCTCTGTCTCCTGCGGTGGCCGCGTCGCAAGACCGAATCGTCGTTTTGGCCGCCGTGCGGCTAACATCTGCTCGTGCATGTGCTAGTTACAGGTGGGGCGGGCTTCATCGGAAGCAACTTTGTGCACCTCACGCACGCGACTCGCCCGGAGGTGCGGCTGACTGTGCTGGACGCGTTCACCTATGCCGGTGACCGGGCGTCGCTCCTCGGCCTGGACGACCGGGTGGACATCGTCGAGGGCGACATCACGGATGCCGAGACGGTCGACCGGCTGGTCGGTGCTGCGGATGTTGTGGTGCATTTCGCCGCCGAGTCGCACAACGACAACTCGCTGGCCGCGCCGGCACCGTTCGTGCACACGAACCTGGTGGGCACCTACACCTTGCTGGAGGCGGTGCGCAAGTACGACGTGCGCTACCACCACATCTCCACGGACGAGGTCTATGGCGACCTGGAGCTGGACGACCCCGAGCGGTTCAGTGAGGCCACGCCATACAACCCGAGCAGTCCCTACTCCGCGACGAAGGCGGGCAGCGACCTGCTGGTGCGCGCGTGGGTGCGTTCGTTCGGGGTGCGCGCGACGATCAGCAACTGCTCCAACAACTACGGGCCGCGCCAGCATGTGGAGAAGTTCATCCCGCGGCAGATCACCAATGTGATCGACGGCGTGCGCCCGAAGCTGTATGGCGATGGCCTCAACGTGCGCGACTGGATCCACGTGGACGACCACAATCGTGCGGTCTGGACGATCATCGAGCACGGCCAGATTGGCGAGACCTATCTGATCGGCGCCGACGGGGAGCACAACAACCGCCAGGTGGTCGAGCAGCTGCTGGTCGCGATGGGCCAGGATGCGAAGGACTACGACCTGGTCACCGACCGAGCCGGGCACGACCGCCGCTATGCGATCGACTCGGCGAAGCTGTGCCGCGAGCTGGGCTGGCAGCCGCAGTTCTCCGACTTCACCGCCGGCCTGATCGACACGATCGACTGGTATCGCGCGAACGAGTCGTGGTGGCGGCCGCAGAAGGCGGCGGCCGAGGCGAAGTATGCCGGCCAGCACGTGATCGGCAGCGCCCGCTGATGCGGTGGCTGGTCACCGGCGGCCGCGGCATGTTCGGCACCGACCTGACGCTGCTGCTGCAGGAGCGCGGCGAGGATGTCGTCGCGGTCGGGTCGGCCGAGTGCGACATCCGCTCGCTGGATGCGGTCCGTGCGACGATGACCGGTTTCGACGTCGTGGTGAACGCGGCGGCGTGGACCGCGGTCGATGACGCGGAGACCCACGAGGCCGAGGCGTTCGCCATCAATGCGACCGGTGCGCGCAACGTGGCGCTCGTGGCGGCTGAGACGGGCACGCGGATGGTGCACATCTCGACCGATTACGTCTTCGACGGCACCGCGACTGAGCCGTATCAGCCGGATCACCCGCAGAACCCGCAGTCGGCATATGGCCGGACCAAGGCCGCGGGGGAGTGGGCGATCCGTGCGGTCAACCGGGACGCGCTGATCGTGCGCACCGCCTGGCTGTATGGCGAGCACGGCCCCAACTTCGTCAAGACGATGCTGCGGCTCGCGGAGGAGCGCGAGACGCTGACGGTGGTCGACGACCAGGTCGGCCAGCCCACCTGGACCCGCGACCTTGCGGCGTATGTCGTGGAGCTCGTCGAGTCGGACAGCCCGGGCGGTTACTACCACGGCTCGTCGTCGGGGCAGACGACGTGGTTCGGGTTTGCCCAGGAGATCTTCCGGGTCGCCGGGCTCGATCCGGCGCGGGTTTTGCCGTGTGGCACGCGAGACTTCCCCACGCCCGCTCGACGTCCGGCGTACAGCGTTCTCGGTGAGCAGCGGCTGCCGGATTGGGCGGCGCCGCTCGCGACCTTAGTGGGGACCCAGACGTGAACTCACGTGCCACGACGGACTTGCCCCGTGTTGCCATCATCGGCACGCGGGGCTTCCCGAGTTATTACGGCGGCTTCGAGACACTCGTCCGTCACTTGGCTCCCTACCTGGCCGAGCACGGCTGGGAGGTCGACGTCTATTGCCGCCCTGGACTGGTCGCCGACGAGAAGATCCCGACCGGTGTGACGCAGCGCTTCACTCGTGGGGTGGACTCGAAGTCGGCGAGCACCCTGTCTTTCGGGTTCAGCGCCTGCGCCGACGCGGCGCGCCGCAAGCCGGACGTGGCGCTGATCATGAACGTCGCCAACGGCTACTTCCTGCCGATGCTCAAGGCACGGGGCATTCCCGTCGTGCTCAACGTCGACGGCTTGGAGTGGGAGCGGGAGAAGTGGAGCGCGCCGGCGAAGCGCATCTTTCACACTGGCGCGACCCTCTCCGCGAAGTTTGCGGACACCTTGGTCGCCGACTCGGTCGAGATCGGCAAATACTGGAAGCAGCATTTCGGTCGTGACACCGAGTTTATCCCGTATGGCGGCACCACCCCGGACAGCCCCAACTCGCACCTGGTGCGGGAGCGTCTTGGCCTGGAGCCAGGCAGCTACGTCCTCGCGGTGGCGCGCTTCGTGCCCGAGAACACCATGCAGGAATTCTTTGACGCCGTGCGGCTGATGGACCCGGAAACGCGGGTCGTGGTCGTGGGCAGCGCCCCGCCCGGGGACCCGATCCAGGACTCCGCCGACCGCCTCGCCGCCGAGCGCCCGAACGTCCAGCTTCTCGGTCACCTCAGCGACGACGAGTTCCTGCACGCCCTGTGGTCCAATGCCGGCGTGTATTTCCACGGGCACTCAGTAGGTGGGACGAATCCTGCGCTTGTCCAGGCGATGGCTTGTGGCGCTCCCACTGTAGTGCGCGACACCATCTTCAACCGGGAAGTCCTCGGCGACCACGGCAGGTTTGCTGCACCCGACGCGAATGCCATCAGCAGCCACCTGATCGCGATTCTGCACAGCGATCCCGACCGCACGGATCTGTCACTAGACGTGAGTGCGCGGTCAGACGAATGTTATTTATGGAAAAGTGTTCTATGTCGATATGGAAAAGTGTTGCGCTGTGCGGCCAGGCACTGAATTTCCAAACCCTGTGGTGGACACCGCAAGGACCACGGAACTGAGAATAATTCCGGAACTTCGCGCCGCCCACGTGGAGAGGCACGCTGCCGCACCCAATGAGGTAATTCTCTACCGGAAGTTAAGCTGGGATCTAGGAGATCGAACGCTGCCAAACACGTGCAGGCGAGCTAGCTTTCCGAGGATAATACGCCATCTGGCAAGCGCTAACGTTGATCTGATAGAGCTTCCAGAGCCGCTGTGGGTTAGGGCACTTCCGCTGACCCTGAGCGCGGGGATTCTCAGTAGGATACTCGCGTGCGGCCGCGCGCGAAACGTGACATATGCAATCGAGAACAACGACATTCGTCAATTAATGGGAATCGGAGGGCTGGCTGGACGCGCGTATGCCTTCATCTTCGTTTGGGGCGGTGGCTTCGTATTCAGGCACCTTCTCGATAAGATTGCGTATGGGAGCGCAGGAGCAGCGTCGACATACTCGGTGATGCGAGGAATGTCATCCGTCGCACACTGTACAATTCCTGAACTCCCTAAGGCTGCAACGAAGCAAACGGACCCCGCGGGGGCGAGAGTGCTTTTTGTGGGACGCTTAGAGCGTCGTAAAGGCATGCATGCGCTTCTTAAGGCATGGCCTGGAGTTGAGCTGCGGCATCCTGCTGCGACTCTTACGATTGTGGGCGACGGAGACTTGCGTCCCGACGTTCAGCAGTGGCAATCGGAGAATCCAGAAAAGAGACATTTTCGAGGTCTAATAGATCACCGAGAGATGTCGTCTCTCTATCGCACGCACAGCGTTCTTGTGGCGCCATCGCAAAGAGAGGGCCGCTGGCGTGAGCAGATCGGGCTCCCGATCAAAGAGGCGCTTTCCTTTGGAATGACGGTTGTCAGCACAGCAGAGACCGGATTGGCGCAATGGCTGAAGAATAACGGCCACTACGTAATCGATGATCCACGTGACTTAGAGGACGCTCTGACACGCGCAGTTTCCGAACCGTTGCACAGAGATAAGGTCTTGCGGAGCCTCCCCGAACTCGATGGACGCAGTGCAGCCGATCGTTGGTTGCGAACACCATGAGTACTGAACCGACGGGCTTGCCGACTCGGAGATCTATCCGAGAGTCAACCGAACCGCGGCTGCGGGCGACAGTATTGTTGCGCCTCCGTACTTTCGGACTTGCGCCGTTTCTGTCTGTCGGGTCTCAGTCCGTCGGCTCTCTTCAGCTCGTACTGCTCGTGTGGCGCGCAGGAGCAAACGCTTACACTGACACGTATTTCTATAGCTTCGCAATGGGAATGCTTCCTATTCAAATCGGGATCGTTGGATTACTGTACCCGATGCTCCTCAATCGACATCGGGCGACGCGGCGGGTCGCCGAAAGAATCGGTTTTCTCGCGACCGCATCTTCGGTAGTTCTCGTGGCTGGCGCGTCGCTCTGGCTCATCCACAATCACCGTGCTGCCTCAACGGTGATTGTGGTTGCATTGCCATCGTTGGCGAACTCGCTGGTGCAAACCAGGGTTTGGTTCCTTGCCGTCGTTGCGGAGGCCGGTGGAAACCCAATGTGGATATCAGGTGTCGCAGTGCCTGCAAATCTACTTGCCGTTTTCACCCTTTTGGTTCCATGGCCCCACCACCTTGCCGTCTCCGCCATGGTCTGCGCGCTCGTTCTCGGAAACCTGATCCTCTGGATAGTCATGTTGCGACGGAGCATTGGCCGAGACGTCCTGGTTGAGCTCCCTGCACACTCCGATGGATTGACTCGGGCCGGAGGCTGGTTCTTTTCTAAGGCGGCTGTAGGATATGGTGGTCTCGCGGTCCTGCAATCTCTTGCGGTTCTGCTGCCCGTCTCCGCAGTGACAATTCTGAACATTGCTGTCAAGGTGGTCGGTTCCGTTGTAGCAACAACGGTTAATGCGGTGATGCCTCGGCTTGTCCACCAGGGTTCTGACTCAGCGCAGCCGGCAATGCGGTTTCTCAAGTCGATTCTCACTGTGGTGGTTCTAATTACCACCATTGGCACTGTGGCGGCGGAGTTGATCCGAGGTCGCGAGGCAGCCTTCACTGTCCTTGCGGTTGGCATGTGGGTCGCTGGTTCGTCGGCTTCGGCCGTAGCGCAGCGCGGCGCATTCCGCTTCTTACCACCGTCAGCGTCGAGGCTGACACTGTGCGTCGTGCCGATCGTGGTCGCGGCCGCCGCAGCCTCGTCCCGGATGCCTGGCTTCAGTCTCCTGGCGTTACTCTGCGCGTATGCGGCAGTCGACGGATTCTCCGGGTCGCTGCTTCTGGGTGCGCTAAAGCAGCGACTATTGTGTGCGGCGGTCCTGTGCTGCATGAGTATTGAGGCCGTCTTGTGGATAGCATCATTTCGATGAAAGGTCACGACTTGAGCCAAGGTGATCCGGAGATTGGGGCTATAGTTGTCCACCATCGCAGTTACGATTCAATATTTGAGACCGTTAGAAGCATAGTTTCCCAGGGCGTCGCCGCGGAAAATATCCTCGTCGTTGACAATTCAGATCAACCCAATTTCCGCGAAAATCTTCGATCAAACATGCCCACGGGAACGCAGGTTGTTTGGGTAGACAACAAGGGTTACGGCGCGGCGGTGAATACAGGGGTTAACTGGTTCCGGCGGCATCGAGAGGTTCCGAAGTACCTATTGGTGTGCACGCACGAAGTCCTGATGGAGACTGGATGTCTCGATGCACTAGTCGCGGCGATGGATTCACCGAACGTTGCAGCCGCGGGACCCACGCTTCTCACAGCGGCGGACAGCACTGATTCGCAGATTTGGTCGCTCGGGGGCTCTGTGAGTCATCTACTTCACAGATGTACCCACATCCGGACCGCGGAACACACTGCGACCACGTCTCGTAGTCAAGTTGCAGATCGGGACTGGCTCGATGGAGCACTTGTGTTGTATAGGACCACAGCACTTCCGGCGAAACCATTTCTTGAAGAGTTCTTCCTATACGTTGAAGAGGTCGACCTCCACCTTCGTCTGCAACTCGCGGGTCATCGTGTTGTCTGGGTATCCAGTGCTATTGCACATCAACGTACCTCCGGCACTCCGCTGTACTACTTCGCGCGTAATACGCGACTGCTCGCCAGACGACACTTGGGCAGGATTCGCGCAGCGGTTTGCCCGGCGGTGCAGATCCTTCGGAGTGCAGTCGGCTGCTTAAAACGTCGAGAGGTAAGGGGATTGAGGGATCTCCTCCGAGGGCTTGTGGATCGCCTACCAGCCACGCATGGGTCAGCAGTTGTCGTCAACCCGTTGGGAGGTGCACTGCATCACTACGGTGAGGAACTCCTTGCGACACTTGAACAGTGTGGTTGGGAGACAGATCTGGTCGCTTTCGAGGAGCCATCGATCAGTGGCGGCTCTCGGCAGCAGTGGCTAAGGAGATACGTCGCGAGCTTGGTCGCTGCGCGTCGGCTCACTCGAGGGGCATCAGATCGACTGATCGTGGTGACATGGCCTGTGCTCGGGTATCTCGATCTGCTCCTGATTCGCGTGTGCGCCGGTCGGGCCGCCTTGGTCATCCATGATCCGGAACCACTGGTCAGGGCGGTTGGGTTGGACACAGGTTCGGCGCGGGTCGCTTCGATCTGTGCGAACGACGTAGTTCTATTAGTGCACAGCGCAGAGGCGCGTAACGCTGTGGAGCAGCGTGGGTTCACGGATCGCGTTCAGCTAGTTGCACATCCGATTGAGCCAAGCTCAAAGGCAGCGAAGGGTACATCGCGCATCGTTGTCTCGGTACTGGGACAATGGAAGCGAGATCGTGATCTCAGATTGATGGAGACAATAGCTACCGTCGCGCCGGGTGACTGGGAGCTTCGCGTCGTTGGTCGCGGCTGGCCGAAGATCGATGGCTGGCACATCGACAATCGATTTGTTAGTGAGCGAGAATTCGACGAGCGTTTGGTGGAGTCATCCGTGGTGCTGATCCCGTATACACGGTTCTACCAAAGTGGCGTCGCTATTCGAGCTTTAGAAAAGAGAGTCCCGGTGGTTGGACCTCGGCAATCCGCATTGGCCCGCATTTTCGGCAAAGATAGCAATCTGTTGGCTGGCGATGACTACGAAGACTGGATTTTGGCGATCAGGTACGCGATTTCCATGCCGCAAGAGGAATTGGATACGATCTGTCGCCGATACAACAAGCATACGACCGACAGCTGGCTCTCAGTAGTTGGAATGCCGCATGGTTGAGCCCGAAGAAAATATTGTAGTCGTCACTCTCGGCGAGAATTCCTCTAGATGGCGAGCGGTGCCGCGTGTTCGAACCGTTGTTACATTGCGTCGCGCGTCTGTATCAGGTCGTCGTGCGGGCTCGCTAGCGCTTGGTCTCGGCCTCGACGCGCTGCTCGTGGCGCTCAAGGTGACATTGACAACTAGGCGGGGCATGTTGCTGGCGACGAACCCTTGGATCGGCGCCAGCCTGAGCTTAATGTCAAGACGTCCACTTGCGGTCACTGGCATATTTGCGGCTCCGGGCAGTCGTTCGTGGAGGATACTTCGGTGGATATTGCGGAAGGATTTGGTTATCGCGGTCGCGAGCGTCGAGGCGCAAAATTGGCGGCGTGCAGGTGGTCGCGCGACAGCGGTCCTGTATGGGAACGAGTTTCCCTACAGCGGATTAAGGACCGTTGACAATGATGGTTCTCCTTTGCGCATTTTTGTCGGAGGCACCTCAGATCGCGATCAGGATCTACTTGAGGAGTTGGAGAAGAAGGTTATAGCCTCGTCTGAGCCGACGATTCTGACGGTGGCAGTCGGCGGGCCGCCGGGTCACGTGACAGGGGATTCCGGCGGCGAGGTCATCCGGTACCCGCAGATGTCTCAGGAGTCGTTTGGCCAATTGATGCGGGGGTCTGACATTGTCTTCTTGCCACTGATGGAAGGAAGTCGAGCTGCTGGGCACATGCTGATCGTTGGAGCACTACAATTGGGAGTTCCTGTAGTATGTACGCCCTGCTCTGGGATGGCAGAATACGCGGATGGAAAATTTGTTCGGACTGTCCCGGGGCACGATTTGATCGCAGAGATTCGGATGGCGGCAGCAGATGCGCCCTCACCGAGTGAAGCACATGACTACTGGAGATCACATTTCGACAGGGATACGTATACCGCCCGTGTTGTTGGTGCGATCTTTGACGCAGAGAGCCGCTCATGAGGCGGCAGATGTATTGGCATCGGGCCAGCCAGTGGTTGTGCGCAGCTAGGTGCCACCCGTGAAGGTCGTTTTGGATGCCTTCTGGTGGACTGAAGGCCCTGAAAGCAATCGAACTGTCACACGTGAGATAATATCGTCTTGGATTTCTGCATTTCCCGAGGATGAGCTCATTATCGCTGCCCGCTCAGCATACGTGAGCGCAGCTCGGAGCGAGCTGGATGATTCTGTGACAGTAGTTCGCACCTGGGGATGGCCACAGTTATTCGTAAACGTGGTGGAACTGCCGATTATTGCGCTTAAGTATCGAGCGGACGTGGTCCTGTCGTTCAACTTTGCGCCGGCATTTGGACGATCTGTCGTCTTTGTGCACGATATGCTATTCATGGATCACCCGCACTGGTTTTCGTTCGCCGAACGAGCCTACTTCCGTGGTATGCCTATAACTCTGCGGTGGGCCAGCGGAGTCGCGTCGTCGTCAGGTGCGGAATCGCAGAGGATAAGTCGTTTGTTGAGTCGACCCGACGTGGTCCCGATTGGACTGGGAATCTCAAAGGAGTTGCGGGATTCAGTTCCGGTGAGGCCACCGTCTGCACCCGATGGGAGTTTCGCTCTAATTGTGGGGCGGCTTGATATTCGGAAGAACATCGATGCGGCGATATCAGCGGCAATAGAATCCTCAGCAATCAGTCCGACCTCCCCGCTACTCGTCGTCGGTGACGGCGAGTATTCGCGTCGCAGGATTGAACCTTCGAGATTCGTGAAAGACGGCATGATGGACGGATCGGTTCGATTGTTGGGTAAGGTTCAATTGGCGGAGTTGCGGTGGCTGTATGAGAACGCTTCGGTTACGTTGTATCTGGCGCTCGACGAGGGTTACGGGTTGCCTCCTATCGAGGCCGCATGGTTCGGGTCCCGCGTTGTGGTGAGCGATATTCCGGTATTTCGTGAGACGATGGGCGGTGCGGCGATGTTCGTGGATCCGACGGATCGGAGTGAGATTTCGCGCGCCATTGATGCCGCTTTCGTTATGGACCGCCTAGGTGGTGACGAGGTTGAGAATTTGCGTAGGCGGCATTGCTGGAAGGACTCGGTGGCTCGGTTACGCGCGGTCGCATGTGAGGCGACAACGCGATGAGAGACGCTGTTCGAGCAAGGGCAGAAGGGGTAAGATCAACTCCATGTTGAAAGATGCGGTCCGGGTGGCAACCGACTATGTCGCAGTTATGATGGCTGACCCAGGTCAAGCGAGGTATACCCGAGCATGGTTGCATTCACGGAAGAGGTCTACATTAGATCTGCGTGTGCCGTGGGTGCCCTTCCGAGTCATTGCGGCCATGGAGGAGCATATCAGCAAGCGGAGCAAGGTCGCGGAGTTCGGTGGGGGTGGCTCCACACTCTGGTTCTCGGATCGGGTTGAGGAGGTGGTTACTGTCGAGCATGACTTGGAGTGGTACCCTGTTCTGGAACAGAAAGTGAGAGATATTCCGAATTCGACCCTGCTGTACAGGTCGGCTGATTCCGGCTATGCGGATTATGTAAATGCGTTGTCGAATTTTTCTGACAGTTATTTCGATGTTATTGTTGTAGATGGTCGAGAGAGAGTTCGTTGCTTCGAGTCAGCAATTCCAAAATTGAAGCCTGGGGGGTTGCTGATCTTGGACAATAGCGATCGGCCACGTTACGCTTCAGTGTTCGATCTGACCGAGTGGTCGTATGTTACTTACTGTGGCTTAACGCCAACGCAAACGCTTCTCGGGCAGAGCACGATCTGGACGAAGTCGCCGGTGGTAGCGTAGATGATCGGTACGCTTTTCGTTCTCCTTCTGGCGCTTGCTGCAGTCGCCATACTTGTTATGGTGTTTCCTGCTGGCTGGCGTCCGCTGATTTTGCCCTTTTCGATTGGGTCATCATTTGCGTTGATTGGAGCTTCGGTTGGCGGCGTGAATCTGTTCACTATACTGACTATGCTGTTCGTATTCACCCGGATATTCCATATGCGTCGTCGAGTTTATTTCGGCGCTATTTCCGGGGTCCTTTTTGTGGTGACTGTAGTATTCGCGCTCACGTCGGTTTCGGGCGATCTTGTAACGAAGTATAGCTTAGCGTTTCAGTTGGTTGGACTCTGTATTTCCGCGCTGCTATTGGGTGCGACGATTGAGAGACGAGATGTGCGGCCACTGGTGGGCGGACTCATTTTTATTACGGTGCTAGCGAGTTTGGTTGGTATTGGACAGAGTTTTGGATTTCTTCCACTGTTCCATGGCCAAGTGGATTTGGACGGCCGTCCTGCGGGGCTTTACCGGGAACCGGATTGGCTCGGACTGATGTGCGCTGTTGGGCTGGTGGCGTCGCTGAGGTCGCGGTTTAAGGGACGTCTGCTGTGGAGTTCGATATTGTTCGTAGGCTTGCTTCTTTCGCTTGCTCGTGCATCATGGATAGCGTTCGCTGGATCTTTTCTGGCATTCTTCTTGTGCGCCCTTTTGTTCGGAGTTAAACGTTCACAGGGAATGAGGCGGCGTGGGGTATTCTCTATCACGGTGGTCGGCGTTGTCGGAGTTTTCTTTGTTCTGAAATTCCATCCGGAGGTATTTGAGCAATTGGTGAGTCGAGCCACGACGTGGGAAGTTGGCGACAATGACATTTCTGCGCAAGCGCGAGTACGGCAGATGGCTGCTTTGCACGAGCTTGCGTCGACGGCCCCTTGGCATGGACATGGTCTGTCGGCGCAGGGAAGAGTGACCGTGTGGGGCGGCATTAATTACGGGCCGTCTAACGCTGCTGTGGCTTCGAACTGGCTCCTCGGAGACTGGGTGGATGGACGCTACCTTGCGGTTCCATTCATTTGCGTGCTGTGCTGCGTGGCTCTATTGTACGCCCGTCGACTTCCTGGGCAATTGGCTGTGCTCGTCTTGATCAATAGCATATTTTCTAATGCGACGTTCATGCCGATCCTGTGGGGCTCGTTGGGGCTGATATTGGGTTATGTTCGACTTGGCATCACGGATCTCGATTCAGGCTTACACCGGGAAGTGGTGAATGAGGAGGTGCTGATTTCGCACGCCTCAATTCAGGTGTGAGATGCCCGAAGTCGCGCGGCCGGCCGTGTCCCGGAACCAGCTTGGTAGTCACGTATACCGTCAAGGGCCACCCGACCCAGTTCCACTTGGCGTGATCTGACCTCTGGTGGCGTGTCTGCGGGCTGGGGAGTATCGCAATTTCGGTGTTTCTGGTCCGTGACACGCCCCGTGAGTGGGGCGGGATCGGAGCAGTAGCGCATGACACTGCAGGACGTG
>NZ_RJJQ01000030.1 GCF_003724155.1 Flexivirga caeni | reverse complement strand
CGATACGCCAAACGCGCCGCCTACTACGCCGCCGAAGTCACCATCGCTGGCATCATCCTCTGGCTACGCAACGATTCACAGGACACGCCCTAGTGCGCCGCGCCGGTTTGTTACCGGCCGGTCACTTCGGCGCAGGCGCGGGCGGCCAGCAGGGCGTAGACGCGGGCAGCGGTGAAGACGTCCGCGAGCTCCACGCACTCATCGACCGCGTGCGCGTGCTCGATCCGGCCGGGCCCGTACTGCAGCGTCGGGACGCCGGCCGCGGCGTACAACCGCAGGTCCGAGCCGTAGGGCGCACCCACCACCCGCGGCGCCCACCCGCCGACCGACTCGACGGCCGCCCCGACCTGGCCGAGCAGCGGATGCCCCTCCGGCAGCTGCCCGGAAGCGAAGCGGCCACCCGGCCAGCTGATCCGCACCGGGTGGTCCCGCAGCCATGGGTCGCGCTGCGCTGCTTCGCCGATCGCGTCCTCGAAGTGCTGCTGTGCCGCCTCGATCGTCTCCCCCGGCCGGACGCCATAGCGTCCCTCGGCGACGAGCAGGTCGGGCACGGTGCTCGCCCAGTCGCCAGCGCGCAGCATCCCGACCGACAGCGGCCACGGAAACTCCAGATGCGCGAACTCCCTTGGCACCTGGGCGTTCCGAGACTTCTCCAGGTCGCGCAGCGCAGCATGGACGACGCCGAACTTCTCGACGGCGCTCACGCCCTGCCAGCGCAGCGAGCCGTGCGTCGCCCGACCCGGCACCTCGAGGCGGAAGGTAAGCGACCCGGCGTTGGCCGGGATGACGTCCCCCGCGGTCGGCTCGGCGATCACGCACGCCTGCGCGCGGTGTCCCCGGCGCAGCAGCGCGAACGCGCCGAGCCCGCCGTCCTCCTCACCGCTCACGCAGTGGACCGCGAGCGGCCGCTGCCGGTGCAGTCCGGACCGGCCGACGGCCCGCACCGCGGCGATGGCAACGACCAGGCCGGCCTTCATGTCGCACACGCCGCGGCCGTAGCCGACGCCGGCCCGGATCCGCAGCTCGAACGGGTCGCCGGTCCACGCGTCGAGGTTCCCGGGAGGCACGACGTCGGTGTGCCCGCACAGCGCGAGCGCCGGGTCGTCGACGGCGCCGCCGCTCGACGGCAGCACGCCCACCACCCCGACGGCCTCGGTACGCGCCACCTCGGCGCCCGGGAACCCGGCGTCCGCGGTCAGCTCAGCGAGGTCGATGTCCCACTCGTCGACGTCCAGGCCGAGGGCTCGCAACCAGGCCGCGCACCACCGTTGCGCGGCCACCTCACCGGCACTGCCGCCCACCGAAGGTATGGCGACCAGCTCTCGCAGGTCGGCCACGATCTCCTCGTCGTCGACCAGGTCCAGCAGCGCGCGCTCATCGGCGGTCAGTTCAGGCACGCACGAAGGGTCTCATCCCGGGCGTTGCGCCCGCGCCCTACTGCGAGATCCCGTTGGTGGGCAATTGCCGCCCGAACAGCCGCCGCAGCTCGGGAGCGAAGTGTTCCCACCACGCAGCCGCACCCGCTTTCGCGAAGTGCACCCCGTCAGGGCGCATCGTGACGCCGTCGAGCTGTGCCTGGTAAGTGCCGGCCGGGCACAGGTAGCTGCGCATGTCCAGCAACGACGTCCGGGGATGGGTGCGCACCACCTCGGCCAGCACGTCGTTGAGGTCCGCCTGCCGGGCCGGGTCGTTCTGAACGACCGATGCCATCGAGTCCTCGTCGACCAATGCCTCCGGTGCCAGCGCACCGCCGCCGATCGAGCCCTCGCGGTGATAGCACGGGATGTTCGCGACCGTCACCGGATAGCGCCCGTGGTCACCCGCGACGTCCACCGCGCGTCCGTATGCCGCAGCCAGGTAGCTGCGCCACTGTGGTGTGCCCGCCTTCAACAGCTTGCCGCCCACCCACCGGTCGAAGAGTTCCGCCGAACCGGACACGATGATCGACAGCCGGGGGCGGGTCTCGGCGACCAGTGCGCTCCAGCGGCGCTGCCAGTCGTCGCACTGGGTCTGCGCAGGAGTGTGCTGATTGCCGACCTGCAGTTCCTGCGGCAGCGCGAGCCCGCACCCGAGCTGGGTGCTGGATCCGACGCTGATCGAGGGCAGGTCCTGCGCCGGGAAGTACTTCCACAAGGTGAACGCGACCGAGTCGCCGAAGACGTCGACGCGGCTCTGCCCGGGGCGCATCGGGCCGGTGACGGTGCTGATGCTGCCCGGGAGCGCGGTGCCAAAGATCGGGGCCTTCGCACCGGCCGTCGACACGAACGCGCAGGTGAGACCGAGCGCCAGCGCCATACCAGCGGCGATGATCCCGCCGTGCGGGACCAGCCGGCGCAGCGCGCCGCGGCGGATGGGGCGCTCGACCCACCAGTCGAAGGCGAACGCCACGGCGAACACGACGGCGAAACGCAGGCCGAGCAGCGCCATACCGTGCAGGTGGGTTCGCGATGAGTCGAGGATGAGGAAGAGCGGCCAGTGCCAGATGTAGAGCCCGTAGACCCGCTTGCCGATCTCGACGAGCGGCCGCCAGCTCAGCGCCGCCGAGATCCGCCCGTCCTGGCAGGTCACCAGGTGCCAGCCGATCCCGACCGAGGTGATGCCGGAGATCAGGAAGCCGCCGCGGAAGACCCACTGGCTCTGGTCACTGACGAAGAACGGTGCGCCGAGCAGCCACCCGATGCCGATGCAGGCGGCAAGCGCGGACCAGGTCGACGCTCGTAGCGGCACACCGAACAGCACCGTCACGGGTCGCTTCGGGCGCGGTCTTGCGCGCTGTGCCCGGTCCGCGAGGACGACGGCCAGCCAGCAGCCGCACAGCAGTGCCTGGGCGCGGGTGAACGTGTTGTAGTAGACACCCGACGGATCGGTGAACGGCTGGTATTTCACGCCCATATAGGTCGCCGACGCGAGAGTGAGCACGCACAGCACCGTCGGCAGCCAGCGCAGGCGCCCGCGCCGCCACGCCATCCAGGCCAGCAGGACCACCGGCCAGGCGAGGTAGAACTGCTCCTCGATGCTCAGCGACCAGGTGTGCAGCAACGGCGAGACGGTGGTGCCGGCCTGGAAGTAGGACTGCTTGTCGTGGATGAAGTGCCAGTTGGACCAGTAGGTCAGGGCCGACACCATGTCCATCCGGAACCGGCTCAGCACCGTCGGGTCGGCGAGGAACTTTGCGTAGCACGCCGCGAGCAGCACCACCGCAGTCATCGCCGGGAACAACCGGCGAGCGCGGGACGCCCAGAACTGCAGCAGCGGCACGGTCCCCCACTTCTCGTGCTGCCGCAGCAGCACCGAGGTGATCAGGAAGCCGCTGAGCGCGAAGAACATGTCGATCGCGAGGAACGAGCCGGTCAGCGCCGAGACCCCGGCGTGGTAGAGCAGCACGATGAGCACGCCGATGCCGCGCACCCCGTCGACGGCAGGCAGGTAGTGACTCCCCGAGCGAGCCCGGACGCGCTCGCGCAACGCGCTCATCATTGGCCGGCCCTCCGGTCGGCGAGCTGGGCGAGCAGGAACGCCCAGACACTCGGCGTGATCTGCCGGGAGAGGTGGATGTCATCGCCATACACCGGCAGGCCGGGCAGTTGCCGCGGCACACCGCCCGGGCAGAGTGCCGCGTCCAGATCGGCGACCGGCACGCCGTGCTGGCTGCCCCACGACCTGATGAGCGAGTTGACGTGGTCGGCGGTGCGGAACTCGCGCAGCATCGCCGGGTCCTTCGCCTGCGCCACGTCGACGAAGCGGCCGAGGCCACCCGACGCGGAGTCCCGGCAGGTCTGGGTGACGATCGCCGGCTCCGAGCCGGCCGCCCGCGCCGCCGCGACGATCGTGTTCAGCCGCGCGGTGATCGCGGCGGAGTAGCGCGGGTCGCCCCACCACAGGTCGCGGTCGCCGAACCGGTGCGGGAAACCGAGCAGGATGCTCGGGAAGATGACCAGGAGCTGGCTGTGCGCGGCCGTGAGGCGCTGTGCCGTGTCGGCCTTGAACTGCGTGCAGTCCGCGTGGTTCGGCGACACCGTCCCGCCGCCGGCCTGGTTGACGTAGGGCTGGTCCAGCAGATCGCAGCCCGGCACGGCGAGCGCCACGGCATGCACGCCCGGGAAATCCTGCTGCGGGAAGTTCTGCACCAGCAGGTCAGGCACCGAATCGCCATACAGGGCAACGGTGTAGGGCTTCGCTGGCGGCACGAACTGGCCCTGCCCGGGCACCAGCGAGACGATCCGGGCGGAGTTGCCGGGCTGCGGCTGACCGGCCGCCATGGCCCCTCGTCCGACACCGACGGCGCCGAATAGCAGGGCGGCCAGGACGCCGGCGGCGAGGGTGCGCGCACGGGGGACGCTGCCCACCACCGCGCGCCAGCCGCGGTCATGGATCGGTCGTTCGATGCGCTGATAGGAGATGGTCGCGACGCCGAGGGTCAGCGCGAAGCCGAGCACAACTCGCAGCCAGACCGGGCCGCCGGGCATCAGCTGGCCGAGCCACAGCCCGATCGGCCAGTGCCACAGGTAGGCGCCGTACGAGATCCGGCCGAGAGCGGCCAGCGGGGGTATGGCGAGGGCCCGTTGCAACGGACCGCCGCGCGCGTCGGCCGCAGTCCAAACCCACACCACCGCAGCCAGCGAGAGCACGAACATCCCGCCGTCGACCATCAGCTGCGTCTGCGGCGCCGCGAGCAGGAAGCCGGCCAGCGTCACCACGAAGGCGGCCGCGCCGGCGAGCTGAACCGTCTTCACCGGCAACGGGTTTCGTCGTTCACCAGCCCCAAACCGGGCGGTCAGCACGCCCAGTGCGGCACCCAGGAGGAGGGATTGCGCGCGGGTGTCGGTGCCGTAGTAGACGTGCGACCGGGCCTGGGCAGTGGCGACGCCCACGACGGCCATCCAGCCCGCGGACACGATCGCCAGGCCGGTGAACGCGGCGATCAGCGCGCGCCGGGTGGTGACCACCCGCATCAGCAGCAACAGCAGCGCCGGGATGACGAGATAGAACTGTTCCTCGACCGACAGCGACCAGGTGTGCTGCAGCATCGACGGCTCGGCGAACTGCACGAAATACTGATTGCTCTGCGCGATCAGCCGCCAGTTCATGAAGTAGCCCATGGTGGCGAACAAGTCCCACTTCAGCGACGCGCGCACTGCGGACGAGGCGAACACGAGACCGTAGACGACGATCACCGCGAGCAGGGTCGCCAGCGCCGGGAACAGCCGGCGCGCCCGCCGCGCATAGAACGCCCCGATGCGGACGCTCCCGGTCTGCGCGCGCTCCTCGACCAGCATCCGCACGATGAGAAAGCCCGAGAGCACGAAGAACACATTCAGGGTGAGCCAGGCCCCCTGCAGCCGGCCGACCCCGAAGTGGAAGGCCAGCAGGAAGATCACCAGCACACCGCGGATGCCGTCCAGAGCCGGAAGGCGACGCACAGCCGCCGGCCGAGATCGGCTGCCGGGGGTTCCAGGGCTCATGGGCTGGCAGCTTACCGACGAGTAGGTACGCCGGTGACGATCGCGTCGGTGCGCTTCTCCCCTGCTGCGACGACCGCACCTGCCGCGACGACACACCGGCGCAGTCGCGCACCGGCCCCGACCTGCACGCCGGGCAGCACGACGCAGCCGTCCAGCCAGGCGCCTGCTGCCACGGTGGCCTTCTCGTGGACGCTGCTTCCGCCGGTCAGCCGGGCATTCGCGGCGATGACCGCGCTGGCCGCGACATACCTCGTGCACGCGGGGCGCGACCCGCCCGGCAGGTCACCGCACACCGCGTCGACACAAGCCTGCCGGTATGCCGTGGGGTCCCCGACGTCGCGGAAGTAGCCGTCGGCCGGCCATGCCTCGACGCGCGCCTGGCCCTCGATCGCCGCCGGCAGGACGTCCCGCTCCCAGGAGCACCGCCCGTCGGGCAGCGTGCGCAGAAAGTCACCGGGGACGACATACGTGCCCGCGTTCGCCCACCCCGGCCCGCGCCCGCTCTTCTCGTGGAAGCCGGTCACGCGCCGGTCCGGACCGAAGACGACCTGCCCGTATGGCGCGACGTCCGCGACCGATCGCACGTGCACGCTGACCGCACCGGCCGGCGCGGCACGCAGCTGCGCCGCGAGGTCGTGACTGGACAGTAGGTCGCCGTTCAGCACGACCAGCCGGTCGGCATCCGGCAGCAGCGCCGCGGCGGCGTGCATCGCGCCACCGGTGCCGAGCGGCTGATCCTCCACGCTGTACGTCAGCTCCAGACCCCACTGCGTACCGTTGCCGAGCACGGCGTCGAACGATGCCGCGAGATAACCGGTCGCCAGCACCACCCGCCGGACACCGACGGCGGCCAGCCGCCGCAACTGGTAACCGACGAGCGGTTCGGCGCCCAGCGGGAGCAGCGGCTTGGGACACGCGTCGGTGAGCGGACGCATCCGGCTGCCCACTCCCCCAGCGAGCACGATCGCTGCGACATTCACGCTCGCATTATGTCGGGCCGGCGACTCGGCTACCCTGCAGCACGAACCGTCCACCCCCCACGTCCGGGAGCATCCTGCGCATGGCCTCGCCCGCTGACGTCTCCCGGCCGGCGATCGCGCGGCCGCGGAGGTCAGCCCGAGTCCGCCGGACCCGATCGCTCGCCCTGCACCCGGCGACCCTGCTGAGCCTGCTGTGCGCGGTGCCAGTCGTCGTGGCGGCCGCGCGCGCGATCGCCGCAGGCTGGCTGCCGGTCGGCGACGACGCCATCGTCGCCGCGCGCATCCAGGCCGTGTTCAGCGCGCATCCCCCGCTGGTCGGGATGCGGTCGACAAGCGGCAACACGCAGCGCAGCCTGGACAGCCACCACCCCGGCCCGCTCGAGTTCTACCTGGATGCGCCGGTCTCGGCGCTGTTCCACTACAGCGCCACCGGGATTGTGCTGTCGGTCGCCCTCGTCAACCTGGTGTGCGTGGTGGGCACGGTCGTGATGGCCTACCGGCTGCGTCGCCTGCGCACGGCCGTGCCGGTGGCCGGTGCGCTGCTGCTCGCGCAGTGGCTGCTCGGCCCCGACGTCCTGGCCCGGCCGCTGAACCCCTACGCCGGCATCCTGTCCGTCCTGCTGATGCTGGTCGCGGCGTGGGCCGTGCTGGACCGGGACCCGCACGGGCCGTGGGTGATGCTGCTCGCCGGATCGTTCGCGGCTCAGGTGAACCTCGCCTTCTGTCCTGTCGTGGTGGCCGTCATGGTCGTCGCCCTGGGGTGCTGTGCCGCCCGGGTATGGCGCAACCTGCGCACCGGCCACCGCAGCCGGTCCTGGCGCAGCCGCGCAGCAGCCCGCAAGCGCGTCGTCGTGGCGACCTGCCTCACCGTGCTCGCCTGGCTGCCGCCGATCGTCGAGCTCTTCGTCATACACCCCAACAACGTGCAGCTGGTCTGGCAGTTCGCCACCGCCGACAGCCCCGGCGAGCCGTCGCACAACGGCATGCCGGCTGGCGCGCGTTTCGTGATCGGTCACCTGTCCCCGACCGCGCTGACCCGCCTCGGCAACGACTTCACCACTCCGCCCAGCGGCTCCACGACCGCCGCCGGGCTCGTCGTCCTGGTGCTGCTCCTGCTCGCGGCAACCGCGGGCCCGCGACTGCCGCGCACCGCCGCGACACGCGGTTGCTGGGTCGTGCTCGCCGCGGTCATCGGCGAATCGACGGCGTTGTCGCGGATGCCGGCCGACCTCCAGCAGTCCTACTGGCAGCTGCCGGTCCTGGTCATCACCCCGCTTGCCTACGCGGTCCTCGCCGTCCGGTGCGCCGAGCTCCTGGCCGACGAGCCGGTATGGCGCAGGGCCGACCCCACGGTAGTGCGGCGTGTCACGGCGGCCGGGACGGCTGCTCTGGTCGCTGCGAGCGTGCTCGCCGCCGCAACCGCGCGGGCGCCATCCCGGGTCACCTCGATGCGGTCGCGTGTCGTCATCGACGCGGTCCAGAACTACCTGCACGACCACGCACGGCCCGGTGTGCCGGTCCGGATCGAGTCGGCCGGGCTCGAGTCGTTCATCACGCTCGCGCCGGCCGTCGGCTTCCAGCTGATGCGCGACGGGCACCCGGCACGCTTCCTGCTCGCCTGGTCCTATCCCGAAGACATCTCGTCATGGGACCTGAACGTGACCGTCCCGCACTCGGTCATCGTCACGCTGGCCGACTCCGGCTCGGTGCACGCGGTCCACCCGGGCAGCGGCGCGGCGTCCATACCGCTCCCGGCCCCGGTCGGATCGGGCGTGCTGCTCTGGATCGACATACCACCCGCGGACCGGTCCTGAAAAATCCGGACGCACCGGGCTCTCCGCACACCGCCACCCGGACCCAACTGTTGAGTAACATACGCGCCATGGATGACGTCGAGACGCGCACCGTGATGACCCTGCGCACCGGCAGCAAGATCTGCGTACTGATCGGGCTGGCCCTCCTGGTGCTGTGTGTCTACTTCCTCTTCGTGCCCGTCACGAGCGTTCGCACGTCCTCCGGTGGCGTGTTCGGCTGCGGCACTGCGCTCAGCCCGGCAGGCGGGAGTTTCGCGCATGGGGTGTGCGGCGACGTGACCCAGGAGAACCGCTACCGCGCGTTCGCCTCGCTCGCGATCTGCCTGATCACCGTGGTGGCCGGCGTGCTGATGTTCGGCGTCGACCGGCGCGAGGAGCATCGTGCGATTCCCCGCAGCCAGCGGGACCGCGACACGGGGCGAGGCCGGGACCGCGATTGGGACGACGACCGGTTCGACGAATCGAGCGTCCGTCACCGTCATACCGACCGGAGGCACGACGACCGGGCGGAGGCACGACCCCCGCGGCGGCACGAGGATGACCGGCCGGAGCCACGAGCGACCCGGCACGACGATGACCGGCCGGACGACGACGAGCGGGCGTCCCGTCGCAGCGTGCCGGACGAGCGCTGAACCCCCGCAGCGGCCGGGCAGGGAGCCCGGTCCGTCACGGGCTGTCCTACCGCCCGGCACTGGACGGGCTGCGCGGCATCGCCGTGCTCGCCGTCGTCGGCTACCACCTCGGCATCCCGTGGCTGCGCGGCGGCTGGCTGGGTGTCGACATCTTCTTCGTCCTGTCCGGCTTCCTGATCACCTCGCTGCTGCTGCACGAACGCGCGGCGTGGGGCCGGATCGACCTGGTCGGATTCTGGCTGGCTCGAGCCCGGCGGCTATTGCCGACACTGACCCTCATGCTGCTCGCGGTGACCGCGGTGGCGGCGGTCTGGGCGCCGCCGTCACGACGCGCGGCCGACGCGTGGGACGTGCTGAGCGCGTTCTGCTACGTCGCCAACTGGCGGCTGCTGCTGTCCAATGATCAGTACTTCAGTTCCCTGTCGATGCCGTCCCCGGTCGTGCACACGTGGTCGCTGGCCATCGAGGAGCAGTTCTACCTGATCTTCCCCATCCTGCTGATCGCGCTGCTCACGCTCGCCGCACGCAGCCGGCGCCGGCGGGCACTGGTGGCGGGCGCGCTGACGGTGCTCGCCGCCCTGTCGGTATGGCGGATGGCCGCTCTCTACGTGCCGGGCGCCGATCCGAGCAGGGTCTACTACGGCACCGACACCCGCGCATTCGAGCTGCTCATCGGCGCCGCGGTCGCCGTGCTGGTGAGCGGCCGGGAATTCGGCGACCGGGCCGGACGCACTGGCAAGCGTGCCGGCTCGTCGCCGTTCGGCCGGACCGCCGATGCGATCGACCGCTGCTGCCGGGTCGCGTCGATTCCCGCACTGATCGTGCTGCTCGCCGGATTCGTCGTGCTGACCGACACCTCCGCCATACCGTTCCGCGGCGGGCTCGCGGCCCTGTGCGTCGTGGCGGTCGCGCCCATCGTCACCGGCGCGTCGCTCACCCGATCGCCGGTGCAGCGTGTCCTGGCGAGTAAGCCGCTGCGGCGGGTCGGGCTGCTCAGTTACGCGCTCTACGTGTGGCACTGGCCGGTGATCGTCTTCCTGAACGACCGCCGGATCCACCTGCCGGCCTTCGCGCGCGGAGTCGCCGAACTTGCCGTCTCCGTCGCACTGGCCTACCTCACCTACCGCTATGTCGAGCGCCCGGTGCGCGCCGGCGGCTTGCGCGCGCTCGTTCCGGGGCGACCCGGGCTGGGCCGGCCGGTGGCGGTCGGCGTGCTCTGCGCATTGACCGCCGGCCTGGTGGTGCTGCCGCGGTCCGAGGTGGGCGCGGCGGCCGCGACCGGCGACGGCGTTCAGGTGCGGGCTACGCCCTACACGCCGATGGCCACGCGCAAGACGGTCACCCTGATCGGCAACTCGGTGCCCGACAGCCTGCAGAGCGCCTTCCCCGGCGTGAAATACCCCGACCTGAACGTCGCCACCGACGTCAGCCTGGGCTGTGACCCGTTCCCCGGACAGAAGGTGCTGGACGGTCAGGTCCAGCCGATCGGCGCCGGCTGCCCGGCGTTCCACCGGCAATGGCAGGAGCGACTGCGCAGCGACCCGCCGGACCTGGCGATCTTCATGGTCCCGCAGAGCATCACCAGCGACATGCTCGTGAACGGCCGGACCCTGCACTTCGGCACACCCGCCTACCTCGACTGGCTGGGCAGCATGCTGGGATCCGTGCGGCGTGAGTCACTCGCCGCCGGCGCCAAGCACTTCGCGGTCGCGACCCTGACGTGCCATCGGGTGATCGGGTTCACCGACGACGCCAAGCACATCAACGACGACGGGCGCGTCGCGACCATCGACGCGAAGGTCCGGCAGTGGGCCGCATCGACGGGTACGACGGTGTTCGACTTCGACAAGCTGCTGTGCACCGGCGGCTACCACGATGCGATCAACGGCACGGCCCTGTATGCCGACGGCTATCACTACACCGCCGCCTCCGGCAGCGTCATCTGGAGCTGGCTGGCCCCGCTCATCCAGCAGGTCTTCCGCCGCGACGGATAGCCCGTCCGACAGCGGTGCTCAGTGGGCGGCGGCGTGCCAGGAGTTGCCGACGCCGATGCTGACATCGAGCGGGACGTCCAACTCGATGGCGTTGCCCATCTCGCGACGCACGATCTCCTCGACTTGCGCGCGCTCCCCCGGCGCGATCTCCAGGACGAGTTCGTCGTGCACCTGCAGCAGCATCCGCGACCGCACTCCGGCAGCGTCCAGCGACCGCCGCACGTGCAGCATCGCCAGCTTCATCACGTCGGCTGCCGAACCCTGGATCGGGGCGTTGAGCGCCATCCGCTCAGCCGCCTGGCGCCGCTGCCGATTGTCGGAAGTCAGGTCGGGCAGGTAGCGCCGGCGGCCGAGCATGGTCTCGGTGTAGCCGGTCTTGCGTGCGACGTCGACCACCTCCCGCAGGTAGTCGCGCACCCCGCCGAACCGCGAAAAGTATTCCTCCATCAGCGTGTTCGCCTCGGCGGTGCTGATCGAGAGCTGCTTCGACAGACCGTATGCCGACAGGCCGTAGGCCAGCCCGTAGGACATCGCCTTCACCTTCGCCCGCATCTCCGCGGTCACGTCCTGCGGCTCGACGCCGAACACGCGCGAACCGACGTAGCGGTGCAGGTCCTCGCCGCTGCGGAACGCCTCGATCAGCCCGGCGTCACCGGACAGGTGCGCCATGATGCGCAGCTCGATCTGGCTGTAGTCGGCCGACATGAGCGACTCGTATCCCTCGCCGACCACGAACGCCTCCCGGATGCGCCGGCCCTCCTCGGTGCGGATCGGGATGTTCTGCAGGTTGGGGTCTGTGGACGACAGGCGACCGGTCGCCGCGATGGTCTGCTGATAGGTGGTGTGGATGCGTCCGTCGTCGGCGATCGACTTGCTCAGCCCTTCGACCGTGACGCGCAGGCGCGCCGCGTCCCGGTGTCGCAGCAACGCCTCCAGGAAGGGGTGCCCCGTCTTGGCGTAGAGCTCGGTCAAGGCGTCGGCGTCGGTGGTGTAGCCGGTCTTGGTGCGCTTGGTCTTGGGCATGCCGAGCTTGTCGAAAAGCAGTGTCTGCAACTGTTTCGGCGAGCCGAGGTTGATCCGCTCACCCTCCGCCGCCTCGTAGGCATCCTCCGCGGCCCGCTCCAGCGCGTCGGCGTAGTCGCTCTCCAGCCGGTCGAGCAGGTCGGGGTCGACGTGGATGCCGACCCGCTCCATCTGCGCCAGCAGCTCGACCAGCGGCAACTCCAGGTCGCGCAGCAGCTCGGTGCCACCCGTTTCCTCGACCTGTCCGTCGAGCGCGGCCGACAGGTCGAGCACCGCGCGGGCCTGGACCATCGCCTCTTCCGCCTGGGTGTCGTGACCGTCCAGGTCGAGCATGCCCTGCGCCGGGTTGTCCTGCTCGGGCCGCAGCTCGCGCTTCAGGAACCGCAGCACCAGGTCGCCCAGGTCGTAGGCGCGCTGGTCCGGCCGCACCAGGTATGCCGCCAGCGCCGTGTCGCTGACCAGCCCGGCGAGCGGCAGGCCCGCGGCATACAACGCCTCCAGCGGGCCCTTCGCGTCGTGCATCACCTTCGGTCGCTCGGGGTCGGCAAGCCACGCCCGGATCGCGCTCTCTCCTTCCGGAGTCAGCTCCGCCACGTCGACGTATGCCGCGCGCTCCTCGCCCACCGCGATCGCGAGTGCGCGCACGTCTCCGGCGCCGCGTGCCCAGTCGCCGACGACGTGCAGGCCTGCCCGGTCTTTCGACGTCAGGTATGACGTGGCCCACCAGGCAACCTCGCCGGGCTCCAGCACCGAACCCTCGACCTCGACTGCACCTTCAGCCTCTGCCCCGCCTGCTTCGATAGTTGCGAAGAGGCGCTCCCGCAACACCCGGAACTCCAGGCCGTCGAAGACCTGGTGCACCTGGTCGCGGTCCCACACCTGCCGCTCTAGGTCGTCCGGGGTGACTCCGATCGGCACGTCGCGGACCAGCTGGTTGAGCCGCCGGTTGCGCAGCACGCCGTCCAGGTGCTCGCGCAGGGAGTCGCCGACCTTGCCCTTGATCTCGCCGACGTGGTCGACGATGCCGGGCAGGTCGCCGTAGAGCCCGATCCACTTGGCCGCGGTCTTGGCGCCGACGCCGGGAACCCCCGGCAGGTTGTCGGACTTCTCTCCGACCAGCGCCGCCAGGTCCGGGTAGCGCTCCGGCGGCACCAGGTAGCGTTCCTCGACCTTGGCCGGTGTCATCCGCCACAGGTCGGAGACCCCCTTGGCGGGATAGAGCACGGTGACCTTGTCGGTCACCAGCTGCATCGCGTCGCGGTCACCGGAGACGATCAGCACCTCGTCGAAACCCGCCGCCTCCGCCTCGGTCGACAGCGTCGCGATCAGATCGTCGGCCTCCCAGCCGGACATCTCGACGTAGCGGATCTTCAGCGCGTCGAGGATCTCGTGGACCAGCGACACCTGCCCCTTGAACTCGTCGGGCGTCTTGGCGCGGCCCGCCTTGTACTCGGCATACTCCTCCGCCCGGAACGTCTGCCGGGAGACGTCGAAACAGACGCCGACGTGCGTCGGCTCCTCGTCGCGCAGCACGTTGATCAGCATCGAGGTGAAGCCATAGACGGCATTCGTCGGCTGCCCGGTGCTGGTCGAGAAGTTCTCGACGGGCAGCGCGTAGAAGGCGCGATAGGCGAGCGAGTGACCGTCGAGGAGCAGCAGGCGTTTCACACCTGGCAGCCTAGGGGTCATGACCGACACCACGACGCCGTCCCCCGCCCCGACTCCCGGGACCGACCTGGTCGCGCTCTTCAACGACCTCAACACCGGCACGCTCGGCGAGAAGATGGGCATCGTCTTCACCGAGGCCAGCCCTGAGCGAATCGTCGCGACCATGCCGGTCGCGGGCAACAACCAGCCCTACGGCCTGCTGCACGGCGGCGCCAGCGTGGTGCTCGCCGAGACCCTTGGCTCGGTCGGCGCAGCCGTCCATGCGGGCGAAGGGCGCATTGCCGTCGGCCTCGATATCAACGCCACGCACCACCGCGGTGCGCGCTCCGGCCTGGTCACCGGCACCGCCACGCCGTTGTCCCTCGGGCGCACCCTGGCGTCCTACGAGGTCGTCATCACCGACGAGGACGGCAACCGTATCTGCACCAGCCGGATCACCTGCCTGCTGCGCGACTCCGCTCCGAAAGCCAAGTAACCACAAGCGGTTTCATTCCGCCGGAGTCAGCACCTCGTGACGCCGGGTGCGGGCACGAAGCGTTCGCCGGCGCCGCACCGCCTCGCCCACCACGGCCCCCGGCCCCGCGAGGCGGCGGTGCAACGCGGCCGGTGTCGTCATCCGTTCGGTGACGACCGATGCGAACCCGAGCCGGGCGAAGAAGCGATTGGCGTCCCTGCTGGCCGACGGGACGCACGACACGATCTCAGGGGCACCGATGTGCTCGGCGTATGTCGCAACAGCCTGCAGCAACGCGCCCGCGACCCCGCGCTGGCGGCGCCCCGGCCGGACCCACAGCACGTCCACCCAGACGGCGAGGGTGTCCTGCAGCGCCGACACCGGACCGGACATCACGATCGTGAAGCCGACGGGGTCGCCGTCGACGGAAGCGGCGAAGATCCGCACGTCCGGGCGTTCGCACGCCCGCGTCAGCCGGCCCTCGCGCAGCGCCCGGTCGATCTGATCCTCGGTGTGCCCGTCCGCGAGCTTCGAGTCGCGCCACAACTGGACGAAAGAATCCTCGTCCCCGTAGGTCACGCGGGTGACCTGTACGGCCGATCTGGCCATCCAACTTCCTCCGTCTCGCCGGGCCCCGAGCAGGACTGCACAGGGCAGCGTACGCCCTCGATCCGTGGGTTGAACACGGATCCGGCACAGCGTCCTCTCAACTGCCGCTGATCCGGCAGTCGACACCGCCAGGAGACGTTCAGGCGCCCAGGTATGCCGCCCGCACCGCGGGGTCGGCCGCGACCTCGGCCCCGGAACCCTCGCGGGTGATGTGACCCGTCTCCAGTACGTACGCCCGGTGGGCGAGCTTGAGCGCCTGGTTGGCGTTCTGCTCGACGAGCAGCACCGTCGTGCCCTGCTCATTGACCTCCTTGACGATGCGGAAGATCTGCCGGATGAACTGTGGTGCCAGGCCCATCGACGGTTCGTCGAGGAGCAGCAGCTTCGGGTGCGCCATCAGCGCCCGGCCGATCGCCAGCATCTGCTGCTCGCCACCGGACAACGTGCCTCCGGCCTGTTTGGAGCGCTCCTTCAGCCGCGGGAAGAGGTCGAAGACGCGCGCGAAGTCGGCGTCCATCGACGACTTGTCCTTGCGCGCGAACGCACCCATGTCGAGGTTCTCCAGCACCGTCATGGCCGGGAAGATCCCGCGGCCTTCCGGCGCGAGCGACATGCCTCGGATGACGCGCAGGTGCGCCTTCGTCTTGGAGACGTCGCCGCCGTCGAACTGGATCGACCCCGCGGACAGGCCGAGCAGTCCGGCGATGGCGCGCATGGTCGTGGTCTTGCCGGCGCCGTTGGCTCCGATCAGCGACACGATCTCGCCCTCGTCGACGTGGATCGACATCTCGTGCAGCGCCTGGATGCGGCCGTAGTGGACGCTGATGCTGTTCAGCTCAAGCAACGCCATCGTCGTCGTCCTCCACGCCCAGGTATGCCGCGATCACTGCCGGGTCCTCTTGAATCTGTTTCGGTGCGCCCTCGGCGATCTTGCGGCCGAACTCCAGCACCACGATGCGGTCGGTCACTCCCATGACCAGTTTCATGTCGTGCTCGATGAGCAGCACGGTGTAGCCGTCGTCGCGGATCTGCCGGATGAGCGTCATCAGCTCTTCCTTCTCGGCCGGGTTGAATCCGGCCGCAGGCTCGTCCAGGCACAACAGCTTCGGCTCGGTGGCGAGCGCGCGGGCGATCTCCAGGCGTCGCTGCGAGCCGTAGGACAGGCTGCGCGACGGCGAGGTGGCCTCGCCGGCGATCCCGACGAACTCCAGCAGCGCCATACCCCGCTCGATCGACTCGCGCTCCTCGCGCACATGCCGTGGGGTGCGGAAGATCGCACCCGGAACGCTGGTGCGGTGGCGGGCGTCGAGTCCGACCACCACGTTCTCCAGAGCGGTCATGTCGCCGAAGAGGCGGATGTTCTGGAAGGTGCGGGCCACCCCAGCCCGGGTGATCGCGTGCTTCTTCTTGCCGACCAGGGACGCGCCCTCCATCGTCACAGTGCCGTGCGACGGCTTGTAGACGCCGGTCATCGCGTTGAAGCAGGTCGTCTTGCCGGCGCCGTTCGGGCCGATCAGGCCGAGGATCTCGCCGCGCCGGATCTCGAACGAGACGTGGTCGAGGGCGGTCAGGCCGCCGAAGGTGACGGTGAGTTCGTCGAGTACGACGAGCGGCTCACCCACCGAGACCGCGATTTCGCGATCCGGCGCCACGATGTCGGCGATCTCTTGCTCGGTGACCGTCCGACCGTCCGCCGGGTCCGGTATGGCGGTGCTCACTGGTCCTCCTCCTTGCGCAACGTGATCCGGCCGGCATCGGTCGCGGCGGCAGCTTCCGGTTGCCCGGACGCCGTGCCGGTCCACTGCCGGATCCGGCCGATGGCGGCGAGCAGATGGTTGCGGGCCGGCAGCAGGCCTTGCGGCCGGAAGATCATCAGCACGATCAGCACCACGCCGAAGATGAGGTACTTGTAGTTGGCGATCTCGATGAACCGGTTCGGGATGTAGGACACGATCGCGCCGCCGATGACCGCCCCGAACTTGTTCCCGGAACCGCCGAGCACGACCGCCGCCAGAAACAGCATGGAGGTCGCGACGTCGAACTTCTGGTTGTTCACGAAGCCGACCTGCCCGGCGAAGATCGCGCCGGAGAGACCGCCGATCGCGGCACCCGTGCCGAACGCCCACAGCTTGAACTTGAACGTCGGGACACCCATCGTCTCCGCGGCGTCCTCGTCCTCCCGGATGGCGACCCACGCCCGGCCGACTCGGGACCGCTCGAGGTTCCCGAGCAGCAGCATCACGACGATGATGATGGCGACCGTCATCATGTACCACGGCGTGCCGTGGCTGTTGTCGAAGATCTGCTTGCCGTCGTGGGTTCCCGGGGGTGCGCCGACGTTCTGGAAGCCGACGTTGCCGCGCAGCGCGGGCACGATGCTGGCCAGCAGCCGGATGATCTCACCGAACCCGAGTGTCACGATGGCCAGATAGTCGCCGCGTAGCCGCAGCGTGGGTATGCCGAGGAGCACCCCGAAGAACACCGTCACGACCATGGCGAGCGGCAGCGTCCACAGGAACGGAATGTGCACGTAGGTCGAGTCCGAACTCGTCCAGAGCGCAGCGACATACGAACCGACGGCGAAGAACCCGATGTAGCCCAGGTCCAGCAGGCCGGCCTGGCCGACCACGACGTTCAGGCCGAGCGCCACCAGCGCGAACCGCGCCATGTCGAAACAGGCCAGCGGGAAGTCGGTGCCGGGCTCGGTGGTGATGATCGGCGGGTTGATGACCGGCAAGAAGAAGACGACCAGCGCGACGATGCTCAGCACCAGCCACTGCTGCCAGCGCGGCAGGGCGCGCCACCGGCCGCGCAGCTTGTCCAGCCGGCTGCCCTTGGTTTCGGCCAGCTCGTCCGCGTCCAGCTGAGCAGCTTCCGCGCCGCCCATCGGCGGGCCTTCTGGATTGATGCCCATCACGCACGCACCTTCGCGAGGTTGGAACCGAGGATGCCTTCCGGCCGGACCATCAGCACGAGGACCAGCACGATGAACGAGACGACGTCCGTCCACTGCGCGTCCCCGAGCAGGTACTGGCCGTAGTTGCCGATCATGCCCAGCAGCAGGCCACCGAGCAGGGCGCCGCGGATGTTGCCGATGCCGCCGAGCACCGCCGCGGTGAAGGCCTTGATGCCGAGGATGAAACCGCCGTTGTAGATGACCCCGGACGGCACCTTCATCACGTAGAAGAGCGCACCCGCGCCGGCCAGGATGCCGCCGATGACGAACGTCGACATGATGATGCGTTCCTTGTTGACGCCCATCAGCGTCGCGGTGTCGGGGTCCTGCGCGACCGCGCGGATGCCCCGCCCGAGCCGGGTGCGGCGAATGAACTGGTCGGTGGCCACCATCATCACGATGGCCGCGATCACGATGGTCAGCTGCTGGCTGTCGATGATCGTGCCGAAGACGTCGAAGATCGGCTTCGGGTTGAACATGATGACCGCGGGCTCGGCGTTCGAGCTGCGCCAGTTGAAGAAGATGTACTGGATCGCGAAGGAGGCGCCGATCGCGCTGATCAAATAGGCGAGGCGTGGTGCGCCGCGATCTCGCAACGGCTTGTAGGCGACCCGCTCGACGATCAGCGCGACGATCGCCGAGACGATCATGGCCGCGATGCAGGCCAGCAACAGGTCACCGATGATCGCGATGAGTGACAGGTGCGGCGGGTTGGGCCCGAAACCGAGCGCGGACAGCGTGAACACCACCGCGTACGCCCCGGAGATGAAGACCTCCGAGTGCGCGAAGTTGATCAGGTTGAGCACGCCGTAGACCAGCGTGTAGCCGAGGGCGACGAGCGCGTAGATCGCGCCGAAGGTCATCCCGTCGAAGGTGGCGGGCCAGAAGTTCTGGAAGAGGTTGCTCCAGTCGAACTGGATCCAGCTGCTGTCAACCGTGGCAAGGCTGGTAACAAGACCATGCACGAGTGGTTCTCCTAGCGGTCAGTGATGCTCGTTCGGAACTGCCGGCACGGCACTTCGCCGACGGCCACCGGCGGGAAGCGCGCCGTGGCCGTCGGCGAAGAAGCGATGCGTCAGCTGCTCGGGATCACGCCGGCGGAGACGATGTTGCCGTTCGACACCTTGTAGGCGTAGACCGGCAGGCTCTCCAGCTCACCCGTCGAGGTCCACTTGTACTTCTTGGACAGGCCGTCGGCGTCATACGTGCGGATGAACTGCTCCATGGCGGAGCGCGTCGTCTTGCCCTTGTCGATGCCGGTCAGCATGATCGTCGCGGCGTCATACCCCTCGACTGAGTAGGTGCCCGGTGCGGTGCCACCACTGACCTTCTTGTAGGCGTCGGCGAAGCTCGGGATCAAATCACCCGGGATGCACGGGCAGGTGAAGTAGGCGTTCTTGCTCGCGTCGCCGGCCTGCTTGATGAACTGCGGGTCCTTCACACCGTCCGGGCCGATGAAGTCGCCCTTGAAGCCCTTCTGCACCAGCTGCTGGTCGAACGGCGCGCCCTCGGCGTAGTAGCCGGAGTAGAAGACGACGTCGGCCTTGGAGTTCATGACCTTCTGCACGGTGGCCGAGAAGTCCTTCTGGCCGGTGGTCACCTTGTCGGTGCCGACGAGGTCGGCCTTCGGCAGGGCGGCCTGGGTGGTCTTGGCCAGGCCGATGCCGTAGTCGGAGTCGTCCTGGACGACGAACACCTTCTTGCCGCCGAGCATGGTGGTGGCCAGCTTCGCAGCCGCCGGGCCCTGGACGTTGTCGTTCCCGAGGCCTCGGAAGAACGTCGTCCAGCCGTTCTGGGTCAGTGACGGGTTGGTCGCCGAGGGTGTGATGTGCGGCAGGCCTGCCTGCTGGAAGATCTTGCCGGTCGACTTGGACTCGCCGGAGAACGGCAGGCCGACCACGCCGACGATGGTCTTGTCGTTGACCGCCTGGGTCACCGGGCCGGTCGCCTTGCTCGGGTCACCCTCGGTGTCGAACTTCTTGAACTGAACCTGGCACTTCGGGTTGGCCTTGTTGTGCTCGTCGATCGCGAGCTGCACGCCGTTGTAGATGTTGATGCCCAGCTGCGCGTTGGCGCCCGTCTCGGCACCCACGTAGGCCAAGGTCGTGGTCGGCGCGCAGACCGCCTTGCCGTCGCCGGCTGGCTTCACGGCATCGGCCGGAACGTCGATCTTGGTCTGCTCCGGGAGGCTCTTCAGCCCGTTGCTGCCGCCGGAGCTGCCGCCGGTTCCTGAGGCACTGCCCCCGCCGCCACCGGAGCTGCTGTTGGCACAGCCGGCCACTGTCATCACTGCTGCGATCGCCGGTATGACGATCAGCTTCGTCGCACGCACGAAGGTTCCTCCTAGACACAGGGAGCGCGCACTCGCCGGATGCGCCGCGCGCGTGACAGTGACCTTAGAGCGAATCGGGCGCGGCTACACCCTCATTCTGAGGTTTCGCTTGTTACGTTCTGATTACTTACCCAGAACTGCGTCCCATGCCGTGTGTTTACTGACCATTACCCGGGAATTTTGGTCGATGACTGTGTGTTTGCTGGCTATTTCCCTCGGGTATGTGCACTCACTGTACGTTCACTGGCCACCGCCCGTGGATCCGGCGATCACCGCGTCGGCAACTTCTCGCATGCCGAGACGCCGGTCCATGGCCGTCTTCTGGATCCAGCGGAAGGCACTCGGCTCATCCAGTCCCAGCTGCTGCATCAGGATCCCCTTGGCCCGGTCCATCCGTTTGCGCGTCTCCAGGCGCGACCCGAGGTCGGCGACCTCCTGCTCCAGCGCCCTGCGCTCGGCCCACCGCGATCGCGCGATGGTGATGGCCGGGCGCAGATCGTCGATCGTGAACGGCTTGAGCACATACGCCATCACCCCGGCGTCGCTGGCGCGCTCGACCAGGTCCTTGTCGGAGAACGCCGTCAGCATCACCGTCGGGGCGACACCCGCCCGCCCGATCTCGTCCGCCGCGCTGATGCCGTCCAGCACCGGCATCTTCACATCGAGCACGACCAGGTCCGGCTGCAACTCCAGCGCGCGGTCCACCGCCTGCCGCCCATCACCGACCTCGGCAACCACGTCGAACCCCGCATCACGCAGCATCTCGGCGAGGTCGAGCCGGATGATCGCTTCGTCCTCGGCGACCAGCACTCGCATCGCAGCGTTTTCGTTGCTCACCGGACCAGCTAAGCACGCCGGGTGGGCACGCCGGCGGGCTCCGGCGCCGGTGTGGGACGGCTCACCCGCGCAGGTGCGCCACTCCTGCCCAGCCCGGGTCGGACTCGACGGCGACCCGCACCGCACCGTTCGCCCATCCGGCGACGGCGGCCTTCACCTGATCCGCGGCCGGGGTCGAGCCCTCGGCATACACGTGCACCTGGCAGGTGCCGCCGCTGCATTCGTAGGCGACCACGCGCCCCTGCCCCTCGAGCCGGTCGGTCACGTGACTGCGCAGCCGCTCCAGCTCCTCCGCTGCTGCCGGGTCGGGCAGCCCGGCATCGTCCCTGTCCCGGTATGGCGCGGTGATCACGATGTGCTGGTCGAACTGCGGGGCCCAGGCCGCCGCGAGCGGCACCTGCGCGCCCGCGATCACAGCACCGCGAGGACCGTTGCCCTGCAACGAAATCCACTGCGGCTCGCCGTTCTCGTCGGTGAACTCGCCGCGCAGGTCGCGCACCACCGCCCGCAGCCCGGTGAGCCCGAAGCCGTCCAGCGGCGGAGCCTCGACCGGAGCGAGCTCACCGATCCAGGTCTCGGTCATCTCTTCGCCGAGTGCGACGTCGAGTGCGTGGAAGCACAACGTGATCCGCTTGTCGGCCGGCACCTGCGCCATCTGCGGGTGGTAGACCGTCACGTCCAGCCGGCTGCCGGTGCGGCGCACACCGACCTGCACCGAGCCGAGGTCGAACTCGTGACCGTCGACGCCGATCCGGCGCCCGTCGAGCGAGGCGGCGGGCTGGCGGCTGTCGGCATACGACCAGACGAAGTCGCTCGGCGGGGCACCGGCCAGCCACCGCCGCGCGGTCGCCCGCAGGTCGGGGTCGCCGTCCGCGGTCACGACGAGCAGGTGCGCCGACTCACTGCCGGGTGCCAGCTCCCAGGACAGGTTCGGGTCGATGAGTTCCACGCGCGGCCCGAGCAGTCGCACCTGGTCCGGTCCGGAATCGGCCATCGCGACCTGGCCGGACCCGCCGTCGCTCCACCAGGCCCAGAAGTCCGCGATCGCTTCGCCGGTCGTATCCCGTCGTCTGCCGAAGAGTGCCATGAGGTCATCCAACACTGCCCCGACACGGTGCGCGGGACGGGCGCCTAGGCTCGCCATACGCCACCCGTCGCAGACCACGCGACCGGACCGAGGAGATCGCCGATGAACCCGCTCACCGCGGCCCTGCCCCGCCTGGTGCTGACCGCGGTCGTCGGCGTGCTCGCCGGAGTTGCAGTAGCGCTGGTCACCCGCGTGTCATTCGGGATTCTCTGCGGAATCGTCGCGCTGGCAACGACTTTCGTGGTGCTCGGCACCGTCGCGCTGTGGCCGATGGACGCCGATGCGACGGCTGAGCACACGCGGACCGAGACCTTCGCACCGTGGCTGGAGGAGCTGCTGATCGTCGGCGCGGCGGTCGGCGCGCTGATCGCGAACATTGTCCTGCTGATCCTCGAGCACTCGCACCGGGGCCAACTGGCCGCCGCGCTGGGGCTGCTGGGCGTCTTCATGACCTGGTCGATGCTGCATCTGATGTATGCCGCCCGGTACGCGCTGCTCTACTACACCGCGCCGGTGGGCGGCATCGACTTCAACGACGAGGAGCCGCCGGCATACAGCGACTTCTTCTACTTCAGCTACAACCTGGGCATGACCTACCAGGTCTCGGACACCAACGTGACCCAGTCGCGGTTCCGCGCGGTCGTGTTGCGGCACTGCCTGATCTCCTACGTCTTCGGCACGGTGATCCTCGCTGCCACCATCAACCTGGTGGCGAGCATCGTGACCGGGTGACCCGGCGGGCGACGTGGTAACCGTTCAGTCGTCGTCCGACTCCTCCCGGTCGATGCGGATGACGCCGTCGATCGCGCCCAGCACCGGCACCACCTGGTCCAGCGCGCGGCCGGTCAGCGTCAGCCCCACGGCCACGACGGCGGACTCGTCGCCGTCCGACTCCGTGTCGATCGGCTTGCGGCTGCGCTCCACGGACAGCGAGCCGATCACCCATTGCCGCCCGGTGCAGGTGGACAGCACCTCGCGCAGGATGCCGCGCCCGTCGGCATACGTGACGAGGTAGCGCCGCTCGCCGAGCCCTCGATCGCCGAGCCAGCGCGACAGCGGCGTGAAACCAAGCACGACCGCGAAGTGCAGCAGCGTCACCAGCACCGCGAGCAGCGGAAGCCCGGCGCCGGCCGCCAGGCCGATCGCCGCCGTCTCCCACACGGATGCGGCCGTGGTCAGCCCGCGGACCGACGTCGGGCGGGTGATGATCAGGCCGGCACCGAGGAAACCGATGCCCGAGACGACCTGCGCGGCAACCCGCGACGGGTCGAGGATGACGTGGCTGCCGAGGACGTCATTGAAGCCGTACTTGCTGACCAGCAGGATCAGCGCGGCGGACGTGCCGACGATGGTCTGGGTGCGCGTGCCCGCTGCCTTGCCGCGAACCTGTCGCTCCAGGCCGATCACCGCGGACAGCACGAACGCGAGCAGCAGCTCCTCCACCTGCAGCCAGCCCTGGCCGTCATGGGCGTCGAACATCATGTGCACTTCCGTACCCCTTCTGGCGTGGCCGAACCGACCCACCAGCTTAGAGAGGGTGACCGGAAGGGTGCCGGGTCAGCGCCTGCGGGGGTCGAAGTAGAGGTCGGGGCGGGTGTCCAGCTCCCCCGGCGGCGCACCCGGGCTGTGCACCATGCCGAGCTTCTCGACGAGCAGGTAGGCGAACGCGCCGAGCGGCACCAGGATCACGACCGCGAGCGTCCACTGCCACTTGTGCAGCAGCAGTTCGTCGTCGGTCCGCACGATGTCGACCAGGCAGTAGAGGACGAGTGCCACCGCGACGACGACCACCGGCAGCACCAACTGCCACGGAACGCTGAACATCGTTCGCCCCCTTTTTCGGCTGACGTTCAGTATGGCACCGGGTGGGTCGCTGCGGGTTCGCGCGGCAACCGGCCGCGAGGTGGTCGCGACATACCGGCCGACGGTTGCCGGGGACGGCGCGACGCACGTTATTGAGCAGTCGCTCAAACAATCGGCTACTGTGGTGTCCGTCGAGCGGCACACTGCCCGAAAGGAGAAGCCATGAACTCCTCCTGGACAGTCGCGCCCTGGAGCGACATCCGGCGCTCGCACCCTGTCCTGCGATACGCGATCTACGGGTGTGCCACCTGCGGCGTTGCCCGCGTGCTGGTCGGCACGATCGCCGGACTGCGGATCTACACGCCGACCGCGTGGGCCACTGCCGCGGAAGTCGGCCTGCCCGCGGCAGTATTCGGCGCACTTGCCGGTGCGCTCGCGGGATGCGTGGTCGCCGTGGCAGCTCGCGCGCGACGGTGAGCATCGGTCAAGGTAGCGGGGTGCCGGAGGCGGGATTTGAACCCGCACGCCCTTGCGAGCAAAGCATTTTGAGTGCTCCGTGCAGGTCGGATCAATCCGCGAGGCGGCCATCGACGGAGAGGCGTCCCGATGTCCGACGAGTTCATCACCACGACATTGACCATCGACGCGACGCCGCACGCCGTGTTCACGGTGCGGGCTGATCCGACCCAGCATCCCCGCTCCTGTCAGTCTGCGACGAGCTCATCGACGGTGCCGTCGGGTCCGCGGAAGTGCTGCCACGTCGGGCCGGCCCCGCCGAGCAACTCGGCGCCGGCTATCCGCAACTCCTCCACGGCGGCGGCCAGGTCACGGACGGCGAAGCCCACGACGGGACCAGTCGAGAGGTGTTCCTTTCCTGGGAAGCCCTTGCCGAACACCTCGACATTGCGACCGTCGGGCAGAGCGAAGACCCAGAAGTCCGGATCGTGACGGACGAGCCCGGTGATCTCCATGTCAGCCATCATCGAACCTCAAGTTCGCTTGAGATCAACCGCGCCGGGATTGCCGGAGTCTTGCGCCGAGTGGAGCCGGGGGCGTCGTCTCCCGTACACTGGCGCGGCACTCCCGCCGGAGTGGTGGAACGGCAGACACGGAGCACTCAAAATGCTTTGCTCGCAAGGGCGTGCGGGTTCAAATCCCGCCTCCGGCACCCAGAGACTCGCGTTCGGCATACTCCTGATTGAACCGACAACTCCGAGTGTGCCCAGCGCGCGGTCCAGCGCGCGCTCGGCATACCCGAAACCGTGGGCGACGACCGATTCGGGCAACAGCCACCCCCACCCAACTGCACGACCAGCCGACGGCCGCGGAGGCGACGACCGAAACGAGTGGCGGGCTCGGCGAACTTATTCGCCTAGGGCGTGTCCTGTGAATCGTTGCGTAGCCAGAGGATGATGCCAGCGATGGTGACTTCGGCGGCGTAGTAGGCGGCGCGTTTGGCGTATCG
>NZ_RJJQ01000003.1 GCF_003724155.1 Flexivirga caeni | reverse complement strand
CCCCCGGTCCAACCCCCGCGCCGCGTCCGCAGCCCGTTGCCGCTCATGCACCGCGACCGTGACCTTAGCTTGCCGGGCACAAATCGCGCCCTTGAGTTCTTCCAACACCCGGATCTGCGCCAAACCATCGGTTTCCCCGACCAGCGCATCAGTCAGCATCCGGTGCACCGACGCGACCGCGGCATCATCCCAGCGGGGTGCCGTGTCCCCGAAGATGACCGCCACATCGTCGTCCATGTGTTCGAGCATACCCACGGAACCTGTTGTGGTGCAACACTTTTCACGAACAACCTTATCCACAATCCCCACCCCAACCCAAGGGGATGTGGACAACCTGAACCACTCACCGAACGACGTGAAAGCCGGCCCCACGAGCCGCCCGCGCGGCGGCGCACGGCATCCCCGCATGGAGACCGGACCGCCCGCGCCGCTGACCGCGAATCCGCCCTACGCTAAACCCGATCCGAGTTCTGCCCGACGGAAGGCCACCCCACGATGACGACATCCCACGCTGCACCGCGCCCGCCCGACGCCTGCTCGGTCGAGTGGGACGACGCGGCCCTGCCCGCGTGGGGGTCGGCGTCATACGCACGCTTCTGGGTGTGCCTGGAGCAGAACGGCCCGTGGGGACATAGCGCCATCACCGAGTCGCATCTCGACCATGACCTGGGTATGACGCTGGAACGCGCCTGTGCCGACCACTCGGGTCGGCTGTTGCTGATCCGACGATCCGGACGGCACGACGAGACGGCGCACCACGGGCCGCACACCGTGCTGATCGCCGGCTGCCTCGACCGCGATCCGTGGCTGCTCACCGGGGAGATCGATGATCCGGCACAGCTGCTCTCCCTCCCCTGGGACGACCTGCTGGCCGACGACCCCGACGCGGTCACCGAACGGCTGCCCGAGCTGGAGGAGACCCGCGACCCGGCACTGCTGATCTGCACCAACGGCAAGCGCGACGTGTGCTGCGCGGTGCGCGGCCGGCCACTCGCGCTCGACCTCGCCGGCGACCATCCGGATGCCGTCTGGGAGTGCTCACACACCGGCGGGCACCGGTTCGCGCCCACCGGCATCGCGCTGCCCTCGGGCCACACCTATGCCCGACTGACGACGCAACTCGCCGCGCTCGCGCTGCAGGCCGAGCGACGCCGCGAGGTGCCGGCCGGGCTCGCGACGGAGGCTCACGACAGAGGGCGCAGTTGTTTCAAGCCACCGGTTCAGGTCGCCGAATCTTTGGTGCGGCAACATATTTCGGAGCTGCACGGCGCGGCCCTGACGGCTGTCGGCAGCCAGGAACCTGATGGCGGTTGGCAGTGCACGGTCAGCCACACTGACGGGCGCAGCTGGACGGTCGACGTCACCGCAGAGGACGGGCCGGAGCTCAAGTCGTCGTGTGCCAAGGCACCCAGCCCGAGCACCGTATGGCGGGCCGCGCTCACGGGCTGACCACTCGTCACTCGCCGGTGCTGCCGTCGATCGACTCACGAATCAGGTCGGCGTGTCCGTTGTGCCGCGCGTATTCCTCGATCAGGTGCGTGACGATCCACCGGAGAGTGAACGGCTCACCCGTCCGTCGGCTCGGCTTACTCGACAGCGCGTCCATGCCGCCCGCCTCGAGCGCCCGTTGGATGCCGGCGTCCCCAATCCGCACCGACTCCTCCAAGAGTGCCGACAACTCCGAGGGCGTGTCCGACGCCGCCGAGTGCCAGTCCCAATCGGCGTCCTTGTCCCAGTCGACCGAGGCCCACGGCTCCGGCTCGTCCTCGCCATGCAGCACGCGGTGCAGCCAGGACACCTCGACCAGCGCCAGGTGCTTGATCATCCCGCCAAGCGTCATCGGTGACGGCCCGAGCGTGGTGGCCAGTTGCTCGGCGCCCAGACCGCCGGTCTTCAGGCGGAAGGTGTCGCGCTGGTAGTTCAGGTAACCGAGCAGCGTCTCGGTCTCGGGTGCGTGCACCGGCGGGTCGACGCGAGTCGCAGGATCGGGTGCGGGTGTCGTGGCAGCAGTCATGCAGCAGACCGTAGAAGCGACCGCCGACAGCGGCCACCGATTTTTCGCCCGGGTGGATGGTCTCGATACAGCTCGCCCGCCTACTCGACCATCCAACACTCCCCCGCCTCAACGACCACGGCCTACGCTTGCCGGTATGCCGAACATCCGGATCGCACAGGACGACGCCGCGGATCAGTTGCTCTCCACCGACCCGTTCGCACTGCTGGTCGGCATGCTCCTCGATCAGCAATACGGCATGGAGCATGCCTTCCGCGGGCCGGCCAAGATCGTCGCCAAGCTCGGCACGCTCAACGCGGCCGTCATCGCCGCGCAGGATCCGGAGCAGTTCGCCGACCTCTGCTCGACGCCTCCCGCCATACATCGGTATGCCCGGTCGATGGCCGGGCGCGTGCAGCAACTCGCCCAAGTGGTCGTCCACGACTATGACGGCGACGCCGCCCGCATCTGGACCACCGCCGGATCGACGGCCGAGTTGCTGAAACGTCTCAAAGCCCTTCCCGGGTATGGCGATCAGAAGGCGCGCATCTTCGCCGCACTGCTCGGCAAGCAGCTCGGTATTACCCCGGACGGCTGGCGCGAGGCGATCGGCCCGTATGCCGAGGCGGGTTCCTTCCGGTCCGTCGCGGACGTCGTCGACGAGACCTCGCTGCAGAAGGTCCGCGAGTTCAAGAAGGCCGCGAAGGCGAAGGCCAAGGCAGCGCAATGAGAGTGCGCGGGGAAGTCACCACCGAACCATTCCGCGGCGAAGGCCCCCTGCCCGCACATGCGCAAGCCGCTGCCGACGCCCTGCGCACCGGCGGGCTGGAGCCGGAAATCGGCCCACTCGGCACCACCGTCGAAGGCACCGACGACGCCGTCGTGTCGTCGATGAGTGACGCCGTGCGCGCCGCACTCTCCGCCGGCGCCACCCGGGTCAGCCTGCAGATCGAGATCATCGATGCGTGACGAGTCATTCGTCGCGGCTCTGCAGCCGTTGCTCGATCGTGTCGGAGCGACGGTCGTGGACCGCGATCCGCAACCGGACGACGTCCCGATCACCTGGAACGGCAGCACAATTCACGTCCGAGTAGCCAATGACCGCGACCTGTCAGACGGCCTGGCCAGGCTCATTCAGAGTGTCGAAACCGAACTCGGCAGCAGCCTCGCGGCACTCTCCCGCACCCAGAAACAACACGCGGTCCGCCTGCTGGAAGAACGCGGAGCCTTCGAGATGCGCCGATCGGCCGAAACGGTCGCCGAAGCGATGGGCATGTCCCGCTTCACGATCTACAACTACCTGAACCGTGTCCGGGTCCAGGGCTGACGCGGAGCACGAGGAAACGAGTTTCAACAATCTGTTGACGTGGGTGTGACCTACGGCATACTCTCTTCCACGCAGACAATTCCATATCACGAAACTTAAATTCCGTATAAGCGAAGATTTGGTTCCGCGGCCGTCATACCGCCGACCATCCACTCCGATGTGATTCGCATGACCAGCGGAATCTCTCCCGGCCGGGCCGCACAGTCGCGAGAATGCCCTTGCCACCACATCATTGATGTCCCCCCCCTGGACTTGGAAGGACCGCTCGTCATGCCTGCTGCCACCGCCGAGAAGGTGCGTCCACCCGCCAAACATCCGGTCGACGAAGTTCTCCCCCCGCAACAACTGGCCATCTACGGATTCCAGCATGTGCTGGCGTTCTACGCCGGTGCGGTGATCGTCCCGATCCTGCTGGGCAGCGCGATCGGCCTCACCCCGGATCAACTTATCCATCTGATCAACGCCGACCTGTTCACCTGTGGCATCGCCTCGCTGCTGCAGGCCATCGGCTTCTGGAAGATCGGCGTCCGCCTCCCCCTGCTGCAGGGCGTCACCTTCACCGCCGTCTCGCCGATGATCATCATCGGCGTCAACGCCGGCGGCGGCGTCAACGGGCTGCTGACCATCTACGGCGCGGTCCTCGTGTCCGGTGTCGTCACGTTCCTGCTCGCCCCATTCTTCGGCAAGATCGTGCGCTTCTTCCCACCCGTCGTCACCGGCACGGTGATCACCGTCATCGGCTTCTCGCTGCTGCCCGTGGCCGCTGGTGACGCCATCTTGCGCTGGGATCCCAAGACGAGTTCCTACAGCCAGTCGGTGCTCAGCACCGACGCCCACGGCAACTGGCACCTCGCGTCCGGCGGCTGGAAGATCCTCTGCCTGGCCCTCGGCACCGTCGTGATCATCGTCGTCATCCAGCGTCTCTTCCGCGGCTTCGTCCAGACAATCGCAGTGCTGCTCGGCCTGGTCATCGGCACCCTGATCGCCTGGTTGGCCGGCGAGGCACACTTCGACTCGGTGCGCACCGCCAGCTGGGTCGGCGTCACCACCCCCTTCCACTTCGGCATGCCGAAGTTCGTTCTCGCCGCGATCATCTCGATGGTCCTGGTGATGCTCGTGACGATGGTCGAGACCTGCGGTGACGTCTTCGCGACCGCGGAAATCGTCGGCAAGCGGGTCGACGGCGAGGACGTCGCGCGGGCACTGCGCGCCGACGGCGTGGCCACCTTCATCGGCGGCATCTTCAACTCTTTTCCCTATACCTGTTTCGCCGAGAACGTCGGCCTGGTGCGGCTCACCAAGATCAAGAGCCGGTATGTCGTGGCCACCGCCGCGGTGTTCATGATCATCCTCGGCCTGCTGCCCAAGGCCGGTGCGATCGTCGCCGGCATACCCTCCAGCGTGCTGGGTGGCGCGGGCCTGGCGATGTTCTCGACGGTCGCCGTGGTCGGCATCCAGACGCTCGGCAAGGTCGACTTCAACGACCACCGCAACGGCATCATCGTCGCGACCTCTCTCGGCCTGGCGATGCTGGTCACGGCTGAGCCGGGTGTGTCCACCCTGCTGCCGAAGGACTACCAGGTCTTCCTCGGCTCGGGCATCACCATCGGCTCGATCACCGCGTTCGTCCTCTATATGGTTTTCTTCCACGTGGGCAACAGCCGCGGGGCAGCCATCGCGACGACCTCGAGCGGCGACGTCATCGGCCTGGCCCAGATCAATGCCATGCCCAAGGAAGACTTCGTCCACACCTTCGAGCCGCTCTTCCAGGGCAACACCTGGATCATCGCGGACGCCTTCGACCGCCGGCCGTTCAAGGACACGCAGGACCTACGCGAATCGTTCCAGGAGGCACTGTTCTCCGCGTCCGACGAGAAGCAGCGCGAGCTGATCGCCGGCTACCCCGATCTCGGCAGCCAGGAGATCGCGCCGGGTGAGCTGGGCGACGCCTCGATCCGGGACCGCGCAGCTATCATGCTCAGCCAGCTGCGCGACGGCGAACGCGAAGAACTGGCGGGTGTGACCTCGGCATACCGCGAGAAGTTCGGTTTCCCGCTGGTCATCTGCGTCCGTGACGCCGGCTCGGTCGACCAGCTGGTCGCCCAGGGACGTGCCCGGCTGGACAACTCGCGTCATCAGGAGCTGGTGACGGCTCTGGTCGAGAGCGCCAAGATCGCCGGGCACCGCTTCGACGACCTGATTGCCGACGCAGATCCGATCGGCACCGCGCGCGCCTCCATGGCAAACCCGCAATGAGCCCGTCCCAGGTGACCGTCGTCGACGGGTGCACCGTCGTCACGATGGACGCCGGCCGGCACGAGCACCCCGTCGGCCACGTCGTGGTCGACGGGGGCCGGATCCGGTCGGTCGCTCCCGGCCGGTATGCCGCGACGGGAGAGGACGTCGACCTGATCGACGCGACCGGGTGTGTCGTCACCCCCGGTCTGGTCAACACCCATCACCACCTCTATCAGTGGGCCACCCGCGGATATGCCGTGGACGCAACACTTTTCGAGTGGCTGACCACGCTCTACCCCGTATGGGGGCGGATCGACGAGCAGATCGTCGGGCAGGCAGCAGCGGCCGGCATCGGGCAGCTGGCACTGAGCGGGTGCACCACGGTGATGGACCACCACTACGTCTTCCCTCGCGAGGGCGGCGATGTGCTCGGTGCGGAGATCCGCGCCGCTGACCGCATCGGGGTGCGCTTCTTCGCCACCCGCGGGTCGATGGATCTGGGACACAGCGATGGCGGGCTCCCGCCCGACCATGTCGTCGAGTCGCTCGATGACATCCTGACCGCCACCTCCGCCGCGATCGACGAACATCACGACCCGTCCGCCGACGCCATGGTGCGCGTAGGCGTCGCACCGTGCTCGCCGTTCTCGGTCACCACCGACCTGCTGCGGGAGGCCGCGGCACTCGCGCGCGACCGCGGAGTGCGGCTGCATACGCACCTGGCCGAGACACTCGACGAGCAGGACTTCTGCCGCGAGCGCTTCGGGCTGACTCCGGTCGGCTACATGGAGTCGGTCGGCTGGCTCGGCGACGACGTGTGGTTCGCACACGGGATCCACTTCGACGACGACGCGATCCGGCAGCTCGCGAGCACCAGCTCCGGCGTGGCCCACTGCCCGTCGTCCAACGCGCGGCTAGGAGCAGGGATCTGCCGCACCCGGGACCTGCTGGCGGCAGGGGTCCCGGTCGGCCTCGGCGTCGACGGCGCAGCGTCCAACGAAGCGACCTCCATGCTCGAAGAGGCGCGCCACGCCTTGCTCTTCGCCCGAGCAATGGGCGGACCGACCGCGCTCGGGGTGCGGCAGGCACTGGAGGCGGCCACGCTCGGCGGTGCCCGGCTGCTCGGCTGGGCGGACCAGATCGGGTCATTGGAGCCGGGCAAGCAGGCCGACCTGGCCGTATGGCGCCTCGACACGCTCGCCCACGCCGGCATCGCCGACCCGGTCGCCGGTCTGGTGCTCGGCGCACCGCCGCCGCTCGAGCTCCTGCTCGTCGCCGGCCGGCCGGTGGTGCAGCACGGACGCCTGGTTCGCGCCGATGAGGCGCAACTCGCGACCGAGGCACGCGAGGCGGCGCGGCTCGTCGGCATGCCCGGACCGCCGTGACCGACACGGCGCCACACGATCCTTGTTCAACAAAATGTTGAGCCGTAGAGTTTTACTTTGCGCTCCCGGCTCGAAAGGAGTCTCTGATGACCGATCAGCCATCCGCCCTGGACGTGACCGTCAACGGGCAGTTGCACACGTTCGCCGACGAGATCCACACCAACCTGCTCGACTGGCTGCGTTCCGAGGGGTTCACCGGCGCCAAGGAGGGGTGCGCCGAAGGTGAATGCGGCGCCTGCTCGGTGCTCGTGGCCCGGCCCGACGGCGAGGGACACACCCGGTGGACCGCGGTCAACGCGTGCCTGCCACCGGCGGCAGCCTTCGCCGGCCAGGAGATCATTACCGCCGAAGGGCTCGGCACCGTCGACTCGCTGCATCCGGTGCAGCACGAGATGGCGCTGCGCGGCGGATCCCAATGTGGTTACTGCACACCGGGATTCATCTGCAGTATGGCGGCGGAGTACTACCGGCCGGAGCGTGCCTGCGGACCTGACGATGCCCACGCGGCAGATGGCCCTGAGCACGGTGCCAATGGTTTCGACCTGCACTCGCTGTCGGGCAACCTGTGCCGCTGCACCGGCTACCGGCCGATCCGCGACGCGGCGTTCGCACTCGGCGACGTCCCGGACGACGACGCGCTCGGAGCCCGGCGCGACCGTCCCGCACCGGAAGCGGTGCGCACGTCATACAGCTGCGGCGGCCGGCGGTTCGTGCGACCAGCCTCGCTCGACGAGGCGCTGCGCATCCTGCAGGACGAGCCCGGCGCCGTCCCGGTCGCCGGGTCGACCGACTGGGGTGTCGACGTCAACATCAGGTCCACCCGCGCCGACCTCGTGGTGGGCCTCGACCGGCTCCCCGAGCTGCGCACCCTGCGGGAGACCGCCGACTACATCGAACTCGGCGCGGCACTCACCCTCACCGAGATCGAGCGCACGCTGGACGGTCGAATTCCGTTGCTGGCGCAGCTCTTTCCGCAGTTCGCCTCACGGCTGATCCGCAACGGCGCGACCATCGGCGGCAACCTGGGCACCGGGTCGCCGATCGGCGACACCCCGCCGGCACTGCTCGCCCTGGAGGCAGAGCTCGTGCTCGCCGGCGTCGACGGCAGCCGCGTAGTGCCGCTCGCCGACTACTTCACCGGCTACCGGCAGACCGTGCGGATGCCGGGCGAGCTCATCCAGGCCGTGCGCATCCCGTTGCCACTCGCGGGGATCACCGCATTCCACAAGATCGCCAAGCGCCGTTTCGACGACATCTCCAGCGTCGCGGTCGGGTATGCGATCGACGTGGCCGACGGCGTCGTGCGCACGGCGCGCATCGGTCTCGGCGGCGTCGCAGCCACTCCGCTGCGCGCGACCGCGGTCGAGGCCGCGCTCGAAGGCAAACCGTGGACCGCCGACACCGCCCGCGCCGCTGCGGCCGTGCTGCAACAGGAAGGCACCCCGATGGACGACCACCGCGCGAGCAGCAAGTACCGCCGGGCGATGCTCGGCACCTCACTGCGCAAGTTGTATGCCGAGACCGTTTCGACGGAGGTCGCATCATGAGTGAACTGTCCCAACGTCCCGCGAATCCCGTTGTCGGAGAGTCGATGCCGCACGAAGCAGCCAGGCTGCACGTGACCGGCACGGCGCTCTACACCGACGACCTGGTCGGCCGGACCCACGCGGTCCTGCACGCTTACCCGGTGCGTGGCGAGCACGCCCACGCTCGCGTCACCCGGCTCGACACGACGCCGGCGATGTCCGTCCCCGGTGTCGTCCGTGTGCTGACCGCCGACGATGTGCCCGGTGTCAACGATGCGGGCACGCGGCACGACGAGCCTCTCTTTCCTTCCGAAGTCATGTACTACGGCCACCCGGTGGCGTGGGTCCTCGGGGAAACCCTCGAAGCCGCGCGGCTGGGCGCCCAGGCGGTGGAGGTCGACTACACGGACCTCCCCTCGCTGGTGCGTGTCACCGACGCGATCGAGGCGGGCAGCTACCAGGGCGCCCAGCCGACGCTCGAACGTGGCGACATCGACTCCGGGTTTTCGTCGGCCACGAAGGTTTTCAGCGGAGAGTTCGAGTTCGCCGGCCAGGAGCACTTCTACCTGGAGACGCACTGCTCGCTCGCGCACGTCGACGAGAACGGCCAGATCTTCATCCAGTCGAGCACCCAGCACCCGACCGAGACGCAGGACATCGTGTCGCACGTCATGGGCATCCCCGCCAACGCGGTCACGGTGCAGTGCCTGCGGATGGGTGGCGGCTTCGGCGGCAAGGAGATGCAGCCGCACGGCTATGCCGCCATCGCCGCGATCGGCGCGACCCTCACCGGCCGCCCGGTCCGCATCCGGCTCAACCGCACCCAGGACCTCACCATGTCCGGCAAGCGGCACGGCTTCCACGCCACCTGGAAGGTCGGCTTCTCCGACGACGGCCTGCTGCAGGCACTGGACGCCACGCTCGTCGCCGACGGCGGGTGGAGCATCGACCTGTCCGAGCCGGTGCTCGCGCGAGCCCTGTGCCACATCGACAACGCCTACTGGGTGCCCAACATCCGGGTGCACGGCCGAATCGCCAAGACGCACAAGACATCTCAGACCGCCTTCCGCGGTTTCGGCGGCCCGCAGGGCATGCTCGTCCTGGAGGACATTCTGGGCCGGTGCGCTCCCCTGCTCGGCCTGGACCCGATGGAGCTGCGCCGGCGCAACTTCTACGCCGAGGGACAGGCAACGCCATACGGTATGCCGGTGCGGCACCCGGAGCGGATGGAAGCCGCCTGGTCCCAGGTCATGTCGAGCGCGGACGTCGACCGGCGCCAGCAGGAGATCGCAGCCTTCAACGCGACCCACGCCGACACCAAGCGCGCGATCGCGGTCACCCCGGTGAAGTTCGGCATCTCCTTCAACCTGACCGCGTTCAACCAGGGCGGTGCCCTGGTGCTGGTCTACAAGGACGGGTCGGTGCTGATCAACCACGGCGGGACGGAGATGGGTCAGGGCCTGCACACCAAGATGCTGCAGGTCGCCGCGACCGCGCTCGGGGTGCCGCTGTCGACGGTCCGGCTCGCGCCCACCCGCACTGACAAGGTCGCCAACACCTCTGCAACCGCTGCAAGTTCGGGCACCGACCTCAACGGCGGTGCGGTGAAGAACGCCTGCGAGCAGATCCGTGAGCGGCTCGCGGTCGTCGCGTCCGGCTTGCTCGGTGTGCCGCCCCGGGACATCCGCTTCGAGGCCGGCATCGTGCGCGGGCTGGGCACCGATGCGGAAGTCAGCTGGGAAGAACTGGTCAACAAGGCGTATTTCCAGCGGGTCCAGCTGTCCGCAGCCGGCTTCTACCGCACCGAGGGCCTGCACTGGGACGCCACCACCTTCCAGGGCGAGCCGTTCAAGTACTTCGCCTACGGCGCTGCGGCGACGGAGGTCGAGGTCGACGGATTCACCGGCGCCTACACCACGCGGCGCGTCGACATCGTGCATGACGTGGGCGACTCGCTGTCGCCGCTGATCGACCTCGGCCAGATCGAGGGCGGCTTCGTGCAGGGTGCCGGCTGGCTGACGCTGGAGGACCTGCGGTGGGACGACCGCGACGGTCCGACCCGCGGACGGCTGTCGACCCAGGCGGCGAGCACCTACAAGCTGCCGAGCTTCTCGGAGATGCCGGTGGAGTTCAATATCGCGTTGCTGGACAAGGCGCACGAGGAGGGCGCGGTCTACGGCTCGAAGGCGGTCGGCGAACCGCCGCTGATGCTGGCGTTCTCGGTGCGCGAAGCGCTGCGGCAGGCTGCGGGTGCGTTCGGCCCGGTCGGCGCGAGCGTCAACCTGGCATCACCCGCGACGCCGGAGGCGGTCTACTGGGCCATCGAAGAGGCACGCGCCGGAGGCTCGAACGGCCTTGTCATCGAAGGCATTCCGGCCAAGAGCACCACCTCGGTGCCCGACACCAAGCCGATGCTGCCCAACGCCGAGCGCGGCCAGTACGGCGTGCCGACAGGGGTATGACGTGAACTGGTATGACGCCATCGGCCGGCTCCGGCAGCAGCGCCGTCCCGCCGTCCTGGTGACCCTGGTCGACGTCCGCGGGCACGCGCCGCGCGAGGCCGGAGCCAAGATGGTCGTGACCCAGGATGCCGTCTTCGACACGATCGGCGGCGGCAATCTGGAGGAGACCGCAGTCGCCCGCGCCCGCGAGACGCTGGCCGCGGACGTGCTCGGCGGCCCGCAGGAGCTGACCCTCGCGCTCAACGACAGGGCCCCGGCCGAGCACGGCGTGCAGTGTTGCGGCGGAGAAGTCCGGATCCTGCTGGAACCACTGCCGGTTCGCGAGTCCATCGCCGTCTTCGGCGTCGGCCACGTCGGCCTCGAACTCGCGCGGATCCTGGCCCGCCACGAAGTCGAGTTGCATCTGGTCGACTCGCGCGCGGACCACCTGACGCCGCAGCGGCTCGCAGTGCTGGACGACGCGATCGCCAGCGTCATACCGCACCGGGCGCCGGTGCCCGAGATCGTGCTCGGCGAGGTGCCGCCCGGCACGCACGTGCTGGTGATGACCCACGACCACGCCGAGGACATCGCCATCTGCGACACGGCGCTGCGCTGCGCGCACCTGGGCTCGATCGGCCTGATCGGCTCGTCCGCGAAGTGGTCCCGCTTCCGGCGCCGGCTGAGCGAGGAAGGTCACGACGAGGCCGCGCTCGCGCGCATCACCACTCCGATCGGGCTGCCCGACCTGCCCGGCAAGGCGCCAGCGGTTATCGCGCTGAGCGTCGCCGCCGAGCTGGCCCGTCATTTCGCGGTCGCCCCGAGCGCGGCGGTGACCCGATGACCATCTATCGCGCCACCGTGCTGGACACCCCGGTCGACCCGTTCCAGGGCGGCACGCTGCGCAGCGAGTCCGACGTCGCACTGGCCGTCACCGACGGGCGGATCAGCGCCCGTGGCCCGCTGGCGGAAGTCCGGGCAGGCGCGCCGGACGACGAGATCGTCGACCTGCGGCACGGCGTGCTGCTGCCCGGGTTCGTCGACACCCACGTGCACTACCCGCAGGTCCGCGCCATCGGCGCGCTGGGGATGCCGCTGCTCGACTGGCTGCAGCACAGTGCGCTGCCCGAGGAGGCACGGCTGCACGACACGTCATACGCCCAGCAGATCGCTGCGGAGTTCCTGCACGGGCTAACCAGTGCGGGCACCACCTCGGCGCTGGTCTTCGGGTCGCACTTCGCGTCCGCGGTGGACGTGCTCTTCACCCATGCCGAGGCGATCGGGGTGCGGGTCACCAGCGGGCTGGTCGTCTCCGACCGGCTGCTGCGCGACGAACTGCTCACCACGCCCGAGCGCGCGTATGACGAGTCGGTCACGCTCGCAGCACGCTGGGCCGGGCACGACCGGCTCCGGTATGCCGTGACCCCCCGCTTCTCCTACTCCTGCAGCGCCGAGCTGCTCGACGCGTGCGGCGCGGCATACAAGGACATCACGGGCGCCTGGTGCACGTCCCACGTCAACGAGAACGTCACCGAAGTCGCAGAAGTGGCAAGGCTTTTCGGTGGGTCGAGCTACGTCGGCACCTACCAGGACCACGGTCTGCTCGGCGCGCACACCGTGCTCGCGCACAACGTGCATCCTACCGAGGCCGAACTCGACATGCTCGCTGCTAGTGGCGCGGCGGTCGCGCACTGCCCGACCAGCAATTCCTCGCTCGGCAGCGGCATGTTCCCGCTCGCGGCGCACCTCCAGCACGGGGTGCGGGTCGCGATGGGCACCGACGTCGGCGGCGGCACCGGCTTCTCGATGCTCAAGGAAGGGCTGCAGGCCTACTTCATGCAGAGCCTGCTCGGCGACCAGGGTGTGCCGCTGACCTCGGCGCACCTGCTGCACCTCGCCACGACCGCCGGCGCCGACGCCCTGGGGCTGCGCGATGACGTGGGCGAGCTGAGTGTCGGCAAGCAGTTCGATGCTGTTCTTGTTGCGCCCGAAGCGGATTCGCCACTCGGCGTCGGCATCCGGCACGCCGCCGGCCCGGACGACGCGCTGGCGAAGATCTTCGCCATGGGCACCCCCGCCGACCTCACGCAGGTCTGGATCGGCGGCCGGCTGCTCTAGGGGCGCTCGGGGTCGAGCGGGTGCTCGGCGAGGTATGCCGCGGCCAGTCGCTTTGGCGCTCGGTCCAGCCAGGCTTCGGTGACGATCTCGGTCAGCTCGGCGACGTCGATCTCGTCCAGCCGCACCAGCACCGCCGGGTAGCCGTTGAAGTGCGGGATCGTGAAGTAGATGCCCGAGCCGTCAGCAAGGAGAGCCTCTTTCGCGCCATCGTCCGGCACGCGAACACCGAGGATCTCACCATCCGGTGCGTCGGCCCCGAGGTCGGCCCGGTCCTTCGTGTGCAGCGGCCGCTCCCACACGAAGCTCGTGCCCTTGACCCGCCACATGAGGTGCCCCCAGGACACCTTCGTGTCCACCTCCGGCAGGTCGGCCACGATGCGTCGCACGTCGTCCCAGGTCGCCATACCTGGCAAGCCTACGCGCGGACGCTCTGCTCAGGCGTCGATGCGTTCGCGGTCGAGCTCGCGAGCCGAGTCGACGATGAACTCCTTGCGCGGCGCGACGTCACTGCCCATCAGCAGGTCGAAGACCCGCTCGGAGTTCTCGGCGTCGGTCAGCGTCACCCGGCGCAGCATGCGGTGCCGGGGGTCCATGGTCGTCTCGGCCAGCTGGTGCGCGTCCATCTCGCCGAGACCCTTGTAGCGCTGTGGCTGCTTGACGGTGCGGCCCTTCTTCGCCAGCTGCGACATCACCTGCCGCATCTGCTGCTCGGAGTAGGTGTAGACGACCTCGCCCTTGGCGCGGCCCTGCGCGGCCGTCTCGATGCGGTGCAGTGGCGGCACCGCGGCGAAGACCCGGCCGGCCTCGACCAGCGGGCGCATGTAGCGGAAGAAGAGCGTCAGCAGCAGGGTGCGGATGTGTGCGCCGTCGACATCGGCGTCGGTCATCAGGATGACCTTGCCGTAGCGCGCCAGTGACAGGTCGAACGTGCGGCCGGACCCGGCGCCGACGACCTGGATGATCGAGGCACACTCGGCGTTCTTGAGCATGTCGCCGATCGACGCCTTCTGCACGTTGAGGATCTTGCCGCGGATCGGCAGCAACGCCTGGAACTCCGAGTTGCGCGCCGCCATACCGGTGCCGAGAGCGCTGTCGCCCTCGACGATGAACAGCTCGGTGTGCTCGGTGTCATTGGACCGGCAGTCCTTCAACTTGCCCGGCAGCGAAGAGGATTCGAGCGCCGTCTTGCGGCGGAGGGTCTCCTTCTGAACGCGCGCGTGGATCCGCGCCTTCATCTCGGAGACGACCTTCTCCTGCACCTGCAGCGACTGCGTCTTGAACTCGCGCTTGGTCGAGGTCAGCCGCTCGGTCAGCTCGCGCTCGACCACCTTGCTGACGATCTGCCGAACCGCCGAGGTGCCGAGCACTTCCTTGGTCTGACCCTCGAACTGCGGCTCGGCCAGCCGCACCGTGACCACGGCGGTCAGCCCGGCCATGATGTCGTCCTTCTCGACCTTGTCGCCGCCGACCTTCAGCCGGCGCGCGTTGACCTCCAGCTGCTTGCGGAAGACCTTGAGCAGCGCCTGCTCGAACCCGGCGACGTGGGTGCCGCCGTGGGGCGTGTCGATGACGTTGACGAACGACTTCAGCCGCTGGTCGTAGCCGGTGCCCCAGCGCACCGCGATGTCGACGCCGCAGGTGCGTTCGACCTCGGTCGGCGTCATGTGACCCTCGGCATCCAGCACCGGGACGGTCTCGGTGAAGGTCGACTCGCCTTCCAGGCGCCATACGTCGGTGACCGAAGGGTCGGGCGCCAGGAACTCGGTGAACTCCGAGATGCCGCCTTCGTGCAGGAAGACCTCCTCGTGCGGCCCGTCCGCGCCCGGAGTGTCCGGCAGCCCTCGCTCGTCGCGGACGACCAGCGCCAGCCCCGGCACGAGGAACGACGTCTGCCGCGCCCGGGAGATCAGCCGGTCGTAGTCGAACTTCGCGTCCTTGAGGAAGATCTGCGGGTCGGTCCAGTAGCGGATGCGCGTGCCGGTCACGCCGCGGCGCACCGTGCCGACCACCCGCAACTCGCTACCGGCGGTGAACGGTGTGAAGGGCGAGTCGGGGCTCGGGCCGGACTTCGGGTCGGCGAAGATCCCGGGCTCCCCCCGCCGGAAGCTCATCGCATAGGTCTTGCCGCCCCGGTCGACCTCGACGTCGAGCCGCGCCGACACCGCGTTGACCACCGAGGCACCCACACCGTGCAGACCGCCCGATGCGGCGTAGGAGCCCCCACCGAACTTGCCGCCCGCGTGCAGCTTCGTGAAGACGACCTCGACGCCCGTGAGCCCCGTGCGCGGCTCGATGTCGACGGGTATGCCGGCGCCCTGGTCGGCAATCGAGACGGACCCGTCGGCGTAGAGCGTGACCAGCACGTGGTTGCCTCTATCGGCGAGTGCCTCGTCGACCGCGTTGTCGATGATCTCCCATACGCAGTGCATGAGGCCGCGGCCGTCGGTCGACCCGATGTACATGCCCGGTCGCTTCCGGACGGCTTCCAGGCCTTCGAGAACCTGCAGATGCCGTGCGGTGTATTCGCTGGATGACGTTGCTGATGGGCTTGCGGTCACGAGGGGCACACTAACGCCCGGCACCGACGACACCGCGCAGGCACGGCGAGGAATGCGGCGCCACGACCGCCCGTCGAAGGTCACAACCTTGTGAAGGACGCCACACACGGTGGATATGTTTCGCCGGGAATCCCCGTGCGTGATTGACTGTTGACTACTTCGACGACGGAAACCCGGGGTGTGGCCCCGAGTAGACCTGCAACGAGAGGATGACGACCGTGACTACCGCAGTTGCCCCGACCCTGACAGCATCCGATCGCTGCGACCGCTGCGGCGCGCAGGCATTCATCCGCGCCCGGCTCAGCTCCGACCAGGACCTGCTCTTCTGCGCCCACCACGGACGCGAGCACCTGGACAAGCTTCGTGCGATCGCCGAAGAAGTGATCGACGAGACCGACCGGCTGCAGCCGGAGTCCCCGACCATTCAGGTGTGACGACACGCTCGTCACACGAAAAGGGCGGCGCACCCACTGGGTGCGCCGCCCTTTTCGACGTCGGATGGCCGACGGTTACCAGCCCTGGCCGCGGCGCCGGTCCCAGCGCTCTTCGAGACGCTGCATGAAGCTGTCATTGCCGCGGCTGGCGCGTTTGGGGCGTGCGGTGGTGATGGAGCCGTCGTCCTCGACGGTGCCGAAGTCGCGCACCCGGTCCGGTTTGAAGGCGTATGCCGCCCCCGCGACCATCACCACGAACCCGACGACGCCGAGCCAGATCTGAGTGCTCGCCATGCCGATGACGACCAGGGCGAGCCCCACGACAAGACCGCAGACGCCGATCGCGATGCGCCGGCGGAGCCGGCTGCGGCCCGGATGAGCCAGCATGTGCGAGGCGAACTTGGGGTCCTCGACCTTCAGCGCCTGCTCCATCTGGTCGAGTAGGCGCTGCTCGTGCTCTGAAAGCGGCACGTTGACCTCCAAATGTCCTCGGGTCGCCACCACGCGGAGACCCGAACCGCCGACTGACGTCGGATGTGATCTACCTCTAAGGATAGGTCGCCACGATACGGGACGGTAGGTGCCCTCATGGTGTTCGGGCAGAAAACTCTCGGAACCGATCTGCGCCGGGTCATCCGGCGGTGCTCGTCGGCGCCACGCAGGCCGTGAACGACTCGCCCATCGGCAGCCCGAGATGGACCAGCACGAGCTCGAGGAACGCCTCGACCTGACGCACCAGATCGTCGGCCTCGCGGGTCGGCATCAGCACCGTGCCCTGCTCGACGAGGGCACGCCGCCGGGCCGTCCCCTCGAAGAACTGCGCCCACTCGGCCAGTTCGGGCGCGACACCGGGCAACACCGCCCAGACGTTGCGCGGACCCGACCTGGGGTTGCGGCGGGCGTCGGCGGCCAGCACCGCTGCCGCCGCCCGCAGCGCCGCGAGGTGCGCCAGCCGGAAGCGCTCGTCGGCCGTCTCGGCGTGACAGGCCTGCAGCAACCCGATGCGCGTGCGGTCGACCAGATCGAGCACGGCTCCGGCGACCGGTGCGGGTGACACGGGGTGAGCTGACATGCGGTCCTCCTCAAGGCAGAAGTCGAACCTCTGTTCGACATGCGTCGAGAGTAGCCGCGACCGCCGACAACGGCTGCCTGCCGGCCTCAGACCAGACCGAGCTCGCGCAGCGTGGCGAAGACCTCCAGGGTCGCCGTGGACTTGTTCATCGTCATGAAGTGCAGCCCTGGGGCACCCTCGCGCAGCAGTCGCTCGGAGTGCTCGGTGCAGATGGCGATGCCTTCGCGCCGCACGGCGTCCACGTCGTCGCCGGCCTCCGCGATCCGCCGCATCACGTCGGCTGCCAGCGGCTGCCCGTTGAGTTCGGTGAGGCGCTGCAACTGGCCGGGAGCCGTCACGGGCAGCAGCCCGGGGATGACCGGCATCCTGCAGCCGCGCCGGCTGAGCCGATCCCGCAGCCGCAGGTAGGCGTCCACGTCGGTGACCATCTGGGTGATCGCGAACGCCGCGCCCGCGTCGGCCTTGCGGATCAGCGTGTCGACGTCGTCGTCCAGGGACGCCGACTCCGGGTGCTTGTCGGGGAACGCCGCGACGCCGACCGTGAAGTCGCCCAGCGAACGCACGAGGGCGACCAATCTGTCGGCGTGGTCCAGCCCCTCCGGGTGCGCCTCCCAGGGCGACGACGGGCCGCCGGGCGGGTCACCGCGCAGCGCCAGGACGTTGCGTATGCCGACGGCGGCATACGCGCCCACGACGCTGCGCAACTGTGCCACCGACGACCCCACGCAGGTCAGGTGCGCCACGGTCCGCAGCGTGGTCTCCTGCTCGATCCGCCCGGTGATGCGGACCGTGCGGTCGCGAGTCGAGCCGCCCGCGCCATACGTCACGGAGACGAAGGTCGGGCGGAGCTGTTCGAGGCGGCGCACGGAGTTCCACAGGACCGCCTCGGCGCGTTCGCTGCGCGGCGGCATGAACTCGAAGCTGACCGTCGGTGCACCGGTGTTCAGCAGCGACGGAATCGACGCATTTTGCTGATCAGGGCGTTCTCTCGGGCTCCACATGCCGCCGATCCTAGGAGGACCGACGGCAGGCGGTTGCCCGTGCCCGCTCAGCGGAAGGGCGCTACTTCAGCACCGGACGGCCGAGCGGGAGTGGCTTTCCTCCGGTCGCTGCGCTCGCGGCACCGAAGAACAGATACACGCCGACGAGGATGAATCCGAATGCAAAAATGCCGCCGAGGCGCAGATCGCCGGAGTTCGCGGCAGCGGCCTTCGACAAGTTGCTGTAGGCGATCAGCACGAAGACCAGTGCCAGATCGACCAACACGAAAAGCGCGGTGAAAGCCAGCGGCAGCCGGAGTGTCGCCAATGTGAGGATGATGATAAGTATCAGCCAGGAGAGCAGGAACATCTTGACCGTCGGAATGGTTGTCGCCGCCGTCAGGCCGTACCAACCATGCACAAGACCGAAAACGAGCGCGGCGTAGCTTATCCAGAATCCGGAGAAGATCGCGAAGATGCTCGCGACCGCGTTCTGCGCCAGGCTCGCCGCCCAGATCGCGGCAATGAGCTGCCCGATTCCGGTCGCGAACGCGATGATCGCGATGGGTGCGCCGGTCGTTCCCTGGTCGACGTACCCGACCAGGTTGAGCGCCAGCGCCAGCGACCCGATCAGGAATGTCGGCACACCGATCATCGCAGGATCACCGAGCGGCACCGCAACGGTATTCCTGGCGGGCACGTCCTCGATTTCTGCAGCCGTGCTGGAAGAAGTTGCCATGTTGGTTTCCTTCATGGAAATGGTTCGGACCGGCCATTGCCGGCCGCGATCGATCGCTCGAAACGTAGTGCCGAAGTTTGCATCTGTGAGTTATCTCTCATCGACAATTTCGCTACCCTGGGAAAATTCCGTTCAAAGGTCGAGTCCTTTCCTATCCGACAGGACACTTCCCGCCCCACCATCCAGATGCGCCGCACCCGCCGTTCAGGCAGGCAGCGTGGACGGGCAGTCTGGAGACCGACGGACAGCTCCGCGCGCCTCACGACTACGCTCAATTCGTTCACCATCTCGGAAGGACCACCGTCGTGCCCACCGCAGACCTCGACGACCTGCGATCCCGTGTGCAGCACGCGCTCGACCAGGAGCGCCGCACGCAGGAGGCGATCCTGGCCCCGCTCGGCCCCGAGATGGCAGATCTGCTGGACCCGGTCTTCGCGCTGCTCAGCGGCGGCAAGCGGCTGCGCGCCGGCTTCTTCTACTGGGGCTATCGCGCGGCCGGCGGCGCCGACTCGGACGCGCTGGTGCGGGCAGCGACATCGCTGGAGGTCTTCCAGGCCGCCGCGCTGCTGCACGACGACGTGATGGACGACTCGGACGTCCGCCGGGGTATGCCGGCTGCGCACCGGCGGCTCGCGGAAGTGCACCGGGAGCGCGGGCTGAGCGGCGACCCGGAGCGGTATGGCGAGGCGGGCGCGATCCTGGCCGGCGACCTGTGCCTGAACTGGACCGACGAGATCTACTCGACCAGTGGCCTGCCCGCCGAGGAGCTCGCACGCGGCCGACGGGTGCTCGACACGATGCGCACCCAGTTGATGGGCGGGCAATATCTCGACGTCGCGGAGGCGGCGCAGACCTGGGACGGGCTGCCGACCGCCGATCGAATCGCGCGCGCCCGCAAGGTGATCCGCTACAAGAGCGCGAAATACACCATCGAGCACCCGCTGCTCATCGGTGCGACGTGCGCCGGCGCTTCCGAGCCGGCCCTGGCCGCACTGTCCGACTACGGCCTCGCGCTCGGCGAGGCGTTCCAGTTGCGCGACGACCTGCTCGGTGTCTTCGGCGATCCCGACGAGACCGGCAAACCGGCGGGCGACGACCTTCGCGAGGGCAAGCGCACGGTGCTCATCGCCTACCTGCTCGAGGGGCTGAGTCCCGCCGATGCCACCCGTTTCCGGGACGCCTTCGGCGACCCGGACATCTCCCCGGAGGACCTCACCTGGTTGCGGGAGCAATGCGTGCGTTCCGGGGCCGTCGACCAGACCGAGAAGCTGATCACCGCACAGGCCGACGCAGCCCGCCGCGCCCTCGATCACGCCGGCCTCACCGACACCGGGCGCGCCGCGCTGCTGGAACTGATCGGTCTCGCGACGGCCCGCTCCTCGTGAGGCCGGGCGCCGGACGACCGCTACGTGCCGTCGTCGTCGGTGCCGGATTGTCGGGTCTATCCGCCGCGGCGCACCTGCGCGCCGCCGGCGCCGACGTGACGGTGATCGAGGCCGAGACGACACCGGGCGGACGCTGTCCCGATGTCACGACCGAGGGCTTCCGGCTCGAGCTCGGGCCGACGGTGCTGACCGAAACCCAGCAGCTGGCAACTGTTTTCGAAGCCCTCGGGGAGTCGATGAGCGAGTGGCTGGGCCTCGTGCCGCTGGATCCGGCATACACAGCGCACTTCGCCGACGGCAGCCTGCTGCCGATGCACACCGACCCCGCACGAATGCACACGGTGATCGCCGACTTCGCGGGTGCTCGGGAGGCGGCCGGCTACGACCGGTTCGTCCGGCGCGTCCGGCGCATGTATGACGTCGAGATGCCGCACTTCATCGACCGCAACCTCGACGGGACCGCTTCACTGATCAGGCCGTCGGTGCTGCGGCTGGCGGCGCTGCGCGGCTTCGGGCGACTGGACGCGCTGGTCGCCTCGCACTTCCGCGACGAGCGGTTGCGGCAGGCGTTCAGCTTCCAGTCGTTGTATGTCGGGGTGCCACCGGATCGGGCCCTCGGGATGTTCGCCGTCGTCGCCGCGATGGACCTGGTGCACGGGGTGAGCTACCCCGTCGGCGGCATGCACGCGATCGTCCGCGCCCTCGTCGAGGTCACGCAGCGGCACGGCGTCGGGTTCCGTTTCGGCGAGCCGGTGAGTGCCGTTCGCCCGGCCGGCAGCGGGTATGACGTGACGACCGCGCACGGGACCGAGCATGCCGACGCCGTCGTGCTCACCTGCGAACCACCAGTCGCCGCAACGCTGCTCGGCGATCCGGCGGCGATCCGGCCGGTCGCCACACCTTCGCCCAGCTGTGTGTTGCTCGCTGCCGGCATACCGTCTGGGCTGCCCGGGAGCGGGCACCACCACGTGCATTTCGGCGGGTCGCTGATCGGCGCCCTGCACGACCTGACCGCCGGGCGGCCGATGCGCGACCCGAGCTTTCTGGTGTCCGTGCCGACCCGCACCGACCCGGGGCTGGCGCCGCCCGGCGGGGACGTGCTCTATGCGTTGTTCCCGGCACCGGCCCGGCACGGCGCAGGTGCCGGGATCGACTGGCAGCGCTTGCGCGGCCCCTACCGCCACCACCTGCTGCGCCGCCTGAGCACGGCCGGTTACGCCGTGTCGACGCTCGTGGGCGAGCACCTGCTCACGCCCGTCGACTGGGCCGAGCGCGGAATGCCTTGGGGCACACCGTTTTCCGCCGCGCACACGTTCCGCCAGAGCGGCCCTTTCCGGCAGCCCAACCGGCTCGGCCCACGGCTCGCGCTCGCCGGATCGGGCACCACCCCCGGCATCGGGGTGCCGATGGTCCTGATCAGCGGTCGGCTGGCCGCCGAGCGAGTGCTGGCGCATGAGTGAGCTCGCCGCCGCCTACCGCGCGTGCCAGGAGATCAATGCGACGCACGGCAAGTCGTTCTATCGCGCGACCAGCCTGCTGCCGCCGCGCCGACGACGGCACGTGTGGGCGCTGTATGCCGTGGCCCGGCGCAGCGACGACCTGGTGGACCGCCCGGCGGCCGGCGCCGACCCGTCGGCCCAGCTGCACGAGTGGGAGACCGCGGTGCTCGACGTGCTCGGCGGCGGAGCGCCGCGTGACCCGGTGCTGCTCGCGCTGCAGGACACGGTGACGCGGTTCGCCATACCGGCAACGCTTTTCGAGGAGTTCTTCGTCTCTATGCGCCAGGACCTCACGACGTTCCGCTACCCGCACTGGACGGACCTGCGGGCCTACATGAGGGGCAGCGCCGCGGCCATCGGGGAGATGACGGCACCGATCCTCGGGGCCGGGGCCGACGCCCTCCCCCACGCAGCAGCGCTCGGCGAGGCGTTCCAGCTGACCAACTTCATCCGGGACATCGCCGAGGACTGGCAGCGGGGGCGGATCTACCTGCCCCTGGAGGATCTACGCGCGTGCGGGCTCAGTGAGGACCAGCTGGGCACCGACGTCGCCACCGGCACCAGCAGCTCGGCACTGCGCCGGGTTGTTGCCCGGGAGACCGCCCGCGCCCGCGAGCTGTATGCCGCAGCCGGGCCCGGCATCGGTGAGGTCGACCCGGCAGCGCGAGCCTGCCTGCGTGCCGCGAGCGCGCTCTACGCGGCCATCCTGGACGAAATCGAGCGATCCGGCTCCGAGGTATGCCGCGGCCGCACGGTGGTGCCGGGAGCCCGTCGCGGTGTCGCGGTCACCCGTTCCCTGCTGCCCGGGCCGAGCTACCGTCACCACTGAAGGCCGGGCGCGCCCGAATGGCTCCGCTATACGACCTTTCCTCGGCCTTCGCGTGCGAGCCACGAAAGAGCGGGTACAACCTGTCGGGTGCGGCACTGTCGATCGGTGGGCGCCGGAAGTTCGGAGAAGTGATGCAACGACACATTGTCCGCCACGCACAGCAGCTGCGCCTGGATCCCCTCGAGGTGCCTGATCGCGCCGCGTCACTGGCCGAGGCATCACCAGACGCCTTCCGGGATGTGTTGTCCGGACTCGGGAATCCCGGCAGGGAAATCCTGCAGCGGCTCTTACCGAGGCTCTCGCGCCATGCCGAGGACTTCGCCAGCCGAGCGCGTACAGGTCATCCGGCCCCGACCACGATCGCAGGCACACACCGCACGAAGCGGAATCCGGCATCGCTCGCCGGGCACCAGACCAGGGACAGTCGGGGCAGGTTCGGGCCACGGGTCGGCGAGCCACTGGAGGGACACCTCTCCCACCCGGACTGACGGGCCGAGTACATCTCGACACATCTCGTCTCCGAACTGAGTCGCGCCGCTTCGGGATGCGATGCGGCGAACACCACCCCGTCCTCTATTGCGCGAAATCAGTGACGGTCAACAGGCGGTCTCGATGGGGTGAGGGTTTCGGATCATTGTGCGCCCAAACCTGCCGGCACCACTTTCCAGCAGTGACGACGCGGCGGACGGCGGCGTCCTACCCGGAAGAGCAGCTTGCCAGGGGTACCGCGGCCGCTGATGTCACGAACGTCGCCTCTCGAAAGCGTGCCATCACGCCCTCCTCCGGCAGCCCGCGGGCCAAGGATCGACCGAGATCACTGCGTTCCCGCATCCCGGGCGGCCCACCAGCGCCAGGAGACGACGGTGACCAGGATGAGCGCGAAACCGAAGCCAATGTCTTCCACCGGCGCGTAGCAGATCCGCCAATCCCCGAGGAACTGCTGGTGATTCGTGCCGAGGATCGCCGCACCGTCATACGTCACGATGCGCCGGCCGGTCAGCCAGCCATTGACCGCGAGCTGGCCGGCGAGCGAGATGGCATAGGAGATCCACCACTGGCGGGTCAGCACGACACGGGTGCGAACCACCGCCAGATCGAGCACCAGCGCCACGACCACGGCAATGCCGGACAAGGCGGTGTAGGTCATCGCCCGCGCCGCCCCAGGAGCGCCCCGACCGCCTCGTAGCAGGCGATGGCGGCGAACGGAATCACCACGAAGAACGCCCACTCCTCCACGGGCAGACCGAGCACGCGCAGGCCGAACACCTGCCTGCCATCGAAATGCCACTGCCCGGCGTGGGTGGCGAACACGTCCCAGCAGACGAACGGCACTGCGGCGCAAGCGATCGCGGGCAGCAGCACCCGCAGCCGCCGCACCCGGCGCAGCCCGAAGAGCGGCACGAGCGGAACCGTCACCACCAGAGCGGCGACCAGCGCCGCGGCATACGCCAGGTGGCGCACGCGCTCAGTGGGCCAGCTCGGCGGCCCGCTTGCGGACCTCGGCCTTGCGATGTGCCTGCAGCATGGTGATCGGCGAGCCCTCGACCGGCAGTGTCGGGTCGGCGGTGAAGAGCCACTCCAGCGCCTCGTCCCGGGACAGCCGGGCATCCAGCAGCACGGTGATGGTGCCCTCGATGCCGGTCAGCAGGTGGTCGTCCTCGACGAACGCCGCCGGCACGCACAGTGCGTTGTTCGGCCCCACGCGGTGCGCCAGGACGACCTTGTCGTCGACCAGCCGCCGCGCCTGCCGCTGGGTCAGGCCCAGCGCGTCGCCGAGCTCCGGGATCGACAGCCAGTTGCCGACCAGGCTTTCCAGGTCGCTCGTCGCTTCAGTCACGCAGGAGATTCTAGGCGGTCCCCCGACACGCCTGCCGGTGCGCTTGGGACACAGGGACCGCGACAGCGACTAGGTTGGCGTGTCGTCACACCTGCCCCAGCTGTCACATCCGGCACGTGTGCCGCTCAGCGAAGGAGACCCCATGGCACCGATCACGACCGGCGCGCAGCCCGCCGCGCACGCGATCCACGCGAAGGCCGACCAGCACGCCGCGGCGAAGAAGACGGCGAAACGCCACGCCGCCCCGAGGAAGTCCACCGCGCCGAAGCTGCACGCGCGCCGCAGCACCACCGTGGCAAAGCGCGTGGTGCGCACCGCCGCGCCATACCGCGTCCGTGCGGGCGACACGCTCAGCGCGATCGCCGCCCGGCACGGCATCTCACTGGCCGCACTATTAAAGGCCAATTACTTCAGCGACCCGAACGTCGTGCTCAGCGGGTCGGTCGTGCGCCTGCCGCAGGCGGCCAGGCAGCAGCCGGTGAGCAAGCCGGCGCCTCACCGCGCCGCCCCGAAGAGGGCGAAGACCGCCATCCCGAAGACCCCGGTCCACCGCCCCCACGACAGCGCGACCGTCGCAGCCACCCGGGCGGCCCTGGCGAGGGAGTCGGTGCCGAGCCGCACCCAGACGAAGGCACTGATCGAGACGACCGCCCGCCGGTATGGCGTGAACCCGCGCCTCGCCCTGGGCATCGGCTGGCAGGAGTCGGGCTGGAGCCAGCGTGCGGTGTCGCCGGTCAACGCGATCGGCACCATGCAGGTCATGCCGCAGTCCGGAGAATGGGCGTCCGGCCTGGTCGGCCGGCACCTCGACCTGCTCGACGCGCACGACAATGTCACGGCCGGGATCGCGATCCTGCGCTTCCTGACCAGCAATGCCCACGACCTCGATCAGGCGATCGGCGGCTACTACCAGGGCCTCGGCGCGATGCAGAAGCACGGGCCCTATGCGGACACCCGGCAATACATCCGGAACGTCCGCACCCTGATGGACCGTCTCTAAGAGACAGATCGGCCATGGCGCGCCGTGGCCAGCACTGAAATGCGGGGTTCGTAGACTTTGAGTGTGTCCATTTCCGCACCATCGCTTGTCGGTCGCACGATCGACAAGCGATACGTCGTCCGCGAGCATCTCGCGGACGGTGGCATGGGCTCGGTCTATGTCGCCCTCGACGAGCGCCTCGACCGAGAGGTCGCGCTCAAAGTCATGCGGCCCGACCTCGCGCGAGATGACAACTTCGTGCTGCGATTCCGCCGCGAAGCCCGGTCGGCCGCCCGGCTGACCCACCCCAATGTCGTCGCGGTCACCGACCAGGGATCCGACGAGGAGTTCGTCTTCCTCGCCATGGAGCTGGTCCGCGGGCAGACGCTGCGCCAGCTGATCCGCAGCCGGGCTCCCCTGCCGGTCGGCGAGGCGCTCGAGATCACCGAGGGCATCCTGCAGGCGCTGGACGCCGCCCACCGGGCCGGTCTGGTGCACCGGGACGTCAAGCCGGAGAACGTCCTGATCGGCACCGACGCAGTGAAGGTCGCCGATTTCGGGCTCGCCCGCGCCGTCACCACCGACACCGTCACCGGCGACAGCGACGTGCTGCTCGGCACCGCGGCATACCTCGCGCCCGAGCAGGTCGAGCGCGGCCGCGCCGACGAGCGCAGCGACGTCTACTCCACCGGGCTGCTGCTCTTCGAGATGCTCACCGGTGAGAAGGCCTTCCCCGGCGACTCCCCGATCAACGTCGCCTACCAGCACGTCCACGGCACCATGCCGCGCCCGTCCGATGCCGTGCCGTCCGTGCCGACCGAGGTGGACGAACTCGTGCTGCGGGCCACGGCGAAAGACCCGGACCACCGGCCCCCGAACGCCGGCGCGATGCTGCAGGAGTTGCGCGCCACCCGCACCCGGCTGAGTTCGACCGTGCTGGAGGAGAAGCCGCGCGGACCGCACGACACCGGCCCGCTGACCGGCGATCACACCCGGCACATCGACCGCGGCGGGCTGCCGCCAGTGCTGCCGACGCGGCGTCGCCGCTGGCCGTGGGTGGCCGGCATCCTGGTGGCTGTGCTGCTCGTGATCGGCGGACTCGGCGCGTGGGCGTTCACTGTGGGGCCGTTCGGCGAGGTGCGGGTGCCTCGCGTGGTGGGCGAGACGCAGGGGCGCGCGGTCAGCGCCATACAGCACGCGGGACTGCATGCGAAGGTGCAGCCGGTCTTCTCCGAGCACGTCGTCAGCGGTGTTGTCGTGTCGACCGATCCGGGGTCCGGCCACGACGCCCGCAAACGCTCGACGGTGACCCTCTCGGTCTCCAAGGGACCCGAGCGGTTCACCGTGCCGTCCGTTCGCGGCATGACCGGGGCCGCCGCGCGCCAGGCGATCCAGCAGGCGCACCTGGTCGTCGGCACCGTCACGCAGGCGTATGACGCCACGATCCCTGCAGGCAAGGTCGTCTCCGCCGACCCGGCGATCGGCAGCTCCCAGAAGCCGGGGACGACCGTCGACCTGGTGGTCAGCAAGGGCCAGCAGCCCATCGACATCCCGGACGTGACCGGGTCGTCCAAGAAGGACGCCACCAAGCAGCTCACCGACCTGGGCTTCACCGTCACCTTCGGCGCGGCCACGCACAGTGACACCGTCGCGGCCGGTGACATCATCAGCCAGACCCCGTCCGGTGGCACCGGACACAAGGGCGACGACATCCAGTTGATCGTGTCCAAGGGTCCGGTGATGGTGAAGGTGCCCAAGGTGGTCGGAATGAGTTCGGGCGCCGCAAAGGACGCGCTGCAGGCGCTCGGTTTCCAGGTCAAGGTCAAGTACCCGCTGCTGGTGCCGGTGCTCTTCCAGGTGCAAGGACAATCGGTGAAGGCCGGCGACCCGGCACCCAAGGGCAGCACGATCACCATCGACGTCGTCTGATGGGTCGACTGCACGCTCGTCCCGAAAAGCCCACCCGCTAGAGTCATTTCGTGAGTGCCGGACCGGAAGCTGCAGCTTTGGCGCCACCGCCCAAGCCCTACCGGCCGCGGTCCGACCTGACCGACTGGTTCCTCGCTCAGGACCCAGGCCTGAACCGTCTGCGGATGGCGCTGCAGGTCGTGGTGAGCATCGCCGCGGCGCTGCTGGCGGAGCGCATCTTCGTGCAGACGACCGGCGCCTTGCAGCACTCCACCGCCGGCCTGCCACCCGCGGTCGCTGCCCAGGTCGACGCGGGCAATCACGCGATGCTCGTCGTGAGCATGATGGTCGGCGCGATGATCTGCATGATCGCGTCCTTCGGGGCGCCCATGTTCGCAACGGTGCGGCAGTCCTACCTGGTGATCCTGGCGATGCCGGTCCCGATGATCGCCGGACTGGCGATCGGCCTGGCCGTCGCACATCACCGCACACTCGCACTGACCCTGCTGGCCGTGATCCTGGCCGGCGGCGCCTATCTGCGGCGCTTCGGCCCGTGGGGGTTCCTCGGCGCCCAGATGCTGTTCATGGGCGACTTCATGGGCTTCTTCCTGGGCGCGGAACTACCCTTCTCCGCCCTGAAGTGGCTCGCACCCGAAGTCTTCCTGGGTGCCATCGTCGCCTGCCTGGCACAACTCGTGCTGTTCCATCCCAGCCAGCGACGCACCTTGCGGCGCGTCCGGCGCAGCTTCGGCAGCCGGGCGCGCGCCCTCGTCGACGTCGCGCTGGAGGTGCTTGACGATCCGGACGACCAGCGTGCTGCCGCCAGGCTCCGGCAGCGGACGGTGCACCTCAACGAGACGGCCCTGATGATCGACGCCGCGCTGGCCGCACCCGGCGCGCTCCGCGACGGCGGGTCGGCGGCATACGTGCACCAGTTCGTCTTCGACGCCGAACAGACCCTCGCCAACATGGCCCGCTTTGCCGGCACCCTCGGCAGATCCGGCCTCAGCCGCGGGTCCCGCGGCTTGGTGCGCACTTCGCTGATGGCCGTCGGTGACCACGATCCGCAGACCGCCCGGCACGCAGCAACCCGGCTGATCGAGGAGTTGCGGGACGTCGCCGTCCGACCGCCGGCGGACGAGAACGAACGCAACCGGCGGGTGATCGTGCACCGGTTCGCCACCAGCGTCCTGGACTGGGCGGATCTGGCCGAGACGCCGTTGCCGCCGCGCCAGGACGGCGACACACCGGAGTTCAGGTCGTCGGTGCAACTCATGGGCGGCTGGCTGCCCGGGTCGGCGATGGCCAGCGCAGACGCCTCCACCGAGCTCGGGCCGCGCCCGATCGATCGGGTCCGGCTCGCGCCGAACGTGCGGATCGCCATCCAGATGGCCGTTGCGGTCACCGCCGCCATCGTCCTGGGCAGCATGCTGTCCGAGCGCCGCTTCTACTGGGCTGTCATCGCCGCGTTCGTCACCTTCATGGGCGCGAACAACGCCGGCGAACAGATCCGCAAGGGGATCTACCGCGTCCTGGGCACACTCGTCGGGGTGTTCGTCGGTGCCGTGCTCGCCCACCTGGTCGGGCATCGCGCCGATCTCGCCGTGCTCACCGTGCTGATTGCCATCGGGCTGGGCATCTACCTGATGCGGATCAGCTACGCGTTCATGGTCATCGGGATCACCGTGATGGTGTCGCAGCTGTACGTCCAGCTCGGGGAGTTCTCCGACTCCCTGCTGCGGCTGCGCCTGGAAGAGACCGCGATCGGCGCCGCCGTGACGATCCTCACCGTCGTGCTCATCCTGCCGATCCGTTCCCGGCAAGTGGTGCGGGTCGCCGCCCGGGCACATGCCGAGGCCGTGCGTACGCTTGCCGACGGCGCCCTGCGCAACGCCACCGGCCACTGCAGCAACGCCGAACTGCTCGCCGCAGCGCGGGTGCTGGACGCAGCGCACCAGACACTGGTCGCATCGCTGAATCCGTTGCGCGGCATACCGGGCCTGGCGAGCACCATCCACCGCCAGCTGCGGTCATCTGCCGCCGCATCCGTGCACCGTGCACGAACCATGCTGCACGAGAGCCGCCGCATTGCCGCCTCGAGCGCGCCGGGCAGCGGCCTTGATGCAGACGCTGGCCGATTGGACGATGCGCGGCGCCGGCTGAGCGACTCGATCGGCGCGATCGCTGAAGCCCTCACGCAGGACAACGACAGCAGCCGCTACACCTATGTCCGGTCGGCGTCGCTCTTCGACGAGATCGCGACCAGCCGGGCGGACGCCGACCGCATCACCCCGGCACAACTGCTGTTGCGGGACGCACGACTGCTCGACGAGTCGATGGCCACCTTCGCCGAGGCGGTCCGGCTGCACGTGCGAGCCCTGGACACGGTGACCGCCTGAGCGGCCGCCCCGGCCACCGGGCTACTTCGGCGGGAAGGACCTCGCCCGGTCGATGCCGAGCTGCACCAGCTCGCGCAACCGCTCGTCGGAGGTGATCGCGCGCTGATCCGCGAGCAGCCAGCCGGTCATCTCCCGTCCGCCCATCTCCATCGGCACGATGAGGTCTCCGTCGATGAGTCCGTCCGGATCGCTCGGATCGGCCCGGATCATCAGTCCGCCACCGCTGCCTGCGGCGACCGCCATGTTGCCGTCGAGCATGAACCCCAGGCCGCCGAACATCTTCCGCTCGCTCAGCCCCGACTCGTCGGCGAGGATCTCGCGCACCCGGCGCGCCAGCTGCTCGTCATACGTCATGGCCGTCCTCCTCCACTGCGATGTGCACCAGTGCGTCGCCGCGGTTGACCAGCGGCGCGGTCGTGCGTCCGATGACCACGCCGGGACCGGCCGCGTGCACCAGGCGCAGGCGCTTGCCGAACGAATCCGACAGTCCGCCGAGGCGCTCCTGCGCCTCGACCCGCTGACCGAGCACCGCATCCAGTTGCAGGATGCCGGTGCGACGGGCCCTGACCCAACTGCTCTGCCGGGAGATCAGGCTCGGTGACGGCGGCTGCTCGTCGACCGGATCGGTCATCTCCAGCGCGGCGAGCACCCGCCGTACGCCGGCCACGGCCGCCTCGATCGCCCACTCGTCGAAGCGCCAGGCCTCGCCACCCTCGTAGACGAGCACTGCACAGCCGCGTTCCCGGGCAGCCGCGCGCAGCGAGCCGTCGCGCAGTCTGGCGTGCAGGATCACCGGTGCACCGAACGCCTGTGCCAGCGCCAGGGTGCGCGGGTCGTCGAGGTCGGCACGGATCTGCGGCAGGTTGGTGCGGCCGAAGGCGCCGGTGTGCAGGTCGATGCCGACGTCACCCCTGCTGATGACCTCCGCCATCAGCAGGTGGGCGATGCGGGCGGCGAGCGACCCGCGCGCCGAGCCGGGGAACGAACGGTTCAGATCGCGGCGGTCGGGCAGGTAGCGGTCGCCCGCGGTGAAGCCGAGAACGTTGACGATCGGGACGGCGACCAGCGTCCCGCGGAAGGCCTTCGGGTCGAGGGCGGCGAGGACGCGGCGGACCGCCTCGATGCCCACCACTTCGTCGCCGTGCGTGGCGGCCGTGACCCAGATGGTCGGTCCGTCGTGACGGCCGTGCACGACGCGCACCGGCAGGCTCACCTCGGATCCGGTCACCAGCCGGGTGATCGGCAGGCCGACCTCGCGCGTGGTGCCCGGACGGATCCGCACCGAGCCGATCGCGAAGGACTCCCGCGGCATCACCGGCCCCGGTTCTTGCGGCGGATCGCGCGCTTCGGACGGCCACCGAGATAGGACCTGCTGGAATCCACCAGAAACCCTTGCCGGAGGGCCTCGCGGCCGATCAGCATCCGGAAGCCCATCTCGTCACGGCGGCTGAGGGTTACCTCGACGGTGGTGCGCTGCTCGCTCAGCACGACGTCCATCAGAACGACGACACGATGCCCCACATGCCCCGAGGAGCTGCGCACCGCGCGCCGGTCGTGCACCGGCAGGGCGAGGCGCACCGCGTCCTCCGCCGAGCGCTGCCACGGATGGATCGAGAAGCGCACCCAGTCGGTGTCGCCCTGCCGCACCTCTTCCACGTCGAACGCGTGCAACGCCGAAGTGCGCGCTCCGGTGTCCAGTTTCGCCTTGATCCGCAGGTCACCGAGTTCGGGGAGACTCACCCACTCACGCCACCCCACGGTGATGCTTGAATGGTTCGTCCCGGACACCCCGACATCTTTGCAGGTACCCACGTGAAGCTCGCGATCCTGTCCTGCGCTCCGCGCGCCTACTCCACCCAGCGACTGCGTTCCGCAGCCCTGGAACGGGGTCATACGGTGAAGGTGCTCAACACCTTGCGGTTCGCGATCGACCTGTCCGGCCCCGACCCGGACCTGCAGTTCCGTGGCCGGCCGCTGTCGGACTACGACGCGATCCTGCCGCGCATCGGCAACTCGGTCACCTACTTCGGCACCGCCGTCGTGCGGCAGTTCGAGCAGATGGACGTCTACACACCGAATACGGCTACCGGCATTACGAATTCGCGTGACAAGCTGCGCGCGAGCCAGATCTTGTCCCGGCACCACATCGGTATGCCGCCGACGGCTTTCGTGCGCAACCGTGGCGATGTGCTGCCCGCGATCGAGCGGGTCGGGGGCGCTCCGGTGGTCATCAAACTGCTCGAGGGCACCCAGGGCATCGGCGTGATCCTGGCACCCGACAACAAGGTCGCCGAGGCGATCATCGAGACCTTGCAGAGCACCAAGCAGAACGTGCTGATCCAGTCGTTCGTGAAGGAGAGCAAGGGTCGCGACATACGCGCACTGGTTGTCGGGGAACGAGTGGTCGCGGCCATGCGCCGCGTCGCCAAGGGCGACGAGTTCCGCTCGAACGTGCATCGCGGAGGCTCGGTCGAAAAGGTAGAACTGTCACCCGAATTCGAGGAGACGGCGGTCCGTGCCGCGCAGATCATGGGCCTGAAGGTGGCGGGCGTCGACATGCTCGAAGGCGAGGACGGGCCGCTCGTCATGGAGGTCAACTCCTCCCCCGGTCTGGAGGGCATCGAGGCCGCCACCAAGCTCGACGTCGCCGGAGCCATCATCGACTACGTCGACAACCAGGTCGCGTTCCCCGAGATCGACGTGCGCCAGCGTCTCACCGTCTCCCGTGGGTATGGCGTGGCCGAACTCGCCGTGCACGGCGACGCGGACATCGTCGGCAAGTCCATCGGTGACTCCGGCCTGCGCGAGCGCGACATCACCGTGCTGACCCTGCACCGCGGCACGGGGGTCGTGCCCAACCCGCGCAATGGCACCGTGCTGGAGGCCGACGACCGGCTGCTCTGCTTCGGCAAGCTGGAGGAGATGCGCTCGATGATCCCCAAGCGCCGCAAGCGCCGGCAGAAGATCCACAAGCTGCCCAAGGAGCTCAATCTCGAGCCGTAAGGCGGAGCCGTCAGTCCCTCTCCGCCGTCGCGAACGTTCGGCGGTATTCACTGGGCGTGGTTCCGGTGATCCGGTGGAAGTGCTGGCGGAGGTTGGCCGGTGTGCCGAGTCCGCAGAGGTCGGCGATGTGGTCGATGCCGGCACCGGTCGTTTCCAGGAGTTCACGGGCGCGGTCGACGCGGGCGGCGTTGAGCCATCGCACCGGGGTCGTTCCGGTCTCGGCGGTGAAGCTGCGTGCGAAGGTGCGGGGCGACAGGTGTGCGTGGGTTGCCAGGTCGGCGACGGTGAGCGGCCGGTCCAGGTGGGCGAGCGCCCATTCCAGCGTTGGGCCGAGTCCCTGCTGGCGGCTTGGTGGCGCGTCGCGTTCGATGAATTGTGCTTGGCCGCCTTCGCGGCGCGGGGCCGCGACGATCTGCCGGGCGACGGAGTTCGCGAGGGCAGCGCCGTGGTCGGCGCGTAACAGGTGCAGGCAGACGTCGATGCCGCTGGCGACACCGGCGGAGGTCACGATGCTGTCTTCGTCGACGAACAGGACGTCGGCGTCGACTGTGACCGCCGGGTAGCGCCTCTGCAGGTCCCCCGCTTCTCGCCAATGGGTTGTGGCGCGACGACCGTCGAGGAGCCCGGCGGACGCGAGCGCGAACGCTCCGGTGCAGATCGACACGATCCGGGCACCGCGCCTATGGGCGCGGCGAAGTGCGGCTGCGGCGTCATCCGGGGCTCCGTCGAGGTGGTGCTTGAACGCGGGGATGATCACCGTGTCTGCGCGGGCCACGGCGTCGAGGCCGTGCGGGACGACCATCTGCCAGCCGTCTGCGGTGTCGACCGGCCCGGCGGCGGTGGCGCAGAGCTGCACGTCATACGGCAGGCCGGGACGGCCGAGGATATGGAACGGCATCCCGACCTCCATCGGATAGGCCCCTGCCAGGGCAAGCACCGCGACCTGATGGCGCCGCGCCGGAACGGATGCTGCCGGTTCGTTGTCCATGGCAGAAATCTATCGCAAGTAGTCTTTCCTGCCACTTGTTGGCAGGAATTCGCGCCCGGAGCATGGACTGCGATGAACACCGTGTCCGCCCCAACAGACCGGCGAGCCGACCTGCACATCGCGCGCCGCCTCGCACCGTCCCAGGCGCTGTACGTCTTCGGTAGCTCTGTGGACCTGACCCTGACCGGCATTGTGGGAAATCGGCTGGCACCGGGCCGCGACCTGGCGACGCTGCCGTTCAGCCTGATCTCGGCCGGCACAGTGGTCTCCACCTTCCTGGTATCGAGACTGATCGGACGGCACGGGTACCGGGCCGTGTTCGTCACAGTGGCGGGTGTCGCGCTGATCGCCGGGGTGATCTCGGCGATGGCGGTCCAGACCGGCTCCTTCTGGCTGTTCTGCCTGGGCACCTGCCTGATCGGCGTCTACAACGCGGGCGCCGGCTATTACCGCTACGCCGCGGCAGATGCTTCCGGAGGGGCGCGGGCGGCGGCGATCACCACAGTGCTCGCCGGCGGGCTGGTGGCGGCCCTGATCGGGCCGTTCCTCGCGACCTGGGCTGCGCACGTGCTGCCCGTGGTGTATGTCGCCAGCTACCTGCTCGTGGCGGTCCTCGGCGGACTCGCGGCAGTCTGGAATTCGACCCTGCCCGGCACGCTCGCCGAACCTCCGGCCGGCACCGACAGCCACACGCCGATTGTCGGAGCTCGCTCTCGCACGGAGCTGTGGCAGCAGCCGGCTCTACTGGCCGGCGTCGCCACGACCGCGTTCGCCGCGGTCACGATGGGCTCGATGATGACCGCCGGGCCGATCGCCGGGGTAGCGATGGGTCACACCGCGTCGGAGGCCGCGTTCGCGGTGCAGCTGCACATGATCGGCATGTTCGCGCCCGGTTTCCTCGTCGCCCGGGTGATCGACCGCCTCGGCGAACGGATCATCACCGTCACCGGCGTCGCTCTCGTGTTCCTCGCGGGTGCGGCAGCGATCTACAGCACAGCGACCTGGTCCTTCCTCACCGCGATGCTCGCGGTCGGCGTCGGGTGGAACCTTGCCTACAGCGGCGGCAGCGCGATGATCGCCGCCTCCTACCGGCGCGCCGAGCGAGGCAAGGTCCAGCCGGTCGCCGAAGCAATCACCGGAACCTTCCAGGTCATCGGCTCATTGACCGCGGGCCTGCTCGCCACCGTACAGGGATGGAGAGTCCTCGGGATCGGGGTCATCCTGCTCTGCATCGTCCTGACCGCGACGATCACGGCGCTCGGGCGGGCGGCCGAGTAGAGCGAGCTCGTGTCGGGTCGCCCCCGGCATACGCAACCCTCGACAGTCGAAGGTTCGGGACAGACAGATGGGCCTAGCATTCGCTGGTGACTGACTGGAGCGAATAGCACGAAGCCTACGAACGCCCCGGCTCGGGCCTGAACGACCGGCTCGACTCCGTGCGACAGTCGATCCATCACTTCCTGGACCGAACGCGCCCTGCCCCGGTTCGGATCATCAGCGCATGTGCGGGTGATGGCCGAGATCTCTTGGGAGCGTTGGCCATTCGCGACGATGCCGGCCGGGTGACCGGGCTGCTCGTGGAGTATGACGTGACGCTCGCCGCACGCGCACGCGCCACCGCGGACGGCTTGGCCGCCCATCTCACGGTGACGTGCGCCGACGCAGCCGACGCGGCGATCTACGCTGACGCTGCTCCGGCCGATCTCGTGCTCATGTGCGGAGTGTTCGGCAACATCAGCGACCGGGACATCAAGCGAACCATCGAAGCGCTGCCGCAGCTATGCGCAACCGACGCTCAGGTCGTGTGGACGCGACATCGGGCCGAGCCGGACGTCACACCGCGGGTGCGGAAGTGGTTCCTGGAGGCAGGATTCGAGGAGATCTCCTTCGTCGCACCGGACGGTGACACGTGGTCCGTCGGCACGCACCGGTTCGCCGGCGAACGGCAGCCGCTCGAACCTGCCGACCACTGGTTCACGTTCGTACGCTGACCGGGAAGTCACCCAGTCCAGCACCGATCCGTTACCCGCCAGTAACTGCCCACTCGGTGCGGTTACCGACGAGTACACCCCCATACTCACCAGTAAGTGCCCACTCGGGACGGAAAGCTGCTCCTCAGCGCCCGGAAAGCATCTCCGACACGAGGAAAGCGAGTTCCAGGCTCTGCTGGTGATTGAGGCGCGGGTCGCAGGCGGTCTCGTAGCGCTTCTCGAGGTCGGCGTCGATGATCTTCTCGGACCCGCCGAGACACTCGGTGACATCGTTGCCGGTGAGTTCGACGTGCAAGCCCCCGGGCACGGTGCCGAGGTCGCGGTGCACCTCGAAGAAACCACGGACCTCCTCGATGATGTCGTCGAACTCGCGCGTCTTGAAGCCGGTCGAGGACTCGAACGTGTTGCCGTGCATCGGGTCGCAGATCCAGACGACCTGGGCCCCGGTCTGGGTCACCCGCCGCACGATGGCCGGCAGCTTGTCACGGACATTCCCGGCACCCATCCGGGTGATGAAGGTCAGCCGGCCGGGCTTGCGCTCCGGGTCGAGCCGGTCGATCAGCTGCACGACCTCGTCCGGGTCGGCGGTCGGACCGAGCTTGACCCCGATCGGGTTGTGAATGCGCGCGGCGAAGTCCACGTGCGCGTGGTCCAGCTGCCGCGTGCGCTCACCGACCCACACGAAGTGGCCGGACACCGCGTAGGGGTTGCCGGTGCGGGAGTCGATGCGGGTCAGCGGCTGCTCGTAGTCCAGCAGCAGCGCCTCGTGGCTGGCGAAGAACTCCACACCCGACAGCGGAGTGGCATCGAAGTCGACACCGCACGCGAGCATGAACTTCATCGCCTGGTCGATCTCCCGCGCGATCTTCTCGTAGCGGGAGTATGCCGCGTTGGCGATGAAGCCGCGGTTCCACTCGTGCACCTGCCGCAGATCGGCGAAACCGCCTGTGGTGAAAGCGCGTACGAGGTTCAGGGTCGACGACGCGGTGTGGTAGGCACGCAGCAGCCGCTCAGGGTCGGGTGTGCGCGCGTCCGCGTCGAACTCGAAGTCGTTGATGATGTCGCCGCGGAACGCCGGCAGGGTCACGCCACCCCGGGTTTCGGTGTCCTTGCTGCGCGGTTTGGCGTACTGCCCGGCCAGCCGGCCAATCTTCACGATCGGGGTGCTCGCGCCATACGTCAGCACGGCAGCCATCTGCAGGATGGTCTTGACCCGGTCGCGGATGTTGTCGGCGGTGGCCTCGGAGAAGCGCTCGGCGCAGTCGCCGCCCTGCAGTACGAACGCGTCGCCGACCGCAGCGGCGGCAAGCCGCGAACGCAGCACGTCACATTCGCCGGCGAAGACCAGCGGCGGTGCGGCGGCGAGTTCACCGCGCACCCGGCGGACCGCGTCGGCATCCGGCCACTGCGGCTGCTGCAGAGCCGGCAACTGCGGCCAGTCGACCTGCTCGGTCAACAGGCGCTGCATCGTGGAGGCGTCGGGGGTCGTCGTGCTCACCCGACAAGGGTACGGGCGCCCAGCAGGTCTGCCGGAAGCGGTATTGCCTACTGGGACTTCTCGTCGTCGGGCGCCGCCGGCTCCTCGACCACGGCGTCGTCCGCAGCTGCGGCGGCCTCGTCGTCCTTGCCGTGGTGCTGCAGCCGGTCCTTCGCCTGGCTGGCCAGCGCGGCAGCGCCCCCGCCGATCTCCTTGGCCTTCTGGGTGAGGCCCTTCTTCACCGAGGAGCCGTAGACGTCGACATACTCCTGCCCGCTGAGCAGCATGATCTCGTACATCACCTCGTCGGTGATCGAACGCAGCACGAACCGGTCGTCCTGCATTCCCTCGTAGCGCGAGAAGTCCATCGGCTTGCCGAAGCGCACGTTCGGCCGGACGATTCGGCCGAACAGCTTGCCCTGCGGTGCGATGACATCGGTGCCGATGACGCCGACCGGGATCACCGGCGCTCCGGACTCCAGGGCGATGCGGGCGATGCCGGTCTTGCCCTTGTAGAGCCGGCCGTCCGGTGACCGGGTGCCTTCGGGATAGATGCCGAACAGCTCACCCCGGCGCAGGATCCGCAGGCCGGTCTCCAGCGCGCCCGCAGCCGCGGTGCCACTGGATCGGTCGATCGGGACCTGACCGGCGCCGGAGAAGAACGCCTTCTGCATCCGTCCTTTCACGCCGGGGGTGTTGAAGTATTCGGCCTTGGCCACGAAAGTGACCCGGCGCGGGATCAGCAACGGCATGAAGAGCCAGTCGGCGATCGACAGGTGATTGCTCGCCAGGATCGCGGGCCCTTCCTCGGGCACGTTCTGGGCGCCTTCGACCGTCGGCCGGAAGATGCCCTTGAGCAATGGGCCCAGGAGCACCCACTTGAGCAGCCAATAGAACACCGGGTCTCCTTCGAACTTAGGTCGCGTGCAGGATACGGCAGCAGCACCGCAGCTGGCGCCGAGGTGAAAGGATGTGTCCGGACCACACCGCGATCCGCCGCCCGAAGGAATGACGATGAACGTGTTGCCAGGAGCGGAACCGTTCGCTCACGACGGCTCGACCACCGGTGTGCTCGTGTGCCACGGCTTCACCGGGACACCGCAGAGCATGCTGCCGCTCGCGACGCGGTGCGCCGACGAGGGCTTCACCGTCCGGCTGCCGCGCCTGCCCGGGCACGGCACGCACTGGAAGGACCTCAACCGCACCCGATGGAGCGACTGGTGGTCGGCGATCGACGGCGCGTATGGCGAGCTCGCCGCGCGCTGCGATCACGTCGTCGCCGTCGGTATGTCGATGGGCGGCACGCTTGCGACGCTGGCCGCGCAGAAGTATCCGCACGGCATCGACGGGCTGGTGCTGATCAACCCGGCATACGTCATGAAAGACATCCGGCTCAAGGCGCTGCCGATCCTGCAGCACGTGCTGCCGTCGATCCCCGCCATCGCCGGCGACATCAAGAAGCCTGGCGTGACCGAGCTCGCGTATGAGCGAACACCGTTGCGCGCGTTGCAATCTCAGCGACAGATGTGGGAGCAGGTCACCCGCGACCTGCCGCAGATCACCCAGCCGCTGCTGCTGCTGCACTCGCCCGACGACCACGTCGTGCCGCCGGAGTGCTCGGCGCTGGTGCTCGCCCGCGTCTCCAGCACGGACAAGACCGAGATCCTGTTGGAGGACAGCTACCACGTCGCGACCCTCGACAACGATGCCCGGCTGATCGAGGATGAGACCGTGCAGTTCATCCACCGCGTCACAGGCGGCTGACCTCATGGACGATCGGGCCACCCCATGACCCTCGGCGGCCGTGAGGAGCCGGACAACCAGACCGACATCGACCGCCGGTTCGCCGAGATCGTCGCGCAGTTCGAGCCGGCCGGTCAGGATGATCCGGACGCTCCCGACGCGGAAGCCGGCGCCCCCGACGAGCCCGGTATGCCGGAGCCGTCGCCGCTGGCCGGCCTGCCCACTCAATGGCGAATGCCGCCGAGCGGTGCCCCGTCCTTCCTGGAGGACTTCGAGGACGACACGTTCGTGCCGGCACCACCGCAGCCGTTGCCGAGCAGCGACGAGGACCTCGGTTTCTGGACCATGCTCGGCTGCCTGATCGGCGGCCCGCTGTGGCTGCTCTACCTGCTCTTCTTCGATCGCTATGCGCAGTCCCTGTGGTGGGTGCTCGCGTGTGCGGTCTTCGTGGCGGGCGTCGTGCAGCTGATCATGCGCTCCCCCAAGAACCGCGACGACGATCCGGACGACGACGGCGCCGTCCTCTGACCGCACCGCCCCGCCGCTATTCGGCGAGGCTCGACACGTCCAGGTCCACGACGACGGGCAGGTGATCGGTCGCCGCCGCGAGCAGGGCGGGTTCGAGGTCGAGTCGCGGTGTCTGCCCGGTCAGTCCGGAGGACGCGAAGACGACATCGATCTGCTTGTGCGGGTTCGCCGCTGAATAGCTGGGTGCGCGTTCGGACACCTCCGGGAGCCGCCCGGCGAGCCGGCGCCACGCCGTGCCCGTCGCCTCCTCGTTGAGGTCACCCCCGACCACGGCGTCCGCCGAGCCGATCGCGGCGAGCACTGCCTCGGTCTCCGGCATCCGGTCGGTCTCCCGCAGCGACAGGTGCACGCTGCACGCGACGAACGGGCGATGGCCGGGCAGCCGCACGGTCGCCATACCGAAGCCGCGCGGCTCGTCGAACCGGCGGGTCGGCAGCTTCCCGTGCCGGGCGTCCAGCACGTCGAGGCGCAGATCGGTCATCAGCGTGGTGCTCATCCGGAAGCGCGCGCCGCCGAACCAGGTCAGCCCCAGCTCGTCGGCGAAGTTCGCGATCCGGTGACCGGAGAGCGGGTGCCGCGGCACCTCCTGCAGCAACAGCACGTCGGGCGCGATGGCGCGGATGACGTCGACCACCGCAGCGTGGTCGTCCTTCAGCCCCCGCACGTTGTATGACGCGATCCGCACCCGGTGGGCCCCCGCGGCGTCGTTCATCGGCGATCCTCCTTCCTCAGCACGGCGGTCCTCGCGAGGTCGGCAGCACCGACGAAACCCGCCTCGTTGCCCAGCGCGGCCTGCACGATGCGCGCCTCCGGCCGGTAACCGCGTCCGGCGAGGTGCCGCCGGAAGGAGTCACGGGCCGGGTCGAGCAGCAGCCCGCCGGCCGCGCTTACCCCGCCGCCGATCACGAACGCGCCGGGGTCGAACGCGTCCGCGAGGTTCGCCAGGCCGGTGCCCAGCCAGGTGCCGATCTCGGCGAGGAGTTCAGCCGCGGTGGGGTCCCCTGACCGGGCCGCCTCGGTGATCATCGGCCCGGTCAGCGACTGGGGGTCTCCGCCGGCCCGGTCGGACAGGTCGTGCGCGAGCGGAGAGCCGGCCGCGATCAGCGAACGTGCCTCTCGCACCAGTGCATTGCCGCTGGCGTACTGCTCCCAGCAGCCCCTGTTGCCGCACTCGCACCGGTGCCCGCCGGGCATGACCTGCATGTGCCCGAACTCGCCGGCGATGCCGAAACGGCCACGCTCGATCCGCCCGCCCACCAGGATCGCGCCGCCGATACCGGTGCCGAGATTGACCATCACCACGTGGGATTCGCCCTGCACGTTGCCGAAGCGGTATTCGGCCCAGCACGCGGCGTTCGCGTCGTTGTCGACGAAGACCGGCGCCGCCAGCCGGGTCGCGAGCGTGTCGCGCAGCGGTTCGTCGCGCCAGGACAGGTGGGGCGCGAAGACGACGGTTGCGCGGTCCGTGCCGACGAACCCGGCCGCGCCGATGCCGACGGCGATCACCGGAATCGCAGTCCGGTCCTGCAGCTCCTCGACGACTTCGACGATCAGGTCCTCGACGACCTTCGGCTCGGTGGTGCGGTGCGGCGTGCTGCGGCGCACCTGCTCGACGACGGCACCGGACTCGTCGACCAGACCGCCGGCAACCTTCGTCCCGCCGATGTCGATGCCGATCGCGAGCGCGGGCTCAGTCACGCGGAGTTTCCTCACGACGCTGGTCGGCGGCCGAGTGCAGACCGCCGGCAATGAGGGTCAGCACGTCGGCGATGCGGTCGAGAAGCTCGGGCTGCACGGCCTGCAGTAGCCCGGCGGCCCGGCATACGGGGCACATGCGGCACACGGCCTCGACCGCGTCGCCGTGCGAGCAGCCGCACGCGGCCGCCTCGGACCGGTCATGCTCGCCGGGTCGTGCGGTGTCCTCCGTGGTCGCCTCGCCGTCGCGCTGCGCCCACACCGAGAAGGCCTGTGCCAGCCGTGCGGCCTCGTCGGCCACGGACGACGCGGCAGCTGAATTCGGTTCGGTCACCTCAGGACTCGACGCGCTTCTTCAGGCCCTTCAGGGCGGTCTCGACGATCGTCTTCTCGGCCTTGCGCCGGATCATGCCGATCACCGGGATGCTGAGCTCCACGCTCAGCTCGTAGGTCACGTCGGTGCCGTCGGCTCCGACGGACAACCGGTAGGCGCCGTCGAGCGCCTTCAGGATGCTGGACTTGACCAACTGCCACGACACCACGCCGGTGCCGTCCTCGGTGACGTCCCATGAATACGCGAGCGTGTAGGTGTCCTTGATGACGCCGCCGTCCAGCGTCATCCGCACCTCTTGCGGCCAGCCCTGCTCGTCCTCGGTGAGTATCTCGGCCTGCTTGATCTGGCCGGTCCACTCGGGGTAGGCGTCGAAGTCGGCGATCACGTCGAGGACTTGCGCGGGGGCGGCGCTGATCGAGACGGAGGACTTGGTGCTGTCAGCCATGCGGGGAGCCTACCCGCCGGACGGACCTGGCAGGCCGGTCCGTCGACATCGCCCCGGACCGTTCACGACGTGGACGGCACGGCCAGCTCGGCGCGCAGGTAGTCCGCGTATGGCGTGCGCAGCGTGGCCGCGGCGACCCCGAACGTCGTGGTGAAGGCGACCGGCCGGTGCGCGTCGGCGGTGCGCACGAACGAGACGAACCGCGGGATGCCGAACCGGCCGGCCAGGAAGCGGCACCACGCGTAGGCCTGCTGGTATGCCGCGGCCGGATCCGCCGCGAACACCGCGTCACCGGGTGGACCTGCGGGCGGGCGGCCGGCGCGCACCGCGGACGCGACCGACGGCGCCAGCTGCGCGAGCGGCAGGCCACTGGAGCGATAGGCGGTGAACTCGGCCGATCCTTCGATGATCCAGCGCGCGACCCCGGTGAGACCGGCCTGGTGCAACGCCAGGTGGGTCAGCTCATGGGTGAGCACGACCACCCGGCCGGCCGGGGTCACCTCGGTGAACAGCACCGGGGCCAGCACGACCCGGCCGTCCGGGGTGGTTGTCGCCGCGATCTGCGTGCCACCCTCGACCGAGCCGCCGCGGGCCCGGAAGCTCGCGTCGTCGCCGGGGACGTCGATGACCACCCTGCCGCGCAAGACGCTCTCGCCCCAGATCCGCCGGACCCGCGCGATCGCGGTCGGAGCCGCAGCCAGCACGGCCTGCAGCCGCTCCTGCGGCGCCGTCCCCTCCACCAACAGGTTGCCCGAGTGCAGCGTCCGCGCGCCCGGCCACGCCTGCCCGGCCGTCGACGCCGCGCTGCTGGTCGGGCGGGCAGCGTCCGCTCTCCGCGAACAACCCCCGAGCAGCGCCGCCGCAGCCGTCATACCCAGCAGGCATGCCGTGCGCCGGCTGACCGGCTGGCAGAGCGGTGCACTCACCCGGTCGACCGTAGTGGGTCCCAGGGCTCGATCCGTGCGGTCGCCGAGACCGCCTCGTGCGCCGTGATCAGCCCGACCGACGCCAGGACGTCCACCGCGCGTCGCTCTTCCTCGTCCAGCCGCTGCTCCAGCGGCGCGAGCTGCAGCAGTGCCGTGACCATGCATTCGGCGCACTGCCGGTCGCGCACCGGACACGTCTCGCAGTCGATCCGCATGCCTTCACCTCTTCGTCGTCCGTGGGCCACTGTCGACCTCTGCCACGCACGCTACGACCCAGCTACGACAACCCCGCCCGGGCCGCGTCCGCCACCACCCGCGTCAGCCGGTCGAGCCGCTCGGTGCGCAGGCGCCACGCCTGCCAGTGCAGTTGCACGTCGACGTGGTCGCGCAGTGCGGGCACCAGCACCCCGGCGTCGAGCAGCCGCTGCGCCTGCGCGGTCGGCACCATCCCCCAGCCCATGCCGGCGACCACGGCCGCCACGAAGGCCTCCGACGAGGGCACTTCGTGCATCACGGCCTCGGTCTCGATTCCGTGTGCACGAAGCAACTCGGCCTGCAGGTCGTCTCGATCGTTGAAGCGCACCGACGGCATCGTCGCCAGATCGGCGCCGCGGCCCTTGCGATGCCACTCCCGCAACTGCGGCGTGCACACCGGCAGATAGCGCATCCGCACCAACGGAGAGACCGAACACCCTTGCACCGCAACCGGATCGGCGGTCACCGCCGCCACCACTGCACCCGACCGCAGCAGCGCGCTGCTGTGTGCCTGGTCCTCGACCCGCAACCGCAGGGCGACGTCCGGCCAGCTCGCGACCACCTCCAGGACGCCACCGAACCAGGTCGCGAGCGAATCGGCGTTCACCGCGACGGCGAGCTCCTCCGCGCCGCCGTCCCGCAGGCCGAGCTGCTCCAGCGCCTCGGCCTCGAGGGCGGCACGCTGCCGGGCCAGCTTCAACAGCACCTCACCCGCGACAGTCGGGCGCACCGGCGAACTCCGTTGCAGCACAACGACTCCCGCCATACGCTCCAAGGCGCGGATGCGCTGGCTGACCGCCGACGGCGTCAGGTGCAGCCGGCGTGCCGCTGCCTCGAACGTCCCCTCGTCCGCGACCGCCACCAGGGTTTGCAATCGATCGTCCAGCATGAAGAGATGCTAATGGTTCATCAGAATCTTTCGGTGGACTGCATGAGCGACCGCTTCCTACGGTGGCCGCATCATGTTTCCCGTCCTGCTGACCGGCCTGGTGACCGGCCTGTCGCTCATCACCGCCATCGGCGCCCAGAACGCCTTCGTGCTGCGCCAGGGCCTCGTGCGCCAGCACATCGGCTACGTCGTGCTGATCTGCATCGCCGGCGACGTCTCGCTGATCAACGCCGGCGTCGCGGGCGTGGGTGCGGTGATCCGCAGTCACCCGACCGTCCTGGAGGTATGCCGCTGGGCCGGCGCGGCATACCTCGTCTGGTTCGGGGTCCGCTCCCTGCTGGCCGCCCGCCACCCACGCACGCTGACCTCACAGGGCGCCGCGAGCCGGGGCTCGGTGGTGGGTGCCGCACTCGCGATCACCTTCCTCAACCCGCACGTCTACCTCGACACGGTGCTCCTGCTCGGCAACGTCGCCAACCAGCAGGGAGCCACCGGCCGCTGGTGGTTCGCGGCCGGCGCCTGCCTGGGCAGCATCGGCTGGTTCACGACCATCGGGTATGGCGCCCGCCTCGCCGCCCCGCTGATGAGCCGGCCGGTCACCTGGCGCGTCCTCGACGTGCTGATCGGCGTCACGATGCTCACCGTCGCCGTGCTCCTGCTGACCGGCTGACGGTGCGCCTTGCGTGGATTGTCATACCGCACACCTACGTTCGTGGGTATGACGACCCCGGCAGCCATCCAGGCGACTTTCGACGACCTCGGCACCCCGCTGGCCGAGGTCACCTTCGTCGTCCTCGACCTGGAGACGACCGGTGGCAGCCCGACCGACTGCCGCATCACCGAGATCGGCGCGGTGAAGGTCCGCGGCGGCGAGGTGCTCGGCGAGTTCCAGACGCTCGTCAACCCCGGTGAGCCGATCCCGGCCTTCATCTCGGTGCTCACCGGCATCACCGACCCGATGGTGGCGTCCGCGCCGCACATCGGCCAGGCGATGCCGGCGTTCCTGGAGTTCATTGGCGACGCGGTGCTCGTGGCGCACAACGCGCGGTTCGACATCACCTTCCTGAAGGTCAATTGCGAGCGGCTCGGACTCGCCTGGCCCAACAGCACCGTCCTGGACACCGTGCACCTGGCACGCCAGCTGGTCACCCGCGACGAGGCGCCCAACCACAAGCTGTCCTCCCTGGCGCGTGTCTTCGGCACGCGGGTCACCCCCGACCACCGGGCGCTGCACGACGCGCAGGCGACTGTCGACGTGCTGCACGGACTCATAGAGAGGGTGGGCAACCTCGGCGTGCACACCCTGGAGGAGCTGCGGTCCTACTCCTCGCGGGTGACGCCGCAGCAGCGCCGCAAGCGGTTCCTGGCCGACACCCTGCCGTCGGCACCGGGCGTCTACGTCTTCAAGGACGAGCACGGCGAGCCTCTCTACATCGGCACCTCGGTCGACATCAAGCGACGGGTGCGCAGCTATTTCACCGCCAGCGAGCAGCGCACCCGGATGGCCGAGATGGTCCGGCTGGCGACGTCGGTCACGCCGATCGTGTGCCAGACGACGCTGGAGGCCCAGGTGCGCGAGCTGCGGCTGATCGCCGAGCACAAGCCGCGCTACAACCGCCGCTCCCGGCACCCGGAGCGGGCGATGTGGGTCAAGCTCACGGCCGAGCCGTTCCCCCGGCTGTCCATCGTCCGTGCGGTCAAGGACGACGGGGCGACCTACGCCGGACCGTTCGGCTCCCGAGGCGGCGCCGAGGAGGCCGTCGCGGCAGTGCACGAGGTGGTGCCGTTGCGGCAGTGCACCAAACGGCTCAGCCGCGCGGCGAGCGGATCCGCCTGCGCCCTCGCCGAGATGGGCCGCTGCGGCGCGCCCTGCGAGGGCCGTCAGTCACCCGACGACTACGCGGTGGTGGCACGCCGGGTCGCCGACGCGCTCGGCGGCGACGGCCACGAGGTGCTCGCAGCTCTCGGCGCGCGGCTCGACCGGCTCGCCTCCGACGAGCGCTTCGAGGACGCCGCGGTGGTCCGCGACCGGATGCTCGCCCTGGTGCGTGCCGCGGCGCGCACCCAGCGGATGACCCCGCTGGCCACCAGCCCGGAGATCGTCGCCGCGGCCCCGGCCGTCGGTGGCGGCTGGGAGTTCACCTGCGTGCGCTACGGCCGCTTCGCCGGCGCCACGGTGTGCCCGCCGCGCGCCGACACCCGCAGCTACATCGCGGCGCTGCGCGAGAGCGCCGAGCACGTCCGGCGGCCCGAGGCGCCCGTGCCGGCCGCCCTACCCGAGGAAACCGAGAAGGTGCTGCGCTGGCTGGAACAGCCCGGCGTCCGTCTGGTCGACATCGACGGGGTGTGGATCTGCCCGGTCGGCGGCGCGGCCGGCGCGCAGGCCGATCTCGACCACACCCTCGATCGCGGCAACGCCGTGGGCTTCGAGGAGTCCACCGTGCGCCGCCGGGCGACGGCGTAGTGCCTCTAAGCTGACGTCCATGATTTCTGCGATCGTGATGATCAAGGCGGACGTGCACCGCATCCCCGAAGTTGCCCAGGAGATCTGCGAGATCGACGGCATCGCCGAGGTCTACAGCGTCACCGGTGACATCGACCTGATCGCGGTTGCGCGCGTGCCCCGGCACGAGGATTTCGCCGACGTCATCGCCGACCGGCTCAACAAGGTCGAGGGCGTGCGCGACTCCCAGACACACATCGCGTTCCGCACCTACTCCAGCCAGGACCTCGGCGCGGCCTTCGCCATCGGCCTGGACGACTAGGCCGACGCCCGGACCTGCTCGGTGGCCACGGCCCAGCGGTCGACCACTGCCGCGGCGGAGCCGGTGTCGATCGACTGACGCGCCTGCGCCATACCCGCGTCCAGCGCCGCGTTCAGGTCGTCATATCCGCCGAACCGGCCCTGCTGCTCCCCCGCAGCCACGACTGCCAGCGCAAGTCCGGCGTTGAGCACGACGGCGTCCCGCACCGCACCGGGAGCACCGGCGAGCACGTCGCGGGCGACCTGCGCGTTGTATGCCGCGTCTCCCCCGCGCAGCGCCTCCAGCTGCGCGATGCTCACGCCGTGGTCGCGCGGATCGATGGAGTGGACGCTGACCTCGCCGTCACTGACCCAGTGGACGGTCGAGGTGGTCGTCACCGTCACCTCGTCCAGACCGTCGTCGCCGCGGGACACTGCGGCATTGCGACGGCGGTCGGCGAACACCCCCGCCATGAGCGGCAGCATGCGCGGGTCGGCAGCGCCGATCGAGGCGTAGCGCGGACCCGCCGGATTGGTCAGCGGGCCGAGCACGTTGAACGCCGTGCGGACGCCGAGCTCGCTGCGCGTCGGCGCCGTGAAGCGGAACGACGGGTGGAAGGTCTGCGCGAAACAGAAGGTGATGCCCGCCTCCCGCGCCACGTGGGCGACCTGGGGCGCCGTGAGGTCCAGCCGGATGCCGAGGGCTTCCAGCACGTCCGCGGCACCCGAACTGGACGATGCCGCCCGATTGCCGTGCTTGACCAGCGTGACACCAGCACCGGCAGCCACGATCGCGGACATCGTGGAGATGTTGACCGTGTGTGCGCCGTCGCCGCCCGTCCCGACGATGTCGAGGGTCCGGCCCGGCACCTCGATCGGCACCGCGTGCCGGATCATCTCGTCCGCGAGACCCCGCAACTCGGGGGCGGTCTCCCCCTTGGCGCGCAATGCCACCAGAAATCCGGCGATCTGCGAGCCGGTCGCCTCCCCGGACATGATCCGGTTCATCGCCCACTCGGTCTCGGAGGTGGACAGGTCGACACCGTCCAGCAGCGTGTTCAGCAGTCGTGGCCAGGAGACGTCGGCTGCCATCCGAGCGCCCTCAGCCGCCGACAGGACCGCGGCGCGCCAGGTCGGCGATCGCCGACCCGATCGCCAGCGGGTCGATCGGGTGCGGAACCGCCGCGTCGCACTGCGACCACACCGCGAGCCAGCCATCGGACGGACGGCCGGTCAGCACCAGCACCGGCGGACAGTCGAAGACTTCGTTCTTCAGCTGCCGGCAGAGGCCCAGACCGCCCAGCTTCGCTGCCTCCCCGTCGAGGATCAGCAGGTCGTAGCGCTCGTTGTCGACGGCCTCGACAACCGCCGCGGGGGTCGCGCACTCACGCCAGCTGTCGATCTCCACATCCTTCGCCGGCCGGCGGCCGACACCCAGCCGGACCGCATCGCGAGTGGCGATGTCATCGCTGTAGAGCAGGACGGTGAGGTGACGCACCGCGTCGGTCGCATTGCCCGCGGGTGCCACTGCGGAGGAGGACGTCATACCCAGGATGCTACTGGCCCGGGCGGGAACGTATGACGGCAGCCGGGCGTTGTCCTGGAGGAAGGCGCACCTAAGAATGCCGGGCCGATTCTCGCCGCCGCCGCACCATCTCGCAGTTCGGCTGACACGAAACAGAACTCGCTAGGGGGTCGCGCGCGCGCGCCGGGCCGGTTAGGGCCATAATGGCGATCGTGGCGACCGCAACGACGGCTCATACGAGCGATTCCCGGATCCCGGCAGGTCATGGACCTGTCAGTCGACCCAACCTGACGGCAGTCGGCACCATGGTGTGGCTGGCCAGTGAGTTGATGTTCTTCGCGGGGCTGTTCGCGATGTACTTCACCATTCGCTCCGTCGCCGGGCCGCTGTGGCACGAACGCACCAGCCACCTCGAGGTCGGCTATGCCTTCGGCAACACCTGCATCCTGGTGATCTCCTCGGTCTGGTGCCAGTTCGGCGTGTTCAAGGCGGAGGCGGGCAAGCCGCACCGCGACGGCCGGCTGTGGCAGGTGACCACCTGGGGCATGCGCGAGTGGTACGTCCTGGCCTTCCTCTTCGGTGCGATCTTCGTCTCCGGCCAGGTCCTCGAATACTCGAACATGTTCGGCGACGGCATCTCGCTGAACTCCGACGCCTACGGCTCGATGTTCTACATGACGACCGGCTTCCACGCGCTGCACGTCACCGGCGGCCTGATGGCCTTCCTGCTCATCATCGGCCGCACCTTCACCGCCAAGAAGTTCACCCACCACCAAGTCACCGGCGCGATCGTCGTGTCCTACTACTGGCACTTCGTCGATGTCGTCTGGATCGCCCTGTTCGCGACCATCTACCTGCTCAAGTGATGAGGAGCGTTCCGATGTTGCTCATCCACTACTCCACCCCCGACGACAGGACGACTTCGTGAGTTCCCTCGTTGCCCGCCGCCGCCATCCGGCAGCAATAGCGGTTGTGCTGCTGCTGGGCCTGATCCTGACCGGCGGTCTCTACGCGGCATTCGCCCCGAAGAACGCCGACGCGGCCAGCGGTGACACCCAGGCTGTCGCGGCCGGTCACAACCTCTTCCTGGCCAACTGTGCCACCTGTCACGGTCTCGAAGCGGCCGGTGGTGACGGCGGCCCGTCGCTGGTGGGCGTCGGCGCCGCAGCGGTCGACTTCCAGGTCGGCACGGGCCGTATGCCGCTGGCCAACCCCGCGGTGCAAGCACGGCAGGGCAAGGTGCAGTTCAGCAGTGAGGAGATCTCCCAGCTGGCCGCTTACGTCGCCTCTCTCGGGGTCGGCCCCGGGATTCCCCCCAGTAGCCTGACCAGCGGCGGCGGCGACATTGCCAAGGGTGGCGAATTGTTCCGCGTCAACTGCGCCATGTGTCACAACTTCGCCGGCTCCGGCGGTGCGCTGACCCGCGGCAAGTTCGCGCCGAGCCTGATGGACGTGTCGGGCCGGCACATGTACGAGGCGATGCTCACCGGCCCACAGTCGATGCCGGTCTTCAACAACTCCAACCTCAGCCCGCAGGACAAGAAGGACATCATCTCCTTCCTGCAGAACGTCAAGACTGAGCCCAGCCCCGGCGGCTGGAGTTTGGGCAACCTCGGCCCGGTGCCCGAGGGCCTGTTCGCCTGGACCTTCGGCATCGGCGTGCTGATCCTGATCGCCATCTGGCTCGGTAAGAAGGCCGCCTGATGACTGACGACACCGACGCCTCGATCCCGAAGGAGCCCGCCGTGAGCCAGGACGAGTCGGGCAGTGCAGTCGCGACCCGCGATGAGCAGCACGCGCCCGCCCACTTCGAGAACCCGGGCCTGCCGCCGCATGTGCACCGCCTCGGCGACACCGACCCGGCCGCTGCGAAGCGCAGTGAACGACAGGTGGCCGCGCTCTTCACCATCTCGATGGTCGCGACCGTGCTGTTCGTCATCGCCTACGCGATGATCGGCAAGGACGCCGATGTGATCCTGCCGATCCTCGGCAAGGTGCACGCACTCAATGTCGCCCTCGGCGTGACCCTGGCGCTTTCACTACTCGGCATCGGCCTCGGCGCGATCCACTGGGCCAAGACGCTGATGCCCGACGAGGAAGTCGTCGAAGAACGTCACCCGATGCGTTCCAGTGACGAGGCCCGCGCCGGATTCGTCGCGGTCATGAGCGGCGGCGCCGAAGGGTCGCAGATCAACCGGCGCCCGCTGATCAAGTACACACTGGGTGGCGCTCTCGGCATCTTCGCCGTGCCGCTCGGCCTGCAGCTCATCGGCGGTCTCGGCCCCATCCGCGGCGACGTGCACGACCTCAAGACCACTCTTTGGGACACCGGTGTGCCGGTGCTGAACGCCGACGGTAAGCCGGAGATGCGGGACGGCAAGGTGGTGACCCGTCCACGCCGGTTGATGCGCGACCCCGATGGCACCGCGATCCGGCTGTCCGATGTCACCCTCGGCTCGGTGTTCCACGTGCTGCCCGAAGGCATCAATGACACGCCCGAGCCGTCCAACGAGAAGGTCAAGGCCGCAGTCATCCTGATCGCGATGCAGGAGAACCTCATCAAGAGTGCGCGGGAGCGCGACTGGGGCCTGAATGGCGTCGTCGCCTTCTCCAAGATCTGCACCCACGTCGGCTGCTCGGTGGGCCTCTACGAGCAGACCACGCACCACCTGTTGTGCCCGTGTCACCAGTCGACCTTCGACGTGGCCGACGACTGCAAGGTCATCTTCGGACCGGCGAAGCGGCCGTTGCCGCAACTGCAGATCGAAGTGGACGATGACGGGTACCTCTACGCGCCGCACGGTTTCGAACAACCGGTCGGCCCGAGCTTCTGGGAGCGTGGCTGATGACCGCTGTCGGGCAGGAGAGGGCACACAGCACAGCTGACGCGCTGCGTGCCGACGACAAGAAGGACGCGCCCGCGAACAAGGACGGCGGCCCGGTCGGCGCCGTCGCCAGCTGGGTTGACGAGCGCACGGGGTCGGCCAAGGGCATCAGCTATCTGATGAAGAAGGTCTTCCCGGACCACTGGTCGTTCATGCTGGGCGAGATCGCGATGTACTCGCTGATCATCCTGCTGATCAGCGGCACCTTCCTGACCTTCTGGTTCGTGCCGAGCATGGGCGAGACGACGTACACCGGCTCCTACGTGCCGCTCAAGGGCGTGCAGATGAGCGAGGCATTCGCCTCGACCGTGCACATCTCGATGGATGTCAAGGGCGGTCTGCTGATCCGGCAGATCCACCACTGGTCCGCGCTGATCTTCGTGGTGTCCATCGCGCTGCACATGTTCCGCGTGTTCTTCACCGGCGCGTTCCGCAAGCCGCGCGAGATCAACTGGATCATCGGGCTGCTGCTCGCGATGCTCGCCATGGTCGAGGGCTTCATCGGCTACTCGCTGCCCGACGACCTGCTCTCCGGCACCGGCATCCGCGCCATGCAGGGCTTCATCCTGTCCATCCCGGTCATCGGCACCTACGTCAGCTACCTCCTCTTCGGCGGCGGCTTCCCGGGGCAGGACATCATTCCCCGTTTCTTCACGATCCACGTGTTGCTGCTGCCGGCGGCACTGATCGGGTTATTCACGGCCCACATCATCCTGGTGATGGTGCACAAGCACACCCAGTACCCCGGGCCGGGCCGCACCAACAAGAACGTCGTCGGCTTCCCGATGATGCCGGTCTACGCGGCCAAGGCCGGCGGCTTCTTCTTCGTGGTCTTCGGTGTCACCGCACTGATCGCCGGCCTGGTCTCGATCAACCCGATCTGGATGTACGGCCCCTACGAGCCCACCATGATCACCGCCGGCTCCCAGCCGGACTGGTATATGGGCTTCGCCGACGGTGCGTTGCGATTGTTGCCGGGCTTCCTGGAATTCAATCTCTTCCATCGCACGTGGAGCTTCAACATCATGATCGGGGCGATCTTGATGATCCCGATCCTGTGGACGGTGATGGGCGTCTACCCGTTCATCGAGAAGTGGGTGACCGGCGACAACGAGGAACACCACCTACTGGACCGCCCGCGCAACCGGCCGACCCGCACCGGGCTCGGCATGGCAGCCATCACCTTCTACGGCATCCTGTTCGCTGCATGTGGCAACGACATCATCGCGATCAAGTTCGACCTGTCGATCGACGACATCACCGAGACCTTCCGGGTCGCGCTGATCGTCGCGCCGATCGTCGTGTTCTGGGTCGTCAAACGGTTGTGCCTGTCGCTGCAGCGTGCGGACCGTGACCTGCTCCTGCACGGTCGTGAAACGGGTCGCCTGATGCGCACCGGGAAGGGCCGCTTCTTCGAGGTGCACCAGGAACTGGACGCCTACCAGCGCTGGCGGTTGGTCGACTTCGTGTCGCCGGAGCCGATGGGGCTGCCACCGGCCACCGACGAGCACGGGGTGCGCCGCAAGGGTGCGCGCAAGGAACGACTCCGCGCCCGCGTCTCGCACTACTTCTTCAAGGACCGCATCGAGCCGGTCACCCCGCTGGAGCTGGCGGCAGCACACCACGACGGTCACGCCACCGAGGCGATCGAGTCGCACCCCGACGAGGCGGAGTCCGGGCACATTCACGGTGGCGCCGAGGAGATCGGGGCGTCACACGCCTACGGTCACCCGGCACCGCACGACAAGCAGGACTGAGCCTCCGCTCCCCCGCCGTCAGCCGCGCTCCCCAACTCCGGGGGCGTGGCTGACGCATGTCCGGGCTGGGGGCCGTACGTAACCTTCGACGCTCGAGGGGTTACGGCGCGGGTTAGTCTGCACGCATGCCGATTGCGATGAGCCGGGACGACTTCGAGAACGCCGTCGCGGACGCGCTGGACACAATCCCCCAGGACCTGCTGGACCGCCTCGACAATGTCGCGATCACGGTGGAGGACGAGCCGGCACCGGGCAGCACACCCGGATTGCTCGGCCTGTATGTCGGTGTGCCGCTCACGGCGCGCGACTCCGGCTACGGGCTGGGCAATCTACCCGACCACATCTACATCTTCCGCGGCCCGCTGACCCGCTACTGTCACACGCGCGCCCAACTGCTGGAACAGATCCGAGTCACCGTGTTGCACGAGATCGGCCACCATTTCGGCATCAGCGACGAGCGGCTGCACGAACTCGGCTGGGGCTAGCCGCCTGAGCCCGGCTGGACGCGAATCAACCTCTGCTGCAACCAATCACACCAGTCGAGCCGCGCCTGCTGCGCCCGCAGGCCCGCTTCGACTGTCGCACGGGTCGCACACTGCGGGCTCCGCGGACAGCCACTCGACCTGCGCACCCCGCCGAGCGTCGCCACACCGTTGCTGCGCTTGGTCGTTCGCTGGATCACGGGTCACTACAGCTGACCACGCGAAGCGGCCCGCCATACCCAGCAGGTATGACGGGCCGCTCGCGGAGGGAATCAGATGGCGTGCTCGCCGTGGAAGTACTCGAAGACCCACCCGATGGCGGCCAGGGCGACCAGCGGGACACCGAGCATGACCAGCCACCAGCCGACCGCCAGGCCGAGCGCGATCAGCGCCAGCGCGGCGCCGAGGAACAGCGGCCACCAGGAGTGCGGGCTGAAGAAGCCGTAGTCACCCTCGACGTCGCTGTGCTCGCCGAGTGGGTCGTCATCCGGGCGCAGGTCGATCTTACGGCCGGTCCACCACAGGAACCCGCCGATCAGGGCGCACAGCGCGCCGGTCAGATAGAGCGCGACCGCACCGACCGGCTCCGTCCAGTTCGTGAAGATGCCGTAGATCGTGCCCATCAGGGCGGAGAACAGGAACAGCACGGCGAAAAGCTTGAATTCGACCTTCATGGGCGAGCCTCACTCTCCCTTTCCGGCTGAGTCGGAGGATGACTGATCCGCGCCGACACCGGTCAGCTGCGACACGGTCTCGGTGGACGGTGTGACCGACCACTTCGCGGCTTCGGGATGGTGCAGGTCGAACGCCGGGCGCTCGGAGCGGATCCGCGGAATGGAGTCGAAGTTGTGCCGCGGCGGCGGGCACGAGGTGGCCCACTCCAGCGACGCACCGTAACCCCACGGGTCGTCGACCTCGACCTTGGGCGCGGTGCGCCAGGTCTTCCAGACGTTGTAGATGAACGGCAACATCGAGACGCCCAGGATGAGCGCGCCGACGGAGGAGATGTCGTTCATCCACTGGAAGTCGTCCGAGGGCAGGTAGTCGGCGTAGCGCCGCGGCATGCCCTTGACGCCGAGCCAGTGCTGGATCAGGAACGTGGTGTGGAAGCCGATGAACAGCAGCCAGAAGTGCAACTTGCCAAGCCGCTCGTCGAGCATCCGGCCGGTGATCTTCGGCCACCAGAAATACCAGCCCGCGAACATCGCGAAGACCACGGTGCCGAAGACGACGTAGTGGAAGTGCGCGACCACGAAGTAGGAGTCGGTCAGGCTGAAGTCCAGCGCCGGGCTGGCCAGGATGATGCCGGTCAGACCGCCGAACAGGAAGGTCACCAGGAAGCCGATCGCCCACAGCATCGGTGTCTCGAAGGTGAGCGACCCGCCATACATCGTGCCGACCCAGTTGACGAACTTCACACCCGTCGGGACGGCGATCAGCATCGTCATGATCGCGAAGAACGGCAGCAGCACCTGGCCGGTGGCGTACATGTGGTGCGCCCACACGCTCACCGACAGCGCGGCGATCGAGATGGTGGCGAAGACCAGGGTCTTGTACCCGAAGACCGGCTTGCGGGAGAAGACCGGGATGACCTCGGAGATGATGCCGAAGAACGGCAGCGCGATGATGTAGACCTCCGGATGTCCGAAGAACCAGAACATGTGCTCCCAGAGCATCGCTCCGGCGGTCTGTGGATCGAAGACGTGCGCTCCCATGACGCGATCGAGGCCGAGCCCGAACAGCGCCGCGGCCAGCACCGGGAAGACGACCAGCACCAGGATCGAGGTGATCAGGATGCCCCAGGTGAAGATGGGCATCCGGAACATCGTCATACCGGGCGCGCGCATGCAGATGATGGTGGTGATGAAGTTGACCGCACCCAGGATGGTGCCGAAACCACTGAGAGCCAGACCGAAGACCCATAGGTTGCCGCCGAGGCCGGGGCTGTAGGTCGCGTTGGACAGTGGGGCGTAGGCGAACCAGCCGAACGCGGCCGCACCCTGTGGGGTGAGGAAGCCGGCGCTGGCGATCAGGCCACCGAAGAGGTAGAGCCAGTAGGCGAGCATGTTCAGCCGCGGGAACGCCACATCCGGCGAACCGATCTGCAGCGGCATGATCGCATTCGCGAAACCGGCGAACAGCGGTGTCGCGAAGAGCAGCAGCATGATCGTGCCGTGCATGGTGAACAGCTGGTTGAACTGCTCGGGGTTGTCGACGATCTGCAGACCGGGCGACACCAGCTCCGCTCGGATCAGCAGCGCGAGAACACCGCCGACCAGGAAGAACGCGAACGAGGTGATGAAGTAGAGGTTGCCGATCACCTTGTGGTCTGTGGCGGTGATCCACTTGACGAAGGTACGGCCGGGATGGCGCGTGCGTGCGGCGACAGGCGCGTCACCGGTGTCGCCGGCGTCTCCGACGCGTGGCGTGGCGATGCTGGCCATTACTTCGCTCCTTCGGTCACGATCTGGGAAGCCTTGGTGCCGGCAGGCAGCCACTGCTGCAGCTTGTTGGTATCCTGCGACTCGAGCCCAGAGCCGTCGCGGTCAAGCGCGTTGGACAGGAAGCCCACCTGCCCGCGCGCCCGGAGCGCAGCCATGTGCGCCTGGTAGGCGGCCTCGCTGACCACCTTGACGTTGAACAGCATCTGCGAGTGGTAGGCACCGCACAACTCGGCGCACTTGCCCTGGTAGGTGCCGATCTGGGTCGGTGTCACGTCGAACCGGTTGACCTTGCCGGGTATGACGTCCATCTTCTGCAGGAACTGGATCACCCAGAACGAGTGGATGACGTCACGGGAGGTGAGCACGAACTCGACCCGCTTGTTGACCGGCAGGTAGAGGGTCGGGATCGTCGTCTCCGGGTCCGGCGCCGACATGTTCGCCTGAGTTCCGGTGTCGTAGACGTCGGAGTTGACGTAGTTGAAGTCCCAGGCCCACTGCTTGGCCACGACGTTGACCACCAGGTCGGGAGTGCCGCTGGTGTCCAGCATCTTGTTCTCCATCTCCACGGTCTTGCCGAAGAAGACGGCAACCATGAAGATCGGCACGACCGTGAAGAGGATCTCGATCGGCACGTTATAGGCCAGCTGCGGCGGCAGACCGACATCGGTCTTCTTGCGCCGGTAGCGAATGATGCAGTAGGCGATCATGCCCCAGGTGATGACACCCACGACGAGGGCCCACACCCACGAGGCGATCCAGAAATCGGTGATCTGGTGACTCAGGCTGGTGACACCCTTGGGCAGGTAACCGCGCCGCTCCACCGGGGAGCAAGCTGTCAGCAATGGCAAGCTGACGGCCATCAAACCACCGAAGGCGAACTTGCTGCGCCACCGTCGTCCGGTCGAGCGGACACGGCGCGCGGATTCCACGAGGGGCTTGTCAGATCCGGGCACAGGCAAACCCTATCCCAGGCGCATTCGATCGCGTCGTCAGGGCAGGCCTACTGAGGAAAGGAATTTGACTGTCCCAACGCACATCTCGGCGAAAACGTGCCCGACACGGCGCCGTAGCAGGCGCTGCAGCCGCGCGGACCGGGCGGATCAGTCGCTCCAGCAGTCCGGCAGCGGCGCTCCCACCGCTGCTACGACACGTCGTAGATAGTCCGTCCGGGCAATCTCCCGGACCCCCAGGGTGGCCAGATGGTCGGTCTGCCACTGCACGTCGATCAGCCTGCGGTGGTCCCCGTCGGCGAAGACGAGCTCGGTCAGCGCCCAGACCGCCACCTTCCCGGCGTCGGTCGCGCGATGGAACATCGATTCCGCCGCGAAGAGACCGCCGGCGCACACGCCATACAGTCCCCCGGCCAGCCGACCGGCCGGATCCCACGTCTCGACCGAGTGCGCCCAGCCGAGCCGGTGCAGGTGCAGGTATGCCGTCTGCACCTCCGCCGTGATCCACCGGCCGCTACGGCCGGGGTCCGCGCACGCCGCCACGACGTCGGCGAACGCCTCGTCGATCGTGACGCGGTAGCGGTGCCGGGAGCGGCGCAGTGACCGCGACACATGGAAATCTCCCGGCAGCAACACCCCGCGGCGTACGGGCGACCACCAGCCGATCGGCCGGCGGCCGTCGTCGCCGATGCCCATCGGGAACATCCCCGAGCGGTATGCCGCCAGCAGGGTCCCCGGCTCCAGGTCGGCTCCGACCGCGATGAGGTCCTGGGTGGCGTCCTCCTGCCGCTGCTCGTCCAGATTCCACCTGCTCGGTGCTGGTTCGACGGGCACGGGCGTTGCGGTCAGTCGCGCAGGGCTGCCAGATGCGGCTCAACTGCGGCGACCGTCGCTGCGCCGTACGACTCCCCGAGGCGCTCCAGGAAATGCCGCGGGCGCAGGACGTACTCCTGGGTGCCGACGGTCTCCAGCACGTAGGTGGCCAGCATCGAGCCGACTTCGGCGCAGGTGCGCAGGTCCAGTCCCCAGGTGAGGCCGGCCAGGAAACCGGCCCGGAACGCGTCGCCCACACCGGTCGGGTCGACCCGTCCGACCTCGCGGGCGACCGGCACCTCGATCGGCTCCTCTCCCTTGCGCAGGATCACTGCGCCGTCCTTGCCCTTGGTGATCACGCGGGTGCCGACCTGCTCCAGCACCTCGTCGGCCGACCAGCCGGTCTTCTGCTCGGTCATGTGCGCTTCGTAGTCGTTGGTGAACAAGTAGTCGGCGCCGGTGATCAGGTCACGGATGAAGGGACCGTCGGCGAACGCGAGCTGCTGGCTCGGGTCGGCGATGAACGGGATGCCGCGCTGGCGGCACTCGGTGGTGTGCCGCCGCATACCCTCCGGGTCGGACGGACCGACCATCACCAGGTCCAGACCGCCGACGCGCTGCGCGACCGGCGCGAGCTCGATTTCACGCGCCTCGCTCATTGCGCCCGCGTAGAACGTGGCGATCTGCGCCATGTCCTCGTCGGTGGTGCACACGAACCGCGCGGTGTGGCGGGTCTCGGACACGTAGACCGACTCGCAGTCGACCCCATGCCGCTCCAGCCACGACCGGTAGTCGGCGAAGTCCTCGCCGACCGCATCGACCAGGATCGGGTGCAGACCGAGGTTCGCCATACCGAAGCAGATGTTCGCGGCGACTCCCCCGCGACGAATCTGCAGGTCGTCGGCGAGGAAGGACAGCGAGATCTTGTGCAACTGATCGACCACGAGCGAGTCGGAGAACCGGCCCTTGAACGTCATCAGATGATCGGTGGCGATGGATCCGGTCACGGCAATCTTCATGTCAGCAAACCTATCGGGCAGCCCACCGCCATACACTCGCGGCCATGTCAGATGTTGTCGCGGCGCTGCAGGCCGCCGTTCGCCGCCGCACGGTCGCCGGCCCGGACAAGGAGCCTGCCGAGTTCGACGGGCTGCACACGGATCTGCAGGCGCACTTCCCGCGGTTGTTCGAGGTCTGTGAGCAGGTCGACCTGCCGGATCATGCCCTGCTGCTGAGATGGCCCGGCGTTGCTTCCGACCGCCCGATGGTGCTGATGGCCCACCAGGACGTCGTGCCGGTCAACCCGCGGGACGAGTGGACCCATCCGGCATACGACGGCGAGGTCGTCGACGGTGTCCTCTGGGGTCGCGGCACGCTGGACTGCAAGGGGTCGCTGATCGCGATCTGCACGGCTGTCGAGGAACTGGTCGAGGAGGGCCGGCAGCCGGCGCAGGACGTGTGGCTGTCATTCGGCTCCGACGAGGAGGTGTCCGGCCACACGGCGACGGCCGCGGTGACCGCCCTGCAGGAACGCGGCGTCGTGCCGTGGTGCGTCCTGGACGAGGGCGGTATGGCGGTCAGCGGCGCCTTCCCCGGACTCACCGAGCCGCTCGCGGTCATCGGGCTGACCGAGAAGGGCGTGGCCGAACTGGAGCTCGTCGCGCGCGCCGATGGCGGCCATGCGTCGATGCCGCCGCGGAACGGCGCTCCCGCGAAGCTGGCGCGGGCGATCCTGGCGTTGGAGAGGCATCCGGCACCGGCACGCCTTCCCGAGCCAGCCATCGCGATGCTGCTGCGGCTCGCGCCGCACGTGAGCGGTCCGCTCGGGGCGCTTGTCGGGCGCGCCGGTTGGCTGCGGCGGCCGCTCGCGCAGGTTTTCGCCCGGCTGGGCCCGACCACCGCGGCCATGACGCGCACCACCTACGCGATCACCCAGCTGACGGGCTCGCCCGCGAACAACGTGCTCGCCTCCACCGCGACGGCCGGGGTGAACGTGCGGGTCGCAATCGATGAGACCGCGGACGAAGCGGTCGAGCGGGTGCGGACGCTGGTGGGTGACGGCATCGAGGTGATCGTGCGGACGGCATACGACCCGAGCCCGGTGGCCGACCTGGGTGACGCGTTCGCGCTGCTGGAGCGGGTCACGCGGGAGGTGATGCCGGACGTCATACCGGTGCCCTATGTGGTGATGGCGGCGACCGACGCGCGGCACTTCCAGCGGGTATGGCGCAACTGCTACCGGTTCAACCCGTTCCGGATGAGCGAGGCGCAGCGACAGAGCCTGCACAACGTCAACGAGCACCTCGACGTGACGTCGTTGCTGGAAGGGGTTCGCTGGTATCGCGCGCTGCTGCTGGCGCTGTGACGAGGCGTTCGCCGGCCGCGAGACGCGCGAACGCCGTCGGGGCCGGACCGTCCTGCAGCCGCCGTGAGATCAGCGCCGCCGCCTCCTGCGGGCTGTGCACCGAGGTGTCCACCTCAAGGTCGTAGGGGCCGCAGCGGTGGACCGAGTCCTGCCAGCGCAGGATCGGTGGCGGGATCGAGCCGTCCTAGGCATACCCCCAGCCCCACGTCTGCTTCCGGCGCTCCATGATGACGTCGATCGGAGCGCGAACACCGACGAAGAGGACCGGGAGACCGCTGACGACCTGGGCGCAAGCCGGCAGGATGTTCAGCGGACGCGAGTAGTTGTCGTGGTGGGTCGCGTCGACGACAACGTGGATGCCGAGGCGGCTGTGCGCGGCGATCGACTGGTACATCGCCAGGTAGAGCGTCTTCACCAACGGTTCCAGGTCCGGCCGCTCGCCGCCCGGCCGCAGTCCGATGCCGGGCTGGAACCGCTCCGGGGTCGCCTTCATGAACGTGTCGACGCCGAGGTTCATCCAGACGCCGTCGAAGGTCTCCTGGATCACCGCGGCGATGCTCGACTTGCCCGCGCGCGGGCATCCGTTGAGCACGATGATCTGACCGGGTGTTTCGCCCATGACTTCCCCTCCGTTGCCCTTCCCCAACCGCTCTGTCACCAGCCCACGACAACCCCACCGCACGACCAGCCGACGGCCGCGGAGGCGACGACCAAGACAGGAGAACGGCGTCAACGAACTTATTCGTTGACGCCGTTCTCCTGTCTTGCGAGGAGCTGGAGCAATCAGACTCAGCTGAAGCTGTCGCCGCAGGCGCAGGAGCTGCCTGCGTTGGGGTTGTCGATGGTGAAGCCCTGCTTCTCGATGGTGTCGGCGAAGTCGATGGTGGCGCCGTCCAGGTAGGGGGCGCTCATCCGGTCGACGACGACCTCGACACCGTCGAAGTCGCGGACCAGGTCGCCGTCGAGCGAGCGCTCGTCGAAGTAGAGCTGGTAGACGAGACCGGAACAGCCACCGGGCTGCACGCCCACGCGCAGCCGCAGGTCGTCGCGGCCTTCCTGCTCCAGCAGGCTCTTGACCTTCGACGCGGCGACGCCGGTCAGCGTGACGCCGTGGGTCTCGGTGGTCGAAGCAGTGTTGGTGTCGACGCTCATTGCATCAAGTCCTTCTCGTGGCGATCGAACGGGAGGCGGTCAGCAGCTTTCAACACGGTGCTGCCCGTTCTTGTTCCCCGTGGTGTGCGTTCCCAGCGTACGTCGTGCTGCTCAGGTCGCCGACCAGGTGCCCGCCACACGGCGTGCCAGCGCGGTGAGAGCGGCCACCAGGTCGGCCGGTGGCGCGTCGCCGATGCGGTGCGGGTCGAGGATGCTGTATGCCGCGGAGGCGCCGAGCGCCATGGTTTCGCGCCGTCCCACTTCGAGTTCCTCGGCGAGGATGACCGATGGCCGGGCCGCTGCTGCCGCCGCACGAATGACGGTGGCGACGGTGTCGGCGTCGAGACTGCGCCAGTCGAACACCCGGGTGCCGGCGACGACCAGGTCCGCTCGGGCGACCTCGCCGGCCAGGTCCACCGCCTCGGCGAACGCATCCGCACCGGGGAGCAGCCTGGCACCGAGTGTCGCGACCGCGTATGCCGCTCCCCCGCCCGCACCGCTGCCGACGCCGCGGTCGTGGCGGCGTACCTCACCAGACAGCAGATCACGCTGCGGGGGCAGCAATTGCCGGACGGTTGCGGCGAATTCGCTGATCCGGTGTTCGTTGTCCTGAGCCTGCTGGCTGGTCCAGCCGAGCGTTTCGACCGCGGACGCCGAGGCACCCTTGAGGCCGAGCAGCCCGATGTCCTCCTTGTATGCCGCCACCAGCTCCACCCCACGCACTCGCGCGACGGCCCGCGGCACCGCCAGCTGGAGGTCGTCACTGCCGCCCAGCGCGCGCAGCAGACCGGCACCCCCGTCGACACCCGCGGCATCGCCGACGCCGACGACGATCCGCCGTGCCCCACCATCCACGGATTCGCCGAGCGCCGCACCGAGCGCGGTGCTGTCTCCGGTCGTAGTGAGCAGTGCACCGTCGAGGTAGTCGGTGCTGCCGGCGCGCAGCCGCCATACCCGGTCTGTCTGCCCGGCGACGGTCGCCGCGAGTGCCCGGACGAAGCCGGTGCCGCCGGAGGAGAAGGGAACCGCGACGACCTCGGTCGAGGGCTGGCGTTCGTGCCAGCCCTCGGCCAGTGCCGTCGTGACGTCGGCCGCCGGGGTGGAGCCCCAGCGATCACTGCAGATGAGGACACGCACGCGCTTGATTCAACCTCATCCGCTCAGCGCAGCAGCAGGGCACCGCCCGCGGCCAGGCAGCCGAGCGATATCAGCAGCAGCAGTGCCCACCACACCGTGCCCGGCGCTCTGGTGATCCGGGCGAGCTGGTCGGGGTCCGACCGGCGGGCGACGCCGGTGCGCCGGCTGCGCTGCAGATCGATCAGCGACCATGGCCCGGCGATCAGCAGGAAACTGCAGATCGTCTGCGCCACCGCGGCCTGGACGGTGGGGTCGAGCCATTGGGTGACTGCGGCCAGCGCCGCGGCGCTGACGAGGACGACCCACAGCCCGTAGAGGTTGCGGACCTGCAGCAGAAGCAGCGCGAGTGCGACGAGCAGCGCCCAGAGCGTGCCGACCGCGTGTCCTGCGTGTATGCCGAGCGCGACCAGCAGGCCGAGCACCGACGGCCCGAGGTAGCCGGCCAGCAGGGTCAGCACCATCCCCGGCCCATTGGGCCGGCCGCGCGAGACGGTCAGGCCGGAACTGTCCGAGTGCAGCCGGATGCCGGACAGCTGGCGCCCCGCGAGTAGCGCCACGAGACCGTGCGCACCTTCGTGGGCGACCGTGACCAGGTGACGCGTCACGCGCCATACGGGAGCCCAGGCGATGCAGCCGAGCGCGACCAGCGCCAGGAGCAGCGTCACCCGCAGATCCGGCGAGGGCGTCGTCGCGGTCACCCGCTGCCACCAGTCGTCCACGTCGGCGGCAACGCTTCCCGTGGCGCCCTGGTTCCGCGAGGAACTCCGCTTGCCTGTGCGGGGCGCAGCCGATCAGGCTGCAGATGTGCAGTTGCCCGTGCCAGACCGCTCGCCGTGGGGCGTGGACGCGTCCGACGCCCAGGCAGGACGAGGGTCGCGGATCGTCAGGGAGTTGCGGAAGGGGTCCAGCGCAGGAGCGCCGGGGGCACCGTTCCTGGCTGCTCGTTGATGATGTCGATGTCGTGACCGTGGTAGAGGCGTGGCGGCTCGTTGTGGTTTGTGGGCGGGGCCGGGCTGCCTGTTCGCGGTGGCGGAGTCGTCGTCGGGTTGGCGGCGGGGTCGCGGCGGAAGTGGGCGGGGGTTGTGCCGAGTGTGGCGCTGAAGGCCTCGATGAAGCTGGTCGGGTTGGCCCAGCCGCAGGCGGCGGCGGTGTTGGTGACCGTGTGTCCGGCGGCGAGGAGGGTGAGGGCGTGATGGAGGCGCAGTTGGGTGCGCCATTGCCGGAAGCTCATGCCGAGCTGATCGTGAAAGAGACGGTTCAGGGTTCGTTTGCTGGCACCGACCTGGGTGCCGAGTTCGGTCAGCGTGGCGTTGTTGGCCGGGTCGGTGTGCAGGATGGCGCTCAGCGCGCTGAGCCGGTCATCGCGCGGCTCGGGGAGGTGCAACGGTTCTTCGCAGACGGGTGCGAGTTCGTCGATGATGACGGCTTGCAGCCGGTCGCGAGCTGCCTGCGGTCGGGATGTGTCGGTGTCATTGGTCAGCGAGAGCATGGCCTCGCGGAGGAGGGCTGAGACGGCGAAGACTGCGGGGCGGTCGGGCAGCTGGGCGGCGAGGCTGGCCGGGAGGAACACGACGCGCATGTCGGTGTACCCGTAGGCGCGGTGATGGTGCTCGAAGCCGCCCGGCGTCCAGACCAGCCGGGTCGCAGGAGCGATCCAGGTGCCTTGCGTGGTCGTGACCGACAGCACCCCGGTAGCGGGGTAGACGAGATGCCCCTGGCGATGGCGGTGAAGTGGGATGCGGTCGCCGTGCAGGAGCGGCAGGCTGCCCATCTCCAGCACGTCTTCCAAGATATGGCTCTTTTCCGGCATCACTTGGCACTCTACCGGAAGCAGGCCGAGCCGAGTGTCCCTAATTTTAGGTGTGCCTAACGTGACCGAACTTGAGGAGTGCGCAGCTGATGACCGACGTGACAATCAAGGCCGCAGACGAGCCGTTCTCGCCGGCCCTGCGCCGGTCGGTGGGAGTGGTGATGATCGGCGCGTCGCTGTCCTTTCTGGACTCGACGATCGTCAACGTCGCCCTGCACACCCTATCGGTCGACCTGCACGCTGGACTGGGAACGGTTCAATGGGTGGTGACTGCCTACCTGCTCGCGCTCGCGGCGGTCATCCCCGTCACCGGATGGGCGGCCCGCCGGTTCGGCGCCACGCAGGTGTATGTCGCCGCGCTGGCGGTCTTCACCCTCGGGTCGGTGCTGTGCGCGTGCTCGCAGAGCGTCGGGATGCTGATCGCCTCCCGAGCCCTGCAAGGCTTCGGTGGCGGGGCGATCATGCCGGTCGGCACGATCCTCTGGACGGCGCAGTCCACCAAGGCGCAGATGGGCCGCGTGATGAGTGTGATGTCGATCCCGATCCTCTTCGCCCCGACGCTGGGGCCGGTCATCGGCGGTCTGCTCATCCAAGGCATCGACTGGCGCGCGATCTTCTGGCTCAACGTCCCCTTCGGCGTCGCCGGTATCGTGCTCGCCCTGCGGCTCCTGCCCCGAGGTCGCGCAGGCGATGCGGGTCGGCTGGACATGATCGGCCTGATCCTGGCCTCCGCCGCGACCGTGGGAATCACCTACGGCCTGGCAGAGCTCGGCATTGCGGATGGGCTGGACACGAGTGCGATCGTCGCGCTGGTGGCCGGTTTGGTCGCCCTGGCCGGCTTCGTCACCCATGCCCTCCGTACCAGGCAGCCTTTGCTCGACCTGCGGCTGTACGCCAACCGGTCGTTCACCGCCGCGTCGATCGCCCTGCTCGCACTCGGTGCCGCGAACTTCGGCGGGATGATCCTGATGCCCCTCTACCTCCAGACCGTTCGCGGCCAGGACGTGATCATCGCCGGGCTGCTGGTCGCCCCGACCGGGCTCGGCGCGCTGCTCTCGGTGCCGTTCATGGACCGCTACCGCCCCGGCATCACTTCCTTCACGGGCGCCGCGATCCTCGTGGTCGCGACGATCCCGTTCGTGTTCCTGACCGCCAGCACCCCCTACGTCCTGCTATGCCTGGTGATGGTCCTCAGGGGTGTCGGGTTCGGCCTGTCGATCGTCCCGGCGATGACCGCCGCCTACCAAGCCCTGCCACCGGACAAGATCTCCCACGCCACCCCGCAGCTCAACGTCCTCCAACGCGTCGGCGGCGCGATCGGCACCGCCGTGCTCACCGTCATCCTCACCAACCAGCTCCGCCACCACCCCACCCCGACGGGGCAGGCCAGCGGATTCGGGACCACGTTCCTGTGGGTGCTCGCGATCACCATCGCTGCCACCGTACCCACCATCCTGCTCACCCACACCGAACACCACTCACGCCGACGCGCCGACGCAGGCAAGCCCGAAGAAGCCCCTGATGCCGTCCACTGACACCCGGCTCACCAGCGGATGGGCGTCGATGACTGGCGGGATCAGGGCAGTGAACTGGTCTCAGGCGCGTTATGTGGGTTGTCCTATGCCCGTTCGGTGAGGCAGGCGCGGAGTATGGCGTGTGCGGCGATGGTGGCGGCGGTTCGGGTGAGTAGACCCCAGAAGGTGTGGGCGCCGTGGCGGGCCAGTTCCATCCGGTCGGTGATCTCACCGAAGGTGGCCTCGACCCTGTTGCGCCACTCGGCTGGACCCCTACCGATTCCGTAGACAATCAGTTGGATGACGTTATGGTTGTTACAGAAAGGGTTGGTCGTGGGACAAGCGCGGAAGAAGTACACGCAGCAGTACAAGGACGAGGCTGTGGGGTTGGTCGTGGAGTCGGGTCGGCCTATTGCTGAGGTTGCGCGTGATCTTGGTGTGCATGAGGGAACGCTGGGGAACTGGGTGAATCGAGCGAAGCGATCGGGGAAGGTGAAGGATCAGCCGTTGACTTCCGAGGACCGGGAAGAACTACGGCGGTTGCAGGAAGAGAACCGCCGGTTGAAGATGGAGCGGGACTTCCTAAAAAAGCAGCCGCGTGGTTTGCGAGCCAGAACCAGTGAAATTCGCGTTCATTGCCGACATGGTCGGCGAGAATGCTCGCAAACCACGCGACGAACGATTCCCGGTGTATTTCATGTGTGACATGTTGGAGGTTTCCCGGGCCGGGTATTACGCGTGGGTCTCGCGTGGGAAATCGGCGCGCGAGGTTGAGGATGACCGGTTGACCCGGTTGATCACCGGTATTCATGAGGCACACAAGGGCCGGTACGGCATCGACCGGATCCGGCACGAGCTGGCCCGCCATGGTGAACGGGTCGGGCCGCAGCGGGTGCGCCGGCTGGTGCGTGCGGCAGGCCTGGAGTGTGTGCACCCGCGCCCGTACACCACCACAACCCGGCAGGATCGGGCGAACCAGTCGGGCCTGGTCGACCTGGTCGGCCGGCGGTTCGTGCCGGACCACAAGGACGAAATCTGGTATGGCGACATCACGTATATTTCGACGCGTTCCGGGTGGGTGTACTTGGCGACCGTGATCGACGGGTTTTCCCGGAGAATGGTGGGATGGGCGGTCGCGGACCACATGCGGGAATCGCTGGTCATCGACGCCTTGCGCATGGCGATCACCGCACGCCGCCCCGGTACCGGCGCCGTCGTATTCCACTCGGACCGCGGAAGTGTTTATACCGGGCGCGCGTTCCGTCAAGTGTGCTTCGCGAACGGGATCATCCCCTCCGTCGGCCACACCGGAATATGCTACGACAATGCCGCCGCCGAGTCCTGGAACGCGATCTACAAGAAGGAACTCATCAACCTGCACATCTGGAACGACGAAGAACACGTGAAACACGCATCCTTCGACTTCATCGAAGTCTACTACAATCGCGCCCGAATTCAACAAGAACTCTCATACCTGACCCCGTCAGAATATGAGACAGAATTTGACAGTAAGGGTGATCGCGCAGCATAATTCAAGTGTCTACAAAATCGGTAGGCCTCCAGGCGATGATCTTTTGCAGGATGCGGGGCATGCTCGCGCGCTGCTTCTTGGTAGGCGGGACGAGTACTGCGGTCCCGCGCTCGGCCTGGGATGCTGCGAATGCTTTGCCGTTGAAGCCCTTGTCGCACAACAGGTCTCGTGGTGGTGGGTTGGCGTTGAGTAAGTCGGTGGCTACGTCGCGTTCGTTGACCGCGGCAGGCACGATGCTCCAGGCCCGCACGAACCTGGATCCGAGGTCGGTTTTGATGGCGAGCCGGAATCCGTAGAACCACTCACCGTGCGCGGCATCGCGACCGAAGCGGGCATGCAACCCGTTCGGCCCCAGCCAACCGTCCGGGCCGCGTACCCGGGATGGGTGCTTGACTGGCAGCGCGGAGGTGTCGATCTGGGCGCAGTCATCCACGGGCAGCCGGCCGGCGAGGGCCACGCGGAGCTGTTCGAAGGCCGCCCACAGCCAGCGGATACGCCGGTTTGCCTCGGATTGGTGCGGCAACACCGGGAACAACCCTGCCCAGTCGCGGGTGACCTCGGCCAGGAAGCCGGCCTCGCTGCGCCGGCCCAGCAGGTGGCGGACCAGCGCGATGGTGAGCAATTCGGCGTCGCTACAAGCTGGTGCCGGCCCTGGCCGGGTCGGGATATGGATCGAGTCGGCAGCGATCGCGTCATCGACCAGGACATAGACGTAGACGAACAGGTCTTCGGTTGGCAACATGGAACCGCCTCCGCGGCGAGATGGTCTTCGACAACCACCTCTGTCCCGCGGAGGCATCTAGACATCAAGACGACACGCCAGGACCAACCCACATAACGCGCCTCAGATCGGGTCAATGAGCCAAGCTGGGACCGCGGGCACGGTAGATCCTGACGATCAGCGTTGTTCTCACAAATCACCCTCTTAACAGGCACCGTGCCCGCTTCACCGCAACGGCACGCCGACACCTACCCGTGCGACCTCTTATAGCCGAGCGACGAGCACCTTGAGGTTCTTCATCAGCGGCTGGTCGCTTTGAGCGCTGAAGTCGGCGGGCCCGATCAGCGCGTTCATCTCCGGCATGTAGCCCGCGCAGCTCCCTTCGGGGAGGTCGTACTTCACCGCACGAAAGCCGCGCAGCTGTCGTCGCGTGCCGTCCTTCGAGAGTGCCTCGATCGAGAGAAGGTCACCTTCATCGATACGGCGACACTTCATGTCCTGCTCGTTGAGGAAGACGAGGGTGCGCAGGTTCTTGATCCCGCGATAGCGGTCATTGTCGCTGTAAATGGTGGTGTTCCACTGGTCCTGCGATCGGAACGTCTGCAGTACGAGGACGTCGGGGTCATCGGGCACCTCGTTGTGGAGAGGTGCAAGACAGAACTCCGCGCGGCCACTCGCGGTGAGAAAGACCCGATCACGCGCGGGTTGCTGGACCCGAAATCCCATCGGCTGGCGAACCTTCTGGTTGTACCCGGCGAGTCGTGGGATCACTTGCGCCATCGCATCGCGCACGCGGTCGTAGTCCGCGACATACCAGTCCCAACGGGTCTTGCTCTGCGGCAGAGCGGCCCGGGCGATGCCTGCGACGATCGCAGCCTCGGACATCAGCTGTGGCGCGGCCGGCTGCCTGCTGCCCTTGGACAGTTGCACCGAGCTCATCGAGTCCTCGCAGCTCACCGACTGCTGCCCTGTCTCCTGTAGGTCGCGCTCGGTGCGTCCGAGGCAGGGCAGGATCAGCGCATCCCGGCCGTGCGCCAGGTGGCTGCGGTTCAGTTTGGTGCTGACCTGGACGGTCAGCGCACAGTTGGCCAGACCGGTCTCGGTGTATGCCGGATCCGGCGTCGCTCGGGCGAAGTTTCCGCCCATCCCGAAGAAGACCTGCAGCCGTCCCTCGTACATCGCTTGCAGAGTCGCAATGGTGTCCATGCCGTGATGGCGCGGCGGCTCGAAACGGAAATGCTCCCCGAGCCGATCCAGGAAATCGTCGGTGGGCCGGTGATCGATCCCGCAGGTGCGGTTGCCCTGCACGTTGCTGTGACCGCGCACCGGGGAGGGACCCGCTCCCTCGCGCCCGACGTTGCCCCGCAACAGCAACAGGTTGACGATCTCGCGCGCCGTGTCGACGCTGTGCTCGTGCTGGGTGATGCCCAGGCACCAGCTGACGATCGTCCGCTCGGAGTTCAGGTAGATGTCAGCGGCAGCCAGAATCTGCGGCTTGGAAAGGCCGGATTGTCGCTCCAGTTCAGCCCATTCGGCCCCTTCGACGAGAGAGCGGTACTCAGCGAACCCCTGGGTGTAGTGGTCGAGGAACTTCTGATCGAGGACATCCGGCTTGTCGTCGGCGGCCTCGAACACCGCTTTCGCGATGCCCCGGAGCAGGGCGAGATCACCCGCCGGGCGCACCTGGAGGTTCAGCGTGCTGGTCGGGGTGGACCTGAACAATGCCATGTCGACCATCTCGTGCGGCACGATGGTGCGCGTCGCGCCGGCCTCGACCAGCGGGTTGATATGGACGATCTTGGCGCCGCGGCGGTGCGCTTCGGCGAGCGTCGTCAGCATCCTGGGTGCATTCGAAGCGACGTTCACTCCCAGCACGAAGAGGGCGTCGGCCTTCTCCCAATCGGCGAGATCGGCCGTTCCGACTCCCGTGCCCAGAGACGCCTGCAGTGCGCGGCCGGACGCTTCATGGCACATGTTCGAGCAGTCCGGCAGGTTGTTCGTACCGTATTCGCGAGCAAGCAGTTGATAGAGGAAGGTCGCTTCGTTGCTGAGCCGCCCCGAGGTGTAGAACGCGGCCTCGTGGGGCTGCACCCGCTGGAGGTGCTCGCCGACAAGGGCGAATGCCTCGGCCCAGTCGATCGGCAGGTAGTGGTCGGTGCTGGCGTCATACCGCATCGGGTGCGTCAGCCGGCCTTGATCCTCCAAGGCGAAGTCACTCCAGGACCGCAGCTGCGAAACGGTGTGATCGGCGAAGAACTCGGGTGTGGTCCGCTTCGGCGTCATCTCCCAGGTGACATGTTTGATGCCGTTCTCGCAGATGTCGAGCGCCACCCCCGGATCGTCCGGCCAGGCGCACCCCGGGCAGTCGAACCCCTTCGTCGGGTGGTTCATGCGCAGCATCGCCCAGACACCCTGGACGGGTTCGCGCTCGCGGGCCAGCACCTTGCCCACCGAGGTGGCTGCTCCCCAACCCGCCGCCGGGTGATGATACGGGCGCTGGACGAACTTCTTGGTGTCGTTCGGTCCGTAGCCACTGCTCCGTTCAGCATGACCTGCCAGGGGAGGTCGGCTGGTTTCGTGCGGACGATCAGTCATCGGAGCGCCTCCTGATGGCAGGGACCCGGCGAATTGTCGTGGCGGTCAACTGAGCACTCAGTGACGCTCGTCGCCTTCGTGGCGCCTCTCGTCCTGTGAGCCCACGTCGTCGACGCCGCCTTCGGTCTCGGCGAACACGTCGTCGCGCAGCTCTTGGCGCCGCTCGTCGTGAGCTCGGCGCTCGTCGCGCAGCTCGCTGTTCGGCTTGTGGTGACCCATTTCGGCCGTCCTTTCATCACTCTCGGAAATGAAAACATTGCGAGGTTCGACCGGTGCAGCAATCGTGCCTCAGCCGTCATCGACCTCGCGCCTCGGCCGTTGCGCCACAAGGGCTTTCGTCTGCAGACAGACGTTCTCGACGGCCGCGCGGCCACCGCCGGCCCGCGCGGCGGCGTAGCCGACGAGGAACGCGGTCAGCGGCGCCGCCGGCCGAGCGACGCCATGAGCGACAACCTTCGTGAACTCGAGCAGTTCGCCGGTCGGGATGTCGAGCTCGATGCCCAGCTCGGCCTGCACGGTGCTCAGCCAGTCGTCGAGGGTGCCCATGCTCGAAGTCTCCTTGCGGGGCTCGATGTGATGCTCGCGATCGGCTCTGATCAACAAACTATGTACTGAATACGCTTGTTTCGCTCGTGCGCCCAGACTCGCCGGAGAACGTTGATCGAAGACACAAGACACGCTGTCACTCGAGACAAACAATCGGCGCAGCAGCCGTGTCGGCGGCCGAACAGCACCTAGCGTCGCCTCGGACGGGATCGACAATCCGGGAGTGACGACCACATGACGCAGCCCGCGCAGGAAGAGCACGAGCCGGCCGCGGCCGGCTGACCGAGAAGTCGGTGCACGGTCATGGTGGCTTCCGACGATGAGCTCCGCGCCGCGGTCGATGAGGAATTGGCCTGGGATCCGCGCGTGGACGACACGAGGGTGACGGTGACGGTCCGGCATGGGGTCGTGACGTTGCGCGGCGCGGTCGGCAGCTACCCGCAGAAGCGGGCAGCCGGCGCTGACGCAGGTCGGGTGTTGGGCATCGCCAGGGTGGACGACGCGTTGGAGGTCGAATTGCCCGAGACGAGCCGTCGCACCGACGCCGAGCTACGGCGGACGGTCGAGGCGACCCTCGCCACGAACTGCGAGCTGGGGGCGTCAACCGTCGAGGTGCACGCTGAGGACGGCTGGATAACGCTGACCGGGAGAGTGCCGTGGCACTGCCAGCGTGTTGTCGCGGACCGGCTGGCGGCCGGCACCGTCGGCGTGTACGGCGTCACGAACGACATCGAACTCGTCCCGGTGACGTCACCACCCCAAGGACTGAGAACGACCATCCTGCAAGCAGTTTCACGCACGACCCACACGAGTGGCGTGGAAGTGTCCATCGGTGTCTCTTCCGACGGGGTCGTCATGTTGCACGGGGTCACACCCTCGGCGCGCGAACGTGACTGCGTCGTCGACGCCGCGTGGCGCGCGCCAGGGGTCGTCCAGGTCGTGAGCGACATACGGCTCGCAGCCGCGCCGGTGGGCGCCCACCGGCTGCAACCCGGGTGGCGACATGGCTGAGCGTTGGCTGTGCCGGCACCTGACCGAGGGGCACACGGCGATTCTCGACCTTGATGCTTCCGCGGGAGTCCTGCTGGTCCCGAGCCGGGAGCGTAACTGGGTCGTCTCCCGTGAAATTCGGACCACCGTCGTCGGTGGCCTGCCCTTCCGAACCCTGGTCGCGCATCGCCGGTACGACCGCGGCAGCAGGGAGATGTCGCAGTGGCTGCAGACGAAGGGTTGGCGATTCGCTGCCAACGACGCTGCCGCGGGATTGCCGCTCGAAGCCGGCTTCACCGACGACGGCTCGATGGTGTTCCAGCTCGTACCTGAGCGCACGCCGGGCGACGTTCAGGACGGACCGGCCCAATGCCGGGTCTCCTCGAAGCGCCACGCGTAGGCCGCGGTCGCCAACTCGGCCACGGCATTGGGATCGGACAACGAGCGGCCGGTGAGATCGTGCAGGCGGCGCAGGCGATAACGCACGGTGTTCGGGTGGCAGTAGAGGATTTTCGCGGCTCGCTCAGCCGAGCCCCCGTGATTGAGATACGCGAGAAGCGTCTCCAGCAGAATGGCCCGGTCTTCCACCGGTAGGCCGAAGACCGGACCCAGCACCTCGCCGACGAGTCGTCTTCCCTCGGAGGGTTCGCACGCCATCAGAGCAGCCAGCGGGCTGGCATCGAACATCCGAACCTCCACCTCACCGGGCGTGATCTCGGCGAGTGCGACCCGCGCCAGGTGCAATCCTCGTGGAGTGTCCGACAGGGAGCCGAAAAGCGGGCTCACCCCGGTGCGCGTGCTCACGTGATCGGCGAGGACCGACAGCATGTTCGCCCGTTGTGCGGGACGCAGTGAGACGACTCCGAGCTGCAGTGCGGGAGACAAGCGCCAGGCGGAGGCGACTCCGATCGCCGCGAGGCTCTCCTCGATGCCGATCAGGCTCTCCTGGACGACGCCTCGTGTCTCCGCAGCCACCACCGCGAGCTCGGCGTCGGGTGCGAAGCCCAGCAACCGGGCAGCCTCCCAAGGAGCGACATGTTGTTCCGGCTTTCCCGACAACAGTGCCTCAACCAGCGCTGAGCGTCGGCGTTGTTGCGCGACAAGCATTTTCGCGGTCGTGGAGCGGTACGACTCGGTCAGCGCGAGCGCGTGCTCGTCGGTGATCAGCCAGAGTTCGTTGACCGCGTCCAGCAGCTGACTCTGCATGGCGGCGGACCCCTCACTGCGCGCGTGCTCGACGAGGGCTTCCCAGAGCGTGGCGAAACCGATGCGATAGGCGCGGATCACTTCGGGCAGTGGCGCGCCCTGCTGCGCCCGCCTGCTTCCGGTTTCGCTCGGTGTCGTGAGATCCAGCGGTGTCTGCGGGTCGGCCAGCGCCGTGAGCATGAAGCGCAAGTTCCGCTCCACCGAGGCGCGCAGATCGGTGGACGGGACGACATCGTCGGAGCGGTACATCGTCATACGGTCGAGGATCGCGTCATAAGCCCGATCCCGGAGTTCGGACAACCGATGCTCCGCCCACGCGGCGAGTTGAGTGAGCGCTGGTCGTGCGTCGGTCACCGGGGTCGGCCCTCTCGATAGCTGACGACGAACGTCGCCGGGTCCCTGCGGGGTCCCCCATGTTTCCACGTGTTCGTCGGGTTGCGTTCATTGTGAGAGCACGGTGCGTTCTTCATGGTCCAGCTCTCGCCGCAGCGAGCGCCAGCTCGCATCGGACAGCTGGCCACTGTCGCGCCCGCTGCGCTCAGTATCGATGACAGCGCGACGCGCCCGCAGGGTCGCCTGGTAGTCCTCGGACCAGGTGATCTGGCCATCTTCGACGACCTCCAGTGCGGCCCGACGCGCGTGGAAGCGATCTGCCCGCGCCGCCAGTCCCGCGTGCAGGGTGGAGGCCAGCTCGGGACCGATCTCGTCGCGCAAGCAGGTCGGTGACCGCGCCGTTCGCGGCGTCGATGGCTGCCAGCCGGGCGTGGAGCCAGCTGGGGACGAGCTGTGTGGCGGCCAGCCAGAACGGACGCACCACGAGCACGACGCCGACGGTAATGGACGCCGACGGTAATGATCGTGGCGGTCACCAAGGTGCCGACCGGCACCGGCCGCAGTGCGCGCAGGACGTCGGGCAGTTGCTGTCCGATCAGGAGGAAGACGAAGCCCTCGAGGATGAATTCGACCAGTTGCCAGACCGCGCCAGTCTGCAGCCGCGCGGCACCCGTTTCTTCACGGCCGGCGTTGTGGCCGATGACGAGCCCGGCGGTGACCACGGCGAGCACCCCTGAACCGTGGATCTTTTCGGCCAGCAGGTAGGTCGCGAAAGGCGCTGCGAGTGACACGGCATCTGCGGTCAGCGGGTCTCGTAGCCAGGGCCGCACACGCTGGATCAAGAACGCCACTCCGGCGCCCACTGGAAGTCCGCCGGCGGTGGTGAGCGCGAACCGTCCGGTTGTCGTCATCCAGGAGAACGTGCCGGTCAATGCGGCGGTCACGGCCACTTGGTAGGTCGGTGCTGCAGAGCAGCGGTGGGAGCGCGAGCAGCAGCACTACGTCCGGCTCCAGCGTCAGCTTGGGGGCCGGGCACGAATGCGTAGGCGATGCCGATCAGAGTGAGCAGGATGGTGAACGGTATTCCGGTCCGTTGTCCGAGCCCGCGCGCGAGGACCACGACCAGCAACATCCCGAGATGAACCAGACCTGCGCGATCACATCGGCCCTCCGTGGTGAGTCAACTGAGTCCGGACGCTAGCCACATCCGCGGGACCGCATCACATTCGAGGCGGATCCATGTCCAGCTGAACAGCCACACCTGTCCTGCCCGACAAGTGACCGAGATGGTGCGTGCCATTCATCTCACCCGTCGTCTCCACCCCGACGGTCATCCGGTGCCACAAGAGGTGCGGTCGCCCGACAGTTCAACGCCACCTTCTACGAGCCGGATGATCGCTACCGGGGCGTGTACGGCGGCCGGCGGGTCTTGGGGTCAGTGCCGACGATCTGCGCGCTCAGGACATTGCGGAGGGGCCATCGTCGGCCTGGTGAGCGCCGACGAGACCGCATCGTGTTCGATGTCGGTCGGCACGCCGTCGTGCTGCCCCATGCTCCGTACCCGTTCATGCGTGCTCGACGCAGCCGTTCGCCGTACGTTTGACGACCCGGACAACAGCCACTGGTTCTTCTGACAACATCGAGCCCGCCGCGCGATTCGAGCAGGGTCCCGGTGGATTCCGCGGAGCTACGCTGCCGCTCATGAGTGATGCAGCCCCCGCCCCGCAGCCGCAGGACGTTGCCAAGCCGTTGACCCAGTCCGCTGCCTTCCTCGTGTTGGTGATCAAGGACGGCGACGAGGCAATGAGCAGGGTGCGCTCCGTCGTCGCCGGCACCGGCGACTTGATCAAAGACGTGCGGATCCGGTCGGCCGAGAACTTCTTCAGCTGCAACGTCGGTATCGGGCACCGCGTGTGGATCGACCTCACAGGGAAGCCGGCGCCCAAGGAACTCAAGCCGTTCACCGAGATCAAGGGTGCCAAACACACCGCCGTCGCGACGCCCGGCGATTTGCTGTTCCATCTGCGCGCCGACAACCTGGGTCTCATCGTGGAGTTCGAGAAGCTGCTGCTGGAGGCATTCGGCGACGCCGTCACGGCGGCCGACGACGTCGCCGGGTTCCGCTACTTCGACACTCGCGACCTGCTCGAGTTCGTCGACGGGACGGCGAACGCCAGCGGAGCGGAAGCCGAGCAGAACACCATCGTCGGAGCGGAGGACCCGGCATACGCCGGCGGCAGCTACGCGGTCACCCAGAAGTACCTGCACAACCTCACCGACTGGCGCAGTCAGCCGACCGAGACGCAGGAAGCCGTCATCGGCCGGACCAAGTTCGACAATCTCGAACTCCCGGACGCCGGTGCCGACCAGCAGAAGGCTCACAAGACGCTGTGCACCATCACCGACGAGGACGGTGAGCACGACATCATCCGGGACAACATGCCGTTCGCCGTCCCGGGCAAGGGCAAGTACGGCACCTACTTCATCGGCTACTCCCGGCATCTGTGGGTGATGGAGAAGATGCTCGAGCGCATGTTCATCGGGGCGCCGCCACCGCTGCACGACCGGATCCTGGACTACTCGACTCCGGTCACCGGTTCGACCTTCTTCGTGCCGTCCGTGCAGTTCCTCGCCGGTCTGGGCGGCTGACCAGGTCGACGGCCATTGACCCGGCGATGACCTCGCGAGTAGTCCGGAAACCTGACGACGGCACGCGCCGCGTGGGCGGCTCTGTGCCCACGGCGCCAGCCCGGCGGGTGCACGCGACCGTTAGCTCATCGAGGTCGCCGGACCGCCTCGGCCGCAGTTGAAACCCCGCTCGCCTGGCTCCGGGTGCGACCGAAGACGGCCAGCCCGCAAATGCTGCTGGTCGCGACCTGAGGTCAAGCGCGGATCGAGGATACGAAGCGGTCCCTGTCCACGATCGCACGGATGATCTCACCATTGCCAATGGTCTGCCCGGTGTCGTCAACTGCATTGACAGAGAACGAGATTCGGCGACCCGAATCGTGCGGGTGCGCCTCCGCGATGGTCCTCACCAAGGTGCCCACCGCGCTTGGTCTGGTGTGATCGATCCGAATCGAGATCCCGACTGTCGTCTGTCCAGGCTTCAGGTGCGGCGCGGCGGCGGCGACGGTGGCGGCCTCGAGCCAGGCGATCAGCCGCGGCGTCGCCAGCACGGGCACGTCGCCGCTGCCGACTGCTGCCGCAGTGTCGGCTGCAGTCACTTGGTGTTGCATGGCTTTGCTCCGCTCTTAGCTCTCGCCGTGCCGTAGCTTGGTTGTGGTCTCTGTGCACGCGGTATGGAAGTTATCTTCAACGAATCTTTAAGGTTGCGTTGGTTACATTCCGGCAACCCGCCATCTAGCGAGGAGGGCCGCCGGGGTCCGCCCGGCAGACCGAGTCAACGTACCCGACGATAGGGGCACATTGACTCGTCCTTGGTTTGATTGAGGGAAAGCGGCGCACGCGGGGCTCGATCGTCAGGCGAGGTCGGGGATACGCAACGTCTCCCAGAGGGCACGGAGCGAGACGTCGGCATGTGCCTGGTAAACGCACTTCGGGTCACGGACCTCGCGGTCTATCGCGGCAGCGAGCCAGGTTGCACGGTCACCGAGCCCTGATCGATCAGCGTGGTCAGGTCGTGCGGTGCAGCGCCTGCGGGCGAGCCTGCAGCGAGCGCATAGATGAACGAACCAACTCCTGCGCATGCAGCTGCGCCTCGATGCGAGGCATGCCCTCCGACCAGACCCGCTGCCGGACGGTCACCAGTCGTCCACACCGGCGACAGCGCTTCCCGCGGCCGGCTGGTTCCGCGACGAAATCCGGTTGCCGGTGCCGGGAGACACCAACAACGCTGCTCAGTATGCAAGTGCACATGCCAGACCTCTCGCCGTGGGGCGTGGACGCGTCCGACGCCCAGGCACGGCGTCCCGCCCGAGGCACCAACAACGATGTCCGGATCATCGATGTGCGCACCGGCCGTTTCGTCTGGCGACGCTACGACAATCTCTCGGTGGAGCAGGTGCGGACCGAGCACCTGCTGCTGGAGTGGCTGAATGCGCGCGAGTTGCCCTTTCAGCTTCCACGCCCGCTACGCACCCTGGACGGCACCACTGTGCTGACCCTTACGGATGGCCGTGCGGTGGCGTTGCAGACGCTGATCCACGGGCGGAACCCAGATGACTCAGACCGCGAAGCACTCTTAACTGCAACTGGATTCACGACCCTGTTGCGGGCCCTTGCCGAAGCGCCCCAGCAACTGGCACCGAGTGACTGGATGGAGACCCGGTTGCGCGACATACACGGCGGCGTGGACGACCTGGACGACGTGCTGGGCCGGCTGAGCAGGTATGGCGCGGACGTTCGCTGGTTGCGCGAAACTCTTGCCCGCGAGGACGATGTCTCGTGTGCCTTGCGGGCGCTCCCCCAGCAGATCGTCCACGGCGACATCGGACGTTCGAACGCGCTGACCGACGGTGCCCGGATCACTGGCCTGCTCGACTTCGAAATCGCCGGCTGGGACGCGCGCATCAGCGACGTCGGCACAGCGCTGCTGTCGCTCGGCGGCGATCCGGCCACGGCCGAGGGTCGAGCCAGCATCCGGACGCTGATGCAGCAGTTCACGACGATGCTGGACCTCTCCAGCGAGGAACTCGAAGTTGTCCCCGAGGTCGTCCGGCAACGCCTGGCCGGCTCGGTCATCTGGGGCGCCGGCCGGTGGCTGCGTTCGCGTCAAGGCACCATCGACGAGGTCGTGGACCGGCTGCACGCCGGCGCCGCACACGTGGGTCACCTGAGCGCTTACACGGCGTCGTGATTAGCAGCAGCAACCGCGGGGTATGAGTCCCGTCGAAGCGCCCACCGGCGCATCACGGTTCACGTCCTAAGGAGACCCATGATCGTCCTCGGCCTGATTCTGCTCATTGTCGGTCTGCTCGTCGCGAGCCTGAAGGTGCTGTTCGTGATCGGCATCATCCTGCTGATCGTCGGCGTGGTGCTGAACTTCGTCCCGATCCGCGGCAGCCGCCGGCGCGTGTGGTGACGGGCACCACCTGCTGACCGCAGTCACGGAACCCACGGGCGCGACGCCACCTCGGACCATCGGAGATGCTGCGAGAGGACATGCCGATGGTCCGATGGTGGCCGTGCTGGTCGGTTTTGCCAGTGTCATCGCCCTGGCACGTGTCATCGTGCTCGTGGCTCGGCGACGCCGGGTGACGGCCGCGTGATCCGGACCAGGCTGGTAGACATGCGGGATGCAACCCGATCCAGACGTCGTGCGCCGGGTGTCGGACACGTCGATTCCCGCGCTCATCGTCGGAATATCGGACGGTGAGTCACGCACGATCCTGACGGGCGGGACTGTCTCGCCATCGGCGTCGTCGGCGTTCCGGATCGCATCCCTGACAAAGCCTTTCACCGCGGCAGCGACCGTGCTCGCCCTCGCAACGCGCTCAATTCCGTTGGAGACGCCAGCCATTGAGCTCCTTCCTGCGCTGGAGCCCGATTGGCGTGCCGATCGCGCCGTGACGGTTGGACAGCTCCTCGGGCAAGTAGCCGGCCTCCGCGAGACTGTCACGGGCGCAGCAGTCGCTTCCCTCGGGGCGGGCCGGGCGGCGCTTCTGGAGGCTGCACGGATGGTCGTCCGGGCGGGCAACGAACGCGCGGTCGGCGCACGCTGGTCCTACTACAACGGCAACTACTTTCTCGCCGGGGCGATCCTGTCCGAAGTGACCGGGCAACCGCCTGCTGCTCGACCGGATCCGCACGGCCCGAACGCGTTCCGACGATCCCATGCACTATGGCCTCGGGTGGGCGATCGGCCCTTCCGGACAGCTCTACCTGAACGGCAGGCTCCCGGGCTACCGCACGGCCATCCTCCTTGTCCCCCAGCGTGCGTACGCCTGTATGGCGCTCGCCGCCAACACGAACGCGCTGCCGGAGATCGCCCAGCTGCTCAGTGACCTCCAACGGCCCATGACCGGTGACGAACTCGGCGACGCCATCAACGAATTCGCTGCGTGACGATCAGCTCACCGTCCGGGCCGACGGCGGGGTTGTGTGCCTGCGGGACGCGCTCAGCGGGTGCGATCTCGCCGGGCGCAGTGCCGTGCCCGAATGGCGAACCGCCGAGTGCTTCGCGCCCGGACGGCTCACACCAGTTCGTGAGGTCGGGGCCGAGTGGGACGATCCCGGTCGGGTTGATGTCGCGGTGGACCCGGTAGTAGTGCTGCTTGATCTGCACGAAGTCGACGGTGTCGCCGAAACCCGGTGTTTGGAACAGATCTCGCGCATATGCCCAGAGCACCGGGAACTCGTCCAGCTTCTGCCGGTTGCACTTGAAATGCCCGTGGTAGACCGGGTCGAAGCGCACCAGAGTGGTCAAGAGCCGCACGTCCGCACAGGTGAGGTGCTCCCCCATCAGGTAACGGCGGGTGGTGAGCCGATCCTCCAGCCAGTCGAGCGCGGTGAAGAGCCGGCCGTAGGCCGCGTCATACGCCTCCTGGGTGCCGGCGAAGCCGCAGCGATAGACACCGTTGTTGACCTCGGTGTAGACGCGCCGCATCACCGGCGCCATCTCCTCACGCAGGTCGACCGGCCACAGGTCGGGCGCACCGGCGCGCTGGTAGTCGGTCCACTCGGTCGCGAAATCCAGTGTCATCCGGGCGAAGTCATTGGTGACAACCTGCCCGGAGAGGACATCCACGATCGCGGGCACGGTGATCCCGCGCGGGTATGACGGGAAGCGCTTCTCGTAGGCATCCTTCAGCCGCGGGATGCCCAGCACCGGGTCGACGCCGCCCGGGTCCAGGTCGAAGGTCCAGCTGTCGGCATCGTGGGTCGGACCACACAGCCCGAGCGAGATGACGTCCTCCAGGCCGAGCAGCCGGCGGACCATGATGGCCCGGCTCGCCCACGGACACGCCCGTGCGGCGACGAGCCGATAGCGCCCGGGCTCCACCGGCCAGCCGTCGGAGCCGTCCCGTGTGATGCGGTCGGGGATGTACCGCGTGTCGCGTTCGTAGCTCGGTTCGACGTAGCTGCCTGCCGCCATACCGACGACGTTACCGCCCGCGCCTCGCTGCTGGGCGCCTTGGGCTCACGGCAGCAGTTTCGCGAGCAGGTCGCGCAGGGTGACGAGCTCCTGCTCGGTCAGCCGGTCGAAAACGGCGGGTGCTGCGGCGTCCGCGATCTGGGCGCGTTCGGCAAGGTCGCGGCCCTGGCCGGTGAGCACGATGACCTTGACCCGCCGGTCGGTCGGGTGCTGCTCACGTCCCGCGAGCCCGCGCTTTTCCAGCGCATCGACCAGAGAGGTCACGTAGGAGTTGTCGCAGCCGAGTCGCCGCGCGAGCTCACGCATGGTGACCGGTTCGTCGAGCGGGAGGACCAGCAATGCGCGCAGCGGCGCGAGCGGCAAGCCACTGTCGACGGCGATCTGATGGCAAGCCGCCATCGCGTCAGGGGTGTGGCTGACCGCACGGATCAGTCGCCATACCTCGGCCTCTGGCGCTTGCGCGGTGCGGACAGCGTGATTGCGCGGGACAGTGCAGAACATGACGAGATCCTAGCCGTATTCAGTGACTTGCTCAATCGTTGACACTATCAATGATAGTGCTATCTTTTTCGCCATGAGCCTGCGAGAGAACCAGAAGCTGGTCGTGCCGGTGGTCTACGTGGCCGCGATGTTCATGGCGATCATGGACACCACCATCGTCAACGTCGCGCTGCCCACGATCGGCCGCGACCTGCACACCCACCCCGACAGCGTCGGCCTGGTGTCGATCGCCTACCTGGTCAGCCTCGCCGTGTTCATCCCGGCATCCGGCTGGCTCGGCGACCGGATCGGCGGTCGTACGGCGCTGCTGGGCGCAGTCGCTGTGTTCACTGTCGCCTCCGGATTATGTGGCCTGGCAACGGGATTCGAAGAACTGGTGGCGTTCCGAGTGTTACAGGGCATCGGCGGAGCGGTGATGACCCCGGTCGGTATGGCGATGCTCTTCCGTGTCTACGCGCCCGCCGAACGAGTACGCGTCGCAGGCATTCTCGCGATCGTGACGGCGCTGGCGCCCGCGCTCGGGCCGATCCTGGGCGGGCTGTTCACAAGCTACCTCAGCTGGCGGCTGGTGTTCTTCGTGAACCTGCCGATCGGACTGGCCGCCTTCCTCGTCGGCGCCTTCGGCCTCGACGCGCACCGCACCGACTGCCCGGGACGGCTCGACATCCCCGGACTGCTGCTGTCCGGCGCCGGTCTCGGATCACTGATGTACGGCGTCTCCGAGGGGCCCACCGCAGGCTGGAATTCCGGCCCGGTGCTCAGCGCGGTCGTCGCCGGGGTTGTCCTGCTGGTGATCATGGTCATCGTCGAGCTCCGTGCCGCCGAACCACTCGTCGACCTGCGAATGCTGGCGCGGCACAGGCTCTTTGCGGCAGCCACTAGCCTCTACGCACTGGCTTCGGTGTCCTATCTCGGTGCGCTGTTCCTCGCTGCCCTGACGTTTCAGAACGCCATGGGCATGTCCGCCATCCAGTCCGGGCTGACCGTCTTCCCGAGTGCTCTCGGCACGATGGCCGGCGGCCAGATCGTCACGCGGCTGCTCTACTGGCGCTTCGGGCCGCGCCGGCTCAGCACCGCCGGGTTACTCCTGATCGCGCTGGCCACCGCGCTCATGGCGCGGGTCGGTGACAGCACCGATCTATGGCTGGTGCGGCTGATCATGTTCTGCCTGGGCATCGGAGTCGCCCTGGTGTTCATCACCAACCAGGCCGCGTCCATGGCCACGATCGGCAAGGCGGAAACCGGACGCGCGTCGGCGATCTACAACGCTGGCAAACAACTCGGCGGCGCCGTTGGTATCGCGCTCCTGTCCACCGTCCTCGCCGCCGTCGGCAGCACCCGCATCAGCGGCGGTCGCCAGGTCCCGAACCTGACCGCCTACCACGCCGCCTTCGTCGCCGCCGCAGCCGTCGCATTGCTCTCGGTGTTCGTCGCGCTCACGACCCGCGACAGCGACGCCGCGCCGACCATGATCCGGCCGACGTCACAGTCCACGAGCCGCCCACCTCGCCATACCGGCGTCGACGGCCGCAGCCGGCCAGGTGCCACCAGCGGCTTCGAGCACTGCCCGCCCATCGGTGAGCAGGGCGTCCCGGAGCGCACCCATCGCGTCGATGACGGGACTGCGCTCGGCCTGCGGCACCGCCAGTGACGCGAGTCGATCGCGTTGTGCTGCAGTCAGTTTCGCCGACCACTGCTTGACGCCCATCGGCGGCAGCGGCTGGTTGGACTGGACGAACAACTGGTAGAGCAGGATCCGGTAGTTATGCACCGCTTCCTGCCCGAGCAGCCAGTCCTCGCGCGCAGCCACCGCATCCGGGAAAATCGCCAGCTGACGGGCGAACTCCGTCGCGACCGCCTCCATCGCCGAGATGTCAGGCCCGCGCTCGGCCTCGTCGGCGGGCGGCACCGGCACCGGCGTCGATCGGCGGTCGAAGACCGTCATGCGATAGCGGAACGGCGTCCGCGCGACGTCGGCCACCCGCTCCAGGATCGTGTCCACCCGCAGACCGTCCGGTGTCGTGAGCGCGAAACATCCTGGCAGTCTTGGGATTTCGTGAGCGATCACCGGGTCGAGGAAGCCCCAGACCGCGCTGCCCTCGGCGACGAAGCCCGGCAGGTCGTCGTCGCCGAGCGTGACGATCAGGTCGAGATCACTACCTGCGTCGGCGACGCCGCGACCGATCGACCCGCTCAGCCAGAGCGCGGTGACACGGGGGTCGGCGCCCAGCGCGGCTGTGGTCCGCGCGAGCAGATCGGCATACCCACCCGGCAGTGGAGCGATCGCCTCAGCGACGACGGGCGGGAGGCTCATCGCGCGCCGGGCAGCCGCGCGAGCAGCAGCGCCTCGGCGAGGCAGACCCGCTCGAACTCTCCGAGGTGCAGACTCTCGTTCGCACCGTGTGCCCGGGTGTCCGGATCCTCAACGCCGGTCACCAGGATCGCGGCATCCGGGAACCGCTCGGCGAATGCCGCGACGAACGGGATCGACCCGCCGACGCCCATGTCCACCGGCTGAGTGCCGTCCCACGCGTCGGCGAACGACGAGCGGGCCGCGGTGTAGATCGGGCCTTCGGCGTCCGCGTCGAAGCCGGCGCCTTCGTCGTCCAAGGTCACCTCGACCTGCGCGCCCCAGGGTGCGTGGTCGATCAGGTGCCGGCGCAGCAGGTCGTATGCCGCCCGCGGCTCCTGCGACGGAGCGATACGCATCGACACCTTCGCCCGGGCGGCGGGCACCAGTGTGTTGGAGGCGACGTCGACCGCAGGCGCATCGATGCCGATCGTCGTGATCGCCGGGCGGGTCCACAACTGAGAAAGGAACGGGCCGGTGCCGATGACCTGCACACCGTCCAGCAGCCCGCTCTCCTCGCGCAGCCGCGCCTCGTCGAAGTCGAGGTCGGCGGCATCACCGCTGACCAGGCCGGCGACCGCGACATCCCCCTTGTCGTCGTGCAAAGACGCGAGGAGCCGCACCAGGGCAGCGAGTGCGTCCGGGACCGGCCCGCCATACATGCCCGAATGCACGCTGTGGTCGAGCGTGCGCACGGTCACCACGACGCGGATCATCCCGCGCAGCGACGTGGTGAGTGCGGGGATCCCGATCTGCCAATTGGACGAGTCGGCCAGCACGATCGCGTCCGCACGCAGCTTGTCGCCGTGACGCTCGAGAATCGTTGCGAGCGAGTCGGATCCGACCTCCTCCTCGCCCTCGACGAAGACGTTCACGCCGACCGGCGGGCGCCCCCCGTGCGCGCGCAGCGCCGCGATGTGCGCCATCACACCCGCCTTGTCGTCGGCGGCGCCGCGCCCGTAAAGGCGGCCATCGCGCTCGACCGGCTCGAATGGCGGGGTGTCCCAGTCGCTGTCGTTGCCGGGCGGCTGCACGTCGTGGTGCGCGTAGAGCGTGATGGTGGGTGCGCCTTCGGGCGCCGCGAGCCGGCCGATGACGGCCGGGCGGCCGCCCTCCCGGACGATCTCGACCTGCAGGCCCTCAGCGCGCAACAGGGCGGCGACCGCCTCCGCGCTCTCGTCGACATGTGTCTGATCGAACGAGTCGAGGGAGACGCTCGGGATGCGGGTCAGTGCCTCGAGGTCGGCCCGGATCGCGGGCATCAACTCGTGCACCGTCGCGGCGAGTTCGGACGGAAGCTGTGCAGCGGTGTTGTCGGTCACGTTGCCACGCTAGCCGGTCAGGATTCCTGTCGAATCCTCGCGTCAGCAGGACGCTCCGACGCCCCGTACACTGTGCGTCGTGTTCGGCCGCAACAAGACCCCCTCTGATTCCGACGTCACCTCCGAGGCCTCGGAGGCGGCGCTGACCCCTCCGTCCACCGCGCAGGAGGCCGGGTCGGGGCAGACGCCCAAGAAAGGCCGGCCGACGCCGACTCGCAAGGAGCGGGAGGCTGCGCGCCGCAAGCCGCTGGTGCCGGTCGATCGCAAGGCGGCCAAGCGCGAGTCACGGGACGAACTGCGCAAGAAGCGGATCCAGCAACGCGAGGCGTTCGCCCGCGGCGACCAGGACGCGCTGCCGGCACGCGACAAGGGGCCGGTCAAGGCGTTCATCCGCGACTACGTCGACTCCCGCCGCAACTTCGGTGAGATCCTGCTGCCGCTGATGCTGATCGTCTTGTTGCTCACCGTGCTGCCCAACCACATGCTGCAGATGATCGCGTTCTTCCTCGTCTGGGTGGTCGTGGTCGTCGGGGCCATCGACGCCTACCTGATGGTCCGCCGGATCAAGGTGCAGATCCGCGAGCGATTCCACACCGAACCGCCGCGTGGCACCGCATCGTATGCCGTTATGCGCGCCTTCCAGTTGCGCGCCGGGCGCCGGCCGAACCCGCGTGTCAAGCGCGGCGACACCATCTGACGCCGCTCCTCCCGTGCGCTTGCGGGCTGTCTGCGGGTTTCGAGTATGCCGATCGCGCGGTATCGCGCCCGCTGGGCATACTCCTGGGGTCCTGTTGTGTCCCGGCAGTTCAGTCCTTGATGGTGTCCGTTGCTTGCGACCAACGGCACCGCCAACCGCCATCCGTCTGCACATAAGCATCGAGATGCCAACACTCGAGGTGACCACCGCCCCGCGGTGTGATGAGATCAATGATCGAGCGGTACCTCACCACGGCAAGGCGTGCGTCCCACAGCACCTCGACGGGAGTCACCGGTTCAAATCGCGAATAGCTGATGGATTCATCGCAGAGGCCACCGACGTACGTGGCTCTGTCCCACACCGTGCCGCCCGGACTGCACAGCACGAAGTCAGGATCGTGCAACTCCCACAACACCGACTCGTCGGCGTCCACAATCGCTCGCAACCGTTCGCGTTCGATCTTCTCGAGATCGCCGACCTCAGATTCGTTCGTCACCTCGGAATGCTATGGGCACGGACCCCGAGTATGCCGGCCGCGCCGCTACGACACCCCGGCGTACGCAACCTTCGACGGTTGAGGGTTACGTGAGGACCGCTACCCACCCACGCTGAGCAGCATCGGGCCATAGACGGTGCGGCCGGCGTGACGCAACGTCACCGCGGTAACGCCGGCGTCGAAGAGGGACCGCCAGTGCTCGCCCAGCCAGCTCTCGGCGTCGCTCTGCGTCGGGAAGGCGGACGTCACCGCCTGCGCGGCCGTGGCCGGCACTCCCTGTGCGTCCTCATAGGTCCAGTTCCACCCGTCCGTCATGGGTCCAACCTAGAGACCGGCACCGACATAGGAAAGCCGCACGGAACTCCCCCGATGAGCTCCGTGCAACTTTCGAGTGGCTTCACGCCGACTTCACCTCGCTGTGCGTCATCCGCCAGATGCCGGCGATCATCGGCAGAGCCAGCCAGATCAGCAGTGAGACAACGAGTTTCGCCCAGTCATCGCCGTGCATGGTCGCGTTGTACAGCGGGCTGAGCGTGCGGTTGGTGTCGGCCCACTGCGCGATGTTCTCCGACCAGGAGAAGCTGCCGAGGATCGACCAGAGCGTCGGCAGGATGAGGAACGCGACGATCGCACCGGGTGTGTTCTGGATCAGCATGCCAAAGGCGACACCGATCGACATGTAGAGCAATTGCCCGACCACGGTGCCGAGCACGACCTGCCACGACAGGTGCCACGACGGGTTACTGCTGCGTAGCGCATCGGTGAGGCCGGTGAAACCGAACGCCACCACCAGAGCGATGACGACGCCCGCCGCACCGAGGGCAAGCGCGGCCACCCATTTTGCGAACGCGATGCGACTACGCCGGGGCTCAAGGGTGAAGGTGACCAGCCCGGTCCGTTGTGACCATTCGGCCGTCACCGCGAGCACGCCGAGCAACGGCAGCATCAGCTGCAGCGGCAGCGATCCCAACGCAAGAAAGTCACGCAGGTTCTTGTCCTGCGACGGCTTCCCGCTGAAGACGCCGATCAGACCCACGGCAACCACCAGGCCGATCGCGACCAGGATCAGCACCCGACCGGCCCGGGTGTCGGTCAGTTTGCGCAGTTCGAGCGCCACCAGCCGCCCGAACGGTATGGCGGAGGCGGTCCCGGCCTCCAGTCGCTCCGACATGTGTGCTCGATCCGAATGCACAGTGGACGTGGCGTTCACGCCGCAACTCCTTCGCGAGCATCGGCAGCGGTCAACTGCAGGAACATCTCTTCGAGCCCGGACGTGCCAGCTTCGCGCAGTTCCAGCAGCGCGACCTGCTGCTGGAGCGCGAGCTGGCCGACCACGCACGGTTCGGCGTCGGTGTGGATGCCGCCGCCGTTCATCGGTGCCGCCTGGAAACCGCCGACTTCCAAGGCTGTTGCCAGGCGCGCATCGTCGGCGCTGCGGACCGTTGTCCCCGCGGCCGACATCAGTTGCGCCTTGGAGCCGTTCGCGACGATCCTGCCGCGACCGATGACGACCAGGTCGTCGGCGACGACCTCGATCTCGTGCAGCAGGTGCGAGGAGAGCAGCACCGTGCCGCCCTCGTCCGCGAAACCGCGCAGCAGACTGCGCATCCACCGGATGCCCGCCGGGTCGAGACCATTGGCCGGTTCGTCCAGGATCAGCACCTGTGGGTCGCCCAGTAGCGCGTGCGCGATGCCGAGACGCTGACGCATACCCAGCGAATAGTTGCGCAACCTGCGCCGCGACTCCTCGCCGGTGAGCCCCACGAGCTCCAGCATCTCGTCGACACGGTGTCGGTCCAGACCCATCATGATCGCGCCGAGCGTAAGAATCTCCCGGCCGGTGCGTCCCGCATGCTGCGCGGCCGCGTCGAGCAGGACCCCGACGTGCCGGCCAGGGTTGCCGAGGGCGACATACGGCCGGCCCAGCACCGTCGCCGTGCCCGAGGTGGGAGGCGTCAGGCCGGTAATCATCCGCATGCAGGTCGACTTGCCGGCACCGTTCGGTCCCAGGAATCCGGTGACGGTGCCCGGCTCGACCCGGAACGACACGTCGTCGACCGCGACGTAGCGGCCATAGCGGCGGGTGAGGTGTGCTACTTCAATCATGCTGGGCACGATGCCTGGACAACGGGACATGGCACATCGGGCGCGTGACTGAACCTGCATCCTACTTTGGTATGGCGTCCCCTGACTCCTGACTCTGCTGAACGACGCGCCCCGGCGTCATACGCTGTCGGTCGTGACCTTCGCTCTGCCCGGCGTCAGCCGTGGCCGCCACATCTGGGGTGAGGTATGGCGAGAGACGGCCGCGGCAACTATCGGCTGCCTCCTACTCACGATCGAGATCACCGGTTCGGCACGGGGTTACGGTCCACCGCACCGTTGGGCGTGGGTCGATCTGGGGATCGGCGTCGTATCGCTCGTGCTGCTGCTGTGGCGGCGTCGATTTCCCTTCGGCGTCTGCCTGATCGTGACCGCGTTCTCGGCGCTCTCCGTGGTGTCCGCCGCGGCTGCGGCAGTCGCTCTGGTCTCGCTTACCACTCACCGCCGCTGGCGCCCGGTCCTGATCTGCGGGCTGGGCGGGCTCGCCGCCGGCTGGATCTTCCAAGTCCTCTTCCCGGCTCCCCATTCCGGTTTCGGCGACGTGATCTCGTCCATCGTCATCGGCCTGCTCGGGATGGGGATGTGCATCGCGAGCGGTTCGGCGATCGGTGCGCGCCGACTGCTCGTGGCAAACCTGCGTACCCAATTGCGGGTCGCCGAAGACCGGCAGCACCTGCGCGCGGAACAGGCCCGGGCGGCCGAACGAGCCCGCATCGCCCGCGAAATGCACGACGTGCTCGCACACCGAATCTCGTTGGTGGCCATGCATTCCGGCGCACTCAGCTATCGCGCCGACCTGTCGGAGGACGAGTTGCGCGAGTCGACGACGGTCATCCGAGACAACGCGCACGCCGCCCTGACCGAGCTGCGCGAGGTGCTCGGCGTGCTCCGGGACCCGACCAGTGCCTCCGTGCGCCCCGACGCGCCGCAGCCGACGCTGGCCGACTTGCCGGCCCTGGTCGCGGACGTCGAATCCACCGACGGACCGGTCGAACTCCGCCTTCCAGCGGACCTCGACGGGCTCACCGACCTCGTGTCGCGCAACGCCTACCGGATTGCGCAGGAGGGACTGACCAACCGACGCAAGCATGCTCCGGGCCGCCCCATCTCGATCGTCTTCGCCCGCGACGCCGATCACCTCGTGCTGACCATGCGCAACCCGATGGGAACGCCCGTGCCGGCCGCAAGCGACCAGCTTCCTGACTCGGGTCTCGGTCTGGTCGGCGCGACCGAGCGCGCCGTCCTCGTCGGTGGCGAGCTCACCTCAGGCCGCGACCGCGCAGGCAGCTTCGTCGTGCGTGCCCGGCTACCGTGGCCGGATGACGACCACTGAAGCCGGCCCGATCCGGGTCCTGCTCGTCGACGATGACGCACTGGTGCGGGCCGGACTGCGGCTGATCCTGCGCGGTGCACCCGACATCGAGGTGCTGCCCGACAACCCTGCGGATGGCGCTGCGGGTGTCGCTGCTGCGCGAACTGGACGTCCTGACGTCATACTCATGGACATCCGGATGCCCGGCACCGACGGCATCGAGGCAACGAAAACCATTGCGGATCAAACCAATCCGCCATATATCATCGTGCTCACGACCTTCGACTCCGACGACCTGATCGTGCAGGCACTGCGTGCTGGTGCCAGCGGATTCCTGCTCAAGGACACCCCGCCGGAACGGCTGGTCGACGCCATCCGGTCGGTCGTCGCGGGCGACCCGATCCTGTCGCCGAGGGTCACCCGGCAGCTCGTGGAGCGCATCACCGCCGCGCCCGATGACGGGCGCGCCGCCGCCCGGGAGCTACTGGCCTCGCTCACCGACCGTGAACTGGAAGTCGCCGAACTCGTCGGTCGCGGCTGCTCCAATGCCGACATTGCGAGACGCCTCTATATGAGCGTGCCGACGGTCAAGGCGCATGTTTCGCGCGTGCTGACCAAACTCGGCGCGGACAACCGGGTGCAGGTCGCGATCATGGTGCACGACGCGCGTCGCGACTGACGGCTACTGGCGGACGCCGCTCGCGAGAGCCTCGATCTCCTTGATCTGCTCGTCCGCGAGCACCTTCTCCGCGTCAACGTCGAGGTTGCGCGTGAACAGCCAGTAGCAGATCGCCGCGACCGGCAGGCCGATGAACATCGAGATGTCGACGCCGCCCCACGCGTGGGAGATCCAGCCCTCGAAGAAGCCGGACACGTTGAAGAAGGGCACCATCGCCGCGAACCCGATCACGTATGCCGCGATGCCTGCCCAGCCGAACCGGTGGTAGATCCCGTCCGGCCGGAAGATCTCGCCGATCGCGTAGTGCCCGTGGCGCACGATAAAGAAGTCGGTCAGATTCACTGCTGTCCAGGGGATGAACAGGTAGAGGATCACCAGCAGGAAGTCGTTGAAGTTCGCCAGGAAGTTGGAGGTGGCCAGCACGGCGAAACCGAGCGAAAGCGCCGCGGTCAGCACCAGAGTGACGATGCGGATCCCCAGGGTCGGGTTGACCTTCTTGAAGCTGTCGATGGACGAAATTAGCGTCAGCGATCCGCCATACATATTGAGCGCGGTCACCGAGATCAGTCCGATGGCGAGCACGATCAGGGCAAAGGTCCCGAAATGCGGGAACAACTTGTTCGCGACACGCTGCAGGTCGACCACGGTGTTCGAGCCGATGTCCTTGTAGGAGACGGCAATCCAGGACCCGAGGAACATCATCCAGATGCCGCCCAGCGCGCTACCCCAGAAGGTGACGTGGAACGTGTGGCTCGGTTTGGTGTCCGCGGGCAGGTAACGGGAGTAGTCGGACACGTAAATCGCCCACGAGATCTGATAACCGGCGGCCACGCCGACCTGCCCGAAGAACGGCGTCGCACTGAAATGGCCCAGGTCGAATTGCGAGGACGGAATGTGCAGATGCACGATCGCCGCAACCGACACCAGCGCCAGCACCAGGATCGTCAGCATGGTGAGGTAGCGCTCGAAGAGGTGGATGAAGTCATAGCCGACCAGCGCGATCACGACCGCGACAATCGTGACGACCCAGATCCACAGGTCGTTCGACGCCTGCTTGGAACTGATGGCGCCGCCCAGCGCCTCACCGCCAAGCGCCCCATTGAACACGTTGAATCCGGCGTACTGGATGTAGGCGAACAACCACACCAGCAGCGCGCCCACATAGCCGAATTGCGGCCGCGACTGGATCATCTGCGGCAATCCGAGTTGCGGACCCTGCGAGGAGTGCGCCGCCATGAAGATCGTGCCAATGCACACGCCGATGGCAATGGCGATCAACGACCAGATGAGATTTCCGCCGCCGGTAATGCTGATCAGGCCTGTGGCTAGCGTCGCGATCTGCGCATTGCACATAAACCACAACGGACCGATGTGGGAGACCTTGCCATGTCGCTCGGCGAGCGGGACGTATTCGATGGAACGGACTTCGATGCCGCGCCGGCGTGCCGCCTCGTCGGTAACCGTCATGGAAAGGCCTCCTGCTCGTGACACAACACCGGATCGGCCGCAAGGCCGAGCGAAGATTACCGCCATCTTCAGCGCTGCGGAAAGGCTCCCCAGCTGGGAATTCCCTGAATTCCCAGCTGAATTTCCCCGTGCGCTGGCCTCAGTCGACCTGGGTGTGCACGAACGGCGGTTTCACCACGACCGCGGGCAGTTCGCGGCCCCGCACGTCGACGACGAGCTCGTCGCCCTCCTTGCTGCCGCGGTCAAGCAGCGCAATCGCGATGCCGACCTTCAGGGTCGGCGACATCGTGCCCGAGGTCACGGTGCCGACGACGTCGCCGGCGGAGTTGCGCACGTCGCAGCCGGCCCGCGGTATGCCGCGGCCGGTCGCTCGCAGCCCCCAGGTGAGGCGGTAGCCGCCGGCGTCCTTCTGTGCGGCGAGCGCGTCCTTGCCCCAGAACGTCTCCTTGTCGCGACCTACCGCCCAGCCGGCGCGCGCCATATTGGGCGTGATGTCCATCGACAGTTCGTGGCCGTGCAGCGGGTAGCCCATCTCGGTGCGCAGCGTGTCGCGCGCGCCGAGTCCGCAGGGGAGCCCGTCATACGGCTCCATCGCCGCCACCAGCGCGTCCCACAGGGCGGGCGCGTCGTCCCACCGCGGCACCAGCTCGAAACCCTTCTCCCCCGTGTACCCGGACCGCAGCACGATCACCTGGTGACCCTCCCACTGCGTGACCCGGAACGACATGTAGTCCAGGTCGGTCGGCAGGCCGAGCGCGGCGACGACCTCGGGCGCCTTCGGCCCCTGCACCGCAATGATCCCGAAATCGCTGTGCTGATCGGTGATTTCGATGCCTGCGGGCGCCTTCTCCTGCATGCGCCGCACGACCTCGGCCGTGTTGGCGGCGTTGGGCACGAGGAACACCTCGTCCTCGGAGCGGAAGTACTGGATCAGATCGTCGACGACGCCGGCGGTCGCGTCGTCCAGGCACATCGTGTACTGCGCCTTGGGCGGCGCGACCTTGCGCAGGTCGTTGGTGAAGCAGCTGTTGACGAAGTCAGCCGCGCCCGGTCCGCGCACCAGTGCCTTGCCCAGGTGGGACACGTCGAAGATGCCGACCCGCTCGCGCACCGCGGTGTGCTCGCGCAGCACGCCGCCGCCGGGATATTCGATCGGCATCTGCCAGCCGCCGAAGTCGGCCAGTTTGGCACCCAGCGTCACGTGCCGATCGTGGAGGGGAGATGTCTTCAGCTGCTCGGTCATGGACCGCACGGTAGCGCCTCCGCACAGACGCCGCGGGGTCGGCCGGGCAGGGCGTATCGTCGCCGGGAGTCCCGCCCAATCGCACCCAAGGAGAAACGCCCGTGCCGAGGCTGAACATCGTCGACCAACCCGTCGGCAAGACCAAGACCGACTCTCTGGTCGTGCTCGCGATCCAGGACGGCGACGCCGCGCAAGTCGCCGCGACCCCCGCACTCGCCGCCGAAGCGCGCGAGCACATCGACTCCCAGTTGCTCGCGCTCGCGGCGACCGGCTCCGCCGACGAAATCGTCCGGCTCGCAGGGGTGCCCGGCATCTCCGGCGTCGTCGTCGTGTCCGGCTCCGGCCTGGACCGTATGCCGGCAGCGGACGACTCCGAAGTGCTGCGCCGCGCGGCGGGGGCAGCAGTTCGTGCCCTGCACGGCAAGTCGACCACGATCGCCGTCGCGTTCCCGACCTCGGCGCCGTCCGACGCCGTCGCGATCGGCGAGGGCGCGCTTTTCGGCTCCTACGAGTTCACGACCTACCGCTCCGGTGCCGGCCACAAGCCGATCACCCGCATCACCGTGCTGTCGGCGCTGGCCAAGGACAAGGAGGTCACCGCGGGCGTAAAGCGGGCCCAGGTGGTCGCCGACGAACGTGCCTGGGCGCAGGACCTGGTCAACACCCCGCCACTCGACCTCTACCCCGACTCGTTCGCCACCGCGGTCAAGGACCATGTGGCCGGCTCCAAACTCAAGGTGAAGGTGCTCGACGAGAAGGCCCTGGCCAAGGAGTCGTGCGGTGGCCTCATCGGCGTCGGACGCGGGTCCGCCCGCCCGCCCCGCATGGTGGTGCTGAGCTACCGCCCGGCGAGGGCGAAGTCACACCTGGCGTTCGTGGGCAAGGGCATCACCTTCGACTCCGGCGGTCTGTGCATCAAGCCGCCGGAGGGCATGATCACGATGAAGTGCGACATGGCCGGTGCCGCCGCGGTCGCCGCAGCCACTGCGGCGATCGCCACGCTCGGACTCCCCGTCGCCGTCACCGCCTACCTGTGCCTGGCCGAGAACCTCACCGGGTCGGACGCACAGCGTCCGGGCGACGTCGTCACCATGCCGAACGGCCGCACGGTCGAGATCATCAACACCGACGCCGAGGGCCGCCTGGTGATGGCAGATGGACTCGCGCTCGCCTCCCGCGAGGCTCCGGACCTGGTCGTCGACGTCGCGACGCTCACCGGCGCGGCCGTGCTGTCGCTCGGCCCGCGCACGGCTGCCGCGCTCAGCAACGACGACACGGTGCGTGAGGAGCTGCTGACCGCCGCCGGTACGGCGGGCGAGGACCTCTGGCCGATCCCGCTGCTGCAGCATCTGCGGTCGGGCATGAAGTCGCTCGTCGCCGACACCAAGCACACGGGCACCCGCGAGGGGGGCATGATCATCGCAGCGCTCTTCCTGCAGGACTTCGTCGGCGACGACGCCGACGGCACGCAACTGCCGTGGGTGCATCTCGACATCGCCGGCCCGGCCTACTCGACGGGCGACAGCTACGGGTATGTCGGCACCGGTGCGTCCGGGTATGGCGTGCGCACCCTGGTGCAGCTCGCCGCTGCGCGCAGCTGAGCAGTCGCACAACCCAGAACGTACGGGAACCCCGCACCGGATGGTGCGGGGTTCCCTTCTGCTCCAGCGGGTTTCGCGGCAGCTCAGCCCGACTTGCGTCGGAACATCTGCTGGGTGCCACTGGTCTCGGCGTCGTGTGCACCTGCCACCTTCGAGCGCCCCGAACGGTCGGAGACATCGGTGCCTCCGTGTGCGTGCTTCTTGTCGAGCGCCTCGCGGAACTTGCGCTTGACCTCGTCACTGGGTCCCGGCTTGTCGGTCATGCGGTGGGCCTCCTTGCACTTGGACTGAACGCCCCACTCTCGCATGCCGAGGCGCCGGGTGCCAGCAGATAACCACCCGGTTTCGACACTCCCGTCATACCGCTCGCAGGCGTGCGTCCGGCTAGTGCCAAGATGGCCGGGACAGCAGCATCGAGACGCAAGGGAGCGTTGCGGGTATGACGGCACCTGCCGACAACTTCGACCTGGTGATCCTGGGTGGCGGCAGCGGCGGTTACGCGTGCGCGTTCCGCGCCGCCGAGCTGGGCCTGCGAGTCGCACTGGTGGAGAAGGACAAGGTCGGCGGCACCTGCCTGCACCGTGGCTGCATCCCGACCAAGGCGCTGTTGCACGCCGCCGAGATCGCCGACAGCGCGCGCGAAGGCGCGAAGTTCGGTGTCCGGACCAGCTTCGAGTCGGTCGACATGACCGGCGTGCACGCCTACAAGGACGGCGTCATCGGCCGGCTCTACAAGGGCTTGCAGGGACTGGTGAAATCGCACGACATCACGTATGTCGAGGGCACCGGACGCCTCACCTCGCCGACCACCGTCACCGTCGGAGACCGGGTGCTCACCGGCAAGAACATCGTGCTGGCCACCGGTTCCTACGCCAAGACGCTGCCCGGCGTCGAGATCGGCGGACGCATCGTCACCAGTGACCAGGCACTCACCCTGGAGGACGTTCCTGGCCGGGTCATCGTCCTCGGCGGCGGCGTGATCGGTGTCGAATTCGCCTCTGTATTCTCGTCATTCGGTGCCGAGGTGACGATCGTCGAGGCACTGCCGCGGCTGGTGGCCGCGGAGGACGAAGCGATCTCCAAGCAGCTCGAGCGGGCGTTCAAGAAGCGCAAGATCACGGCGCTCACCGGTGCGCGGCTCGCGTCGGCCACACGGGACGGCGACGAGGTCACCGTCACCCTGGAGTCGGGCAACACCCTGACCGCCGACCTGCTGCTGGTCGCCGTCGGGCGCGGCCCGGTCACCGACGATCTGGGGTATGCCGAGGCGGGCATCACCCTGGACCGCGGCTACGTCGTGACCGACGAACGCTGCCGCACGAGCGTGCCCGGCGTGTATGCCGTGGGCGACATCGTGCCGGGGCTGCAGCTCGCGCACCGCGGCTTCGCCCAAGGCGTCTTCGTCGCCGAGGAGATCGCGGGGAAGGATCCCGCGCCGATCGAGGAGAGCGGCATCCCTCGTGTGACCTACTGCGACCCGGAGATCGCCTCCGTTGGACTCACCGAGGCCGCAGCGCGCGAGAAGCACGGTGACGCGACCACGGCATACGACTACAACCTCGGCGGCAACGGCAAAAGCCAGATCCTGCAGACGCAGGGTTTCGTGAAGGTCGTCCGGGCCGGCGACACCGGCGCCGTGGTCGGCGTCCACATGATCGGTGCCCGCATGGGCGAGCAGGTCGGCGAGGCGCAACTCATCGTCGGCTGGGAGGCGTTGCCGGATGACGTGGCCACGCTCATCCACGCCCACCCGACTCAGAACGAAGCGCTGGGCGAGGCTCATCTCGCCCTTGCCGGGAAGCCGTTGCATGCCCATGCGTGAGACGGCGAAACCCGGACGTGAGATAACCGTGCACACCAGCATCTGATCTAGGAGACTTGAGTTCATGTCTGAACGCGTGACAATGCCCGCACTCGGCGAGTCGGTGACAGAGGGCACCGTGACTCGATGGCTCAAGCAGGTCGGCGAGGAGGTTGCCGTCGACGAACCACTGCTCGAAGTCTCCACCGACAAGGTCGACACGGAGATCCCCTCGCCCGTGGCCGGCACCCTGCAGGAGGTGCTGGTCGAGGAGGACGAGACCGTGCCGGTCGGCGCCGACCTCGCGGTGATCGGCGACGGTCCGGCCGCTCCGGCGGGCGACTCAGGGTCGGACGAGAAGTCCGAGGAGGCTGCCCCAACCGACGAAAAGCCTGCTGCGCCAGCGGATCCGGCTCCCGCAGCCCCGGCCGAGCCGCAGGCGTCGTCGGGTGGCGAGGTCAGCGGCGGCGAGACCATCACCATGCCGGCACTGGGCGAGTCGGTCACCGAAGGCACCATCACCCGCTGGCTCAAGGCCGAGGGCGACGACGTCGAGGTCGACGAGCCGCTGCTGGAGGTGTCCACCGACAAGGTCGACACCGAGGTTCCTTCCCCCGTCGCCGGCAAACTGTCCAAGATCCTGGTCCAGGAGGACGAGACGGTGCCCGTCGGCGCCGAACTGGCGATCGTGGGCGGCGAGGTGTCGAGCGGGTCTGCGCCCGCGGCGGCACCCGCAGCCGAGGAGAAGCCGGCCGAGCCCGAGCCAGCACCCGCCGCACCGGAGCCCCCGACGCCTGCCCCGGCGCAGTCCGCTCCGGCCGCGGCACCGGCTCCGGCGGCGAAACCGGCCGCTCCGGCGGCCGGCTCCGGCGACCGGGAGCCTGCGTCATACGTCACCCCTCTGGTGCGCAAGCTCGCCGCCGAGAACGGCGTCGATCTCGCGTCCGTGCAAGGCACCGGCGTCGGCGGCCGCATCCGCAAGCAGGATGTCCTGGATGCCGCCAAGCCTGCTGAGCCGGAGCCCGCTGCTCCGGCGGCGCCCGCACCCGCGGCACCGGCCGCGGCTGCACCGAGCGCCATCCCGGAGGTTTCCGCGAAGCGCGGCACGACCGAGAAGATGACCCGCATGCGCAAGCTGATCGCTGCGCGCATGGTCGAGTCGCTGCAGGTCTCGGCCCAGCTGACCACGGTGGTCGAGGTGGACGTGACCAAGATCGCGCGGCTGCGGGCGCGCAGCAAGGCCGCGTTCGAGCAGCGCGAAGGCGTCAAGCTGAGCTTCCTGCCGTTCTTCGCGCTGGCCGCGGTGGAGGCACTGAAGGCGTATCCGCAGCTGAACGCCAGCGTCGAGGACGACTCGATCGTCTACCACCCGCAGGAGAACCTCGGCATCGCCGTCGACACCGAGAAGGGTCTGATGGTGCCGGTCATCCGCGACGCGGGTGACCTGAACATCGCCGGGCTGTCCCGCAAGATCGCCGACATCGCCGAGCGCACCCGCACGAACAAGGTGACTCCGGACGAGCTCGGTGGTGGCACGTTCACGCTGACCAACACCGGCAGCCGCGGCGCGCTCTTCGACACGCCGATCATCAACCAGCCGCAGGTCGGCATCCTCGGCACCGGCTCGGTCGTGAAGCGCGCGGTCGTGGTGGCCGACGGCGACGGCGGCGAGACGATCGCGATCCGCTCGATGGTCTACCTGGCACTGTCCTACGACCACCGCATCGTCGACGGCGCCGACGCCGCCCGCTTCCTGGTGGCGATGAAGAAGCGCCTCGAAGAGGGTGCCTTCGAGGTCTGACGAAGGGCGCTGCTCCGCCGAGTGGACAGTAGTTGCTGCGAGAACTGCGTTTTCACCGCAACTGCTGTCCACTCGATGCGTTCACCGGCCAGGGCTGCCCGACGCGACGGGCACCGCTTGAGTGGTGCTGGCTCGAAGCATGTAGTTGCATTGACCGGGAGCGAGCACCACACCAGCTGATCAGGAGTCGTCATGCGCATAGCCATCGCCGGGTCGTCCGGCCTCATCGGCACCGCCTTGGGTGAAGCGCTGGAAGCGCGCGGCGACGAGCTCGTCCGGCTGGTCCGGCGGCCACCCGCACACGCGGGCGAGGTGCGCTGGGATCCCGCCGCCGGCCAGCTGGATCCGGCTGCCCTCGAAGATGTTTCGGCAATCGTGAACCTGGCGGGCGCAGGCATCGGGGACAAGCGGTGGACCGCGGCATACAAGCAGACGCTGATCGACTCACGCGTCGACAGCACCCACACCATCGCCGAGGCGATCGCACACCTCGACGCGCCGGTTCGCCTGGTGAACGGCTCCGCGATGGGCTACTACGGCGACCGCGGTGAGGAGACTCTCGACGAGGATGCGGCACCGGGCACCGGGTTCCTGGCCGATCTGGTCACCGCCTGGGAGTCGGCGGCGGCACCGGCGAGCGCCGTGGGCTCGCCAGTCGCGTTCGCCCGCACCGGCCTGGTGATCGCGCCCGACGGCGGGCTGATGAGCCGGGTGCTCCCCCTCGCGAAGCTCGGCCTCGGCGGTCCGCTCGGCAGCGGGCGGCAGTGGTGGTCCTGGATGTCGCTGCCGGACGAGGTCGCCGCGCTCGTGCACCTCGTCGACCACCCGGAGATCACCGGACCGGTCAACCTGTCGGTGCCGGCGGAAACCGCAGTGCGGCAACGGGATGCGATGCGGGCGCTCGGCCGCCAACTGCACCGCCCCGCGGTCCTCCCCGCCCCCGCACCGGCGCTGAAAATCGTGCTCGGCGAGTTCGCGAACGACGTCCTGGCGAGCACGCTGATGGCGCCAACCGTGTTGCAACGCAGTGGGTTCGAGTGGTCGATGCACGACATCGACGACGTCATGCGGTATGCCGCGAGGGGCGCCTGACTCCTGCGGCCGCGTTAGACTCCTGCAGCCCGTGCGAGCGAGCGCAGCCGATGATGCGTCCCGCCATACGCCTCGAAACCGGGCAAGTGGTCCTTCAGCACCTTCCCGACAACTGTGTAGTTCTCGTCGCACACGTTGGCGACCGGTGTGAGCGCGGTCTGCGAGACGAGCTGGTAGGCGTCCATCGCCGACAGCCCGAGCCCACCGGCGATCCAGTGCACCAGGTCGGCGTGGCTGATCCGGAACGCATCCTCCAGCGGGCGGGTCGAACCCGTCGACATGATGAAGCGGTCATCCTCCAGTCGCGGCCACGGGGTCGCGATGCCCTTGATCAGCTCCACCGCGAAGACCGTGTCCATCGCAGTTTCGACGGCGACCCCGCAGGTCTCGCCCTCCCCCTGCCGGGCATGCCCGTCACCGAGGCTGAGCAGCGCACCCGGCACGTTCACGCCGAGGTAACACGTTGTGCCTGCTCGCATTTCGGGCGTGTCCATGTTGCCGCCCCACGAGCCCGGAGTCAGCGAGGAGCGCACCTCGCCCAGAGCGGGCGCGACACCGACCGTCCCGTGCATCGGGTCCATCGGCAGGTCGACCGTCAGGTCCGAGTCGAGCGCGTGATAGCGCACCAGCCGCTCGGCGACGTCGAGGTCGTAGATCCAGGTGCGTTCCGGCAGCGGGTCGTGCAGCATCGCGGTGAACGGCGTCTGGGTCAGCGCGCCGAAGAGCGGCATCGTCGTGGAGACGCCCCAGTCGACGCTGGGGGTGATCGAGCAGAAGTGCACCGCGATCGTGTCGCCCGGCTCGGCGCCCTCGATGTGGAACGGCCCGGTCTGCGGATTGATGAAGCGGGTGTCGGTCACCTCGGTGGCAAGGTCCTGGGCGCGGCGGACCCGGCCGCCATAACAGTCCGCCGTCCAGGTCGACACGATCGTGCCGGGCCGCAGCGACCGGACGGGCTCGGCACCTCCAAAGGTGTAGACCAACGCCGCCGGATCGGCATCCTTATCGACCTCGTGCCGGATGATCTCCATGACCCGAGTATGCCGGAGGCTGGCCACAGTCAGTGCGGAGCCGCCCAATCCACCACTCGCCAGCCATCATTCGTCCACTGCAGAGACAGTTCAGTGCGTTGCCCGGACGCCGCAGGCACAGTGCGCCGCGCGCCCGCGCCCACCACGTCGTATGCCGAATTGTCGATCACCGCCGACACCCGCACCGCCGGCCCGGATCCCGATCGCACGGTGGCGGACCGCACCGTGAAGGTCAGCCCGGCATAGCGCACCCCGCGGCTCGCCGCGGTGCGCAGGTCGGCGCTGTCTCGACGGTGTGCGGGAGACCCCATCACCTCGGCGGCGGAGAGCCGGGCGCCGTCGCCACTCGTCCAGGCAGCAGCCCGGGCTGCCGCGAGCTGTTGCACCACACGCACCGGCGCTGCCCGGAGGTCGGCCGAGCGATCCGGGGTCGCTCGCGTGGTCGGTGTGGAGACCCGAGTTGCCAGCGAAGCGGTGTGGATTGCCTGCGACGCACCCGAGGTGCCCGACGCGCTCCGCGCAGCAGCCGCCGCGCCATCGCCACCGCCGGGCCCGAGACCGGTGGCGGCCAGAGCGGCGATGCCACCTCCCACGGCCGCCGCCCCGACAACCGCCGCCGCGCCCCAGGTCAGGCGGTGCGTGCGCGGCAGTTGCTCGGCGCCGTCCGGGTCGGGATCTGCGGCCGCCTGAGCACGGATGCGGCGGGTGAGCGCATCGGCGTCGTCGCCCTCCGGCACGGCCACCGCGCTCCGCCGGGCCGGTGATCCCTGCACCGGAGCGGGTTCCGGCCGGGCGCACCGCCATAGCGCGATGGCGAACTCTCCCGGCAGTGGACGCGCCGAATCCGTATGCGCGAGAGCGGCATTGACGAGATCACGCAACTCCGGGGACAGGTCCGGCACCAACTCGGCAAGGTCGGGGCGAAGCGCGGCCGGCTCGGGAGGAGCCCCGGTCAGCGCACACCACGCGATCGCGCCCAGCGAGTAGACGTCCGACGCGGGCACGGGCGGTCCGCCGGCGAGCACCTCGGGTGCGGCCCACGTCTCGGTGGCCCACACCTCCTCACCATGGTGCCCGGCGAGTCGCGACATACCCAGATCGGCGATCAGCGGCTTGCCCTCGCCGGTGAGCAGGATGTTGCCCGGGCTCAGATCGCCGTGAATCAGGCCGAGCCCATGCAGGTCGTGCAGGGCCCGGGCCACGGGGCACAGCAGGGTGACCAGCTCGCCCGGCGTCAGCACTTCCCGCCGGGCCAGCGTGTCGGCGAGCGAGCCACCCTCGGCGAGCTCCATCACCATCGCGGTGCCGCACGGGTCGGTCGAGGTGTCGGCGACCACGTCGACGAGCCGGACGACGTGGTCGTGCCGCAACGACTCCAGCACCGCCGGCTCATAGTCGAGCTGATCCGCACCCGCCCCGAGAACCTTTGCCGCCAAACGGATTTCGTCCGGACCTCGCACTGCCCACACCGCTCCGGTCGCGCCGCGGCCCAGCAGCTCCAGCACGGCATACCCCTGGAGCACGGGGCGGGGCGAGTCTGCTGCGGACATGGTCACGACAGCACCGTCGCACGAGACGCCCACCTCCCGCAGAAGTTATCCACAGCGCTGGGCGGCCTACTCGACGAAGTCGAACCTCTCGCCGGACGCCATCGGCTGCCGGGCCCGCAGGGCGCGCGCCCGCGCCGCCGTATGGCGCAGCGCCGTCCGCGTGGAGCGAGCCGTGTGGAAGAGGCGCACGGCATTCGGCCGCAGCACGACGTCCCACGGTCCCGGGACTTCGAGGAGCGCCTGCCTGCCGAAGTTGAGCTTGAAGCGGTTCAGGCTCAGCAAGCTCGGCGCCCGGTCGGAGCCGGCGCCGCAGAAGTCGAAACTCTCCGCTCCCTCGGCCTGCAAGGTCTGCAAGACACCCCAGACCAGCCGGTAGACGGCGTACGTGTCGCGCGCGGTGTCGGCCGAGGCGGCGAAGTAGTAGCCCGCCTGCCCGTCATACTCCGTGACGAGCGTCCAGGCGACCACGGACCCCTCGTCGCGGACGGTGAACAGCCGGCAGGTGTCCGGCCCGAGCCGGCGCAGCATCTCGTAGTAGCTCCGCCACGGCCGCAGCACGAATCCGTCCCGCCGGGCGGTCTCCTCGAAGATCGGGTACATCACCGTCTCGAAGTGCCGGATGCCGATCGCGGTCTCGTCGGCAAAGACCAGGCCATCGTTCTTCAGCGCCTTGCGAATGTTGCGGCGGCCGTTCTGGGACATCCCCGCCAGCAGGTCTTCCTCGGACTGGGTGAGGTCGAGCAGCACGGTCCGGTCGCAACTCACGCCGACCAGCGGTTCCACCAGATCGCTACCGGCATGCTCGGTGTGCAGCCGCAGCAGTCCTGCCGACGGCCGCTCCGCGCGGATGTATGCCGCGAGCGCCTCGCGCAACGCACGCTCTCGCGCAGCGCTGCGGTCGTCGTCCAGCCACACCGGACCCCGCTTCGCCCACAACTGGTCCAGCAATCTGCTGCGCTGCGCGCTGAGGCTGAGCGCCGCCATCGGCGCGTCCCCGTCGCTGACGACCAGGAACCGCCAGTGCGCGCGCCCCGGCAGCACGTCGTCATACCTCGCCCACTGCGGCGACTGCTCGACGGGTATGACCCGACCCGCTGCGTGCACCACGTCGACGAACTCGGCCGCTGTGCACTGGCGAACCGAGAGTTCTGCCCCGCCACGGGCCGCCACCGCCGCATCTGAGCCTGTCATTCTTCCCCCCAACACCTCGTTGGTCACTCCATATCAGTGTGGTCGTTTCGCCGCGAACTTCAGATAGTCGATCGTGTGCCGGGCGTCGACCCGGGCGATGTCCAGCCGCCGCTCGCGGCTGCGGTCCGGCCGGTAGTCGAGGGTGTGGACCACCCCGTGCTTCGCCGCAGCCCGCGCCCGGTGCCGCAGCGAGCGGGGCGCATACCGCAGCACCACCGGGTAGGGGACGTTGACCCAGAGCCGCTCGCGCTGCTCGCTGGTGAACTCTTCCCGCCGGTCATAGACCAGGTCACGAACGGCTGTGGCGATGAGATTCAGTCCGCCGGCCATCGCGTAGTAGCCGGTCGCCCCCGGCCGCAGGTTCACCTCCAGCAGCTTCGACTCGCCGGTGCGCCGGTCGACCATCACGTCGAAGTTGGCCAGGCCGACATACCCGACGCCGTCCAGGAACCGGCGGACGGATGCGGTGAGTTCGTCGTCGTTGATCGACAGGATCGCGTTGTTGTTGCCGATCAGGCTCGGGTTGTATTCGGTCAGCACGACCTGCCCGGCCGAGATCACCCGGGCGGTGCCCGAGTGATCGGAGTAGGAGTTGGCGACCTGCATGACCGACTCGTCGCCGGAGAGGTACTCCTGCACGATCAGGTCGCTGTCGTAGCCCGCGGCGAAGATCCGCTGCGCGATCGACCACATCTCCTCGCGCCCCTGCACCAGGTAGACCTTCTGCTTGCCCTCGAAGCTCAGCCGCGGATAGGTGTCGGTGTCCGCCGGCTTGAGGATCGCCGGGTAGCCGAACGGCAGGTCGTCCAGGACCGAGGTGTCGTCGCCCGGCGAGACGATCCGGGTCGCCGGGTGCGGCACGCCGAGTTCCTCGCAGGTGCGGTAGAAGTCGGTCTTGTTCATCAGCCGGTCAGCAAGCTGCTTGCTCAGCAGCGGTACGACGTAGCGGTCGTCGAGTTCGTCGCGGTGCTCCAGCACGACCCCGGTGTAGAACTCGATCGTCGGGAAGAGCAGCAGCCGGCGATCGGGGAACTCCGCGGCCACCTCGGCCAGGGTGCGCACCACGCCTGCCGGTTCGTCGAGATCGCGCACCGTGCGGACCTGCAAGATCTTCGAATGCGCGGTCTCCCGGAGCGGAAACCGGCCGACGGCAAGGGAATTCACCGCGAACGACTCATGCAGCGACCGCGCGATGTTGTAGGCGTTCAGACCCGATCCGATGATGACCGGGACGAAGTCGTCGTTCCCGAAGTTCATCGCAGCTCCGATCGCACGATGCCGGCCGCGCGCGAGGCCTCAGCCGGGTCGACGGTGGTCGGGAGGTTGACGATCCGCGCGATGAGTTCCTGCGTGCGCGGGGTCGTCTCCCCCGGCACGAAGCCGAACGCGGCCGGGTCCGGCACCCCGGGGAACAGCGCGGGGCGATACCACCTGCCGGCATACACCCCGGCCGCCGTGAGTATGGCGATGAGGCGCTCCGCCTCCTGCGTCGAGCCGGCGAAGAAGGGAAACCGCACCAGCGGGCTGGTGTCGGTGATGCTCGCCGGGACCTGCACCGTGTCGGGCAGTTCGCGCAGGTATGCCGCAGTGGCCGCCGCCCGGCGGGTCTGCACTCTCTCCAGCCGGCCGAGCTGCTCCGCCACCGCGGTCATCATCCAGCCGGCCGGACGCGTCGCGTCATACGGCAGCCCACCACGGGTCTCGGCGTCGGCGACGAGCGGCTCGAAGAGGCCCAGCCGGGTGAGTGCATGACGGGCCGGTGCCGCGACGGCGCCGGGAAGGCGGTTGAGCACCCGCACCTCGCTGCGGTAGGCCCGGGACCGCGCTGAGACCTGCACGCCGAGGTGCGGGAGGCTGCCCAGCTCGGTCCGCAGCCGGTGCTGCAGTGCGCCGTCGGCAAGATCGGGGTTGATCCAGATGGCGCCCCCGAACCGAGTCGCCAGCAGCTTTTCGGCACCGAAGGAGTGCACCGACACGTCGGCGAGTGGCCGGCCGGCGTCGTCCTTCGCCATCCGCGTCGCGCAGTGCGCCGAATCCTCCACGAGCAGCGCGCCCGCCGAGTCTGCGGCATGCCGCACTGCGGCCGAACGCTGCGGGTCGATGATGCCGAACGTGTGCTGCAGCACCACGGCACGAGTGGCCGCGTCAAGGTGCAGCGTGTCCGGGTCGAGCGCCAGCGAGGCGTCAGCGACTTCGCCATACACCGGCCGCAATGGTGTCGCGGTGATCGGGCTCACCGCCGTGACACACGTCAGCAGCTGCGTCGTGACTGCCCCGGGGCCACGCACGTCGGCGATGGCCTGGAAGACGACCCGCATCGCGTAGCGCGCGCGAAACACGAGGAACCAGTCATCGGCGTCGGTGCCGGTCGCCTGCGCGAGCATGCGTCGTACGCCTGCGGGCGATGTGACGGCGTCGTCCGTGGTTGTCACCATGTCTCCAGTGTCGTGGACCGTTCCGTCGACAGACCGGCCAGCGTCGAGATTACAGCGTCCTAGGAGTCGGCTGTGAACATTCTGCCGCTTTCGGTATGTCGGCTCCCTGGCAGACGCCCGACACCGCGATCCGGTTGGTTCAGGCCCCGACGATGAAGGGCAGGCGCTTCTCGATGTAGGGGACGACCTCCGCCACAGTCACGTCCCGGCCGAGCTCCTCGGTGAGCGAGGTGACCCCGGCGTCCGCGATGCCGCACGGCACGATGACCTGCGCCCAGGACAGGTCGCAGTCGCAGTTGAGCGCGAAGCCGTGCATCGTGACGTCACGGCTGACCCGGATGCCGATCTGGCCGAGCTTGCGCTCCGGCCTGCCGTCCTCCGCCGGGAGCCAGACCCCGCTGCGTCCCTCGACCCGCTGTGTCTGCAGGCCCAGGTCGGCGCACACCTCGATCATCAGCTGCTCCAGCCGGCGCACGTGGCCGACGACGTCGACCGGTTGCGCCAGGTGCACGATCGGGTAGCCGGTGAGCTGACCCGGGCCGTGCCAGGTGATCTTGCCGCCACGGTCGACGTCGATGACCGGGGTGCCGTCGAACGGCCGCTCGTGCGGCTCAGTGCGCTTGCCCGCCGTGTAGACCCGCTCGTGCTCCAGCAGCAGCGTCGTGTCCTCCTGCTCGCCGGCGACGACCCGGGCATGAACCTGGCGTTGCAGGTCCCAGGCCGCCTGGTAGTCGACGAAATCCGGGTCGAAGCCGACGTGTTCGATGCGCATGCGGCCACGCTACGCCGGGTCGGCCGGCCACGCGGTGGTGCCGCCCTACCGCGCGGTAGCCGAAGCCGTCCCTTACAGTTGGCCCGGGCGATGGATCCCGCCCGAGCACGCGCTCGAACCGCAAGAATGCTGATGGCTCCTACCACGTCGTGATCGACGGGTGGGCATGCTGCCCGCGATCCAGCCGGAGGACCCCACGATGCCCGCTTCGCAGCCACCGCAGCCGAGTCCCGACCGCCTGGTGGATTTCCACGCCCACCCGATCGTGGTCGGCGTCATGCCGGGGCAGCCGCCGCTCGTCGCGCTCACCGCGCTCAACCTGGCACGCGCGGTCGGCGCACCCGGCATCCACTTCGGGTATGCCGACCAAAGCCGTTACGTCGTCGAGGAATTCCCGGACGGCTCGGTGCGGCACGCCCCGATCGACCCGGACGACGCGGACGAGCAGTGGCGCAGCACCTCCGAGACGATCATTGCGGAGCTGACCAAGGCCGTCGGCGACTCCGAGGTGCCCTGGCACTTCCACTACCTGGCCGGCCGCCCCGACCGCGCACTCACCCATCTCGCGCGGGCCGTCGACGCCGCCGGATTCGTCATCGGCACTCGCCTCGGTAAGCATCACGTACGCGAGTTCTTGAACGGGTCGGTGACCATCCGTCTGTGTCATCACCAGCACCGCCCGGTCATCACCGTGCCGCTTGAGGTCGTCGACTGGTCGGCGGGTCTGCCGTGGCAGTGACGCTGCCACGGCGGCGCGGCTCGATCGTGCACGCTCACCGGGACCCGGCCCTGCTCGGGACCGTCTTCGTCGGCGGCGCGATCGGCACGGCCATCCGTTCGCTGCTGGAGGACGCCTTCACCGTCCCGAAGGACTCCTGGCCGTGGACGACGTTCGCCATCAACGTGGTCGGCGCCTTTGTGCTCGGTTTCCTGCTCGAAGGACTGGTCCGCTCGGGCATGGACACCGGTTACCGCCGGCTGGCGCGCCTCGGCATCGGCACCGGGGTGCTGGGGGGCTTCACGACATACAGCACCTTCATGGTCGAAACGACGAAACTGCCCTGGGCACTTGCCATTTCGTATGTCGTGGGCTCCCTCGCGATCGGCGCGCTCGGCGCGTGGCTCGGCATACGCACTGCGAAGTCGCTCGTGCGCGTCGGTGAAACCGCATGACAACACTGCTGATTGCGCTATTCGGTGGCGCCGGGGCGGTGAGCCGATTCGTGCTCGACGCCGAGGTGCGCCGGCGGGCACGCGGCTCGTTCCCGGTCGGCACGTTCATCATCAACGTGCTCGGGTCGTTCGTCCTCGGCGCACTGACCGGCGCGTTCACGCACCACGCGGGGTGGCTGTCCCCGACCGCGAAGGACACCTTGGGCACCGGCCTCTGCGGCGGCTTCACGACCTTCAGCACGGCATCGGTCGAGACCGTCCGGCTCTGGCTGACCACCGGCAAGGCCGTCGGCGCCCGGTATGCCGTCGCCACGGCGCTCGTCTCACTGCTCGCCGCCTTCGCCGGCATCGCCCTCGGCGGCGTGCTCGCCTGAGCGCCGAGCGGGGTAGAAACCGCCGAGCGGGGTACATCCAGCGAGCGGATCCGCGCGGATATCTACCCCGGTCGATGGATAAGTACCCCGGTCGGCGAAATCGTCAGCACTCGATCACATTGACGGCAAGGCCGCCGCGCGCGGTCTCCTTGTACTTCACCGACATGTCGCGGCCGGTGTCGCGCATCGTCTTGATCGCCTTGTCCAGGCTCACGGTGTGTATGCCGCTGCCGTTCACCGCGAGGCGCGCGGCGTTGATCGCCTTCACACTCGCGATCGCGTTGCGCTCGATGCACGGGATCTGCACCAGCCCACCCACCGGGTCGCAGGTGAGCCCGAGGTTGTGTTCGATGCCGATCTCGGCGGCATTCTCCACCCGCGCGGGCGTACCGCCCATCACCTCGGCCAGTCCCCCAGCGGCCATCGCGCAGGCCGAGCCGACCTCGCCCTGGCAGCCGACCTCAGCACCGGAGATCGATGCATTCTCCTTGAAGAGGATGCCGATCGCCGCCGCCGCGAGCAGGAACCGAACCACCCCGTCGTCGTTCGCGCCGTCCGCGAAGTTCACGTAGTAGTGCAGCACCGCCGGGATGATCCCGGCCGCGCCATTGGTCGGCGCGGTCACGATGCGGCCACCGGACGCGTTCTCCTCGTTGACCGCGAGCGCGTAGAGGTTGACCCAGTCCATGACGCGCAGCGGGTCCTCGCGCAGCGAGCCCTTGGTCAGTTCGCGGTGCAGCTGCGGCGCGCGCCGTGGCACGCGCAGGCCGCCGGGCAGCACTCCCTCGTGCGCGATGCCGGCCCGCACGCAATCCTGCATGACCGACCACAGGTGCAGCATCCCGGCGCGCACCTCGTCCTCGGTGCGCCAGGCGAGCTCGTTGCGCAGCATCACCTCGGCAACCGAAAGCCCTTCTCGCGCACAGATTTCGAGCAACTGCGCGCCGGTCGAGAACGGAAACTCGACCGTGGTGTCGTCCAGCACGACCCGGTCCGCGCCGGTCGCGGCTTCGTCGACCACGAAACCACCGCCGACGGAGTAGTAGACGTGCGTGGCGACCAGCTCGCCCGAGGCGTCATACGCGTCGAACTGCATGCCGTTGGGGTGGGCCGGCAGGGACTTGCGCCGGTGCATGACCAGGTCCTCGTCCGGGTCCCAGCCGATCGTGCGGGTGCCGCCCAGCCGCAAGGTATGGCGCTCGCGCGCTGTCGCGACCCGCGCGTCCGTGGTGGCCGTGTCGACGGTCTCGGGCACTTCGCCTTCGAGACCCAGCACGACGGCCTTGTCGGACCCGTGTCCGTGGCCGGTCGCGCCGAGGGAACCGAAGAGCTGGGACCGCACGCGGCATACGTCCGACAACCGGCCGGACTCGACCAGCCCGTCGGCGAAGGTCTTCGCGGCCCGCATCGGGCCGACGGTGTGCGAGGACGACGGACCGATGCCGACGGAATACAGATCGAATGCACTCAACGCCATGGGTAAATCATAGTCAACACGCGACCAGGCAATGGATTCCGCGACTGATTGCTTGATTCGCTACGAAATACGTGGCAAAATGCGGCCATGGCCGAGACAAATCGCAGCGTGACCTCCGCCACGCTCGACGAAGTCTCCAAGGCGATCATCGCACGGCTGCAGACCGACGGCCGTGCTGCCTACTCCGCGATTGCTCGCGACATCGGCCTGTCCGAGGCTGCGGTGCGTCAGCGGGTGCAGCGCCTGGTCGAGTCTGAGGTGCTGCAGATCGTCGCGGTCACCGACCCCGCGCAGGTGGGCTTCGACCGCCAGGCCATGATCGGCGTGAGTGTCCGCGGCGACCTCGTGCCGGTGCAGGAAGCGCTCAGCAAGCTGCCGGAGGTTGCGTATGTCGTGCTGACCGCAGGGCGCTTCGACCTGCTGGTTGAGGTCGTCTGCGTCGACGACGAGCACCTGCTCGAGCTGCTCACAAAGCAGATCCGCACCATCGACGGGGTCAGCGAGACCGAGACCTTCGTCTACCTGAAACTTGCCAAACAACGATACGACTGGGGTACGAGATGACAACTCCCACAACCAATTCCACCGATCTCACGCCCGCCGGCACGCCGCGTGCCGAGGCGGCGCGCGACCACCTCTGGGGTCACTTCACCCGCCAGTCGGTCTACGAGCCGGTCGAGCAGGGCGGCCTCGGCGCCGCCATACCGACCATCGTCAAGGGCGAGGGCGCCTACATCTGGGACACCGAGGGCCGCAAGTACCTCGACGGCCTGGCCGGCCTGTTCACCGTACAGGTCGGGCACGGCCGCGCCGAACTCGCCGAGGCTGCAGCCGCCCAGGCCAAGGAACTGGCGTTCTTCCCGATCTGGTCCTACGCACACCGGCCGGCGATCGACCTCGCCGAGCGCCTCGCGTCCTACGCACCGGGCGACCTCAACCGGGTCTTCTTCACCACCGGCGGCGGCGAGGCGGTCGAGTCGGCGTGGAAGCTGGCCAAGCACTACTTCAAGCTGACCGGGAAGCCGGGCAAGCACAAGGTGATCAGCCGCGCGGTCGCCTACCACGGCACTCCGCAGGGTGCGCTGTCGATCACCGGGCTGCCGCCGCTCAAGGAGATGTTCGAGCCGCTGGTGCCCGGTGCGTTCAAGGTGCCCAACACCAACATCTACCGCGCACAGCCCGAATTCCGCGACGACCCCAAGGCTTTCGGGCGCTGGGCCGCCGACCGGATCGCCGAGGCGATCGAGTTCGAGGGTCCGGACACCGTGGCCGCCGTCTTCCTGGAGCCGGTGCAGAACGCCGGTGGCTGCTTCCCGCCGCCGCCCGGTTACTTCGAGCGGGTCCGCGAGATCTGCGACGAGTATGACGTCCTGCTGGTCTCCGACGAGACCATCTGCGCCTTCGGCCGCATCGGTGAGATCTTCGCCTGCAACGACTTCGGCTACACCCCGGACATCATCACCTGCGCGAAGGGTATGACGTCGGGCTACTCCCCGATCGGCGCGATGATCGCCAGCGACCGGCTGTTCGAGCCGTTCCGGCACGGCACCACGAGCTTCCCGCACGGTTACACCTTCGGCGGGCACCCGGTGTCGGCGGCGGTCGCGATGGCCAACCTGGACATCTTCGAGAAGGAGGGCCTCGTGCAGCACGTGCACGAGAACGCCCCCAAGTTCCGCAGCACGCTGGAAAAGCTGCACGACCTGCCGATCGTCGGCGACGTCCGCGGTGACGGGTTCTTCTACGGCATCGAGCTCGTCAAGGACAAGGACACCCGCGAGACCTTCGACGACGACGAGGCCGAGCGGATCCTGCGTGGCTTCCTGTCCAAGGCGCTGTATGACGCAGGCCTTTACTGCCGCGCCGACGACCGCGGCGACCCCGTGGTGCAGCTGTCCCCGCCGCTGATCATCGGGCAGACCGAGTTCGATCTGATCGAGCAGACACTGCGCTCCGTGCTGACCGAGGCGTGGTCGCTGCTCTGACATCGGTGAGTGACGGCTTCCTCGCCGAGCGACGGTGCAATTTCGCCGTCGCTCGGTGAGGGAGCCGTCATTCGCGATGGGGGTGAGGGTGCGGGCGCTGCCGTAGGCTCCCCGGCATGGAACAGCCACCGAAGTTCTGGCAGAGCGCGCGTGCCGGCACGGTGACGGCCTGGGGCTGGTCCGCGCGATCCGCCGAGGAGGCCTTCGCCGTCGCAGGCGAACGACTTGCGGTCGCACTCAAGGCGATTCGCTCCGGACTCCCCCGGACTGCCGCTCGCCTGAGGACATACCGCCGCTGCGCCCCGACGATCTAAGGTCGGACCATGTCATCGACAGTCGGCAAGGTGCTTCAGCGACAGCACGACATCGTCCTGTATGGCGCGACGGGTTTCGTCGGGAAGCTGACGGCCGCGCACCTGGCGCGCCACGCACCGGACGGGGTGCATATCGCCCTCGCCGGCCGCAGCACGTCGAGGGTCGAGGCGGTCCGCGACGGGCTGCCCGCCGCGGCCCGGGACTGGCCGATCGTCGTGGCCGATTCCTCCGACGAGGCATCCCTGCGCGCGCTGGCTGAGAGCTCGAAGGTCGTCATCAGCACGGTCGGTCCCTACGCGCGCTACGGGTTGCCGCTGGTCGGTGCGTGCGCGACGGCGGGCACCGACTACGTGGACCTCACCGGCGAGGTGCTCTTCGTCCGCGAGTCGATCGACCGATTCGCTGCCGAGGCGGAGCGCACCGGCGCCCGCATCGTCCACTCCTGCGGATTCGACTCTGTCCCATCGGATCTCGGTGCACTGGTGCTGTCGCGGGCGGTCGAGCGTGACGAGGCGGGTGAACTCGGCGACACCACCCTCTACATGGCGATGAAGGGCGGTGTCAGCGGCGGCACGATCGCGTCGGCGATGAACCAGCTCGACGAGGTGCGGGGCGACTCCGCCAAGCGCAAGCTCGCGGGCGACAAGTTCGCTCTCAGCCCCGATCGAGGTGCCGAGCCGAGCGGCGAGTGGCGGGACAGCGCCGCCGTGCGCTACTCCCCCGAGATCGGCGCGTGGACGGCGCCGTTCGTGATGGCGACCTACAACACTCGCATCGTCCGCCGCAGCAACGCATTGCTCGGGCACGCCTACGGCCGGTCGTTCCGCTACCGCGAAGTGCAGCGCGCCGGATCTGGCTGGCGGGGACGGCTCGCGGCATACGCCGTCGCGGGCGCGCTCGCTGCCGGTTTCGGCGCCATGGCGCTGCCGTTCCTGCGCCCGGTGGTGCGGCGGGTCCTGCCCTCACCCGGTGAGGGTCCGAGCGAGCAGACGCAGCAGAGCGGTCACTTCCGCGCGACGCTGTGCACGACGACCAGCACCGGTGCGTCATACCGGAGCACGGTTGCGGCCCAAGGAGATCCGGGGTATGCCGCGACGGCTGTCATGCTCGGGGAGAGCGCGTTGTGCCTGGCTGTCTCCCGCGACGACTGCCCGCTGCCGGACGGCCTGTCCGGTGGGGTGCTCACACCGGCGACGGCGCTCGGCGAGGTGCTCGTCGCTCGCCTGCGCGCGAAGGATTTCCTGATCGAAGCGGGTCGCGCCTGAATCGCGGACCGTTGCCGACCGCTGAGGTCGCTAGCGTGCGGTCATGACCGAACGCATCGTCCTGCGCGGCTCCGACGCCCGCAGGCAGATCTCCCGGATGCGGCTGCTCGCGCAGCGCCTGGCTCCCGTCACGGCGGGGACGCCGCACGAAGTCGTGCGGTGGCTGACCTGCCTGCAGGCACAAGACTTCCGGTCGGCACGGTCCGCGGTCGCGCTGCGGGCGGGTGCGGCGGTCGAAGCGGTCGACGCAGCGATCGGTGACGGCGCGATCGTGCGTTCGTGGCCGATGCGCGGGACGTTGCACCTGGTCGATGCCGCGGACCTGCGCTGGATGCTTGCGCTCACTGCGGATTCGACGCTGCGCACCGCGCGGCGGCGGCGCGAGCAACTGGAGATCACCGGCGCGGACGTCGATCACGCACTCTCCGTTGTCACGCAGACATTGCGCGGGGGCCGGGGCGCGACGCGTGCGCAGGTGTTCGAGGCGTGGAATGCCGAGGGCATCGCAACTGCCGGCCAGCGCGGCGTGCATCTGCTGGAGACGTTGTGCCTTCGGACGGAGCTCGTGCTGGGTCCGATCAGTGGCCGGCACCAGCAGTTCGTGCTTTTCGACGAATGGATCAGGTGCTCGAACCCAGTGGATCGGGTTGCCAATGTTGCAAATTGGGCGACTCGCTACTTCCGCTCGCACGGTCCGGCGACGCTTGCCGACTTTCATTGGTGGTCCGGTCTGCTGCGCCGCGACCTGGCCCCGGTGTGGGACACCGTGCGTGCCGGGCTGGCCGAAGTAGTGGCGGGCGACACGTCATACTTCCTGGCGCCGGAGACGCTCGGCGCATGGGACGAACACCGGGGCGCGACCTTGCGGCCGGTGCTGACACCAGCCTTCGACGAGATCCTGCTCGGGTATGCCGACCGCACCCCGACCCTCGATCGCGAGCATTCCGGGCGGGTCGTTCCTGGCGGCAACGGCATGTTCAAGGCGACGCTGATCGACGGCGGGCAGGCTGTCGCGACCTGGCGGCGCGCGCAGACCAAAGGCACTGCGGGCATTGAGGTTTCGCAGTTCGACGGGCTCAGTCGGCGTGCTGAGCGCGTCATCCCGGGGCTGGTCGCGCGTTACCCGTTCGCCAGTCGGTAATACCAGAGGTACGACTGTTGAAGAGAATGAGCGTGGTCGAGAAGTCGGTCTCACTGGACGAAGCCGTCGCCCTGCGGGACCGGCTCCAGGGCGTTCTCGAGTGGGAGGCCGAGGCCGGTGCGCTCACCGCACAGGAGCGAGCGGCTGGCGAAGCGCTGCTCTACCGGCTCATGAAGCTCGACTCGCCGGCCGGCGATGCACCGGACAACGTCGCCGCATCCTGAAGGGTCCTCCCTACGACACCGTCGACCTCGCGGTCGTGGAGGGTGCCCTGCGACGCGACGACGTGGTCGTGACCTTGAAGCAGGACGCATATCGAACAAGCTGCCGGTGAGCGTCCTGTCGTCATACACGAGGTGTGCGAACCGTTCGCCGAGTCGGCCGACGACTGCGGCGTAGCTAGCCGCCGAAACTCCACCGGACCTCGACCGCCACTGTCGTTTCTTCCTCACCCTGCGCGATCGGCATCGCCATACCCGCCGACGCCGCCATGGCCATGTGCCGCCGGAGCGGTGCCGGGCGATCTCGCACCTCACTGATCGACTCGGCCCGGCCGAGCGTGCGGCCGGCGAATGTCGCGTATTCGGAGGCCTTTTCGCGGGCATCGCGCACCGCTTCCTGCCGGGCTTGCGACCGGGCGACCGCGTCGGCTTCGCCGCTCAGCGAGACGTCGTCGATCTGCAGTCCGGTGCCGCACCGGTCGACCAGACTGCCCAGGAGCTCGTCGAGCTTGGCCAGGTCGGTCACGCGGACCTGGAGGTCTTGTTGTGCGTCATACCCCTGGAGTTCCTCGTGGTTGTCGACCCACGCCTTGTTGGCCGTCACCCGGACCGTGGCCGTGCGCACGTCGGTGTCGGGTATGCCGGCCTGGCGCAACACCTCGAAGGCCGCCGCGACGATGGCACCGGCTTCGGTCAGCGCGGCGCCCGGGGCGGACTCGCGGCGTTCGACCCGTAACCGCAGCATTGCCTCGGTCGTGGGCACGCGCACGGTCCCGACACCGACCACCGTGATCCCGCTCGTTTCGTCAACCATGCGTCCAGTCTGCCGCACCACCGGCCGTCAGCGGGATCCCCATTCCCACGACGGCCGGGTGAGCATGCCCTGCCCCTCGATCACGGTCTCGCCGAGGTTCTTGGTGAGCACGACCTCCTGCACCGAGCCGACGCCGCTGAAGGACAGCGCGTCGATCAGCGGCTGTGCGTGTGTGACCACCAGCAGCTGGGATCGCTTGGCAGCCAACGCAATCAGCCGGGCGAGCGGCGCGATCAGCGACGGGTGCAGCGAAGTCTCCGGCTCGTTGAGCACCATCAGTGCCGGTGGGTCGACGGTCAGCAGGGCGGTGGCCAGCAGCAGATATCGCAGCGTGCCATCCGAGAGTTCGGCAGCACGCAGCGGGCGCAGCATCCCGGGCTGGGCAATGGCGACGTCGAAGAGACCGTCGGCAATGAGCACCTGCGGCCGGGCACCGTCGAATGCGTCGGCGATGGTCTCGGTCAGCTCGTCGAATCCGCTCTCCAGGATCGTCTGCACCGCCGCCGCGAGGTCCGCGCCGTCACCGGCGAGCACCGGCGTGCGGGTGCCGACCTGTGGGCGCCGCGCCGGTGAGTCGGCATCGACCCGGAAGCCGTCGTAGAACCGCCAGGAGCCGATCTGTTCCCGGACTGCGAACACCTCGGGTGCAACCTGCGGGTCGGCATACTCCCGCAACACGCTGCGGTATGGCGCAAGGTCCCGCCGCACCTCGCTCCACCCTCGCCCGTCGCGCACCTCGATCAGGCCGCGGCGACGACGCACCGACGTCGTGGCCGGGCGCATCACCGGGCCGGTGAAGATGAGCTCTCTCTTCAGCTGAGGGTCCCGCTCGAACGCGGTCGGCAGCCCAGTCGGCTGTGGCAGGCCGAGGTCGACGAGATAGCCGAAATCGTCACTCGCGTAACCCATTCGGAGACTGATCGGGCCTTTGCGCACCGTCCCTTGCACCGGCGCGCCACGTCGCGCTCCGGCGAGCGACTCCGGGCCGGCCCAGAGCACCGATTGCAAGCCGCCCTCCCGCGCGAGCGAGCCGATCGCCCGCCCTTCTCCGCACTGTGCGAGCAGCCGCAGTGCGCGGTAGAGAGACGATTTGCCACTGCCGTTACCGCCCGTCACCACGGTGAGCGGCCCGAGCGGCACGACCACGTCACGCAGCGATCGGTAGCCGCTGACGGCGAGGGTGGTGATCATGCGGCGCAGGCTAGTGCGGTGCGGTGACAAGACCGTCCCGATCCTGATCGAGCGGACCACATACGCATTGAGCGGCCCAGTTTTCCTGGCCTGATATGTGGTCCGCTCGTTCGGTAAGTGGTCCGCTCAATCAGACGATCGTTCAGCGAGGAGCCGACGCCAAGGGCTCCGCGTAGACGACGACCAGCCCGGCACCGGGCCTACGCGAGCTTGCGAGCGTAGGCCCGGTGCCGGGCTGCGAGGAGTCGAAGCAAGAAAACCCCGCGAGACGACGACCAAGACGACGGGCGGGTTCACCGAACTTGTTCGGGTGAACCCGCCCGTCGTCTTGCGAGGAGTCGAAGCAAGAGAACTCAGCAGGGGCCGTGCAGGCCGAGGTGGGCGCGGACGGCGGCCGGGGCGATGCCGCAGCCGACGCCTGCGGTGCCGAGGTCGCGGACCTGCCAGTGACCACTGGTCTTCTGCAGCAGGACCTGGGCGGGGTCGGTCTGGCCGTTCTTCGGGGTCGCGAGCGCGGCGGCCCAGGTGCTGCCGGAGTAGCGGATCCCGCTCACCGCGACGTTGCCGGGTTTGACGACGCCGAGCAGCGGGCTGTGCAGGATGGCGGCGGTGATCTGCCGGTCCTCGTTCGCGGTGGTATGCCGCGCGGGGCTCCGGTGCACCGCCACATGAGTCGTGGCCGGAACCACGACCGAGGGCGCGTGATGTCCCAGTGCCGATGCGTGAGCGGGGGCAACGACGGCCGTCCCGGCGACGAGAAGTGCTCCGATGGCGACGGTGACCGAGGTGCGCTTCATGGTGGTGTCCTTCCTTTCCGCGGCATCCGCCGCGTTCCCCGAGAGTGCCGGGCGCATGCCGCCCGACATTGAGGAAGACGTCTCAGTCTCCCAGCAGGTTGGCGGCGTGTCCGGGCTGTGATCGGATCGTGACTTCACCTCCGGCGGACTTCCGCTTGAATCGAGCGATGGCCACCAGCGACGTCGGATCCCTTGCCGCCCTGCGACGACTGCTGACTGCTGGAACCCCGCTGCGCGGGCTGCGGCTGCAGGATCTCGACCTCGCCCAGGTCGAGCCGGAGCTGCTGGCGATCGACGACTTCACCGGCGTCGTGGTCCTCGGCGGCCGGATGAGCGACCGCCTGCACCGCCATCTGGGGGCGCACGGCGCGCTGATCTTCCCCGCCGATCCCGGGGTGCCCTTCGACGCCTGGCGGGCACACCTCTACCGGCCGCGCGAGTTGTACGCCGGGCTGCGCGAGGGCGGGTATGCCGTCACTCCGGACTACCGCACCTACCGCTGGTCGCTCGAGCCCAGCACCACGCAGGACGTCTACGCGTCTCTGCTGCGCGCGATCCACGACCACAGCATCGGGGACGCCCTGGACGAATTCATCGCGGGCAGAACGGTTGTCGGCGTCATGGGTGGCCACGACGTCGACCGCGGCACAGCCGGGTACACCACAGCTGCCCGCCTCGGACACGCCCTCGCCAGCGCCGGGTCGGTCGTCGCGACCGGCGGTGGCCCGGGCGCGATGGAGGCGGCCAACCTCGGCGCGTTGTGCACCGGCGACCGCTCGCTCGATGCCGCCCTCACCAGTCTCGCCGCCGTGCCGTCCTTCCAGCCGGACATCACCGCCTGGGCGAGGCTCGCGCTCGATGTGCGCGACCAGATCGTCCGCGACGAGGCCGAGACCGGTTCACCGCGCAGTCTCGGCATACCCACCTGGTTCTATGGGCACGAACCGCCGAACGTCTTCGCCGGCCGGGTGGCGAAGTACTTTTCCAATGCGTTGCGCGAGGACGTACTGCTGCACGTCTGCAACGGCGGGATCGTGGTGCTCCCCGGTGCGGCCGGCACTGTGCAGGAGATCTTCCAACTCGCGACCTCGCTCTACTACGCCGACCCCGCCCGGACGCTTCCTGCGCTGGTGCTGGTCGGCGAAGAGCACTGGCAGCACGACCTGCCGGTGTGGGACACCTTGCAGGCACTCGCAGCGGGCCGGCCGATGGCACACGCCATACACCTGGTGAACGACGTCGACACCGCGTGCCGCACAATTGGGTGCATAGCCAACCCACAGACTTCACCGTCCGCGGCAGGAGGTGCCCCGCAAGCGTGAGCCAACCCGTCGAGAGCTTCTCGCCGTTCGCCGTCTCCGTGTTGCGTGCGGCCGATCGCCGATTGCGCTCCGCCGATCGTGGCGACCTGATGACGCGGTATGCCGCCTGCCGCTCGGCGATGTCCGCACTCACCCGGATCGACACGTTCTACGTCGGCCTCTACATCGGGCAGACGACGCTGTCGATCCCCTATTGCGTTGACGACAAACAGTTCCTGAGCGCGGACGTGCAGCAATTCGGGCCGAACGGGCTGTCGGCCTACATCAAGTCGACGGGCCAGGACTACCGCTATCGGCAGGACGGCGGACGCCGGGTGCGCCTGGGCTGGACCATCACCGAGCGTCCGGTGCTCGATGCGATCGTGGTGCCGCTGCACGGCTTCGAGGCCAACGAGATCATCGGCATGATGTGCGTCGAGAGTTGCGTGGCGGACACCTTCGACGACGAGGCGGTGCGTGCCATGCACTGGCTGAGCCGGGCGCTGGTGTGGGAGCTGGTGCAGGACCGCAACTTCGCCGACGATCTCGGCCTCTACGAGCTCTACCCGGAGCTGGACAGCAGCCGCACCCAGAACGGCACCGACCTGCTGCGGACGCTGACCCGGGAGCTGGAACGGCTGCGCCTGGCACTGCACGGTGTCGAACTGCCGGACGACCCGGGACTCGCCGAGCCGCGGCGGCTGCTGGCCGAGGCGCGTGAGTCCGGGGAGCGACTGCATCTCGAACTCGCCGACGCGCTGGCCACGACGCAGCGCGAGCAGCCGACCCGCAAGGACAACACCGCCGGGCTGACCACCCGCGAGCTGGAGATCGCGATGCTGATCGCGGTCGACGGGCTCACCAACCGCGAACTCGCGAGCCGGCTGTTCATCTCGGAGAAGACGGTCAAGGTGCATGTGGGGAACATCCTGCGCAAGCTCGGCATCTCGCAGCGCTCAGCGATCCCCTACGTCATCGGTGAGATTCATCCATCAGCGACGCCGCCGGACCAGTAGCGACCGGCTGCGCAGCGACCGCTGTCGCAACCCGCGGATCCCGCCACCGGTGCCACAGCACCAGGGTGCCGTGCCGCAGCCACGCCGACGCGATGAGTATGGCGATCGCCGCCACGCCGTCCAGCCACCAGTGGTTCGCGGTCGCGACCACGACGAAGACGGTGACCACGAAGTGCAGCGGCCCGATGTAGCGCCAGCGTGAGGTGCTGACCCGCCACGTGTACCACCCGACGACGGCCGCGAAGAGGATGTGCACCGACGGCATGGCGCCGAAGTTGTCCACGGAGAAGCCGGCGTTGTAGACCGACTCGCCATAGAGCTCGGCGGTGTCGACATACCCGGGCAGCAGCCGCGGCGGCGCGACCGCGAGAAACTGCACGAAGAAGCAGCCGAGGGTGCTCAGCGCGAGCGTGGTGCGCACCGCCGGATAGTCGTCCCGGTGGCGAAAGAACAGCCACAGCAGGAAGATTCCCATCACGGTGAAGTGCATGCTGGCGTAGAAGAGGTTGGCCAGTCGCACCACGTCCGGGTGTCCCAGGATGAGGTTCTGCACGCTGCGCTCGTTCGGGAAACCGAGCATCGACTGGGTGCGCTCGATCCAGTGCGCCCGCCCGATCGCGTCTCCGCCGTCGCTGGAGGTCACCTTCTGGATGATCTGCCAGAAGGAGAACAGCAACGCGATGAGCGACGCCTCCCGGCAGACGATCGCCAGCCCGGGCCGGCGGGTGCGCAGCAGTGCCCACAGCGCGCCGAGCACGACACCGAGCGCCAGCGCCTGGCGCCAGTTCAGCATCAGATTGGGCATGTGCATCTATGCCGTCAGGCGGTCGAGGCCGCGAGCTGGCCGCACGCGCCGTCGATGTCGGAACCGCGCGTGTCCCGGATCGTCGTGGGTATGCCGTAGGCCCGCAACCGCTCGACGAACTGTTGCTCGACGCCCTTGCGGGACGCGGTCCACTTCGAGCCGGGCGTCGGGTTGAGCGGGATCGGGTTGACGTGCACCCAGCCCTTGCCGCGGGCGCGCAGCTTCTCCCCGAGCAGGTCGGCGCGCCACGCGTGGTCGTTGATGTCCTTGATCAGCGCGTATTCGATCGACACGCGCCGGCCGGTCGCGTCGTAGTAGCGGTATGCCGCGTCCAGCGCCTCGTCGACACTCCACCGGGTGTTGATCGGCACCAGCTCGTTGCGCAACTCGTCGTCCGGCGCGTGCAGCGAGAGCGCGAGGGTGACCGGGATCCCCTCGGCGGCCAGCTTGTCGATCGCCGGGACCAGGCCGACCGTCGACATCGTCAGGTGCCGCGCCGACATGCCGAGTCCGGCGGGGGCGGGGTCGACCAGCCGATGGATCGCGTTGACCGCCTGGCGGTAGTTGGCGAGCGCTTCGCCCATGCCCATGAAGACCACGTTGGACACCCGCAGCGGCGCCTCACGCGACTCGTCGTCGCCGCCCGCGAGCGCGCCGGCCCGCAGCATCCGGGCGCCTGCGACGACCTGCTCGACGATCTCGGCGGTGGTCAGGTTGCGGGTCAGCCCCTCCTGGCCGGTGGCGCAGAACGGGCAGTTCATTCCGCAGCCGGCCTGGCTCGAGATGCACATCGTGACCCGTCCCGGATAGCGCATCAGAACCGACTCGACCAGTGCGCCGTCGAAGAGGCGCCATACCTGCTTGATCGTCCGCCCGTCGTCGGCCTCCAGCGACCGGACGGGGGTGAGCAGCTGCGGCAACATCGCGCCGACCAGCTCGGCGCGACCGGCCGCGGGCAGATCGGTCATCTCCGCGGGCTCGGTGACGAAGTGCTCGAAGTAGTGCGTGGACAGTTGTTTGGCACGAAAACCTTTGTGCCCCAGCGCTTCCACCGCCGCCTTGCGGCCCGCCTCGTCGAAGTCGGCGAGGTGCTGCGGCGGCTTGCCCCGACGCGGCGCCGCGAAAGTCAGCTGCCCGGGGACGGGCCGGCGAGTGGTGGGGTCGGGCAGACCGGTCATGTCATTTCACCGCCACAAGGGGGGTCAGCACGGCCCAGGCGACGGGCACCACGACCAGCAGGGAATCCAGCCGGTCCATCAGGCCGCCGTGCCCGGGGATCAGGTTGCTCATGTCCTTGATGCCGAGGTCGCGCTTGATCATCGACTCGCACAGGTCACCCACTGTTGCCGCGATCACCGCGAGCGCGCCGAGCAGCGCGCCGACCCACCAGCGGCCATCGAGGATGAGCCAGACGCCGAGTGCGCCGCCGACGACACACGCCGTCACCGAGCCGCTGAAGCCCTCCCAGGACTTCTTCGGAGAGACGCTGGGCGCCATCGGGTGCTTGCCGGCGATCACCCCGACGATGTAGCCGCCGATGTCGCTGCAGATGGTCACCAGGATGAACACGACGATCCGCTCCGGGCCGTCGTCGGCCGCCAGGAGCAGCATGGCGAAGCCGACCAGCGCCGGGACGTAGAGCAGCACCAGCGCGCCCGCAGCCAGGTCGGGCAGCATGCCGTCGGAGTGACCGAACGAACGCCATACGATCACCAGCAGCGCGGCCGCGAGCACCGAGAAGGCCAGGGCGGTGGCACCCCAGACATAGGCGATGAGGGGTATGACGGCAGCCGCCGCCAGGGTGGGGACCACGGGCGGGTGCAGCTTGCCCTGAGTCATCGCGCGCAGCAATTCCATGCAGCCGATGACCGACGCGACCATCGCCACCGCGACGAAGACTTCCTTCTTGACGAAGAGACTGAGCACCACGATCACCCCGAGCAGTACCCCGACGCCGATGGCGGCGTAGAGGTTGCGGCCGGCGCGAGGCGTCGGGTTGTGCGCAGCCAACTCGCCCGCGGCGGGCGGGTCGGCCGTGCGCGCTTCCCGGGCGTGCCGGCGGGAGGTGGGCTCAGACATCAGCGGAGGTGGGAGCGAACCTCAGACTTCGAGGAGCTCGGCCTCCTTGCCCTTCAGCAGCTCGTCGACGGTCTCGACATGCTTCTTGGTGATGCTCTCCAGCTCCTTCTCATGCCGGCTGCCCTCGTCCTCGCCGATGTCGCCGTCTTTCACCGCGCGGTCGATGTCTTCCTTGGCCTTGCGGCGGATGTTACGGATGGACACCTTGGCATCCTCACCCTTGGTGCGGGCGAGCTTGATGTAGTCGCGCCGACGCTCCTCGGTGAGGGCCGGCAGCACGATGCGGATCAGGTTGCCGTCGTTGCTGGGGTTGACGCCGAGGTCGCTGTCCCGCAGCGCCTTCTCGATGCCCGCCATCGCGCTCTTGTCGAACGGCTGGATGAGCACGGTGCGCGCCTCCGGGGTCTGGAAGGACGCCAGCTGCTGCAACGGGGTCGGCGCGCCGTAGTAGTCGACCGTCAGCTTGTTGAACATCGCAGCGTTCGCACGGCCGGTGCGGATCGAGGCGAAATCCTCCTTGGCGACCTCGATCGCCTTCTCCATCTTCTCCTCGGCCTCGAACAGGCTGTCGTCGATGCTGCCGTCCATGGTGTGGTGACCTTCTTCTCGTATGACGTGGGTATGACGTGCTGGCCGCGCTCAGGCGCTCACCAATGTGCCGATCTTCTCACCCTGCAGCGCCTGGCTGATATTCCCCGCGCCCTCCATGCCGAAGACCCGCATCGGCAGTTCGTTGTCCATGCAGAGGCTGAAGGCTGCCGCGTCGACGATGCGCAGGTTCTGGGCGAGCGCCTCGGCGAAGGTGAGCGAGTCCAGCTTGGTGGCCCCCGGGTCCTTCTTCGGGTCGGCCGTGTAGACGCCGTCGACGCCGTTCTTGGCGTAGAGGACGATGTCGCACTTGATCTCCAGCGCGCGCTGCGCACTGACGGTGTCGGTGGAGAAGAACGGCATACCGGCGCCGGCGCCGAAGATGACCACGCGGCCCTTCTCCAGGTGCCGCATCGCGCGGCGCGGGATGTAGGGCTCGGCGACCTGGCCCATCGTGATGGCGGTCTGCACGCGGGTGTCGATGCCTTCCTTCTCCAGGAAGTCCTGCAGCGCAAGGCAATTCATCACCGTGCCGAGCATGCCCATGTAGTCGGCGCGGGTGCGGTCCATGCCGCGTTCCTGCAGCTCGGCGCCACGGAAGAAGTTGCCGCCGCCGACGACGACCGCGATCTGCACCCCGGCGCGCGTGGCTGCGGCAATCTGCTCGGCGATGCCGCGCACGACGTCCGGGTCGAGCCCGATCTGCCCGCCGCCGAACACCTCACCGGAAAGTTTGAGCAGCACCCGCTGCGGAGCATCCGGCGGACTGGAGGGACTGAACATCGGCGCGGCCTCCCGGTGGGGCGGAAATGCGGTCGGTAGATCCTGCCACAGGGCGCAGCCCCCGGATCCGGCCGGGTGATCGCTTTCCCCCACGACCCGATCCGCGAAGTACATACTGGGGCAATGGATCAGGCAGCGACGACATCAGCGGGCATGGATCAGCAGTCGGCGGCGGACGGTGAGGACCGCAAGCTACGCAAGGAACTCGGGCTGTGGTCGCTGATGGCGGCCGGTGTCGGCAGCGTGATCGGCTCCGGCTGGCTGTTCTCCTCGATGTATGCCGCCCAGACCGCCGGGCCGGCAGCGCTCATCGCGTGGGTCATCGCCGGCGCGCTGATGCTGATGGTCGCGCTGGTCTTCGCCGAGCTGGGCATGGTGCGGCCCGAATCCGGTGGCTTGGTGCGCTATCCGCTGTATTCCAACGGGCGGCTCGCCGCCAGCATCGTCGGCTGGGCGATGTGGCTGTCGTATGTCGCGAACCCGCCCAGCGAGGCCGCCGCGGTCGTGCAGTACGCGTCCAAGTGGTGGCACGGGGTCTACAGCTCCAGCGCCGGCAAGCTGACCACCCTCGGCACCTGTGTCGCGGTGGCGCTGATGATCGTCTTCGTCATCATCAACTACTTCGGCGTGAAGTCGTTCGCCCGCTCCAACAACATCGTGACCGCGGTGAAGATCTGCATCCCGATCATCACCGTGATCCTGCTGCTGGCCAGCGGCTTCGGGGCCAACCACAAGGCCGGCGGGCTGAGCCACAACATCAGCTCGCACGGCTTCGCGCCATACGGCATCAGCGCGGCGTTCAGCGCCATCGCCTCCGGCGGGCTGATCTTCGCCTACACCGGCTTCCGCAATGTGATCGAGCTGTCCGGTGAGGCGGCCAACGCCCGACGTGACATCCCGCGCGCGATGGTGGTCACCATCGTCTTCTCGATCGCGCTCTACCTGTGCCTGCAGCTGGGCTACCTCGGCTCGCTGCCGAGCAGCGAACTGGCACACGCGACCGGCTGGCACGGCGTCAATCTGGACTCGCCGTTCGCCGACCTGGCCAAGATGCTCGGCTTCACCTGGCTGTCCTGGCTGCTGATCGCCGACTCCTCGATCTCGCCGTCCGGGTCGGGCATCGTCTACACCGCGGCCAACGCGCGCAACGTCTTCGGGCTGGCCAAGAACGGCTTCTTCCCGCGCGTCGTCATGAAGGTCAGCGACAAGACCGGCGTGCCGGTGGTCGCGATGCTGGTCAACTTCGTGCTCGGCGCCGCGATGATGGTGCTGCTGCCGAGCTGGCACGACATCGTGGAGGTGCTCAGCGCGCTGGTCGCCATGACGTTCTCCATCGGCTCGGTCTCGCTGCTGGTCTTCCGCAACGTCGGCCTCGGCGGGCGGGCACAGCGGCTGCGGGGTATGCCGATCGTGGCGCCGCTCGCCTTCATGGTCAGCTCGCTGGTCATTCTGTGGACCGCATGGGACACCCTGCTGAAGACGCTGATCCCGATCGTGATCGGGCTGGTCTGGTTCGCCGTCTCGTTCGCGCGCGGCAACCGCGACCCCGGGGACATCGGCGGCGGTCTGTGGCTGGTCGTCTACCTGGTCTTCACGTATGGCGTCGCCGCGCTCGGCAGCTATGGCGGGTCGGGTGTCATCGGGTCGCCGTGGGACTCGATCATCGTCGCCATCGGTTCGCTTGCCCTCTACTGGTGGGGCGTGCGCGCCGGCACCACCTACCTCAAGGGTCATGAGCGGCTGCTGATGGTGCTGAAGGATCGCGCCGGAGACGACACCGACATACTGTCGAAGGTCGACCCCACGACAACCTGACCCGTCCGATTCGCCCAGGAGCACCCGACCAGTGCATGACCGCCGCAAGCTCACCGAAGACCGCATCGCCCGCGTCCTGACCGAACGCATCCGCCCGAAGATCTATCGCGCCGTCGGAGAGCTGAGCGTGTCCGCGTGGCACGTCGGCGGCGGGCAGGGCGAGCCGGTGTCCCCCGCCGGGGCGCTGGGGGCGGCATACGAACCGTTCGCGGTGGGCGAGGCGTGGGGTCCACCGTGGGGCACCACGTGGTTCCGCCTCACCGCGGACGTCCCGGCGCCGGATCCGGCCGGCCCGACCGAACTGGTCGTCGACCTCGGCTGGGCGGACCACTCCCCCGGCTTCCAGGCCGAAGGGCTGGTCTACCGTCCCGACGGTTCCGTCGTGAAGGGACTCAATCCCCGCAACGGCTGGATCCCGGTGCGCCCGAACGAAACTCGCGTCGAGTTGTATGTCGAAGCGGCCGCCAACCCGCTGCTGCTGGAGGTGCACCCCTTCCTGCCAACGCAGCTGGGCGACAAGGAGACCGCCGGCGACCGGCCGCTCTACCGGCTGGCCCGCGCCGACGTCTGCGTGCGCGACACCTCGGTGTGGGAGCTGGCCGCGGACCTGGAGGTGCTCGACCAGCTGATGCGAACGCTGCCGGAGTATGACGGCTGGCGGGCCGAGCTATGTCTGGGACTGGACCGGGCGCTGGACGCCGTCGATCTGTCCGACGTGCCGGGCAGTGCGTCCGCTGCGCGGGAACTGCTGGCGCCGCTGCTGGCCCGCCGGTCCGCGGAGGGCGCGCACCGGATCAGCGCCGTCGGGCACGCGCACATCGACTCGGCCTGGCTGTGGCCGGTGCGCGAGACGGTCCGCAAGGTCGCTCGCACCACCGCCAACGTGACACACCTGCTGGACGAGCACCCCGAACTGGTCTATGCGATGTCGAGTGCGCAGCAATACGAGTGGCTGGAACAGCAGCGGCCGGAGGTCTTTCGGCGACTGGCCGAGCAGGTGCGGGCCGGACGGTTCCTGCCGACCGGCGGCATGTGGGTCGAGTCGGATACGAACATGGTGGGCGGCGAGGCGATGGTCCGGCAGTTCGTCATGGGTCAGGGCTACTTCCGGGAGAAGTTCGGCATCACCTGCCGCGAGGTGTGGCTGCCCGACTCGTTCGGCTACTCCGCGGCGCTACCGCAGATCGCGCGCCAGGCAGGCTGCACTCACTTCCTCACCCAGAAGATCAGCTGGAACCAGCAGAACGTCTTTCCGCACCACACCTTCTGGTGGGAAGGCATCGACGGCACCCGCGTCTTCACACACTTCCCACCCGTCGACACCTACACAGCCGAGCTGACCGGGCGCGAACTCGCCCACGCGGCAACGAATTTCCGCGACAAGGGCGCGACCAACCTGTCCCTCGTGCCGTTCGGATATGGCGACGGCGGTGGCGGCCCGACCCGGGAGATGCTGCAGCACGCCACGCGGACCCGTGACCTGGAGGGCTCACCGCGGGTGGCCATCGAGTCGCCCGCGCAGTTCTTCGAGCGGGCGCAGGCGGCATACCCGGACGCGCCAGTGTGGGCCGGGGAGCTCTATCTGGAGTTGCACCGCGGCACCTACACCAGCCAGGCTCGCACCAAGGAGGGCAACCGGCGCAGCGAACACCTGCTGCGCGAGGCCGAGCTGTGGGCGACCACTGCGGCGGTGCGCGGGCTCGCCGATTATCCGGTCGCGGAGCTGCGGCGGATCTGGAAAACCGTTCTGCTGCAACAGTTTCACGACATACTCCCCGGAAGCTCGATCGCATGGGTGCATCGCGAAGCGGCCGAGAATTACGCGCGAGTCGAGGCGGAGCTGGAAGCGCTCATCGCCGACCGGCTCGCGCTGCTCGCCGGGACGGGGTCGGACACTGTTACCTTCAACGCGACACCGTTCGACGGAGGGGCGCCGTCACTGGGCGGGGCGGTGCTGCCATCGCCCGCCGAAGCGGTCCGCATCGAGCGCGGCGACGACGCGGTCGTGCTGGACAACGGGGTGCTGCGGGTCGTGGTCGACGCTGCGGGCACGGTCGTCAGTTTGGTGGATCTCGCGACCGGGCGGGACGTCATACCCCATGGTGAGCGGGCGAATCTGCTGCAGTTGCACCAGGATTTCCCGAACAAGTGGGATGCGTGGGATCTCGACGAGTTCTATCGCCATACCCGCACGGACCTCACCGAGACCGACGAACTCGACGCGCAGCGGACCGACGACGGCGATGTGGAGATCGCCGTGCGCCGCAGTTTCGGATCGTCGGAGGTGCTCCAACGCATGCGCCTCTCCCCCGGGTGCCGCCAGCTGGACTGCACGGTCGAGGTCGACTGGCACGAGCGGGAACGGGTGCTGAAGGTTGCCGTGCCGATCGACGTGCACACGACGCAGGCGGCGTTCGAGACGCAGTTCGGCCACGTGATGCGGCCGACGCACACCAACACCAGCTGGGATGCTGCACGGTTCGAGGTGTGCGCGCATCGCTTCGTGCACGTCGCCGAGCGCGGATTCGGTGCTGCTGTTGTCAATTCGGCCACCTACGGCCACGAAGTGACCCGCCACGAGGCGCCCGGCGGGGGCACCTGGTCCACGGTGCGACTGTCGCTGCTGCGCGCCCCACGCTTCCCCGACCCGGAGACCGACCAGGGCCGGCACGTGCGGCGCTACGCGATCGTCGTGGCGCCAGACGTCGCCGACGCGGTTGCCGCCGGCTACCGGATCAACCTGCCGCCACGGCAAGCCAGCGGGTCGGCGGTCGAGCCGTTGCTGCGGGTCGGCGGCCCGGGCACCGTGGCGATCGAGGCGATGAAGCTCGCCGAGGACGGCAGCGGTGACGTGATCGTGCGCCTCTACGAGCCACTGGGGGCACGCGCGAACGTCACGCTGGAGCCGGCCTTCGAGCACTCCGGCGTGCGCCAGGTCGACCTGCTGGAGGACGGCATCGCGCCGGACGGCCTCACGACCACTGACGGGCGAATCCAGCTGTTGTTGCGGCCTTTCCAGCTGGTGACAGTGCGTTTCATCCGCGGCTGACAGCGGCTACTTGCTCGCAAGGGGTAGCGGAGAACTTCCGCGTCGAGCGGGGTAGTTCCGCACCGAGCGGGGTAGTTCCGCACCGAGCGGGGTACATCCCCCGCGCGATTCGGCGCAGATATGTACCCCGGTCGGCGAGGAAGTACCCCGCTCGGCGAACAGGCGCGCACCAGGCCGGCCCGGCCCGCGACCTGTGCACAACCCACCCAAAAGAAGGGATGTGGATAACACTTGTCGCCGAAACATGTTTCATACGAACAGAATTCGGGTATATTCGAACACATCCGGACCCATCCCCGCCGACCTCGCCCGCCAACTGATCACCAGCGGCGACACGAACAAGGACGAGGGCACCGGCAAGGGCAAGGCCAGCCGCACCGGCAAGGACACGGACGCCCGGGTGCAGGTCCGGCGGTTGTTCACCCACCCCGGCACCGGCGACCTGATCGGCATGGAATCCCGCGCACACACCTACCCCGGGCTCCTCGCCCACCTCATCCGATTGCGTGACCACATCTGCCGCACACCGTTCTGCAACGGGACGATCCGGCACATCGACCACATCCGCCCCCACGCCACCGGCGGCGCCACCACCGAACGCGACGGCCAAGGACTCTGCGAACGCTGCAACTACCTCAAAGAACACCCCGACTACACCGTCACCGGCCACGCCGGACAAACCACCACCACCACGACCGGCAGCCTGACCGCGACCAGTCACCCACCCCCACCGCCCGGGCTACCCCCACCCACCCGCTCACACACCGAACGCACCCTCATCGACTTCATCTGGATCCAGGACATCCACCGAGAAGCCAGCTGACCTGGCACTATCAGCGCGGGCGACGGCAGCGCACTAGAGTTCCCGGATCATGACCACGGACGCTTCGACCGCATCGCGCCCACTGCGCTTCGGCGCCAACTACGTTCCGTCCCGGGGCTGGTTCTACAGCTGGCTCGACTTCGACGAAGACGCCGCTGCACGTGACCTGGCTGACCTGGCCGGGCTCGGGATGGACCACGTACGGGTCTTCCCGATCTGGCCGTGGATCCAGCCCGGCCGCGGGCACCTGCGCCGGTCCGCCATCGACGACGTGCGCCGGCTGGTCCGCATCGCGGGCGGCCTCGGGCTGGACGTGTCAATCGACCTGGTGCAAGGCCACCTGTCCAGCTTCGACTTCGTGCCGTCGTGGGCACTGACCTGGCACCGCGCGAGCATCTTCGAGGACGACCGGGTGCGCGACGGGCTGCGCGCCTACGCCACGGCCATGGTTGGCGAATTGGCCGGCGAATCCGACGTTTTCGCCTTCACGCTCGGCAACGAGGTGAACAACCTCTGGCCGGACAATGCGACGACGATCGACGCGTCCAGCCGGTGGGCCGCTGAGCTCGTCGGCACCATCCGCACCCACGCCCGCCCGGACCAGCTCGTGGTGCACTCGCTCTTCGACGACGCGTTCTACACGCCCGGTCATCCGTTCGGCGCGGCCGACGTCGTGCGACTGGGCGATGTCTCGTCAGTGCACTCATGGGTGTTCAACGGCACCTCCGCGATCGACGGTCCGCTCGGCCCGGCGACGACGAGCCACGCGGCATACCTCGCCGAACTCGCGATCGCCTGCGGCGGCCCGGACCGCCCGGTATGGCTGCAAGAGGTCGGAGCACCCCTGCCCGACATCCCGGCCGACCACGCCGCCGAATTCGTCCGGCGCGCAGTCGCTTCCGTCGCCGCACTCCCCCAGCTGACCGGCGTCACCTGGTGGTGCTCGCACGACATCGACCGCAGCCAGCTCGACTTCCCCGAGCGCGAATACGACCTGGGCCTCTTCACCGTGGACCACCAGGCCAAACCAGCCGCGCACGCGCTGGCCGACGCGATCGAGCGCGCCCGCCGGAGCGCCCCGCTGCCCGCGACCGATCGCCCCTCCATCACCGCACCCGCAAACCTGCTCGCTGACCCAGCAACCCGCGAATCAGTAGCTCCCGGAAGCGAATTCCACCGCGCCTGGGTCGCGGCGGGCGAGCAAGGCGACGGCACCGTCATACCAGCACGGATCCAGCTGCCGACTGATCCGGCAGCTGGATCCGTGGGGGGTTGACCTCTCAGCTCTCGCTGCTGGCGTTCATCCCCTGCTCGATCGCACCAATCACCGAGGAGTCGGCGAGCGTCGTGACGTCGCCCACCTCACGGTGCTCGGCCACGTCGCGCAGCAGCCGCCGCATGATCTTGCCCGACCGGGTCTTCGGCAGCTCCGAGACGACCAGGATGTTGCGCGGCCGGGCGATGGCGCCGATCTCGGACGAGACGTGCTTGCGCAGTTCGTCCACCACGTCGTCCCCGCCGCCCTGCGCACTCTCCCGCAGGATGACGAACGCAACGACCGCCTGACCGGTGGTGACGTCCGAAGCGCCCACGACCGCAGCCTCGGCGACCTTCGGGTGCGACACCAGCGCCGACTCGATCTCTGTCGTCGACAGCCGGTGACCCGACACGTTCATCACGTCGTCCACCCGGCCGAGCACCCAGATGTCGCCGTCCTCGTCGCGCTTGGCGCCGTCGCCCGCGAAGTAGACGTCCTTGAAGCGCGACCAGTAGGTGTCGACGTATCGCTGGTCGTCGCCCCACACGGTGCGCAGCATCGCCGGCCACGGACGCTTCAGCACTAGGTAGCCGCCGGAGCCGTTGGGCACCGAATCCCCGGCGTCATCAACGACATCCGCGGACACGCCGGGCAGCGGGTTCATTGCCGAACCCGGTTTGCCACTGGTGACGCCGGGCAGCGGGCTGATCATGATCATCCCGGTCTCGGTCTGCCACCAGGTGTCGACGACCGGGGTCTTGCCGCCGCCGATGTTGTCGCGATACCAGACGTAGGCCTCCGGGTTGATCGGCTCGCCGACCGACCCGATCAGCCGCAGCGACGTCAGGTCGTGCTGCGCCGGCACCTCGGCACCGATCTTCATGAAAGTGCGGATCGCGGTCGGGGCGCAGTAGAGGATCGTCGCCCGGTACTTCGCGATGATCTCCCACCAGCGGCCCGGGTGCGGAGTGTCCGGCGTGCCTTCGTACATCACCGACGTGGTGCCGTTGGCCAGCGGGCCGTAGACGATGTAGGAGTGGCCGGTCACCCAGCCGATGTCGGCAGCCGTCCAGTAGACGTCCGTCTCCGGCTTGATGTCGAAGACCGCCCAGTGGGTGTATGACGTGCCCACCAGGTAGCCGCCCGTCGTGTGCAGGATGCCCTTCGGCTTGCCGGTGGTGCCCGAGGTGTACATGACGTAGAGCGGGTGTTCGGAGTCGAACGCCTCCGGGGTGTGCTCGGTCGACTGCTTGCCGACGAAGTCGTCCCACCACAGGTCGCGGCCTTCGGTCCAGTCCACGTCCTGCCCGGTGCGCTTGACCACCAGCACGTTGCGGACGTCGGGGCACTCGGCGAGCGCCTCGTCGACCGCCGGCTTCAGGGCCGACGGCTTGCCCTTGCGGTTACCGCCGTCGGAGGTGATCACGATGCCGGCCTGACAGTCGACGATCCGGTCGCGCAGCGCGGTCGCGGAGAAGCCGCCGAACACCACCGTGTGCGGTGCACCGATACGGGCGCAGGCCAGCATCGCCACGACCGTCTCCGGGATCATCGGCATGTAGATCGCGACGCGGTCGCCGGTCCTCACCCCGAGCTCGATGAGCGCGTTCGCAGCCTGGCAGACCTCGTCCTTCAGCTGCGCGTAGGTGATGGTGCGGGTGTCGCCCGGCTCGCCCTCGAAGTAGTAGGCGACCCGGTCGCCGTTGCCGGCCTCGACGTGCCGGTCCAGGCAGTTGTATGCCGCATTGAGCTTGCCCCCGACATACCACTTCGCGAACGGCGCCTTCGACCAGTCGAGCACCTGCTCAAACGGTGTCTCCCAGGTGATGCGCTCCGCCTGCTTGGCCCAGAACGCCTCCGGGTCCGCCTCCGCCTCGGCATACAGGTCGGCCGTGGCATTGGCCGCCGCCGCGAACTCGGCCGGCGGGTCGAAGTGTCGCGTCTCGTGCAGCAGATTGGACAGGGTCGGTTCGCTCGATGATTCACTCACGGGTCTACTCCTCAGCGCGGGAACGTCGGCAGGACTGTGCGCTTGAACGTGAAGTTCGCCACCGTGGCGAACGACGCGTACCAAGCCGCGATCGCCGTCAACAACCCAAGATAGCCGCCGACCTTGGTCAGTTCGGTGCTGTTGCCGAAGTCACCGAAGGCGAGCAGGAAGAAGGTGATCGTCAACAGGATGAAGACCACCAGCACCGCGCCGCTCACCCGGATGGCGGCGACCGTCATGTAGAGCGTGAAGATGCCCCACGCGAGCAGATAGAGGCCGAGCCCCTTGTGCAGGTCGGCGCCTGCCCCGGAAAGGTCGGTGTGGCCGGTCAGGTACCAGAAGGAGAGCCAGAAGGCGCCATACGAACAGAACGCGGTCGCGCCGAAGACGTTGCCCTTGGTGAACTCCCAGATGCCCGCGACCAGTTGCGCGCCACCGCCATACGCAAAGGCGAGGCCGAACACGACGGGTTCGACCTTCGCGGGGACGATGCCGGCGTTGACCACGCTCAGCACGAACGTCGTGAGCGCGAAAGCGCCCAGGCCCAGGGCGGCCGGATCGGCGATATGCGCGCCGGGTGCCGGGCGCGTTGTCGTCTCGGACATGCTGTCTCCTTGTGGGTCGGTCGGTGCGACGGCATACGCCGTCGAACGCAACCTACGAGTGCGCGGGCACTCGCCACAGTCCTTGGAGACTGCGGTGATGTGAGCGGGGTCACATAGTCGCCGGGCGTCGTTGCGCTCCTCGGTGAGCGGTCGGTTCTGCGGGCCGAGCGGTCGGCCGTTCGGGGTCGAAACTGCCCCGGTCGACGTCCAGGTGCTCCGGCGTGTGCAACCGCACCATGGTGCGCATGACCCCCGGAGGCCGCCGGCCGGCAGTGACGAGCGAGACGCCGACCATCACCGCGAAACCGACCGGGGCCGTCCACGCCGCCGGCTGGGCAAGCAGCGGACCGGCGATGCCCGGCGCGTGATAGCCGGCGAGTGCCGCGATCACCGCGGCGGTGCTCAGCGTGCCGCCGGCCACGAGCCCGCTGATCGCGCCGGGAGCGGTCAGTCCGCGCCACCAGATCCCCAGCAGCAACAGCGGACAGAAGGTGGACGCCGCGACCGCGAACGCCAGCTCGACGGCGCGCGCCACCGGCACGCCGGTGGAGGCGACGAGTAGGACGAGGGTGGCACCGACGACGAGCGCAGTCGCCAGGCGGAAGTCACGCACCCGGTCGGACCGCCCGCGCAGCACGTCCTGGCTGAGCACCCCGGCCACCGAGACCGCCAGCCCGGAGGAGGTGGACAGGAATGCCGCGAACGCGCCCGCGCCGAGCAGCCCGGTCAGCAGGTCGGCGCCGAAACCGTGCAGCATGTCGGACGGCAGCTCCAGCACGACGGCGTCGGTGTGCCCGCTGCGGACCAGGCGGAAGCTGTAGATGCGGCCGAGCACGCCATACACCGTCGGCAGCAGGTAGAAGACGCTGAGCAGGCCGAGCACGCCGATGGTGGTGCGCCGGGCGGCACGTCCGTCGATGTTGGTGTAGAATCGCGCGACCACGTGCGGCAGGCCCATGGTGCCGAGGAAGGTGGCCACCATCAGCGAATAGACCAGGTAGGTGGCGTACCGGCCCTGCATCGGCTCGACCCAGTCGGCGACGTGCAGCTGCGGAGCACCGGCACCCCCGGCATGGCGCCAGTGTACGAGCAGCACCGCGAGCGGGAGCACGAGTGCGGTGAGTTTGAGCCAGTATTGGAAGGCTTGCGTGACGGTGATCGACCGCATGCCGCCGGACACGACGATGACCAGCACGACAGCGGCGACCAGCACCGACCCGGCCCAGCCCGGCGCGCCGACCAGGGTGTGCAGCGTCAGTCCGGCGCCCTGGAACTGCGGCAGCAGGTAGAGCACGCCGATCAGCACGACGATCACGCTGGACACCTTGCGCGCCGCCCGGGACTCCAGCCGCAGCTCGGCGAAATCCGACAGCGTGTAGGCGCCCGAGCGGCGCAGTGGCGCGGCGACCAGGACCAGCAGCACCAGATAGCCAGCGGTCCAGCCCACGGAATACCACAAGGCATCGGCGCCCTGGCTCAGAATCAATCCCGCGGCGCCGAGAAACGATGCCGCAGAAAGGTATTCGCCGCCGATCGCCGACGCGTTGACGACCGGGCCGACGCTGCGGGACGCGACGTAGAAGTCGCTGGTCGTGCGGGACACCCGCACCCCGAACACACCGATGGCGAGCGTCAGCAGACACACCGCGACGACGGCGATCAGACCTACCTCGGTGTGCACCATCGGAACGTCATTCGCGATCGAGCAGGCGAACGAACCCGGCCTCGTTGCGCTCGGCATACCGCACGTAGAACCAGCCGAGCCCGAGCAGCACCGGATAGACCAGCAGGCCCAGGAGCAGCCAGGGCAGCGGTATGCCGAGCAGGTGCGCGCGCCGGGTCACCGGGACCAGCACGAAGATCAGCGGCAGCGCGCCGACGGTGCCCGCGAGTAACAGCAGGACGACGGCCGCCAGTCGCAGCTGCGCGCGCATCAGCGACCGCAGCAGCGCCTCGCCGAGTTGCGACTGCGCGTCGATCTCCCGGCTCATCGCGGTCGCCTCCGTGCCGGCGCCGCGACGGCGCTCGACCCGCACCCGCCGGCCCGACGGGGTGGTCACGAGCCGCCCCCACTGGTGCCGTGCAGCAGCACGTCCTTCAGGTCGCGCGTCCTCCTGCGGCTCACCTCGAGTTCGTGTCCGTCGATGACCACGATGCACCGCTGGTCGTGCTGGCGCAGTTCGGTGATGTGCCGGACGCAGACGAGATAGCTGCGGTGGATGCGCAGGAAACCGGCGTCCGCCCAGTCGCGTTCGAGGTTGCCGAGCGACAGCCGCACCAGGTGGGCGCCGTCGGCGGTGTGCAACCGGACATAGTCGCCGTGGGCCTCCACGAAGTGGATGTCGGAGCGTCGTACGAACCGGGTCACTCCCCCGAGCTCGACCGGAATGGTCAGGTCGGTCGCCGCCGGTGGCGCAGGTATGTCGTGGGCCAGCACCCGGCGCACCGCCTCGCGGACGCGGGCCTCCCGCACCGGTTTGAGAAGGTAGTCGACCGCGTCCAGCTCGAACGCCGCCACGGCATGCTCGTCGTGCGCCGTCACGAACACGACCGCAGGCGGGGTCTCGAAGCGGGCAAGCACCCGGGCCAGGTCCAGCCCGCTCAGGCCGGGCATCGCGATGTCCAGGAAGACGGCGTCGAACACCGTCGACTCCAGCGCCCGCAGGGCATCGATGCCGGAACCGACGGCCTGCACCGATGCGACCGAGTCGAGCCGGCCGATCATGTAGGCCAGCTCGCCGCGTGCCGGGGGCTCGTCATCGACGACGAGCACCCGCAGGTGGTCTGGCATACACCCAGCTTAGTGAGCAGGGGCCTCGCCCGCGTGCGCTCTGGCCGCAAACCGCGGCACCCGCATCAGCACCCGGGTGCCCTCGCCGGGCGCAGTCTCGACGACCAGCCCGTAGCGCTCGCCGAACGTCGCCCGCAACCGCAGGTCGACGTTCGACAGGCCGATCGAATCCGCGTGCGCAACACCGTCGAGCGCGGCCTGGATGCGATCTGGATCCTCGCCGACGCCGTCGTCCTCGACCGAGATCAGCACGTCTGCTCCGTCGGAGAGCGCTTCGACGACGATGTGACCCGGCGCCGACTTCGGCTCCAGTCCGTGCCGCACGGCGTTCTCTACGACAGGCTGCAGCGACAGGTAAGGCACCATCACCGTCAGGCAGTCCGGCGCGATGCGCAGGGTGACCCGCAGCCGGTCACCGAAGCGCGCCCGCTCCAGGGTGAGGTACTGCTCGATCGCCTGCAGCTCGTCGGCGAGCGCCGTGTATTCGCCGTGCCGGCGGAAGGAGTAGCGGGTGAAATCGGCAAATTCCAGCAGGAGTTCGCGCGCCTGGTCGGGGTCGGTGCGCACGAACGCGGCGATGGTGGTCAAGGCGTTGTAGATGAAGTGTGGGGAGATCTGCGCACGCAACGCCCGCAGCTCCGCCTCCGCCACCCCGGACCGGCGGCGGTCGACCTCGGCAAGTTCCAGCTGCCCGCTGATCCACACGGCCACCTCGTGGGTCGCCTTGATCAGCGGCGCGCGTGCCGCGGTGTCGACCGCGTGCAACGACCCGATGCGGGACCCGTCCACGACCAGCGGCACCGAAATCACCGCGCGCAGCCGACACCGCGGGTCGGAGCAGCGCACGCGGTCCACCCGTGCCCGGCCGTCATCGAGGGATGCTCGCGCAGCGGCAAGGACGTCGCCGCTGTGACTTTCGCCGGCGCGGTGGCTCTCGCCGTCGCCATCCCAGCCGAGCACGGTTCGTCCGTCGCTCAGCGCGACGACGGGAGCGGTTAGCAGTGGGCGCAGGGATCGCACCGCCCGCTCCGCCGATGACTGGCTGAGCCCCTCACGCAAGGCACGCCCGGCCCGGTTGGCCGCGTGCAGGCTCCGCAGCGTCGCCCGGTCGGCCTCACTGCCCATGCCGCGGTGCCGGCGCGCCCACCAGACCAGCGCCGCCACCGGCAGCGCCAGCAGAACCACCACCGCGGCGGCCACGACGACGTTGCTCACGCCCGCCACGCTAGCGGCTTGCAGTCACCGCTCCCGGCATACTTCGGAGCCGCCGCCCTGATCGAGCGGACCACTTATGTCACGAGCGGACCACATATCGGCCTGCGATATGTGGTCCGCTCGTTGCGGATGTGGTCCGCTCAATCAAGGGGTGGGTTAGATCCCAAGTTGAATGGGCATCTGCCGCACACTCCGCTTCGGCCGGCAACTTCGCTCCTTCGTCGCGGCGTTGCCAACCTCCGCTGCGTGTTTGGTCAGATCCCGACCTTGAAGCGCAGGAAGCCGGTCACCTCGGCGCCCGCCTCCTCGGCAACCTTGGCGACGGTCTTCTTGGAGTCCTTCGCGAACGGCTGCTCGAGCAGGACGTTCTCCTTGAAGTAGCCGTTGACGCGGCCTTCGACGATCTTCGGCAGCGCGGCCTCGGGCTTGCCCTCTTCTTTGGCGGTGGCTTCGGCGACGCGGCGCTCGTTGGCGACGGTCTCCGGGTCGACGTCGTCGCGGGTCAGCACGGTCGGGCTGAACGCGGCGATGTGCATCGCGATGTCGCGAGCCACGACCTCGTCGCCGCCCTTGACCGCAACCAGGACACCGATCTGCGCGGGCAGGTCGGGGCTGGTCTTGTGCAGGTAGGACACAACGGTCTCACCCTCGAGGCGGCCGACCCGGCGCACCTCGATCTTCTCGCCGATGGTGGCGCCGGCGCCGTCGATCAGGTCCTGCACGGTGCCGTCGTCGACCGAGGACGCCAGCAGCGCCTGCGCGTCGCTCGCCTTGCTGGCGACCGCCTGCGTGAGGACCTGGTCGGCCAGCGCGATGAACTTCTCGCCCTTGGCGACGAAGTCGGTCTCGCAGTTGACCTCCAGCAGCGTGCCGACGCCCGGCTCGACCTTCGCGGCGACCAGACCGTTGGCCGTGGTGCGGCCCTCCCGCTTGGTGACGCCCTTGAGGCCCTTGACCCGCAGGATCTCGGTGGCCTTGGCCTTGTCGCCGTCGGCCTCGTCGAGCGCCTTCTTGACGTCGAGCATGCCGGCACCGGTCTGCTCGCGCAGCGCCTTGATGTCCTGGGCGGTGTAGTTGGCCATGTGTGTGCTTCGCTCCTTCGCGAACGTGGTCGAAAGTTCTGTCGGGTATGGCGCGAGCCGCGTCATACCCATGGCTGCGCCCGTCGCGTCGTGCACGCACGACGCGACGGGCGCGGCGAAAATCAGGCTTCGGCGATCTCTTCGGCAGTCTTCTCGGTCGCCTCGGCGACAGCGGCCTGCTCGGCCGGGTCGACGACGTCCGCAGCTGCGGTCGCATCCGCGGCCTCCATGACGGAGGTCGGGCCGGTCTCGACGTCGGTCTTGTCTGCGGCGTCCTCGGAAGCCAGCAACTCGCGCTCCCACTCGGCCATGGGCTCGGCGGCCTCGGCGTCGTCCGAGCTGCCACCGGCGCGGGCGATCAGACCCTCGGCGACGGCATCGGCGACCACCCGGGTCAGCAGCGTGACGGAACGGATCGCGTCGTCGTTGCCCGGGATCTTGTAGTCGACCTCGTCCGGGTCGCAGTTGGTGTCCAGGATCGCGATGACCGGGATGTTCAGCTTGCGCGCCTCGGTGACCGCGAGGTGCTCCTTCTTGGTGTCGACGACCCACACGGCCGAGGGCACCTTGGCCATGTCGCGGATGCCGCCGAGGGTGCGCTCCAGCTTGTCCTTCTCGCGCTTGAGGACGAGGAGTTCCTTCTTGGTGCGGCCCGAGCCGGCGACGTCGTCGTAGTCGATCTCCTCGAGCTCCTTCAGCCGCGCCAGACGCTTGTGCACGGTGTTGAAGTTGGTCAGCATGCCGCCGAGCCAGCGGTGGTTGACGTAGGGCATGCCCACGCGGGTGGCCTGCTCCTGGATCGACTCCTGCGCCTGCTTCTTGGTGCCGACGAACAGGATGGTGCCGCCGTGGGAGACGGTCTGCTTGATGAACTCGAACGCGTCGTTGATGTAGGTCAGCGACTGCTGCAGGTCGATGATGTAGATGCCGTTGCGCTCGGTGAGGATGAAGCGCTTCATCTTGGGGTTCCAGCGCCGGGTCTGGTGCCCGAAGTGGACGCCGCTCTCCAGGAGCTGGCGGGTGGTGACGACGGCCATGCCGAAGTCCTCTCTATCGTGGAGTTTCCAGTTGTCTTTCGCGATCGCGCCGGTATGACGCAACCGCAAACCTGGCATCCCGACGGCTCCGGACCACCTGCCCCAGGAGGGACAGTCGGACTGGCGGATCCGCCCCGGCATACGGCCCACAGGTGAGTCGCCGGCATGAGACGCGCGAATTCGACCCAGCGGTGAGACTGGGCCGTAGCACCATCGTACGGCCGTTCGCTGCAGCCACGAAATCGAGTCGCCCCGGTGCCACACCCTCGCTACTGTCAATGACTTGTGAGCACAGTTCTGGAAGCCGTCGCACCCACGCGGATGGGACGCAGCTTCCGCTACCTGCTCGCATCGTCGTGGGTGTCCAACGTCGGCGACGGCATCGCGCTCGCAGCCGGACCGCTGCTGGTCGCGTCGCAGACGCACAACGCCTTCCTGGTCGCGCTGGCCGCGATCCTCGATCGCCTGCCCCAACTGCTTTTCGGCCTGTATGCCGGGGCGCTTGCCGACCGGCTGGACCGGCGCCGGACCGTGATGCTGGCGGACGCCCTGCGCGCACTGGTGATCCTCGGTTTGTGCTTCGTCATCGCCACCGGGCACGTCACGATCGGGTGGGTGTATGCCGCGATGTTCGCCGCCGGCACCGCGGAGGTCTTCTCGGACTCAGCGTCCCGCACCCTCCTGCCGATGCTGGTCTCCCGCGCCGACCTGGGCATCGGCAACGCGCGGCTGCAGGCCGGCTTCCTGACCGCCAACCAGCTGGCCGGGCCGCCCATTGGGGCGTTCCTCTTCGCGGCGGGGCACGTCCTGCCGTTCGGCATCCAAGCCGTCGCCGTCGCGCTCGGGGTGGTGCTGATCTCGCGGATCGCGACACCGCGCGGCGGCGTGCGAGAGGTCGTCGACGAGCACATCGTGCGCGACATCCGCGAAGGGATCCGCTGGCTGCTGGACAACGCGGCCGTGCGGACCCTCGCGCTGATCATCCTGGTCTTCAACCTCACCTGGGGCGCCGCCTGGTCGGTGCTGGTGCTCTGGGCGCTGGACCGGCTGCACATCGGCACGATCGGCTACGGACTACTGACCACCATGATCGCCATCGGCGGCCTGATTGGGACCGTCAGCTACGACTGGCTGGAGCGGCGGGTGCCGCTGGCCACGCTGATGAAGACGTGCCTGACGCTCGAGGTGCTGATGCACCTGTCGCTGGCGCTCACAACGATCCCGTGGGTGGCGATGGCGATCATGGTCGTCTTCGGCGCCTATGCGTTCGTATGGGGCACCATCGGGCAGACGATCCGGCAGCGCGCGGTGCCGATGGAGCTGCAGGGGCGGGTCGGCAGCGTCTACGTCTTCAGCTTCACCGGCGGGGTGCTCGTCGGCCAGGCGCTCGGCGGCTGGATCGCGCATCAATGGGGGCTGGCCGCGCCGTTCTGGTTCGCCTTCGTCGGTTCCGGCATTACCCTGGTGCTGATCTGGCGTCAACTGGGGCACATTGCCGACGCGGGCGACACGCCGGACGCGCCGGGACTAGCGTGATCGGTCTATGGACACGCAACTCATCGAGCGGATGCAGGGCTTCGGCGCGACGATCTTCGGAGAGATGTCAGCACTTGCCGCACGCACCGGCGCGATCAACCTCGGCCAGGGATTCCCGGACACCGACGGGCCCGCCGAGGTACTGGACGCGGCGCGTGACGCGATCGCGAACGGCCGCAACCAGTATCCGCCGGCGCGCGGCATACCCGAATTGCGCCAGGCGATCGCCGCGCACCAGCGGCGGTTCTACGACCTGACGCTCGACGCCGACACCCAGGTGCTCGTGACCGTCGGCGCGACCGAGGCGATCGCGTCCGCGGTGCTCGCGCTGTGCGAACCCGGCGACGAGGTGGTGACGTTCGAGCCCTACTACGACTCGTATGCCGCGACGATTGCGCTCGCCGGGGCCGCCCGGCGCACCAGCCCGCTGCGATTTCCCGACTTCGCCATCGACGAGGAGTCGCTGCGCGCGGCGTTCTCCGACCGGACCCGGATCGTGCTGCTCAACACTCCGCACAACCCGACCGGCAAGGTCTTCACCCGTGCCGAGCTCGAGCTGATCGCCGGCCTCGCCCGCGAGCACGACGCCATCGTGGTCACCGACGAGGTATACGAACACCTTGTGTTCGACGGGTTTTCGCATGTGCCGATGGCGACGCTGCCCGGCATGTTCGAGCGAACGCTCACCATCGGCTCGGGCGGCAAGACGTTCTCGGCGACCGGGTGGAAGGTGGGCTGGCTGAGCGGACCGGCAGAGCTGGTGACCGCGTGCGCCACGGTCAAGCAGTTCCTGACGTATGTCGGCAGCGGCCCCTTCCAGCCTGCGGTCGCGACCGGGCTGGCCTTGCCCGACGAGGTCTTCGCGTCGGTGGCGGGGACGCTGCAAGCCGGGCGCGACATTCTGACGCGCGGGTTGCGCGGGGCCGGCCTCACGGTGAGCCAGCCGCAGGCGACCTACTTCGCGATCGCCGACGTGTCGCCGCTCGGGGCGACGGACGCGCTCGAATTCTGTTGGCAGCTGCCCGAACTCGCGGGCGTCGTCGGGGTGCCGGTGTCGGTCTTCTGCGACGACCCCGACCTGGCGCGCACCCTCGTGCGCTTCGCGTTCTGCAAGCGCCCGGAGGTGCTGACCGAGGCCGCAGCTCGCCTGGCCCGGCTCGGCTCCCCCGCCTGACTGCTGTCCACAACCCGGCCGGGCCCAGCGCGGTGCCCACAGGCGGGCCGGAGTGCACTGGCCGGGCTGCGCCGTGGGCCGCAACCTGCGGACATGAGGAATGTATGGCGCGCTGTCGCGGCCTTCGTCATGGCAGCGAGTGGGGCGTTCGGTGGCGGTGCTGCTGGCCCCGGCAGTTCGACGACCGCTCCGGCAACCGGGTTCGGGTGGCCGCTGCAGCCGAAGCCGGCCGTCCTGCGTGGGTTCGAGCCGCCCCCGCAACCGTGGGCGGCCGGACACCGAGGGGTGGACCTGTCGGCAACTGTCGGGCAGCCGGTGCTCGCCGCCGGTGCCGGCACGGTCTCCTTCTCCGGGGTGATCGCGGGGCGCGGGGTCCTCGCCATACAGCACGCCGACGGGCGGCGGACGACCTACGAGCCGGTCACCGACCGCGACCCGAAAGGCACCGTGGAGTCGCGCGGCGATCGCCTCGGCAGCGTGGAGGCAGGCACGCACTGCGGGTCGCAGCCGTGTCTGCACTGGGGCCTGCTCGTCGGCCCGGACGAATACCGGGATCCGTTGAAACTGGTGGAGGTTCGCCGAGTGCGTCTGTTGCCGCTCGGCTGACTCGTCAGGCCTGCCCCTGCGCATTGGGGCGCTTGGGCCAGGGCCAGGGTTTGCATCCCTGCAGGTCGAGCGTCTGCTGCTGCATGACCGGCGCGTAGGCACCCTTCGCCGAGCACTGCTGGTGGCCGTGCCCCAGCGCGTGACCCACCTCGTGGTTGACCATGTACTCGCGGTATTCGTCGACGTGGCCCGCGAAATAGGGCACCCCGGTCGTCCACAGCTTGTAGTTGAGGACGACGTGCTCGCTGGTGTCGCACGAGGTGTCCCCGTGGGTCGGCAGCGGCGCGCAGAGCTTCTTCACCTGGTCGGGACTCGCGACCAGCACCACCATCTCGGGCTTGGTGCCCTTGGCCAGTGCCGCATGCGTCATCTGCACGAAGCGGACGTGGTCGACACCTTGCCAGCCGCGCCGGTCCAGCAGAGCGCTGCCGAATGCCTTGGCGACCGCCGCAGGGTCGGCGCCCATGCCTCCTTCGACGCTCAGCGCATAGGTGACGACCCGCCCGGTGCGCGCAGTGGTCGTCTGCGGCACCGTCACCGGGTTGAACCGGCCGTTGCCGTGTGCTGGGACGGCGGCCGTCGTCGGGCGCGCGGTGGTGCTCGACGACCGGGTGACCGGGCTCGTCGTGCTCGTCAGCCGCGGGGCCGACGCGGGCGCCGTACTGGAGGAGCTGCTCGACCTGGTGGATTGCGCGCCCGCCGACGTGCTTCCCCGGCCGTGCAGCAGGTAGCCCAGCAGCGCACTTCCGAGGGCGAGCACCACGACCGCAACCACCACCGCGCGCACCAGTCGGGCCGGCTGCTGGTCGGCCGTATGCCGGGGCCGCGGCGGCACGGCCGCCCGGTGCGCTCCCCTACCCGCCCGGTCCCGTCGTTCCCGCCGGGTCCCCTGCTCGGGGTGGTGCCCGCTGGTGTCAGGCACGCGGATGCGCCTGGCTGAAGGACCGGCGCAACCGCTCCACCGACACGTGGGTATAGACCTGCGTGGTCGCGAGGCTGGCGTGCCCGAGGAGCTCCTGCACGAGCCGTATGTCGGCGCCGCCCTCGATCAAGTGGGTTGCCGCGCTGTGCCGCAGCCCGTGCGGGCCGAGGTCTGGTGCGCCCGGTGTTTCGTGCAGCAGCCGGTGCACCACTGAGCGCACCGCCCGGGGGTCGATGCGGCGGCCACGCGCACCCAGGAAGAGCGCCGCCCCCGACGCAGGCCGGACGAGTTGCGGTCGCCCTGACTGCAGCCAGATCTCGAGCGCCTCGGCCGCCGGTCGCCCGAACGGCACGGTCCGCTCCTTGTCGCCCTTGCCGATGACGCGCATCAGCAGGTCGGTGCGATCCACGTCGTCGACGTCCAGCCCGACCAGCTCGGCCACCCGAATCCCGCTGGCATACAACAGTTCCAGCATCGCCCGGTCGCGCGTGTGCACGGGGTCGGCGTCGTCGGCCGCCACGGCGGCCAGGTCGAGCAGCGCCGTTGCCTGATCCTGCCGCAACACGTCAGGCAGCGTCTTGACCCGTTTCGGTGCGACCAGCCGCTGCGCCGGATTAGCCGGTATGGCGCCCGTGCGCTGCGCCCAGGCGAAGAACCCACGGGCGGCCGCCGACCTGCGTGCCAGGGTGGCCCGGCTTGCCCCGGCCGCGTCCAGCGCAGCCAGCCAGGAGCGCAGATCGGCCAGCGTGACGTCGTCCCACGAATCAACCCCGGTCTCGCCCAGCCGGTCGGCCAGATCGTGCAGGTCGGCGAGGTAGCCGCGCACCGTGTGCGGCGAGCGGCCTCGCTCGGACCGCAGGTGTCGCTCGTAGGCGGCGACGACCGGCTGATCGAGGAGTTCGCTGTGTGTGGCCACGACCCCTTCAGGTTAACCGCCGCCGTGGCTGACTACATCGCTGCAACACGCGCCTCCTTCCAACTCATCGGCGTTCTCTTGCCGGTACCTCCCGGGTGCGGCGCCACCCGGACTCGATCCGTTCGGCCAGCCCGGCCGAGTGCAGCGCGGCCAGCCCGCGGGTCACTTCCCGTGCGGTGAGCCCGGCGCTGACCGCCAGCCGGTCGGCGGACGTGCCGCGTACCACCGGCATCGCGTCGAGCAGCCGCCGGTCGGGCTCGTCCAGCGCGTCGAACGCGGTCGGCTGCGCGCGTTTGGGCTCGGCCAGGTCCTGCCCGATCACTCCGAGGAGCTCGGCGCACTCGTCGACGTCGGTGACCAGCGCGGCACCGCAGTCACGGATCAACTGGTGCGGCCCGGCACTCGCCGGACTCGTCACCGGCCCGGGCACGGCCGCCAGCAGCCGCCCCAGCCGTGCCGCGGCGGTCGCCGTCGACCGGGAGCCGCTGCGCAACCCCGCTTCGACCACGATCGTGCCCGGAGTGAGCGCGGCGATCAGCCGGTTGCGCGACAGGAAGCGCTGCTTCTGCGGCGCCGAACCGGGCGGCAACTCGGTGACGACCAGCCCGTTCTGCTCGATCTGCTGCAACAGCCCGGTGTTCGCGACGGGGTAGGCGATGTCCACGCCGCAGGCCATTGCGGCGATCGTGCACCCGCCCGCCGCGAGCGCCCCACGATGACTGGCCGTGTCGATGCCGTGTGCACCACCGGACACGATCGTGAAGCCGCGCCGGCTCAGCCCATACGCCAGCTCCCCCGACACCTGGGTGCCATATGCCGTCGCCGCCCGCGCACCCACCATCGAAACGCTGCGGGTGCACGCATCGCTCAACGTCGCCGAGCCGGACACCCACAAGCAGAACGGCGGATGCTCCAGATCGTCCAGACCAGAAGGCCATTCGGCATCCCCTGGTATGACGAGGCGCGCTCCCACCTCGGCGGTCCGCTCGACGATCGCGTCGATCCGGAGCGCCCTCGCACGCGCAGCCGCGCGCGTGAACTTTCCGCCGGCGTCGGTGCGCACCAGCTGCCACGCGGTGAACGGGTCGAGTCCGCGCAACCGCGGCAGCATCGTCCTGTCCTCCGGCTCGACGGTGGCTGCGAGCGCGAGCCGCACCGCGAGTTGCGCGTCCCGGCTGCCACACAGATCCGGCCGGTCGACGCGCCGAGCGTCATCGTTCATGCTGCCGCACTCCCCGCCCGCAACCCGCGAGCCTCCTCGACCTGCCGGAACCCGGGACGCTGGGCGCCGTCCAGGTCGCTGATCGTCCAGGCGACCCGCAGACACCGGTCATAGCCCCGCAGCGTCAGCTGGCCGAGCTCCATCGCCTGGTCCAGCCCCCGCGTGTCCGCTGCGGAGAGCCGCCACTCGCCATTGCGTAGCCGCGTGCCCGGCACCTCACCGTTGCGCGCGTAGCCCAGCGGTGCCCATCGCTCGGCCTGCCGCCGGCGGGCGGCCACGACCCGTTCGGCGACCTGCGCGCTGGATTCCCCGCGGGGTCCGGCGAGGGACGCCCGGGTGACCGGCAGCATGGTCAGTTGCACGTCGACGCGGTCGAGCAACGGCCCCGACATACGGCTGAGATAGTCGCGGCGACGCTGTGGTGCGCAGGTGCACTTCGTCCCCTTGCCGTAGTTCTGCCCACACGGGCACGGGTTGGCCGCCAGCACCAGCTGGAACCGCGCCGGAAAGGTGACGACCTGATCGGCACGGGCCACCCGCACCTCGCCGGACTCCAGCGGCTGCCGCAACGCGTCGAGCACGTCTCGCCGGAATTCCGGACATTCATCCAGGAACATCACGCCCCGGTGCGCCCGCGATACCGCGCCCGGGCGCACCCGTCCCGATCCGCCGCCGATCACGGCTGCCATCGACGCACCGTGGTGTGGCGCGACGAACGGCGGCTGCTCGATCAGCACCTGGTCCGGCAGCGCGCCGAGCACGGAGTGGATGGCAGTGACTTCCAGCGACTGTTCTCGGGTCAACGGCGGCAGCAAGCCGGGCAGCCGCTCGGCGATCATCGTCTTGCCGGCTCCCGGCGGCCCGATCATCGCCAGGTGATGCCCGCCGGCTGCCGCGACCTCCAGGGCGTAGCGAGCCTCCGATTGCCCCACGATGTCCACCAGGTCTGGTGCCGTCCGGACGGCCCCGCACGGCTTCGGCACGGCGGGCAGCTCGGGCAGGGGGCGGCCCCGTGCCAGCGCGCGGTAGCGCGCCACGAGCGTGGCGATCGAATCGGCCGGCACCACCTCGATGTCCGGCACCAGTGACGCCTCGGCGGCATTGGCCGCCGGCACGACAACCCGGCGGGCGCCCGCCTGCTGGGCCGCCCGCACCGCCGGCAGCACTCCCTGGATGGGCCGCACGCTCCCGTCGAGCCCCAGCTCGCCGAGGTGGACCACCGCGCTGACCAGCTCGGGCTTGATCGTGCCGCCGGAGGCGAGTGCGGCGACGGCGATCGCCAGGTCGAAGCCCGACCCGTGTTTCGGCAGTGATGCCGGTGACAGATTGACGGTGATCCGCTGCCGCGGCAGCTCCAGATCACAGTTGTTCGCGGCAGCGCGGATGCGGTCGGGCGCCTGTTTGCAGGACGCGTCCGGCATACCGCTGACGTAGAACGTCGGCAGACCCGGTGACACGTCCGCCTCCACCTCGACCACGCAGCCGTGAATGCCGGTGACCGCGACGCTGCGCGTCCTGCCCAGACTCATTGGGGACCACGCCCTTGTGGGTCGCTCATCCGACGTCCTGCAGGTGCTCGATCGTCAGCGGCCGACCGGGCGGCGCGAGCACGCCGATCACGTCGATGCGCACCCGTGTGGTGGCGATCGGATGATCGGCGAGCCAGCGCGCGGCCAGCACCCGCAACCGGCGTGCTTTCACCGGCGTGACCGCCTGGACCGCCCGCCCGAAGTATTCCGATGAGCGGGTCTTGACCTCCACAACCACGAGACAGTCGCCGACGTCGTCGAGCGCGACGATGTCGATCTCACCCTCGCGGCAGCGCCAGTTGCGTTCGATGACCGTCAGCCCCTGCAACTGCAGATAGCGGGCGGCTTCCTCCTCGCCGAGCTCGCCGACCTCGCGCCGGTCCAGGGTCCGCGCGTGTGACTCGCGCCTGCCGGGCTGTTGCGTCGATGCCATCGCATCACCACCTCCGGGACCCAGCCTCCGGTCCTCGGGTGTGCTCAGGCGATGTGGACCGGCGCTGTGGTGCACGGCGACCGCACGGCGCCGATTTCAGGTCGCGGGAGGGCAGGGTTGTGGAAACCGGCCCGCACTCACTCCGGGAGTTCGATCTCCCGCGGCGGCAGCTCCTCGACGTTGACGTCCTTGAAGGTGATCACCCGCACGTTCTTCACGAACCGTGCGGTGCGGTAGACGTCCCACACCCACGCGTCGTTCATCCGCACGTCGAAGTAGACGCCAGCACCTTCGCCGCGCACCTGCAGGTCGACGTCGTTGCACAAGTAGAAGCGTCGCTCGGTCTCCACCACGTGGCTGAAAAGCCCTACCACGTCACGGTATTCGCGGTAGAGCGCCAGCTCCTGCTCGGTCTCGAACTTCTCCAGGTCCTCGGCGCTCACGCCCACTCCTTCTCGACTGGTCCACTGCCAACGCTACCCGCCGCGGGCGGCACCGCCGCGTCCGCATGACCGGTGAACGGGTGCCACGATCGTCGGTGCAGCTCACACGGCCCGTGCGCCTTGATCGCGGCCAGGTGGTCGGGCGCTGAATATCCTTTGTTCCCGGCCCAGTTGTAGTGCGGGAAGTCGTCGTGAAACGCGACCAGCATCCCGTCGCGCTCCACCTTGGCCAGCACCGACGCGGCCGCGACGGACGAGCACTTCATGTCCGCCTTGATCAGCGTCGTCACCGGCGGGGTGCGCGGCCCCTCGCCGATCAGCCCGAGCAGCCCGTCCCGTTCCGGGTCGGTCAGCCAGTCGTGGTTGCCGTCCAGCACGATCAGGTCCGGTATGACGCGCAGCGCCGCCAGCGCCCGCGTCCCCGCCAGCCGCAGCGCCGCCATGATCCCGACGGCGTCGATCTCGGCGGCGCTCGCGTGACCGACCGCGCAGTCGGTCGCCCAGCGCCGCACGGCCGGCACCATCCGCTCGCGGGCCGCCGGCGAGAGCAGCTTGGAGTCCTTGACACCGTGCGGCACCGTGCGGGTGTGTTCATCGATCACGACCACGCCGACCGACACCGGCCCGGCCAGCGCTCCGCGGCCGACTTCGTCCATGCCGGCGACCAGGCGGTATCCGTCCCGCTGCAGCGCTCGCTCCACCCGCAGGCTGGGCGTGGTGCTACGGGCCGGCGGACGCCGGGTGGTTCGGGTGGTCACGACGGCTTCGGCACCTTGGCGAAGACGTTGCTGTAGCCCTTGAGCGTCTGGATGCGGTCGATCGGCCAGGCGATCGCCACCACCTGACCGGTGATGTCCGACATCGGCACCGAGCCGAGCTTGCCGCCGCTGGTGCCGTCGTGGAAACGGGAGTCGGCCGAGTCACCGCGGTTGTCGCCCATCACCCAGACCTCGTTCGGCGGCACCGTGATGTTGAACGGCATGGCGCTCGGCACGTTCCCCTTGTTGACGTAGGGCTCGGTGATCGCGACGCCGTTGATCGTCAGCTTGCCGGTCTTGGTGCAGCACACGACATGGTCACCCGGCATCCCGATGATCCGCTTGACCAGGTGGTCACCGCCGCCGGGCAGGATGCCGACGAAAACCAGGCTGTCCTTGACGATGCGCTTGAACCACGACTCGTGGTGCGGGGTGTCGCCCCAGGTCTTGGGGTCCTCGAAGACGATGACGTCGCCGCGGTGCAGCGGCGAGTGCTGCGGGGTGAACTTGCTGACGATGATGCGGTCGCCGACGTCGAGCGTGCTCTCCATCGACTGCGACGGGATGTAGAACGGCTGGGCAAGGAACGTCTTGACCAGGAAGCTGAGCACCAGCGCGATGGCGACGATCACCACGAGCTCGCGCGCGAACGCCCACCGGGACTTGCTTCTGGGCAGCTCGGTGTCCTCCGGTATGGCGCCAGGCGGCAACGCGGTCTCGTCCTGGTCTTGGCTCATGGTTTGGGCACCTTGTCGAACGTCGAGGAGTAATTGCTCAGCCAGCCCATCCGATCGATGGGCCAGACGATCATGTCGGCCCGGCCGACGATGTCGGACTCGGGCACCGAACCGGTCTGGCCGGTGCCGTTGTCGTGGAATCGCGAGTCGGAGGAGTCACCCCGGTTGTCACCCATGACCCACACCCGGCCGGCCGGGACGGTCACCGAGAATTTCAGCTGGTCGGTGCCGCCGCCTGGGTAAATATATGGCTCCGAGAGCGCGACACCGTTGACCGTGATCTGTCCCCGCGTGTTACAGCACTTCACATGGTCGCCGGGCAGCCCGATGACCCGCTTGATCAGGTCGTCGTCGCCGGACGGGTAGAGCCCGACGAACTGCAGCACCGAGGTGACCGCGCCGGAGATGCCGCTGCGCTTGGTGTTCGGCTCGTCCAGCCAGTGGCCTGGATCGTGGAAGACGACCACGTCCCCCCGTTGGAGCGAGAACAGGCCGGGAGTGAACTTGGAGACGACGACCCGGTCGCCGGGCACCAGGGTGTTCTCCATCGACTGCGAGGGGATCCAGAACGACTGCGCCACGAACGTCTTGATCAGCAGCGACAGGATCAGCGCCACGACCACGACGATCGCGAACTCGCGCAGCAGCCGGAACGGATGCCAGCCGCCGTCGCCCGCCTGCTGGGCGCCGACTACGGCGGTACTCTTCCCTTCGGCCGCGGACGGCTCGGAATGCGGGTCGGCATGCCATGCCGCCGTGTCCACCGGCACACGCGGCAACCGGATCGCCGCGGGCGGCTCCCCCTGTCGATGTTCGGTCACGCTGGGATCTTCCCCCACGAACCTGTCGGCCAGTAGCGCAGGACCACCTTGCCGACGATGTCGCTGATCGGGACCATCCCTCCGCCGGGGTCGCCGAGGTGCGCGCGGGAATCCTCCGAGTCCGCCCGGTTGTCGCCCATGACGAACACATGGCCGGCCGGGACACGCGCCGTGAACGGGACGCTGCTGGACGACATACCTTTCGGCAGGAAGGGTTCGGCGCGCAGCACGCCGTCGATCCGCAGCCGGCCGTCGCGACCGACGCTGACCGTGTCGCCTGGGAGGCCGATGATCCGCTTGACGTAAAGCGTCTCCCCCAGGTGTATGCCGAGGGCGTCGCCCACCGACTGCAGGAACCCGGTGAAGCCGGACGGCGGCAAGTCGCCGGGGTGCGCGAAGACGTCGGTGCCGTCGAACACCACGACCTCGTCCCGGGTGACGTGGTGCGCGTGCAACTTGTCGACCAGGATCCGGTCTCCCTGCGACAGGGTCGGCTCCATCGACACCGAGGGCACCGTGAACGTCTCGATCACCAGGCCGTGCAGCAGCACGACGGCGGCGACGACCACGAGCAGCCCGATCAGCCACTGGCGCCGGCGCCGGGGTGTGGGCGACTCACCGAGCCCGCCCTGCGGGTATGACGAAGGCGTGGCATCCCCAGCCGGGGATGCCACGCCTTCGGTCATGCGGGTGGGCAGCGTGCTCAGGCCTGCTTGGCAGGCGTGTCGCGCTTCTCCTTGATCTTGGCGGCCTTGCCGCGCAGCTCGCGCAGGTAGTAGAGCTTGGCGCGACGCACGTCACCGCGGGTGACGACCTCGATCTTCTCGATCGCCGGGGTGTGCACCGGGAAGGTGCGCTCGACGCCGACGCCGAAGCTGATCTTGCGAACGGTGAAGGTCTCGCCGATGCCGCCGCCGTGGCGACGGATCACGACGCCCTGGAAGACCTGGACACGAGAGCGGCTGCCCTCGACGACCTTGACGTGCACCTTGACGGTGTCACCGGCGCGGAAGGCGGGAACGTCGCTGCGCAGCTGGGCAGCGTCGAGCTCGTCGAACTTGTGCATGGTGGGGCTTCTTCCTCGCAGGCGCCGCAGGCCGCCCGCGCATTTTCGTGAACCGGGTGCGCCGTCCGGAGTGGAGCCACATGCCCGGTGAGGAACTCACCGTCGCACTCCCCCTGCGGCGGGGGCCGGGACCGTTTCGGCGCTCGGACGATTCTGCCAGAGAAGGGCCGGTCCGGTGAAATCGGACCGGCCCTTCGCCGGCAGAACACAGGCTGCCACTACTTCATGGTGCCCTGCGACAGCGAACCCTGCAGCTGCCGCTGGAAGATGATGTAGGCAATCAGCACGGGTACGACGGTGATCACCACACCGGCGAACAGTGCGCCGTAGTTGACTTCGTAGCCGGCCGAGGACACGAAGTTGTACATACCCTGGGACAGCACGTAGTTGTGCTGGTTGGTGTTCAGTGCCACCGGCAGCAGGAACTGGTTCCACAGGCCGAGGAAGTTGAAGATCGCCACGGCCGCGATGCCCGGCTTGGCCATCGGCAACATCACCTGGATGAAGGTGCGCCAGTCGCCTGCCCCGTCCAGCTCGGCAGCCTCGGCGATCTCACCGGGCAGTGCCCGGAAGAACGGGTAGAGGAAGAACACCGTGAAGGGGAAGGCGAAGGCGACATACGCCAGGATCAGCCCGGGGAAGGTATTGAGCAGCCCGATGTGCTTGAGCACGAAGAAGAGCGGCACGATCGCCAGGAAGATCGGGAAGGTGTTGCCGGCCAGGATCAGGTAGTAGATCGCCCGGCTGCCCCGGAAGGGGAAACGTGCGAGCGAATACGCGCACATCGAGCCCAGCGCCATCACCAGGATCAGCGCGACGCCGACCACGATGATGGTGTTCAGCAGGTCCCTGCCCAGCCCGGAGTCGGACCACGCCGAGGAGAAGTTGGCGCTGAGGTTGTGCCACAGATGGTGCGGCAGCGTCCACGGGCCGGAGAAGATCTCACTCGTCGACCGCGTCGCGGAGAAGAAACTCCAGACCAGCGGCAGGATCACGATGATCGACCAGAAGATCAGCACGATGTGCGAGCCGATCATGATGCCGCGGTCGCCGCCCGACCGCTTGGCGGGTGGCTGCTTGATGGTTGCCACCTGCTGGGGCGGCGCCGCGTGCTTGGTCAGGTCCGTCATACGCCCTCCCTCCTGCTGATCAGCTTGTTCACGCCGAAGACCAGCGCCGCGAAGACGAGCGTCACCACGGCCAGGACGACACCCATGGCACACGCCTTGCCGAACTGGTCCTGCGCGAACGCGGTCTTGAACAGGTCCTGCGACATGGTCAGGGTCGAGTTGTTGGGGCCGCCGGTCGGGTTGAGCGCGGCCATGTAGACGAACGCGTCCAGGGCGACCACACCCAGGTAGACGTATGCCGTCTGCACCGTCTCGCGGACCATCGGCAGCGTGACCGACCACATCGTCCGCAGCCGGCCGGCACCATCGATGCGGGCGGCGTCATACAGCTCCGCTGGGATGCCCTTGATGGCGGCGACGAACAGCACCATGTAGAAACCGACGAAACCCCAGATGATGACGAAGATGGAAGCCGGCATCGCCGACTTGACCTCGCCCAGCCACGCGAACGAATCGAAGTGCTTGCCGATCAGCGGCACGTGCGTCAGCACGCCGTTGAGCATGCCCTTGGACGGGTCGTAGATCTGCGCCCAGATGACGCCGATCACGATGGCCGGGATGGTGTAGGGGAAGAACGACACGATCCGGTAGAACGACGAACCCGCCAGGCCGCGCACCGCGCCCGTGCTGGACCCGCCGACGGTGACCATGGTGGCCAGCACGAAGCTGAGGATCACCGTGATCAACGGCACCAGGATCGCCAGGATGATGTTGTTGCGGACGGCGAGCGGGAAGATGCCGTCGGTGAAGATGTAACGGTAGTTGGACAACCCGACGAAGTTCATCGTGTTGGAGAAGCCGCCCCAATCGGTCAGCGAGTAATACACCGCCTGCAGGAACGGCCAGATCACCAGCCCGAGGTAGACCACCATCGGTATTCCCACTGTGACCAGCAGGAATATGACGCGCGAGGGGCGCGTGCGGCGGCGACCGCCGCGCCCGCGGGGAGCGGTGACGCCGGCGTTGACGGCGCCTGCCGCCGCAGCCGATGCGCCACCGCTCACCGTTGGGTTGGGGAAGGTCACGAGATCTTGACCTTCTTGACCGAGGGGTCGTTACGGACCTTGTCGCTGATCTGCTGCAGCGCCTTGGTCAGGCCGGCGGCGTCTAGCTGCCCGGACAAGAAGCTGTTCCACGGCACCAGCTGGTCCTGGACGGTGCCGTAGAGGCTGACGAACCGCACGTTGAACAGGTGCGAGCCGGCCGCGTCGAGCATCTTGATCTGCGACTGCAGCGCAGTCGAGCCGAACCCGTCGGTCGGCACGGTGCCCTTGACGATGGTCGGCGCCAGCTTCGTCTTGGCGAAGTTGGTGGCCGCCTCCTTGGAGAGCATCGCCCGCAGCAGTTCCTTGCCGCCATTGGGGTCCTTGCCCTTGCTCGGCACGATGTACTGCTCGCCGGGGGCGGCGTTCAGTGCGTCATACGGCATCTTGCTGGTCGAGGTGTCGAGCACCGGCTCCGGGATGCCGGTCATCTTGAAGCCCGCCTTGGTCTGCGACTTCATCTCGTTCTCGATCCACGAGCCGGAGGCATACATGATGCCCGACTCGTCGTTGCTCCACTGTGCCTGCGCCTGGGTGAACTGGGTGCCGGCACCGCCGGGCTTGAAGTAGCCCTTCTTGACGATCTCCTCCAGCTTGGCCAGCACTGCCTGGATGGTCGGGTTCGACCAGCACTTGGGCTCGAGGTTCTCCAGCCCCAGGCGGACCTCGTCGCCGCCCTGCTTGATCGCCGAATCCATCAGCAGCTGCTGGTAGTAGCTGGCCGCCTGCTGGCCCCAGACGAAGAGGTACTTGCCCTTCGCCTTCGCCTTGGCACCCAGGTCGAGCAGGTCGTCCCAGGTCTTCGGCGGGGTCCAGCCGTTGGCCGCGAACAGGCTCTCGGAGTACCACAGGCCGTAGACCGTCATCACGTAGTTGAGGACGACCATCTTGTCGCCGACCAGGCCCGCCTCCTTGACCCCCGGGTAGAGGTTGTCGGAGATCTTGGTGCCCTCGTAGTTGTTGGCCTCCAGCACCGGGGTGAGGTCCTCCAACTGAGCCGCAATGGTGTTGACACCGATCGCCTGCGCGCCCGAGTCGTCGACCAGGTCCGGCGGGTTGCCGCTCACGAACCGGGGTTGCAGCTGCTGCGAGATCTGGGTCGACGGCGACACCTTGACCTTGCTGCCCGGGTACTTCTTCATCACCACCTGGCCGGCGAAGCTGACGTAGTCGGTGCCGTAACCGCCGTTGAAGATCACCGCGTCCACGGTGCTCTTGTCGGTGAAGCCGAAGGGGTTGTCCGCCGAGGTGCTGCCGGAAGGAGCCGCCGACCCGCCTCCGCTGCTCTTACTGCCGCTGCTTCCGCCGCCGGCGCAGGACGCAAGCGCGCCACCGACCGGCAGGGCCAGGCCGGCTGCCAGCGCAGTGCGCATGACCGTCCGCCGGTTGACCTTGGAGTCGTTGAGAGTCATGGCCGTGTTACCTCCAGTTGGTTCTTTGCCAAGGCACAGCCCAGGGCCCGGTCGGGTGCGACCGGCGACGACTGCACGCCCACACAATATGATTAGTTCTGCCAGTATGTGCGTCTTTCGACGCATAAACGATCACAGATCGGCAACGGCTGCGCCGCCGCCGGTTCGCGATACCACCACATCTGCACCACTCCGAGTGAGGTCCGATGCACCCGATCGACTCTGCCGCACCCACGACCGTCCGGGCCAGTCGGCTCGCCGTCATCGGTGCGAATTTGGGCGAGCAGAGCCCCCTGCCGGCGTACCGGCCGGTCCGGGCGATGACGACGACCACGCTGGACCCGAACGCGCCCGCCGCGATGCGCGAGCGAGTCGCGCGCGGCCGGCTCGCCACACCCCTGCCGTATGGCGTGCAGAGCGACTACGACCGCTCGGACGCCGCGCTGGACCTGCCCGCGGTCATACTCGACAACGGCATCCTGCGCGCGACCGTGCTGCCTGCCCTCGGCGGGCGGGTCTGGTCGCTGCGCGAGCAACGCACCGGCCGCGAGCTGCTGCTCACCCCCGATCGGCTGCGGTATGCCGGCTTCGCACTCACCGACGCCTGGTTCGCCGGCGGCATCGAGTGGAACCTCGGGTCCACCGGGCACGCGACCACGACCTGTCGCCCGATGCACGCGGCGGTCGTCGACTCCCCGTGCGGGCAGGCGTTGCGGCTGTGGGAGTGGGAGCGCACCCGCGACCTCATCCTGGTCATCGACCTGACACTGGCCGGTGACCGCCTGCTCGCCTCCACCCGGGTGATCAACCCGGACCCGGAGCCCAAGCCGCTCTACTACTGGACCAACATCGCGGTGCCCGAGACCCCGCACACCCGCGTGCTGACGCCGGCCACCCACGCGTGGCGGACCAGCTACTCCGGCTCGCTCGATCGGGTCTCCGTGCCGCACCCGGACGGCCCTGCTGACATCAGCTACCCCGCGGCCTCGGCCGCGTCGGCCGACTACTTCTTCGACGTGGTCGCGCAGACCGGCCGGTCGATCACCGCCGTCGAACCGGACGGACTCGGCTTCGCGCAGACCTCGACCGGCGAGTTGCACGGCCGCAAGCTGTTCCTCTGGGGCTCGGCGCGAGGCGGACGGCGGTGGCAGCGCTGGCTGGTCGGCGACCGGACGTATGCCGAGATCCAGGCCGGCGTGTGCACCACCCAGCTCGAACACGACCTGATCGACGGCTCCGCCGAGCGCTCCTGGACCGAGGCGTTCGGAGCCGCCCGGCTCGATCCGGGTGTCGTGGGTGCGCCGTTCACGGAAGCTGCAGCGGCCGCCGCCGAGGCGGTCGCAACCGCGGTGCCGGTGGCCGAGCTGGAGGCATGGCACGAGCAGTGGCTGCGCGAGTTCGCGTCGCAGTCCCTACACGAGCGTCTTGCTGACGGATCCGGTTGGGGCAGAGTCGAATTGGCACTGCGCGGCGACTCGGCACCAGCTGGGGTCGACTTTCCCGAGGTCGCCGACAACAGTCGGCTCGGCGCCGCGGTGCTGGCGGGCGAACAACTCGACGAGCCGCTGCTGCCACTGATCTCACCGCGCTGGCGCCGGGCGATCGCGCACGCGCCGGACGGCTGGTGGCGCTCCTACGCGCTCGGCGTCGCCGCACACCTGGACGGTTCGGCTGCAGAGGCTGCCGCTCACTATCGCGAGAGCATCGCGCACCGGCCGACCGCGGTCGCGCTGCGCGGGCTGGCGGTGCTGAGCACCGACGTCGCCGAGGCGGCTGCGTTCTACGCGCAGGCGCGCACCCTCGACCCGCACACGCGTGGCCTGCTCACCGAGCAGGTCACCGGGCTGCTGGACGCCGGCCGGCCCGCCGATGCACTGGCCGCCATCGACGCCGCCGACTCGGCCCTGCGCGCACACGGCCGCACCCGGCTGTTGCACGCCCGCGCCCTGCACGCACTGGGCCGCGACGCCGAGGCGGCGGCGCTGCTCGCGGACTCCGGCCTCGAGGTGCCGGACCTCGCCGAGGGCGACCGGGTCATCGGCGAACTCTGGCGAGCCGTCGCCCCTGGTCAGCCGCTCCCCGCCGCACTCGACTTCAGCATGACCGGCGACTGACAACTACACGACACGCCCCGCCCCACGATCGAGCGGCACAGAAACGCCATGACAGGCACACAAGATCAGCCCGAATTCCTGGGCCGCTCGATGACTTTGTGTACCTCTCGATCAGTTAGCGGCGGCGCTTGGCCAGGAGCACCGTGCCGGGCGGGTCGTCGCGGGCGACGATCCGGAAGCCCGCCTTGCGATACATCCGCAGGTTGTCAGTGCTCGCCGCCCCGGCTATCAGGCTGTATGACGAGGCACCCGCCGGCGCGGCCCGCTGGATGAACTCCAGCAATGCCCGGCCGAAACCGCGGCCCTGCAGATCGGGAGCGACCATCAATCGCCCGATGTGCCAGTCGGTCTCCGGGCCGCCGCTGCCCGCATCGCCCGGACCGCCGCCGAGGTGTCCGCGCACCGAGCCCACGAGCCGCCCGTCGATGCGCGCGACATACGTCGTCCATTCGCGCAGCGAAGTCGTCAGGGAGGCGACCGTCTCGTGCTGGGCGGGGATGTCGAGTGACCTGTTGACGATGCCTTCGGCCAGCCAGCAGGCATGCGTCATGGTGAGCAGTTCGCCGACGTCCGCCGGAGTCGCAACGACGATGTTCAGCTCCCCCGCGCTCGCGGCCGCCGGGCGGGGCAGCAGATCGGGCCGGCGTGCTGCGGTGCGCTGCAGCCGCTGCTCGTGCCGCCACGCCGCGATCCGGCCGTGGTCACCCGACAGCAGCACCTCCGGCACCGAATGCCCTTGCCAATGATCGGGTTTGGTGTAGACCGGATATTCGAGCAGACCGTCCTCGTGCGACTCCTCGACCAGTGAGGCGGCGTTCCCGATCACCCCGGGCAGCAGCCGGGCAACGGCCTCGATGATCGCGAGCGCCGCGACCTCACCGCCATTGAGCACGTAGTCGCCGAGCGACACGATGCGCACGTCGAAGTCCCTGGCCGCGCGCTGATAGACCCGCTCGTCGATGCCCTCGTAGCGTCCGCAGGCGAAGACCAGGTGACTGCGGCCCGCGAGCTCACGCGCCATCTGCTGATCGAAGCGCTGCCCGCCGGGCCCGGGGATGATCAGCGTCGGTCGCGAATCCGCTTGTCCGGCAATGCTGTCCAGCGCCGCAGCCCACGGTTCGGGCTTCATCACCATGCCGGCGCCACCGCCATACGGCGTGTCGTCGACCGTGCGGTGCCGGTCGTGCGTGAAGTCCCGCAAATCGTGCACCCGCACGTCGAGCAAGCCGTCGCGGCGCGCCTTCCCGATGAGCGACAGGTCCAGCGGCGCAAGGTAGGCGGGAAAGATCGAGACGACGTCGAGGCGCATCGTCATTCCGCCAGGTCCAGCAGCCCGGGCGGGGCATCGACGACGATCCGGCCGCCCTCGACGTCGACCTCCGGCACGATCTGCTCCACGAAGGGCACGTATGCCGTCTGCCCGTCGCCCAGCCGCACCTCCAGCAGGTCCTGTGCGGGACGGTCGTGCAGCTCCACCACGGTGCCGAGCACGGCGCCCGCGAGGTCGACCACCGCGAGCCCGACGAGCTCCTCGGCATACCAGGCGTCGTCCTCGGCCTTGTCGCCCGCAGCGACGAGCAACTGCGTCCCCCGCAGCGCCTCCGCACCGGTGCGATCGGTTGCTTCCTCGAAGCTGAGCAGGTGAATCCCGTTGTGCACACGGTGGGTTCGCAGTGTCAACGGTCCGGCCGCCGCAGGCTCGGTGGCGAACGACGCACCGATGACAAATCGGTCGTCGGGTGCATCGGTGTGCAGCCGCACGGTGACCTCGCCCTTGAGTCCGTGCGGTTTGCCGATGCGGGCGACCACCACTTCGTCGCTCACGACTGCACCCATGCCCCGCCGCGCATCACCCGGTGCACCTCGTGGTTCTCCTCGAGCACGACGAGGTCGGCTCGCGTGCCCGGCGCGATGACGCCGCGATCGGTCAGGCCGAGGACGCGCGCGGGGTTGGCCGACGCCGCCGCGGACGCGACCGGCAACGGCACCCCATTGCGGACGGCCCGCGCGAACGCGCTGTCCATCGTCAGCGAACTGCCCGCCAGCGAGCCACTCGCCAGCCGCGCCGCACCGTCCTGCACGAAGACCCGCTGGCCGCCGAGCACGTATTCGCCGTCACCCGCGCCCGCGGCGTCGATCGCGTCGGTGATCAGCACCAGCCGGTCGGTGCCGCGTGCGAGCACCTCGCGCAGCACGGCGGGGTGCAGGTGGATGCCGTCGTTGATGGTCTCGCAGGGCACGCCGGCGTCCAGACTGGCGAGCACGGGACCGGGTTCACGATGGTGGATCGGCCGCATCCCGTTGAACAAGTGGGTCGCCAGGGTCGCCCCTCGGTCGAAGGCCGCGATCGACTGCTCGTATGACGCGTCGGTGTGCCCGACCGCCGCGATCACCCCGGCCTGCACTGCCGCGTCGATCAGCTCCAGCGCGCCCGGCAGCTCGGGGGCAACAGTGATGACCTTCAAGTGCCCGCGCGCGGCGTCGAGCATCCGGCCGAACGCTCCCGGGTCCGGCTCGAGCAGGTGGTCAGGATTCTGGGCGCCGCAGCGCACGTGGGACAGGAACGGGCCTTCGAGGTGCGCCCCGGCGACCTCCCCGGCGTCGGCCAGTTCCGCCGCCCACGCAAGCTGCCGGCACAAGGCGTCGATCGGAGCGGTCACCAGCGACACCAGCGTGGTGGTCGTGCCGTGCCTACGATGGAACCGCACGGCGTCGGCCATGTCCTGCGCGGACGTGGTCATGTCGTGTCCGCCGCCGCCATGCACGTGGATGTCGACATACCCCGGCACGACGAGCCGGCCGCCCAGTGACTCTCCGCCGGCCGCATCAGTGACGACTCCGGTGATCAGCCCGCCGGCGATCGTCAGGGATCCGCCCACCACGCCGTCCGCGGTCAGCACACGCGCATCGGTCAGCACCATGTCGGTCATGGCACCAATCGAACACCACCGCTCATCCGCTGGGCACACCGCGCCGCGCCTGCCCCGCCGAACGACCCGAACCCGCAGATTTATGAATGAAGGTGCATTAAACTGCGATTAATCACGCACAAACCGTCATTCGATGGTCCAACCCTGCACCACGTCGCCGAAGGAGCCCACCGTGTCGCATGTCGCCGCCGAGATCACCAGCCAGCCCGAGGTCTGGGAACGCGCCGCGGCCGTCGCTGCGACCGACGAATCCCGCGCGGCAATGCCCGCGACGGGTGAACGGGTGGCGATCGTGGGCTGCGGCACCTCGTGGTTCATGGCGCAGTCGGCGGCAGTGCTCCGCGAGCAGGCGGGTCTCGGTGAGACCGATGCCTTTGCCGCCTCGCAGTTTCCGGTCGGCCGCAGCTACGACCTGGTCGTCGCGATCACCCGCTCCGGCACCACGACCGAGGTGATCGACCTGCTCGGGCGCCTGGGCACGGGACAGCGGACGACGGTGATCACGACCGAGGCGGAGCACCCGGTGGTGCCGCTCGCGACCCACCACGTGCTGCTCGGCTTCGCCGACGAGCAATCAGTCGTGCAGACGCGCTTCGCGACCTCGGTGCTGGCCTGGTGGCGCGCGGCGCTCGGCGAAGACCTGTCCGGCGCGATCGCCGACGCCCGCGCCGAACTCGCGGCCCCGCTGGCCGCCGAGTGGGTCGACGCGACCCAGTTCACCTTCCTCGGCGACGGCTGGACGGTCGGCCTGGCCAACGAGGCCGCACTCAAACTGCGCGAGGCATCCCAGACCTGGACCGAGTCCTACCCGGCGATGGAGTTCCGCCACGGGCCGATCAGCATCGTCGACAGTCGTTCTGTCGTCTGGGTTTTCGGCGATGTCCCCGACGGGCTGGCCGACCAGGTCGCGGCGACCGGAGCACTGCTGGTGCGCAGCGCCGGTGACCCGATGGCAAGCCTGACCACTGCACAGCGCGTCGCCGTCGCCATCGCCGAGGCCGCCGGCAAGAACCCCGACGAGCCGCGGGCGCTGACTCGCTCGGTCGTGCTCGCCGACCAGTGACCCGCTCCGGCCCGGTGCTCGCCGTCGACGTCGGCGGCACCTCGATCAAGGCGGCAGTGCTCGACCCCGACGGCACCGAGGCCCTGCGCCGGGTCGTGCCGACGCCGTTCGCGGACGGCCCGGACGCCGTGATCGGCGCGCTGCGCGACCTTGCGGCCGACCGGGTCGCCGCGGCGAGCGATGCCGGCTCACCCGTGCGGGCCGTGGGCGTGGTCGTGCCCGGTGTCGTCGATCCGGACGCCGGCATCGCCCGCTACGCGACCAACATCGGCTGGCGGAACGCCCCGCTGCGCGATCTGGTGACCTCGTCCACCGGCCTGCCGACCGCCATCGGCCACGACGTGCATGCCGCCGGGCTGGCCGAGCTGGCGCTGGGCGCCGCGGTGGGCGTCGCCGACGCACTGATCGCGGTCCTCGGCACCGGCGTCGCCTCCGTCGTCGTGTCCGGCGGGCGGGTCGTGCGCGGCGCGACCGGCACCCCCGGGGAGATCGGGCACATCCCGGTCGGCGATCCTGGAGTCCGTTGCGGCTGCGGCGCTTTCGGCTGCACCGAGATGTTCTCCTCGGCGCGTGGTGTCGCCCGCCTGTATGCCGAACGCACCGGTCGCCCGCTCGACGCTGCCGAGGTCGTGGCCCGTCTCGGCACTGACCCCGATGCGGCCGCGGTATGGCAACAGGCCACCGGCACACTCGCCCGTGCCCTCGTGTGCGGCACGCTGCTCACCGACCCGGCCCGGATCGTGCTCGCGGGCGGGCTGGCCCAGGCGGGCGACGCCCTCGTCATACCGACGAAGGACGCGGTGGCCGCCGGTATGCCGTGGCGCGCCGCGCCGGACCTCGTCGCGTCGCCACTGGGCGCTCGCGCCGGCCTGCTCGGCGCCGGGATCCTCGCACGGGAGCTGTCGTGATCCTCGCGGTCTGTCTCAACCCGGCGCTCGATGTGACCTACGCCGTCACCGCGCTGCGACCGGGCACGTCGGTGCGAGTGCGCTCGGTGCAGCGACGTGCCGGCGGCAAGGGCGTGAACGTGGCCTCCGTGCTGCACCAGCAGGGTGTCGCGGCGATCGTTACCGGGCCGGCCGGTGGCAGCGCCGGCACCGACCTGACCGCCGGGCTGGACAGCGCGGGCATCGGCCACCGGTTCACCCCCATCGCGGGCGCCACCCGGCAGACGGTCGCCGTGGTCGACGCCGACGACGCGACGGTCCTGCTGGAGCCCGGTCCTGTGCTTACCAATGCCGAATGGACAGCATTCACAACATCATTCGCCGATCTTGCGCACGAGGCAGACGTAGTGACCATGTCCGGCAGCCTGCCCGGTGGCGTGCCGGGCGACGCATACGGCCGGCTGATCGGCCTCGCACACGCCGCAGGCACGCGGGTCATCCTGGACTGTGACGGTTCCGCACTGATCGAGGCGCTGCACGACGCGCCCGACGTCGTGAAGATCAACGAGCACGAGGCCGCCTCGACCACCGGCATCGAAACTGACTCTGCCGAGGGGGTTTTCGCCGCCGCAGAGGAACTCCACGCACTCGGCGCGAAGGAAATCGTCATCACTCGCGGTGCGCACGGAGTCGCCGCGCGCACCGGTCAGGGCCGCTTTGCCAGCACCCCGGCAGGCACCGTCGACGGCAATCCGACGGGCGCCGGCGACGCGTTCACTGCGGGTCTCGCGGCGGCAATGGCGGCGGGCCTGGACTGGCCGGCACGATTGCGTCGCGCCTCTGCCTGGGCGGCCGCCGCGGTCGCCATACCCACCGCGGGCGCGATCGACCCCGGCGTCGCCACCGATCACGAAACCCGCACCATCGTTCAGGAGCTTCCCGCATGACACTCGCCAGCACAGCAGATCTCGTTGCCACAGCGCAGGATTCGCACATGCCGGTCTTCGCGTTCAACGTCGTGACGGTGGAGCACGCCGAGGCGATCGCCGCCGGGACGGCAGCGGCAGGCATGCCGTGCATCCTGCAGGTCAGCCACAACACGATCGCCTTCCACCACGGCCCGGACGCGATTCTCGCGGCAACGGTTGCGGTGGCGCGGGCGTGCGCCATACCCCTCGCGGTGCACCTCGACCACATCACCGACGCAGCCCTTGCGCTGCGTGCCGCCGAACTCGGCGCCAGCTCGGTGATGTTCGACGCCGGTGCGCTGCCGTATGCCGAAAACGTCGACGCGACAGCGGACGTCACCCGGCAGGCGCACAAGCTCGGCCTGTATGTCGAGGCCGAACTCGGGTATGTCGGCGGCAAACCGGATGCACCGGCCAGTGCGCATGCTGCAGGAGTGCGCACCGACCCGGCGGAGGCCGCGGCATACGCCGCCGCGACCGGAGTCGACGCGCTCGCCGTTGCCGTGGGCAGCAGTCACGCAATGACCCACAAGACCGCGACCCTCGATCGCGACCTGATCGAGCGCTTGCGCGTCGCCGCGGCAGTGCCGCTGGTGCTGCACGGCTCATCCGGCGTCCCCGACGAGGAGTTGCGGGCCGCGGTCGGCGCCGGGATGACCAAGATCAACGTCGGCACGGCGCTCAACATCGCCTTCACCGGGGCCGTCCGCGAGACCCTCGCGGGCACCGACAAGGTCGACCCGCGCCCCTACCTCGCGGCCGGGCGAGACGCCATCGCCGCCGAGGTCGAGCGGCTGCTGCGCCTCGTCTGAGCCCACCCCGGTTTCCCGTCCCAAAGGCTCGACCGTCGCGCCTTCGGGACACCCCCACCCCGGTTTCCCGTCCCCAAAGCTCGACCGTCGCGCCTTCGGGACACCCCCACCCCGGTTTCCCGTCCCCAAAGCTCGACGGTCGCGCCTTCGGGACACCCCCAGGCCCCCGCATAACCCCGTCAAGCGAGCAGCACCTCGATGCCGGCGGCCTCGAAGTCGCGCAACACCGCGGGGTCGGCGGAGTCGTCGGTGAGCAGCATGTCGATGCGGGCGGGTGGGCAGATCATGCAGAACGCCCGGTTGCCGAGCTTGGAGGCATCAGCCACGACGCAGACCTGCTGCGAGCGGCCGGCCATCTCCTGGTTGATCTCGCCCTCATCGTCGTGGCGGGTGGCGGCGCCGTACTCCGCGGAGACCGCATCAACCCCGATGAAGAGCAGGTCGATCGTCATCGCCTCGATGACGGGACGCGCGAAATGCCCTACCAGCTCAAAGCTTTGCGGCCGGATGACCCCGCCGATGACCACGACCTTCAGCTGCGGCCGGACCGCCAGGTCACTGGCGATGTTGAGCGCATTGGTGACGACGGTCAGCGAGGTGAGCGCTCCGGTCTCCCCTTCGGCGAGGTCGGCCCGCGAGGCGAGGCTGCGGGCGACTTCGGTCGTGGTGGTGCCGCCGTTGAAGCCGACCACCGAGCGCGGCTCGATCAGCTGCGCGGCGCGGTCGGCGATGCGCCGCTTCTGGTCCGACTGCCGTGCGTTCTTGTAGCGCAGCGGCAGGTCGTAACTCACCGACCCGGCGACCGCGCCGCCGCGCGTGCGGGAGATCAGCTGCTGGTCGGCCAGCTCGTCGAGGTCGCGCCGGGCGGTGGCCGGCGACACCCCGAACTCGGACACAAGCTGCTCGACATCGATGCTGCCGTCGGCGCCGATGCGCTCCAGGATCGCGTTGAACCGCTCATGTTTGCGCACCGCAAGCTCCTTGACGATTACTGATTCCTGACACGAAGTTTGCGTCAATTACCAGCAGTTGTCGAGTCACCTTCGCGCATTGGACATGGAGCGGCTTCCGGCCAGAACCCGCCGCAGTATGCCGAAAGGGGTATGCCGCGAGCAGAGCTCACGACATACCCCTGTGCTCCGGGGACCCGGGACCTACCGGTCGGTGTCCACGATGTCGACGCGCACGTTCTTGCCACCTGCGAGCGCCTTGACGACCTCTCGCAGCGCGGACGCGGTGCGGCCGGACCGGCCGATCACCCGCCCGAGGTCGTCGGGATGCACCCGGACCTCGAGCAGTTCACCGCGGCGGCCGTTCGAGTGACGCACGGTCACGTCCTCGTCGTGGTCGACGATGCCCTTGACCAGGTGCTCGAGCGCTTCCTCCAGCACGAGGATCAGCCCTCGGAGGCGGTGTCCGCAGCAGCCTCGGCGGGAGCCTCGTCGGCCTTGGCCTCCGCCTTCTTACGCGTGGTCGTCGCCGACCCCTTGCCCGAGTCGTCGGCGGCGTTCTGCGCGGCGGCCAGGGCTGCCTCGTAGAGCGCCTTCTTGTCGGTCTTCGGTGCGGCGACCTTCAGGGTGCCTTCGGCGCCCGGCTCGCCCTTGAACTTCTGCCAGTCACCGGTGATCTTGAGGATCGCGGCGACCTGCTCGGTCGGCTGGGCGCCGACGCCCAGCCAGTACTGCGCCCGCGCCGAGTCGACCTTGATCAGGCTCGGCTCTTCCTTCGGGTGGTAGAGCCCGATCTCCTCGATCGCCCGGCCGTCGCGCTTGGTGCGCGAGTCCATGACGACGATGCGGTACTGAGCGTTGCGGATGGCGCCCAGGCGCTTCAAACGAATCTTGACGGCCACGTTCGTGGTCTCCTTCTACATGTCAAAGAGCAGCGGCGAGACCGGGGTGGGGACACACCGGGGAGCCGTTGCTCGGGGGTAGGCGCGCAACTGGCGAGGTGAGAGGGCCTCGGAAGTGCGCGGGTACGTTCCCCATTGTGCCAGAGCGACCCCCTGGCTCCCAATCGTGGGTGACTAGGTCGGATCGGCGATCTGACCGAGGAAGAGCGGCGCACCGGTCGTCGTGTCATGTATGACGAAGAAGAATGCCCGGTCCACCATGATGCGCTCCGGCAGCTGCTGCGGCACGGCGCCCGCCTGGATACCGACCGCCGTGGCAGCGGCGGCCTCGGTCCCGTGCTGGTCCACCTTGACCACCGACTGGTGGACCACCGAATTGACCTGGATCTCGCCGGGTTTCCCGGCGATGCCGGACAGGTCCGCCGAGCCGAAGAGCTGGGTGACCCCGAGTGACTGCAGGGTGGGCGCCAGCTGGCTGCTGGTGTCGATGGAGAACGCCGGCATCGACAGGTCGACTGCCCGGGCACGCTTGGCGCTGGTCGCCGTCGTGAGCACGTGCGCCAGGGACGACCGGATCTGGGCGAACGTGCCTTTCGCGGGTAGCACGACGGTCATCGCCATACCGCCGCCCTGGTAGGGAATCGTGACGCTCTCCCACCCGGTGCCGTGCGCAGTCACCATCTGCGTCTCGACTTCCATGTAGGGCACCTGCACCTGCGTGCCGGCCGCCGTCGTGAACGCCGACGGCTTGCCCGGGTCGCCGAACGCCTCCTGCCAGGCCGCCTTCAGATAAAGCGCGTTGACGAGTTCCAGTCGCGTCGCCGCGGTGACCGAGCCGGGTCCGAGCAGGTGCGGGATCAGCTTGTTGGTGCGCTCGCTGACCCAGTCGTTGATCTGCTCGGTCGCGCCCGCCGGGTCGTTCTTGTAGTCGACCACGTGCAGTTGCGCGCCATACCCGCTCGACAGCTGCTCGAGGTAGGCGTGCCGGACCGGCAGGCTCTTGTCGGGCCACAGCGAGTTCGCGGCCCGCACCACGGTCGGCTTCCCCCGGCCGCTCTTGCTCGCGGCGACGGCCTTGGCCACCGCCGCGTCGATCGCGGTGATGTTGCCCGCCTGGCGTTGCTGGTCCCCGCCGAGCAGCTTGTCGAGTTGCGCCTGAGTGGTGCCCCGAGCGCCGGCGTCGGTCATCGCCAGCGCGGCATAGATCGAGTACGGGCTGATCGAGCCGTTCGACGTCGCGCCGATCTGCGCGTCCTTCAGCAGAACTCGCACACCGAACTCCGTCAGGTCCGCACCCGCGCGAGTCGCCGGGCCGGGCGTCATACGGGCTGCGTTGACGGCGAGCACACCGCTCGGTCCGGGCGCCACCGTCCCCGACGAATTACTCGACGGTGCACCGGATTTCGAGCCCGTCCCCGGGCCTGCAGACGTTCCGGACTTGCACCCTGCGAGTGCAGCACCCAGCGACACCAAGGCGATTGACTGCAGTGCCTGTCGACGATTCATGGCTACCCCTTCGTGGACGTTCGGCCTTCTACAGCAAGGACGCACACCCCTACCGGGAGGTTGCGACGGCTGCGCGATTCGGCGAGGGGCGACTCTCACGGAGAAATGAAAATGCGGCTGTCCGAGCTTCCGCGTAGCGTTGACGCGCCATGACCTCCACTGCCACTCGTGCCTCCGGCGGCGCCGTCACCTCACCGCCCGGAACTCCCCCGAACGACCGCCGGCGCCAGCTCAGCGTCCGTCGGCTCGCCGGCGTTTCCACGACCCTGACCCTCACGGTGATGGTGATCAGCACCGTGGGCGTGGTCCTGGGCACCGTCGTCGCCGGCCAATTGGCCGCGCACCCCACCCGCGCACTGGTCTGGCTCCTCGCTCTGTGTGTCGTCGGTGGCGCCCTGCTCGACACGGTCGGCCGCTTCTTCTGGGCTGCGATCATCGACCGCGCCGAGGGAACGCTGCGCGGCGACCTGCTGAATGCCGCGCTGCACCAACCGCTTTCGGCGTTGTCGGAGCAAGCGGTCGGCGAGGTCATCGACCGGGTCGACGACGACACGCACGAGGTCGGCAACTTGCTGCGCCAGCAGGTATGGCGCCTGCTGGAAACTCTCGTCGCACTGGTTCCGATGTGGATCATCGCCGGCATCACCTGGTGGCCGGCCTGGGGTGTCTTCCCGGTGATCGCGTTCATCACCTTCGCGGTGATCAAGCCGCGGCTCGGCGAGCTCGCGAAGCGCAAGGTAGCCGAGGAGATCGCCTGGACCGACCACGCCGCCGCCCTGGAGGAGGGCATCGCCGGCGCCGACGACCTGCGCACCAGCCTGGGGCAGCCCTTCGCGGTCGCCCGGCTCGCGCGGCTCTCGGCGACCATCCACGAGCGGTTCCGCAAGGTTCTCGACCTCGAGTGGCTGCTGACGCTGCGAGCCAGCGTGCTGCTGCACGCGATGCTGGCGGGTGTCGGCATCGTCGGCATCGCCATGGTCGCGGACGGCGGGATGTCCGTCGCATCGGTCGTGACACTCTTCCTGGTCACCACGACGTTCGTGGGCCAGATCGACATGACCGCACGTCACCTGCCCGACCTGCAGACCGGTATCGGCGCGCTGATCCGGCTACGGCAGATGCTCGCGGTCGAGCCGGAGCCGGTCGGAGGCGCCGCCCTGCCCGAGACGCCTCTCGACATACGGCTCGACGGGCTGCGATTCAGGTATGCCGAGGGCGCGTTCGCGCTGCACGATCTCGACCTGCACGTGCCCGCCGGTCACACGGTCGCCCTCGTCGGCCGCACCGGGTCCGGCAAGTCGACCGTCGCCTCCCTGCTGTCCCGGGCCGTCGAACCACCGCCCGGGATGGTCCTGCTCGGCGGCGCCGACGTCACCACCCTCGACCTGCAGCAGTTGCGCTCGGCGGTCGGCGTCGTCACCCAGCGCACCGAACTCCTGGTCGGCACACTCGCCGAGAACATCGCGCTCTTCGCGGACGTCCCGCGCGCCGACATCGTCGCCGCGATCGATCGGCTCGGCCTGACCGACTGGGTCGAGAGCCTGCCCGATGGTCTCGACACCGTGCTCGGTGCGAGCGGCACCTCGCTGTCGGCGGGCGAGGAGCAGCTCGTCGCATTCGCGCGGCTGCTGGTGCGCGACGTGCGCGTCGTCATCCTCGACGAAGCGACTGCCCGCATGGACCCGCTCACCGAGCGGCGCGTCGTGTCCGCAGCCGAGCACCTGCTCGCGGGCCGCACCGGCGTGCTCGTGGCGCACCGGCTGAGCACCATCGCGCGCGCCGACCAGGTTGCCGTGCTCGATCACGGCACCCTGGTGCAAGCCGGTCCGCGTGCACAACTGGCCCGCACTCCCGGGCCGTTCCGGGACCTGCTGGAGGCGTCCTCGGCCGCGGACGACGGAGCAACCGGGCAACCGGCCACCGGCGATCCGTCCGGCACCGGCGAGACGGCGGGAACTCAGGTCGGGGGCCGTCGCCGCACCGGCACCCCACCGCAGCTGCCCGACCCCGGCAACGGCCCCTCGCTGGCCCGCGGCATCACGCGGGCACTGCTGGTCCAGCCGCGCTGGGGCGTGATGGCCATCGGGTTGTTCTTCGGGTCGGCACTGCTGGGTTCGCTCGGCGCGGTCACCGCCCTGGTGTGGGGCAACGCCGTCCAGGATCTGAAGGACGGCCACACCCCGATGACGCTCGCCGTCCTGCTGGTCGTCTGCCTGATCGCCGGCCCGCTGATGCTGTCCGAAGCGATCCGGCGCTACCCGCGCTGGTGGGTCGAAGTGCTGCTGCGCACCCGCATGCAGGTGTTACTCGGGCAGATCCGCGGCCACCGGCTGGTCAAGACTCCCCCGGGCGAGGTCATGGGCCGCGCGCTCGACTCCGACCGCTACGCGCAGTACGCCGACCGCTGGATCGACTTCATCAACGGTCTGCTGGTTGCCGTCGTGACGGCGCTCATCGGGGGCACGGTATTGGCCGGTCTCGTGCTGCTCGGCGTCATGGTGGGCGCCGCCGTGGCCTCCGCCGGCGGCCGGCCGATCGCTGGCCGGTCGGCGGCCAAAGCGTCCACGTCGCGTGCCAACTTCGGGCGCGCTCTCGTCTCGGCGCTGGAGTCGGCGCGCACTGTCAAACTGGCCGCGCGCACCCCCGAGATCCATCGGCACCTGCAGCACGTCGATGCCGGACGGGTGGATGCCGCGGTCAAGGAGCACCGCGTCCGGGCCTTGCTCGACGGGGTGCCGATCGTCCTCGTGCAGGTGGGTGTCGTGGTGGCGTGGGCGGCATACCTGGACAACGTGTGGGGGCTGGCGACCGCGATCCTGGTCTCCAACGCCGTCAGCGGCTTTGACTGGTTCGGCCGAGTCGCCGGATCGGTCGTGACCGAGGCTCCGGGCGCCCGGGCGTGGCAGCGGGCAACCAGCCGGTTCGCCGGTGGCGTCGACCTGGTGACCATCCCGGGCGACATCGACCTGGTCGCGGGCACGGCCCCCGAGCCGTCGACCACACCACGAACACCTTTGCAGGAGCTGACGATTCGCGACTTCTCGGCCATACACGACGACGGAACGATCGGCGTCAGCGATGTCGATCTGACCGTGCGCCGCGGCGAGTTTGTGCTGCTGCTCGGCCAGATCGGCTCGGGCAAGTCGAGCCTGCTGGGGTCGCTCGCTGGCCTCCTGTCGCACAGCGGATCGCTCACCTGGAACGGCACCGAGGTGACCGACGCCCAGGCCTTCCTGCGCCCGGGTCAGGTGGCCCACGTCGCGCAGGTGCCGCGGGTGCTGTCCGGCACCTTCGCCGACAACGTGCAGCTGGGGTATGCCGACCGCGCCTTCTCCGAACCGGTGGAGACCGCCCGGCTCGCACCCGATGTGGCGGCTGCCGGCGGGCCGGACGCCGTGATCGGTCACCGCGGAGTCCGCCTCTCCGGCGGCCAGGTCCAGCGTCTCGCCCTCGCCCGCGCGCTCGCGACCGACAGCGAGTTGCTGCTCGCCGACGACGTGTCGAGCGCGCTCGACGCGACGACCGAGATCGAGTTGTGGGCGGCGCTGCGCGAGCGGCACAGCACGGTGATCGGCGCGACCTCCAAACGGGCCGCGCTCGCCCAGGCGGACCGCGTGGTGGTGCTGGTCGACGGCGAGATCATGGCAGTCGGCCCATGGTCCGACCTCTCCGACGCGTGGGACCACCTGGCCGGCTGACCGGTTGATTCGGGCCTGTCCCGCAAGCCCGACCGTCGCGCCTCCGGGACACTTCCGGCCCGATTTCCCGTCCCCAAACCTCGACCGTCGCGCCTCCGGGACACTTCCGACGCGAAATTCCCGTCCCGAAGGCCCGCCTCACCCCACGCCCGACGCGTGCCGCTCCAGAAACCGGTAGACCTCGGTGTCGTCGACGCCCGGGAACACGCCGGGCGGCATGGCGGCCAGCAGGTGCGAGTGCACGCGCGCCGACGGCCAGGCCTGTCCCGCCCATCGTTCCGCGAGCCCGGCCGGCGGCTGGTTGCAGCAGCTCGGGTCGGGGCAACGGGACACCGCGCGCTCGGTGGTCTCGCGCCCGCGCATCCATTTCACGTCGTGATAGGCCACGCCCACGTTGACCGCGAACAGCCCGTCCCTGGTGCGGTCCACGACCGCGGTGCACCAATAGGTGCCCGATCGAGTGTCGGTGTACGCCTGGTACGCCTGCGACAGGTCGGGCTGCTCGAAGACGCGGCGCGCGGTCCACGACCGGCATACCCGCTGCCCCTCGATGGCGCCGGTCGGATCGGCCGGAAACTGCACGCCATCGTTCTCGTACGCCTTGTAAACCACACCGTCCTGGCTGATCCGCATGAAGTGGACCGGGATGCCCAGGTGCCGGGTCGCCAGGTTGGTGAAGCGGTGGGCGGCGGTCTCGTAGGACACGGCATATGCGTCGCGCAGGTCCTCGATCGCGATGTCCTTCGCAGCCTTCGCGCGACGCAGGAACTCGACGGTCTCCCCTTCTGGCATCAGCAGCGCGGCGGCGAAGTAGTTGATCTCCACGCGCTGCGAGAGAAACTCGGCATAGTCCTCCGGCGGCTGGTGGCCGAGCACCAGATGCCCGACGGCATGCAATGCCAGCGAGCGCGAATCATGTTGTCCTGCCTCAGGTTGCGGCAGGTAGATGCGCTTGTTGTGCAGGTCGGTCACAGTGCGGGTCGAACCGGGCAGGTCCGAGGTGTGCACCAGTTTGTAGCCCAGGTGTGCCGCGATGCGATCGACCGTCGTGCGGCTGATCGGGCCACCCGGGTGGCTGATCGAGCCGAGCAGCTTCCCCGCCTCCGCCTCGATGTCGCCGAAGTAGTTGTCCGCCGCCCGCATCCGCTCGCGCAGTTCGGCGTTGGCGCGCCGGGCGTGCTCGGGCGTCGCTGCACTGTCGGCCCGCGCGGAGGCCATCGCCTCGTGCATACCCACCAGCGCTTCGAGCGCCTCGGTGGGCAGCCGCGGACTCACCTTCACCCGCGGCAGGCCGAGGGCCTCGTATGACGGCAGGCGCTGCGCCCGCTCCAGCCGGATCTCCAGCGCGGCGCGCCTGCTCGGCGGTGCCGTGGACAGCAGGTCCGCGAGCGGTGTCTGCAGTTCCTGCGCCAGCGCCGAGATCACCGACAGGCGAGGTTCCCGCTTGCCGTTCTCGATCAGCGACAGAGCAGAGGTCGACATACCCACGGCAGCCGCGACGTCACCCAGCGTGCGTCCGGCCGCCTGCCGCACATGCCGCACGCGCCGCCCGACGGTCAGGGTGTCGGGCACGTTGACGGTGTCCTTCGCCGCCGGTCGTATGCCGGGGGACGTCAGCCGGCCGGGATCGCTGCTGGACGCGCCGCCGCCCGCAGAAGAAGCGTTCTTGACAGCGGGTGCGGCAGCGGAACCGCGAGAAACTCGAACCATGCACCGACAATATCGCAAAAACTGCGAATTTTGATTCGAAACCTCCTGTTGCCTCGCGTCCTTGGTACCCGAAAGTAGTCACATCGAACGCACCGATATCGCGAAAGGACCGATGCAGGATGAGCACCCAGCAGCAGCCGAGCACCGCCGAGCAGGAGACCGCTCTGCAGAACGACTGGCACCGCAACCCCCGCTGGGCCGGTGTCACTCGCGACTACACCGCCGGCGATGTCATCAAGCTGCGCGGCACGGTCCAGGAGGAGTTCACCCTCGCCCGCCGCGGCGCCGAGCAACTCTGGGACAAGCTGCACACCGAGGACTATGTCAATGCGCTCGGCGCACTGACCGGCAACCAGGCGGTGCAGCAGGTCAAGGCGGGCCTGAAGGCGATCTATCTGTCCGGCTGGCAGGTCGCCGGTGACGCGAACCTCGCCGCCCAGACCTACCCCGATCAGTCGCTCTACCCGGCCAACTCGGTCCCCCAGGTGGTGCGTCGCATCAACAACGCGCTGCTGCGTGCCGACCAGATCGAGTTCTCCGAGGGCGTCAAGACGGTCGATGACTGGCTCGTGCCGATCATCGCCGACGCGGAGGCCGGTTTCGGCGGCCCGCTCAACGCCTTCGAGCTGATGAAGGGCATGATCGGCGCCGGCGCCGCGGGGGTGCACTGGGAGGACCAGCTGGCCTCGGAGAAGAAGTGCGGCCACCTCGGCGGCAAGGTGCTGATCCCGACGCAGCAGCACGTGCGCACGCTGAACGCCGCGCGGCTGGCCGCGGACGTCTCCGGCGTCCCATCGGTCATCATCGCCCGCACCGATGCCGAGGCCGCGACGCTGCTCACCACGGATGTCGATGAGCGCGATCGCGAGTTCCTGACCGGCGAGCGCACCGGCGAGGGCTTCTACAAGGTGCGAAACGGCATCGAGCCGTGCATCGCACGGGCGAACGCGTATGCCGACTACGCGGACCTGATCTGGATGGAGACCGGCACCCCGGACCTCGCGCTCGCCAAGCAGTTCGCCGAGGCGGTCAAGAAGGACCACCCAGACCAGATGCTCGCCTACAACTGCAGCCCGTCGTTCAACTGGAAGAAGCACCTGGACGACGACACGATCGCCAAGTTCCAGCGCGAGCTGGGCGCGATGGGCTACAAGTTCCAGTTCATCACGCTGGCCGGTTTCCACGCCCTCAACTACTCGATGTTCGACCTGGCCTACGGTTACGCCCGGGAGCAGATGAAGGCGTATGTCGAGCTGCAGGAGAAGGAGTTCGCCAGCGAGGCGCGCGGTTACACGGCGACCAAGCACCAGCGCGAAGTCGGCACCGGCTACTTCGACCTGGTGTCCACCGCACTGAACCCCGACAGCGCCACCACGGCGTTGAAGGACTCCACCGAGGCCGCGCAGTTCTAAGGTCGCGTCACTCAAACTTCCGGGTCTGCGCGGTCACCTGGCTCCGGCCGTGCAGACCCGGGATTCACCCCACAAGATCACTCCAATCGTTCGTCATACCAAGGCAATCCGTGCACTAGAGGCTGGAGATGCGTGGGCGTTCCGGTCGCAAGCTCCCTGCAACGCCCACGCATCTCCAGCCTCCTGTGCCTGTTCGGAATTAACGTCCGGAAAGGACATTGTCATGTGCGAGACCCACGGAAGCCCCGTGGTGCGCGGCACCATGCACCCACGCTTCGACCAGGTCGTCACCCCGGAAGCGCTTGCCTTCGTCGCAGTCCTCGACGGCGCGTTCGCAGGCCGCCGGGCCGAGTTGCTCGCTGCTCGCCGGCACCGCGCGAAGGAGATCGACGGCGGCGCAAACCTCGACTACCTGCCCGAGACAGCCGCGATCCGGGCCGACCCCACCTGGAAGGTCGCGGCTCCGGGCCCGGGTCTGGCCGATCGCCGCTGCGAGTTGATCGCCCCGGCGAGCCCGGGCACCGCTGCGCACGCGATGAATTCGGGTGCCTCGACCTGGCTGGCGGACCTGGAGGACAGCGTCGCCCCGTCGTGGCGGAACATCATCGACGGCCAGATCACGCTGTATGACGCCATCCGCGGCGACCTGCGCTACGAATCGTCCGACGGCGCCACGCTCACGACGACCGGCGCCGGACCCACGATCATCATGCGGCCTCGTGGCTGGCACCTGTGCGAGAAGCACATCACGATCGACGGGCGGCCAATCTCCGCCTCGCTGTTCGACTTCGGCCTCTACTTCTTCCACAACGCGAAGCAACTGATCGACAACGGTGCCGGGCCCTACTTCTACCTGCCCAAGATCGAGTCGCACCTCGAAGCGCGCCTGTGGAACGACGTCTTCGTCCTCGCCCAGCGGGAGCTCGGCATCCCGCAGGGCACCATCCGCGCAACGGTCCTCATCGAGACGCTCCCGGCTGCCTTCGAGATGGATGAGATCCTCTACGAATTGCGTTCGCACTGCAGCGGATTGACCGAGGGTCGGTGGGACTACCTGTTCAGCTACGTGCGGACGTTCGCGCACCGTGGCGACGAGTTCGTGCTGCCCGACCGCGACAAGCTGACGATGACCACGCCGTTCCTGCGCGCCCTGACCACCTTGCTGATCGCGACCTGTCACAAGCGGTGGGCCTACGCGATCAGCGGTCCGGCAGCGGTGAACCCGACCGGGCATGACGAGGCCGCCCGGCACCGTGCGCTGGCGCAAGTCACCGCGGAGAAGCAGCGCGAGGCGACCGAGGGCTTCGACGGATCCTGGGTGGCGCACCCGGCGGTCGTGGAGACCTGCCTGGCGGCATACCGCTCGGTGCTCGGCGACCGTGTCGACCAGCGCTCACTGCGTCAGGCGGTTGCGCTGCCCGCGTCCGACCTGGTCTCTCTGACCGGCGTGCACCAGACGATCACCCTCGGCGGCGTGCGGCACAGCGTCTCGGTCTCGCTGCGTTACCTCGCCGCGTGGGTGGGCGGCACGGGTGCCATCACGATCGACAATCTGATGGAAGACGCTGCAACCGTTGAGATTTCACGCGCACAGCTGTGGCAGTGGCTGCATCACGAGTCGCAACTGGCCGAGGGTCCGCGAGTCACCCGCGAGCTGCTCGATCGGATCATCGACGAGGAGATCGCGTCCCTCACCCGCGGGCAGGACGACGTCACGGCGGCACGTTTCCAGGCTGCGCGCGAGGTGCTCGACTTCACCGCGTTGAGCGACTACCTGCCGGGCTTCTTCACCAACTACGCCTACGTCCGCTATCTCACCGAGCAGGCGCTGCGGATGAAGCCCACCAGCCCCGACGACCTGCGCCAGTCCGAGCGGGTGAACGCGGCCGCCGACGCGGAACCCGCCGCCTGACCGCGCAGCCTCGTCCGCCGAGCGGGGTAGTTCCGTGCCGAGCGGGGTAGAAACCGGGGCCGCCAGGGTCCGGGTATGTACCCCGCTCGGTGGATTAGTACCCCGCTCGATGATGGGCGACGGGTCTATGGGGTCCGGCGGTCCGCCACCAGCCCCGCTGGTCGAGTAGCCGCAGAGCTACTCGGCCAGCGAGGGCTGCTGCTGGGTGATGCAGTGGATGCCGCCGCCACGGGCGAAGAGCGGTCGCGCGTCGACGGTCACGACCCGGCGGCCGGGGTATGCGTCGGCGAGCAACGCGGCCGCCTCGTCGTCGTGCGGGTCACCGAACGAGCAGGCGATCACCCCGCCGTTGACGACCAGGTGGTTGAGGTAGCTGTAGTCGACCGGCCCCTCGTCGTCCGTGAGCACAGCGGGAGCGGGCACCTTACGGATGTCCCAACTGCGGCCGGCCGCGTCGGTGGTCTCGCGCAGGGCTCGTTCGATCTCCTGCATGACCGCGTGGTCCGGGTGAGCCGGGTCGCGCTGGTCATGCAGCAGCAGGACTCCCGGCGCGGAAATCGCAGCGACGATGTCGACGTGTCCCCGCGTGCCGAACCGCTCCGAGTCGCGTGTCAGGCCACGCGGCAGCCACACTGCGTGGGTCGCGCCGATCGTGCGAGCGAGCTCGGCTTCGATGTCTTCCTTGGTCGCGTCCGGGTTACGTCCCGGGTCGAGTTGCACCGTCTCCGTGACGAGCACCGTGCCCTCGCCGTCGACGTGAATCCCGCCGCCCTCATTGACGATCGGCGAATCGATGCACGGAACGCCGGCTTCCTGCAGGACGTATGACGCGACCTTCGCGTCCTTGTCCCAGGTCGCCCACTCCTGCGCGCCCCAGCCGTTGAACACCCAGTTGACTCCGGCCAGCACGCCGTCGTCGACGACGAACGTCGGACCGATGTCGCGCATCCACGCATCGTCCAGCGGGGTGTGCACGATCTCGATCTCGGCCGACAGGTAACGGCGCGCGATCTCGGCGTCGACGGGGTCGACGACCATCGTGACCGGCTCGAATTCCAGTGCGGCGTGCGCCACGGCCGACCAGGTCAACCGGGCCTCGTCGGCGTCGGCGGCGGTCTCGCCGAGCGTGTAGCCCTCGGAGGGGAAGGCCATCCAGATCCGGTCCTGCTGCGCCGTCTCGCTCGGCATACGGGGGCTCATGGCCCCAGATTCCCACACCCGTGCACGTCGCGCACCACGCAGCCGGGTCTCGATACACCCTTCGATACGCTCCTCCGCTTCGCTCCCCCGCTACTCAGGACAGGCCCCCCGCTGTGTCAGCGCGCGAACGACTCCTGCGCGCGCAGTGCCGCGTGAGTGACGGTGCGCGCGTCGACCGGGTGCGACGTGTCGACGTCGATGCGGACGCCGAAGTCGAATGCCTTGCCGTTGCGGGCGATCCAGTCCCAGTCGAGCGTCAGCTGGGTGGTGAAGTCCGTGCCGTGCACGGGGTGCCGGCGGCCGGCAGCGACCCGTTCCTCGTGCCGGCGGCGAGCGGTCGGCAGCGGCAGCGAGCACCACACGTGGGGCACGATGGCCGGGTCAAAACCGGCCCGCTGCAGACCGTCGACCGCGTACGGCTGGTCGTCGGCCCACCAGATGTTCTCCACCACACCGCCGACCGGCGACGCGGCGAGCAGCTGCCACAACAGCTCGCTCGCTCCGGCGCCGAGCGGCGACCCGCGGCCGCTGGTGCCGGCCAGCACCGGACGCACCTCCTGCGACGCGTTGTCGAAAAGCGTCTCCTTGACCATGTCCTTGGCGAAGAGCGGCAGTCCCAGCTCGGCGGCGAGTCGTGGCGCCAGCGTCGACTTCCCGGAACCGGGAATCCCGTTGACGAGCAACACCATTCGCGGTCCGCGATGGGGCGAGTATGCCGAGGCGGGCCACTCCTCGCGCGTCATCGCGTGCATGACGTGGTCCCGCCATGCCGGACGGTCCGCCCCCGGCAGCCACAGCATGTCCCGGACCAACCCTTCGCGCCGAAAACCCAGTGACCGCAACAGACCCGCCGACGGGGAGTTGCCCGGACGGACGTTCGCCTCAAGCCGATGCAGCCCCATCCCCTCGGGCTGCGGCCGGAACGCGAGATTGATGATCTGGCGCATCCCTTCGGCAAAAAGACCCCTCCCGACATACGGGTCGTAGGAGTCGTAGCCGAGCACTCCACTCTGGAACCGCCCGCGAACAACGTTGGTGACGTTGACCTTTCCGACGATGCCGTGGCTCCCCTCCGGATCGGTCGCGTGAATGAGGAAGGTGCGGTGTTCCTCGCTCTGCCGGTCGAGGTGCCAGCCGATGTCGTCGGGGTTGACGGGGTTCCAGACGCTGATGCGAGCGGCCGACTGCTGCACTGCGGCGCGGTATGCCGGGACGTCGTCCGGCTGCACCGTGCGGACCCAGACGCGGCGACCGGACGAACGCAAGGGCTGCAACCGCTGGCCGACGTTCAGGGCTGCACCTGCCGACCGCGCAGGACGACTCGTGCCGGAGCTGCCAGGATGCGCACGTCGTCGCGCGGATCTTCTTCGTAGACAACGAAGTCCGCGCTCTCTCCGTCGTCGAGCCCGGGTCGACCGAGCCAATCGCGGGCACCCCAGGTGGCGGCGCTGATCGCTTCCAGGTTCGTCATCCCGGCCTTGGTCAGCTCAGCGACTTCCGCAGCGACCAGTCCGTGCGGCAGCTGACCGCTCGCATCGGTGCCCACCCAGATCGGCACGCCGGCTTCGTGCGCGGCCGCGATGGTGTCGAAGCGCCGGGCATAGAGGTCGCGCATGTGCGCGGCATACCCCGGGAACTTGGCCTCGCCGGCGTCGGCGAACTTCGGGAAGTTCTCGATGTTGACGAGCGTCGGGACGATTGAAATCCGTTGCTGCGCAAACAGATCGATCGAGTCGGGCAGCAACCCCGAAGCGTGCTCGATGCAGTCGGTGCCGGCCGCGGCGAAGTCGAGCAGCGACTCCTCCCCGAAGCAGTGTGCGGTGACACTCGCACCTTCCTCGTGCGCCGCGTCGATCGCGGCACGCAGCGCTTCGCGCGGCCAGCACGGCGCGAGGTCTCCACGATCCCGGTCGATCCAGTCGCCGACGAGCTTGACCCAGCCGTCGCCGCGCCGCGCCTCCTGCCGCACGTAGGCAACGAGGTCCTCCGGCTCGATCTCGTGCGCGAAGTTGCGGATGTAGCGCTTGGTGCGGGCAATGTGCCGGCCGGCCCGGATGATCCGCGGCAGGTCGTCGCGTTCGTCGATCCAGTGCGTGTCGACCGGCGAGCCGGCGTCGCGCAGCAGCAACGCACCCGCCTCGCGCTCGGTCAGCGCGTGCTGCTCCGTGGTCGCCTTGTCGACACCGCCGTGCGCCTCCAGCCCGACGTGACAGTGCGCATCGACCAGCCCGGGAAGCACGAAACCTCGCACCGTCTGCACGTTTTCGGTGTCGTATGGCGCTGTCCAGCTGATCCGGCCACCGATCACCCACAGCTCGTCGCGGACTTCCTCAGGACCGACCAGGACACGACCGGTCACGTGCAGCACGGGTGCATCGTTCGCCATACCACCGACATTACTTGCCGCGGCGCCGGAACGACCGCACGTGCGTGCGTTTCGGCATACCCTGAGCGCATGCGGGGCAACGTCGGCGAGGACCTGGCGGATTTCGTCGCGGCACGCACCGCGGAGTTGCACCGCACGGCATACCTGCTGGCCGGTGACCAGGACGATGCCGAGCGCCTCGTCGCCCGCGCCGTCGGGCAACTCGCACGCGACACCGCGGACGTCGGGCAGGCCGGCCAGCACGCCCGGCAGAGTATGGCGCGGCTCGCTGTCGCCGGGACGGCGCCGACCGTCGGCGGGGACACCCCGGACACCGCACCGGTCCTGCGCCTGTCACCCCGCCAGCGCGCGATCCTGATGCTCCGGCACCTGGACGGACTCACCGTCCGGATGACGGCCCGCCAGCTCGGCATACCGCGGCGCGAGATCCAGCGCGACGAGGAAACTGCCTGCGCCACCATGGGATTCGCAGTCGACGACCACCGGATCGGCGAGATGCTCACGAACCTCGGCGAGCACGCCGCCTGGCCGGACCCGGCCGTCACGATCGAACGCTCTCGCCATGCCCCGGCGTCTCGGCTCATCAGCCGCACCCGTGTGGCAGCAGCGATCGGCGTCGCCGCGGTCACCATTGCCGCCGTGACTGTCAGCAACGCCGCCCACGACAGCTGGCTGCGCTCGCCCGCGGGAATCAATGCCACCCACGGCACTCACTTCCATGCCTATACGCAGGGCTACAAACTCGTCGGGGTACAGACCGTGACGGTCGGCGCCACCCGCACAATCAACGACCTGGCTCCGGGTGGTGTGCTGGCGCTCAGCTGCGCGCGCCCCGATCCAAGAGTTCCGGCCAACTGGCCGCAGATCACGGATGGCACTGACGTCCCGCAGCCGTATCCCTGCGCGGCTCAGTCTGACCGACGCTACTACCTGTACGCCCCCGATGGGGTGACGTCGGTGACCGCTCCCCGGCAGGGCCACCAGGAGATCGCGGTAGCGCGGTATGTGCCGGTGCCCTGGGATCGTTATCCGGTTGCCAAGAGTCATTTCGACGTCCAGCACAACGTTCCCCTCGACCTGAACGCGAAGGCGAACTTTGGCGACTCTCCGGTGCGCGTCGGCGAGACGCTGACGATGCACGGCACCAACGGCACATTCACCGGCACGGCCCGAGTGCCGCCCTCGGCGGCGAGCACCACTCTCTTCATGAGCGGGCTGTTGTCGCCAACCACGACCGGACAATACCGCATCGAAGTCGGTGGATCGCCGATGTCGGACTGCTCGATCCCCGGTTCCGCCGACGATAACGACAGCGGCTGGTGCCGGATCTACGACCGCTGGGTGCCACAGGTGCCGATGAGCGATCTGGGCGGCCCTGACCCGGACATCGACACCCACGGCGGTTCGGTGGTCGTCCGGGTCCAGGTCCGCGACGCACTCGGGCCGTGGAAGCTGCAGATCCGCTACGACCGATACAAGGCACAGAACTGACCACGCGGCGCTGCCGATCCGCCTACCCTGGGAGTCATGCGGACGGCCGCTGCGAACGACTTCGATGAGTTCGTCGTCGCCCGCGCCCCGGACCTGCACCACGACGCCTACCTGCTCACCGCCTCCCAGGAGGACGCGGAGCGACTCGTCGCGACAGTTCTCGCCGAGTTGGAGCGTGAGCGCACCGACCTCTCCCGGGCGACTGCGACCGCCCGCCTGCGTATGGCGCGCAGGGCCGCTCGCCTCGACCTGCCATCCGGCGCCGGCACCGGCGGTTTCCCCGCGCGCTTCCGCTCCTCGCCGGGCTCAGCCCGCGTCAGCGCGCCATACTCACGCTGGAAGTCCTCGACGACCACGAACCGGCCGCTGCGGCTCGGGCGCTTCACCTGCGATCGCACGACGTCACGCAGGCGTATGCCGGCATACCGCCCGAGCTGACCGGCGCCGACCGGGCCGACCGGCGCCGCCTGCTGGACGATTTCGGCGATCTGGCCGAATCCCCTGACCCGAGAACGACGCTCGACGCCATCCGCGCCGTGCCACCGCCGCCGCGTCGCACCTGGTGGACGTATGCCGCCGCCGCCCTGGTCGTCGTCGTCACGATCTCGTCCGTGTGGATCGCACAGACCTGGCACGACGAATGGCTGCGTACGGCGGCCGGCCTCAACCACGCGCACGGCACGCACTTCCCGGCGTACACCCAGGGCTATCGGCTGGTCGCCATCCACGAAGTCGCGATCGGGCCTGACTCCGAGCCCTTCACCGCGCCGCACGGCACGGCAGCTGTCGCGGTGGCCTGTTCCAACGCGCGCGTGCCTATCACCATCGGCAGCGAACTGCCAGGCCAATACCTCCAGCAGTCCTGCCCGGGCGGTTCGGCAACCCCGGAGCTCACCCCGGTGCGGGGATCTACCTCGGTGATGACCTACGACACCGCGCGGTCGCAGTGGCCGGTCGCGGTCTACCAGAAGCTGCCGTGGAACGAATATCCGGTGGCGACAAGCAGTTTCATTCTCGAGCACAACACCACGCTGGACGCGCTGCGCCGACAGACGACCGAAGACGGACACCTGATCCGGCCTGCTGCCCAGGGAACGGTGCTGACCCTGCACGGCGACGCGGACCAGCCCAACGGCACCTTCACCGGGCGGCTGACACTGCCGCCGGTCACCGCAGGATCCGTTCCCGAGTTGGACATCACCGGCCTGCTGTCGCCCACAGGCACCGGACAGTTCCGGGTCCTGATCAACGGCCGGCTGCCCTGGGTGAACTGCACATCGATCGCGATCACGAGGAACACCTCCCACCCGGACACCTGGTGCTCGCTCTACGACCGGCGCATCCCGGCCATCGACTTCCGCACGGTGGATCCGCCGGCACTGGGCAGCCGAAGCACTTCAGCAGAGGTCCAGGTGACCGTCGAGCACGCCGTCGGACCGTGGACCGTGCAGGTCGTCGCCGATCGCTACCCCGACAGCGCACCGAGCGGCTGACGACCTCAGTCCTTGTTCGCTCCCGGGCCGAGGAACTTCTCAAAACCCTTGGGTAGCTTGAGGTTCGAGAAGTCCTGTTCCTCCTGCTGCCCGAACGCGCTGCCCATCGCCTTGTCCCGCGCGCCCGTCGCCTTCTGCGCTGCGGCGGCCTCCTGCTGGGCGCGTTTGGCGGGGTTGCCGCTCTTGCCCTTCTTCTTCGGCTGCTGCTTGCCGCGTTTCGCACCACCGCCGGGGAGCCCCGGCATACCGGGCATGCCACCGCCGCGCCGCATCTGGCGCATCATCTTCTGCGCCTGACCGAAACGCTCCAGCAGCGAATTGACCTCGGACACCGTGACACCCGAGCCACCGGCGATGCGTGCCCGGCGGGAGCCGTTGATCTGCTTGGGGTGGGTGCGCTCGAACGGCGTCATAGACCGGACCATCGCCTCGACCCGGTCGAACTCCCGCTCGTCCAGGTTGGCCAGCTGCTCCTTCATCCCGGACATGCCGGGCATCATCCCCATCAGCGCCTTCAGGTTGCCCATCTTCTTGATGGCCGCCATCTGCTGCAGGAAGTCGTCGAAGGTGAAGTCCTCCTCGTCCATGAACTTGCGCGCCATCGCGGCGGCCTGGTCACGGTCGAAGGCCTTCTCAGCCTGCTCGATCAGGGTGAGCACATCACCCATGTCGAGAATGCGCGACGCCATCCGGTCGGGGTGGAAGACCTCGATGTCCTTGGTCTGCTCACCGATCGAGGAGAACATGATCGGCCGGCCGGTGACCGACGCCACCGACAGCGCCGCACCACCGCGGGCGTCACCGTCGAGCTTGGACAACACGACACCGGTGAAGTCGACCCCCTTCTGGAAGGCGAGCGCGGTCTCGATCGCCGCCTGCCCGATCATCGCGTCGATGACGAACAGCACCTCGTCAGGCTGGATCGCGTCGCGGATGTCGGCAGCCTGCTGCATGAGGTTCTCATCGACCGCGAGCCGGCCCGCGGTGTCGACGATCACCACGTCGTACTGGCGCACCTTCGCCTGACCGACACCGGCCCGCGCGACCCACACCGGGTCGCCATACGACTGGGTGCCCTCGGCCGTGGCCGCGTCGTGACCGCCGACGTTGCCGGGCTCGGGGGCGAAACACGGCACGCCGGCCCGCTCGGCGACCACCTCCAGCTGGGTCACCGCATTAGGCCGCTGCAGGTCGGCCGCCACCAGCACCGGGAAGTGACCCTTGTCACGCAGGAAACGCGCCAGCTTGCCGGCGAACGTGGTCTTTCCGGAACCCTGCAGACCGGCCAGCATGATGACGGTCGGCGGGTGCTTGGCCATCTGCAGCTCACGGGTCTGCCCGCCGAGGACGCCGACGAGCTCCTCGTTGACGATCTTCACGACCTGCTGGCCCGGGTTCAGCGCCTGGCTGACCTCGGCACCGAGCGCCCGCTCGCGGACACGCCCGGTGAACTCACGGACAACCGGTGTCGCGACGTCGGCATCGATCAGCGCGAGCCGGATGTCGCGGATCGTGGAGTTGATATCGGACTCGGAGAGCCGACCCTTGCCCCGGAGGTTCTTGAAGGTCGACGTCAGGCGGTCGGACAGGCTGTTGAACACGCAGGCAAGGTTAACTGACTGCTGCACCGTCACACGCGTCGATCAGCGCGGCGATGATGCGCGCGACTTCCGGCGGCGGGACCAGCTCGCCGGTGCCGGTCGTGACGTAGAACGTGTCGAGCGACTGGCCGGCATACGTCGCCACGTGTGCGGACCGCACCGCCAGACCATGTGCCGCGAAGGTCTCCCCGAGGTCGCCGAGCAGGCCGGCCCGGTCCGCCGTACGCACCTCCAGGACCAGGGCGTCGGCGGACGCGTCCGGCACGACCGTCGCCCGCGACGGCGGCTGCCCGGCCCCCGGTATGGCGCGCGGCTGGCGCCGCGGGCGAGTCTGGCCGGGCTGACGCAGCCCGCGCACCAGCTGGTCGACGCTCGGCAGGTCCGCGAGCGGCGCCTCCACGTGCCAGGTGTTGTGCGCGACCCCGTCGGTCGTGCGGATCCGGGCGGAGCGCACCGTCATACCGAACGACGCCAGGAGCGCCGCACTGGCGGCGAACAGTCCCGGCCGGTCGGTGTCCGAGATCTCGATCTGCGCACCCGACGGCGTCGGCAGCACCAGCACGTATGGCGCTCCGCCGCGCACCTGTTGCGCAATCACCGGGTCGAGCGCGCCCTCCTCGGCGGGCAGCACCCGGTGCCGGTCCTCCAGCGCGGCCCGGGCGTGCTCGACGAGCGTGGTGACCAGCCCGGCCCGCCACGAGGTCCACGCCTTGGGGCCTGCGGCGACCGCATCCGCCTCGGTCAGGGCGGCCAGCAGGGCGAGCACGTCCGGCTCCTCCCCGACCGCGGCGATCAGCGCCTTAACGGTCTGCGGGTCGTGCGGATCGCGCCGGGTGGCCAGGTCGACGATCGTCAGGTGCTCGCGCACCAGCAATTCCAGCGTCGCGACGTCTGCGGCGTCGAAACCCATCCGCCGCGCGACGTTCGCCGCGACGGGAGCACCCTCGACGGCATGATCGTGGACCCCCGCGATCTTGCCGATGTCGTGCAGTAGCGCCGCGATCAGCAGCAGGTCGGGCCGGCGCACCCGGTCCCGGATCGCAGCGGCCTGCACGACGGTCTCGATCAGGTGCCGGTCGACGGTGAACCGGTGCACCGGGCTGCGCTGCGGGCGCCCGCGCACCGCCGCCCATTCCGGCAGCCAGCCACCGATGACTCCCGTCAGGTCGAGCGTCTCCCAGACACTCACCAGCCCCGGCCCGGAGGCGAGCAGGTCCACGAAGGCATCCCGGATCTCGGCCGGCCAGGGCGTCGCGATCCCCGGGAGGTCGGCGGTCAGATTGTGCAGCGTGCTCGGCGCGATCGGCACCCCGCGCGAGGCTGCGGCACCAGCAGCTCGCAGCAGCACGAGGGCACCGCGACGGTGGACGTCCCGGCTGCCGAGCACCACTTCCCCGTCGTGCAGGTAGAGGCCGTGCCCGAGTGGCCGCAGCACTGGCCGGCGCGGTCCGGTCCGCAGCGTCCGCGCCCGCTGCGACTGCCCCGCGCGCCGCATCGTGTCGGTGAGCGCGTGCGAGACGACGCGACCGGCCTGGACGACGGAGGTGAGCAGTTCGTCGGCGTCCGGTTCGCCGAGCAGGGCGGCGACGGCGTCCTGGTCCTGACGGGCCAGCCGGTCGCGCCCACGGCCGGTCACCACGTGCAGCGCGTCCCGCACGTCGAGCAGCCGGTCGTATGCCGTGTCCAGCGCTCCGTGCGGCCGGTCGGCCAGCCACGCCCCGGCCAGCGCCCGGAGCACCGCCATGTCACGCAGGCCGCCGGCGGCCTCTTTCAGGTCCGGTTCCAGGTCGGCCGACAGGTCGCCGTGCCGCTCGTGCCGCACCCGCACCGACTCGGCCAGCTCCGGCAGCCGCTTGCGAGCATTGGCCCGCCAGTCATGGGCGATGCCCTGGCGAACCTGGGCGACCAGCAACGCGTCGCCGGCAACCGGTTCAATGTCCAGCAGCCCGGTCGTCGCCGCCAGGTCCCCTGAGGCGACCGACCGACACTCCTTGGGCGTGCGCAGACTGTGATCCAGTCGAATCCCGTTGTCCCACAACGGATACCACAGTGCATCCGCCAGCGCGTTCAGATCGTCGGCACTGATCGAGCGGCCGTCGTGCAGCAGCACCAGGTCGAAATCGCACAGCGGACCGCCGTCCCGCCGGGCGAGGCTGCCCACCACCGCGAGCGCCACCCCCGTGCCGGGCGCACCGGTGGAGCGCGCCGCGTCGGCATACAACTCGCGCAGCACCTCCAGGGTGTATGCCGCCAGCCGCGCCCTGCGCTTCGGCCCCTCGCCGAGCCGGGTGAACTCCCGGGTGCCCGCGAGGTCCAGTCGTTTCTGGTCGATCCCCGTGATCATGCTGATCCGCTCCTTCATCGCACCGCCGCGCCCTCGCTGCAAGCAGCGGGCACCACCAGCCGGTGGTGCCCGCTGCGGCCCTGTCGTCAGATGGCGCCTTCGCCGCGTTCGCCGGTGCGGACCCGCACGATGTCGTCGATCGGCACGACCCACACCTTCCCGTCGCCGATCCGCCCGGTCTGCGCGGTCTTGACGATCACGTCCACGACGCTTGCCGCGTCCAGATCCTCGACGACGGCCTCCAGCCGGATCTTCGGGACGAAGTCGACGGTGTATTCCGCACCGCGGTAGACCTCGCTGTGCCCGCGCTGCCGGCCGTAACCGCTGACCTCGCTGACCGTCATACCGGTGATGCCGTAGGTCTCCAGTGCTTCCTTCACCTCGTCGAGCTTGAAGGGCTTGATGATCGCCGTGACGAGTTTCATGCGTCCACTTCCTCCTTGTTCGTGGTCCGGATCGGGTGATCCGGACGGTGCCCGATGCGGCTGCCGCTGAACAGGTTGCCGAAGTCGTATGCCGTTTCGGCGTGTTCGGTCTGGTCGACCCCTTCGGCCTCGTCCTGCTCGTCGACCCGGAAGCCCATCGTCTTGTGCAGCAGCCAGCCGATGATGTAGGTCACCACGAAGGAGAAGATCAGCACGAAGAACGCTGCGCCGGCTTGCACGCCCAACTGGAGGAACCCGCCACCGTAGAACAGGCCCTCCTGGGTGCCGGAGCCGTTGGGGCTGCCCTTGCTGGCCAGCAGGCCGATCAACAGGGTGCCGATGAGCCCACCGACCAGGTGCACGCCCACCACGTCCAGGCTGTCATCGAAGCCCAGCTTGAACTTCAGCCCGACCGCGAGCGCGCACACCGCGCCGGCGACCACGCCCACGATCAGCGAACCGATCGGGGTGACTGTGGCACAGGCCGGAGTGATCGCGACCAGGCCCGCGACGACGCCGGAGGCCGCACCCAGCGAGGTGAAGTGACCGTCTCGCAGCCGCTCCACGACCAGCCAGCCGAGCATCGCAGCGGCCGTCGCACCGAGTGTGTTCACCCAGACGCCGGCGGCCAGCGGGCCGGCCGACAGCGCGGATCCGGCGTTGAAGCCGAACCAGCCGAACCACAGGATGCCGGCACCGATCATCACCAGGGTGATGTTGTGCGGCCGCATCGGGTCACGCCCGAAGCCGAGCCGCTTGCCGAGCACCAGGGCCAGCGCCAGACCGGCCGCGCCGGCATTGATGTGGATGGCGGTGCCGCCTGCGAAGTCGTAGGCGCCGTGGCCGTGCAGGAAGAACCCGCCGTTGGCGATCCAGCCGCCGGTGTTCGCGGCGAACTTGTTGAACGCGAACACCCAGTGGGCCGCCGGGAAGTAGACGATCGTCGCCCACACCACGGTGAACACCGTCCAGGTGGTGAACTTCGCCCGGTCGGCGATCGCGCCGCTGACGAGGGCGACCGCGATGATCGCGAAGACGACCTGGAAGGCGACGAACGCGGGGCCGGGGATCGTCCCGTAGGTCGCGGTCAGCACACCGTGCAGGCCGAAGTGGTCGAAGGGATTGCCGATCCAGCCGCCGGAGCTGTCCGCGCCGAAGGCTTCGGAATATCCCCAGAGCAGCCACACCACGCCGATGGTGCCCATGCTGATGAAGCTCATCATCATCATGTTCAGCACGCTCTTGGTGCGCACCATCCCGCCGTAGAACAGCGCGAGGCCGGGGGTCATGAACAACACGAGGGCGGCTGCAGCCAGCACCCAGGCGGTATCACCCGAGTTCGGCGTTGGAGGGGCCGCCATGGCCAGGGAAGTCAATGTCATGCGAGTAAGCCTGGCAATGCACGGTTTCGGGGGCGTGCGGCCTTGTGTTACATCCGTGTTGCCGATCCCGGCGGTGGTAAACGCTGGGTTTCGCGCGCCGGTCCCCCGCGAGTGACAATGGCTGTATGTCGTCAGCCCTGCCCCACCCGCTGCTTCGGCTGAGTGACGCCGTGCGCCATACCGCCGCGGTGCAGTTGCGCGACCGGGTGGCGGGCGACGACGCCCGGCGCCGCGCCGACGGCATCTGGGGCAAGACGGGCGAGCGCTGGTTCACCCCGGAGGACCCCATCTGGCGGGTGCACCTGGACGCGGCGATGTTCGTCGGCGGCATCCGGGCACTGTTGCTGCAGTCGCTGCACCCGCTGGCGATGGCGGGCGTCGAGGATCACTCGAACTACCGCGACGACCCGTGGGGGCGGCTGCAGCAGACCAGCAACTTCATCTCCACCACGACCTTCGGCACGATCCCGGACGCCGAACGGCTGGTCGCCCGCATCCGCGGCATCCACCGCCGGGTGCATGGCACGTTCGAGGGAGTGCCCTATCGCGCCGACGACCCGCACCTGCTCGCGTGGGTACACGCCGCCGAGGCGGACAGCTTCCTCACCTGCTTCCGGGCGTATGGCGGGGGCAGTCTCACCAGCGCCGAGGCCGACACGTATGTCGCCCAGATCGGCAGCGTCTCGTCCCGGCTGGGTTTCGACAACGCCCCGGCGACGGTGGCCCAGCTGGACGAGACGCTCGCGTCATACCGGACGGAGCTGCGCGGCACCCCGGCGGCGCGGTCGGTGCTGCGGTTCATCACCTGGCGCCCGCCGCTCTCCCCGGCTGCGCGACCGGCCTACCTGACCCTGGTGGCGGGTGCGGTCGGGACACTGCCGCCATACGCCCGGGAGATGCTCGGGATCCGCACGCCGCCCGGCGCCGCACCCGCACTCCGCGCGCTCGGCAACCTCGGCGCGCGCGGCATCCGGTGGCTGCTGTCGGACCCGCAGATCCAGGCCGACCGCCGCGTCAACCAGGCCACCGACGCCGCCCTGCGCGCCTGACCCCGCCCGCTCCCGCCCCATCGCGCTCGCCCCATCCCGCGAATGACGGCTATTCGCCGAGTGACGGCGCAATTCCGCCGTCACTCGGCGAAGTGACTGTCACTCAGTCCAGGACGGCATCCACGAATGCGACGGGGTCGAACGGCGCCAGGTCGTCGGCGCCCTCCCCGAGCCCGACGAGCTTGACCGGCACGCCGAGTTCCCGCTGCACGAGTACGACGATGCCACCCTTCGCCGTGCCGTCCAGCTTGGTCAGGACGACACCGGTGATGTCGACCGCGCCGGCGAACACCTCCGCCTGCCGCATGCCGTTCTGCCCGGTGGTCGCGTCCAGCACCAGCAGGCATTCGTCGATGGGGCTCTGCCGCTCGATGACCCGCTTCACCTTCGCCAGCTCGTCCATCAGGCCGACCTTGTTGTGCAACCGGCCGGCGGTGTCGATCATCACCACGTCGACTTCGCCCTCCTGACCGGCCTTCACCGCGTCGAACGCCACGGCCGCCGGATCGGCGCCCTCCTTCTCGGAGCGCACCGTCGGCACGCCGACCCGTGCCCCCCAGGTTTCGAGCTGGTCCGCGGCCGCGGCGCGGAAGGTGTCTGCCGCGCCGAGCACGACGTCCTTGTCCTCGGCGACGAGCACGCGGGCCAGCTTGCCGACGGTCGTGGTCTTGCCCGTCCCGTTGACACCGACCACCATGATCACCGCGGGTCGGTCGCCGACCCGGCTACCCGCGATCCGCCGGTCCATGTCGGGCCGGACCTGGGCGAGCAGTTCGGCGTGCAGCCAGCTTTCCAGGGTTTCCGCGTCCGGAGCGCCTTCAACTTGCACTCGACGTTTAAGTCCGTCCACGATCTCCGTGGTGGCGTCGACCCCGAGGTCGGCGCCGAGCAGAGTGTCCTCGACCTCCTCCCACACCGCGTCGTCCAGCTTGCCGCTGGACAGCGCCGACAACAGGCCCTTGCCGAGATTGTTGTTCGAGCTCGCCAGCCGCGAACGCAGCCGGGTCATCCGTCCGCGCGCCGACTCCGGCCGTTCGATCGCGGGCGCCGGCACCTCCTCCTCGACAGACGCCTCGGCGACGTCGACCGGCTCCGGCGCGACGGGCTGCACCGGGGCCGGAGCGGGCGCCTGCGGCGCGCCCCGGCTGGTGTCGATGCGCGCGGTGCTGCTCGGGGTGTAGGTGTTGGCCTCGCGTGTCTTGGCCTCGCGAGCCGGCGGTGGCGGGGTTACCGGTGGCGCGCCCTTGGTGCCCGAGCGGCGCAGGTAACCGACCAGCAGGCCCAGGCCGGCGAGCACGACGACCGTGATGATGACGAGAATTTCCCAGAGCGCGTCCACGCCGACATCATGGCAAACCGATCAGTGCGACGGCCGCAGCGCCACCCCCTCGGGGCGCGTCCCGCAGAGCGGCGGGTCAGCCGGCCGCGTGCTGCTCGTCGCGCGCAGATCCGGCACCGTCCTTGCGGCCGCGACGCTCGGCGACCGAGTTCACCAACTGCTCGGCACCCTCACCGAGCACCTCCCGGCCTTCCCGGTGTGCCGGGACGGCAACGAGACCGATGACGGTCGCGGCGAGCGCGACTCCGATGACCAGCGCAAGGATCAGCCACACCATGTGCTGATTGTCGTCCGCGAGTCTGTGATTACCAAGGCGAAACCCTTGGTATGACGCAAGAAGTTGCACACATCACGCCAGCGGGTGGCTGCGCCGGCGGCCAGCCGCTCCGACCGCGGCAGATCGCGTGGACCGGCGTGGATCGAGTCGCGCGCCAGGCGCGTCATACCGACGCGGAAGTCAGGGGTGCACCAACCCCCGAACCTTCGTTACCCTCATCCGGACCCGACTACACAAAGGACAGCCCGTGAGCAACTATCCGAACGACCCCAACCAGCCGGGCGGCAACGGCGAACAGCCGAATGACGGCTCGGGCTACCCTCAATACGGCCAGCCCCAGTACGGCAACCCGCCGCAAGAGGGCCAGCAGCCGGGCGGCCCGCAGTATGGCGCGCCGCACGACGGATCGCAGTACGGCGCCCAGTCCTACGGCGCCCCGCAGTATGGCGCCCAGCCCTATGGTGCCCCGCAGTATGGCGCCCCGCAGCCCGGCAGCCCGTATGGCGGCGTCATGCCCCAGGAGCACCAGAGGGGGACGCTCATCCTGGTGCTCGGCATCCTCAGCCTCGTGTGCTGCGGTCTGTTCACTGGCATCCCTGCGATCATCATGGGTCGCCAGGCGATGCAGGAGATCGACGCTTCCGGCGGTGCCATCGGAGGTCGCGGCAAGGTCAAGGCCGGCTTCATCTGCGGCATCATCGGCACCGCCTGGACGGTCGTCGTCGTCATCATCCGGCTGGCCGCCCACTGACACCACCACACTGCCAGTGCATGGGCCCGGCACCGCGCTGCGCGGTGCCGGGCCCATGCACTCAGTTCTGATAGAGCCAGTGCCCCCACGGGGTCCAGCGGAACACCGTGAAGACCAGCATCGCGACCGCGAAGACGGCCGTGGCGACCCGCGGGGTCGGCAACAGGATCGCCGTGGCGTCGCCGCGCGCCCGCCGGACGAACCAGCGCAGGATCATCACGGTCCCGGCGCAGAGGATGAAGACGGCCGCGGCGTTCGAGAGCAGCGCGTCCTCCACCCGGCCACGGGTCAGGTCGTTCATCGCGCGCAACCCGCCGCACAGCGGGCAGGGGTGCCCGGTCAGATACAGGAACGGGCAGTAGGCGTAGGAGCCGTGTTGGTGCGGGTCGTGGAAGTGCAGCAGCGTCATCGCCGCCACCCCGCCGACCATGGTGTAGACCGGCCCGCGGATGCGCTGCCACAGCGGCACCTCCGGGGTGCCGACCGGGCTGAGCTGGGCGGTGGTCACCCATCCAGGGTAAGTCAGCTTCCGGTGTGTCCGCCCAGCAGCACGCTGAACGGGGTGACCTCCGCCGGTATGCCGACGCCCGCGTCGCGGGTCGGCGCGGGCGGTGTAAATCCGGCCACCGATACGCCGCCGGACACGACCTGTGTGGCGAGTTCAGCGGCTGCACGCGCGACGCGGCTGCTCAGCTGTCGGCCTGCCGCTCCCCCGCCGAAGTCCTCGGTGGCGGCGAAGACACCAGTGGGCATCACGACCGCGTGCAGGTGGCTGAACAACGGCCGCATCGCGTGATCGAGCACGAGCGCATGCCGCGGGGTGCCCGCGGTCGCGGCGATCAGCACCGGCATACCGTCCAGGGCGTGGGGGTCGAGCGCGTCGCAGAACATCTTGAACACACCCGAGTAGCTCGCGGCGAAGACCGGCGTCACCACGATCAGTCCGTCGGCGGCGGCGACGACGCGGCGCAGCTCGTCGAGGCGAGCGGTCGGCATACCGGCTGTCGCCATCATGGTCGCGAGATCGACTGCGAACTCACGCAATTCGTAGGTTTGTATGGCGACGGCCTCCCCTCGAGCACTGATCTCGGCGTCGACCGCGCCCGCCAGTTGGTCGGCGAGCAGCCGCGTGCTGCTGGGCTGGCTCAGGCCGGCGCTGAGCACCACGACGCGCCGAGCGTGGGGTCCCCGCGAAGTATCGGAGGAGCGAAGCGGGGGAGAACTTCGTGGGGTGCTTCGCATTAGCGCGTCACCTCCTGCGCTGCGGTCTCCAAACCGGCGGTGGCGCTGATGACTTTGAGGTGCGGCGAGTCCGGGCCCTGCGCAACCAGCGATGCGTGGGTGGGCGGGTCGCTGGGCACGTGCTCCGGGCGGCGCGCCTCGAACTCGCGCCGCAGCACCGGCACGACCTGCGTGCCGAGGATCTCGATCTGCTCCAGGACGGCGGGCAGCGGCATACCGGCGTGGTCGACCAGGAAGAGCTGGCGTTGGTAGTCGCCGGCGTAGTCGGCGAAACCGAGAGTGCGCTCGATGACCTGCTCGGGCGTCCCGACGGTCAGCGGGGTGTCGCGGGTGAAGCTCTCCAGCGATGGGCCGTGCCCGTAGACGGGCGCGTTGTCGAAGTAGGGCCGGAAGATCCGCTTGGCCTCGGCTTCGGTGTCTGCCATGAAGACCTGGCCGCCCAGACCGACGATCGCCTGTTCGGCGGCGCCGTGGCCGTAGTGTTCGAAGCGCCGGCGGTAGAGCCGCACCATCGCCTCGGTGTGTTCCTTGTTCCAGAAGATGTTGTTGTGGAAGAAGCCGTCGCCGTAGAACGCGGCCTGCTCGGCGACCTCCGGGCTGCGGATCGAGCCGTGCCACACGAAGGGCGGCACACCGTCCAGAGGACCCGGCGAAACCGTGAATCCGTGCAGGGCTGTGCGGAATTCGCCCTCCCAGTCGACGGACTGCTCCCGCCACAGGCGGCGCAGCAGGTGGTAGTTCTCGACCGCGAGCGGGATGCCCTTGCGGATGTCCTTGCCGAACCAAGGGTAGACCGGGCCGGTGTTGCCGCGACCGAGCATGAGGTCCGCGCGTCCGCCGGACAGATGCTGCAGGTAGGCGTAGTCCTCGGCCAGGCGCACCGGGTCGTTGGTGGTGATCAGCGTGGTCGCCGTCGACAGGTGCAGGCGCGTGGTGCGTGCCGCGATGTTGCCCAGCAGGATCGGCGGGTTCGCCGGCGCGACGAACGGCGGGTTGTGGTGCTCCCCCGTGGCGAAGACATCGAGGCCGACCTCCTCGGCCTTGACCGCGATCGCGATCATCGACTGCACGCGCTGTGCCTCGCTCACGGTGCGCCCCGTCGTCGGGTCCTGTGTCACGTCACCGATGGTGAACACGCCGAACTGCATGTGCCTCTCTCTTCCTTGCGCCCGAGACCTCATCGCGTCGCATATCGCGAAGTCCCTCAAATTTTAACTATCTGCTGCGCACAACGAGCCACCACCTGCAGCTATTCCCGCCGCGCTGCTCATCCGCGCCGACCGGGGTACTTCTCCGCCGAGCGGGGTACTTATCCGCGCGGATTCGCGTGCTGGATGTACCCCGCTCGGTGCGCTTCTACCCCGCTCGGTGAGGGTGCGTATGGCGAAGGGGCGCTCAGCTCATCGACGACAGCGCCGGCACGCCGGGGTCCGGCCCGACCTCGCCTTCGGTGACGCTGTGTGTGGTCTCGACCTCGACGCCGCCACCGGGCAGCACGTCCTTGATGCGCTGCGACACGACCGTGGTGACACCGTCGCCGCGCATGCTCACGCCATATAGGGCGTCGGCGATCTCCATGGTGCGCTTCTGGTGGGTGATCACGATCAGCTGGCTGGAGTCGCGCAGCTCCTCGAAAAGGGTGATCAGCCGACCCAGGTTGGCGTCGTCGAGGGCGGCTTCGACCTCGTCCATGATGTAGAACGGGCTCGGGCGGGCCTTGAAGATCGCGACCAGCAGCGCGACGGCGACCAGCGACCGCTCGCCACCGGACAGCAGCGACAGCCGCTTGATCTTCTTGCCCGGCGGCCGCGCCTCGACCTCGATGCCAGTGGTCAGCATGTCCGACGGATCGGTCAGCAGGATGCGGCCCTCACCACCGGGGAAGAGCCGTTCGAAGACGCCCTCGAACTCGCGCGCGGTGTCCTCGAACGCGTCGCGGAAGGCCTCCTCGACGCGCTTGTCGACCTCGGCCACGATGGACAGCAGGTCGTCTTTGGACTTCTTAAGGTCTTCCAGTTGCTCGGTGAGGAACTTGTGTCGTTCCTCGAGCGCCGCAAATTCTTCCAGCGCAAGGGGATTCACCCGGCCGAGCTGGCTCAGCTTCCGTTCGGCGGAGCGCAGCCGCTTCTCCTGGACCTCCCGGACGAACGCGACCGGTTCCGGCAGGTTGTCGGGGTCGTCGTCCGGCCCCGGCACGTGCGGGATCAGCTGGTGCGGCCCGAACTCCTCGACCAGCACTTCCGGGTCGATGCCGTGCTCCTCGACAGCCTTGGTCTGCAGCGTCTCAATACGCAGTCGCTGCTGAGCGCGGGCCACCTCGTCGCGGTGCACGGTGTCGGTCAGCTCGCGCAACTCATCGCCGACGCTGGTGACCCGCGCGCGCTCCTCCTTCAGCGCCCGGTCCAGCTCGGCCTTGATGCGGTCTGCCTCGGCTCGGCGCTCCGTGGCCACCTCCAGCAGGTGTGTCACCACGGTCACGGCGTGGCCGGCGCCGGCCTGCACCGCCCTGGCCACCCGGGCGTCCCGTGCGCGGCGTTCGCGTCGTGCACGGGCCCGTTCTCGCGCCTCGATCTCTGAACGCGCCGCCGCTTCGAGGGATTTCGCGCGGTCGGCGAGCGATTTCGCGCGCTCCTCGCGCGTCCGCAGCCCGAGCCGCTCTTCGGTCTCGGCGCTGCGTGCGGCGGCTGCCTCCGCGGCGAGCCGGTCGCGTTCGTCGGTAGTCGGCTCTTCCTCGCCGGGCTCCTCCAGCGCCGCTGTCAGCCGCTGCTCGAGGTCGGCCAGCTCGGCCCGGCCCGCTGCGAGCTGCCGCTCCGCCTCCGCGTGCTGCGCCTGCAGCCGCTCCCGCTCCGCCTTCGCACCGCGGATGACCTGCCCGAGCTGACTGAGCTGCTCGGCGACCGCCGACATCCGGGCATCGGACTCGTTGAGCTTCTCCAGTGCGGCATCGACGAGGCCGCTGAGTTCGACGGCGGCGGTCCGCGCTTGCTCGGCCTCGAACTGCGCCTTCTCCTTGCGGCGGGTGGCCTCCCCGACCTTGTCGCGAGCCTCGTCCACGGCCGACTGGATCTCGATCAGGCTCGGCGCTCCGGCCGAGCCGCCGCGCACGAAGCCCGCGGCATACAGGTCACCCTCGGGGGTGACCGCCACGACCCGATCATCAAGTGCCACAATAGTTTTCGCTTGTTCTGTCGACTCCACGAGCGCGACACGGTCGAGCAGTGCCTGGACCGTCGGCAGCACGTCGTTCGGTGCGCCGATCGCCTCGCGTGCCCAGCGCGCGCCGGCGGGCAACGCCGGCCAGGTGGCCGACTCCTCGGGCCGGGCACCGCCGAAGAGCATCCCCGCTCGCCCGCCGTCGTCGGCGCGCAGCGTCTGCACCGCTCCCGCCGCCTGGTCGAACGACTCAGCCACGACGGCGTCGGCCGCCCAGCCCAGTGCGGCGGCGACCGCGGCTTCGCAACCAGCCTCGACGGACACCAGCTCGGACACCGACCCCCGCAGTCCGCTGGATCCGGGCGCCGCGAGCAGGTGCGCCGCGCCGTCCTTGCGGCGCAGACCGAGCTCGAGCGCTTCGAGCCGCGCCTGGTGGCCGGTGCGGTCCCGGTCGGCGGTGCGCTCCGCTTCGCGCGCCTCCTCGAACTTCCGCTGCACCTCGTCCAGCCGGGTCTGTGCCGCCTCGTATTCCGTGTCGAGGTCTTCCTCGCCCGCCTCGTCCTGCGCGATGGTGGCTTCGAGAGCCGCGAAGTCCTTCTCGGCGCGCGTCGAACGCTCGGCGACCTCCGCCATGCTCGCCGTCAGCCGGCCGAGTTCGGATTCGCCGGCCTCGGTGCGGCTGCGCCGCGCGGCCACCTGCCCCTCCAGCTTGGCCAATCCTTCGCGACGGTCGGCAGCGGCGCGAGCCAGTCTGGTCAGCCGCTGCTGCTCGGCCTGGTGCGCCTGCTCCAGCCCGGCGCGGCGCTCGGTCGCCTGCTCCAGCGCGACCTTGGCCTGCGCGATCTGCTGCTGCAACGCGTCGTGCTCGTCACGCACCGTCGCCGCCTGCTGCTGCAACTGCTCGGGGCTGCGGCCAGAGCGCGACTCCTCGTGCTGGTCGTCCTCGGTGAGCAGTCGCACCCGCTCCCCCGCCAGCGACGCGGTCGCCTCGATGCGCTCGCCCAGCGACGACAGGGCGAACCACTGCTCCTGTGTCTTGGTCAATGCCGGTGCCGCCTGGGCGGATTCGGCTTCCAGCTGGTCCAGTCGCTGCTTCGCCGCGGCGAGCGACCGCTCGACGGTGCGCTGGCGTTCGAGCAGGGCCGTCTCGTCCGCGACTTCCTGCTCGAGGTTGCTGGTCAGCTGCGCCAGATCGTCGGCGAGCAGCCGCAGCCGGGCATCGCGCACGTCCGCCTGGATGGTCGCGGCCTTGCGCGCGGTCTCTGCCTGCCGACCGAGCGGGCCGAGCTGCCGGCGGATCTCGGTGGTCAGGTCGGTGACGCGCGCGAGGTTGGCCTCCATCGCGTCCAGCTTGCGCAACGCACGTTCCTTGCGCTTGCGGTGTTTGAGCACACCGGCGGCTTCCTCGATGAAACCGCGCCGCTCCTCCGGCGTGGCGCGCAGCACCGCGTCCAGCTGACCCTGGCCGACGATGACGTGCATCTCGCGGCCGATCCCGGAGTCGGACAGCAGCTCCTGCACATCGAGCAGGCGGCAGGACGTGCCGTTGATGGCGTACTCGGAGCCGCCACCCTTGAACATGGTGCGGCTGATCGTCACCTCGGTGTAGTCGATCGGCAGCGCGCCGTCGGTGTTGTCGATCGTCAGGGTGACCTCGGCACGACCCAGCGGCGGCCGGCCGGGCGTCCCGGCGAAGATCACGTCCTCCATCTTGCCGCCGCGCAGGCTCTTGGCACCCTGCTCGCCCATCACCCAGGCCAGCGCGTCGACGACGTTCGACTTGCCCGACCCGTTGGGGCCGACGATGCAGGTGATGCCGGGCTCCAGCTTCATCGCGGTCGCCGAGGCGAAGGACTTGAAGCCCTTCAGGGTCAGGCTCTTGACGAACACGAGCGGGCCGGCTCCTATGGCGTATGGCGTATGGCGATCCCGGCCACTCTACTTTGCGACCGCCTCGGGTTCGCGCAACGACGGCCCCGGCCGGATCACACTCCGGCTCCCCCACCGCGAATGACGGCTTCCTCACCGAGCGACGGTGCAATTTCACCGCCGCTCGGCGAGGAAGCCGTCACTGGGCGAATCAGGCGAGCGCGAGTTTCAGGCCGGCGTGGCTGTGCACGAAGCCCAGCGACTCATAGAACTGTATGGCGCCGGCGCGCTGCAGGTCGCTGGTGAGCTGCACGAGCACCGCACCCTCGCCCCGGGCGACCTCGATGGCGAACTCCAGGAAAGCGTGCCCGACGCCCCTGCCGCGCAGCGTCCCGGACACGCGCACCGCCTCGATCTGGGCGCGCAGCGCACCACCACGGGACAGGCTGCGCACGAAGCCGAGTTGCAGCGTCGCAACGACCTGGTCCTGCTCGTCCAGCAGGACCAGCAGGTGCTCACTCGGGTCGGCGGCAATGGCGGCATGGGCCTCGGCATACCCCTCCGGGCTACCGGTCTCGCGCTCACGGCCGAGCACGTCGTCCGCGAGCAGCGCGACGATCTGCGGCACGTGCTCCGGCCCGGCTTCCACGACCCGCAAACCCGATCCGCCGGGCAGCGATCCGAGCGGCAGCGTCATGCGACCCCGCGGTCGGTGAAGACGATCGGTGCGCCGTCGGTGATCGCAATGGTGTGCTCGGAGTGCGCGCCACGCGAACCGTCCGCCGACCGCAGCGTCCAGCCGTCCGGGTCGGTGTAGATGTCGTCGGTCGTGCGCATCAGCCACGGCTCGATCGCGATGACCAGGCCGGGACGCAGCTTCAGCCCCCGCCCGGCACGGCCGTCGTTGGCGACGTGGGGGTCACCGTGCATCGTCCGCCCGACTCCGTGCCCGCCGAACTGGGTGTTGACGGTGTAGCCGTTCGCTCGTGCGAGGTCGCCGATCGTGGCCGAGATGTCGCCGAGCTTGTTGCCGGGCAGGGCGACGGCGATCGCCGCGGCCAGCGCATCCTCGGTCGCCTTGATGATCCGCAGGTCCTCCGGGTCAGGAGTGCCGACGACCACTGACAACGCCGAGTCGGACACCCACCCGTCGACACTGGCGGCGAAGTCGACCGACAACAGGTCGCCGTCACGCAGCCGGTAATCGTGCGGCAGACCGTGCAGCACCGCGTCGTTGACGCTGGTGCACAGCACCTTGCCGAAGGGCATCGCGCCGAAGCTCGGGTGGTAGTCGATATAGCACGACTCTGCGCCGGCATCGCGAATCATCCTGTGCGCCAACGCATCCAGCTCGAGCAGATTCACTCCGACGTCCGCGGCGTCGCGCAGGGCGGTCAGCACGGACGCGACGAACCTGCCTGCCGGGCGCATCGCCTCGATCTCGGACGGGGACTTGAGTTCGATCACGGCCCTAGGGTATGCCGCCCGCGCGCTCACGGCTGACGGCGTACCCCGCGATTGACGCTCGAACGGCCCGGCCGACCGTCGGGGCCGGCCGCCCACGTCGTAGCCTGATCGGGTGACTGTCGCACCGGAGGGCCGCAAGCTGCTGCGCGTCGAAGCGCGCAATGCCGAGACACCGATCGAGCGCAAACCGGAGTGGATCCGCACCACGGCGAAGATGGGCCCGGCATACACCGGGCTGCACTCGCTGGTGAAGAGCCAGGGGCTCCACACGGTGTGCCAGGAAGCGGGCTGTCCCAACATCTTCGAGTGCTGGGAGGACCGCGAGGCGACCTTCCTCATCGGCGGCGACGTGTGCACGCGACGCTGCGACTTCTGCGACATCGCGACCGGGCGACCGACCGTGCTCGACATGGACGAGCCGCGCCGTGTGGCCGAGTCGATCCGCGAGATGAACCTGCGCTACTGCACCGTCACCGGCGTCGCGCGCGACGACCAGCCGGACGGCGCCGCCCGCCTGTATGCCGAGACGATCCGCCAGATCCACGCCCTCAACCCCAACACCGGCGTCGAGATCCTGCCACCGGACTTCGGCGCCAAGCCCGAGCTGGTCGGGCAGGTCTTCGAGGCCGGCCCCGAGGTGTTCGCGCACAACCTGGAGACGGTGCCGCGCATCTTCAAGCGGATCCGCCCGGCGTTCACCTACGACAAGTCGCTGCGGGTGCTCACGATGGCCAAGGAGGCCGGGTTGATCACCAAGTCCAACCTGATCCTCGGCATGGGCGAGGAGGATCACGAGGTCGAGCAGGCGATCCGCGACCTGCACAATGCGGGCTGCGACATCCTGACCATCACCCAATACCTGCGCCCGTCTCCGACCCACCACCCGATCGACCGCTGGGTGAAGCCGCAGGAGTTCGTCCAATGGTCAGACGTCGCAACGGATCTCGGCTTTCTTGGGGTGATGGCCGGACCGCTGGTGCGGTCGTCATACCGAGCGGGCAAGTTGTATGCCGGAGCCATGGCGAAACTCGGCCGCGAGCTGCCTGGCCACCTGCAGCACCTGGCCGAGGCATCCGCGTCCCCGGCGCGACAGGAGGCGGCTGCGCTGGTCGCTCGCGGCTGAGGTCCGTCGCCGTCCGCCTGCGACCCCCGCCTGACCTATCCTGATGGGTATGTCGACGCAGCCCGAGAAGAAGCCCCGCAAGTCGCGGAAACCCAAGGATCCGGACAACCCGGGGCGGGTCTCACAGTTCAAGACCCTCTTCCAGGTCTCGGTCAAGCAGAACCCCCGCATCCCGGTGTGGATGGCGGCGGCGTTCGTGGTCACCTTCCTGGTCTTCACCTTCGTCCTGCACCCGATCTTCCACAGCTACATCTTCACCGGCATCGTCGGCGTGCTCTTCGGTCTGCTCTCCACCGTGATCGTCTTCGGGCGGCTGGCCGAGCGGGCGGCATACGGCTCCCTGGAGGGGCAGGCCGGCGGCACCGGCGCGGCACTGCAGGCGCTCAAGCGCGGCTGGACCTACGACCAGGAGCCGGTCGCCGCTGACGCGGGCCGTGCACGTCGCATATCCGAAATGTCAAACGCCGCAATGGTTTTCCGCGCCGTCGGGAAGCCGGGTGTGGTGCTGATCGGCGAAGGTCCGGTCGGTGCGTCCCGCAAGCTGCTGGAGTCCGAGCGCAAGCGCGTCACCCGTGTCGCCGGTCCCGAAGTGCCGGTCCACGTCCTGCGCGTCGGCGCCGGTGAGGACACCGTGAAGCTGGCCGATCTGGCCAAGACGATGAAGGGCCTGGACAAGAAGCTCACCGACGCCGAGGTGAGCGCCGTGACCAAGCGGCTGCGTGCGCTCGGCACCGCAAAGCCGCCGGTCCCCAAGGGTATGGACCCGCGCAACGCGCCGCGGATGGACCGCAAGGCAATGCGCGGCCGCTGAGTCACCTCAGGGCTCGCCGACGCAGTTGGTGGACCGCGATCACGGTGCCGATCAACCCGATGACCAAACTGAGTGCGGCCACCAGCGCGGCGGCCCACGCCGGGAAGCTGTTCGTCTCCATCCACTGGCCGTGGTTGCGGTAGACACGCACGCTGTCCCGCGGCGTACCCGAGTCGAACGTCGTGGTGCCGCCACCTTCGGGATTGCGGACCGTCAGCCAGTAGCTCGTTCGGGTATGGCGGGTCCGACTGTGCCCGGACCCGGTCCAGGTGGTCGCCAGGTGGGGCGTCGAGTTGACCACCGTCGCGGTGTAGACGTGCGCACCGGCCGGCATCCGGTTCCACTGCCACAGCCCGAGTGACCCCAACGGCACCAGCACGACCCAGACGGCGATCCAGGCGACCAGGAAGAAGTAGATCCGTCGCCTCTTCCTGATCGGCGCTGCGCCGCCGGTGGGATGGTTCATCGGATACGCACCGCTGCTCATCGTGCTCCCCTCGTCATACGAACATGAACTGGACGTCGGCACACCCACCCCCGGTTGCATGCGAACGCCGATCAGCGCGTATGGCGCCGGTCAGCGCGTCCGGCGCAGCACCGTCCCGGCCAAGCGGTCGTGCAATCCCCGGCCGTCCTTGTCCCAGACGACGACCGGAATGAACAGGCACAGCAGGACGGACCGGACGAGAGCGGCGACCGGTCCCGCGGGCCGGCCCGACATCTTCGACACGTGCAGGCCGACGAGCCGGTGCCCGAGGGTTGAGCCGAGCGTGCCGACCAGCAGTACGTTCTCGATGAAGAAGACGAGCAATGGCGCCCAGTTGTGGCCGGTTCCACCGAAGCGGTAGCCGAGGAACCCGGCAGCGATCACCGAGCAGATCAGCCAGTCGATGATGACAGCGACCACCCGGGGGCCAAGCCGTGCGAGCGATCCCGGCCCGCTCGCCGGAAGCCCGAGTCCCGCCCCGGGATACCCGGCTTCTGCGTCGTTGCTGTCGGCCACCACGGGCAGCAGGATAGTTCGGCGTGTAACACGGCCGAAACACGCGGGTCACGGGTGGGAAACTGCCGCACCGTAGGGTCGTCTGTGACGTGCGGCGCTCGGTGCCGTCGCAACATCAGCAATCGATGGAGGATGCATGTTCACCACACCCGACGAGGTCCTGAAGTTCATCAAGGACGAGGGTGTCGAGTTTCTCGACGTTCGCTTCTGCGACCTCCCCGGAGTGATGCAGCACATCAACGTCCCCGCGGCGACCGTTGCCGCGGACACGCTGAGCGAGGGCGCGATGTTCGACGGGTCGTCGATCCGCGGTTTCCAGGCGATCCACGAGTCGGACATGAAGCTGATCGCGGACCCGTCCTCGGCATACCTCGACCCGTTCCGCAAGCGCAAGACGCTCATCGTCAACTTCTCGATCGTGGATCCCTTCACCGGCGAGGCCTATTCGCGCGACCCGCGCAACATCGCGGCGAAGGCGGAGGCCTACCTGAAGTCGACCGGCATCGCGGACACCGCCTACTTCGGCCCGGAAGCGGAGTTCTATCTCTTCGACAGCGTCCGCTTCGAGACCAACCAGCACGAGGGTTACTACCACATCGACTCCGTCGAAGGCGCCTGGAACACCGGCCGCGTGGAAGAAGGCGGCAACCAGGGCTACAAGGTGCGCTACAAGGGCGGCTACTTCCCAGTTCCCCCGGTGGATCACTTCGCCGACCTGCGCGACGACATCGTCGCCGCCCTGGTCGCCTCGGGCCTGGACGTCGAGCGCGCGCACCACGAGGTAGGCACCGCAGGACAGCAGGAGATCAATTACAAGTTCGCGACCCTGCTGCAGTCGGGCGACGACCTGATGAAGTTCAAGTACATCGTCAAGAACGTCGCCTACGAGGCCGGCAAGACGGCCACGTTCATGCCGAAGCCGCTCTTCGGCGACAACGGCTCGGGCATGCACACGCACCAGTCGCTCTGGAAGGACGGGGAGCCGCTCTTCTACGACGAGAAGGGGTATGGCGGCCTGTCCGACCTGGCTCGCTGGTATGTCGGGGGTCTGCTCACGCACGCACCGTCGCTGCTGGCGTTCACCAACCCGACGGTGAACTCCTATCACCGGCTGGTCCCGGGCTACGAGGCCCCGGTCAACCTGGTCTACTCGGCGCGCAACCGCTCGGCGTGCATCCGGATCCCGATCGCGGGTACGTCGCCGAAAGCCAAGCGCATCGAGTTCCGCATCCCCGACCCGTCGGCGAACCCCTACCTGAGCTTCGCGGCGCAGCTGATGGCCGGCCTGGACGGCATCAAGAACCGCATCGAGCCGCCGGAGCCGGTGGACAAGGACCTCTACGAGCTGCCCCCCGAGGAGCACGCCAACATCGCGCAGGTCCCCGACTCGCTGCCGGCCGTGCTGGACGCACTGGAGTCCGACCACGACTTCCTCACCGAGGGCGACGTCTTCACCGGGGACCTCATCCAGACGTGGATCGACTACAAGCGCGCCCACGAGGTCGACCCGTTGCGCTTCCGCCCGCACCCGCACGAGTTCGAGTTGTATTACGACATCTGAGCAGTGAGGCGTAGGTATGCCGGGCCGTGTCCTGAGTAGCCCGAGGCGCTAGCCGAGGGCGTATCGAAGGGCGCCTGTTCAGCCCTGTCAGTAGCCGCCGAGAACGGCGCCTGACCTGCGGAAACGTCTTTCGACGTCGTCCAACGGCAGGCGCCGTTTCTCGTTGTCGTACGTTGTCGTTGCGGCTTCAGGTGCGTCGGGAACGAAGCAGGTCGACGAACTCGCCGGCCATGGCAACCTTCTGCGCCAGCGCGACCCTCGGTCGCCTGCGGGACCAGGGCTTGGTCATGCGCCCCGAGAAGGACTTGTGGGCACTCACGCCTCGCGGTGAGGCGAAGCTGAACGCGGACGCCGGTCACGTCCCCGCTCACGCCCTCGCCGCGGGACTCGGGCAGGCCTGGGCGAGTGCGCGTCCTGCCCCAGACCGATCACTGAGGGCTACCGACCGAAGGCGACTGCGGAGACGCAGGGCGGGCGAGAGCCGCGGGGGTTGTCGAGCACCCGCGTCAGCACCCACTCGTCTTCCCCAGCACGGCAGATGATCTTGACTCTGAACTCGGGTAGGTCTCGCGGACCCCGAGGCTTAGCGTGAACCGCTCGGACTGCGTCATGGCGATGCTTCCGAGCGGAGCCCGGTCCTCGTATCCGGTGTTGCCCGTGCAAGCGACCGGGTACACAACCCGCCCCTCGACCTCACCCAGGACCGGCCGGTGCACGACCACCGAGTCGAGGCCTTGCCGACCACCGTGGCGATGATCGTGAGGGTGAGCATGGTTCCGACGGTAGATCAGCCGCCGACACCAGTGCCACAGCCCGCAGGCGCCCACCTGAACGCCGAAACACCTCGAGTCCAAGGGGTTCCCACAGACTCGGTGCCGCACATCGCGGGCCAGGTGGGATCTGGAGTCTTGTCGCCGCGAGCGACGCTGCCGCTGATGCGTTGTGGTCCGAGTTTCTTGTCGGTCGCGTCTCCTACACTGAACACATGAGCGTGGACCGCAACGAACTGCACGAACTCGTCGATGCGCTGCCGGACGACCAGGTGCCGGCGGCAGCTGAGATCTTGCGCCGACGCGCAGAGCAACGCACTGCTCGGACCACGGAGCCGTTCGCCTGGATCGGTGCTGGCGAGACCAAGCACGGCAGCAGCGACGTTTCCGCGAACACCGACAAGTACCTCGCGGGCTTCGGCAGCGACTCGCTGTGATCCTGTTCGACACTGGTCCGATCTTCGCTGCAGCAACACGGAACGATCAGCACTATCACCAGTGTGCGGAGCTGTTCACGAGTCTGCGCTTGGCCAAGCGCCGCCTCCTGCTCCCGAGCACCGTCGCCGCTGAAGTCGGATACCTGTTAATGGACCGTGTCGGCCCCGCCATGGAAACCCAGTTCCTCTACGGAGTCGCCCAGGGAGACTTCGAGCCTGTCGATCTCACCGCCGCCGACTACGAGCGGATGGCCGAACTCAACGAGCAATATGAAGACCTGCCACTCGGCACCACCGACGCCTCAGTGATCGCCCTCGCCGAACGACTGAACATCACAGAGGTGGCAACGCTGGATCGTCGGCACTTCACCGCCGTGCGGCCTCAGCACGTCGACGCGCTGACACTCCTACCAGAACGCCTCTAGATTCACATCAGCCTCACTGATAACTCGAGCTTGTGCCATGACGGATGCAAGCTCGGATCGCTCACACACACCGGGGGTCTGGCGATCGATCCGCCGTGGGAATTCCCCGTTCCGCCGGAGAGCCAAGCCGTCTCCTGCGTCCACGTCGTGACCGAAGGCCGCGCGATCCTATGGGCAGCGCGTCAATCGACGCCGGCGGGCGCAGAGGACTGGACTTTCCACTGCGGCGCGGCACGCCATACGACCGGCGACACCAGGCGCGTGCACGTCGCGCATCTGATGCGCGCGGCGCCCAGCCTTCGCGACATCCGCGACCTACCACTCGATCACGAGGCGTGGCGCGCTGATCCCGACTCGGCGTGGGAGGTGGCCGCTCTCGACAAAGCCGGTTAGAGCGCCGACAGCGCCGTCCACTGCTTCCAGGACAGCGCCCAGTCGTAGAGCTGGGTGCGGGTGTCGTCGAGCAGCACACTGGTGCCGCGCACGTCGACGGGGTCGCCGTAGATCGCGGTCGGGTAATACGCCTTCGCGTTCTCGGTCGACAGGTTGATGCATCCGTGCGAAACGTTCGAATGTCCTTGTTCGGCAAGGGTGGCCGGGTTCGCGTGGATGAACTGCCCGTCGTCGTTGAACCGCACCGCCCAGTGCTCGATGTCGCTGTAGTGGAAGACCTTCGACTTCATGTCGATGGTCTGCAGCTTCTCGGTGACGATGTTGATGCCGGTCCGGGTGACGCGGCGCGGGTCCGAGTCGAGGCCGTATGACGCCGGGTATGTCGCGACGTGTGCACCGTCCCGGAAGATCGCGATCGCGTGGGTCCGCGCGTCGGCGATGACCACCTGCGAACGGCCGATGCTGAATTTCCAGTCGAAGTCCTGCTCGCCCGTGACGCCTCCACCCCAGTCGAGGTGCGCGAGCGGCATGATCACGCGGACTTCCGAATACGCCGGCCAGTACTCGCGCGTCCGGAAGTGCACAGTCGAGTTCGGAGCGTTGTCGGGCAGCCACGCCCACGATCCGGCGGCCGGGGACCACGTCTGGGACCCGTTCGGACGCACCAGCACCTGGAGTTGCCGTTCGACCGCGGCCTTGTCCGTGACCAGGGTGTTGAAGTTGACCACTATCGGTGCCGCGACCCCGACAGTCACACCGGGACCGATGTTCCCGACCGCGGACGCCGTCCGGGTGGCAGCGGTGGATGCGATCGTGCCGTGGCTGACCGCGCCACCCGGGGTGGTCGCCGTCCAGGTCCACGACACGCCGGGGCCGATCGGACCGGTGCTGGACCACGACGTGTGCTTCGCCGAGAAGGCGCCGTCGACAGCGTGGCCCGACGCATCCGTCACCGCGATCGTCCGCAGTGCCGCCGAGGAGTTCAGCACCACGGGCGCGCCGAACGCGATCGTGTCGCCGGACTGGCCGGCGACCGTCACGGTGGGTGGATCGGGTGCGGCTGTGGTCGCAGCCGGTGTCCTCGTCGGCTTCTCACTCGCTTCCTGGCCGGACGCGTGATCCTTCTCTAGGCTGCCGCATGCCGCCGCGCAAACTGTGATGGCTGCCGCGAAAGCACCACCCAGCGCCAGCCGGCGAGTCAGCGGATGGGACACGTCATACCCCCTCAATGTCCGCGCAGGAACAGATTGTCTCAGTCTGACGGTACGTCCATCCCGGACGGTCCCTGAGCGCCACACGCGCACTCCCAGGAAATCGATACCTTCCCGTCACCTGTCTGTGATCACCTGCCGCTCCGGCTCCCGGTCGGCGGCAAGGCCGCGCGGAGGAAGTCGACCGTGTTGCGCCACGCGGCGGCCGACGCCTCCGTATGGTGGAACATCGGCGCCGGGTTGTCGAAGGCGTGCCCGGCACCGTCATACGTCTCGAAGCGCACGCCGTCGCGCGACACCGCAGTGCGGATCTGCTCGACGACCTCCAGCGGGATGTAGTCGTCGGCGGTCCCGAAGTGGTGCAGGCTCGGTGCGGTGACGTCACCGGCGAGGTCGAGCAACCCCGGCAACGCCGAGCCGTAGTAGCTGACCAACACGTCGACGGTGGTCGCGGCGGCGACGTTGAACGCGAGTCCGCCCCCGAAGCAGAAGCCGAAGACGCCCACTCCCTCGGTGACGTGCTCGTCGGCGTGAGCCGCAGTCACCGCCGCCACGCCGTCGGCGACGGCGGTCGTCCAGTCGAGGCTGGTCATCAGGTTCATCGCCTGCTGGAGCGCGTCGTCCCGGCTGTAGTCGATCTCGGAATTGTCCAGGCGCCAATACATTTCGGGTGCGATCACGACGTAGCCGAGCGCGGCGAGGTCGGTCGCCCGCTGGGTGATGTAGTCGGTGACGCCGAAGATCTCCTGGAAGAGCACGAGGGTGGGTCCGGTGCCCGACTCCGGCAGGAACCGGTGCGCCGGCATCCGGCCATCCGGTGTGGGTATGTCGATCAGTTCACTCATATCCGCAGTCTGCCCGATCGACGCTCAGGACGCGGATTCCCGGATCGGCAGGCCGCTTTCCTGCTGGTCCGGCCCGGCTGCTGAAAAGTTTCCTGAACCGATCGTGCACATGCACTGTTTGACCCGAGTTATATGGGATATAACTCACACCGTACGATCCGCGGCCGCGCATCCTAGGAGGCGTCCATGAGCAAGGATCCAGCACCCACCGGCAGTCCGTCAGCCGACGAAGGGGAAGGTGGCCACGGCGTCGGCCTGATCGCGGCCGTGGCAGCCATGGGCGGCTTCTTGTTCGGCTACGACAGTTCGGTGATCAACGGCGCTGTCGACGCGATTCAATTCCACTTCCACGTGCACTCCAGCTTCCTCTTGGGCTTCGCGGTCGCCATCGCCCTGCTCGGTGCGGCGGTGGGTGCGGTGTTCGCGGGTCAGTGGGCCGACCGCTGGGGCCGACTGCTGGTGATGCGGGTTGCGGCGCTGTTGTTCCTCATCGCCGCCATCGGCACCGCGGTTGCTCCCGACCTCATCACCTTGATGGTGTTCCGGGTGATCGGTGGCCTCGGCATCGGGGTCGCGTCCGTCATCGCGCCGACGTACATCGCCGAGGTCTCGCCGGCGCGGATCCGTGGCCGGCTCGCCTCGCTGCAGCAACTGGCGATCGTCTTCGGCATCTTCGCCGCACTGCTCGTGGACTACGCGTTCTACCTCGGCGGTGGGCACTGTGCGGCGCCGGACATCCCCAAGCACGGTTCCGTGCATTGCGCGATCGCCTCCTCCGGCGAAATCGCCAGCATCCCGGCCTGGCGCTGGATGTTCCTCGCCATGCTCGTCCCGGCGGTCATTTATGGCGGCCTGTCCCTCACGATCCCCGAGTCACCGCGCTACCTTCTCGCCGCGGGTAAGGACACGCGAGCCCGGGAGGTGCTCGAGCGGGTGCTCGGGCTGCGCGGCGAGGCGCTCGTGGTGAAGGTGAACTCGATCAAGGACTCCTTGAAGCGCGAGAAGCCGCCGGCTTGGAGCGACCTGCGAGGCCCTGCCCTCGGCTTGCTGCCGATCGTCTGGATCGGCCTGTTGCTGTCGGTTTTCCAGCAGTTCGTCGGCATCAACGTGATCTTCTACTTCTCGACGGTGCTGTGGAGCGCTGTCGGCTTCTCCTCGAACGACTCGTTCGTCATCTCGGTGATCAGTTCGCTGATCAACATCGCGGCAACGTTCATCGCGATCGCGTTCGTCGACAAGGTCGGCCGCAAGCCGCTACTGCTCATCGGCTCCGCCGGCATGACGGTCACCCTCGGCACCATGGCGGTCATCTTCGGCACCGCCAACGTGACCAACGGTCAGCCGCACCTGAGCGGCGCCGCCGGTCCGATCGCTCTCGTGGCCGCCAACCTCTTCGTCGTGGCCTTCGCCCTCTCGTGGGGGCCAGTGGTGTGGGTGCTGCTCGGCGAACTGTTCCCCAACCGGATCCGCGCGTCCGGCCTGGCTGTTGCGGCCGGCGCCCAGTGGATCGCGAACTTCGCGATCACCGAGACCTTTTCTCCGTTGAAGGATCTCTCGCTCGGCGTCGCCTACGGCCTTTACGCCTTATTCGCCCTGCTCTCTTTCGTCTTCGTGTCGCGCTGGGTCCGAGAGACCAAGGGCATGGAGCTGGAGGACATGGACGACCAGTTGCGCGTGAGTTCCTGACGGCACGGGCGGCAACGCGACCGCCGTCGGGCCGTCGCGACGACAGCGTCAGATACCAGCGGCGTTGTCCACGCCGCCGCTGACCGGCAGGTCCGCGAAGACGTCGGGCGGCTCGCGCCATACATCGGGCAGCGTGCCGGCGCGGGCATCCTGGATCGCCCGCCAGACCCGCTGCGGAGTGCACGGCAGGTCGATGTGCCGGACCCCGAGGTGACTGACGGCGTCGACCACGGCATTCTGCACGGCCGGCGTCGAGCCGATGGTCGCCGACTCGCCGATCCCCTTGGCCCCCAACGCATTCAGCGGCGACGGGGTCACCGTCGACGCCGTCTCGAAGGAGATCAGGTCCGCCGAGCTCGGCATCGCGTAGTCGGCGAGCGTGCCGGTCATCGGCTGACCGTCGGCGTCGAAGACGACCTCTTCATAGAGCGCCTGCGCGATGCCCTGGGCGAGGCCACCATGTTGCTGGCCCTCGACCAGCAACGGGTTGAGCACACGACCGCAGTCGTCGACCGCGACGTGCCGCACAGGGCGGACCTGGCCGGTCTCGGTGTCGACCTCGACGACGGAGACGTGCGCTCCGAATGGAAAGGTCGACCCCTCCTGGTTGACGTCGAGCCCGGCGGAGAGATCCTGGCCCGCTTGCCCAGCGGCGGCGGCCACCTCGGTCCAGCTCACGGTGGCTCCGGTGGGCACTCCGGCGACACCGAAGGTGCCCTCCTCGGTCAGCACGATGTCGTCGAGGGCCGCTTCGAGCAGGGTCGCGGCGTGCCGGCGCGCCTGCTCGCGCACTTCGCGCGCAGCGGAAACGACTGCGCTGCCGCCGAGTTGGAGCGATCGCGACCCGCCGGTGCCGCCACCGCGGGGGACCACGGCGGTGTCGGATTGCACGTAGGTGATCCTGTCCATGGGGATCCCGAGCGTGTCCGAGACGAGCATCGAGAACGCCGTCGCGTGGCCCTGCCCGTGTGCCGACGTGCCCGACGAGACGGTCGCGGTGCCGTCGTCATGCACGGTCACCGAACCGAATTCCGAGCCCCCGCCCGGCGCGGTGACCTCGACGTAGACGCTGACGCCGATGCCGAGCTGCACCACGTCTCCGGCATCGCGACGCCGGGCCTGTTCCGCGCGCAACCCGTCGTAGTCGGCCAGCCGCAGTGCTTCGCGCAACGGCAGGTCGTAGTCGCCCGAGTCGTATGTCGCCCCGACCTGCGTCGTCACCGGAAAAGCGCTGGGGTCGATGAAGTTTCGCCTGCGCAGGTCGACCGGATCGATGCCCATCTGGTCCGCGGCGATGTCCATCAGCCGCTCGATGTGCGCCGCCGCCTCAGGCCGGCCCGCTCCCCGGAAAGCACCCATCGGAGCTGTGTTGGTCGTCGCGGAGCAGGCGCTGTAGGAGACGACCGGGACGTCATACACGCCGGGCACCATGAGTGCGGTCATGTGAATGGGCAGCGCGCCCCCGAAGCCGGCCCAGGCACCGCAGTCGCCGATGACGCGCGCCCGCAGGCCGGTGATGCGGCCGTCGCGGGTGAGGCCGAGTTCGTAGTAGCCGACCTGGCCGCGCCCGTGCATGCCCTGGACGTTCTCCGAGCGGGTTTCCACCCAGGCCACCGGCTGACCCAGCGCGCGGGCGGCACCGATCACCGCCGCGTGCTCGGCTGCCATACCCGCCTTGCCGCCGAAGGCGCCGCCGACGTGCGGCGCGATGATCCGCACCCGTTCGGCAGCCAGGCCGAACTCGGCGCACACCATCGCCTGGAAGCCGTGCGGCATCTGGGTCGAGGCGTGGATGACGAGCTCGTGCGCTGCGTCCCCGCACGGGTCGGCAACGATCGCGTTGCCCTCCATCGGGACGACAGCGACCCGTTGATTGACCATCCGGGCAGGCACGACCACTTCGGCCCCGGCAAGCGGATCCTCTTGCGTCGCAGCCCGATTGCCGATCACCAGGTTGGTGCCGAAGTCCGGGAACTGCAGCTCGGCACCGGGTGCGAGCGCAGCTTCCGCGTCGGTGACCGCCGGCAGCGGGTCGTAGTCGACGTCGACCAGCTCGACGGCGTCGGCCGCCGCTGCGCGTGTCTCCGCGACGACGATCGCCACCGGCTCGCCGACGAAGCGGACCCGGTCGGTCGCCAGCGGCGGGCGTGGGAGATCGGGATTGACGACCATCAACCCGAAGTGCGGCGGCAGGTGGAGGTCGTCGGCGGTGAAGACCGCGATCACGCCGGGTGCCGCGGCCGCCTCACTCGTGTCGACGCCCTGCAGGAGGGCGTGGGCGAACGGGGACCGGACGAACGCCGCGTGCAGCAACCCGTCGAGTTGGAGATTCCCGACGAAGGTGGAGGCACCGACCACCAGGTCGGCATCTTCCACTCTGCGGACGCGCGTTCCGAGGATTGAACCTGGCATACCGCCACATTACGACCGAGCGGGTCGTGCCGCACCGGAAACCATCGGCCCTGCCGCCGTGATCAGCAGTGCGCGCCCCACCCCTGCAGGATCGTCACGACGTCCTGAGTCGTGCGATAGTCCGAGCCCTGCCAGCCGGCCGACCGCCAGCGCGCCAGCTTGCTCGTGCTCGGCTCGATCAGCACCCGGCCGACCTGCGGGACCTCTGCGGTGAACGACGTCTCCAGGGCGCTGGGCCGCACGACGCGCAGCTGGCTGGCGAGCGAGGTCCAGGCGGGTGCGCGGGAACCGTGCGGGGTGTAGGAGACCTGCCCGCCATACACCCGCAACTGGCCCCAGCCGCCGAGGTGCAGACCCGGCTGACGCACGCGCGCGAACCAGGTCCCGGAGCCGGTGGCGACGTCATACCCCGCACCGCCGCGCGGCGGTGCGCCCTTGCTGGCACGCACTACGACGACAGCGACCACCACGAACACGAGAATCGGGAGCAGCGTGACCACCAGCGCGACGATGCTCATCGTGCCAGGGTATGGCGGGCTCAGGCGCCGCGGGGGGTTCGCGGCCGGCAAACTGGGTTCTGCCTGGGAGCTTTGTGCTGTCCTGTAGCGCCCGCCTGCGAGACAAGGTGCAGAAGGTCTCGGTGCGTCGGCGTCCAGCCACCGCGGCGGACAGCCATCACCACGGTCGAGCATGCCGGTTCACCACGCAGGGGCAGAAATCGGACGCCGACGTCGGCATAGTCCTCCAGGGCACCAGAGACCAATCCGACCCCGTCGCCATTGGCGACATGAGCGAGGAGAGTCATGGTGTTTTGCACCTGTCGGATGACGTTAGGCACGAATCCGACCGACGCACAAGCATTCAGCATCACGTTGATCATTCCTTGACCGATCGCACCCAGATAACTGATGAACGGCTCGTCCGCTAGTTCGGCCAGTTCAATGGGTTTGGCCCGATTGTGTGCCAACCGGTGATTGTCGGGGACGACAGCGACGAACGGATCGGAGTAGGCCTCCAAATACTCCAGGTCTGGAACGACGTTCGCCGGACTGCGTAGGAAACCGCAATCGATCGTGCCGTCGTGCAACCGCTGCACCTGCTCCCACGAATCCAGTTGGTAGGTCACCACGTCGAGCCGCGGATGGAGCAATAGGAACTTGCGCAGTGCACGAGTCAGGTGGCCACGTCCGAGTGGCTCGAGGTAGCCGATCTTCAGCTGCCCAATCTCGCCGAGACTGGCCCGCCTCGCCTCCTCCCGCGCCCGGTCGAGCCGCGCGATAATCACTTCCACTTCTCCCAGATATGACTTCCCGGCTGGTGTCAGCTCGACCCGCCGAGAACTCCGATCGAACAGCGGGGTGCCGACTGCGTCCTCCAGCGCTCTGATGTGCCGGGTCAGCGGTGGTTGCGTCATATGCATCCGCGCCGCCGCGCGGCCGAAGTGTAGCTCCTGAGCCGTCATCTGAAAGGCTCGAAGCTGCTGGATCGTCGGATCCATATCCATATTGCTATCGTTCTCCCACAATCAGCTATCAGTCAAGTACTCGATAGATGTGATCATGACTCCATGATCGACACCGTTCCCGCGACCATCGCTCCTAAGGTCATCGACGAATTTGCCCGGGAGCTCGGCCCCGGCGGCGTGCTGACGCCCGAGGACGACCTGGGCCGCTACGAGGCCAGCCCGAATCTGTGGTCAGGCCGCGCTGGGCTCGTGCTCCGGCCTCGATGCACCGAAGAGGTTCGCTCGTCGCTTCGCATCGCACGTTCTTCGAACCTTCAGGTGCTGCCGCAGGGCGCCAACTCCGGTCTTGTTGGTGCCAGTGTGCCGGACGTCTCCGGCGGGCAGGTCGTCCTGAGCACCGAACGTCTCCGCTCGAGCTTTCTCCTTGATGCCGCATCCCGTACCCTCACCGCATCCGCGGGGTGGACTCTCGCCGAGATTCAGGACCGCCTGGCCGAGGACGGCCTACGGTTTCCGATCGAGGTCGGATCCAACCCAAACGTCGGCGGGATGGTGTCGACGAACACCGCGGGCGCAAATGTCATCCGCTATGGCGACGTACGCAAGCGGTTGCTCGGCGTACAGGCCGTGCTGCCCGACCGGGCCGGCACGGTCATCGACACACTGTCGCCCCTACGCAAACGCAACGAAGGTTTCGACGCAACACAGCTCTTCGTCGGCACCCAGGGCCGGTACGGCGTGGTGACAGCAGCAACCGTCGAGGTCGATCCATTGCCGCGTGCCCGTGCGGCCGCGTGGATCTCGTTGGCGATCAATGCGGACCTGTCAAGTGCAGTCGCCCACTTCGAGCGATCTTGCGGGGAGACCCTCACCTCGTTCGAGCTACTATCGCCTGCCGGCATTGCGCTTCTGAAAGGCCAGCACTCCCGCCTATTGCAGCGGCTCCCCTGCGTCGATCGAGACTGCCTCTTAATCGAAGTCGGAACACACGACAGTTCCGCCGAGGCCCTCCTGCAACGCAGCCTCGAGTCAGCCGCAGACAAGGGACTTCTTGAGGATGCGACGACGGGCGATGTCGAGTCGCTGTGGGAGATTCGTCGGATCGTGCCCGCTATCACCGAACGGATGGAGCCGGCGCTCAGCTACGACGTGTCCGTGCCGCGTGGCGACATCAGCCGGCTGCGGACGACCCTGCGTGACTGCCTCGCCGCATCTTTCCCGTCCGTCATACCGATCGAACTCGGGCACGTCGCCGACGGCGGCTTGCACCTCATCCTCGCCCTGCCATCCGGCACGCCGACAGTTGGCCACGAACAGGTCGGGCTCGACCGGTTGGTGTTCGACATCGTGGTGCAAGGCCACGGAGGGAGCTTCAGCGCCGAGCACGGCGTCGGCCCAAAGAATCATCACGCGTACCGGCGCTATGTCCCAGAAGAGCTGCGATTGCTTCGCGAGCAACTCCGCCAACTGTGCGACCCCGACGACGTCCTCGTTGGGTGGGCGGGGCAACGGGCGCACGGCCCTATCCTCATGCCTGAATAGGTATTGAACTCCCTCATTCTTGATTCATCTGTGACTTGTCTCACTGTTAGCTTCGTGGTGTCCCACACGAGGGCACCACCCTCCCGAACTCCTTGGAGTCCCCCATGAAGACGCTTCCCCGAGCGGCTGTCACAGTGCTTGCCGCAGCACTCGTCGCGGCTCCGCTCGCCTCTTGCAGCTCGAAGTCGAGCAACTACTCGGGCAACAATAAGTTCACGATCAAGGTCGGCACCATCGACGACTACCCGCCTGCCGATTTTGCTCTGAACGGCAAGCTAACCGGCTACGAGCAGGAACTGCTCGCGGCCGCCGCCAAGGTGGGCAACTTCACCGTCACATACCAGACCATGTCATTCGGTGCGCTCCTCACAGGCATACAGTCCAAGCATCTCGACGCCGCAATGGCCGGCATGGACATCACGCCAGAACGACAGAAGGCAGTCAACTTCACTGCCCCAACATTCAACGACCATCTGGTACTCGGAGTTCCGGTCAACAGTCGCATCACCTCGCTCGCCGACCTGAAGGGCAAGCGTATCGCCGGCACGGTCGGCTCTGTCACTTACACCCAGGCGCAGGCACTGGCGAAGAAATACGGTGGCACCGCAACTGGTTTCCAATCGACCACTGCAGACTACCAAGACGTCCAGAGTGGACACTCGCAAGCGCTGGTCATGAATCGCATCTCAATGATTTACATGATCAAACAGGGAAAGATGAAGCTGCGCATAGTCGGTGGCAACCTCACAACCACTCCGGCAGCGATCGCCGTCGCAAAAGGCAAGCCCCAACTTATACAGCGACTCAACGCCGCACTAAAGGAGCTCAATGAGAACGGCACTGTAAAGAAGCTGCAGATTAAATGGTTCGGCGAAGTCCAGTGAGGTCGTGATGCACTCCAACGCCGTTAGCGTCATCTCTGACGCCATGCCGCTACTGCTCAAGGGCCTCTGGTGGACAGCAGCACTCAGCGCGCTCTCGATCGCCTTCGCGACTGTTATCGGCGTGATCGTCGGACTCATGCGCATCTCGGGCAACATTGTCGTTCGCGGCATCTCGACCGTCTACGTCAATGTCTTTCGATGCACGCCGTTGCTCGTACAGATCTTGTTCCTCTACTTCGGCCTTCCGGAACTGCTGAACTTCAGCTGGTCTCCCGAGGTCGCCGGTGTGGCCACTCTCTCGCTCAACATCGGGGCGTACGTCGGTGAAGTCGTACGCGGCGGCGTCCAAGCGATCGGCCGTGGCCAGACTGAGGCAGGTCGTGCGATCGGATTGTCCAGGGGATTGACGATGCGTCTGGTGGTGCTGCCGCAGGCATTTCGCCAGGTGATCCCCTCATACATCAATCAATGCACGATCTGCGTGAAGGACTCCTCTCTCCTGTCGGTAATCGGCGTTGCGGAACTAACGATGCGGGGCGAGTCGATCTACTCCGCTAACTTTCAGGCATTTCCGATCCTCGCCGCGATGGGCGCGCTGTATTTCGTCGTGAACTACGTGCTGACACTGGCGTCGCGAATCGTCGAACGAAGGGTGTCAATCGCATGATCACCGTCGAAAAGCTGGAGAAGACGTACGGTGGAGCCGCGCCCGTCCTCAAAGGTGTCGACCTGCACGTCGAGCGTGGTGAAGTCGTCTGCCTGTGTGGCGCATCCGGGTCTGGCAAGAGCACCATGTTGCGCTGCATCAACCTGCTTGAGACGGCCGACGGAGGCCGGATCCTGTTGGACGGGAAGGAAATCACCGGCCGACGAAGCCACAAGGAGGTTGACCGGATTCGTCAACGAGTAGGCATGGTCTTCCAACACTTCAACCTATTCCCGCACATGACCGCCGCACAAAACATCGCGCTTGGTCCGATTCGACTGAAGAAGACCACCAAGGCCGAAGCACGCAAGGAGGCTTACGAACTCTTGGCAAAGGTCGGACTAGCCGGGAAGGAGGAGAGCTACCCTCGGCAGCTGTCCGGTGGGCAACAGCAGCGGGTCGCAATTGCCCGCTCACTGGCGATGCATCCGGAGTGCATCCTTTTCGACGAGCCGACGTCGGCGCTCGACCCGGAGATGGTTGGTGAAGTGCTCGGGGTGATGAAGTTGCTTGCGGCAGAAGGTATGACGATGATCATCGTCACCCACGAAATGGGATTCGCTCGGGGTGTCGCTGACCAGATCTGCTTCCTCGACCAGGGCGTAATCATCGAGCGTGGCGCGCCGAACGAGGTGCTCGACCACCCGAAGTCGGAACGGACTCAGGTCTTCTTGTCCAAAGTCCTGCAATAACAACGCCAAGAGGCTACCCAAAGATTGAACGAGAAGTAGGGATAGAATGAATCGCGACGACGTGGACTGGTACGGCTATTGGGCAGCGCTGCCCACCCCTTTCGATGAGGACGGCGCACTGGATGAGAACGCGCTAGCCTCAATAACGAGGCGCGTGATTGATGACGGAGTACACGGCATCCTTGTCAATGGCAGTACGGGCGAGTGGACGGCGCAGAGTGTTGACGAGCGTCGCCGCGTTGCCGAGGTGGTGATTGCGACCGTCGCCGGACGCGTACCGACCGCGATCAATGTCACCGCGTGGACGCCGACAGTTGCACAGCAACTTGCAGCCCACGTAGCCGAGGCAGGTGGAACCTCCGTAATGGCCGCGGTACCACCCGGCACACGTCCTACTTTCCAGGAGGCGAATGGATACTTCCGGTCGATCTTTGAGTCATGCCCACTCCCTGGTTGGCTCTACAACTTCCCACAGGATTCCGCTGCGCGACTTAGCCCCACGCAGCTGAGTGCGCTGGGCGACATTGACACCGTCGTCGCGATCAAGCAGAGCGCCCCTAGCACGGACGAGCTATTGCAGACGATCCAGCTGACCGGCGATCGGCTGCGGGTCTTCGGTCACCTGATCACCCGGCTGGGCGTCGCGCTCATCAGCAGCGGCTTCGGTGGCGACGGCTGCATCGGCTCAGGGATGCTTCTCGGTGCACAACAACCGGCCTTCTTCGACCTGGTGCTCGAAGGGCGCACCTCTGAGGCTTTGGAGATCGCCGACCGCTTCGAGGCGATGCAATTTGCGCTGCGCGGGGATGCGGACGACTACAACTGGAGGTACGGCGGAATGCAGGCATCGCTCAAGGCGGCAATGAACATCCTCGGCCAGGCCGGTGGTTACCCCCGCAAGCCAAAGCTGCCGATCACCGACTCCCACTCTCTGGGCCGGATCCGCAGCGGCCTAGTGACTGCTGGGCAGATCCCCGCGTGAGCGCACTGACCGGCATCCCCGAACTGCGCGACCTCGCACGAGAAGAGCTGCCGGACCTCGCCTACCGCTACATCATGTCGGCGGCGAGTTCCGGGAGCGCCGCAGCAGGAAACGACGCTGCATTCGCGGCGCTCACCCTCTCTCCCCGGGTCGGTGTCGATGTCTCCGATCTCGATACGTCGGTTGAGCTTCTCAACTCGCGACTCCCCCACCCGATCTTACTGGGGCCGACTGGTTGCCACAGGCTGGCACACCCGGAGGGTGAGTTGGCCACTGCTCGTGGCGCGAGCACATCGGAAGCAACTTACGTTGTCAGCTCCTATACAACGACACCGCTCGCGGACATTGCAGCAGCCTGCACCGGACGCTGGTGGCATCAGCTGAATCCAGCGCCATACACCCGGTACATGCGCGACGTGTTAGCCGAGGCAGTCGGTCTCGGCGCCGAAGCCATAGTCATCACAATGGACAACCCCGTGGCTGGGATCCGGTCGGCGCAGGGCTGGGATGGCGTGACGTTGCCCGATGGTCTTGAGTTCGGCGTACTGGGCAGGCTTCCCGGCGCACTGGACAACCCTTCTGACCCCTTAGATATTTATCGTCCGGCACTGGACGCGAGCTGGAGCTGGGACGATGTCGCAGCCCTGTGTGATGAGCAACCGGTGCCAGTTCTCGTCAAGGGAGTCCTCCGCGCCGACGACGCCGAACGAGCAGTCGCAGCAGGTGTGTCCGGCATCATCGTGTCCAACCACGGAGGACGAAACCTCGACCCTGTGCCGGCGACGGCTGCAGCACTCCCAGGCGTCGCCAGCCGCGTTGCCGGTCGCGTACCGGTGCTGGTTGACGGCGGGATACGGCACGGCGAGCACATCGTGAAGGCAATCGCGCTCGGTGCCGATGCAGTGCTAATCGGTCGCCCGTACCTGTGGGGCCTCGCGGTCGATGGTGCCGCCGGTGTTCAGCATGTCGTAGAGCGGCTCTGGACCGAGCTACGGATGACGATGGCGCTGTGCGGCCTGACGTCGATCGTGGACATCAGCAGCGACGTGCTGTGGGACGCAGTCGGCTAGGACTGATCACGTGACGCCAGCCGCTCACCGACCAACACCGGCCGCTCACCGAAACATCCCGTGTGGGACCGCTGCTACCTGCCGGTAGACCCATGCACAGGAGTTCCATGGAATGGCCCGGTGCCGACGACGCAGCAGCGATCGCCGACCAACTCCGATAACTGTGCGCGGGTCTGTGACCCGACCGGATCTACGCCAGCCGCAACGCATTTCGCGACCGACGGAGATTGATCGCGCCCAACCGCAGACCCTCGCGGAAGGTGAGTTTTCGATGCGCTCTGGATTCCGTCCCACTTCTCCCGTCATTGCTTCGGCCGCCGCGGGCGGCCTCGCGCTAGCGCTGACGCTCGGTGGCAGCGCGTATGCCGCGACCACACACGGGGCGTCCGCCATACCCTGCTCCGTCGGCACCACCGTGACCACCACAAATGGCAAGGTGCGTGGCGTGACCGCGGACGGCGTCACGTCATACACGAGCATCCCGTATGCCGCGCCACCGGTCGGAAAGTTGCGCTGGAGACCGCCACAACCGGCGAAACCGTGGACAGGTGTGCTGCGCAGCACCACCCAGGCCAAGGAATGCTCCAACGTCTTCACCTCGACCGGCACCAGCGAAGACTGCCTGAACGTCAAGGTGCAAGTGCCGGCCGGCGCCCGCCCGGGCGAGAAATTGCCGGCGATGTTCGAGTTCCACGGCGGCGGCTTCCTCGGCGAGGCGCGCACCGACGACGGGTCGAACCTGGTGCGGACCGGGAAGGTCGTCTACGTCTACGTGAACTACCGGCTTGGCGTGCTCGGCTTCCTGGCCGACAAGTCGCTCGGCGCGCACTCCGGCGACTACGGCCTGCAAGACCAGCAGGCGGGCCTGCGGTGGGTCAAGCAGGACATCGCCCGATTCGGTGGAAACCCCGACAACGTCACGGTTTTCGGGGAGTCGGCCGGTGGCGCGAGCACCTGCGCCCAGGTAGCGTCGCCGACCGCGAAGGGACTGTTCAAGAACGCGATCAGCATCAGCGGGTTCTACAATTACCAGAACAATATCGTCTGGTCGAAGGCCAACTGTAAGTCGACCTACTTCACCGAGAAGCAGGCGCAACAGGCCGGAGCGCGATTCGCGCAGAAGGTCGGATGCGGAAAGGCCGCGCACGTCGCGGCGTGCCTGCGCAAGATCCCGGCTGCGACGCTGATCAAGGAGGGCGACCAGGTCGGGGACCCGACCGGCGGCGGCACCATCGGCCCGATCATCAACGGCACGACGCTGACCATGTCACCGGTGCAGGCGATCACGACCGGTCACGCCAACCACGTCACGCTGATCACCGACGTCGGGCGCGACGAGTTCAACGGCGGGGTCTACAGCAACGCAGACACACCGGACATCGTCGTCGCGGACACACCCGCGCACTATCGGTTGCTGATGAAGGAAGAGTTCGGCAAACTCGCGCCGACCGTCGAAAAGCTCTACCCCCTCAGCAGATTCAGCTCGCCATACACCGCGTACCGGACCACGATGGCCGACTCGGCCTCGGTCTGCCCGATGCTGCAGCTGGACACCAAGGCGGCCAAGCACATGCGGGTGTATGCCGACATCAACACCGACGCCGACAACCCGGCCGGTGAGGACACAACGGACGTGCTCGGGGCCTAGCACAGCGGCACCAACGGCCTGGTGCACTACGACACCGCCAAGCTCGACCCGAACCAGGCCGCACTGCAGTTGCAGTTGCTCCTGGAGTGGACGCACCTGGCCCGCACCGGCAACCCGGTGGCACCGAACACCCCGCTGTGGCAGCTCTTCAGCGCTTCCGGTCACCCGGTGATGTCGCTGCAGCCGGCCGATACCAGCGCCACCGTGCCGAGCAGTTTCTTTGCGGCACAACACAACTGCTCGTTCTGGGACAAGGTCACGGACTACTGAGCCTTCCCTCGCGTGCGGCTGCCCTTCCGGTTGTATGGCGGCAGGGCAGCCGCAGCGCGCGCCGGTACAGGTACGTGCGGTAGGTAACGTGGGTTCCATGCGGACCACCGTGGACATTGATCCGCGCGTGCTCACGGCTGCGCGGGCCGGGGTCGACGAAGGGCTCAACAGGAGCGTCGGAGAAGCAATCTCGGCGCTCGCGCTGGCTGGCCTGGCACGTCAGTCGTCCACGGGCGCGGTCGATCACGGGCTCGCGCTCCTGCCCTCCAGATCCGGCCGTGCCATCACCGACGAGATGGTCGCGGAAGCCTTGCTCGATGACTGACCTCGACCTGCGGCCGCGGACCGCCGTGTTGCGCGGGTCCTCAGTTCCGTAGGGCGGGGATCACCGTGCCGACAAGGGACGAGCGGAGTGCCGGCACGTCGCGGGTCGCCGTCCGCCATACCCTGCCCGGATCGAGTTCGTTATATTGGTGTGCGGCGAGGTCGCGCATCCCGATGATCTCTCGCCACGGCTGGTCCGGGAATCACTTGAGGACGTCGGCGGGAAGGCGATTGACCTCCTCGGCGATGCGGATGAGACCCAGCTCCACCGCCCACTGCGTGCGCAAATCACCTGCAAACGCTTGGTATTCGTCGGTTGTCATCGCCTTCAGCGCATCGCACACACCGACGACGCTGAAAGCGCGTCCAATGCCTCTCGTAGCGTCATAGAGGAATGGCCTGCAGCCGGTCAAGCGACGCGCCGCGCAACGTGTCTTCCGCCACCAAGTCAACCTCCACCCGGAGCAGGTCGGTCAATGCAAGACGTAGCGCCACCTCGTCCAGCAGCGATGCCTCATCGGTGAACTGCACAAGTATGTCGACGTCCGACCCTGCGGTGTCCTCGCCGCGCGCGACCGAGCCGAAGACTCTGGGATCGCTGGTGTGACACGCAGCAACAGTGTCGCGAATCCCCCTGCGGTGCTTGGCAATCCGGTCGTGCGGTCGGCCAGCAAGCGCTCGAGTCAATCGCTCCGTGACGGCCGGGCTCGGCCCGCGTCGGCCGTTTTCGTAGGCGGAGAGATTCGGCTGGGGCACTCCGGCCAGAGCCGCCAACTCAGCCTGGCTGAGGCCTGCGGCGACACGTTCGGCTCGAATGTCCATGTGGCCAAGGGTAGTTCAAATGTTATCGCGGGCGATATGGGACGTTCGCGCACACCAGGCGCTGGCCGGGTATGTCGAACACGCCGCCCGGTCGCCGCCGGTGTTCTCAAAGTGTGCTGCGGTGATGCTGATTTCGTACGCGATCTCCAGGCACGTCAGCCGGCTGGCTTGTCCGGCAAACGCTCGCCGGTCGCCTCAACTCGGGCGCTGAGCTCTGACCGTCGGCTTTCCAACTCGGCCAGCTGCGCGCGCAGGCGCTTCAACTCGCGGTCGACTTCGGCCAGCTCTGCCCGTGCCTGCCGCTGTGCGAGGTAGTCCTCGCCCCGCGTCGTTCTGACGTACGCCTCCACGTCCCTGCGGAGCAGCCGCAGCCACGGATTCCCGTGCATCGCAGCACATCGGAACTGCAGCGAACCAGCCTGGATCGCGTCCTCGATCTCTTCCTGGGTCAGCCCGAACTCGTTGCGCGCCGACTTGTCGCTCAGCGTCGCACCCTTGCGCGTCCATTCATCCACGGGGACCGCGCCCCGACATCTTCGCGAGTACCCCGTTGACCTCAGCCACGTCAAACGCAGCCGGATCAAACTGGTCCGCGGTGTCCAGGCCCATCCAGTCCAGCCGGTCTGCGTGCTCTTCGTGGCCGGGATCGGCGAGCACCTCCATCAACCACCCGTAACCCCAGACGCCGCCGCAGTCCTCGGGCGGGCAGGCGCGTCGGCCCGCCATACACCGCGGATAGGTGACATCAGGCTCGCGCTCAGTGACTGCCTCGACAACGATGTCGTGCTGCCAGCAGTCGCCAAGGTCATATGTGTAACTGAACCGGCTGCCCGTCCGCCGCGCCACGCCACTCAGCTGCTGCGAACCCGCATCTCGATGCCTCACCTCAGGATGCGGCACTCCGAACTCGCCGGCCCGAGTCTCAAACACCCACAGGTGCTCGTCCTCCCAGCCGAACGCTGCTTGGATGACGTAGTGCAACTGCCCAAGCGTGCACTCCGAGTCCACCTCAACGCGACGCCAGATCGGCGGCTGCGTACCGTGCAGCGTGATCTTCAGCCGGTGGATCCTCTGTCCGCCAGCTGTTGCGGCGCCTGTCGCCTTCACCATGACTTGTCCCTTCCGCCAGCTGCTTGCGCAATGCCGACTCTTGGCCACGGCGCCTCGGCGAGTCTCATTGCTCCTGAGGGTATTTCACTCATCCGCTACCCCTTTTACCGGTCACCGTGCGGCCGTCGTCCAGTGTGGGAACTTGCGGCCCGCACCGTACCCCACTACGACCACGGGTCGCCGCTCGCGCGACCGGTGACTTTCTCAAAATTTGATCGATCCTGGACTCCCAGGGGAGATCAAAATCTGCCAGAACTCCGCTGTCATTCCCGTTCTCGTATAGCGACGCCGTCGTCAACCTTGAGACGACTGGGCTCAGTCCCGACAACGACCGCGTGCTGCAGATCGCGGTCGCCCAACTGACCGCTGACGGTGCCATCGAGCAGCAGTGGTCAACCCTGATCGATCCGGAGCGAGACCCAGGGCCGGTGCATACCCACGGCGTCACCGCTGCCCGGCTACCTGGGGCTCCTCGCTACGTCGATGTCGCCGACCAGATTCACCAGCTGATCCGTGGCCACGTCTTCGTCGCGCACACCGCCGGACGCCAGTGGCAGAGCGCACATCCAGCAGCGGCGTGCGACGCTTCACCCGGGTGACGTGCCGACGATCTCCCACTGCGCGAGTCCAAGGTCGCCGGGTTGCGCGCTGGCTATGACGACCCGGATGCCCTGGCGCCGGAAGATTGGCGAGTTCAGATTCCGAGAAGGGCCTGGCCGTAGCAGATACAGGCACGCGACCGGGAACGTGTCACGGCTCGCCGCTGATGTGGATTCCGGCGAGGCTATGCAGGTGATGGAGCACACGTTTGGCGAACTCCGGACAGGATGCTCCCCTCAGCATTGCGCAGAGGTCGGCCTCGTTCGTCCTGCTGACCCAGTAGTCGCGTTGCTCGCAGGTCACTGCGCGCACCACGGCCGGTGCTGCATCATCAACGAGCACGAAGAACTCGTCGGGCGTCATGGTGTCGTAGTAGACGTCGCTGCCCTCCCATACAAAATCCTTGACGTTGGAGGTCAGCAGGATGTCTGCCCGACACGCTAAGGAATGAGGTGCCCGGCGAGTCTTGGACAGTTGGTCCCAAGGATGTGATTTCTTTGGGGTTGATTGAAAGGGTTGTTGAGTTGGCTGGGAAGAAGTTTTACTCGCCGGAGTTTAAGGACGAGTGTGTGCGGGAGGTGATTGAGAAGTCTCGGACGATCGCGAGTGTTGCCCGGGAGCAGGGTGTGGTGGAGCAGACTTTGGGGAATTGGGTTTCGGCGTATCGTCGTGCGCACCCGGATGAAGTGGTGGCCGAGCCGGAGTTGAGTGTTTCGGAGCGTGCCCGGTTACGGCAGTTGGAGCGGGAGAATCGTGAGCTGCGGGAAGAGCGGGCATTCCTAAAAAAAGCGGCGGCCTTCTTCGCGAAGGAACAGCGGTGAGCGTCAAGTACGCGTTCATCGCTGGCGAAGAAGGCGGGGCGTGGACGGTCGCGTCGATGTGCCGGTGGGCGCGGGTGTCGCGGTCGGGGTACTACGCCTGGGCGAGCCGGCCGGTCTCGGCCCGCGCGGCTCGGCGTGAGCAGCTCGCGGTGCTGATCGAGCACAGCTTCACCGCCTCGGACGAAACGTACGGGTACCGGCGGGTGCACGCCGACCTGGCCGCCTGGGGGTGGGACGTGGACGATGACACGGTCCGGCAGATCATGCGGGACCTGGGCCTGATGCCGTGCCAGCCGCGGCCCTGGCGGCCGACCACGACGATCTCCTGCGACGCCGGCCAGACACCTGACCTGGTGAACCGGGACTTCACCGCCGAGCAACCAGCGACCAAGCTCGTGGGCGACATTACCTACATTCGTTCATGGGAGGGCTGGCTGTACCTGGCCACCGTCCTGGACTGCTGCACGAAGAAGGTTGTCGGGTATGCCATGGCCGACCATATGCGCACATCCCTGGTCACCGACGCGTTGGGCATGGCACACCATAACGGGCACACCCGTGCCGGAATCACCATTATGCACACCGACAGAGGCGTGCAGTACACGTCCCACGTGTACGCCGAATTCACGAACAATATCGGGGTAACACGATCCGTCGGGCGTACCGGTATTTGCTACGATAACGCGTGGACTGAATCATTCAACGGCACGCTGAAGAATGAACTCGTGCACCGCACAGTTTACCCGACAAGGGAACACGCACGTGTTGACATTACCCACTGGATCGAGTTACGATACAACACGAGAAGACGCCACTCCGCACTCGGTTACCGCACACCGGATCAAGCCGAAAAGGACTGGTACGAAACAAATTCTGTTGCACGAACCATCGGATACTAACTGTCCGAATTTCGGCGAGCAGCTCAGTGTGATGTTTGGGGTAAACGCGGCTCAGGCCGGGGTCTCCAAAGTGGCGACCCCGGCCTCGTCTCGCGTGCTCGTCAGGCTTCCTCAGAAGGCGCTGACGCAGGGAGCGGTCTATCCGATCGTCAAGAAGGTCGCCACCGCTCTCGGGTTCCGAATGACAAAGCAGGTCTTCGCGAGCGGTGTCGCGAAGTTCGTTCCGGTACTTGGAGCTGTCGCGTCCGGGGGGGTTGACCTTCGGAACCTTCCTTCCCATGTCCCTGCGGCTGCGGAAGCACCTAGCCGGCTTGGACATCGCGAAATGACTTGATCGACATCACTCGCATCCATGTTCCGGAGCCTGATACGCATTACCTCGTCAACGGCGGGTTGAGCGACTGCGCCGAGCCGGCTGTGAAGAGCGCGGCCGGACGGCCACGACCGCGGCGCATCTCGCCGGTCGGTTCGATGAAGCCGGGGGTGCCGGAGACCTTGCGGTGGAAGTTGGCCGGGTCAAGGCGCACGCCCCACACTGCTTCATAGACGGCGCGCAATTCGCTGATGGTGAACTCGCTGTCCAAGAAACTCGTTGCCAACGTTGAATATTCGAGCTTCGCCCGCGCGCGCTCGACACCGTCGGTCAGGATCGTCTGGTGGTCGAAGGCGAGCCGACGCGTGGCCGCCTGCTCGACCGGCACCCACGACGCCTCGCCGGCGTCGGTGCCGGCGACCGTCTCCGGCAGGTTCGCGGCCAGCGCGAGATAGGCGACCGAGATGACCCGCCGCGAATGTTCCAAATCACGCTTCGGCGCCGAGTAGGTGCCCAGCTGCTCCAAGCGCACCGCGCCGATCCCCAGCCCCACCTCCTCGGCCAGCTCACGCGCCGCAGCCTGCTCTGCCGACTCCTCCTCCAACAGGAACCCGCCGGGCAGCGCCCACTGCCCGCGCGCCGCCGGGGCCTTCCGCTTCACCAGCGCCACCTGCAACACACCGTCGCGCAGCGTCAGTGCCACGATGTCCGCCGCCACCCAGGCGACCAGTCGATCCGGAGTCGTCATACAGGCAGTTTAGGTCAGTTTGACAAGTATGGCGACCAACGTTCATTATTGTCGTATCGACATAAATAACGGAGGTTGCGGATGAAACTGACTCCCGCTCAACAGGACCGAGCGGCCGGCGTGCTGCTCGGCCAGGCAATCGGCGACGCACTCGGCGTGCCCTACGAGTTCGCGCCACCGATCGTCGCCGGCGACGCGTTCATGGCCGGCGGTGGCCTCGGCCCCTACTCCCCCGGCGAATGGTCCGACGACACCCAGATGACCGTCTGCATTGCCCAAGTCAGCGCGACCGGCGCCGACCTCACCACCGAGACCGCCCTCGCCGACATTGCGCTGGCCTTCTATCGCTGGCGGCACGGCGGCGCCTCCGACATCGGCAACCAGACCAGCGCCGTGATCGCCCGGGCCGACTTGTGTATCGGCGGTGCGGCCATCGATGCTTCGATGAGCAAGTTCGAGCTGGGCATCGAGTGGTTCCACGCCTTCGAAGCCGCTGCCACCGAATACGCGGCCAGCCATCCGCGCTCGGCCGGAAACGGCGCCCTGACGCGCAACGGCGTCGTCGGCCTCACCCGGCTCGGCGACCGCGCCGCGACCGCCGCCGCAGCGCGCGCCGTCGCGGCACTGACCCACGCCGACCCGCTGGTGGCCGCCTCGTGCGTGCTGCACGCCGAAGCGATCCGCGTCGCGGTCACCGAGGGGCGTCTCGACATACGATCCGGGCTCGACCTGCTCGCCGACGACGAGCGGGACCAGTGGCGTGAGTGGCTCGACCAGGCAGAGCAGCAGGACCCGAAGTCGTTCAGCAAGAACGGTTTCACTGTCACGGCGCTGCAAGCCGCGTGGTCGGCGATCCATCACACGATGCCTGAGCACCCCACTCCCGACCACGTCGACGACGCACTCCAACTGGCGATCTCGATCGGGCACGACACCGACACCGTGCCCGCGATCGCAGGTGCCCTGCTCGGCGCCCGGTATGGCGTGAGCGGTCTGCGGCACGACTGGCGACGACGGGTGCACGGCTGGCCGGGCCTCACCGCACACGACCTCATCCAGCTGGGCCTGCTGACCGCAGCGGCCGGGATCGGGCGGCAGATCCAGGCCGGCAACTGGCCACGGGTCGCGTCGATGCTGCACGAGACGCGCACCCTGGCCGTGCCGCTGCCGGCCGACCCCGACGTCGTCCTCGGCACCGAAGCCGACCTGCCCCGCGCCGCCGAACTCCGTTGCGACGCGGTTGTTTCGCTGTGCCGGCTTGGCAAGGGTGACCTGGCGCCGTGGGGCGTCGCCCGGCACCTCGAGCAGTAGCTGGTCGACAGCGACGACCCGGCAGCCAACGGCAACCTCGCCTGGGCGCTGCACGACGCCGCCGACGCCGCCAACGAGATGCGCGACCACTACTCCTTCAGCGGCGACCAGCACCGGGTGCTTCTGCACTGCGTGCGGGCCGAGCACCGCACGCCCGCCGTCGCCTTGCTCTACGCCGTTAAACACCGCCACAAGACCCCGGAAGACGCCGCACGCGGCATACGAAAAGCACTGGGCCGAAACACAATCGACGGGAACCTGTGGGAGACCGCGATGGCCGAGGCGGAAGCCGTCGTCGCGCAGCCCGGGCACTGGACTGTGCCGGAGTCACGATGAGCAGCGAGACGGTCGGGCCGGTGCAGATCCACGGCACCACCTTGCGACCCTGGGACATGTTCGAACGGCGCGCCGCCGCCTACTTTTCGACCATGTTCGACCCGGATGACACCGACACGCTCACCCTGCACGCACCCAACCTGCACGGTGGCGACGCCTGGACGATCGTGGCCAGGACGGTGGATGCGGGGCAAGGGATCCTGATCTCCTACTCGTGGGACGACGCCGGCAACAGCGTCGACAGCTTCCAGGATCTGGCCTGGCGGCTGCGGATGGCGCTCGGACGGCGACATACCTCTCCACGTCGACGGTGTCCGGCTCTGGGTGCGGGTCAGCGCCGGCGAGCCGGCGATCGAACTGTTCACTCTCGCCGTCAACAACATCACCTCCGCCGGGCACGCCGCCCGGGAGCTGGTCGTCGTCAACCGCCGGCACCGCTGGTCGCGGTGGACCTACCGCCGCTCGAAGATCTGGCAGCAACTGCACATCTGCCCGACAGCCTTCTCGACCACACTCTTCGACGAGATGCTGCGGACATTCGTCGCAGACCACCGCGCGGTCACCGAGGACCTGGCCGATCGGCTTGATGGGACAGCGGCGTTCGCCTAGGTGCGGCCGAGACGGAGGTGGCAGCATCTCTGCTGACGCCACAGCGAAGGAGGCTGCGGATGGCTGACCGTCCCGCCATACAGTCGTTCAACACCCGGCTGCCTCTACGCAGCGCTCGACGACAAGCGCGCGAGCGAAGGTATGACGTGGGCCGCCGTGGCGCGGGCGTTGTGGGAGACGTCCGGCGAACTCAACGCGCGGCGTCCTCGCGATCACCCGATCAGCACCTCGGCCATCACCAGCCTGCGGGACAAGGGCCGTACGTCGTGCCAGCACGTACTCTTCATGCTGCGCTGGCTCGACCTGCCGCCAGAGGCTTTCCTCGGGGACGGCCGGGAGGTTACCGACATACGCCTTCCCGCGGCCGACGCCGCGCATCGCCTGCGCTGGGACGTCCGCGGCATGGGCGCCACGCTCGACGACCGGCGGCGCGAAGACGACCTGACCTGGCCGGGGCTTGCCCGGCACATCGGTTGCCAGCCGGGACAATTGAGCGGTTTGCGCACAGCCCGATACGCCACCAACATCGACCTGGCGATGCGCGTCGTGCAGTGGCTCGGGGTGGCGTCGACGGCGTTCATCTATTGCGGCACGTGGTAACGCCTCCCCGTTGAGCGCCGTAGCTCTCGGTTCCGCCAACGAATCCCAGGTGATATCATCAACGAAAGGAGTGATAGCAATGGCCGATGTGCTCATCCGCAATGTTGACGACGACGACCTGCACGCGATCGACACGATCGCCGCCCGGCAAGGGATGTCCCGGAACGAGTTCCTGCGCCGCGAGACACATCAGATGGTGCGCCGCCATGACGGCGAGTCGATCACCGTCGCAGATCTGCGTGTGTCGTTGTCGCTGACCTCGGATGTTCTCAACGAAGACATCATGCGCGGAGCCTGGGAGTAGTGGCGAGCCGCGCGGAGCAGTGGTTGGTCGACAAGTCGGCATATCAGCGGCTCGCCGACTCCACGGAGGTCGACGTCTGGCTGGCGCGGCTGCAACGTGGGCTGTTACGAGTGGCAGCTGTCACCGTCCTCGAACTTGGCTACTCAGCGCGAGGGGCGAGAGATTGGGACCAATTCCGTCGTCGGCCACCGCTGTCGCTGATGCCTCCGGTGTTCATGTCAGCATTCACCGAATCACGCGCAATCGAGGTACAGGGGCTACTTGCTGCGCGGGGACATCATCGCGGCCCCGGCGTTTCAGACCTCATCCTCGCGGCGATCGCAGAGGAACAAGGGCTGACCCTCCTGCATGTCGACCGCGACTTCGAACTCATCGCCGAAGTGACCGGCCAACCGATCGAGCGACTTGCTGGGGAGTTCTGAGGGTCAGCACGTCACCGATGACCTGACAGCAGGACGGCGGGTTCGACCGTCCTGCCCCCACCGGCGAGGCGGCACTGGCCACTCCTGCAAGACTGAGGCATGCCGAAGAAGAAGAACACGACCGACCCGCAACTGCAGGCCTTGCCCGACCAGGTGGCACGCAGCGGTGACCCGTCAGCGTTGATCAGCGCGTTGGCACGTCAGGTCCAGGGTGGGCTCACCGACTTCGACTTCGGCGCCAATCCGGAGATCGAGTTGCCGGATCCGCCGTTGCACCCGCTGCTGATCACCGTCCGCGTGGACATCGACGGTGCGCGCCCGCCGATCTGGCGCCGTCTGGAGTTGCGCGGCGACCTCCGGCTCGACGTCGTCCACCAGCACCTACAAGCCGCGTTCGGCTGGCTCGACAGCCACCTGCATCGCTTCGACGGGCCGGACACGGGCGAGGGTCAGCCGCCATACTTCATCACCGACTTCGACGCCGCCGACGGCGAGACCGGCACTCATGAGCGAGGCGCCAGGTTCGATCAGGTGCTCCGCGCGGAGGGCGAGAAACTCTGCTACACCTACGATTTCGGCGACAACTGGGAGCACATCCTGTGTGTCGAAGCCGTGCGCCCGGCGACCGACGACGACCCACCGGCCCAGTGCACCGGTGGCCGCAATGCGTGCCCGCCCGAGGACGTCGGCGGCATCTGGCAATGGAACGAACTCGCCGCTGCGCTGCGTGCCGACCCCGACCCGGCCCACCTGTCGGGCGACCTGCGCGACTACGCCGGTTGGCTGCCCGCCGACTGTGACCCCGGCAAGTTCTCGCTCGACGACGCGAACCTGGCGATCTCGCGGGTCGGCGCGTCCCCCGACGAAGTGCTGCAGCGTTTCGAGGAAGCCGACCTCGGGCCGTCGTTGCCCGAGCCTGGCCCGGAGCTCACCGCCTTGCTCAATCGCTGCCGGCCGGAGCTTGTCCGTGACCTCGCCGGAATCACCACGCGCGCAATGACATTGGCCGAGGACCCCACCGAAGAAGACTGGCAACTCACCCTGCGTCCTTGGCAGGCAGTGCTCGACGCGATCGGCGACGACGGCGTCCAGCTCAGCGCGGCCGGGTGGATGCCACCCAGCGCCGTGCAGCAGATCTGGCAGACCAGCGGAGTCGCATGGGAAGGCGGCAAGGGCAACCGGGAGAACGTCACGCCCGAGGTCGCACAGCTGCGCGAGGAGTGCGCGCGCGCCGGCCTGATCCGCAAGTACAAGGGACGGCTCCAGCTCACCAAACTCGGCCGACTCGCTTCCACCGACCGCACCGCACTCACCGAGGCCGTCACGCGCTCACTCGTCGGAGCGGCCGAAGATGTCGAGCAGGACATCCGGGTCGCCACCCTGCTGTTCATCGCCGCGCGCTGGCAGGTCGGTCCGAACTCGCGCTGGGCAGCAGACGCCGCCGCCCGCGGGGTCGCCATGAACCCCATCGAGCACCAACTCGCCTTCACGGACGACGTAGCCCACCTGCTGACGGAGATCGGCTGGACGCTGACCGACGGATCACCACTCCACCGCGACGACCTCGGACCCGCCAGCGGCGAGATTCTCGGTTTGCTCGGCGCCGGCCGCGGCGAGCGGTATGGCGTGCCGGATTCCCCCGCCGCCCGCCGGCTCGCTCGGCTCGCGCTGTTCGCCTGAACGCGTTCTCCCCCAAGCAGATTCGCTGCCGACCGACCGAAAGGCCACCATGCCCACGCCTGCCCGCACGAGCCTGGCACACCTGCTCGCCGGGGACGAGGCCAGCCACGCCGACTGGGCCCCGGCACGCTGCAGGTGCACGTCACCGGCGTCGGGGACGTGCACCCTGCCGATCCGCGCCGCCCAGGCGAAGAAGCTGATCGCGGTCGCCCGCCCGGCGGCATACGGCAGCGGTGGGGAAACACTCCACGACACATCGGTGCGCGACACCTGGGAGCTGACGCCCGACCAGGTGACCCTCAGTGGCGACCAGTGGCAGCTGCAGCTCGAGACGGTGCTCGATGGCTTCCGCGAGACACTCGGTCTGCCGCCGGACGCCACCCTGCGGGCCGAACTCCACTCGATGCTCGTCTACGGCAAGGGCCAGTTCTTCCTGCCGCACCAGGATTCCGAGAAGCACGACGAGATGGTCGCCACTCTCGTGGTCTCCCTGCCGTCGATCCACACCGGTGGCGAGCTGGTGATCGACGACGGCGGCACTGAACGGATCTTCCGAGGGTCCCGCGACGAACTGATCCTCGTTGCCTTCTACGCCGATCGCCGGCACGAGGTGCGGCCGGTGCGCTCCGGTTACCGAGTCACCCTCACCTTCAACCTGCTGCTCACCGCACCGCCGAAACCCGCTCCGACAGAGACGATCCCGCGCGCTGCGGCGCTCCTCACCGAGTATTTCACCAACACCCTTCGCAGTGGGTATGACGACAGTGCTCCCGCTCGGCTGGCATTCCTGCTCGACCACGAATACACCCAGCGCGGCCTGGCGGCGGGCCGCTTCAAGGGAGCCGACGGCGAGCGGGTCGAACAGTTGCGCGCTGCAGCGGCGGCCGCGGGTTGCGAGGCTGTCTTCGCGCTGGTCGACGTGCACGAAACCCGTGACGCGGTAGCGGATGGCGGTGGCCAATATGGCTGGTACGAGGACGAATTCGATGACGAGTGGGACGACCTCGGCGACGACGTCGAGGGGGGCGAGCTCATCGACGGCGAGATCTCCCTCACCTGGTGGACCGCCCCGGGGATGTCCCGCGGCGAAGAGGTCAGCCTGCAACTGACCGGGGACGAAGTGTGTGCCGCAACCCCCGACCACCGCCCTTGCACCCTACGAGTCCGAGTACGAGGGCTACATGGGCAATTACGGCAACACGATCGACCGCTGGTATCACCGGTCCGCGGTGGTGCTGTGGCCGGCCAACCAGGCGTTCAGCAATCGCGCCGAGGCAAACCCAGCGTGGGCGCTGGACGCCATACAACGCTCGATCGACACCGGCGACCTCGCCCAGGCGCGAGCCGATGCCGTTTCACTGCAACGGTTCTGGCGGCAGGTCGACCCTGCGAGCATCGGTTCGGCGCTGTGCGTCGCCGGCGGCCTTGCCGATCCCACCGCCGCGTCGGTCGTGCTCGCGCCATACCAGCTGGAGACCGTGACCGGAGAGGACGCGGAGCCCCTCGCGGCCGCCGTGACGGCATACGGCGATGCCTGGTGGACCGCGCTGCTCGACCAGTGGGACAAGGCGGGGTACTACGGCGGCCAGGGCCGCGACGACTGGTGCGGCACCACGCTCCCGCAGGTATGCCGGGCGCTCATCGACCACGGTTCGCCTACTGCTGCAGACATTCTCGCGGGTCGTATGTGGCAACAGGTATGGCGGCAAGCGCGGGCCGCGCTGAACTCGCAACACCCCGGCCATCGCGCTGCCGGCCTGACCAAGCTCGGCCCGGCACTGGCCAGCCTCGTGCAGTGCTCCCCGCCCGAACTCGGCGAGACCATCGTGGCGCAGCTGCGCGACGCCGACGACACCATCACTCCGCTGCTCGTCGCTGTTCTGCGCGCGAGCCGATTGCGTGCAACATCAACGGTTTCCGCCATATCTCAGGATTGCTGGGAGCGCCTCGTCCGCCAGCTGGCGCAGCCGGAGCGAGCAGACGACTGGTCGATCAGCTGGTCCGGGTGCGGCTGTGCCGACTGCCAGCGATTCGCCGGATTCCTCGGATCCCCCACCGAGCGGACCCTGGACTGGCCGCTCGCCCAGCGACGGCGACAACACATCCACCAGCTGATCGACCGTGCCGGCCTGCCGGTGACCCATGTGACGCGCCGCAAGGGCAGCCCCTACGTCCTCGTGCTCACCGAGACCGACGAGCTCTTCGCCCGTGAGGCCAGCGACCGGCACGAGGCCGAAGCTGCTCTCATGTGGGTGGTTTCGGCCTTCGGCTGACCGGAGACATCGTCGCGACGGACCGATAGCTGGGTTCGGAGGCCGATTCCATAATGCCAACCCCCACAGCGTGCCGCCCATCTCGCCGAAGATGCCTGGGCCCACCCTGCAGCGCCGAGAGCATCGTTCCGACCGCACGTGGACCCGAACCGCAGCCGCTGCTGAAACCTAGACTCGCGGCCTGTTTCCCGGCTGACCGAGCGCAGAGGGACGGCGTCACTTCCCGACGCGGCCGGCAGGAAATTCGCGAACTCTCTTGACACGACCCTCCGCTCGGCGCTTTCATGAGATAACACAAACGTTTGCGCAAACTTTGCGCGCGTGCTGGAACAAGCATCACAGAAGATCCAACCTCGGTGGTCGAGAGTGGGCACTGCAGCGCCTTTGACGTACTCATGACCTAGCAAGCGCGCACGCAAGTTACGCAACATTACGCAAGCTGGAGGTGAGCGGCACGTGACGACGCTCGACGAAGTGGCCCGTCAGTCTGGAGTCTCACCCTCGACGGTGTCCCGTTACCTCCGAGGCAAACTGGCGCTGCGTGAGGAGACCGAGCAGCGTATCCAAGACGCCGTCGCGGCCCTCGGATACGTCGGTAACGCCAGTGCGAGGTCGTTGGCTGCACAGCGCAGCGGCGTCGTCGGGCTCGTGCTCCCTGGCTTGTCGAATCCCTTCTTCGCAGCGCTAGCCGACAGCATCGCCGACGAAGTCGCCCGACACGACCTCTCCCTCCTGCTGTGCACCACCCGGGACGTACGGCAGCGCGAAGAGGACTACACCAATCTGCTCGAAGGGCAGGCCGTCGACGGAATGCTCTACCTGGGAGCCCATCCGTCCAACCGCCGACTCGGTCGAGTCATCAAACGCGGTCTACCGGTCGTCGTCGTCGACGAACCGCAGGAGCAACTCCCCCCCGTAACGACGCTGACGGTTGACAACTTCACCGGCGGATTTCAGGCGACAAGCCATTTGCTGGATCTCGGCCACCGCAGAATCTTCTATCTCGGTGGCCCAGCGAAACTCGGAACCGAACATGAGCGGCGACGAGGTTACTCCGAAGCACTCACGCGCGCAGGGATCGATACCAGCGCAGATCTTGCGCTGTCCGGCTCCTACACAGAGACGTTCGGTGTGTCCGCACTCCCGCACATCTTGACCGGCAAGGTGCAGGCGACCGCGGTGTTCTGTGCAAGCGACCATATGGCGCTCGGGCTGATGTCCGCCGCACATGTCCACGGAGTGCAGATTCCCGACGACTTGTCGGTGGTCGGCTTCGACGACATCCAACTCGCGAAGTACACAACACCCGGTCTGACCTCGGTGCGCCAACCCGTACAAGAAATCTCCCACACGGCCGTCGAGATGCTGGTGAGCCGGATGAACAACCCCGCAGCAGCGCCCGAGGCGCGCACTCTACCTGTCGAGCTGATCGTCCGTGGTTCGTCACAGCGCATCGGCCCCGCGGTCGCAGACGGCCCGAATTCTGCCTGGGAGAAGTCCAGTCGGGGAGGCCGGTGATGGACCGCGAGCTGCTGGAGTCGACCCTGAAAGGCTTGGCTGCCATAGGTCCTCGACCCCATGGCAGTCAAGCAAATGTCGCCGCACTCTCCTACATCGAAGACGAGTTGACATCGCTCGGGATGACCGTCGTGAGCGAGCCGTTCTCCGCACCTGCGCCTCAACTGCGTGCCGACACCGAATTGCTGATCGATGGCGTTGCGACCGACTGCGTGCCATTCCTCGAGTCGGCACCTGGCTGCGTGGACGGACAGCTTCGGAAGGCACCGAACTGCCTCATCTGGGGCATGCATGACACCGAGGTTTGGCGAGTGCGGGCCAGGAATGGAGATACCGCGATCATCGCCGTGCCTCCCTTTCCAACGGCAGTACAGCAGCATCTGCCGCCGGAGTTCGACGGCGTACCGAGTGTCTTGATGTCACGCTCCGATGCGACGGACCGCGGGATCGACACCGGCACGTCCGCCCGCGTCACGATCGCGACGCCGCTGCTCGAGGCGCAAAGTCGCTGTCTGCGTGCCTTCTGGGGAGACGCCGATCCACTCGGCGATGAGCGCTCCGAGATTCACCCCATCGTGGTTGCCCACATTGACACAGTTCCGGAAACACCTGGCGTGTATGACAACGCGGCCGGCGTCGCAGCAGCCCTATCGGTGGCGGCCACCAACACCAGCCCCGGATACGAAATCCTCATCACCAGCGGCGAGGAAGAAGGGCTTGCTGGCGCACGGGCATTCGTACGGCGGCTCGGCGGCATTTCCCGCCTCGGAAGACTTTCAGCGGCAATAGTTCTGGATGGCGGCGGACGCGGCAGGATCGCCGAGGCGTGGCTCTCCAGCAATCTTGACGAAAAGATCGTCAGGCATCACGTCCGCGCTATCACCGACGCGCGCAACTACCAGGCGGAGTTCCGGCAACCGGCCCCGCCCGCCAGTGACCATGCGGCCTTCATCGAGGCCGGAGTCTCTGCAGTGATGTTCACGGTCAATGACCTTGACATTCTGCATACCAGTCAGGACACCTACGAGGAGTCCAAGTTGCTCGGGAGCCGCCTGCTCGCCGAACTAGCCGAGGAGTTCCTCTCATTCCCCGGCACTTTCCTATCGTCGAATCACTCTGAACAACGGAAGGTCCAGAGCCATGAATGACAGCATTCCCACCCCCACACGTCGCGTTCGAGCCACTATGATCAAGCGTGCCACAGCAAGCATCGCGCTCGCCTCCGTGGCATCGCTGGCTGTCGCGGCATGCTCCAGTGGTGGCTCGTCCGGAAGTACGACCTCCGGCGGCGGCAAGAAGTCATCGAAGACGACTGTAGCGCTGGTCACCATCAATGAGACTGCCGCGTTCTTTACTCAGATGAACAAGGGCGCCCAAGCCGAAGCGAAGAAGCTCGGGGTCAGCCTCATCATCAACAACCCTGACAACGCAGTCTCCAAGCAGAATACCGCCGTAGAAGATTACGCGAACCAGGGCATCAAAGCGGAGATCGTCGACTCCATCAACGGCCCGAGCGTCTATTCCGCCATCAAATATGCTCACGGAAAAGGCACACATATCGTCGCAGTCGACTCCATCCTGGATTCACCTGCTGTCGACACTCAGATTGGCGTCGACAACGAGGCGGCTGGCAAACAGCTCGGCGACTACTACTGCACATGGGCCAAGACGAACCTGCCGCAGGGTAAGGGAAAGATCGGTGTAGTCGCCGCTCTCAATTCACCAATCCAGATCCAGCGGCAAAAGGGTTTCGTGAATACGGCGAAGGCGTGTGGCGGCTCTATCGTGCAGACGGTCGACGGCCAGAACGTCGAGTCGACCGCCCAGACTGCGGCCCAGAACCTTGTCACCGCACAACCGAGCATGACGGTCGTGTACGACACCGGCGAACCGGCCAACATCGGCGCAATCTCCGCACTCAAACAGGCGAAGAGCAAAGCAGCGCTCTTCGGCTGGGACCTCGATCCGGCAGGAATCGCTGCGATCAAGAGCGGAGCGGAGGTTGCCGCCATACAACAAAACCCCTACCAGGAGGGGGTTGAGGCCGTCGAAGCCGCCGTGAAGTTGATCGAGGGCCAGCAGGCTCCGAAGAATGTCACGGCACCGGCCACAGTCATCACCAAAAGGAACGTCGGATCGGTCACCCCCTACTGACATCCCCGAACATACCGTGGGAGTGAGCACCACATGTCTGAGACACAAGCGCGCGACGCGCGGCAGAACATCCTCGAACTGAATGACATTGCAAAGTCGTTCGGCGCCATCCGCTCTCTTAAAGGGGTATCGCTCGAAGTGGGCAAGGGCGAGGTGATCGGACTCGTAGGCGACAATGGTGCCGGCAAGTCGACCCTCACCAAGGTGATCGCGGGAGCAGTTCTACCCGACTCCGGCAGCACTCGGGTGGATGGCGAACTGGTCGACTTCCGTAGTCCAGGCGACGCTCGAGTTGCGGGCATCGAGACGGTCTATCAGGATCTCGCGCTCTGCAACGACCTGGATGTCCCCTCTAACCTCTTCCTCGGACGCGAGCCGACCCGAGGCCCGCTCGGGCGGATAGATCGCAGCAAACTCCGCAGGGAGACAGAGCGGCATCTGAAGGAATTAGGTGTCAAGGTGCCATCGCTGGACGAGCCCGTGGGCTCGTTGTCCGGCGGACAACGGCAGGTCGTTGCAATCGCCCGGGCGATTACTTTTGAGCCACGGCTACTGCTCCTCGACGAGCCGACAGCGGCTCTCGCCGTGCGCGAGGTCAACATGGTCCTCAAGCTAATCAAGGACGTCGCCGCAAACGGTGTCGGCGTCATTCTCGTTACACATCGCCTCCAGGATCTACTGCTTGTGTGCGACCGGATCGTGGTCATGTACGAGGGCTCCGTCCGGCGGGTGATTACAGCAGCAGAGGCCACTCTGGAGAAGATCGCCAGCGCAATCACAGAGGACTGAAAAATGAACGACGCTAAACGGCCCGAAAACGCACATGCAGCACAAGATCCTTCGTCCAAAAATATATCCAGAGTATTGCGCGAAACCCCCGTGGCAATAGCACAGCGAATCATAAGACAGAACATCAATGTCGCAGCCGTCATCGTGCTTTTCGTGGTTATATTTACCATCTTCAGCATTGCTGCCCCGCAGTTCCTCACGAGCGACAACATCGTGAACATGGCTCGGCAGATGGCCGCGTCGCTCGTCGCTGGCGTCGGTATGACTATGGTGCTAGCCGTTGCCGGTATCGATTTGTCCATCGGATCGGTACTCACCTTGGCCAGTGCCGCCCTGGTGCCCCTGATGGATCATGGCCTCGGCGGCACCGGCGCCATCATCGCCGTGCTACTGATCGGCGCCGCTATCGGTGCAATGAACGGTTACTTCACGGCCTACCAAAAACTCCCGGCCTTCATAGTCACGCTTGCAGGTCTCGTCGCACTGACCGGTCTCGCCAATCTAGTGGCCCAGGGTGAGTCTTATCAGGTGACCAGACCCGAATGGCTTATCAATCTCGGACAAGGGAGCGCAGGTCCGATCCCGTATCAGGTTTTCGTTGAGATAGCGGCAATCTGGGCAGGGTGGTACACACTCAACCGACTACGGTTCGGCAAACACATGCTCGGAATCGGCTCGAACGAGGAAGCGGTCCGACGGTCAGGCGTCAATACTCGACAGGTCATCCTGTGCGTATATCTGATCTCGGGATTGAGCGCCGCCGCGGCGGGGCTGCTGGAGACGGCACGTATCGGAGCCGGATCGGCGGAATTGGTGCAAAACTTCGAGCTTCTCGTCATCGCAGGCGTCGTGCTCGGCGGCACCAGCCTCTTTGGCGGAAGGGCCACGATCACCGGGACCGTTTTCGGTGTCTGCACCCTGGAAGTCATCGAAAACGGCCTCATCCTGGTCCACGTAAACTCGTATTGGGTGCCGATCGTAGAGGGCGCAATCGTCCTCGGCGCGGTCCTACTCAACAGCAGGGTCTTCGGCCGGCTCAAGCTTGGGACGCTCGCCACCAGATAGCGCTCTCAATATCCACCTACACCACCATAAAAACCCTGATCTCCTGTCGATAGAGGCGATATTTGTGAACAATCCTAAGGTACTTCTCGCCGGCGAAACTTGGATCACACAGGCAACTCATATCAAGGGCGTGGACTCGTTCACGACAAGTTCCCTCGAGTCGGGTGCCGAAGCGTTCATCAAGGTTCTCACCGACGACGGCTTCTGCACTGTCGATCACCTGATGGGACACGACGTACCAAAGGATTTCCCGGCGTCCGCTGACGCGTTGTCGGCGTACGATGTTATCGTCCTGTCCGACATCGGCAGCAGGAGCTTTCTACTCCACCCGGACACCTGGCTCTCCGGCAAACCCACGGTTGATCGACTGGAGCTCCTGCGGGACTGGGTGAAGGGCGGCGGAGGGTTCGCCATGGTCGGTGGCTACCTGAGTTTCCAGGGCCTCGACGGCGCGGCCCGCTACGGGACTAGTGCGCTCGCCGACGTGTTGCCCGCCGTGCTGCAGGAGCGGGATGATTGCGTCGAGGTGCCGGCCGGGGCGACCCCGGTAGTCGAGGCGGGGCACGAAATCGTGGATGGTATGCCGCCAGACTGGCCGATCCTCCTGGGCTACAACAGGTTTCGGCCACGGCCGGGCGCTGACATTGTGTGTACTCTGAACGGCGACCCGTTGTTGACCGTCATGGAAGCAGGACAAGGACGGAGCCTGGCGTGGGCCTCGGATATGGGGCCGCACTGGTGCCCGGACACATTCACCAGCTGGGCGGGCTTCCGGAACCTATGGCGTGGAGCAGTGACGTGGCTCAGCCGGAGCAACTGATGGCGTCCATTGATGGCGGCCAACTGGCGTCCTTCGACCGGACGTCGTGAAATGGGCCGAGTCGTCGTCGTCGGCTCCCTGAACGACGATCTTGTGCTCCGCACACCGGCTCTACCCGGTGCCGGCGAAACGATCCGCGCGTCCGAGGGCCTCAGGACAAGCGGCGGAAAGGGCGGCAACCAAGCCATTGCCGCGCGGCGCTATGGCGCGGACACCTGTTTCGTCGGTGCAGTAGGAGGTGATCCGATCAGCAGGCGAATGCAGAACGACCTGGCTCGCGAAGGCGTGGACATCTCGGCGCTAGCCGTAATCGCCGGAGCTCAGCCAGGCACGGCCGTCGTGACTGTCGATTCTCTTGGTGAGAATCACATCGTCATCTCGCCGGGGGCGAACGACTTGGTTGACGGGCCTTTCGTGCAGGCTCGCCTGGATGCGCTGGCTCCCAGTACGGCTGATGTGGTCGTAACCGGCTTCGAGATTCCCATCAGCGGCAGCATGACAGCTCTGAGTCGCGGTCGCCGAGCGGGGTCGGAGTTGATCCTCAACCCATCTCCCGTCGAGGGGTTCGCTCGCGAAATCCTGCAGTTACAGCCAATTGTGGTGTGCAACCGTCACGAGGCAACGCAAATAGCCGGAATCGTCGACGCCGAGCACGCGGCCCGGCACCTGGCGAGCCTCACAGACCGGGACGTGATCATTACGCTTGGCGGCGAAGGCACCCTCGCCATACTGGATGGAGAGACGCACCGGTTCGCCGCATCGAAAGTTGCCGTGGTGGACACCACAGGAGCCGGAGACGTTTTCTGTGGCACCTTCGCAGCCGCCCGCGCGCGAGGCTACGACATGACGTGTTCTATCGTCTCCGCGAGTGAAGCAGCCAGTCTGTCGGTGACCCGGAGAGGTGCCCGATGACCGAAAGGCGCCTACCTGATCAGCTCCGATGGCAACGTTGCGAAGAAACGGGTCGCCGCGGCGAGGTCGGTAATCGCCACGCTCTCGTTCACCTGATGCATCGCTGCCGTCTCACCGGGACCGAAGAGAAGGGTGGGAATGCCTTCCATCGCGGGCTGGAGCACCGACGCGTCGCTGTAGAACGAGACCCCCCGGACAGTTCGGTCGGTGCCGAGCACTCTCCGAACGGTCCGCTGTGCCGCGGTGATAAGCGCATCGTCCGGCTCGGTGGCCGTAGAGGGCCGGTTGTTGAGCACCTCAACTTGGTGTGTCAGACCGTCCACGTCCCGAGTGAGGCGCGCGCAAGCCTCCTCGATGAGTGCCAGCGTGATCAAGTGATCCTGGCTGGGCACCGTGCGCAGGTCAAGCACCACCGAGCAAATGCCGGGGACGACGTTCGTGGCGGCACCACCGGTTATGACGTTCGCGCTCAGGGTCGGTCTGCCCAGCCACGGATCGTCCGCCACGTTGAACTGCAAAACCTGCAGATCGACAACCAACTGCGCCAAGTGCTGAACGGCGTTCACGCCATTCTCCGGGTGAGCTCCGTGCGCGGACCGGCCGGTGAAGGTCACTTTCAGATGCAACGCACCTTTCTGCGCGACAACCAAGTCCAGATTGGTGGGCTCGGCGATTACCAGCCAGCGGCATGCCGACAGATCATGAGCCGCAACGAACGCCGTCGAACCTGCGCAGTCGACCTCCTCGCCCACCACGGCGCCCAGCGTGACCTGCGAGGCCAACTCCGGATCGGCAGTCTGCAGCGCAGCAAGTCCACCGAGCATCGCCGCGAGCCCGCCCTTCATGTCCACCGTGCCGCGGCCGAACACCCGTCCGTCGGACACCGACCCACCGAACGGGTCATGGTCCCATCCGGAGTCACCGGCTGGCACCGTGTCGAGGTGACCGCAATACAACAACGGTCCGACGCTCGCTTCCTCCCCAGCCCGTCGCTCAGAGGTCACGAGGACGTTCGCACGATCCTTCCCAACCCGGTCCAGTCGAGCCTCCAGCCCCCAGGAGCGCGCTGTCGCGGCGAACGCCTCAGCAGCTGCGCCCTCATTCCCGGGAGGATTCTCGCTGGCCACCTGGACCAGACGGCTCGTGAGATCGACCACCTCGTTGACATCGATACAGACACTCGCGTCACTCACCTTCGTCACCCTTTCGAGTCATGAGCGCTTCGTACGCCCCGCACACAACCAGCGAAACCTTACTCAGAGTGCTGCGTGCGGCCGGGCCTTCCTGGGCGCGCTCCACCAATGCTCGTTTCATTCGCGAAGCTACACACGGTGGGGTCAGCGACGATGTGCTCGGACGTTACCTGCAGATCGAACGTGACTTCGTGGAGACGTCCGCGCGCCTGCGGGCTGCTGCGGCCGCCACTTCGCCGACCACACGCGCGCTGGATGTCCATCGGCGAGCGCTGAATTCCCTGCTGGACTCCCAGGGCCCTCGTCTGCGTGACGCGATTGAGCATCTCGAAGCAAAGCCAGAAGTGTCGGCGCCCGCATGGGATCTGGCCAGACAACTGTCACGTCATGTCCTCAGCGTCGCGCAGGCCGGTGACTATGCACAGATCCTGACAGTGATCCTCACGGCCGAGGAGCTTTACGCAACGTGGTGCGCCGTCGCGGCGCGAGTTGCTGCAACGCGGAATCCCGTGTTGACGGATTGGATCGAGTTGCACGTGTCACCTCCGTTCACCGATGAGATCGCAGAATTGACCTCCGGACTCGAAGCCTTGGATCTGCCGGACTCGGCTATCGCCGAGCTCGGAGCCTGCGCCGCACGAGTGCTCGATCTCGAAGTCATCTTCCACGACAGCGCCTACATCCTTACGAAGAGTTGATCGCCGACCATGAACTCTCCCATCCAACCAACAGCTCAAACGGTCCATGGACCAATTCCGGTGTCCGAGCTCGGTATGACGCTGACCCACGAGCACCTCTTCACCGACCTCCGGGAAGCGTGGCACCCCGCCGCCACCCCTCTCGCCGCCGCAATTGCCAACGAACCGGTCAGCGCGAGCAATGCATGGCTGCTCCGTGAGGATGCCTACTGCAGCATGGACAACTGCCAGTTGGACGACGAGGACGCCGCGTGTGATGAGCTCGTGCTGTTTGGCGCGACCGGGGGAATGACTTTGGTCGAGAACACGACCGGTGTCGCACGGAATCCGGCTGCGCTAGTCCGGGTCGCCCAGCGCACCGGTGTGAACGTCATTATGGGAAGCGGCTGGTCGCTCGCGCACGGCAACGACGACTCCTACAAGGACCGCAATCCGGACCATCTCGCACAAGAGCTCGTCCGAGAGATCATCGGTGGAGTTCCTCTAGCCGACGGGACTCGTGTCCGCCCTGGCATCATCGGCGAGATCGGGGTCGGTCCGAGCTTCACCGTGTCCGAGCACGTCACGCTGATCGCAGCGTGCCGAGCGCAGTGCGAAAGCGGCCTCCCTTTGCTCATCCATCTGCCCGGATGGCAGCGACGCGGCCATGAGATTGTCGATACCGTGATCGCTGAGGGAGTCGATCCCGCAGCTGTGGTCCTGTGTCACATGGACCCGTCCGGAGTCGATCACAGCTACCAGACCGAGCTTGCCGCACGAGGTGTCTGGCTCGAGTTCGACATGATTGGCATGCAATGTAACTTTCCGGGCGAAGGCCGAGCACCGAGTGCTGTCGACACAGCGCAGGTTGTTGCCCGGCTCATCGAGGAGGGCTTGGACTCCCAGCTGCTCCTCTCACATGATGTCTTCCTCAAGAGCATGCTGACACGATTTGGTGGCAACGGATATTCGTTTGTGCCAACGATATTCACCAGGATGCTGAAGGCCGAAGGAGTTGATGCCCGGGTCGTCGCCAGGCTATTAACAGCGAATCCCGAGAGCCTCTTCACACGGGCTGGCCGCGGTTGACGTCACCGTTTCCGTTGGCTGTCAATGCCTGCGTCTCACGGATCACATCCCCTGGCGCCAAGTCATCGGCTCGACCACCACCTCATCGTCGCAACGTCAGTGAGCTGAGGACTCACATCAAACGCCGCCACCCAAACCGGCTGTGACGTCCGCGGCCGTGCACGCTCTGCACACGACATTCGCTCGCGGCCAAGAGCCGCGTGCCACTTCACCTACTGTGCCTCCAGATGCTCGCCAGTGCCCACATGCAAGGTGGATACGAGACCACAGACGACGGATCCGACCTCGAACAACTGCAGACCGACCGTGGGCGACGGAGACCTCGATACGGACTCCTCCGCTTCGCTCCCCCGCCCTACTCGGCCACCCAGCAAACCCGAACCGCCGGGGCGAGGCGCGGGTGCGTTAGGTTCGCCATACGCAATGCCGATGAGGGAGAAGCGGAATGGGCCAGTCCTACTGTTCGCTGTATGTCGATGCGGGCTACCTGCTGGCAGCCGCGGCGACCCGCACCACCGGCACCTCGTTGCGCGGCGGCATCGACGTCGCGCACGCCCAGCTGATCGACAGCCTGGCCCGCCAGGCAAGTGCGGACAGCGGCATGCCGTTGCTGCGCACCCAGTGGTATGACGCCGCGTGGCCGCACACGACTTCTCCGGAACAACGGCTGATCGGGGCACTCCCGATGGTCAAGCTGCGCCTCGGCCGCACCGCGAACGACGGCACCCAGAAGGGTGTCGACCTGCGCCTCGGCCTGGACATCGTCAACCACGCGCGGCACGGTCGCGTCGACCGGCTCTACCTGGTCTCCGGCGACGACGACCTCACCGAAGCCGTGGACGAGGCGCAGAACCTCGGCGCGCAGGTCATCGTCCTCGCCGTCCCCAACGCCGACGGGCTGCCGCACGGCGTCTCCGCGCACTTGCGCCAGGTCGCCGACGACGTCCAGCTCATCGACGCCGCCGCGCTGGATGCCGCCGTGCGCCGCCGCGAGCGCCCCGCGGTCGTGCCGAGCCTCACGGCCGAGCCCGGAGTCCCGACGCCCGCCGCGATGGTGGCCCGCGTGGCAGCCGCGACACCGCGAGCGCCCGAGCGCCATACCCCTGCTGCCGTGGCTTCCTCGGGCCTGGTCTATTCGACCGAAACCGGTGGAATCCCAACCGGCGCAGACCGATTCGTCACCGACCAGGGCGAAGCGAGCCCCGAGGACATCGACATCGTCTGCCACAAGGTCGTGGAGTCCTGGCGGAGCACGGCCACCGACGAGGACGTGGCCAGCATGCGGCGCAGCAAGCCGTCGGTGCCCAGCGAGCTCGACCGCGCGCTCCTGCTCGACCTGTCGGCGCGACTCGGCAACTTCTTCCTCGACGACACCACCCGCTACCAGCTGCGCAGTCGCTTCTGGGAGATCGTGGACGAGACGTAATCGGCCGTATGCCGGAAGCCGTCACCGCAGGTCGCGTAGCTCGATCAGCTGCGTGCGCACCTCTCTGACGAGCAACCGGGGGTCGCCCAGCAGGATGCCGCCGCGGCCGGTCGGCATCCTGAGCAGTTCCTGCAAGCGAGCCGCTCGCTGGCGACCCGACCCGGAACCCACAGCCTTCTCCAGAGCGCTGGCGGTCAGCAGCCGGTCCGGTCCCAGCAGATCGTTGCCGCGGCCGATCAGCCAGCAGATCGCGTGCGCCGCCGCAGGCGCCTTCGACGTCGGTGCAAACCACTCGGGCGCCTCCCGGACGGCGCGCGCCAGCAACCGCCGCTGTGCCGTGCAGATCTCCGTGTCGATCACCTCATAGGCGTCGGAGCCGCGGTCGATGTGGTCCAGGATCTTCGTCACCAGGTCGTACATCGGCTCGGGCACCTTCGACAGGTCGAACTTCTCATCGGCGGGAAGGGGTTCGTCGGTCAGCGCCGCCAGCGCGTCGTCGCCGCCGACCGCCACGGCAAGCTCGTCCCGGTCGAGTTCGATGCGCGGAGCTCGGAAGCCCAGGTCGTATGGGTCGAACCAGAACTCGTTCGCCCATCCGGCCGTGCCGCCCTCCGGTTCGTCCTCGTCGTCCTCGTAGTCAACCTCCTCGTAGTCGTCCTCCTCCGGCCCGAACGCGAATGCGTACACCAGGTCTTCGACCTCGGCGAGCGCGTCACCGGTTAACCTGCGGCCGAGCTCCTTTCGTTCCCAGGCGAATTGCACCCACATCAAGACAACTTCAGGCATCGCGTCGTCCAGGTCGTCGGTGAGGGTGTGCTCGGACCACCAGCCGAGGAAGTCGTCGACGCCTCGGGGACTCCACTCCAGCGGGTCGCCAGTCCCGTAGTTGATCGAGAAGTCGATGAGCATCTCGGTGACGTCTCGCACGTCGAGCCCGGTGACCGCCCACTCCTCGCTGGCGACGAACTCACTGATCAGCCGGTGCCGGTCCGCCGCAGTCAACGCCGGTTGCTGCGGCGCCTGCGCCGGCGGCAGCATGCGCAGCACCCAGTCGGTCAGCGCACGCAAGGCCGGCCAGGACTCGGTCTCCATCGGCGTTTCGAGGCTCGCCGACAACTCGATGCCGGCTTCAACCAGTCCGCGTGCAGCTGCCTGGTCCACACTGCTCCAGACCACGTCCGTCAGGTCCGGGTCATGCGCGATCTCCCGGTGCACGGCCTCGAGCGACTGTCCGACGATGAATGCGTCGCCGACGGCGCCGCCCCGGCGCCGATCGACATACACCAGCATCGACATGACCGGCAGCTGCGGCGCTTGCACCTCGAAGACGTAGGTGATCCCATCACCGAAAACGTCTCGCATCGTTGCTGATCCGGTGACCTGTGCTGCGTTCAGGGCCGCCACCCACGGCAGCACCGGATCGTCCCGCTGCGCCGCAGCTTCCGCCGCCCGTGCTGCGTATGGCGCCGGCGCGAGTTGCGCGACCACCCGCAACAGCGCGGTGGTCTCGACGCATGCGTCCGCGATGATCAAGTCGAGCAACGCGTCCAGGTCCGGTGGCCCGGGCTCCTGCGAGGGGATCGACCGCGGGTCCACCACCGCGAGCAGCGCGCTCGCCTCGGCAATGAACGCCAGCGGATCGCCGAGCAACTGGAAGTAGTGCTGCCGCAGAGACGACACCTCCGAATCCGGGGCTGAGCCGAGGGCAGACACGGGCCGTGAAGTGTGCACACGGTTATGGTGCCAGCCGCGAAGACTCAGCCTGCGGCAAGGCGGCGGCGACATAGTGGCCGCATGACCGCAGACAACAGATCCGATCTCGAACAACTGCGCAACGACCTGGTGATGGGCGGATGGGACGTGCTCCCCCGCGAACGCCTCGCCGACAACCCGCTGCCCGCGAACGCGGCCTACGAGGCGATCCACGCCGACCTCGAGCTGGACGGCAGTGCCCGGCTCAACCTGGCGACCTTCGTCACCACCAGCATGGAGCCGCAGGCGAAAGCCCTGATGGCACAGTGCATGGACAAGAACATGGTCGACAAGGACGAATATCCGCAGACCGCCGACATCGAGCAGCGCTGCGTCAAGATCCTCGCCGACCTGTGGCACGCCGACGACCCGGCGAACCCGACGGGCTGCTCCACCGTCGGGTCCAGTGAGGCCTGCATGCTCGGCGGCCTCGCCCTCAAGCACCGCTGGCGGGCACGGGTCGGCGACGACCTCACCCGGCGGCCCAACCTGGTGCTCGGCGCCAACGCACAGATCTGCTGGGACAAGTTCTGCCGCTACTTCGAGGTCGAGCCTCGCCTGGTGCCGCTCGAAGGTGACCGGTTGCATCTCGACGCGCAAAGCGCCCTGGAGTATGTCGATGAGAACACCATCGGCGTCGTCGCGATCCTCGGCTCGACGATGGACGGCAGCTACGAGCCGGTCGCCGAAATTGCCGCTGCGCTGGACAAGCTCGCGGCCGAGGGCGGTCCCGACATACCCATTCACGTGGATGCGGCATCGGGCGGATTCGTCGCTCCGTTCCTCGACCCCGACCTGCCGTGGGACTTCCGGCTCCCCCGCGTCGCATCGATCAACGCGTCCGGCCACAAGTACGGACTGGTGTATCCCGGTGTGGGCTGGGCGATCTGGCGCGACGCCGACGCGCTGCCCGACGACCTGGTCTTCCACGTCAACTACCTGGGCGGCGATATGCCGACCTTCGCGCTGAACTTCTCCCGGCCCGGCATGGAGGTCGTCGGGCAGTACTTCATGTTCACCCGGCTGGGTTTCGAGGGCTATCGCGCGGTGCAGCAGGCAAGCCGCGACGTAGCCGGCCGGATCGCCGGGAAGGTCGGGGCAATGCCGCAGTTCCGCATGCTCAGCAACGGCGACGAACTGCCGGTGGTCACCTTCACCACCGCCGACGATGTCGACGGCTGGGACGTGTTCGCGGTGTCCCGCGGACTTCGCGAACGCGGATGGCAGGTCCCGGCATACACCATGCCGAAGGGCCGAGAAGACCTGGCAGTGCTGCGGATCGTATGCCGGTCAGGCCTCACCACCGACCTGGCCGACTGGCTGCTGCGCGACCTGGCGACCACTGTCGCCAACCTCGAGCACGCCGCGCACCCCGGACACGAGATCAGCGGACCGCACGGCTTCCACCACTGACCGCGCCTGATTGAGCGGCACAGAAAACGCACGAGCGGACCACAAAATCGGGGTGATTTTGTGGTCCGCTCAATGCATAAGTGGGCCGCTCGATTAGAGGGGCGCCAACCGCACGGCCACAGCCCTCACCGATCAGGCGCCGTCAACGCGTCGAACGGAGACAGCGGCACGATGCCTGCTGCCTTCGCCGCGAGGCACGGATCGACGGTGACCAGTGCGTCGCCCTGCAACCTGGTGAGCGCCAGGTATTCGGCGTCGTGGATCGAGTCCCAGTCGTGCTCACGAGCGATGGCCCAGGCCAAGCCGCGGGATCCGCGATCGTTGAGCAGGCGCATTTTCAACTCGGTGACCTTCGTATGGCGGGCCAGTGCCTCCCGCTCGGTCAGCTCGGCGGACCGGACTGCACGCAGCAGCAATTCGAGTGCGTCCGAACGGATCCGGCCTGGCGCGACGAGCTGGTGGTCCGCATCGACCGGTTGCTCGGCGTCGATCAGTCTCAACAGCGTCGGCGCGTCGATCACGTAGCGGCTCATACCGTCCAACCTAGAACCATCCGCAACACCTCGACTACTTGACGAAGCCTTCCTTCCGGAGCCAGTCGTAGGCGACGTCGGCCGGTTCCTTGCCGTCGACGTCGACCTGCGCGTTGAGGTGCAGCAGGACGTCATTGGTGAGCTTCTTGGTCACGGGCGCAACGAGATCCGCGATCTGCGGGTACTTCTTGATGACCTTGTCCCGCACCACGAATGACACGTTGTACTTCGGGAAGAACGACCGGTCGTCCTGCAGCACCTTCAGGTGCAGCGCGACGATGCGGCCGTCCGTGGTGAAGACCTCCCCAAAGTTGCACTTGCCGTGCGCGGTCGCGTCGTAGATCGCACCGGTCTGGTAGATCCGCAGGTTGCTGCGCGGGACACCGCTGCCCAGTGGCACGTCATACTTCTGCAGCATGCCTTTGAGCCCGTCCGGCCGGTTGATCAGCTCCGACTCGACGCAGAAAGTCCGTTGTGCCTTGGGCACTTTCGCCAGTTGCGAAAGTTTGCTGATGTGGTATTTCTCCGCCACCTGCTGGGTGACGGCGAAGCCGTAGGTGTTGTTCATCGGCGCGGGCGGCAGCCAGTCGAGGTGGTTCTTGCGCTGATCCTCGTCGCGCACCGCGACATACTGCTTGTGCTCGTCGGGGATCGCCTTCTCGTGTCCGAGGTAGGTGATCCACCCGGTGCCGGTGTATTCCCACATGCCGTCGATCTGACCGTCGAGCATCGCCTCTCGTGCGGATGCCGACCCGGGGATGTTGGTCAGATCCTTCACACTCGCACCCGCCGACCGCAGCAGGATGATCGCCATCTTGCCGAGCAGGATGTTCTCGGTGAAGTTCTTCGAGCCGATCGAAAGGGATGCTCCGTCAAGGGATTTCGTCTTCGCCAGGGGACCGGCGAGCTTGCCCGACGGCACGTAGCCGCCGGCTGTGCCCAGCCCGAGACATCCCGACGTGGTGAGCGCGATTGCAGCTGCTCCGGCAACCGCCGCGAAGGCCCGCCGGCTCGGTGTCGTATGACGAGAGGTGTTTCGCATCAGATCCCCTTCGGCCGGACCAGCAGCTCCAGCACCCGGCCGACCCACTCGACCAGCAGCGCCAGCAGCGCGATCAGCACGGCTCCGGCAACCATCACCGGGTAGCGGTAGAGCGTGATGCCGGCCGTGATCATGCCGCCCATCCCGCCGGCGTTGATGAAGGTCGCCAGCGCGGCGGTGCCGACGACGAGCACGAGAGAGGTGCGGATGCCGGCCATGATGACCGGCAACGCGAGCGGCAACTCGACACGCAGCAGCACCGAACCACCCGAATAGCCGAGCCCGCGGCCGGCCTCCACGAGGGTCGGGTCGACGCCCTGCAGCCCGGTGATCGTGTTGCGCAGCACCGGCAGGATGCCGTAGAGCGCGAGCGCCAGGATCGCCACCCAGAAGCCGGACCAGCCAGACAGCCACATGAACAGCAGCACGATCAACCCGATGGAGGGCGCGGCTTGACCGGCGTTCGCCACGCCGACCACCGCAGGAGCGAGGAAGCGCAGCCGCGGCCGGGTGAGCAGCACCCCGAGCGGCACGGCGATCGCGACGACCACGAGCGACGCCACCACGGTGAGTTTCAGGTGCTGCCAGACCTCGAGGCGCACCTCGGACCAGTCCAGCGAGCTTGCCTCGATGGAGTCCAGGGTCGCGGTCTGCCGCCACCAGACGTACAGCAGAAAACCGACGACGACGAGGATCGGTATGCCGAACAACTCGATCGCGCTGCCACCGCTCAGCCGGCCGCGCCGGGGTGCCGGGCCGGCGCCGACAGCAGGCTGCTCGATCGGCGCGTCGATGTGGATGCTCACCCTTCACGACCCCCGTCCAGCTCCTCGTCGGTCGGCGCGATCGAGATGCGCGAAGCGGGATGCTCGTCGCTCCCGGCCGCAGGAGCGGCCTTCGTCTCGGTCTCGGCCTCGCGCTGCATCTCTTCGATGAAGTCGGTGACGGTCTTGAAGTCGATGACGCCGAGGTAGGCGTCGCGGTCACCGGTCACGACGGCACCGCCGTGCCCGCTCACCAGCATGGTGTCGAGGGCGTCGTTCAAGGTCGCCCGCGAGTCCAGGTTGATCAGGTCACCGCTCGGCTGCACGATCTTCTCGCCGGTGAGCTGCCGAAGCCACGGCCAGCCGAGCGGCCGGTTGCGGTCGTCCAGCACGATCACTGAGCCGTCGCCGTTGGCTTCGGCTCGCGACCTGACCTGGGCGGTGCTGTCGCCGACCTTCGCAGTTGTCGGGGTCTTCAGCTCAAGGTCGGCAATCCGCGCCAGGCTCAGGCGTTTCAGCGAGGAGCCGGCTCCGACGAAGTCCTGCGCGAAGTCGTTGGCGGGACTGCTCAGCACCACCTCCGGGGTGTCGTACTGCGCCACGTGCGCCCCCTCCTGCAGGATCAGCACCCGGTCACCGAGCTTGATCGCCTCGTCGATGTCGTGGGTGACGCACACGATGGTCTTGTGCAATTCGCGCTGAATCGACAGCAACTCGTCCTGCAGCCGCTGGCGGGTAATCGGGTCGACCGCACCGAACGGCTCGTCCATCAGGATCACCGGCGGGTCCGCGGCCAGACCGCGCGCGACGCCGACCCGTTGCTGCTGCCCTCCGGAGAGTTCGCGCGGGTAGCGGTCGCGATACTTCGCAGCGTCAAGACCTACCAGGTCGAGCAATTCGTCAACTCGGTCCTTGACCCGAGAAGTGTTCCACCCCAACAATTTCGGGACGATGGAGATGTTCTTGGCGACCGACATGTGCGGGAAGAGGCTGCCGCCCTGGATCACGTAGCCAATGGTCCGGCGCAGCTCGTCGACCTTCTTGGCGCGGATGTTTTCGCCGCCGATGCTGATCGTGCCCGACGTCGGCTCGATCAGCCGGTTGATCATCTTCAAGGTGGTGGTCTTACCGCATCCGGACGGCCCGACGAACATCACGATCTCCCCGGCCGGCACCGTCAGGCTGATGTTGTCGACAGCCGGAGCCTGCTGGCCGCGGTAGATCTTGGACACGCCGTCGAGGGTGATCTCGGCGCCGCTGACGGTGTGCTGCTGCTTATCGGTGGACTCCATCGTGGTCATCAGACACGCACTCCCTTGGAGGTGGTGAGCCGCCCGACGAGGAGCAGCGCGAGATCGAGGATGAGCGCCAGCAGGACGATGCCGATCGTCGCCGAGAGCGCGTAGTTGACAGCGTTCTTGCCGCCGACCTGGGTCAGACCCTGGAAGATCCAGGCGCCGAGACCCGGTCCGAGCACGTATGCCGCAATGGCCGCAACGCCCATCGACATCTGCAGCGACACGCGGATACCGGAGAGGATCACCGGCCACGCCAGCGGTAGCTTGATCCGCAGCAGCGTCATCGGCTCGCTCATGCCCATGCCCCGCGCGGACTCGACCAAGCCGGGCTCGACGCCCTGCAACCCGACGATCGCGTTGCGCAGGATCGGCAGCACGGCGTAGAAGGTGACCGCGACCAGCGCCGTGACATCACCGAGGCCAGTCACGGGCAGCAACAGTCCGATCAGCGCGAACGACGGGATCGTCAGGCCGGCTGCGCTCACAGCATTGGCGACCGGCTCGACCTTCGGCAGCCGGGTGACGACGACCGCGAGCACCACCGCGATCACGGTCGCGAAGAGCACCGCGAGGATCACCAGGTAGGCGTGATTCCAGGCGTTGATCAGGAGTTGCTCGCGCCGGTCGACGACGAAGTCCCACACGGCATTCCTCCCCGAGGATGTTGAGTGACGGTGTGCATTTGACGGGTTCCCCAACACTCAAACACACTCACCGCGCCAGGTCCAAGAATGAAAACCATTCACCATCAGCAGTTTTCATCTTTGCCACCGCCGCCATCGGGGCAGGACTTCGGCAACCAACTCGTCGAAAAACGTTGTATTTCAATGTGTTTACTCGCGCTCCGCTCGAATGCGGAGCCGCCAGAACACCATCCGATCCGATGCCGTCAAACCTCAACCCGCGCTCGCGCGTGTCGCCCGCGGCCCGTCCCGGATCGAGAGGACCCCATCGCGCACGAGAGGACCCCAAGACCGGGGTGGTTTTGGGGTCCTCTCGATGCGGAAAGGGTCCTCTCGATCAGAGGGAGGCGCGCGCTGCCGGCGAGCGCGCTCAGCCGGAGTTGCGCAGCGCGGTGGCGAGACCGTTCATCGTGAGCAGGATGCCGCGCTGCACCTGCGGGTCCTCGTCACCGGCCCGATAGCGGCGCAGGAACTCCACCTGGAGGTGGTTGAGCGGCTCCAGGTAGGGGAAGCGGTTGAAGACGGAACGCTTCAGGTTCGCGTTGTCCCACAGCAGGTCCTCGTGACCGGTGACACGCGCGAACATGCGCAGCGTGCGCTCGTGCTCGTCGACGATCTTGCCGAACACCCGCGCGCGCAGTTCCTCGTCGTCCACCAGACGCGAATAGCGTTCCGCGATGCCGAGATCCGACTTCGCCATCACCTGCGCCAGGTTGGACATCACGGTCTGGAAGAACGGCCACCGCTCGTAGTAGCCGCGCAGCCGCTGCAACCGCGACTCGTCCTCGCCGACCCATTGCTCGAGCGCGCTGCCGGTGCCGTACCACCCCGGCAGCATCACCCGCGACAGCGACCACGACATCACCCACGGGATGGCGCGCAGGTCACTGATCTTGGTGGTCTGCCGCCGGGACGCCGGACGCGACCCGATGTTCATCGCGCCGATCTCGGCAACCGGGGTCGACGTGGTGAAGTATTCGACGAAACCGTCCGTGCGGTGCACCAGGTCGGAGTAGGAACCCCTTGCGAATGCAGCGATCTCGTCGAGCGCGGCATACGCCCCGTCGGTGTCGTCCCCCAGGCCCTCGACGTCCAGCAGCGACGCTTCGAGCGTGGCGGCCAGCAGCGTCTCCAGGTTGCGAGTCGCCAGCTGCGGCTCGGCATACTTCGCCGCGATGATCTCGCCCTGCTCGGTCAGCCGCAGCGAACCCTGCACCGCACCCGGTGGCTGCGCCAGGATCGCCTCGTAGCTCGGGCCGCCGCCGCGCCCGACAGTGCCACCCCGGCCGTGGAAGAGCCGCAGCCGGATGCCTGCCTCCTGCGCAACCTCGACGAGGTCCAGCTCGGCGCGGTAGAGCGCCCAGTTGGCCGCCAAATAGCCCCCGTCCTTGTTGGAGTCGCTGTAGCCGAGCATCACCTCCTGCAGCCCGCCCTTGCTGTCCACCAGCTGCCGGTATGCCCGGACGGACAGTGCAGCGCGCATCGTGGTGGCCGAAACCTGAAGATCCTCAATGGTTTCGAGGAGCGGCACGATGTTCACCGAACACGTCGCTCCTGCGCCCTCGGTGCCCGGGTCGAGCAGCCCGGCCTCCTTCAGCAGCACCGCCGTCTCCAGCATGTCGGACACCGAGGTGCACATGCTGATCACGTGGTTGGGGATCGCTTCCGGCCCGAAGGTGCGCACCGCGTCCGCCGCCGCCGCGGTGATCGCCAGCTCCTTGGCCGTCTGCTCGCTGAACTCCGCGCCCGCCCCCACGAGCGGCCGGCGGCAGGCCAGCTCCTGGGTGAGCAGCTCGACCCTGGCAGTCTCGTCCAGGGAGCGGTAGTCCGGGTGCACGCCCGCCCACGCGAACACCTCCGCAATCGTCTCCTCGTTGATCGCGGAGTCTTGCCGCAGGTCGAGGCCGTAGAGGTGGAAGCCGAAAGTCCGCACCGCTTCACGCAATCGGAGCAGGCGGTCGTCCGCGATCAGCCCGCTGGCGCCCCCTCGCAACGCGGCGTCCATCACGTCGAGGTCGGCGGTCAGCTCGCCCGGGGCCCGGTATGGCGCGGCGCCGTCCACCTCGACCGCAGTCTCCGCCCAGTCGCCGAAGAACTTCTGGTGCGTCGCCGACAGGCGCCCGCGGATCCACCGGATCGCCTGCCGGTAGGGCTCGTCGGAGCGATCGTCGGACACGTTGCGCGCCGCGAGCTCCAGCAGCGGCCCCGAAGCCGGCGACATCCGGATGGAGAAGGAGAACTCGTCCTCGAGCGCGGCGAGCTCACGCAGGTAGTGCTGCAGCGCCGTCTGCGCGGCACGCCCGCTCGCGGTCGACACGACGGCCCCCGTCACGTTCGGGTTGCCGTCACGATCGCCGCCGATCCACGAACCGGCCCGCAGCACAGGGTCTTTCGCGACTCCGGCGGATGGGTAGCGACTGTTCAGCTCTTCGCGCAGCCTGGCGTTGAGCTGCGGCATCACCTCCAGCAGTGAGGCGTCGAACCAGCGCAGCCCGACCTCGATCTCGTCGGTGATGTCCACCCGCCGCAGCCGCACGAGCGCGGTCTGCCAGAGCGTCTGGATCTGCAGGCGGATCACCCGTTCGGTCGCGTCCTCGTCCGCCAAGCTCAGCCCTCCGCCTCCCCGCCGGCGCATCGCCTCCTTGATGCGGGACTGGGTCTGGAAGACCGTGCGCCGCCGCGTCTCGGTCGGGTGCGCCGTGATCACCGGGACGACGGTGGCGCCGCTGAGCGCGTCGTGGATCGTCGCGTCGGTCAGCTGCGCCTCGTCCAGTTTGCGGAAGGTCGCAGCCAGCGACCCGTCGGTCGGCGGCTCCCCGGCGTTGACGTGTAGCGCGCGACGCCGCTCCCGGTGCAGGTCCTCGGCGAGGTTGGCCAGTAATGCGAAGAGACTGAACGCCCGCACCACCTTCATGTTCTGGTCGGTGGGCAGCCCGTCGAAGATGGCCGCGAACGCCTCGCGGTCCTCCTCGCGGCGCCGCACCGCGAACGCACGAGTGCGTGCCTCCTCGACCAGGTCGAGCACCTCCGCGCCCTCCTGCTCGCGGATCACCTCGCCGAGGATCCCGCCGAGAAACCGGATGTCCTCGCGCAGCGGCTCACTCGCAGCACGGCCCTGGGCGGTGACGTCGAGCGCCAGCATGTGATCAAGCATGTGTCCCAGCATGATGCCTGCGTGACCACCATGTGGGCTTGCGTCTCGCAAAGTGAGCAAAGTCGCACCGCCGGCCCGCCCAGAGCCCGATGTTCACGCACGCTTCGGCATGGCAAAACTCGCGAACGACGCCAGCAGGGCGAGCCCGGCAAAGACCCAGAACGCGCCCTGGAACGCCCCGATCACCCCACGGCCGGACAGTGCCTGCAGCAGGACGGCGCCGATGGCCACGCCGACCGCCCCGCCCAGTTGCTGCAGGCTCCGGGTCTGCATCGACGCGTGCGCGACTTCGCCCGGCTCGAGCCCGACATACGCACTGGCGATGATCGGGACCATCAGCGCACCGAGCCCGAGCCCGCGCACGAAGAGGATCGCGCTGAGCCAGATGACGTTGGTCCGCGCGTCGGCGAACGCGAACGGTATGACGCCCAGCGCCGTCACCAGGAACGCCACGAAGCACACGACGGGGGCGCCGAAACGTTCCACCAGGTGCGCGATGAAGAACCGGGTGAGCAACGAGCCGATGCCCATGGGGATGAGCAGCATTGCCGCGCCGAGCGCGCTGCGGCCGCGGGCGACCTGCCAGTAGAGAGGGAGCAGGAACATGCTGCCGTAGAGCGTGATGCCGACCAGGAACATCATCAGCGACGCGGAGCCGACCGAGCGACGGGTGAACAGGCGCACGTCGATCAGGGCGCGGCCGCCGCGCCGGAGCGCCCAGGTGACGAAGGCCACGATCAGCAGGAGCCCCACCGCCAGCAGTCCCGCGGTGCCGGCAGCCCCGCCCACGACGTGTGCATCGCCGCAGCGCGACAGCCCGTAGATCGTCACGGCCAGGCCGGGGGCCAACAGCCCGAGACCGACGACGTCCAGGTGCGGCACCCGGCTTCCGGCGCCCGGTCCATCAGCCGGCAGTACTCGCCACGCGGCGGCAATGCCGATCAGGCAGAGCGGCACGTTGATCAGGAAGATCGAGCGCCAGTCCGCCCAGTGCAGCAGGACGCCGCCCAGCACCGGGCCGACGATGGGACCGAGCGCAATCGGCAGGCTGATCGAGGCGGTGATGCGGGCAGTTGCCCGGCCGTGCGCTGCCCGCATGGCAAGCGTCATCATCAACGTCATCAGCACGCCGGCTCCGCACCCCTGGAGCACGCGGAACACGATGAGACTGAGCGGATTCCACGCCAGCGCACAGAGCGTCGAGCCGACCAGGAACGTGGCCAGCGCCGTGATCCAGAGCCGCTTGCCGCCGAGCCGCGCCTCGGCCCAGCCGACCACGGGGATGACAGCGGTGAGTGCCAGCAGGTATGCCGTGGTCACCCACTGCATGGTCACGACAGTGCTGTGCAGATCGATCACCAGGTCGTGCAGCGCGATGGTCACGATCGTCGTGTCCAGCACGGCGGCCAGGCCGCCGATGACGAGCACGGCCAGCGTGAGCCGGGTCTGCCGGTCGAGCCGTTCGCCACCAGGTGGGCTCGCGGCGGGCGTCGCGGACGGCTGGCCGGCGGGAGCCCGGTCAGTCGCAAGGGAGATCTTAGATTCAGTCATGTATCTAATATGAGCCAATGCGATAAGATGCGCAAGTGAGTCTTACCGAGCACTCGAAGCCGACCCGCCGGCGCGGCGCCGCGCTGGAGGCGGCGATCCTCGATGCCGCCTGGGACCAGTTGATGGCAGGGGGCGCAAGCGATTTCACCTATGAGGCGGTCGCCGCGCGCGCCAACACCAGCCGGCCGGTCATCTACCGCCGCTGGCCGCAGCGTGGGCAGTTGCTCAAGGCCGCCATCGCGCACGGCGGCACCAAGGTGCGGCGCACCACGCCTGACACCGGCTCACTGCGGGCGGACCTGGTGCACATCCTGACCGGCATGAATCAGAGCATGACGCAGTTCGCGCGACTGATCACCGCACATCTGGAGATCGCGGATTCACCCGAGCACCTGACGCCCGCCGAGGTGCGTGACCTGTTTCTCGGCGAACAGCCGCAACGCATGCGCACCGTGATGGACCGCGCGATCGCACGTGGCGAGGCCGACCCGGACCGGGTCACGGACCTAGTGCTCTCCGTCCCCGGCGACCTCGTCCGGCAACGGTTGATGCTGACCCTGCAGCCGGTGTCCCGCGCGTATGTCGAGGCGATCGTCGACCAGGTCTTCCTCCCCCTCGTCGCCCCGCAGCGAGACTCGACGTCATGACCGTGCTCATCGATCCGCCATCCTGGCCCGCGCACGGCACCCTGTGGTCGCACGTCGTCAGTGATGTGTCGTATGACGAACTGCACGATTTTGCAACGCGTCTCGGCATACCACCACGTCTGTTCGATCATGATCACTACGACCTGCCGCAGGAACGGTATGCCGACGCCGTCGCCGCCGGAGCTACCGAGGTGGCCGGCCGGACGCTCATCCGGCGGCTCATCGCCAGCGGTCTGCGCGTGCCCGAACGCGATCGTCCCTAACCGCGCCCGACCCGCGAGTATTGGTAGATTCGGGGGATCTCCTCACAGATCGGCGTGTTCGTGCCCAAGAACCTTGAAGAGTTCATCGAGATCGATGCCTCGCCCGCTGCCGTGTGGGCGATCGCGTCCGACCTGACACGGATGCCGGAATGGAGCCCGCAGACCCGCAAGACGATCATTCGCGGCGGCCCGATCGGCGAAGGCAGCCTGATGATCAACCTCAATCGCTCCGGCATCAAGGTCTGGCCCACCCGAAGCAAGGTGGTGGCGTTCGAGCCGGAGCAGCGAATCGCGTGGAAAATCAGGGAGAATCACGCGATCTGGAGCTTCGAGCTGGAGTCGATGGACGACGGCACGCGCACCAAACTCATCGAACGCCGAGACGTCTCCGGCGACACCACCAAGCTCTCGAAGACCCTCATCGACAAGTTCATGAGCGGCGAGACCGCTTTCGAGCAGGACCTCGCCATCGGCATGCGCCAGACCCTCCAGCGGATCCGGCGCGCCGCCGAATCCGCCTCGTGACGCAGGGTGATCCGCCGATGAGCGACTGCGTCTTCTGCGCGATCGCCGCCGGCGCTGCCGAGGCGCACGTGGTGGCGCGCACCGAGCACACGACGGCATTCCTGGACAACCGGCCGGTGTTCAAGGGCCACGTGCTGGTGATCCCCACCGAGCATGTCGTGACGCTGCCCGACCTGCCGGCCGAGCGGATCACACCGTTTTTCGCGCAGGTGCAGCGCGTCGCGGGCGTCATACCGTCGGCGCTGGGTGCACAGGGCACCTTCGTTGCGATGAATAACGAAGTCTCGCAGAGCGTTCCGCACCTGCACTGTCACGTGGTGCCGCGGACCAAGGGCGACGGGCTGCGCGGCTTCTTCTGGCCGCGCGTTCGGTATGCCGCGGGCGAGCAGGACGACTACGCGCGGCGATTGCGGCAGGCACTGGACGCATCCTGAGACGGCGGGACCAGTCCCGGCAAATTGTCAGCGGCCGCTCAGACTCGATGCTTAGCTTGAAGACGCGGGGACAACCCGCGACATCGGGGCGCACTCAGCGCCCGATCGCACAGGTACATATGGAGGTCACCATGGAAGGCTCCGTCCAGCCCGAAAGCGTTGTGGTCGGAGTTGACACTTCGACCTCCTCACTGACCGCCCTCGATTGGGCAATCGCTTTCGCCCACGAGACGCAGTCTGCGATCCACCTGGTGCACGCGTTCAGTCATGACCATCCGGACCTCGCCTTCAACATGGGGACCGGCGCGGAAGATCTGCGCGCCGTCGGCGACGAGGTGATCGAGCACGCGATCGACCGGATCCGCCTGCAAGACAACGATATTCACATCACCATTGCGCGATCCGGCGGTTACCCAGCTGCTGCGCTGGTGCGTGCCAGCCGGAACGCCCGCATCGTCGTCGTCGGCGCCCTCGGTGACAGCCTGTCGCGCCTGTCGCCGCTCGGTGAGACGGCCCACCAGGTCGCCGCGCACAGCCAGTGCCCAGTCGCGGTGATCCGGCCGAGTTCCGGCAGCGACTACGGCCGGATCACCGTGGGCGTGGATCGTTCCGATGGCAGCCACAAGGCGCTCGACTGGGCGTTCACCCGGGCAGAGCAGACCGGTCGCGAGTTGCTCGTGCTGCACGCGTGGCAGCCGCGTGACGCGGAGGACCCAGCGCTAGGCGTCGCCAGCTGGGAGGAATACACCACCCAGTGTCGTTCGGACATCGGGGCCTCGGTCGCCGACCAGCAGTCGAGGCACCCATCGGTGAAGGTGCTGACCGAGATCGCGGACGGCAAGCCGGTCCGTCGCCTGATCGAACTGGCTCACAGCAGCGACCTGGTGGTCGTCGGCGCCCGAGGACACGGAGGATTCGAGAGCCTCGCTCTCGGCCGGGTCGCCGGCGAGGTGCTCGGGCACGCGCCGTCGTCCGTCGTCGCCGTGCACTGAGCCCAGGCTCGCGCTCGCTGCGCCCTTCGATACGCTCCCCCGCTGCGCTCCTCCGCTACTCAGGGCATCGCTCGCCCGCTACTCAGGGCTACTCCGCGGCCCCGATGCAGTCCAGCACGAACGCCAGCTCGAACGCCGTCTGCCGCCAGCCGTCATACCGTCCGCTGCGCCCGCCGTGCCCAGCGGCGATCTCGGTGCGCAACAGGACCGGCCGCGCATCGTCGGCCGCGACGGTCGCCCGCAGCCGCTGCACCCACTTGGCCGGCTCGACGTAGAAGACCCGCGTGTCGTGCAGGCTCGTGGTCGCCAGAATCGCCGGGTAGCGGGTCGCGCGGATGTTCTCGTAGGGCGTGTAGCTCTTCATGTAGGCGTAGACGTCTGGGTCCGCGATCGGATTGCCCCACTCCTGCCACTCCCCCGCGGTGAGCGGCAGCGACGGGTCGAGGATGGTCGTCAGCGCATCCACGAAGGGCACGTCCGCGTGGATCGCGGCATACAGCTCCGGCGCGAGGTTGGTGATCGCACCCATCAGCAATCCGCCGGCCGAACCTCCCTGTGCGGCAAGGCGATCAGGGCGCACCCAGCCCAGGTCGATCATGGCGCGGGACGCCGCGACAAAGTCGGTGAACGTGTTGCGCTTGGCGAGGAGTTTGCCCTCGTCATACCAGCGGCGGCCGAGCTCGCCACCACCGCGCACGTGGGCGATCGCGTAGACGACGCCGCGGTCGAGCAGTGACAGTCGCGAGACGGCGAACGACGGATCCATCGAGATCTCGTAGGAGCCGTAGCCGTAGATCAGGCCGGGGTTGCTGCCGTCGGCGGTGACGTCACGCCGGTGGAGGAAAGAGACCGGGACCTGCGTGCCGTCGTCCGCGGTGACCCAGAGCCGTTCCTCGACGTATGCCGCCTGGTCGTAGCCCGGCACCTCCCGCTGCTTCAGCAGCGTGAGCTCGCCCGTCGCCGGGGTGAAATCGTAGACGCTGCTCGGCGTCAGCCACGAGGTGAGCACCAATTGCACTGTGTCCAGGTCATATTCAGGGTTGGCACCAAGCGCGAGGGTGTGCAGCTCCGGCTCGACGGGTATGTCGCGAGGCTCCCCGAGCGCGCCGTCATTGGCCTTGGGCAGCCACCGCAACGTGCGCAGACCTGCGTGGCGCATCGTGACGACGACGAAGTCCGCGAAAGCGTCGGCGCCGAGGATCCGGTCGCCGTCCGCGCCGCTCATCACCGGTGTCCAGTGCTCTCGACCCGGAGTCGCCAGCGGCGCCTGCGCCAGGTCGAAGTCCACGCGAGATGCGTTGTGCACCACCAGGATCCGGTCACCGTCGACTTCGACGTCGTAGTCGAGACCTGCGATGCGCGGCTGCACCACGCGCAGCGCGCCGGTCGGGTCGGTGAGGTCGAGCAGGTGCGCTTCGGTCGTGGTGCTGGACCCGATCATGACGAGCAGCCAGCGTTCGTCGCGGGATTCGCCGATGCCGAGCGCGAACTCCTCGTCGTCCTCGCGGACGATCAGCACGTCCTGCTCGGCCGGCGTGCCGACTTCGTGGCGCCATACCTCGTGCGGACGCCAGGCGTCGTCGCGCCGGGTGTAGAAGACGTACCGTCCGTCGGCCGACCAGACGATGCCGGCGCCGACTTCGCGGACCGCTGCGTCGATCACCTGCCCGGTTGCGGCCTCTCGGATCGACACGTCGTAGATCTCGTCGCCGGCGAGGTCCAGCGACACGGCGAGCATGGCGCCATCGTGACTGACCGACAGGTCGCCGAGCTCGAAGAAGTCGTGCCCGGCGGATTCCGCGTTGCCGTCGAGCAGCACCTGCTCACCGGGCAGCTCGGCACCCGGCTGCGGGTCGGGCCGCACGTCGCCGTGCCGGTATGGCGAGCGGGCGTGCACGGCATACTGCTCGCCTTCGATGGTGCGGGTGAAATACCACCAGGCACCCATGCGGACCGGCACGGACAGGTCGGTCTCTTTCGTGTGCGCCTTGATTTCGCCGAAAATGGTGTCTGCCAACGGTTTCAGCTGCCCGGTCATCGCATCGGTGTAGGCGTTCTCCGCTTCCAGGTGCGCGATCACCTCCGGCGACTCCCGGTCGCGCAGCCACTCGTAGTCGTCGATGACGGTGTCGCCGTGGAAGGTGCGTTCAGTCGGCTCGCGGCGGGCCCGGGGCGGTGTCGGTGCAGTCACCCGCTCACCCTACGAGCGAGCGGCTGCCGCCCCGCGGCGACCCCGCCGCCCCAGTGCTACTCGTTGATGCCGGTCTGCTCGACACCGGCCACGATCCAGCGCTGCAGGAAGAGGAACATCAGCAGCAGCGGCACCATCGAGACGAGCGCGGCGCTGAACATTCCACTCAGGTCGACCGATTGGGCGGTGATGTAGGTCGACAGCGACACCTGCACGGTCCACGCCGACTGGTCCTGCCCGATGACGAGCGGCCAGAGGAAGGCGTTCCAGCTGCCGATGAAGGTGATGGTCGCGATCGCCGCGGTGAAGCCCCACGAGTTGGGTATGACGATGAATAGGAACGTGCGCAGTGGGCCCGCGCCGTCGATCCGCGCCGCTTCCTCCAGCTCCTTGGGAAAGCCGAGGAAGTATTGCCGGAAGAGGAAGGTTGCCAGCGACTGGAAGAGCCCGGGAATGATCAGCCCGCGCAGCGTCGACACCCAGCCGAGCGACGACACCATCACGAAGGACGGCACGAACGTCACCGCCGCCGGGATCAGCAGCGTTGCCACGATCAGGTAGAACACCGCGTTGGCATAGCGCACGGTCGAGCGCGCCAGACCGTAGCCCGCCATACCGGAGATCACCAGCACCAGCACGGTCTGGGTGACCGCGATGACCAGCGAGTTGATCATGCTGCGACCGAGCGGCACCGTCGAATTGCGAAAGGTGTCAGCAAAATTCGACCACTGCGGATGGGACGGGAACCAGGTCCAGTGGTCGATGCCGACCAGTTGCTGCTCGGTGGACAGAGCGCCGCGCAGCAGCAGGTAGAACGGCACCAGAAAGATCAGTGCCGCAACGGACAGCACGAGGTAGCGCGCGGTGCGCACGCCGACAGCCGCCCTCATGTGTCACCTCGTCGCCCGATGCCGGTGAGGCGGCCCTGCAGCACCGCGAAGATCGCGATGATCAGGGTGAGGATGACGGCGCCGGCGCTGCCGTCGCCGAAGTCCTGGCCATTGCCGAGCGCGATGTTGAAGAGATAGACGAGCGGCGGCCGGGCGTAGGGCGGGTAGCCGCCCGTTGTCGAGAGCACGTTGTAGAACTCGTCGAAGGCCTGAAACGCGTTGACCAGCAACAACATCAGCACCGCCGTGGACGTGGCTCGCAGCTGCGGCAAGGTGATGTAGCGGAACGCCTTCCACCCGGTCGCGCCATCGAGCGCGGCCGCTTCGTAGAGGTGCTTCGGCACCCGCTGCAGCGCGGCAAGGAAGAGCACCATGAAGAAGCCGACCTGCAGCCAGAGCCGCACGGTGACGAGCACCAGCCAGTACCACGGCGGGTGCACGATGGACAGCCACGCGATCGGTGCCGCACCGAACCAGCCGATCACCGTGTTGAGCATGCCGGCTGCCGTGCCGCCGAAGAGCGAGTGCCGCCAGATCATCGCCGCGACGACATAACTGCACGCCGTGGGCAGGAAGAAGACCGACCGGAAGAAGGCCTGGGCGTGCCGTGCGCCACCCACCAGCACCGCCAGGGCGAGCGACAGCACGAACGTCGTCGGCACGATGAACGCCGCGAAGAGCACGAAGGTGACCAGGCTGGACCGGAAGCTGGGGTCCTCCAGCATCCTGCTGTAGTTCGCGAAACCGACGAAATGCGTGGGGGTGACGGTGTTCCGGGCGTCGTAGAAACTCAGCCATACGCTCCACAGGATGGGTATGACGACAAAGACCAGCAGCCCCGCGACGAACGGTCCGACGAAGATCCAGAACCACAGGTGCGGGCTGTCGGTCCACTTGCGCCGCGGGCTCGCCGGTCCCGCTGCCGTGGCGCGCTCCAGCGCCTGTTCAGACACCGATTCGCTTCAGCTCCGCGTTGACCACCTGCTGCACGGATGCCAGGCTCGACGTCGGGTTCGCGCCGGACCGCACGATCTTGTCGACGGCGTCGGTCATCGCGGTCGCCGACTTCGGAGACCAGAGCAGCGGCGTCTGCGGGTGGCCGAAGGTCTTGAGGTAGCCGGCGGCTGTCTTCGCTTCTCCCGTCTGCAGTTTCGTGGCCTTGGCGATCAGGCTCGCGCGGGACGGGATGTGGAAGCCGTAGCTCTGCGCGAAGTCGAGCTGGTCGGCGGTCTGGTCGACCCACAGCCACTTGACGAACGCCTTCGCGGCCTCGACGTCCTTGGCCTTCGCGCTGACGCAGGACGCGTAGGCGCCGACCGGCACCGACTGTTTGCCGGACGTGCCGATCGCCGGGAATGGCAGCACGCCGAAGTCGTCGCCCAGCTTGTCCTTGAGCATCGGGAAGTTCCACAGGCCGGTCCACTGGATCGCGGTGAGGCCGTCACTGATCGCGCCCGGGTCGGACCAGTCGGTCGGGGCGCCCAGCAGCAGATGTCCGGAGGTGAACAGGTCGTGGAACTGGCCCAGTGCGTTCGCCACGTCGGCGTTCGCGAAGTCGGGCTTGTTGTCCGCGGTGAGGTAGTCGTGGCCGCTGCTCCACAGCACCGGGCCGGCGAGGATGCCGGCGCCGCCGTCGTTGCCGAGGAAGAGGCCCTTCACCTTGCCGGTGGTGAGTTTCGCTGCAGCGCTGATCAATTCGTCGAGCGTGGTCGGTGGCTGCACACCGGCCTTGCGCAGCATCGACTTGCGGTAGACGAACAGCTGCATGTCGACGACCTGCGGGACGCCGTAGATCTTGCCCTTCCAGGTCATCCGATCCAGCAGCGACGGCGTGAAATCGGACTTGGCCGCGCCATACACGTCGGTCAGGTCGACCACCTGGTTGCCGGTGATCATGTCGATCGTGGGGCCGTTGCCGTATTCGAAGACGTCGGGCCCGGAGCTGGTCAGCAGCGCCGCCGCCGACTTCTGGTCGTAATTGCCGGGGATCCACTGCACCTGGACCTTGGCCTTCGTGTATGCCGCGGCATACCTCTTGACCGCCTGCTCGGTGCCGGCCTCGCCGTACTGGTGGTACCACTGCGAGATCGTGCCGCCACCGCCGGAACCGCCGCTGGTGCCTCCCCCGCCGCCGCCCGAGGAGCGACCGGTGTTGCCGCCGCACGCGGCGAGCGCCCCCGCAGCAAGCACCCCGCCACCGGCGGCCAGCAGTTGACGCCGTGACGGCGCAGACCCAGACAGATAACTACTCATAATCGGAAGTATAACTTTCTGACGCAATGATGCTGGCCACTTGAGCCTACTGTCACTGTGCTCCCGAATGGCCGATGACAGCCGAGCGTTCGGATCACCCGCGAGATCAGCCGACCAGACACGCCGGCCCGAGCAGGGCCTTCAGGTCGCCGAACAGCGCCGGCGAGGCGGTCACCCGCAACCCGTCGGAGAGTTTGACCGTGACCGAACGACCCGGCTGGGTGAGCTTCAGGTGCACCTCGGTGGCGCCGGGATGCTCGCCGAGCACGCCCTTGAGCCGGTGCGCCAGGCCGTTGTTGGCCCGCACCAGCGGCATGGTGAGCACGACCGGGCCGCGCACGTCGCCCTTGAGCTCGGGCAGCGTCAGCTCCTGCGCGGACAGCGAAACCGTGTCGTCGCGGTCGAGCACCCGGCCCTTGATGACGCACACCGTGTCGGGGCTGAGCATGGTGGACACCGTCATGTACTGCTTGGCGAAGAACAGCACCTCGACGCTGCCTTCGAGGTCTTCGACGGTGGCGATCGCCCACAGCTCGCCGCGCTTGTTGCGCTTGAGCTGCAGCCCGGTGATCAGCCCGGCGACGGTGACCATCGAGCCCTCCTTGGGGCCGTCGTCACCGTGCAGTTTCGCGATCGAGATGTCGGCGTGCTGCGCGAGCATGTGCTCGATGCCGAAGAGCGGATGGTCAGAGACGTAGAGGCCGAGCATGTCCCGCTCGAAGGCGAGTTTGGTCTGCTTGTCCCACTCGATGTCGGGGATCACCGGCAGTGCCGCGAGCTCGATGGCCGGCTCGTCGCCGAACCCGCCGAAGAGCGACTCCTGACCCTGCTCGCGCTTCTTGGCCTCCTCGGACATGGCGTCGACATAGGGCTCGTGCACCTGCACCAGACCCTGCCGCGGATGCCCCAGCTCGTCGAAAGCCCCTGCCTTGATGAGGGATTCGATGGTGCGCTTGTTGCAGACCGCGGAGCCGCACTTGCGCAGGAAGTCTTCGAACGAGCTGAACTTGCCCTTCTCCTCGCGCGCTCGCACGATGTCGTCGACCACGTTGGACCCGACGTTGCGGATCGCGGTCAGCCCGAAGCGGATGTCCTCGCCGACGGCGCTGAACTCGGCCACGGACTCGTTCACGTCCGGTGGCAGCACCCGGACCCCGAGCTTGCGGGTGTCGGCGAGGTAGATCGCCATCTTGTCCTTGGAGTCCTGCACCGAGGTGAGCAGCGCCGCGGCATACTCCGCCGGAAAGTTGGCCTTGAGGTATGCCGTCCAGACCGACACCAGGCCGTAGCCGGCGGTGTGCGACTTGTTGAAGGCGTACTGGCCGAAGGGGAGCATCGTCTCCCACATCTTGTCGGCAGCACCCTGGGAGAAGCCGTTCTTCGCCATACCCTCCTTGAAGGCCGGCTCCAGCTCGTCCAGGATCTCCTTCTTCTTCTTGCCCATGGCCTTGCGCAGGGTGTCCGCGCCCCCAAGGGTGAAGCCCGCCAGCTGGCGGGCGATCGCCATCGTCTGCTCCTGGTAGACCAGCAGGTGGTAGGTCTCCCCTAGGATCGGGTCGAGGGCTTCCTTCAGTTCTGGGTGGATGGGCGTGATCGGCTGCCGGCCGTTCTTGCGCTCGGCGTAGTCGGTGTGCGCATTGGCCGCCATCGGACCGGGCCGGTAGAGCGCGAGCACGGCGGCGACGTCCTCGAAGCGGGTCGGCCGCATCAGCTTCAGCAGGTTGCGCATCGCGCCGCCGTCGAGCTGGAAGACACCGAGCGTGTCGCCGCGCGCCATCAGCTCGTAGGTCTTCGGATCGTCCAGCGGGATCGTCTCGGTGGAGATGTCGATGCCGCGGTTGGCCTTGATGATCTTGATCGCGTGATCGAGGATGCCCAGGTTGCGCAGCCCCAGGAAGTCCATCTTGATCAGGCCCATCGCCTCGCACTGCGGGTAGGCGAAGCCGGCGATGATCATGCCGTCCTTGTCGCGACGGTGCATCGGCAGCACGTCGAGCAGCGGCTCGGATGACAGGATGAAGGCGCACGCGTGCACGCCGGTGCCGCGGATCATGCCCTCCAGGCCGCGGCCGGTGTCGACGACCTTCTTGACCTCGGGATCCTGCTCGTAGAGGGCGCGGAAGTCGGCTCCCTCGCTGTAGCGCTCGTGCTCGGGGTTGAACAGGTCCTTCAGCGGCACGCCCTTGCCCTGCACGTCCGGCGGCATCGCCTTGCTGATCTTGTCGCCGAGGCTGAACGGGAAGCCGAGGATGCGGTTGGCGTCCTTCACCGCCGCCTTGGCCTTGATGGTGCCGAACGTGTTGACCTGCGAGGTGTAGGCCTCGCCGTACTTGTCGGTGACGTAGTCGATGATCTTGTCGCGCTGGCGGTCATCGAAGTCGAGGTCGATGTCGGGCGGGCTGATTCGCTCGGGGTTGAGGAAGCGCTCGAAGAGCAGCTGATGCTCGATCGGGTCGAGCTCGGTGATGCGGGTGAGGTAGGCGACGATCGACCCGGTGGCCGAGCCTCGGCCGGGGCCGACGGGCACGCCGATGTCGCGGGCGTGCTGGCAGATGTCGGCGACGACGAGGAAGTATGACGAGAAGCCCATCGGCTCGATGACCGCCATCTCGGTCTCGATGCGCTGCATGACTTCCGGGCTCGGCTCGCCGTCGTAGCGCAGCTGCAGGCCCTCCTCGATCTTGGCGCGCAGGAAGCTCTCCGGGGTGTGCCCCTCGGGCACGTCGAACTTCGGCATCCGGTCGACCTCGGCGAAGACCTCGCTGTAGTCGCCCACCATCTCCGCGACCGTCAGCGTGTTGTCGCACGCCTGCGGCAGCTCGCGGAACAACTGGCGCATCTCCTGCGCCGACTTCAGGTAGTAGCCGTCGCCGTTGAACTTGAACCGGCCCGGGTCGTCCTTGTTCTTGCCGACGCCGACGCAGAGCAGGTCGTCGTGGCTGTCGGCCTGGTCGGCAGTGACGTAGTGGCTGTCGTTGGTCGCCAGCAGCGGTATGTCGAGACGCTTCGCGATGTCGAGCAGGCCCGAGCGGACCGAACGCTCGATGTCGAGGCCGTGGTCCATCAGCTCCAGGAAGTAGTTTTCCTTGCCGAAGATGTCCTGGTATGCCGCCGCCGCCGCGAGCGCCTCGTCGAACTGTCCGAGCCGCAGCCGGGTCTGCACCTCACCGGACGGGCAACCGGTGGTCGCGATGATGCCGGCGGAGTGCTCGGCGATCAGCTCGCGGTCCATGCGGGGCTTCATGTAGTAGCCCTCGAAGCTGGCCAGCGAGCTGAGCCGGAACAGGTTGCGCACGCCCTGGGCGTCCTTGGCCCACATCGTCATGTGGGTGTAACGGCCGCCGCCGGAGACGTCCTTGCCGCCCTCGCCGTCGGTGTTGGTGTCGCGCTTGCCACCCGGCGCCCAGAACTCCTGCTTGCGGGAGAACCGGCTGCTCGGCGCGACGTAGGCCTCGATGCCGATGATCGGCTTGATGCCGGAACCCTTTGCGGCAGCGAAGAATTCGTAGGCGCCGAACATGTTGCCGTGGTCGCTCATCGCGATCGCCGGCATGCCGAGCCGCGCCACCTCCGCAAACATCGGTTTGACCTTGGCGGCCCCGTCGAGCATGGAGTATTCGGTGTGCACATGCAGGTGCACGAAGTCGGCGGAGGCGGCTGGATCTGACATCGCGATGAGTGTAGATCCGGGGTCCGACAGCCGCGTCGGGGCACGCGGATGTGTGACGGATGAGGCGGGTGGTATGGCGGTGGGTCTCGTCATACCGGCGCGGGGGCGGGGGTCGCGGCGCGTCGCGTCCCGAAACCTCGACCGTCGAGACTTCGGGACAGGGTTCTCCGGCTCCCGCGTCCCGTTCTCGCGACCGTCGAGACTTCGGGACGGGGGTCGCCGGCGCGTCGCGTCCCGAAACCTCGACCGTCGAGACTTCGGGACAGGATTCCTGGGCTCCCGCGTCCCGTTCTCGCGACCGTCGCGACTTCGGGACGCCAACCCCGCTCCCGCGAGCTCAGCCGGCGCGGGCAATCTCCAGGGCGCGCGCGAGGTCTGCCGGGTAGGGGCTCTCGAACGTCACCCACTCCCCCGATCCGGGGTGCGTGAAGCCGAGCTCGGTGGCGTGCAGCCACTGGCGGTCGAGGCCGAGCCGTTTCGCGACGGTCGGGTCCGAACCGTAGAGCGGGTCGCCCACGAGCGGTCGGTGCAGCGCGGCAAAGTGGACCCGGATCTGGTGGGTGCGGCCGGTCTCCAGGTGAATGGTCAGCAGGCTCATCGACCGGAACGCCTCGAGCAGCTCGTAGTGCGTCACGCTCGGCCGGCCGGACTGCATGACCGCGAACTTGTAGTCGTGCCCGGGATGCCGGCCGATCGGCGCCTCGATGGTGCCGACGACGGGGTCGGGCAGACCCTGCACGAGCGCGTGATAGGTCTTGTCCACCGCGCGATCGCGGAACGCCTGCTTGAGCACCGTATAGGCCCGCTCGCTCTTCGCCACGACCATCAGTCCGCTGGTGCCGACGTCCAACCGTTGCACGATGCCCTGCCGCTCGGGCGCGCCCGACGTGGAGATGCGGTATCCCGCCGCGGCGAGACCGCTCACGACATCCGGGCCGTCCCACCCGACGCTGGGGTGTGCCGCGACTCCCGCAGGCTTGTCGACCACGACGATCTCGCTGTCGTCGTGCACGATCCGCAGGCCCTCGACGAGTTGCGGCCGGACCTCGGCGACACGCGGGCCGACGCGCTCCGGCATACGGACTTCGAGCCACTGCTCCGCACTGACTCGGTCGGACTTGCCGACGACTTTGCCGTCGAGCGTCACCTCGCCGTCGGCGGCGAGCTGCGCCGCCTGTGTCCGCGAGAAACCGAGGAGCCGGGCGAGCGCGGCGTCGACACGCTCACCTTCCAGCCCGTCCGGTATGCCGAGGGCCTTCACCTCACTCACTGTCGCCACCGGCCGTGGGTGTGCCGGAGCCGGTCCTGTCGGCGGCGCGACGGCCGTCGATGCCGATGCCGAGGAAGGCCAGCAGCGCGATCAGGCAGGCGGCGGTCACGACGCAGCAGTCGGCGACGTTGAAGATCGGCCAGTGCGGCAGCTCCAGGAAGTCGACCACGTGCCCGCGGCCACCGCCCGGCGGCCGCACGAAGCGGTCGGTGAGGTTGCCGAGGGCTCCTCCGATGAGCAGGCCGAGCGCACACGCCCACGGCTTGCTGCGCAAGCGACGCGCGATGAAGATCGTCGCGAGGATGACAACGGAGGCGATGATCGTCAGCACCCAGGTGGCGTTGGTCGCGATCGAGAACGCGGCACCTGGGTTGTTCGTGAGGTGCAACTGCAGCAGGCTGCCGATGACATGCTTCGGCCGCATCGGGTCGAGTTTGGCCGACGCGAGTGCCTTGGTGACCTGATCAAGCGTGTAGCAGCACACCGCCACCACGACCAGCAAGGCGAGCAGTCGACCGGATGGCCGGCTGCGTTCCTTGGGCGCCGTGGCGGGGGGTTCTTCGGGGGTCAGCGCCGCTCCTGCTTCGCCTTGCAGCTCAGGCACAGCGTCGCCCGCGGGAATGCCTGGAGCCGGAGCTTGCCGATCGCGTTGCCACAATTTTCGCAAACTCCGTAGGTGCCGTCGTCAATGCGTTCCAGCGCATGGACCGATTGTTCCAGCAGGTCCCGGGAGTTCTGCGCGAGGGAGGCCTCGTGCTCCCGCTCGAAGGTCTTGGCGCCGGTGTCCGCCTGGTCGTCGCCGGCCCCGTCGCCGCTGTCCTTGATCAAGCCAGCGATGTCGTCCTCGAAGCCGTTGATCTCCGCGGTGAGGCGCTCTACGTCGGCGGTCAGCTCAGCTCGAACATCGGCGAGTTCCTTTGCGGTCCACGGGGATTCGTCCTCGCGTACCTTGAGCGTGCGAGCCTGCTGCTGTTCCGGCCGGGTCGTGGTGGTCACCTTGGTGGTCGCTGCTTTCTTCGTCGTCGTGGTCTTGGTGCCCGGCGCAGCCTTCTTGGCGGACGCCGTCTTCTTGGTGGGAGCGGTCTTCTTGGCCGGAGTGGCCTTGGCCGGAGCGGCCTTGGCCGGTGGTCGCTTCGCAGCCGACTTCGTGGCGGCCGTAGCCTTGGTCGCCATCGTCTTCTTCGCAGGGGCTGTCTTCTTCGCAGCCGCAGCCTTGGTCGCCGTCGTCTTCTTCGCAGCAGCCGTCTTCTTGACTACCGCCGTCTTCTTCGCCGCGGTCTTCTTCGCCGGCGCAGTGCCGTTCTTCGCGGGTTTGGCAGCCGGTTTCGCGGCGGGTTTCGCCGGTGCCTTCTTCGCGCCCGTTGTCTTGGCGACCACGTCGGTTGCCTTGCGCAGTGCCGTCGTCACCCGCGAGCGACTCGCCGTGGAGGTGCCGGTGGCCGTCTTCTTTGCTGGCATCGGATCCCTTCCTTTTCGCAGCGGTCCGCACGCATGCGCGCACGGGCGGACTGCCCCCGATCTGGCTGCGGGCAGGATAAGCGACTCGCTCACGCCATACAACGACGGGCAGCGACGTTGCCGCCGTATGGCGCCCGACAGACGTTGGCCGCCGGGCGCGAGCGCCTCACCTTAACGGATCGGCGCCGTGCCCGGCGGCCTGTCGGCCGGCGTTTCAGCCTCTGGTCAGTCGGACTTTGCGTCGTCGCCTGCGGACGGCGCCTGGTCGAGACGGCTGAGGTGGTCCTCGATGTAGCCGCGCAGCTTCGTGCGGTAGTCGCCCTCGAAGGAACGCAGCTGGTCGATGCGGCCGCTGATCTGGTCGCGCTGGCTGTTGAGGTCGGCGATGACCGCGTTGCGGCGCTCCTCGGCCTCCCGAACCATCTGTGCGGACTGGTCGGTGCCGCTGCGGACCAGCTCGTCGTGCTTGGCCTGGCCGGTTGACAGCAGCTCGTCATACTTGCTCTGGCCAGTGGAGAGCAGTTCGTCGTGCCGGCTCTGCGCGGTCTGGATGAGCTCGTCGTGCCGTGCCTGCGCGGCGCTGATGAGTTCGTCGTGCTTGAGGTGAGCGGCCCCGACAAGTTCGTCGCGCTTGGTGTTCGCCTCGCGGATGACCCGGTCGTGGTGTGCCTGCGCCTCGCTGATCAGGCTGTCGCGTTTGATCTCGCCGTCACGCACGTGCTCGTCGTGCACGCGCTGCGCCAGCGCGATGACACCGGCTGCTCCCTCGGTGGACGCGATCGTCGCCACGTCGGCCGGCGCTGCCGCCGACTTGGTGTTCTGCGCCGGGTCGGCCACACCGTTCGCGGCCGCCTGGCTCTGCAGCCGGGCCTTGTCCTGCTGGGCAGCCGCGAGCGCGCTCTGCGCCTGGTCGAGCTCGGCCTTGACCCGCGTCAGCTGCTCCTGGGTGCTCTTCAGCTCGCCCTGGGCAGCCTTCACCTGCTCCTGGGTCGAGCGGAGCTCGCCCTGGGCGGCGCGCAGCTGGTCCTGGGTGGAGGCCAGGTCGCCTTGCGCCTTCTGCAGGTTGACCGAGGCGGCCTTGGCGACCTCGACGTCCTTCAGGCTCGGGACGGCCTGAGTCTTGTCGGGGTCGTTGCCACCGACCGGGGTCAGTGCCGGCACGGCGGCCGCCGGGGAGCCGGCAGCTTTGTCAGCATCGGAGTCACTGCGACCGGGAACGCCCTTGGACCGACGGCAATCCTCGAGTTTGCCTGTCAGGTCTTCGTTCTCGGCGTTCAGCCGGCGCAGCTCGACGACGATCTCGTCAAGGAAGTCATCCACCTGGATCTCGTCGTAACCGCTACGACCGAAGCCCTTCGGCTTGGTGAACTCCTTCTTCACCACGTCTTCTGGCGTCAACGCCATTAGTCCACCTCAATATTCGGCAGCGGTCGCATCACGCCCCCGCGCGCGCAAACCACTGCTGTCGATCGGATAAATATCGTGCTCACTGTAGGACACCGAGCAGCAAAGAGACACCCAGGATCAGGATCAGGAACGCAAGGTCCACGCTCACCTGGCCCAGCCGCAGCGGCGGAACGATCTTACGCAGCGCCTTCAGCGGCGGATCCGTCGTGGTGTAGACGCCCTCCGCGACCACCAGAATCGGCCCGCGCGGGCGCCAGTTGCGGGCAAAGACCTGCACCCAGTCGAAGACGAGTCGCCCGAGCAGCAGGATGAAGAAGATATAGAGCAGCAGGGAGACGACTGCGAGGACTGCTGACATGCTTCCATTCTGCGCTATCAGCGGGCTGCGACCGACCATCAGCCCACCGCGTGCGTCCGCCCGGGACGGGGCTCAGCTCTGGTTGAACAGACCGCGCCCGGCAGGGCGGCCGGCCTCCGGGCCGCTCGTCGACACCTCGATGCCGTGCGGTGAGAGCAGGAAGACCTTGCTGGTGACGCGCTCGATGGTGCCGTGCAGCCCGAAGACCAGACCGGCGGCGAAGTCGACGAGCCGCTTGGCGTCGGTGTCGTCCATGTCGGAGAGGTTCATGATGACCGGCACTCCGCTGCGGAAGCTCTCCCCGATCTCCTTGGCCTCGTTGTAGGTGCGCGGGTGGATGGTGTTGATGCGGCTCATCTCGCCGACCTCCTGATGGGGTGCCGGGACAGCCGGTGCACTGTGCAGATGGGTGACGGGTGCCGGCTCACGGTGCGGCTCTTCGACGGGGTAGCCGCTGTCCTGCGCCTCGTCGTACTGGTCCTCGGACCACTCGCCGGCATAGTCGCCGTCGCGGTAGCGCGGGTCGGCCTCGGCCAAACCGAGGTATTCCATTGTGGCGCGCAGCTTCCCAGCCATGAATTGCACTCCTTATTCCCACGGAATCTGGCTGTCCCGAGGGTCGGTCGGTCGGTCGCGATCGACGCTACCGGGCGAGAGGACGGGATCCCAGGATTGCGCTGCCGACACGCAGGTGTGTCGCGCCCGCGGCGACCGCTTGCTCCAGATCTCCGCTCATGCCTGCGGACAGCCAATCGGCGTCCGGGTGATCGGCTCGTATGGCGCCCGCCACCTCCGCGAGCCGCGCGAACGCTGCCGCCGGGTCCGCGCCGAGCGGTGCCACGGCCATCACGCCGCGCAACCGCAGGGCGGCACATTGCGCCACGCGGCCGGCGAGCGCGGGCGCGTCGTCGGGGGCGATGCCGCCCCTGCCTGCGGTGCCGGCGAGGTCGACCTGGACCAGCACGTCGAGCGTGCGGTTTCGGGCGTGTGCGGCGCGGTCCAGCACCGTCGCGATCTTTGGCCGGTCGACCGATTGCACGACGTCGACGTATGTCGCGGCGTGACCCGCCTTGTTGGACTGCAACTGGCCGATGAAGTGCACCGTCAGCCGGTCACGCACGTCGGGTGGAAGCGCAGCGACCTTCTCCCCCGCTTCCTGGTCACGGTTCTCCCCGATGTGCCGCACCCCGAGCGCGGCCAGGTGCTCCACGTCGGAGCCGGGGAAGTATTTCGTGACTGCGATCAGCGTCACCGCGGAAGGGTCGCGTCCGACGAGAGCGCACGCGCGCTCGATGCGCTGGTGGACCGCGTCGAGATTGGCGGCGAGCCCGGCGCGGCGGGCTGCGTCATACATGGGCGGCTCGCTGGACGATGACTCCGGCGAAGCGGCCGGTGGCGTGGTCGCGGCGATAGGAGAAGAGCCGGTCGTTCTCGCGCGTGCAGCCGGGCACCCAGGTGGTCGGTATGCCGCGGGCGTGCAGCTGCGCCACGACGCCGGCCGCGACGTCGATCGCGGGCGTGCCGGTCCAGCTGACCGTGCGGCTCTCGGGGGTCACGGCGGCGGCCTCTTCGCGCATCGCCAGGGGAACCTCGTAGCAGCGTCCGCACACCGAAGGGCCCACGATGGCAACGGGATTGGCGGCTCCGAGGTCGCGCATGCGATCGAGGGCGTTGTCGACGATGCGGGCCATCATGCCGGGCCGACCGGCGTGTACGGCGCCGATGACGCCGGCCGCGAGGTCGGCGAGCAGCACCGGGGTGCAGTCGGCGACGAGCACAGCGAGCGCCAAGCCGTTGTCGGCGGTGACGACACCGTCGGAGGCGGGTTCGCGGTCGCCGGCTGCCTCGATCGAGAGCACGTCGGCGCTGTGCGTCTGGCGCATGAAGACCAAGTCGTTCGCGCCGACTCCGACGGCAGCCGCGACGGTGGCGCGGTTGCGTGCCACATTGCTCGGATCGTCGCCGACCCGGCCGCCGAGGTTGAGCGACGCGAGCGCACCGCCGCTGACGCCACCCTCGGTATCGGTGAAGCCGACGTCGACGGTGCGTCCGCCGGGGCCGGTCAGCGTGTCACGCCACCACCACATCGCGGTGCCGCTACGCGGTCACTTGAGGAAGTCAGGGACGTCGAGGTCCTGGCCGTCGTCGAAGGTGACCTCACGCGGCGGGCGGGGCGCAGGGGTCTGCTGGACGGCGCCAGGGTTGGTCGGCTGAGCCGGCGCTTCGGCGGGCGGCTGCTGCTGTGCAGGCTGTTGGGGGGCACCTTGCGGCGCAGCCTGCTGCGCGGGCTGCTGCTGGGGAGCGGCGGCCGGGGGCGCGACCGGCTGCTGACGGGGGGTGGGTGCACCCTGGATCTGGCCGAGGGCACGCTCGTCGGTGCGCTTGTTGGGCGATCCCCCCTCGAACCCGGCGGCGATGACGGTGACCCGCACCTCGTCACCGAGGGCGTCGTCAATGACGGCACCGAAGATGATGTTGGCCTCGGGGTGCGCGGCCTCCTGGACGAGGCGGGCCGCCTCGTTGATCTCGAAGAGGCCGAGGTCGCTGCCGCCTTGCACGGACAGCAGCACGCCCTGCGCGCCGTCGATGCTGGCTTCGAGCAGCGGTGAGGAGATGGCGAACTCGGCGGCCTGCACGGCCCGGTCCTCGCCGCGCGCGGAGCCGATGCCCATCAGTGCGGAGCCCGCACCCTGCATGACGGACTTGACGTCGGCGAAGTCCAGGTTGATCAAGCCGGGGGTGGTGATCAGGTCGGTGATGCCCTGGACACCGGAGAGGAGCACCTGGTCGGCGCTGTGGAAGGCGTCGAGCATGGAGACGTTGCGGTCGCTGATCGACAGCAGCCGGTCGTTGGGGATGACGATGAGGGTGTCGACCTCTTCGCGCAGCGCGTTGATGCCGAGGTCGGCCTGGCCGGCGCGGCGACGGCCCTCGAAGGTGAACGGCCGGGTCACGACACCGATCGTCAGCGCACCGAGGCTCTTGGCGATCTTGGCGACGACGGGCGCGCCACCGGTGCCGGTGCCGCCGCCCTCGCCGGCGGTCACGAACACCATGTCGGCGCCCTTGAGGACTTCCTCGATATCTTCTGCGTGGTCCTCGGCGGCCTTCTTGCCGACCTCGGGGTCGGCGCCGGCGCCGAGCCCACGGGTCAGCTCGCGGCCGACCTCAAGTTTCACGTCAGCGTCACACATCAACAGCGCCTGCGCGTCGGTGTTGATGGCGATGAACTCCACTCCCTTCAGACCGACCTCGATCATCCGGTTGATGGCGTTCACACCGCCGCCGCCGATGCCGACGACCTTGATGACGGCCAGGTAGTTCTGCGGAGTTGCCACGAGGGAGGGCCTTCCAGCGCTAGACGTTGTGAACAAGCAGTATGCCGACCGGGCCATGCCGCGCCGAACGCGGGCACCACGACAGTCACCATGATCATGACGTTGATGGCGACGCTCCCCTAGCCGACACACCGTGCCGCGCCGGGTGGGCACCTCACACCAGCGGCATCTACGGCATGCTACGCGGCGCCGGCCCGCCCTCGCGAGTATCGACCTGTAGTTGACGGTGAGGCAGCTGGCGGCCCAACCGGCCGCGCCGCGCCTATCGCGGCTACTGTAGTGACCGGCTCACTAGGAGTTGGGTCATGCGTGCACGAGGAGCCCGACGATGACCGACTGGATCGGCGCGTTGTTCAGCTGGGTAGTGGGTGCCGTGCTGGTAGCCAGCGGAGTGCTCAAACTCGGCACCGCCATACAGTTTCAGTCGACGCTCACGCAGTTCCGGCTGCCGACCTGGACGTGGGCCGGCACAGGATTCGCGCGGCTCTTTCCCTGGATCGAGATGCTGCTCGGGCTTGGCGTCGTGGCCGCGCCGGACCCGTGGGGCAGGGCGTTCGCGTACGGCGCACTCGCGCTGTTGCTGGCGCTTCTGGTGCTCGTGGTTCGCATCTTCAGAGTTCCTGGAACCGTAACCTGCAACTGTTTCGGTGGCCTTGGCGACGACACCGTCGGCCGGTCGACGATCGTGCGCAACGTCGCGCTCGTCGTCATCGGCGTGCTGGCCGTCGCCACGGAGCGCTGCCCCGCATCGGTCGCAGCGGACCGGACCGGTGGCTGGGCCTACCCGCTGCCCGCGGCGTGCGCGATCGCCGGCGCCGGACTGCTCGTGCTCTGGCGCGCAGTGCGGCAACGCCGCCGGACCGCCCGCCTGATCCGCACGCTGACTGTTCGGGATGTCGGCGGCAACGAGCTTCCGATCACCGAGTTCCAGGATCCGCCGACGTTCCTGGTGTTCTTCTCATCCGGTTGCGGTGGGTGCCAGAGCCTCGTGGAGCAATTCCGCTGGTGGCCCAACCTGCTGCGGGAGGGATACGACCTGCAACCGGTTCTGCTCGGCACCCCGGAGCAATTCGGCCGTGAGGAGGTTTTCGCGCCATTGGTCCCGTACGCCTGGTATGCCGGCTCGGAGGTCGCCTCGGCAATGCAGCTCACCGGACTGCCCGGTGCCGTTCTGATCGACGCCGAACACCCCCTGGGTGGCGAAAAGGCCGCGGGGCACTTCGCCGTCCGCGACCTCGTCCTGTGCGACGGATGGACGCTCCTGGCACAAGCAGCAGTATCGGCGGACGAGGACAAGTCCTCGCCCGCCGATAACGATCGCGAATTCAGTTGAGCGCGCTCGACTCTCCGCTCAAGCAGATCTCAGGTCGCGCTGCAGAGCACGAGTGTGGAATTGACGGAGCCTGACTGCTTGCCGCCGGTCGCCGTGTAGTCGTCGGGCAGCGTCAGACTCGCGCTGAGCGTGAACGCCACCGAGATGGACAGTGTGGTGCGCGCCGCCAAGGTCGCTCCCGCAGGTAGTGCGGCCGCGAGGGTGATCGAGCGGCTGGTGGAGCTCAGGACACTGACACTTGCGGTACCACCGGTGATCGAGAAGACGCCGATGTTCGCCACGCCGGATCCGGTGATGTTGATGACCGTGCCGGCCGGGATCGCCGCTTTCGAACTCGCGGTCAAGGTGAAGCCGGGACCGAGCACGCCGAGTGTGCCGCACGTTCCGTCGAGTTGTAACGCTCCGAGATCGGTCGTGCTCGCCGATGCCGACGGGGCGGCGGCCGCGGTGGCGATGACCGGGACCGACCAGGCGGCACCCTTGGCCACTGTTCGACGGGAAATCTTGGAGCCGGGCGTCTGCTGATTGGTCATGTGTGAGTGCCTTTCGCGCATCTGGTCAATCTGGTGAAACTTCGAGTCGGTCACCACATCGACGTGCGGCAACTCCTCCCTTACGGAGCACGACACTAGGGGCAGAAGCGTCATCCCCTGTCCGGACTAATCAGAAAGGACTAGAGACAGCTAGATCCCGCGGCGTGCCGGAGTCGGGTCGTGCAATCTCTGCCCTGGTCCGACGCGTTCACCGCAAGATGCCGCGAGCGCGCAGCTCCCGGGCGAGCTCCACCCGGTTCGCGGCCGTGCTGCCGACCTTTGCACGAACGTTCGCCAGGTGCACTTTGAGAGTGCGTTCGCTGATGCCGAGCTCCGCCGCAACCAACGCGCGGGGGGCGTCGGCGCCGTCCACCAGATACGCCTGGCAGGCGCGCAGCTCCGCGGGAGTGAGCCGCACTGACGTCGTGTCCAGGCTCGGCAATGCGGCCACGCCCGCCGCGACTCGCATTGCGGCCAGCGCGAGCTCGCGCTCCAAGGCAATGACCGAGACGTAGCCGCGCAACCCCGTCTCCACGAGCGCAGCCACGGCGCCGGAATGCAGGTAGCCACCCCACGCAAGCGTCGCTCGGCCCGCACAGATCTGCTGCACTGCGGCCACCCCCAGCGCAGGAAGGTCGACCACCGTCACGTCATACCCCGTCCCGGCCGACCCGGATTCGACAGCCACGTGTTCCTCGACCGTGGCGAACGCTCCGGATCGCACCAGGGCCCGGGCAAGCGCGCGGCGGTGCAACGCGAGCGGCCCGACGATGTCCGCGCGGAAGGCGGGCCGCGGCGTACCGGGTCCTTTCGCCAGGACAGGAGCTTTGCGATCATTCACCGCGAACCTCCTTCACGAACGGGACATCACAGCATGGCGCGAGGACGCGAGATCTACATCGTGCACAGTAGCCCGGTCGTCGCGCATGCCATCGAGGATTCCCTGCGCGCTGCGGGGCGGTCGGTCAGCCATATCGCATATTCCTGGGTCCAGTTCGTCAGCCGGTGGGACTTCTCGGCCGCCGTGGTCGTTTTCGACGCCTACCTGGACGACCACGTGCCCCTGTCGCTGAAGGTGCGGGCCTTGTATGACGTGGGCAGCTCGGCGGTCGTCATCGGTGAACTCGACGAGCGCTTGTGGCGTCGCACCATGATCGAGGGGGGCCAGCGCTGGCTGACCCCGGCAAGCGAACCGGACGCCGTCGCCGCCGAGATCGTGGCCGTCGCCAGTGGTGAGCGCGCCGCGAGGCCGGAACGCGCCGAACCGCACCTGACCGACCGCGAGCTGCAGATCATGGCCGCATACACCAGCAGGCGCGCCCCGACCGCGAAGTCGCTCGCCCGGAGTTTCGGCATCAGCATCGACACCGCGCGCAGCCACCTGCGTTCGGGGCGACGCAAGTATGAGAACGCCGGGATTGACGTCGGCTCGCGAGCACGGCTGCAGCAGGCCATGATCGCCGACGGATACATCGTCGACATCGACCGATGGTCGGCGCTCGCCCGCTGGTGATCTCCGCCGTTGACGGTCAGCTGGCCCGTCGGTGGGGGTCCTTGAACCAGATGAAGTCCATAAGCGTGCGTTCGGAGTATGACGGGGTCGGTGGTGGTAACCCGGGCGGACTGGGCGGGTGGCTGGTCGCGACGAGGCTGCCGGTCGTGGTGGTGGTTTGTCCGGCGTGGCCGGTGACCGTGTAGTCGGGGTGTTCTTTGACGTAGTTGCAGCGTTCGCAGAGTCCTTGGCCGTCGCGTTCGGTGGTGGCGCCGCCGGTGGCGTGGGGGCGGATGTGGTCGATGTGCCGGATCGT
>NZ_RJJQ01000029.1 GCF_003724155.1 Flexivirga caeni | reverse complement strand
GAACTACTCATCAAAAATCAGGTTCCTCAACTCGCCCTGCAGGGGTCAACTTTGCTAACGGGCACTGGACTCAACTCACCTTGACACGCAGGGCCCGGCGACCCGTTCGGGCATTGCCGTTGCGAACCGCACCCGGTCCCGGGCCGCGGTCAGCGTGCACCCCGTCAACAACTGCACCTCGTGCACCACCGCCCGGCACGCGTTCTTGCGGTACACCGCAACCTTCTCCGCGAACCGCGGATCATCGGCTGGGACACCATGATCCGCGGCCACATCCGCCACCAAACCCGACGTCGCATCCACCAAGCACGCGTCCGCGAACCCCTTCACCACCTCCGCCGCCTGCACCACATCACCCAACAGCTCCCGCGACACAGCATCAGCACCGTGGCCAGCGTCGCGTTCGGCGGGGCGGGCGGCCTGCTCCACCAGCAAGGTGACCGCGGCGACGACAGTCTCGGGCAGACCGGACACGTCCAGCACGCGCGCACCAGACGCCTCGCCGAACTGCTCACCATCGCGCTGCCCACCGTCATCCGCCATCACCGGTCACCTCCCTCACGGTCGCCGCTGCCTTGCTTCTTGTCCCCAATTCTAGGTGCGACCACCGACAACCCCTCCCGGCCGAAACCGCAAGGACGACAATCGCTTCCGCGGCTCGGGGCGGCCTGCTCCACCAGCAAGGTGACCGCGCCGATCACCGTCTCGGGCAACCCGGATAAGTCGACCCAACCCACGCTGGCCGGCCGGTCCTCACGGCCCTCGCCATCACTCTGCTCGTTGTCATCCCGTTCACCGTCGCCCGCCATCACCGGTCACCTCCCTCACGGTCGCCGCTGCCTTGCTTCTTGCACCAAGTTTAGGTGCGACCACCGACAACCCCTCCGGCCGAAACCGCCGCGCCCATAGGTACTTCCGCCCATCCTCCAGCGCCCACGACCAGGTCCAGCGGCTGATCTCGATACGGACTCCTCCGCTGCGCCCTTCGATACGCTCCCCCGCTGCGCTCCTCCGCTACTCAGGGCACAGCTCCTCCGCTACTCAGGGCACAGCTCCTCCGCTACTCAAGGCACAGCTCTCCGGCTACTCGGCCACCATGCGCTCCACGGTCCTACCCGGCGATACGGTGCGAGTAGCCGACACACACGCCCGAGGAGCCACGATGCGCATCGTCACGATTCGCAAGTGCAAGCGCCCCGCGGGCGTGGGCAGCTGGCGCGGATACGAACTGGGCGAAGACGACTACGGGACCTGGGTGTTCACGCCCGAGCACTCGACCTACACCGGCGTTCACGCCGACGGCCGCACTGAGACGTGCGAAGTCGCCCAGGGCACAGACCTTGTGGGAAGGGACAGCGTCATCCTGCTCCCCGTCGACGGCTGGTACGTCGGCCATTGGGTCCACGGCATCGACTACGTCATACACGTCGATATCGCCACTCCCGCAACGAGATTCGAGGACACCTGGTCGTATGACGACCTTGAGCTGGACCCCTACCTCACGAAAGACGGTGAGTTCGGCGTCGAGGACGGCGATGAGTTCGATGCGGCCTGTGCGCGCGGGCTGATCCAGCCGCACGAACGGGCGCGGGCACTCCACGAGGTCGAGGTCTTGCGACGAGCGCTCACCTCCCACCCCGCGCAGCTGCTGCAGGTGGGCACGGCCCGCCTCGACGAAGGTCGCAAGCTCGGACTGCCGCCGCTGCCCCGAAGCCCGGTGCCGAGGTTCACCGCGACTGCGCGATCCGCGTGAAGTTCGTCCACCCGGTCCACCCACGCTCTTCGACCAGCTGCCGCAGCCGAGGGGCGGTGGGAACCATGGACATGAAGATCGAATCCAGCAGTGCGGCAAGGCTTTCCGGCACGCCGCCAGCACCCGAGTCGCGCCCGGCGGGATGGGCTGCTTCGAGCAGGCCAACGAGCCGGTCGGCCACACCCACCAGACGCGGGTCGGCCGCATCCCATTCGACAGCCGCGGCGAGGTCCCGATAGAGCGCCAGCGTCGCGGGGTCGGCGAGCTGCTGCTGCTTGGCCGCCATATACAGCGGCATCTGTTCCGGCAGCCGGGCTGCGACCAGGATCCACGCGTCACGTTCACCGCTGACGAACAACTCCGAGAACCCCAGGTCTCGCAACCTGTCGAGATAGGCGACCGCTTCAGTCGGGAGCGCGACCCTGTCCCCGGCAGCCAGCTGCGCAATGCGAGCACGGTGCCGCTGACGCTCCCGGATCTCGGCCCGCAGCCGGCGATCGACCTCGTCGATCGCGGCAGCGAACTCCTCCGGCCCGGCCGCAAGCAGTTCGCGCGCCCGCGAGAGCGGCACTCCCGCGTCGGCCAGCGTGCGGATCCGGATCAGGTCGATCACCGCCGACGCGTCATACCGCCGGTACCCCGAGCAGTCACGCGCCGGCTCGGGCAACAGCCCTTTGGCGTGATAATGCCGCACCGTGCGCACGGTCACCCCGGCGTATGCCGCGAGCTGACCGATGCTGAGCGTTGCCCGACTCGTCAGCATGACCTCACCGGCTCCTGGCTCGCCTCGAACAGTTCCGGTCAACGTAGCCCCTTCTCGTCACGACAGCTTGCGCCGGAAGGTGCGCATCGCCAGCACGTAGGCGACGAGCAGCAGACCGGCACACCAGGCGACCGCCACCCACGCGTGATGCCCGACCGGCTGCTGGGCGAACACGCCACGGATCGTGTCGACGATCGAGGTGACCGGCTGGTGCTCGGCGAACCGGCGCACCGGCGCCGGCATACCGCCTGTTGGCACGAAGGCCGAACTCACGAACGGCAGGAAGATGAGCGGGTAGGAGATGCCGCTCACTCCGTCGACCGTCTTGGCCGTCAGGCCCGGGATCATCGCCAGCCAGGTGAGTGCCAGGGTGAAGAGCAGCACCAGCCCGACAACTGCCAGCCATCCGGAAAGCCCTGCGCCGGAACGGAACCCCATCGCGAGTGCGATGAGCACGACGAATACCAGTGAGACGAAGTTGGCCACCACCGAGGTCAGCACGTGCGCCCACAACAGCGCGGATCGCGTGATCGGCATCGCGGTGAAGCGCTCGAAGATGCCGCCGTCGACGTCGCTGAAGAGGCGGAAAGCTGCGTAACCGACCCCGGATGCGACCGTGATCAGCAGGATCCCGGGAAGTAGGTAGTCGACATACTTCCCGTGTCCGGCGTGTATGGCGCCGCCGAACACATAGACGAAGAGCAGCAGCATCGCGACCGGCATGATCGCCGTGGTGACGATCGTGTCGGGACTGCGCAGGACGTGTCGCAGCGATCGTTTGGACAGCGCGACGACGTCGCGCAGTGCGTGTCCGGTCATCGCGACACCGCCGTGCTCGGGCGGCCGTCGCGCCGTTCGCCGGACCCGCCGACAATGGCGAGGAACACTTCTTCGAGAGTCGGCTGCTTCTCGACATACTCGATCTTCTTCGGTGGCAACAGTCCCTTCAGTTCGGGGAGCGTGCCGCTGGCGATGATCGTGCCCTGGTGCAGGATGGCGATCCGGTCGGCGAGTTGCTCGGCTTCTTCGAGATATTGAGTCGTCAGCAAGACCGTCCTGCCCTGCCCTGCGAGGTCACGGATCGTCGCCCAGACCTCGTTGCGCGACTGGAGGTCCAGTCCAGTGGTCGGCTCGTCGAGGAAGAGCACCGGTGGGTCGCCGATGAGGCTCATCGCAATGTCGAGCCGGCGGCGCATGCCACCGGAGTAGACCCCGGCGCGCTTGTCGGCCGCGTCGGTCAGGCCGAAGCGTCCGAGCAAGTCGTCGGCGATCTCCCGGCGGCGGTCCAGGTGCCGCAACTCTGCAATGAGCTGGAGGTTCTCGCGCCCGGTGAGGATCTCGTCGACAGCGGCGAACTGCCCTGTGAGGCTTATCGATTGACGCACCTTCGCTGTCTGTGTCGCAAGATCGAAGCCTGCCACGGCGGCATGCCCGCTGTCGGCTTTGGACAGTGTGCTCAGGATCCGGACCAGTGTCGTCTTGCCCGCGCCGTTGGACCCGAGCAGCGCGAAGACGGCGCCGGCCGGCACCGCCAGCTCGACTCCGCGCAGCACGGCGTTGTCGCCGAAGGACTTGGTGAGTCCGGTGATCTCGATCGCTGGTGTGGTGGTCATACGACGAGCTTGCGACCCTGACGCTGCGTCAAGGTCAAGTCATCTGACGGTCGCCCTGCCACCCCATCCTGAACGGATCGTTAGACTAGCTAACAATGACTGCTACGCCCGACTTCGACCTGCGACGACTGGCGATCCCGGCATACGCACCGTCACTGCTCTTCGGCCTGGCCGAGGGCGCAATGCTCCCGGTCGTGCCGCTGTCGGCGCGCGACCTCGGCGGCTCGGTCGCGACGGCCGCACTGATGGTGACCCTGCTCAACATCGGCTCGCTGGTCTTCAACGTCCCCAGCTCGATGATCACCGACCGGTATGGCGAGCGTCACGCGATCATCGGTGCCGCCATCGTCGGCGTGGTTGCTGCGGCGACCTGCATGGTCGCGAATTCGTTGCTGATCTTCGCGATCGGCGCCTTCCTGATGGGCGTGAGCGGCTCCGTCTTCATGCTCGCGCGGCAGAGCTACCTGACCGAGGCGATCCCTGCGCGCTACCGGGCCCGCGCGCTGTCGACGCTCGGGGGAGTGATGCGCGTCGGCATGTTCATCGGCCCGTTCGTGGGCGCGGCCGCCATGGGTTTCTGGCACTTGCGTGGTGCGTATGCCGTCTGCGTTATCGCCCTCGCGCTCGCCGGAGTGCTCGGCGCGACGTTGCAGGACCTACCGCCCCACGAGGCCGTGGACGGCACGCCGGCCGACGCCGCAACAGTGCGCCGGGTGCTGGTCGATTACCGCAAGATCTTCCTCACCGTCGGTATGGGCGTCCTGCTCGTCTCGATGATCCGGGCGACCCGCCAGGCCGTCATACCGCTGTGGGCCGAGCACCTCGGCATCTCCGCGCAGACGACATCGGTCATCTACGGAATCGCCGGCGGCATCGACATGCTCGTCTTCTACCCGGCCGGCAAGGTCATGGACGTGTTCGGCCGGCGCTGGGTGACCGTGCCGTCGATGATCGTGATGGGACTGTCGATGATGGCGATCCCGCTGGCCCACGGGCCGGTGCTGCTGTGCGTCGTGGCCTGCGCGCTCGGCTTCGGCAACGGCATCGGCTCGGGCATGGTGATGACGCTCGGCGCTGACTACTCGCCGGACGTCGGGCGCGCACAGTTCCTGGGCATCTGGCGCGAGCTGTCCGACGCCGGGTCGACGGTCGGGCCGGCCGTCCTGTCCTGGATCACCGCCGCCGTCGCCCTCAGCGCGGGCATCGTGGTGTCCGGCGTGTTCGGCCTGCTCGGCGCGGTCGTCATGTGGTTCTCGGTGCCCAAGCGCCGGAAACCCGCAGCTCAGGACTCGAAACTCTCCGCAGCGGAAGGGAATTCGCCGGACGCGACTTCGCGCGCGTAATCCTGGGCGGCACGTCCGAGCTCGGCGCGCAGGTCGGCATACTTCTTCACGAACCGCGGCGCCTTGCCACCGCGCAGCCCGGCCATGTCCTGCCAGACCAGCACCTGGGCGTCGCAATGCGGCCCGGCACCGATGCCGATCGTCGGGATCGACAACGCCTCGGTCACCTGTTGCGCAGCGGGCGCCGGCACCATCTCCATCACCACCGAGAAACAGCCGGCGGCCTGCAGCGCGAGGGCATCCTGCAGCAGCCGCTCGGCGCCCTCGCCGCGTCCTTGCACCCGGTAGCCGCCCAGCACGTGCTCACTCTGCGGAGTGAACCCGATGTGCCCCATCACCGGGATGCCGGCGCGCACCAGCAATTCGATCTCGGGCACCATCGCCTTGCCGCCCTCGAGCTTGACCGCGTGCGCCAGGCCTTCCTTCATGAAGCGAGCCGCAGTCTCCAGCGCTTGCTGCGGACTGGCCTGGTAGGAGCCGAACGGCAGGTCCGCGACCACCATGGCGCGCGAGGTCGCGGTGCTGACCGCCCGCACCAGCGGCAGCAGGTGGTCGACAGTCACCGGCACCGTCGTTTCGAAGCCGAAGACGTTGTTTCCGGCCGAGTCGCCGACCAGCAGCACCGGAATGCCGGCCTCGTCGAAGATCTCCGCGGCATACATGTCGTATGCCGTGAGCATCGCCCACTTCTCGCCTCGCTCCTTGCGAGCCTGCAGGTGCGGCACCCGGATGCGCCGCTGCGGTGCCGCCTGAGCTCCAGTGCCGTAGGGCGCGGTGACTTCCGAGGTCTTGTCCGTCATAGACACCGAGCGTAGTGCCGCCGCGAGTCGGCCGGAGCCCGGATGCCGGGCGGCAGGACCCCGAGCGGGCGAGTAGGGCAGGATTTGCTCATGGATCGGCAACAGGAGTCTCGCGGGCCGAGGCCGCACATAGCCGCCCCGCGCGGCGAGGAGGGCTGAACGCGATGGATCGCCAACAGGAGTACGTACTGCGGACCATCGAGGAACGCGACATCCGGTTCATCCGGCTGTGGTTCACCGACGTGCTCGGCACGCTGAAGTCGGTGGCGGTGGCTCCCGCCGAGCTCGAGGGCGCATTCGCGGAGGGCATCGGCTTCGACGGCAGCGCCATCGAGGGCTTGGCACGGGTTTACGAGTCGGACATGCTGGTCGTTCCCGATGCCGACACGTTCCAGGTGCTGCCCTGGCGTGGCGAAAACCCAGGCACCGCAAGGATGTTCTGCGACATCCGGCTGCCGGACGGTTCGGCGAGTATGGCGGACCCGCGCTTCGTGCTGCAGCGCGCGCTCGGCAAGGCCGCCGACAAGGGGCTGACCTTCTACACGCACCCGGAGATCGAGTTCTACCTCTTCGAGAAGGACCTCAAGCCGGGGCAGCCGCCCACCCCGGTCGACCAGGCGGGCTTCTTCGACCATGTCCCGCACGGCACGGGACACGACTTCCGCCGGTCGGCGATTTCGCTGCTGGAGCAGATGGGCATCTCGGTGGAGTTCTCCCACCACGAGGGCGGGCCCGGCCAGAACGAGATCGACCTGCGGTACGCCGACGCGCTCAGCACCGCCGACAACATCATGACCTTCCGCACGGTCATCAAGGAGGTCGCGCTGGAACAGGGCGTCTTCGCGTCCTTCATGCCCAAACCGCTCGCCGACGCTCCGGGCTCGGGCATGCACACCCACGTGTCGCTCTTCGAGGGCGACCGCAATGCGTTCTTCGAAGCGGGCGCGCCATACCAACTGTCAACCACGGCAAGGAGATTCATCGCGGGAATTCTGCGTCACGCCGGTGAGATCAGCGCCGTGACCAACCAGTGGGTCAACTCCTACAAGCGGATCTGGAGTGGGGCGGAGGCGCCGCCATACGTCTGCTGGGGGCACAACAACCGCAGCGCGATGGTGCGGGTGCCGATGTACAAGCCGTCCAAGGGGCAGAGCTCGCGCATCGAAGTGCGGTCGCTCGACTCGGCGGCCAACCCCTACCTCGCGTATGCCGTCGTGCTCGCCGCCGGGATGAAGGGCGTCGACGAGGGCTACGAGCTGCCGCCGGAGGCGGAGGACAACGTGTGGACGCTCACCGACCGCGAACTGCGGGCGATGGGCATCGACCCGCTGCCGGCGTCTCTCGACCACGCGATCCACCTGATGGAGCACAGCGAACTGGTCGCCGAGACCCTCGGCGAGCACGTCTTCGACTTCTTCCTGCGCAACAAGCGCGCCGAGTGGGCGGCCTACCGCGACCAGGTCACGCAATACGAGCTGGACCAATATCTCGGCAGGCTGTGATCCGCGCGTGACGGTCTCGCTCACCGCACTGGCCCGCGCGGGCTTCACCGAGCCCGAGCGGGCCCCGCGCATGCTCGACGAACTCCGGCTGCCGGCCACCGAGGTGGCCGACGCGGTGGCATCACTGGGCAAGGCGGCATCGCCGGACCACGCGCTGCTCGGGCTGGTGCGCCTCAGTGAGGTGCTTCCCGCGCGCGAAAGTAACGCATTGACAACACTTTTCGCGCAAGACAAGGACGGCTGGAATCGCCTGGTCGCGGTGCTCGGCGCGTCCACCGCACTGACCGATCACCTGGTGCGACACCCGGAGCGCTGGCACGACGTCGTCGCCGCACGGATCCGCGACAGGGAGCAGCTCTACGCGCTGCTCACGGACGCGGTGGGGGATGCGACCGGAACCCCGGCGTATGACGCCCTGCGTGTCGCCTATTACCGGCAGCTCGTGCAGATCGCCGCCGTCGACCTGACCGGCGATGCGGTCGAGCTCCTGCCGGAGGTGTCCGAAGCACTTGCCGAACTTGCCGGTGCGGCCGTTGGTGCGGCGTTGGAGATCGCGCGGCACACCGTTCCGGACTCCGACAGCTGCCGGCTGACGGTGATCGGCATGGGCAAGTGCGGCGGCCGGGAGCTCAATTACATCAGCGATGTCGACGTCGTCTTCGTCGCGGAGCCGGCCGACGGTGTCACCGAGGCGCACGCGATGGAGGTCGGTGCGAAGCTCGCGACCGAGGTCATGCGGGCTTGTTCGGTGTCCACCGGCGAAGGCGCTCTGTGGCAAGTGGATCCGGCGCTGCGGCCGGAAGGCAAGCAGGGTCCGCTGGTGCGGACGGTGGACTCCCACCGGGCCTACTACGACCGCTGGGCGAAGACCTGGGAGTTCCAGGCACTGCTGAAGGCTCGTCCGATCGCCGGTGACGAAGAGATCGGGGCGGCGTACCTCGACGCCGTCCAGCCGCTGGTATGGCGCGCCGCCGACCGTGAGCACTTCGTCGAGGATGTGCAGGCGATGCGGCGGCGGGTGGAGGCCCACGTGCCCGCGGCGGAGGCCGGCCGTCAGCTGAAGCTCGGCCCCGGCGGGCTGCGCGACATCGAATTCAGCATGCAGCTCTTGCAATTGGTGCACGGCCGCACCGACGAGCGACTGCGCAATCGCGGCACTCTCGCTGCCATGGAGTCCCTGTCGCGGGGCGGTTACATCGGTCGCGTCGACGCCCACGAGCTCGACCAGGCATACCGGCAGCTGCGGGTGCTCGAACACCGCATTCAGTTGTCCCGGATGCGGCGCACCCACCTCATCCCGAACAACCCGGCCGAGCTGCGCGCGCTCGGCCGGTCGGTCGGCCTCCGGGTCGATCCGGAGACGGAGGTCGTCCGGCAGTGGCGCGAGCGTGCCGCGGGTGTGCGACGGCTGCACGAGCGGATCTTCTATCGGCCGCTGCTGACCGCTGTCGCAAACCTGTCCGTCGACGACGCCCAGCTGACGCGGGCGAACGCCGAAGACCGTTTCGCCGCACTGGGTTTCCGCGATGCGAAGGGTGCGGTGCGGCACCTGGAGGCGCTGACCTCGGGCGTCAGCCGGCGCGCCGCGATCCAGCGCACGCTGCTGCCGGTGATGCTGCAGTGGTTCTCCGAGGAGGTCGATCCCGACCTCGGACTGCTGGCGTTCCGCAAGCTGAGCGATGCCCTTGGCTCGACGCACTGGTTCCTGAAGATGCTCCGCGACGAAGGACGAGCTGCCGAGACGCTGGCCCGGTCGCTGGCAGCCAGCCGGTATGTCGGACAACTGCTCGAGAACGCGCCGTCGGCGGTGCGCGTCTTCGGGTCCCACTACGCGCTCGTGCCACTGAGCCGGGAGCAACTGCTGACGGTGATGCAGTCCGCGGTCGAGCGCCAGCCCGATGACGCCGCCGCTCTGCTCGCGATTCGGTCGGCGCGCCGCGACGAACTCATCCGCATCGCGGTCGCCGACCTCACCGGGGCCATCGACCTGGACACCGTCGAGCGCTCGCTGACCGACCTTGCGGCTGCGACGCTGCAGGGCGCGCTCGACCTGGCGGTGCGTCACGTCGAACGGGACTCGGGGCAGACGCTTTCGACGGCCATGACGATCATCGGGATGGGCCGGCTGGGTGGTCGCGAGATGGGTTACGCATCGGACGCGGACGTGATGTTCGTGCACGATCCGCTGCCCGGCGCCGACCCGCAGGTCGCACAGCGCCAGGCCGAGGAAGTGGTCACCTACCTCAGCAGCGGACTCAGCGCGGCCGGGCCGGATCCGGCGCTCGTGGTGGACGCCGATCTGCGGCCGGAGGGTCGGTCGGGCCCGATCGTGCGAACGCTCGCGTCATACGCCGCCTACTACGAGCGCTGGTCGGAGGGCTGGGAGGCGCAGGCGCTGCTGCGGGCGAATCCCATCGCCGGTGACCAGGCGCTTGCGGCGCGCTTTACCGAGCTGATCGACCCGCTGCGCTACCCGCAGGGCGGCATCGACGCGTCGGCGGTGCGCGCGATCCGCATGCTCAAGGCGCGGATGGAGGCCGAGCGGCTGCCGCGCGGCGGCGACATCCGCACCCACTTCAAGCTCGGTCGCGGCGGGTTGTCCGACGTCGAGTGGACCGTGCAGCTGGCGCAGCTGCAGCACGCATATGACATCCCGGACTTGCGTCACCCCGGCACGATGACCCCGTTGCGGGTCATGGCGCAGCAGGGCCTGATCGAGGTGCGCGACGCGGCGAAGCTGCGCGAGTCGTGGACGCTCGCCAGCCGGCTGCGCAACGCGTCGGTGCTCTGGCGTGGCCGCCCGGTCGACTCGCTGCCGGGGTCGCTCGCGGACGCGGACGGCATCGCCCGCATCCTCGGTTCCCCCGTTGGCTCCGGTCACGAACTGTCCGAGCGCTACCTGCGGGTGTCGCGGCGGGCCCGCGAGGTCGTCGAGCGCGACTTCTACGGCAGCCCAACGGATTCCGATCGCGACACCGACCCGACCAGATAGCGCTTGCGTTCGAGCGCGCTCGAACTCCTACCGTCCCGGTCATGACAACTGAGACGGGCAATGTGCAATGGGTCATCACCGGTGCGTCGCAGGGCTTCGGCTGTGCCCTCGCGACCGAGGTCCTGGACCGGGGAGGTGAGGTGCTCGCGGTCGTGCGCGACACCGAGGCGCTGGCAGACCTGGCCGCCATACACGGGGCACGACTGCACGTGGTGACCGCAGATCTGCGCGATCAGCACGACGTGGCCGGGGTCGGCGAGGCGATCGCCGCCACCTTCGGGGTGCCGGACGTCCTGGTCAACAACGCCGGACGGGCGATCGTCGGCTCGGCAGAGGAGGTGACGATGGCCGGCCTTCGGGAGCAGCTGGAACTGAACTTCTTCGCCTGTGCGGCACTGACGCGCCTCGTGATCCCGGGCATGCGGCAGCGGGGGTCGGGGACCATCGTGCAGCTGAGCAGTCAGGGTGGCCGGATCTCGTTCCCCGGGGTCGGTGCCTACTCGGCGAGCAAATTCGCGCTCGAGGGTTGGTCCGAGGCACTGGCAGCCGAACTGGATCCGTTCGGGGTGCGCGTGATGATCGTCGAACCGTCCCGGTTCCGCACCGGATTCAACACCGCTCACTCGCTCGCACTCACCCCCGAGCTGGAGGCGTATGCCGATGTGGTGGGCCCGGTCCGCGCGGATCTGGCCGGCGCCGACGGCATCCAGGAGGGTGACCCGGCACGCGCCGCCGCGATCATCGCGGATCTGGTGGCGAGCGAGGAGCTGCCGCTGCGGCTACCGTTGGGGGCCGAGGCGGTGGAGAGGATCAGCAGGTCCCACCGGGACGGACTGGCCCACGTCGAGCGGCTCGCCGGGCTTGCGCGCAGCGCCGACTACCCAGGGTCGGCACCTTCGAGAAGGGCGGTGTGAGCGATGGCGACCAGTGAGCTGATGACGCGTATTCTGCGGGAACTCGGCGAGTTCTCCGATGCGGACGGCGCGCTGCCGGTCGAGACGATCCACCGGCTGGTGGACACCGGTGACGACTTCGCGTCGCTCGGCATCGCGGAGATGGCGGAGTTGCTGGATCTGTCCCCGCACACGCTGCGCTACTACGAGACGGCCGGCCTGCTGACGGTGGACCGCGACAGCGCGGGGCGCCGCGTCTACGGCCCGGAGACACAACGCCGGCTGGTGTTCATCACCCGAATGCGGTTGTCCGGCATGCCGATGCGGGACCTGCAGCACTACATCACGCTGGTCGACGCCGGTCCGCAGACCGTCCCCGAGCGGCTCGATCTGCTGGTGGAGCACCGCGACACGATCCGGCGGCAGCTGCGCGAACTGACGCTGTCGCTGGCGGCAACCGAGTTCAAGATCGCCACGTATGGCGGCCGCACGGGCGAGGGCTTCTGACGGCCGCGCTGCCATGGGTGCGCGGCGATGGCACCGAGCGGGCCTCAGCGCACGACGCTCGCGGCAACCAGCGTGGCGATGACCGCGAAGACCAGCACGACGTCGTCGTCACGCCAGCGTGCACCTGCACCAGGCTCATCGCACCCTCCTGCTCCGAATATGGCTGCAGTCTCCCAGCCGCCCGGCCGGAACAGCGCGATTCCGGGGACCGGACGGCGCGCCGAGGGCACAATCCCGCCCAACTAGAATCAGTGCCGTGATCAACCGTCTGGACCTGCGTGGTGCGGCGCTTCGAGACCTCGACGCCCTCGCCCTGCGCAACGCGCTGCCCCGAGCCGAACTCGACGTGGAAGCCGCACTCGACATCGTGCGCCCCATCTGCGAGCAGGTTCATGCCGGGGGAGCCGCGGCCGTGCTCGACCTCGACGAACGCTTCGACGGCGTTCGTCCGCCCTCGCTGCGCGTGCCCGCGGACGTGATCGCCGCCGCCGTCGACCAGCTCGACCCGCAGTTGCGCGCGGCGCTGCAGGAGTCGATCGGCCGGGCGCGCGTCGTGCACGATGCGCAGGCCCGCACCGAGATCGTGACTCAGGTGGTCCCCGGTGGCACGGTCACCGAGCGGCACGTCCCCGTCGAACGTGTCGGCCTCTACGTGCCCGGTGGCCAGGCGGTTTACCCCAGCAGCGTCGTGATGAACGTCGTGCCCGCCCAGATCGCCGGCGTCGGCTCCCTCGCGGTCGCCAGCCCGCCGCAGCGGTCCAACGTCGGCGTCTTCGCCGGCTACCCGGACCCAACGATCCTGGCCGCCTGCGGCCTGCTCGGCGTCGACGAGGTCTACGCCGTCGGTGGTGCGCAGGCGGTCGCGATGTTCGCGTATGGCGCGCTCGGCGAGACTGGTGAAACAGTCTGTGAACCGGTCAATCTCGTCACCGGCCCGGGCAACGTCTATGTGGCCGCAGCCAAGCGGTTGCTGCTCGGAGTCATCGGCATCGACGCCGAGGCCGGTCCCACCGAGATCGCGATCCTGGCCGACGACAGCGCCGACGCCCAGCTGGTCGCCGCTGATCTGATCAGTCAGGCCGAACACGACGAGCTGGCCGCCTCCGTGCTGGTTACCGACAACGAATCGCTTGCCGCACAGGTGGAGGAGGCGCTCGAAGAACGCGTCGCGCTCACCAAGCACCACGACCGGGTGCGCACGGCGCTCAGCGGTCCCCAGTCCGGCATCGTGCTGGTGGACGGCATCGAGGAGGGCATCCGGGTGGTCGACGCGTATGCCGCCGAGCACCTCGAGATCCAGACCCGCGACGCGTCGGCGGTCGCGGCCCGGATCCGCAACGCGGGCGCCATCTTCGTGGGCGATTACGCACCTGTCAGCCTCGGCGACTACGCAGCCGGCTCCAACCACGTGCTGCCGACCGGCGGATGTGCTTGCCACAGCGGCGGATTATCGGTGCAGACGTTCTTGCGCGGTATCCACGTGGTCGACTACACGCGCGACGCGCTCGCCGACATTGCCGGCATGGTGGTCACGCTGGCCAACGCCGAGGACCTGCCGGCCCACGGTGACGCCGTCACCGCGCGATTCGAATGAGCACCCTGCAGGAGCTGGTCCGCCCGGAGCTGCGCGGCCAGACGCCATACGGTGCACCGCAACTCGACGTTGCGGTCGCGGTCAACACCAACGAATCGTCATACCCGGTGCCGCAGGTCGTCGTCGACCAGATCGCGCGGGATGTCGCGGAAGTCGCCGCGTCGCTGAACCGCTACCCGGACCGCGAATTCACCCGGCTGCGAACGCTGTTGGCCGGTTATCTGGTGCGCACCACCGGCGAGCCGGTCACTCCCGAGCAGGTGTGGGCGGCCAACGGTTCCAACGAAGTGCTGCAGCACATCGTGCAGGCGTTCGGGGGAGCGGGACGCACCGCACTGGGTTTCACCCCGTCATACTCCATGCACCCGCTGATCAGCGAACGCAATGGCACCACCTGGGTCGACGGGCTGCGCGATGCCGACTCGGGCCGATTCGACCTCGACGGCGACCTCGCGGTCGAGCAGGTGCGGCGGCACGACCCCGAGCTGATCTTCGTGTGCTCGCCGAACAACCCGACCGGCACCTCACTCGACCTCGATGTCGTCCTGCGGGTGTATGACGCGAGCGATCGCGCCGTCGTGGTCGTCGACGAGGCCTACACCGAGTTCTCCCGCGCCGGCACCCAGAGCGCCGTCTCGCTGCTGCCCGGGCGCGACCGGCTGGTGGTGAGCCGCACGATGTCCAAGGCCTTCGCCTTCGCCGGTGCTCGGCTCGGATATCTCGCAGCAGCAGCGGAATTCACCGACCTGCTGCGCCTGGTTCGGCTGCCTTACCACCTGTCGACGGTGACCCAGGCGGTCGCCTGTGCCGCGCTCGAACACACCGACACCATGCTGGCGATGGTCGAGCAGATCAAGGTCACACGCGACGAGCTGGTCGCCGGATGCGCCGCGCTCGGACTGCAACCGGTGCCCAGCGACGCCAACTTCGTGCTGGTCGGCGGTTTCGACGACGCCGCAGCGACCTGGCAGGCTCTGCTGGACCGCGGAGTGCTGGTGCGCGACGTCGGCATACCGCACCACCTGCGCATCAGCGCCGGCACACCGGAGGAGAACGACGCGGTCCTGCGCGCGTTGAAGGAGATCGCATGACCGAGCACCGCACGGCCCACATCGAGCGGGCGACCAAGGAGAGCCAGGTCGAGCTGTCGCTCGACCTGGACGGCACTGGCGCCGCCGAGGTGTCCACGGGTGTCCGCTTCTACGACCACATGCTGGAGAGCTTCGCCAAGCACAGCCTCATCGACCTGCGGGTGCAGGCGACCGGCGACCTGGACGTCGACGCCCACCACACGGTGGAGGACACGGCGATCGTGCTGGGCCAGGCGGTGCGGGAGGCGCTCGGCGACAAGACCGGGATCTCCCGGTTCGGTGACGCCACAGTGCCGTTGGACGAAGCTCTGGTGCATGCGGTGGTCGACGTCGCAGGCCGCCCCTACGTCGTGCACACCGGTGAGCCCGAGGGACAGGTCTACGCGATCATCGGCGGGACGTACACCGGTGCACTCACCCAGCACGTGCTGGAGAGCTTCGGGCACCACGCTGCCATCGCGCTGCACGTGCGCGTGCTGTCCGGGCGCGACCCGCACCACATCGTGGAGGCCCAATTCAAGGCTGTCGCGCGTGCGCTGCGTGCCGCGATCGCGCGGGACCCGCGCGTCGTCGGCATACCCAGCGCCAAGGGAGCTCTGTAGGTCGCATGCCTCGCGCCGTTCGCTCCCGACGCTCCGGCGTGCTCCTGGTGCACGGCGACGTCAAGACCGCATCCGCGTGGGTGCGGCAGGGCGTCGTGCCGTCATACGTCATCCCGCTCGCGGGGTGGAGCGCGGTGGTGCCGGGTGGTCCGTCCCAGGCCGGCGCACCGTATGACGATGCGGTCGCGATGCTGCTCGCCCGGCGGGTGCCGGCGCGCATGCGCGCCGCGATCGGCCTCTTCCGGCTGGACGAGCGTGGCGTAGTGGTGGTGCATCCGCGCGGCTGGCGGGCGCTGCCCCGGTGGCTCGTCTGGGAGCGGGGTGACGGGGTGGCCCGTCTGCCCGGACATCCCGTGGCGGCGCCGGGTGACCTGGCGATGGCTGCTGGTGTCGTGCCGGAGTCGGTCCGCGCCGTCCGGGAGATCCTGACCGACCCAGTGTCGGTGGTGGATGACGTGCTCGCCGACCTGATGGGTGCGCTCGCTTTGCCGGGGGAGCGGTTGCTCAGCGGGCAGGTCAAGGATGCCGAGGGTGCGGTGCTGGTCGAGCCGGTCACCAAGGCGATCGAGCGATTTTCCCGGGTTACCAAGGAAGACAGCGAAATTCGTGCCGAGCTGGAGCAGCTATGAGCCTCAAGGTCGTCGTGTTCGACTATGGCAGCGGCAATGTGCGCTCGGTGGTGCGCATGTTGCAGCGCGTGGGCGCCGAGGTGACCCTGACGGCCGACCGGCAGGCCGTGCTGGACGCCGACGGGCTCTACGTCCCCGGCGTAGGTGCCTTCCATGCCTGCATGGCCGGGTTGCGCGATGCGGGCGGCCCGCAGCTGGTCGCGGAACGGCTGCGGCTCGCGCGGCCGGTGCTCGGTGTGTGCGTGGGCTTCCAGGTGCTCTTCGACGGATCGACCGAGCCGACGTCCATCCAGCCGCCGCCCACCGGGCTCGGCTTCTTCGCCGGCATTGTCGAGCGGCTCGCCGCACCCGTCGTGCCGCACATGGGCTGGTCGCCCGTCGCCGCCGCGACCGGATCTCGCCTGCTCGCGGGCATCGAGCAGGAACGCTTCTACTTCGTGCATTCGTATGCCGCCCGCCAGCTGCTCGCCAGCCGGGTCGTCGGAGAGCCGTTGGTGACCACCAGCAACCACGGCGAGGACTTCGTCGCGGCCGTTGAGGACGGACCGCTCGCCGGCACCCAGTTCCACCCCGAGAAGTCCGGTGACGCGGGCGCGCACCTGATCGAGAACTGGCTCGCCACGCTGTGAACGCCAAGGAGACCCGAATGTCAGACGCTGCACCCCGACTCGAGCTGCTGCCGGCGGTCGACGTCGCCGACGGCCAGGCCGTGCAACTCGTGCAAGGTGTCGCCGGCACGGGAGGTCAGTTCGGCGACCCGCTCGCCGCCGCGCTCGCCTGGCAGGACGCGGGCGCCGAGTGGCTGCACCTGGTCGACCTCGATGCTGCCTTCGGCCGAGGCAGCAACGCCGAGCTGCTGGCCGGCATCATCGGCCGGCTCGACCTGCAGGTGGAACTCTCCGGCGGCATACGCGACGAAGAGTCCCTCACCGCAGCCCTCGCGACCGGCTGCCGGCGCGTCAACCTCGGCACCGCGGCGCTGGAGAACCCCCAGTGGACCGCTCGGGCGATCGCGACCCACGGTGATCGCATCGCCGTCGGTCTCGACGTGCGCGGCACGACCCTCGCGGCACGGGGGTGGACCCGGGAGGGAGGCGACCTGTGGGAGACGCTCGACCGCCTCGACCGTGAGGGCTGCGCCCGCTACGTCGTCACCGACGTCGCCAAGGACGGCATGCTGCAAGGCCCGAATGTCGTTCTGCTGCAAGATGTCTGCGCTCGCACCGATCGACCCGTCGTCGCGTCCGGGGGCGTCTCCACGCTCGACGACATCCGCACGCTGCGCACGCTCGTGCCCGCCGGTGTGGAGGGCGCGATCATCGGATCCGCGCTCTACAAGGGTGCCTTCGCACTCACCGACGCACTGGACCTCGCCGGTCGTCCGGAGCCGCGCCGGTGACCGACGCGTCGCGCGAGCTGCCGGAGCATTTCGACTCCGCCGGGCAGACCTTCTCCGGCCGATCCCTCACCGGCACCGGCTTCGATGACGACGACGGCTCGATCGACCCGCAACTCGCGGCGGCGCTGCGCCATCCGGAGGACGAAGTGCAGCTGATGACCGCCCTGGCGCGGGCCAGGCTGCTGGTCCCGGTCGTCGCCGCGCTGGCCGAGGCGGACGAGTCCGGTGAACTGGTCGTCGAGAAGAACACCGAGATGGCGGTGGTGACCCTCACGGCGCCGTCGGGTGAACGGGCAATGCCGGTCTTCACCGACACTGCGGCGCTGGCCGCGTGGGATCCCAGCGCGCGGCCGTCCCCCGTGCGGGCCGAAGTGGCCGCGCAGGCAGCCATCGCGGAGCAGTGCGATGTGCTCGTCCTGGACCTCGCGACCCGGTCTCTCGTGGTGCGCCCGAGCATGCTGTGGGCGCTCGCCCAGCGTATGACGTGGCACCCGCCGCACCTGGATGGCCATGTGCGAGAAGCGATTTCGAAGGCTGTCGCGGACGAGTCCGACGTTGCCGAGGCGCGCTGCGAGCCCGGGTCGGCACCCGGCGAACTGCGGGTGGTGCTCGCAGTGCGACCCGGGCTGACCCAGCAGGCGTTGCAAACCGTCGCCCAGCGGATCGGCGAGCGGATCGCCACCGACGGCGAGGCGCGCGCCCGCATCGACGGGCTGGCGTTCTCCATCGTGTCCGCGGGTGCCTGACCGGAGCCGCCGCCTACCGCAGCAGGTTCAGCCGGCCGCGGCGTTGACGTCAGCCGATCAACGGCTGAATGACCGACTTGGTCTCCAGGTACTCCTGGAGACCCTCGGGTCCGCACTCACGTCCCCAGCCCGACTCCTTGTAGCCGCCGATCGGCATCTGGACACCGCCCGCACGGTGCACGTTGATGCCGACCTTGCCGGTGCGTAGCCGCCGGGCGATCGAGTGTGCGGTGGCGGCGTCGCCGCTCCAGACGCTCCCCGCCAGCCCGTATTCCGTGTTGTTGGCGACGCGCACGGCTTCGTCCACGGTGTCGAAGGCCATGACGCCGAGCACCGGGCCGAAGATCTCCTCGCTGACCACCTTCATGGCCGGCGTGACATCGGCCAGCACGGTGGGTGCGTAGTAGTAGCCCTGCTCCCCGAGGCGCTCGCCACCGGACAGCACCCGCGCCCCGTCTTCGCGGCCGCTGTGCACGTAGCCCTCGACCCGGTCGAGCTGCCGCTGCGAGATGAGCGGTCCGAGGTCGTTGCCGTCGTCCAGCCCGTAGCCGATCTTCAGGGCGCGGCCGTGCTCGGCGATGCCCTGCGCGACCTGCTCGGCGACGGATCGGTGGACGAGCAGGCGGGTGCCGGCCGTGCAGATCTGTCCGGCGTTCCAGAACACGGCGAGGGACAGCGCGGGGATCGCTGCGTCCAGATCTGCGTCCGGCATCACGATCATCGCTGACTTGCCACCGAGCTCAAGGGTGACCTTCTTGAGGTTTCCCAGCGCCGATTGGGCGATCTGCTTGCCGACGGGGATCGATCCGGTGAAACTCACCAGATCGACCTCCGGGTGTTTCACCAGGGCGTCGCCGGTGGTCGTGCCCACCCCGGTGACCACGTTGACCACACCGCCTGGTATGCCGGCCTCGGTGGCAAGGGCGGCCAGGGCCAGGGTCGACAGCGAAGCCTCTTCGGAGGGTTTGATGACCACGCAGCACCCGGCCGCGAGGGCCGCCGGGAGCTTCATGCCCAGCCCGACCATCGGGGCGTTCCAGGACGTGATCAGCGCGGCGACGCCGACCGGTTCCTTGCGGGTGTAACCCTGGAATCGCAAGGCGCTGGAGCCGATTTCGATGCTCTCGCCATACACCTTGTCGGCGAGACCCGCATAGTAGCGGTACATCTTCACAGCCTCGCCGATCATCGCTCGCGCCTGGGCGAGCGGCATCCCGACGTCGCGGCTTTCGAGGTGGGCGAGTTGCTCGACGTTCGTCTCGATCAGGTCAGCGAGGCGCCAGATGAGCAGCGACCGGTCCTGTCCGGACAGGCCGGTCCACCGTCCGTCGTCGAAGGCGCGGCGCGCCGCCGCGACAGCCTGGTCGACCTCCGCCGGCTCGGCAGAGCCGATGCGGCTGAACGCGGTGCCGAGCCCGGGGTCGATGACGTCGAGTGCGTCGGCGCGGGCAGGTTTCCAGTCGCCGTCGACGAAGAACGAGTCCGCCTGCACGAGGTCACCCGTGATTTTATGTGTCATCTCGCCTGCCTTTGAATCGTCGTCGGGGACGTGGACCGGGGGAACAAGGCCCGAACGTCCATGAGAAATACAATATGTGATCGGGGCGGGCGATGCGGCTCGTTCGATGAACGGACGCGGCGGGCGGGTTCTCGGGCGTCAGTCTCGCGAGTTGTGCTCGCTGCGCTCTGCCGGGGTAGGGCTGCCGGCCACGAAGTCCGAGAAGCCTGCGGCCAGCCGGCCCCAGCGAGCATCCCAGCGCTGACTGCGATCCAGTGCACGGTGCTGCTTGGCCGGGGAGTAGCGCCGACGGGCCCACCACGATCGCGGCCGGCCGAGCGTGAGCGCGGCGAACACGGCCACTGGCGCGAGGAAGGCGCCGATCAGTGCCACGTGGTACTTCCCCTTCAGCATCACGACGATCTCGGCGAACACGTGGATCGGCAGGCCGGCAAGCATGACCAGGTGGAACCAGTGATCCTGCGACTTCGGGTGGAAGTGAAAGGGTTGCAGACCCACGGTGAGCAAGGCGAGGCACGCGGTCGTGAGAGTCACGAGTTCAACCGACACGCGGCCTTCGCCGGACCAGTAGACGTCCCGCAGATGCAGGATCAGCGCGAATTCGTCCAGCAGCAGCGATGAGCCGACGCCAATGAGGAGACCCGCGATGCCGACGCCGGGTTGGGCGCCCTGGCTGCCGAGACTCAGATAGGCGCCGACGAGCAGCACGATGAGGCCGGGGACAGCGTGGTGCACGTGCACGCCCTCGGGCGATACCCGATTGCGGAACGGTCCGCGTCCGGCGCGGATCAGCCGGGTGATCGCGCGCGTCACGAGAAACGTGACGATGAACGCGAAGAGCGCCAGCAGCAACGGAAGCCGCCCGGGGTCGAGGACGTGCCTGTCCAGCCAGGTCCGGCCATCGGAAGTCAGCAGGAGCAGCAGTTGCATCGGTCAAGTGTCGGTCATCGGCCGGAAAGATACGTGGAGTCAGGCTGGGAAGACGGCGCCGGTCGGATCGTCCGAGGCAAGGCCATCCGTCGCCGGCCGGCGCGCGCGGGTCCAGTCGTCGATACACCCCCACATGTCGAACAGCCACGGTTCGACATCGCCCGGCGCCGGCGGGTCGGCTCGTCGCACCGTCACCTCGACCGGCTCGCGCAGCGGAAGGTGCGCCCAGATGCTGCGCACGGAGTGCAGCGGGTCCAGACCGCGTTGCGCGGCCACCGCGGTGCAGACGTCCGGTCGCAACTCCAGCACGCGGCTCGCCCCGCCCGCTCGGGGCGGCAGCACGGCCGGGTGCGCGCGTATCCAATCTGCTTCTGCGCCAGAGCATTCGGCGAGTTGTGCACGCCACCGATGCGGTGTCCAGTTGCGCCCTTCGGGGAAGAGCAGCAATGCGTCCCGGTCCCTCGACTGATCGGCGAACTCCCGCAGCCGAGCGTCGCGCTCCTCCGGTGACACGCGTTGCGGCGGCAGGAAGTAGGCGCCGAGCCGGCCGAGCACGAGATCGACCGCTGCGTCCCAGAGCAGGAACCGCTTCAGCAGCACGCGCGGCACCCGGCCGAGTTCATGGGTGAGCAGGTAGGCGATCAGTGGCGAGTCCCCGAGACCGGCGTGGCGCGACAGGACCAGCAGCGGGGCGGGTTCGTCCGGCAGCTGTGGATCGATGGTGACGACAAGTCGCAGGCCCGCTACCCGCTCGGCGACGCGCACGACGCGGTGCAGAGTGCGCCCGATCAGCTCGACGTGGTCGTGCTCCCATGTCTCGGCGCGGCGTCGTCTGACCCGGTGGGCGCACCAGAGCCGCCAGGCTCCGAGGATGATCGTCAGGTCGGCGAGGACGGTCGCCGTGAGCATGGCGAGCACCCGAACCAGCCGTCGCCTCCGTCCCGGCAACTGGATGACGAACGCGATCCCCGTCGCGATGCTCAACACCAGCAGCGCGGCCACGCCCAGCACGATCTGCAATGGATGACAGATGACGCGCCGCACGATGCGTGGTGGCACCGGGATGGTCATTGCCCGGCGTCCAGGTAGCCCCGGGCTGTGTCGTAGGCGCGGTCGATGCGGCCGCTGACGAACTCGCGGTTCATGTGCAGCAGCGAGACCGAGGGGGCGTCCTCGGCCCCGGTCGGCAGCACGTGCACGGTGATGCCGGGCGGCACGGACGCGAGTTCCTCCAGGTAGCGGTGCCGCCGCGCGATCTCGAACGTCACCTGCCCGACCTCCCATGGCCATTTCGGCGGCGAGAGCGGTTGCTCGACCCGGCCGACCTGCAGCACGTAGATCTCGGTTGCGCCCAGCTTCACCGCGCGGCCCACCGGAATCGAGTGCACCAGACCACCGTCGAAGAAGTGCTCGCCGCCGATCTGCATTGGTGGGAACATGCCCGGCACGGCACACGACGCCGCGATGGCGACAGGTAGCGGGCCACTCGAAAACCAATGCGACACAGCGTGTTCCACGCTCGCGGCGACGCATTGGTACGGCACCGCCAGCTCCTCGAAGGTCTGCACCGGCAATTCCTGGCGCAGGATGCGCAGCATCGGGCCAGGGGAGTAGAGATGCGTGCGCCAGCGGCGCGAGCGTCCGGCCCGCCGGTGCGGCCGGCGGGCATCGGAACCGAGCAGCAACCGGCCGTTCCCCATGGAGGACCACAACTCGGTCAGCCGCTCGACACCTCCGACCGTCGGGTCGCTGGCGACGAAGGCACCGTTGATCGCCCCGATGCTGGTGCCGACGACCAGATCGGGCCGGATGCCGCGCTCGACGAGCGCGCGCAAGGCTCCGATCTGCGAGGCGCCGAGCACCCCGCCGCCACCGAGGACGAACGCGACGTGCCGGTCCGGCTGCGACATACCAGCAGACGCTACCCCGGCCGGCTCGATCAGAGGTTGATCATGTGGCCGGCGATGCCTTCGACGGCTTCCTTCATCGCCTCGGACAGCGTCGGGTGCGCGAAGATGTTGCGCGCCACCTCGTCGGCGGTCAGGTCCCACTTCTGTGCCAGCGTCAGTGCTGGAAGCAGTTCGGTGACCTCGGGGCCGATCAGGTGCGCGCCGAGCAGCTCATTGTGCGCGGCGTCCGCGACGATCTTCACGAAGCCGACCGTCTCCGCCATACCGCGCGCCTTGCCGTTGGCGGAGAACGGGAACGACGCGGTCTTCACGTCATACCCCTTGTCCTTCGCCTGCTGCTCGGAGTAGCCGAACGAGGCGATCTGCGGCTGGCAGAAGGTCGCCCGCGGGATCATGTCGAAGTCGATCTCGACGGTCTCGGCGCCGCCGATCGTCTCGGCCGCGACGATACCCATTGCCTCTGCCGTGTGGGCGAGCATCAGTTTCCCGGTCACGTCGCCGATGGCGTAGACGCCCTCGACGTTGGTGCGGCCGCGCTCGTCGACCGCGATCGCGCCGCGGTCGGTCGTGGCGACGCCGGTCACCTCCAGGCCATAGCCGTCCAGCCGCGGCGCGAAACCGATGGCCTGCAGCACCTTGTCGGCTTCGAGCACCTTCGACTCACCACCGGCGGCGGGGGAGACCGTGACCAACACCCGGCCGGAGCCGGAGTCCTCGATGGACTCCACCTTGGTCGACAACAGGACGTTCACGCCGAGCTTCTTGTACTGCCGCAGCAGTTCCTTGGACACGTCGGCGTCCTCGGTCGGGACCATCCGGTCGAGGAACTCCACGATCGTCACGTCGACGCCGTAATTGGTGAGCACGTAAGCAAATTCGACACCGATCGCACCGGATCCGGCGATGATGATCGACCCGGGGAGTTCCTCGGTGAGGATCTGCTCCTCGTAGGTCACGACGCGTCCGGAAAGGTTCGTGCCAGGGATCAGCCGGGTGGTCGCTCCGGTGGCGATGATGACGTTGTCCGCGCTGACCGTCTCGGTGTCGCCGGACGTCAGCTGTACCTGGATCGTGTGCGCGTCGGTGAAGGTGCCGGTGCCCTCGAACTCGGTGATCGAGTTCTTCTTCATCAGGTAGTGCACGCCCTTGGCGCTCGCGTCCGCGACGCCCCGGCTGCGTTTCCACGCCGAGCCGAAGTCCATGGTCGCCTCGCCCGAGATGCCGTAAGTCTTCGCCTCCTTGGTCAGGATGTGCGAGATCTCCGCATTGCGCAGCAGTGCCTTGGACGGGATGCACCCGACGTTCAGACAGACACCGCCCCAGTACTTCTTCTCGATGATGGCGGTCTTGAGGCCGAGCTGGCTGGCGCGAATAGCAGCGACATACCCACCGGGGCCTGCACCGAGGACGACGACGTCAAAGTGTTGTGCCACCTGCCCAAGATATCGCTACGCCAGGAGAGCGCGCGCAAGCGGCTCGTCCACGATCAGCCGGGTCACCTTGTGCCCGGCGACTGCGGCACGCACCACGTCGGCCCGGGCGGCGCCACTGACCAGGCCGATGACGGTCGGTATGCCGGCCAGTTGCTCTGCGGACAGGGTGATGATCCGGTCGGCCAGCCCGCCGTTGACCGCGCGGCCGGCTGTGTTGATGAAGATCCCGCTGATCTCGCCGATCGCCCCTGCGTCGCGCATCGCGACACGGTCGGCATCGTCGGCCAGGTCGAAGAGGGTCGACTCGCCGGCCGCCCAGCCTCCGATCCCGACAACCGCCACCGTTACCTCGGGAACGTGGCCACGCGCTTCGCGCACCCCTGGCTGACGCCGCAGCACCTCGGCGCTGGCCGCGTCCGCGGCGACGAGCGGTGCGTAGAAGTGATGCGCCACGCGGCCGCTGAGCTTCGCGGCGGATCGCACGAGCTCGACCGGCGACTCCAGATCGGGTATGGCGAGAGCCCCCGACAACTGCACGATGGGCACCGGGGGCAGGCTGTGCAGGGCACTCACCGCGGCCGCGACGCTGCGCGACCAGGGCAGCCCGAGCACGTCCGAGGGCCCGAGCAGGTGGGTGAGTTCGCCGGCTGCGGCGGCGCCGAGGTTGCGCCGCGCCTCGGCGGCGGACTGGTGGGGGTGGCCTCGCACGACCAGCGCCTTGTCGACGTCGAGGGCGCAGGTCAGTTGCCGTGACAGCTGCAGATCGACGGTCGGCTCGCCCGCGATCTCGATGCGTACGATCCCGGTCTCCCGGGCGGACTCCAGCAGCCGGGCGACCTTGAAGCGGGATAGCCCGAGGTCCTTGCCGATCTCGATCTTCGACTGGTCCCGCAGATAGAACCGGCGGGCGACGTCGGCGAGCAGGGCGCGTTCGGCATCTGCTGGCAGGGGACTCGGCGCTGCGTCCTGACTCACTGGTGATCCTTTCGGACGGCCTCGCTGCGCCGACGGACAGTACGGCGCGCTGTCGTGCTGCACTCATGTGCGCACAGTGGGGCTCGTTTGAGCATTGTAGAGCGAGGTCTGGGTGGTCCAGTAGCCCGGGGGAGCGAAGCGGACGAGGGCGTATCGAGGCCATCCCGTGGCCGCACTGTGGATAACCGATTGTCGGTGTGTCGTGTGGCGGATGATGTGGGGGCGGGTATGGCGCGCCTCGACTTCGTGACGGAGTCTTGACGGTTTCGGCTCGCGCCATGCACCGTGGTTAGTCGATAATCACCGAACACCCAGGCGTCACCCAGGGAGGGCGGATTATGCGCACGAGTCGAGTGATCGGTGCGGTCGTGGCCGCGGTGAGCGTCGGGGGCGTGGCGGGGTGTAGCAGCGGGTCGGGACACCAGGCTGAGGGTGCGTCGACGGCTGCGACGACGTCGGTGGAGGTGCGGGTGGCGCCTGCACCCACCGGGTCCGGGTCGACGAGCAGCGGCGTGGCCCCGCCGACCACGTCGGTGACGTCGAGTGGCACTGCTGCTGGTGCTGCCGGTGTTCCCGAGCCGGCGAGGCAGCACACCAAGGCCGGAGCGACGGCGTTTGCTGAGTACTACATCGAAGTCGTTAATCGTACGGCGACAGATCCCAAAGTCGGCTTACTGGAACCGCTTGCGCTTGAAACCTGCAAGACATGTGACAACCACGAAGGAACCGTGCGAGAACTGTCTGCGAAGGGACAGAAATTCAGTGGCCGCGAGGCGAATATCACAAAGTCTGACATCGTCGGACACTCCGAGGTTGCGACGTTTGTAAAGATTCATGCGAACGAACCCGAGGTTTCAATTGTCGACAGTAACGGGACTATTGTGAAACGGTACCCGGAAATTGTCGATGATGTGATGGTCTTCAACTTGCGACCTGAGTCGTGCCACTTTGTGAGGAATCGCGGGTTCGGTTTGTGTTTGTGCTGGTCAGCGGCGTGGGCTGGGGTGGGTTGACACACTAATCGG